>JAUXAG010000013.1 GCA_030614915.1 Actinomycetes bacterium | reverse complement strand
TGTCTATAGCGTATCTGGTGCTGTTATAGGCCCGATCGTCATTGCCTGCAATTACAAGATCATTGCCGACTCTTTTGACCACGACTCGTTGATCGCCTGGATAAGTCTGCGATATGTTCACACCGGCCTGCATGGCTGCGTCGTGCCCGACCAGAATGCGCGGATCCCCTGGATCGACGTCACCGTAGTGATCAATGGGCAAAAGAACGCCTGTCATTCGGTTGATGTAATCTTGAAGCCTCTGGGCGCCGGCAAAAGCATCTGCTTCGTATGCATGTGTGATTGTTATTTGTGCCTGCCCGTCACTGACAAGGACGAGGTCCTCCGCTCTAAGACCCTGTCCGGCAACAGTCAAAAATAAGACTTGAGAAAATACTATTAACAAGAGCATAGTTCGCATCGGTCGCCTCAACTTCCAACCTTGGCCCCTTAGCATTGATGATTGTAATGGTTCAGCGTGAATTGGGCGCAGGCCCAGTTTCGCCAAACAACTGATTCGTCCGACCGCCGGGGGGTTCTTCGTATTCCGAGCGTGGATTTTCTGAAGCATGGACTCTCTCTCCTCAGCTTGCCCCCAGTCGCTGAATACTCTCCAATCCAATAAGATAGCAGAAAGGGGGAGGTAAGTCAAGGGTTTTTTGGGGTAAATGGCAGAAAATCTGGCCTATACGGGTTTGTAGGCTTAAATTTGGCCAAGCCGCGGCCGGATAAGCGCAAAAAAAAGCCGCCTGTCGATGGGCTTGACCGTGAGGGGGGGCACGGCCTACCCGGGGATAGCAAGCGGCTTTAATATTCTATGCCAGCCCCCAGTACTTTTCTCTTTGACTGCTAGGGGGTATCGTTTCCGATCCTCCCTATGCCTACATGGGTGTTTTCCAACGCCGCACGAGCACGGGGTCAAAGCTGGCAATTGTTGAATCCTGCAAATAGACGTCAAGGACATTCCGGACGGCTTGCGGACTTGTGGGTACCATCATCTGGCTCCTGGACGAAACCGGGCCAAAGAGTTCCAGAAAGGGGTGCTTGCAACCCTGCTCTGTGGAGTAGGAGTTCAGGGGATTGTTGTGGTGGCTTCTCAGCCATTCCTTCATGCTTTCCTTGTATATCTCTGCCTTTACTATGTTGTCGCTGTGCATCAATATCTGCTGCTGTCCGAGCATTTCACCACCACCGACCTTGCCGTGGATTCCAGCTTCGCCGGGCAGGAAATCGTCCTGGTGCTTCTCCAGGAAGTGCCTGGCCTCTTCCGGGCTCTTCATGCCCTCTATCCCTAACACTGCCTTCCAGCAGTAGGCACCGGGACCTATATCTATCCCCCGTCCCGGCTCATAGGACAGCAGGCCCTTTTTCAAGGCGTAAAGGCACGCCTGGCAGAACTTGGATTTCGCCCCTGTTAGCGAAAATTCCGGATTGTCCTCGAAGCTTATCCAGGAATTGGGATATCCCGGCTCATCCCATGGCTGGCCGAAATAAAGCTTCCTCACCATACCTCACCACTCCTACGAAACAGAAACGACACATAGTCCTTTTACCTTACTCATGACGAAGAGCAACGATGGGATCAAGCTTGGCGGCCCGAATAGCCGGATAAAGCCCGAATATCAGACCAACTCCCACGCTGATCCCCAGCGACAGGGCAATACTGTATCCGGGAACGATAGTAGGCATGCCCGCAAACTGGGTGATCAACCATGGAAATAGCAAACCGATCCCGATGCCGATCACCCCGCCAACACTCGAAAGCACCACTGTTTCCACCAGGAATTGCCCGATAATCTGCCGCCGTTTGGCGCCGATGGCTCGGCGGATGCCAATCTCCCGCGTTCGTTCGGTAACCGAAGCCAACATAATGTTCATGATCCCGATACCGCCGACAAGCAGACTGATCCCCGCGATTGATCCCAACACGATGTTGAAGGTCCGCTTGGTCTGCTCGGCCGCTCGCCGCAAAGCTAACGGCACGTTCATCCGGTAATCCTTTTTCTTGTGAGAGCGTTCGAGCATGGCCTTGAGCGCCGCCGCCGTGGCCTCCACCTGCTCGTCCGAACCGACCTGGACCAATATCTGGTGCAGCTCCACGAATTCACGCTCACGCGAGCCAGCCGTCCGCCGCACGATCATATCCCCGTAGAACTCACGGGCAATGTTCAAGGGTATATAGGCATCTACCTCCAGATCAGGGGTTTGGATAGCCCCGCTGACCTGTTCGCTTTGGACGATTCCGATGATCTTAAAATAATTACCACCAATGCGAATGGACTCACCGACAGTGTGTTCAGTGGCCAGGAGCCGCCGGGCGCCGTACTCCGTCAGAACACAAACAGCCGCACGCTGTTCGAAGTCATGTTCTGAAAGGATCCGCCCAACAGTTATGCTGCGGTCAACCACGCCAAACCAATCGGGTGTCGTGCCTACGATGCGCAACTCGAGCGAACGCTCCCCGAGGCGTCCCTTCTTTCGGATGTGCTTAACCGGTACTGTTCGCGTTACAGCCGACATCGTTTCTCTGATCTGAAGCACATCCTCATAGCGCAGACCATAGATGCCCATATGGATGTGGCGTGCAGAAGCTGCCTCGTCTTCAGCCAGCTTAACCGCAGTCAGGATGATGTTGTTGCTGCCTAGCTTGCGGATCTGTTCCAAAGCCTCCTGGCTGGCGCCCTCTCCCACCGACAGCATGGCAATCACGCTCCCCACGCCGAAGACCACTCCCAGAACCGTCAGCAGAGATCGCAGCTTGTGCAGTAGAAGGTTCTTGATCCCCAAAAGAATATTACGAACCACCCTAATTTGATGCATCAGTACCACCCTCGACTCGATCGATCACACCGTCCAGCATGTGCAGCTGCCCTGTGGCATACGAAGCGATATCTTCTTCGTGAGTAACCATGATGATGGTCTTGCCCCGTTGATGGAGTTTGCCCAACAGTTCCAGTATCTGTGTCCCCGTTGCCGAGTCCAGGTTACCGGTAGGCTCGTCAGCCAGCAGAATCGGCGGATCATTGGCCAATGAGCGGGCAATGGCCACCCGCTGCTGCTGTCCGCCGGAAAGCTCCATCGGCCGATGGCTCAGCCGATCCCCCAATCCCACCTCCTCCGCTAGCTCTTTCGCACGCTGCAGGCTCCGGCTCTGATCCCATCCCAGATAATACAAAGGCAGCTCGATATTCTCTTGAACCGTCAGTTGCGGAATCAAATTGAAGCTCTGAAAGATAAACCCCAGTTCTCGCAAACGCAATTCGCTCAGGCCGTCGTCGTTGAGGGTTCCGACATCCCGGCCGTCGAACTCGTATCTTCCTGAGCTCGGACGGTCAAGACAGCCAAGTAGGTTCAGCAGTGTACTTTTCCCCGACCCGCTGGGCCCCATGATCGCCCAGAAGCTACCCCAGCCAAAGCTCAGGCTTACTCCGTCCAGGGCTCGAACCTCGGCTGTGCCCATTTGATAGACCTTGCGTACGTCGTCAAATCGCACCAGGGTCTTTGATCTCCCGTCGTCTTGCATGTCGCTTTCTTTGTTTGCCGCACTCATTGTTTCTCGCTGGGGGGCTTGTCCGCTTCCCCTTGGCTGCTTCTTCTCCGTTGCCTTGCCCGCTTCTCAAGTTCTTCACGCTGGCTGGGAGATAGGCTTTCCATCCGCTTGCGTATTTCCTCCGGGGAAGGTTTGCCCGATGCCTCCGATTCAGGGCTTCGCCCATCTCTGGGCTCTGTCTGGCCGGTGCCAACCGCTCCCGGTTGCTTTATCTCCGGGACCTCGGTTCTCACTTCCGACGGGGCAAGTGGCGGAGCCAGTAATATCCGCTCACCCTCCTGCAGTCCGTTGACTATCCGCACCATTCGGTTGTTGTCCAGGCCCAACTCAACTTCCCTCGGCTGGACTCCGTCAGGGCCAACCACATACACCGTCGGTTTACCCCCCACACGAAGCACCGACTGGACCGGCACATAAACCGTATCAGCATACTCCTCAACGATGATCTCGGCTTGACAGCTCATTCCCGGGCGAACTTCGCTAGCGTCACCATCTAAATAGATATCTGTGCTGAAGACCTTCAGGTCGGGATTGAGCCAAGCCATCGTCGCATCGGGCAGCAGGGCGATCTTGCCTACCTTCCCGGGCAAAACCTTTCCCGGCAGAGCATCGGTTGTGATAACCACCTCCATGCCCTGATGAACCTTCCGCAGGCTGGATTCGTGAACCTTTACTTCAGCCATCATCGAAGCAGTGGTTGGCAGATAGATCAGTTCCTGACGTTCGCGCACTTCCTGGCCTTCCTCCATCGGCTCGACGTTTCCTCGCCAACTGCCCCTTCCCGTGGTGCTGTAGACTACCATTCCCGCCACCGGGGCCACCACCCGGCATTTGGCGATCTGATCGATGGTTTTCGCTAGGATAGTTTTCTGCCGTGCGTATTCCGATTCCTTAGCCTTAAGCTCCGCGTTGGCCTGAACCATATCTGCCGAGCTCTGGAGCATCTCCCTTTCCAGAGCCTTCTCCGCCTGTTCAACGTCGCTCTTTTTCTGCTCTAAGTCTCTAACGTGCGTGTACTCTTGGAGCACTTCCAGGTCTCTTTCGGACAGTTCCACCTTGAGCTGCTTTTGTTCGAGGGCCAGTTCATCGGCTTCTAGTTCAGTTTTGGTAATATAGCCTTCCTTTTCCAACTCTTCCGACCAGTGGAGCTTCTCCTTGGCCCGGATAAGCTCTCTACGGGCGATCGTGATGTCGGCTTCCACTTGCTGGACTTCCTGGGGGTATTCACCCTTAATGTACTTCTGGTGGTCCAACTTAGCGAACTTGTGGGCCAGTTTGGCCTTGGCAATGTCGCTTTCGGTCTGGCTCTTCGTAACCGCTAGATTTTCTCTCGCCCGGATGTAAGACGCCTCGGCATTGAGCACCGTAATCTGCTGCCTGGTTTTTTCGTCCTCCAGCCGGCTGGCGTCGAGTTCCAGCAGCAGATCGTCCTTTTGGACGTGCCTGCCCTCCGGTATAAGCCAAAGGATTGTCGTTCTGCCTTCGACCTCGCTCTTGACCACGACCCGGTCGCGGCTCTTAAGCGTCCCCGACTCCGTAACGCTGATCCGCAGCGGCCCACGCTTCACGACAAAGACAGATTCTTTCTGTTCGGGCTTGGACGGCCTTAGCCAAATCGCCCAGAACAAACTCCAAACGATGAGAATCACCACTAGCACCCCCACCACTCGGAGCCATCGGCTCCTCGTCATAGCGCCCAAGGACCTATTCGGATTTGTCGTCTTCGGGTCGGTATTCACGCCAAAGTCCTTTCTCGCTTACTTCCAGTACGTCCATATCGAGCTGGAGATCCAGCTCGGCCACACGATAATTAACCAAAGCCGCCGTCAATTCATTCTGGGCTGAAACCAGCGATTCTTGCGCTTCCAAAACGTCTCGCATCTGTGCATCTCCAGCCTTCAGGAACAGTTCCGTGCTTGCCACCCGCCGTTGGGCCACACGCACCGACAGGGCCTGGATTTTAGTACTTTCCCGAGCCTCCAGCAGGTTCCGCAAATCATTACGAACGCCGAGCTTTATTTGATCCTCCAGTTCTTGCACACTGCGCACCGCTCGTTCGAGGCTGATGAAACTGGCCCGATACGCGTTCCTCTCGGCTGTGCGCTCCAAAGGCAAATCCAGAAACAGGCCCAGCGAGTAGGAGCCTTTCTCCGGGCGCAGTTGGGCATTGGGACTGTCTGCGGAGCTTAGGCTTCGCCGACTACCCGCCTGGGCCGTGCCCGCCAGAGTTAGCTCAGCCCGCAGATTATCCGCCGCCACCACCACGCCCCGCTGGGCATCGTAAACACGACCCAGAGCCGTCCGCAAATCAAGCCGGTGCTCCAGGGCCAATCTGACTGCCTCCGACGGTTCCAGTTCCAATGGTCCGCCGTCCTTTCGACTGGGCGGAACCAGTTCAACAGGGCTGTCGGCGTCAGACGTTCCCAGTGTTGCCGGCTCGGCGGGGACCGCCCCGCTGCGTTCAATGGGCATAACCTTCTTAGCCATCTCTGCCAGACGCTCCAGTTCCGCCTCATCCAGTTCAATATTGGCGTCGGTCGGCAGTCCCAGCGTGATCTTGAACGAATCGAGCCCTCTGGCGTAGGACTGCTGAGCGCGAATCCACCGGTCGCGGGCTCGCAATTCCTCCTGTCGGGCCTGATCTACCTGGATCGCCCGGAACCGAGCGGCATCGGCCATCCTCTGAGCCCGGCGACTCGATTTCAGCAATCGCCCATAGTTGTCTTCTGCGTTTTTGAGTTGATCCTTTTGCCGCAGTACCGAAAGGTATTCGCTGGCTACGCGGACAGCCAAGGTACGCTTGAAACGCTCGAACCTGTGTATGGCGTAAATCACATCCCGCTCCGCCTGCCTCAGCGGTTCGCTGACAATGTGCTTGCCCGATCCACGAAGCAAAGGAATCGAGACCGTAGCGTCGGCGAAAATGCCGAATGACGACGCTCTATCCAGCGTCAGAAGATTCACCAGATCCAGGGCTATCCGGGCCGAAAGGGCAGCACCGCTCCTGAGCTGGCGACCCACACCCGCCTCGATACTGTTCTCAATTCCGCTTTCAGTATGATCCCCGCTCAAATCGGCGCTATAGATGGACTCCAGGCTGCCCGCAAAGGTGTCCCGAAAGTCATCACGCTCCAGGTCAAGGTCCAAAGCTGCCCGAAAAATATCCTCTTTTTGACTTTGGTAGTCCCGGTTATTGCGAGCCGCCACCTGTAGGGCTTCGATCAGCGTCAGTCGCCGCGGCTGCTTATCATTCCAAGGCCCAACCGCAGGCTCGGCATCCGGCCTTGAACTCGGGTAGTCCTTTTCCGGCCAATGTTCGATGAGCTCAAGTTGGCCGGTTCCCAGCGAGGCCCTGCCGGAATAGGGCAGACCGCTGGCTAATAGGATTCGGCGGCGCAAAGTGTCCGCCGGACGTTCGATGCTGAATGCTTCAGACCGCCCCAGGGCTTCGAACTGTTTTTGTTCGATAATCTTGGCTGCTGCCTGGTCGGCTTCCCGCCGATAGTCCGCCGGCTTGCTGCATCCTGTCCCCGCCCACACGGCCAACCACAGCACCAAGGCTAGCCCAAACAGCTGCGATTTGTAAAGCCTTTTCGTCATAGACCTCTATTATGCCACTTATGCCCTTTACAGTCCAGAGGTGTTCTTATCTAACCCGGACATGGAAAAACTCCCACGAGCAGCGGTATCCCCAAGCCCTTGGCAACATGAGGCCGAATGATGTATACTTGCCCAGACGAGGATCGATATTGCCTTGCCTTCCAATGTAGGAGCAGCAACGGATATGGAGAGTGAAAAACGTTTTCTGGCCATAGATTTTGGGGCAGAGAGCGGGCGTGGCATTCTGATTATGCTCCGTGGCGGCAAAATGGAAATGGAAGAAATCCATCGTTGGCCCAATCGGCCGGTTCGCTTGGCTGGTACGCTCTACTGGGATTTCCCATATCTGTTCACCGAAATGCTCCATACCATGCGCATCTGTGCGGAACAAGGCATCAGCCCTGACGGTATTGGCATTGATACCTGGGGGGTGGACTTCGGCCTGTTGGCGGCTGATGGATCATTACTGAGCAACCCCGTTCACTATCGAGATCATAGAACGGATCAAATTCACCAGTATTCGGATGCAATTATGTCCCGGCAAGACATCTTTGCCGAGACCGGCTGCGAGCCCTGGCCGATAAGCTCGTTGTTTCAATTAGCTTCCATGCGGCGCGACGGCTCGGAACTGTTGGGGATTGCCAAGAGCTTTCTGAATATGCCCGACCTGTTCAACTACTTTCTTAGCGGACGAAAGGCGAACGAGCGGTCGATTGCCAGTACCAGCAACATCATGGCTACGAACGCCCTGTGGAGCAGAGCAGTTATCGAGCGCTTCGCTTTGCCGGAGATATTCGGGGAATTGATCGAGCCGGCCACCGTTCTTGGGCCCTTGCAACCGGCCCTAGCCGAGGAAGTTGGACTTTCCGATGTGCCGGTAATTGCTGTCTGCGGGCACGACACCTCCTCTGCGGTGGCCGCCGTGCCAGCCGAGGGGGACAATTGGGCGTTTTTGTCCTGCGGCACATGGAGCGTCATTGGCACGCTAGTAGATAAGCCAATCACGACAGTGCCGTGCCTCCAGCAGGGCTATACCAACGAGTACACCCTTGGGGGTTGGTATCTGGCAAGAAACATCCTTGGCCTTTGGCTGCTGCAGGAACTTCGTCGAAAGTGGAATACTTCCAGCGATCCCTGGGACTATGTGCGAATGACCAGCGAGGCTGCCACAGCCACCGGGTTTGCCGGCCTGTTCAACGTGGCTGACGAATCGCTGCTAGCACCAGCAGACATGGAGGTCGCTTTAGGAAAGGTCCTAGCCGATACCGCTCAGGGCAGCCCTCAAACGCGTGGACAATTAATTCGCTGTGTACTGGAATCGCTGGCTCTGGAGTATGCCTGGCGTATGGATGTTATTGCTGAGCTTACCGGCAAACAACGTGATTGTTTGTACCTTGTCGGCGGAGGCAGTGCCAACAAGCTGCTCTGCCAATTCACCGCCAATGCTTGCGATGTAGTCGTCCATGCCGGGGTCCAACAGTGTACAGCCATGGGTAATGCCATCTGCCAGGCGCGGGCCTTGGGCATTCTGTCCGAGGGTGATCAGGTCCAGCAGGTTTTGTTCAATTCAGCTCAACTGCAAACATACCAACCGCAGGAGCATGCTCTGTGGAAAGAGAAACGAGACAAATACAATCAGTCCCGTAAATGGAGGATTTAAACAAGATGCTTACAGACAAAACTATCGAAAGACTATACACAGAAGCCAGGGACAGGTATGCCCAAATCGGTGTGGATACCGAGGCGAGCATTGAGCGGCTGAAACAGATAGCGATTTCCTTGCACTGCTGGCAGGGAGACGATCTCGGCGGATTTGAAACGTCTGATGCTGGGTTGTCCGGGGGCGGTATCATGGCTACGGGCAACTATCCCGGCAAAGCTCGCAACGCGGATGAACTTCGGGCAGATATTGAAATGGTTCTGAGTCTTATTCCCGGCAAACATCGACTGAATCTTCAGGCAAGCTATGCTGAGACCGGTGGCAAGAATGTTGCCCGCGACCAGCTTACGGCAGAGCATTTTTCCAATTGGATAGCTTGGGCTAAAACCAACCTTGCTGGGATGGACTTCAATGGAACATTCTTTTCACACCCCAAGGCCGACAGCGGCTTTACTCTGGCCAGCCGGGACGAGGGGGTACGACAATTCTGGGTTGAGCACGCCATCGCTTGCCGTAAAATCGGCGAGCAGATGGGCAAAGCTCTGCATAGCCCGTGCATTACCAACGTCTGGATCCCCGACGGATATAAGGACATCCCCGCCGACCGCAAAACGCCAAGACTTATTCTCAAAAAGTCGCTCGATGAAATCTTTGCCGAACAACTCGATCCTCAATACAACCTTGATGCGGTGGAGTGTAAGCTTTTCGGTATCGGTTCGGAAAGCTACGTCGTCGGCTCGCATGAGTTCTATTTGGGTTATGCGATCCGGAACAACAAGCTACTCTGTCTTGATGCTGGCCATTTTCATCCGACGGAAGTAATCTCGGACAAGATTTCGTCGGTACTGACCTTTCTTGATGAAATTCTGCTCCACGTCAGTCGGGGCGTGCGCTGGGACAGTGACCACGTAGTAGTTTTGTCCGACGAACTGCGTGCCATTGCCGAAGAAATCGTCAGGGGCGATTTCCTCAGCCGGGTGTACATCGGTCTGGACTTTTTCGACGCCAGCATCAACCGCATAGCAGCTTGGGTTATAGGAACACGCTGCATGCTCAAAGCCCTGCTTATCGCTGTGCTCGAGCCGAGGCAAATGCTTTGTCAAATGGAAACCAGTGGCGACTTTACCAGCCGGCTCGCCCTACTTGAGGAGATTAAGACCCTGCCATTTGGTGCGGTTTGGGATTACTACTGCCTCAAAGAGAATGTTCCTGTCGGCCTGGCCTGGCTTGACAGAGTTAAGGCCTATGAAAAGGATGTTCTCTCGAAGCGTGCCCACTAAAAGGCAAGATGTTTTTTTCACGGAGGAATCAGAGACAATCGTTGCAAAAAAAAGTATCCTGGCTATCAGCCAGTTAGGTTCGCCCGAGCAGCTGCAAGCCCTGGCAAAGCAGAACTATGCTCCATCGATCCAGCTCAAGGTCAATTCGCACATTCATTAATACAAATCATCCGAGCAGCGGATATCTGCCTTTGCCAAGCTCGGCGCCGCTGTCATTCAAAAGTACTTCAAACCCCCTCGTTATCAGCAAAACTCTTGACTCTGGGCCCCTGTCCAGATAGATTCACTTACCGTTGGCGGCGTAGCCAAGTGGCCTAAGGCGACGGATTGCAAATCCGTTATCGTCGGTTCGAATCCGACCGCCGCCTCTTGCCCTCTGTTATTTTCACTCCTCAAGCTGCATAATTCCTCAAATCCCTAAAGATTTCGCCCCTCCAGGGTCGATACCCTCACAGACGCCCCGCCGGTGCCTCTGGGCCGTCGGCTCAGCGTACCTGCCGGATACTACTATTCAATGAAAGGTCCCTTGTGGCTTGTCCATACATAGACCAAAAAAACCCCGACTGCCAAAAGCATATGTGCCTGGACCGGCTGGACGAGGCCATTACCATTTGCGGCCATGAGTACGAGGACTGTGAAATATTCAAACGCCTACAGGCCCAGCCCAAGCCTGAGCTCGCCGCCCAGCCCGGATAGCTCCCCAGTCCAGGCCCAGCAGCTCCTGCGGGATTTCCTTAGCTGGCTTCGAATCGAGCGGGCCTTGGCCCACAACACCGTCCAGGCCTACCGCCGCGATTTGTCCCTCCTGCTGGATCTCTATCGCTCTGAATCCCCCGACGAATCCCTACCCCAATGGCTCAGCCCCGCCACCATCGCCAAGTTCCTCCGCCTGCTCAGCGAGAAAGGCCTCTGTGAGACCAGCCAGGCCCGCCATCTCGCCGCCCTTCGCACCTTTTGTCGCTATATAGTAATCATCGGCCTGTTACCCAGAAGCCCCGCCGAGGTCATCTCTCAGCCGCGCTCCTGGCACCGCCTGCCCAAGGTCCTCAGCCCCCAGCGAGTCCGAGAGTTGCTCGCCGGCCCGGACGGCTCGACCCCCCTGGACCTTCGCGACCGAGCCATGCTCGAGTTGGCCTACGCCACCGGCATGCGGGCCGAGGAGTTGGCCAACCTCAAGACCGCCGACGTCAACTTTCGCATCGGTTATTTGCGCTGTATCGGCAAAGGCTCACGCGAGCGAGTCATTCCCATCGGCTCCCAGGCCTCCCAAGCCCTCCAGGAATACCTCCACAAAGCCCGGCCCGATCCGGCGAATAGTCCCCCAGAATTCTTCCTCTCTCGCCAGCAACTGCCTCTTTCGCGGATCGACATCTTCCGCATCGTCAAGAAGCACGCCCGCAAGGCCGGCCTGGCCGGTACATTATCCCCCCACACTCTTCGCCACACCTTCGCCACGCACCTGCTCGCCGGCGGAGCCGACCTCCGCTCCGTTCAGGAAATGCTAGGCCACGTCGACGTCTCCACCACCCAGATCTACACCCACGTCGACATCTCCCACCTGAAAAAAGTCCACCAAAAATTCCACCCTCATGGATAGCTGTCTGCAATACCGTTTCCGCAGACAGCTAGAGCAGGCGAGACTCTCGCCTGCGGTCTACTTTCTACTGTCTCCTGTCTAGCTTATGCACCGCTCAAATCTCTAATTTTGAATCTCAGATTCCCCGTCTTCCTTCGCGTCATTCCCGCACAACTTGTCCCGCTGTCAATGTGGCTCTAACACTTACGATTAAAAACCTCTGGTTTTCTTGACTTCCTCACTAAATAGTACTTCGTGGAGCTTATAGCCTGGGACTACGGCGGCGATCCCCATATTTGATAACGCAACTGGAACTCTTTTTTTCTTTGTGTCAACGACTTTGATTTCACGAACATCAGAAAATGAGCCTTTCATGATACCTGCCAGTTTATAAATGGTGGAACCAAGTATAAGTTTTCCAGGTTCACGATCGCTCCCCAGAGCGAAGAACACTGGCGCACCACTGTTGCCACCGTAAGAGCCAGCTTCAATCAGATACAGGTCCATTTTCTTTCCGGGCTTCCACTCAATCTTCTCGTCCGTAACCAGAGCAACACGGCCAAATCTAACAATAGGATAGTTCCTCTCGACCCCTGGATGTCGTGAAAATAGCCCAGTAAAAAATACTTCAGAACCCTCTCGAATCTTAAGATCCTTGTATGCTTTTTTCGTTATAATCATATCGTCTGATAGACACTTAAAATCGAACTTAGCCTGGTTAGGTAAGCACGGAATAACTGCGATATCAACATTAGGGTCACTGTGTGTGAAGACTGTCCGTTTCTCGCCTTTGGTGCTAATAGGAATAAGAACGGTCTCCGAACCACCCTCTTTCTTGTTCAGACGAACGAAGACGTTGTCGCGATACTCGCTTGTGTCCGGTTTACACAGCACATGTTTTGCCGTAACTAGATTAACACTGGAAATGTTAGGATCAGAAGGGTTTTTGACTGCCACGAAAAAAGCTGTTCCGTTGGGAATAAGCTCGCCTTTCTCATTTTTAATGTAGATAAAAGCGACCACAGACTTAAAAACAGGTGGTATAGGAGCTGCCATTAGAATTCCTCCCAATATGGATGACAATAGCATAATGGTAATGGTGCCCTGAAAAAACCTATTGGCGTGCATTTATGTTCTCCTTAAAAACGGAACCAAAGGCAGTGTTCATCTTTTTAGTCGCCCCGCAGTCTGATAAACGTCTAATCAGCCAAGACCCTCAGATGGAGAAGTTAACCACCTAACCCACCTTCTAAGGCCCATCAGTACCAACATTGGAACAAAGCTCAAAAGAGCTAGAAAGGATGTTGCAATTGGGTACTGCTGGTGAAGGCGAAATCCCCATCGCGGCACAAATTTCTCGAAATTCGCCAACGCCTCATGTTTCCGTATTACCATATCAACCGGAATACCCGCATCCAACCAGGACAAATGCCCTGCTTCGTACCAGCGTTGGTGCACCCGGCTTATCGCATCCTGCTGTTTGTCAGAAAGACCGCTGAAGTGCCATCCAGCTTGAAGGCGTTGAATGCCAGAGCGGTATTCGAGTGGGAGCCTGGAATAGTGAAGGGAATCGTGTACCGCTAAAGCGGAATTGGCGATTGAAAACAGTGATGCAATTGTTGCAAATACAATGACGGCGCTAATGTACAACTTTTTTAGCATAATTATCGCACTCCCTGAAATACTGCACAACGTGTTGAGCTCTTTTCTTCACCCTATGCCAAGATCACTTTTAGTCAGAATACTCTCAAAGCTATGCCCGGCCGCTTCGATATTTTCTCGGCCGCCTTCGCCTCGATCGATCACAGCTACAATCCGCTCGATCTTGGCCCCCGCCTCTTCCAGCGTCTTAGCAGCCTCCAGCAGTTGCCCGCCCGTCGTAACCACGTCCTCGACCAGCAGCACCACGTCGCCTTTTTCCAGCCGCCCCTCGATCGGCTTACTCGTCCCGTAGTCCTTCTTTTTATTCCGCACAATCACGTAAGGCTTACCACAGGCCATGCTCGTCGCCGCTGCCAATGGCACCGCCCCCAGCTCAGCCCCGGCTATCTTGTCCACATGAGCCCCCACCCTATCCGCCAACCGTCGGCCCAGCTCAGCCAGAATCTCCGGCTCCGTCTCAAACAAATATTTATCCAGGTAATACTTGCTCCGCCTGCCCGAGCGCAGCAAAAAGTCCCCCTCCAGATACGCCACCTCTTTTATCCGCCTGGCCAACTCCGCCTTATCCATAACTCCTCCGGCAAATTCGCAATTCGCAATTCTTTAGACTTTTAGCTCCACCTCCCCGCCCAGCAACTTCCGATACTTCCTTCTTATCGGACCCACCACTTCCCGCAGAAACTCATCCACTTGCTCCGGTGCCCTGCCCACAAAGTCCCTCGGCCGCAGAAGTCGCCCAAAATTCAGCTTCCCAAAGGCAGCATCCCCTTTGAGTCTCTCGATCAAATCATTATCCCGCCCTTCCAGCTTCACTCGCTTGGCTGCCGCCTGGCTGTGTTTTCTAATCCGCTCGTGCAGCTCCTGCCGATTGCCCCCAGCCCGCACCCCAGCCATGATGATATTTTCCGTAGCCATAAACGGCAATTCGGCCCTCACGTGTGCCGCAATTACCTTCGGATACACCACCAGGCCCTCCGCCACGTTTTGCACGATCATCAAGGTCCCCTCGATAGCCATGAAGGCTTCGGGCAAAGTTATCCGCCGATTGGCCGAGTCATCCAGCGTCCGCTCGAACATCTGTTCCGCTGCCGTAGCCGCCGGCGAACTCGCCACGCTCAGCACATACCTGGCCAGCCCCGTCGCCCGCTCGCAACGCATCGGATTCCGCTTATAAGCCATCGCCGAGCTGCCCACTTGCTTCTTCTCGAACGGCTCTTCAATCTCCTTCATACTCGCCAACAGCCGAATATCGTTACAGAACTTCTGCACACTCGTCGCAATCTCCGCCAAGGCATAGACCACCTGGGCATCCACCTTCCGCGGATAGGTCTGCCCCGTTACCGCGTAGCACTTCTTGAACCCCATCTTCTTAGCCACCAGCTTTTCCAGCCGCTCCACTTTTCTATGATCCCCGTCGAACAGCGCCAGAAAGCTCGCTTGTGTTCCCGTCGTCCCTTTGGTCCCCCGAAAGGCCAGCCTCTCCAGCCGCATCTCGATCTCGGCCAAGTCCAGCACAAAGTCGTGCGCCCACAGCGTCGCTCGCTTACCCACCGTAGTCAGTTGAGCCGGCTGCAGATGCGTCCTGCCCAGCGTTGGCAGGCTGCGATACCGCCTGGCAAATCTCCCCAACGCATCGATTACATTGACCAACCGAGCACGCACCAGTTCCAGGGCCTCACGAATAATAATCAAATCCGTATTATCCCCCACAAACGCGCTGGTCGCTCCTAAGTGGATTATCCCCGCCGCCGCCGGCGCTGCCTTGGCGTACGTATGGATGTGAGCCATCACGTCGTGCCGCAGCTTCTTTTCCATCTTCGCCGCATACCCATAGTCGATATCGTCCAGATGCTGCTGCATCTGGCGAATCTGCTTAGCCGTTATCTTCAGCCCCAGTTCCCGCTGCCCCTGGGCCAACGCCAGCCACAGCCTCCGCCAGCTCCCGAACTTCTTAGCCGGCGAAAACAGCCTCACCATCTGGGCCGAGGCATTCCGTTCGGCCAATGGATGCCGATATTGTTCACCATTGCGTTTACTTGCCATGTCTTACTCGCACTTACTCCCCCCTCCCTCGCACCGATTTACCCTCGTGTTCTTACAATAATTGACAGCTAATTTTTTTCTGTATTATCTGCCTCAGGTCTCAAGCCTCAAGCCTCAAGCCTTTTTCCTCCTGCCCTTCAGCCATACCCGGCGGATGTTTTATACCCAGAAGTGCCAGACTGTCTCGCTCCACTATGGTCCGCAGGGCCTCCCTCGGCACCGAAGGCAGCCCCGTCTGCCGCGGTATCTCGTTGATGTTGTACAGAGCCTCCACTGCCGCCCGCACCGTACAATACGGCCAACCGCTGCCGAACAGCAGCTTATCCATTACCTGGTATTGATACGCGTTGCTGATTACCTGATACACCCGCAACGGCTGGTCCACCACTATGCTCACATCCGAATAAACATTCTCATGCTTAGCCACCATCAGCATGCTCTCATCCACGTATGGCCAACCCAGGCTGGAGATTATCATCCGCAGGCCCCCGAAGCTCCGGGCTACCTCATCCAGCAGCCCCGGACTTGCCTGTTTCAGATGGGCACCTTTCAACCACCGTTCCGGATAATGAAACATCACCGGCACATCCAGCTCTACCAGTTTCTCATACAGGTTCATCGCCCGCGTATCGCACGGATGAAACCCCTGGGCCCCAGGCGAAACCACCACCCCCGCAAACCCCTGCTTCTTGACTAATTCTTCCACCAGTCTTGGGCTTGTCCGATCCGTCGGATCCACACCTGCAAAACCCACCGTGCACTCTGAATGTTGCCTGACATAGCGTCCCACGAAATCATTGCTGATTTGGGTTCCCAGCAGTCGGCTCACAAAGCCCAGCACAATCGAGCAATCCACCAATCCGCGGATCGGGGCATCCTCTGATTGGGCCAAGTTCAGATTCTCATTTTCCTGCCAATCCGGCAAAGGTCCCGAACCGCCCAGCGAACCGTCCTGCAGGTCTTTCGGCTTCTCCCAGATATGTCGGTGGCAATCTATAATCATCGCCGATTTCTCCCAAGGCCCACAGCCGGGCTGTTTAGCCCCCAGGTTTATCCTGGGGGGTAGTTATGTTTAGCCTGACCGCTCTCTTTATATCAGCCCCTTCTGGGCCGGTCAATCATAAAGCTCCCCCCGCCCGTTGCCTCCCCGCTGGCGTTTTTTGCAGTTTACTCCGCCCCTTTGCCCTGTATACTATTTATGATTTCTTTTGGGAGACTTTTATTGAAGATAGCCCTGATATCTGACACCCACGACCATCTGGAACGCCTGGAACAGGCCCTTCAGATCTTCGCCCAGGCCTCTGCCGAGGTCCTCATTCACGCTGGCGACGTGGTCTCCCCTTTCACGGCCCAGAAGGTCCGCACCTTTGATGGCCCCATCCACGCCGTCTTCGGAAACGCCGACAGCGATCGCCCAGGCCTGGGGCGTGTTCTCAAATCGATTGCTGCTGCCCCTGTCAGCTTTGAACTTGACGGGCGGAGTTTCGTGTTGGCTCACGACCGTTCCCAGATCTCCGACGAGCTGCTCAGCCAGGCCGATCTCGCTGTCGTTGGTCACACTCACCAGGCCAGGCAGAGTCGCGAGGACCACACCCTCATAATTAACCCCGGCGAATGTTGCGGCCGAGCCAGCGGCCAACCCACCGTAGCCCTGCTTGATTCGCAGAACCTTTCAGTGGAGCTAATTACTCTCTCATGATTATCGCTAAACATCCCCTTGCGGTTTTAGTAGCTTTATTTCTCATCGGTCTGATCGGCTGTGTGGAGCGGACCATTACTGTCCGCACCGATCCGCCCGGAGCCTTGGTCAGTGTCAACGACGTCGAGAAAGGCCGCACCCCCGTCACTTTTCCTTTCACTTGGTATGGCCAATATCGTGTCCTTGTCGAACACCCCCAATACGAGACTCTCGAAACTTCCCAGGGCGTCTCCGCTCCCATATATCAATGGCCCGTAATCGACTTCGTCTGCGAGGTCCTTTTGCCTTTCAAGTTCCACGATCACCACGACTGGTCATTTACTTTGGAACCTCGTAAGCCCGTTTCCACCGAACAGCTCATCGACCGAGCCCAGGATTTGCGAAGCCAGACCTTGACGCCCGAAGACCGCTAGGGGGTTTGGCTATTGAAATCGTGCCATTCGAATTGACCTTTAAGGATATGTCTATCATCGACCGGTGAAAAAAAAAAGAAACTGTCAAAAGAATAGAAGCTTTTGGTTTCGGAGAAATAATATGCTAACAAATAA
Organism: Actinomycetes bacterium; assembly: GCA_030614915.1. Classification (GTDB taxonomy): domain Bacteria; phylum Planctomycetota; class Phycisphaerae; order JAACET01; family JAACET01; genus JAACET01. The sequence goes on along the minus strand of JAUXAG010000013.1, from coordinate 45,760 downwards.
ATTCTTTGTCGCAATTACCGTAATGCTTTTGATTATTCACCTGATGGGCTGTGAAGAATCAAAAGAGGTCACAACTGAACTGAATTTTGAAATAAAAATAGATAAGCATGAATACCTGCAGCTCGAACCCATTCGCGCTACTGTTTTCCTAGAGAATGATTCTGAAACTGAGTTTTTAATAAAATACAAAGCCACTAAGCAACGTGCTGCAAAGGTTATCTTTGTTGAAGTTCGAGGGGATGGAACTTTACGTGATATTGGCGCCGCAGTGTATCCACCGGAAACTGGCATATGCGGCAATAGTCTCAGGCTACTAAACAGGCTACAAGAAAAACCCAAAACTTGGTCCATAAAAGAAAATTCATCTTATATTCAAAGCCATTGGCTAATCGGTAATCATTTCAAGGGCCTCTTCGAGCCGGGCGAACATACTATTCGTGCAATATTTCAGCCGTTACCTCGCAAATATAGAAACGCCAAATACCAATCAAATGACATTAAAATAAAAGTAATAGAACCCCGAGACCATGATTTAGAGGCTTATAAGTTTATGAGACGAAGAAAAGCATTTAAGATTGGTGGCAGGGGGTTTGGCCCGGGTATTGTGGCCAGGGCGCTTATTCCTGATTATCGCAGCGATCGCACGCACCCGATTCTCAAATATTTCCTGGAACACTTCGGCGATTCTCTTTATGCAAATTATGTTCAATACACATTAGCCACTGCTTCACGCTCTGTTAAAGCCGATAAAATGATTGACCTTATAAACCAGTCCTCAAAAAACTTTCCCTTACTCGGTGATGCCTATGCCAACTTGCTTGAACACTATAGAGAACACGGAGATGTTGACAAGATGGAAATCTTGTCCAAAACGATAAAATTAGACGAACTCACAATAACTAACCCAAATACTTCAGAAAAAATCACTGCTCTTGTAAAATATGTACAAACCCTAAAGAACAATGTAAATAAAAAAGGTGTGCTGGATCAAACCCCATTGTTTAAGGCAGCAGAAGATGGACATAGCGGGACTATCAGATTTCTCATTGCAAATGGTGCGGATGTTAATGCTATAAATGAAAACGGCAAAACCCCCTTGCATTTTGCCGCCAAATCTGGTCATAAAGAAACTGTGGAAATGCTCATTGCCGCCGGTGCTGATGTGAATATCAGATGTAAATCATTTGGCAGAACCGCTATCTTTTGGCCATGCCACAATGGATATAAAGAAGTCGCAGAAGTTCTAATTGCCAATGGCGCTGATATAAATGTTAGACACGATTCCAGCGTAAATCCTTTGCTAACCGCTGTTCTTCAAAACAAAAGTGAGATTGTCAAACTCCTCATCGCCAACGGAGCTGATGTGCACGTTAGAGATGATCGTGGTCACTCGAACGGATGGACTCCTTTACACTGGGCGGTCAGGGAGAACCAAAAAGAAATCGTTAAGCTTCTCCTTGAAGGTGGGGCTGATGTGCATGCCAGAAACAGGAATGACGAGACTTCACTTGATATAGCCATTAAAAGGGGTGATAAAGAATTGATTGGACTTCTTAGTTTATATCGACCGGACTTTTAAAGCTATTATGCATAGGTGAAATTTGTTCTCCATAGTCCGCCGTAGGCTTGGCGAAGGCGGACGAAGGATGAATCAGCGTCAAAAAATTCTTTTCTTTCTTTTTCTGAAAATCCGTGTAATCTGTGTTTCCAGTAGTCTGTAGGCTATAGGCCTTAGCAGGCTTGTCTTGTTTTTTTGTCTTCCTCAAGTCTCAAGCCCCAGGCTTCAAGCCTGTTTTTGTGAGCTTTGCCATGCGTTTTCTGATAACTGCTGGCCCTACTCGTGAGTACCTCGATCCGGTCCGTTTTATTTCCAACCCCTCCAGCGGCCAGATGGGCTTGGCTCTTGCCCGCGCCGCCCTGGGCCGCGGCCACAAGGTAACCCTCATCCTCGGTCCCGTCCATGCCCGACTGCCCCAGAAGGCCCGCATCATCCACGTCCAGACCACCGATCAGATGGCCCGGGCCTGCTTCAAGCACTTCCCCCGTGCCGATTGCCTGCTCATGGCTGCTGCCGTCTGCGACTATCAACCCACCAAGCTCCGCACCACTAAGATCAAAAAATCCTCGGCTCCACTGACCCTCAAACTAAAATCTACCACCGACATCTTGGCTCAGCTGGCCCGCCGCAAACGGCGACAGCTCCTCATCGGCTTTGCTCTGGAGACCAATGACCTCCAGGCCAACGCTCTGGCCAAGCTCAAAAAGAAAAAACTCGACTACATTATCGCCAACACTCCGGCCAGCTTGGCCTCGGAGCACATCAAGCCCGTCATTATCTCGGCGGACGGTTCTGTCGAGCGGCTCGGCCCGCTAGCCAAGCTCAGCCTGGCCCGCAGGATCATCCGACTCGCCGAAGACCACACCTTGCTTGGCGATCGTAGGGGTCTGCACAAATGAAAAAGGTATCCTTTTTCTTTCTGCCCCTTCTCTTCTTTGGATGTGCTCCCCGCGTACAAGTCATGCCCTACACCAATCTCACCTATCCCCCCACCACTCGGGTGGAGGTCTTCAGAACCCTTCAGCCTGAGCGTGACTACATCGAGCTCGCCGAATTATGGATCAACAGCAATCAGCCCGACGCCATCCAGAAACTCGCTGAACAAGCCCGCCAATTGGGCGCCGACGCCATATTACTCATGCCCGACCAATTCGAAGGCCAAGCCACCGAAGAGGTTCATACCGGCACCAGCATATCCATGGGCTCTGGTCGCCACAGCCACGGCTCCGTCGGCATTCACTTCGGCCAAACCAGCCATTATCCCATCAGACGCCCCTGGGCCATCGCCATAAAATACCTGCAATCATCTGCCCAGACCCCGCCGGAATTTTCCCCCAGTTTCTCACCCTCGGGCCAGCCGCTATCCCCCGGCCCGGCTATTTCACCGTAACATCTTACAGAATCGTAAGTTACGATGTAACCCTCGGCTGATGCTCTCGGCTTGTATGCCCGGGACCTCTCCCCGGACCTTATAATATGCCCCAAATCTTCCCGCTCAAGGGCCCTCTTCTGGCTTGCTGTGGGGCGGAACAAAAAAATATTGAAAAAGCTAAAAAAACACTTGACATAGGGCAATTTGTAGTGTATATTATCGGATACTAAATTAGCCTTTTCTCCTTTTCTCGGGGTGTGAGAGAGAGTAGTTCTCGCACCCTTTTTTTGCGCTTGTCGTATGTAAATGTTCCGCTGGGCCCACAGGCCTGAGGCGGCTTTTTTTTGTCTGGGCCTCTAATTCCCAGACTTATTCCAAAAACTCTTGCTTCGTATAAAGACGGTCAGCTCAACCGACATAGGAGCTACCTCTCAAGGAGAGCATAAAAGCGAACGCAAACGCACCAAGGCCCCGTCAACACAGTGCCCCTTTTGCTATGGCAGGGGACTCTCCATGGCAAGGCCTATCGCACTGCACTATCTGCTCTTCACTCAGACAGCGAACTTAATTTTTTCTGAGCCCACTTGCCATCGTCGGTTATTAACGCTAAACTTGTAGGCCGGAAAAAGGAAACGCGAAATATGAGCAAAGACAAACTGCATGTAGGATTCGTAGGATTGGGAATCATGGGCCGATCGATGGCCGCGAATGTCCTCAAAGCTGGCCATCCCCTTACGGTTTACAATCGCACAGTTGCCAAGACCCAGCCACTAAAGAGGGCAGGCGCTGTGCTGGCAGCTTCACCCGCTCAGGCGGCCGCGCAGAGCGACATCGTGATATCCTGCGTCTCTGACTCTCCGGATGTCTACCAGGTCGTACTCGAAGAAAAGACCGGCATCATCGCCGGGGCAAGGCAGGGCTCAATAGTTGTTGACTGTTCGACCGCAGCCCCGGAAGTAGCTGCCAGATGTACTGAAGAACTCAATAAGAAAGGTGTCGGGTTTCTCGACGCTCCAATTTCCGGCGGGGACACTGGCGCAAAGAATGCTACACTCAGCATTATGGTCGGGGGCCGAAAAGAAGATTTTGACAGAGTACTGCCGGTACTCGAAACGATGGGCAAGACAATTGTTTACTGCGGCTCAAGTGGAGCTGGTTACGTTGTCAAACTGTGTAATCAGATACTTGTCTCGATGAACTGCTGGGCGGTCTCCGAGGCACTTTCGTTCGCACAGGCGGCCCGAATTGATATGAAATCCATGCTTCAGGCTATCTCAGGCGGTGCAGCGGGTAGTTGGCAACTTATAAACCTGGGGCCGAAAATGGTCGCCGGCGATTATGCTCCAGGATTCTTTGTGGACTACCTGCTCAAGGATCTTCGTATCGCTCATGCGGCGGCTTGTGACTTGAAGGTTTCATTGCCGGGAACCGCAGTAGCCGAATCACTGTTCCGGGCTGCATCTTCACATGGCTTTGGCCGAGAGGGGACCCAGGCAATTTACAAGGTTATTAGTGGGCTGCGAAGCTCGCCGGAAGAAAGGTCGAAAAGCAATTAATTATGGCAGTGCTGGCCGGGGCTCAGCTATAGTCCACGCAATTCCCAGAGTAGCTCTGCGAGAATATCGATAGCACAGGCAACTACCGGCCCTAATACCTCTACGAAGCCATCCATTCCGTATGGAAGCTGCCGTCCCTATCTACTCTCTCGTAGGTATGGGCTCCAAAGTAATCCCGCAGCCCCTGGATCAGATTCGCCGGTACCCGAGCCCGGCGATAGCTGTCAAAGTAAGCCAATGACCCACTCATCGCTGGTACCGGGATACCCATATCCACCGCCAGCTTGACCACCATCCGCCAGTTATCTCCTCGGCTGGCCACGTATTGGCTGAATTCCTTATCCACCAGCAGGTTCGGCAAATCAGCATTTCGATCGTAAGCCTGTTTGATCAGATCCAGGAACTTCGCCCGGATTATGCACCCCCCCTTCCATATCTTGGCGATCGCCCCGTACTGCAGATTCCACCCATACTCCTTGCTGGCCTCTCGCAGCAGGGCCATCCCCTGAGCGTACGATGTAATCTTCGAAGCGTACAAGGCCTCACGCACCGCTTGAATCAACTCCGCCTTATCACCTTCATACTTAATCTCCGGGCCGCTCAGCAGTTCACTCGCTGCTACCCGTTCATCCTTGTACGCCGACATTGTCCTGGCAACTACCGCGGCATTGATTGTCGGCGTCGGTACTCCCAAATCCAGCGAACTCTGGCTGGTCCATTTGCCCGTGCCCTTTTGCCCCGCCTTGTCCAGAATTATGTCCACCAGCGGTTTGCCCGTCTCGTCATCTATCCTGGCCAGCACCGCTTCGGTGATCTCTATCAGATAAGAATCCAGCTCAGCTTTGTTCCACTGGCCAAAAATCGCGCTCAGCTGGGCCGCCTCCAGCCCCAGGGCCGTCTTGAGAATATCGTACGCTTCGCAGATCAACTGCATATCCCCGTACTCAATGCCGTTGTGTACCATCTTCACATAGTGCCCCGCCCCCCCCGGCCCAATGTACATACAGCAAGGCCCATCTTCCGTCTTGGCTGCAATCTTGGTCAGAATCTCCTCCACCATCTCATAGGCCTCTTTCTGGCCGCCCGGCATAATGCTCGGACCATACAACGCCCCTTCTTCACCTCCGCTGACTCCCGTGCCGATATACAGAATACCTTTCTCCGCCAGGGCGTTACCCCGCCGTTCGGTATCCTTGAAGAAGCTGTTGCCTCCGTCGATCAGCAGGTCTCCCTTTTCCAGGTGCCCCACAATACTATTGATCATCGTGTCCACCGGCTCCCCGGCCTTGACCATCAGCATAATCTTTCGCGGCTTTTCCAGGGCCTCCACGAATTCTTCTATAGTCTCGGTCCCTACGATGTTCTTGCCTTTGGCCCGGCCGGCCACGAACTTCTCCGTCTTGGACGTCGTCCGGTTGAACACTGCCACCCCAAAGCCGTTACGTTCCATGTTCAGCGCCAAGTTTTCACCCATTACTGCCAGCCCTACCAGTCCAATCTTCTGCTTGCTCATTACCTGCTCCGTTATATGTCTAACTAGACCACCTACCTCGCCGGGGCCTTGTTGGCCGAACCTTCGCCCCAAATTATAGATTCCTGTCCCCCGCGTCAATCACAAAGACTTTCCTATTTATCCCGCGCGTTCACCGGAGGTTATTTAGTTCTTTCGTCTGCCCTTGACAAGCTCTATGTCTGCCCCTTACCCTTAGGGCGGTTGTCTGTATCTACTGGTCGCTACTGATTTCTAGCTCTGATATATCCCAGCATGGCCGAAAAACCTCGAAACAAGCTCACCGATTTGCTCACCTATTTGTCCATTCGCACTCTGGGAATGTGCATGCAGATGCTGCCCATTGATGCCGCCTTGGCCGTTGGCCGACTCCTCGGCGACATTACCTATCTCATTTATCCCCGCTGGAAGCACCGGGCCTTGGACAATCTGCGTTTGATCTACGGCCCATCCGTTCCCGACCGCTGGATTAGACGTACTGCTCGGGACTGTCTCCGCCATCTGGGTATGTTGATCATCGAGGTCGTCTATGCCCCGCGATTGCTGAAGATCAATACCGTCTTTCGTTACATTCGCCTCAAGAACATGGCCGAAACCCTGCACTTGCTCCTCCAGAACCGACCCGTAATTATGCTCTCCGGACACTATGGAAACTGGGAATTGCTCAGCTTTGTCTTAGCCGTTATGGGCTTTACTTCCTATTCCGTAGCCCGTCATTTACCAAACCCCCACTTGCATCGCTACGTATTCGGCATGCGGGAGAAGACCGGCCAACGCATCATCACCAAAAAGGGCGCCACCTCCGCCGTTAGCGACGTTCTCGATGCCGGCCAGATTGTCTGTTTTCTCGCCGACCAGAATGCCGGAGATCGGGGCCTGTTTGTCGATTTCTTTGGCCGACCTGCCTCCACCTTTCGCAGCATCGCTTTGTTAGCCCGCTCCTTTGATGCTCCTGTTGTGGTCACTGCCGCTACTCGTCTGGGCGACGCCTTCAAATACGAATTCAGTGTTGAGCAGATCATCTACCCCCATCAGTGGCGAGATCGTGACGACGCAGTCCGGTGGATTACGGCCACTTATACCAAGGCCATCGAGCGGGTCGCTCGTCGCCACCCCGAGCAGTATCTCTGGGTCCACCGCCGCTGGAAAACCCGGCCCCCAAGCACCCCAAAGCCCATCGCCCTTTGAAAAAGACAAACTAATCCCCGCTATCGGTCCCAGTGGCTTGTGGTTTTTCTTTTCTCTATCTGCGTGATCTGTGAAATCTGTGGCTAGTTGTCTTAAACCCGCAATCACCTTCGACTTACAACCCCCCCTACCGCCCTGGCGCCTACCTTCACCTCTGGTGCACCTTCTGGCCAGACAGTCAACGTGATTGCGCTGTTATCCCGTCCCTGGTCGATATCCACTGTCAGGGCCATGTACCAACGCGGAAACTTCCTGACCAGCGATATACTCGTAGCCAATTCGTCGCCGTTGTCGAGATCCAACTGGTGAGCCCCCGACAGCGTATATTTCTCATTAATCCTATACGTTGCCCCCGCCGTGAACACCTGCATATCCAACCCGCGGTCGAAGCGGTCTGCCACAAAGTAGCTCAGCCGTGGCGAACGCGTTACTGCCAGCCCCACATTGACCCGATCCATGCCCTGGGGCATCATCCCGTAGGTCGCATCAGCAAACACCAGCGTCGTGTCCGACAGCCGCAGCGACAGATCCGCCTGAACGTTATCTCGCGGAACGCTGTTTTCCGGCCGATAGTCGAACCATCTGCCTCGGGGCACTGCTCGGGCCATATTTGTCGGCCAGACCGAGTCTGAAAAGTCCGTCCCCGCAAATAGCGGATCATGTCGATTGAAAAAGGTCGTCCGCACGTCAAGGTTCAGCCAGTCCACCGACCGCCGGGCCTCGGGCCGTCCTCGCTTGGTCTGCAACGTCTGCAACAAAGCTACGCTCACTGCCGCAAAATCATGCAGTCCTTCTACCTCCTGGTCGAAGGGCCAAAGCCCCCCACCCAGTTCGCCGTGGTCTTGGTTGGTCGCTGAACCGAAAACGTGTACCTGAGGCTGAATGATGTGCCGCAGTTGATGCAAGTCCAGTATCCGCGATTCTGCTTTGTCGTACACCCGCCAGAATTGCGTCCCGCCCCGCACACCTGCCGTAAAAAAGTAGCGCCCCTCCCCACCACCCATGGGCGAATCATCCCAGGCCGTCCCCCTCGCCGAAACATATGGAACCACCTTTACCCTCCCCAGCTGCAGTGGCAGGTCTACTTGGGCCCGGGCATCGCCCCGCAGCACACTCGACGAGTCCAGCGGCACCGGCGGGCCGAAGGTATTATTCGCCCGCAGCCGCACAACTCCGCCACGCACGTCCAAAAAGCCGCTGGCTATGTTCCCCAACGGCTCGCCGATTAGTACAAATCGGCCCTCCGGCAAATGCTCGGTCAAGCTGATAAAATCCATCAATCTGGTGTTAGCCAGCATGCTGAACGCCCAGTTTTGGCGTTGTTTTTTCAGGTATAGGGCTGTTTCCTGGTCTTTACCCGTATCGAACTCTCTCTCTTCGTACTGTTCCAGCCAATTCAAATCCGAGATATAACTGGCCTCCAGTTGCATCTCCCAGTCTTGCGGAAGATAGTGTCGGTGCCGCACTAACGCCCGCCCACGCAGATTAGTGAGAGGTTCGATATCCTCACGGGACCGGCTCAGCTGGTCCTGCCCGTGGTCGTCAATCAGATAACCCCGGGCGTAACCTTCATACTTATCCCGTATGTAATCTATCTCATAGCGGACCGCCGGGCCCCGCTTGCTCATGTAGTCCAATCCCAGAATGGCTCTGACGTTCTCCGGCGTTTCCAATCCCAGTAGCCGGAACAACCACCAGTCCGTCTCCACCGTCAAACCGTCGCTCTCGCTCTCTCCAAACTTCGCCGATTGTATTGGCAGTTCCCCCCGCTCGAAATCTCCAACGAATCGAGGCCACCAGAAAACCGGCACCGACCCTATATTTATGGTTATGTTGTCAGCCCTCACGTGCAGCCGTTCTTTCCCGATCTCTCTGCCCTGCTTATCTACTTTCCTGCCCTGGTGCAGCAGCACCTTGCTCGCAGCCAGGTGATAATCTGGACGTTCGAAATCACTACTGGTTAGCGTCCCCTTCTTAGCCAGGAATTCTTCTTCCGACAACTGCCGAATCTCCCTAGCCCGCAAGTAAAGCGGCACTCTCCGTTGCCTCTCTATCGTCCGCAACACACCGTCCAGGATTAATGCTCGTTCACGCCGAAGATCATAGTACACCCTCTGGGCCCGGATGGTCCGTTCAGCTTGCCTTACCAGCACGTGCCCTTCCAGGTACACCCCCGTAAAGGTCCCGCCTGTTTGCCCCTCTTCTTCTGGACTATCGAGATCTCGAAAAACTACCGCTGCATCCGCCTGCATCTCCAGCAGCAGTTTACTTTTGGTCGCTGCCTGCGAAACATATACTTGCCCTCGTTCGTCAGCTACCAGGGTGATGATAAACTCATTGCCCTTTTGCACCGTTGCTGCCGAGCCCCGCATGAACACCGGGCCTCGAGGGAGTTTTACCGGCCCGACTCTGACAATTTCGCCCTCTTTGACTCTGTCCGGCTCGGTCTGCTCTGTAATTCCTTCCCCGATTGGTTCTGCTATGCTCGATTCCTGCAGGGCCTCGACCGCCCGTTGGTACAGCGGATCATCTCGCTGCGGCTCGTCTGTCCGCTGGACCGCTTCGATTGCCAGCGGCCCCGCCACTTCCAGTCGGCTCAGTAGAACTTCGTCTGTGGTCACCGCCCCGCTGGACTCGCTGATCTTGACCTTCCCTTCCAGGTACAGCCGGAGGCTGCTGTGGATTTGCCCTTCCTTACGGACTTGTTTTAGCCAGATTACCGCCCTGTCGCTGCTGAGGGATTGTTCCGGCCCCCGGGCCGAGAAGTTGCCCTTATAGACCAGCAGTTGAGTCCCGTCAGGCTCGGGCCATATCGCCAGTGCGTCACCACTCAGCGACAGTCCTGCTGTTTGCTTCTGGGGTTTCTCAGGCGTAACTTCCTGTTCTGCTTGGGCTTGGGCACCGTCAGCCATTGCCAACCAAGCCAGGACAAGCAGGCAACCGCATAATGACAAGGGTATTTTCTTGAGCAACTGCGCACGCCCTTCCTGGGCCCAAGCCTCTCCGAAAACAACACCAACTGCAGCCTATAATTATGGATTCAACCCCCCTTGTCAATCCCCATCTTGCCGTCTTTGCCCTTACCGATGACTGATGCCGTCTAACTGAGTATAATCCCTGTTGCTAATGGATTCCCAAAAGTTCTTTACCCTATCTGCTCCCACAGCCATTGGACGTTTCCGCCTGATTGCTTCAACTCAAGGCCTGCGCCGCATCTGTTGGCCCAAATCCAAGCCGCCAGCTACTCTCAACTTGTTAGCTATTTCTAAAGCTCCACCTACAACTGTCCGATTGCTCAAAGCCACTGCTGCACAATTGGCCGACTATTCTTTAGGCCGCAAAGTGCGTTTCACCGCCCCCCTCGATCTGAGCCCACTCAGTCCTTTCGCCCGCAAAGTCCTCACCGCCTTGGCTCGCCTGCCCTATGGCCGAACCATAACCTATGGCCAATTAGCTAAACGCATCGGCGCACCCAACGCCGCCCGAGCCGTCGGCTCAGTCCTGGCCCGCAATCCTCTACCGCTGATTATCCCCTGCCACCGTGTACTAACCCGCACCGGCGCCCTCGGCGGTTTCTCCGCCCCCGCCGGACCACCCCTCAAACACCGCTTGTTGTTGATGGAAAGCAATTACCCACAGGAACTGAAAATCTAAGTTTGAATTGTACTATGTAATTTTGCTATTTGATTTTTGATATTTGCTATTCTTCTCACTTCCCTTTCCCCAGCCGTTTGAAGAACGTCTCTGCTGCCACGCTGAACTTATCCATTGTTGCCGTAAGCTCTTCAACTGCTTGTATCAATTCTTCATCCTTGCCAGCCGGGCTACCCTTACGAGCTTCTAGCATTCCTTCCAGCTTATCCACTGCTGCAACGACGTCGCTGGCTCCGCTGCTGAAAGCCCTCGCCGATGTCAACAAGTTCTGCGTCCGCAGTTCCCTGTTACTGGGATTATGCAACAGCCGCCAGGGATTCCAGCGAATCTCCCGCATTCCCAGTTTCATCTCCTCCGAAGCCGCCCGCACGTTGGCGAATGTCCTTTCCAAATCTGGTTTGGCCTGGTTAATGGTCGTGCGAGCCTTGGCCGAAACATCCTTAAAATCTTCTGTAATCTTATGAACGTTGGCCATCGCCGCCTGAACAGTATCCATTACCGCGGCAATGCTGCTTCCACCTAGGCTCTTGCGGAATACTTCGTCGCCGTCTTGCAGCAGCTTGCCTTTGCTGCCGAAGTTGGTGATCATCAGCTCCCCAGCCCCGCCGATCAATTGGCTAGCCGGCGTAAGCTCACAGTCTTCGTACAGCTCATATTTACTCGGCACCGTGAACTTGAAGTAGGAATAGGTCGTTACCTTAGTAATATCTTCAGACCCTTGGGCTGGGCTTTGCGTCTCTTGTTCGGCTATCGTCTGCGATTCCTCAGCCTCTAAAGCCGGCTCCTCCGCTGTATCCCGCTCGTCGATCGGCCCACGCACCGACGAGATTTCTCGTACACTGCCCACCGCCACCCCCCCGATGGTCACCGGCCAGCCCGCCTTGATCCCCCCCATCCCCGCCTGGTACGGAACCTTGAAGGTCAGTGTGTTCTTCGGCTCCAGCCACTGCTGCCAGTTCGATAGTCTCAGGGCTACACCCAGACCCAGACCCAGGCAGAGAAGCACCACAATCCCCACCTTCAGTTCATTTGCCTGATCTTTGTTCACCGTCCTGCTCCCATTACTCAGGCTTGAGGCGTGAGACTTGTCTTCGACCCTGAGGCTCAGACCCGAAGGGAGGCTTGATTACTCACACCTCCGGGCTCTAATCTCACCGCAGAGAGAATATCCCCAGCTCTTGGAAAAATCCGCCTTTATCTTCTTCGCTGCTTATCGGACCCTCAGCTTCGCCTCGAAGAAACTGCCGCATCAGCAGTTCATCCTCGCCGAAGCCCTGGCCGTTTTCAGCATCCCGCAGGGCCTCGAACTCCTCTCGCTTGCCCACCTTCAGCACTTTGCCACGATTGAGCATACATATACGATCGGCTATTCGAAAGGCCGAATCCATCTCGTGCGTAACCACCACCGAGGTCACCCCCAGCCCTTTGGACAGCTTTATAATCAATTCGTCAATTTGACTTGAGGTTACCGGGTCCAGACCCGCACTGGGCTCGTCGTAGAACAGTATCTGCGGGTCCATTGCCAAGGCCCTGGCCAGACCCGCCCGCTTCTTCATCCCCCCAGATATCTGGGCCGGCATCTTCTGGCGGGCATGAAGCAGCGACACCTGGTTCAGCTTGATCGTAACCTGCAGATCAATCACGTCCGGATGCAGTTTCGTATGTTCGCGCAGCGGCAAAGCCACATTCTCCCCCACGGTCATGCTGTTGAACAGGGCCCCCGATTGGAACAGTATCCCGATTCGCTTGCGCAGCTCATCCAGCAGCCTTTCGTTCAGCTCCGCCAGGTTCTCACCCAGCACCATCACCTTTCCCGCCGTCGGTTTGATTGAACCGATCATTATCCGCAGCAGCGTGCTTTTGCCGCACCCCGAACCGCCCATGATCACCATGGTCTCGCCGGGGTATACCTCCAGATCGATCCCATTCAGCACCGTCTGCTCCCCAAAACGCTTGATCAGTCTTTCGACCTTAATAATCGGTTCAGCTTCGTTCATCTCAGCTCTTATTTATCAAAGAATCCGTACGCGTAAAACAGCGCCGTCAATATCCCATCCGTCACCACCAAAGCCACAATCGACCTGACCACCGTTACCGTCGTCGCTCGTCCCACCCCTTCCGAGCCCTCAGCCGGCTTGACCGACAACCCCTGATAACAAGCAATCAAGCTGATCAGCAAACCAAACAACCCCCCCTTGATCAAACCGGTCAAAAAACCCTTATTAGTCAAAGTCTCCAGCGTCACATGATAATAACGCGAGGCGCTGATATCCAACTGCAATACTCCGGTTACGAAACCTCCGAACACCAGCGTCAAGTCCGCCAGCACCGTCAGGCATACCATCATAATCACCGTCGCCAGCACCCGAGGCACCACCAGGAAACGCACCGGATTTATCGCCTGTACCTGCAGGGCCTCTATCTCTTCCGTCGTTACCATCGTCCCCAGCTCTGCCGCGATCGACGCCCCCGCAAACCCCGCCAGCACTATCCCCGCCATCAAAGGCCCAAGCTCCCTGAACCCCGCCACCGCATTAATACTGGCCACCTGTTCCACCTGTCCCCAGCGGTCCAGCTCCGGGGCCATCTGCAAGGCCAAAATAAAGCCGATAGAGAATTGAATCAGCAAAACAATGGGGATACTCCGCACCCCCACGCGTACCATCTGTTTGAGCACTCGGGCCCGGGCTAGTTTCCCCTTCCGCCCCACCAGACTCCGCAGGCTCCAGTTCAGCGTCTGCCCCAGCAGAATGCTTATCCCTCCTGTAAACAACGCCGCGTTGATCACTGCCTGGCCCAACTGCTGCGTCCAGCGTATACCCGCCGGGGGCCGCCTCTCGGCCAATTCATTACTTGCTTGTGCCACGTTCTTATGCCCTCAGGGCCTCGTCTTCAGAAGGATATATCTCGAATATGCTTTCCAGCCGGGCTATCTCGAAGATACTCTGAACTCGCGGGCTCAGCGAGTGAAGCAGAAGTCGTCCCTGTTTCCGCTGGATTCGCTGCAGGGCCTCCACCAGGGTCGCCACCCCCGAGGAGTCCATATATCCCACTTCGCTCAGGTTCAGCACCAGCCGGGCGGGATTGGCATCTATTAATTTCGCCAGCGTCTCTCGCAGGGCCGGTGAACGGTGCAGGTCTACATCCCCGCTGATGTCCACCGCCACCGCCTCGGACAACTCTCGAACTTGTTTGACTATATCATCTGAACTGCTTCGTTCTGCCGCGGGCATTTTCTTTCTCCAACTACCGCTGAACTACCTTGAGCCTCCTATCCCTTCCTTTTCTGTTCATTACGCCGATATTTCACCATTTGCAGAAGGGTTCCGCCGCTCGGGGGACATTCAAAGACCACTTCGTCCATCACCTTGCGCCTTATATGCACACCCAGACCCCCCGGTCGTATATCCGTCAGCTCGCGCCCTTTGATCTTCGATATCTCCACCGCCTTGCCGAAATCCCGGATATTTATCTTCAAACCTTGTTGTTTAATCTCTTCGTTTAGCTCTTCAATCTCAATCTCGATTTTCTTGTCTTGGGCACCGCTGTAGGCGTGCTTAATGACGTTGGCCAGGGCCTCATCCACCGCCAGGGCTATCGCATGGCAATCTTTCTTGTTGAAACCCACCCGGGCGCCTCCAGCCTCTATTGCCGATCGCACTTGGCGAAGTTCTACCGGGTTCGAATGGATACTCAGATTTTCACGACGTCCCATGTTATTCTTGCCCACTTAGGAGTCCTTCTTGTACCAGCCAGGCTTCCCAGCGCTTGATAGCCGCCACTCGCTTGACCTCAGGCTCATAGCTGCGGTAGCCCATATCTTCTCCGGTTATACTCTGCAAAGCCCTGATCGCCGAGAGTCGAATCGCCGAGTCCTCATCGTACAAGCGCTTCACCAGCGGCACTATAGCCCGTCGGCTCTTATTCTGGGCCGCCTTGTTCATTGCCTCGGTGGCCACTTCCGGCTCGGACGCGGAGATATTCTTCACATAATCACCACTTACTAGCCAGCCGCAACCGCCCGGCACTACTGTCCAGCAGACGCACAACAGCCATCCTCCGACCAGGCAGCCTACTTTGATTTTTCTCGCTCTGTCCGCACTCATTGGCTCTTATTCAAACCCCTACCCAGGACTATTTACTATATTTACCCTTCAGCTCGGTACTTACCTCTTTCCCGACGTGTCCCGTTTCTGCCGGGATTTTATAAGCCTCTGCCCTGCGGGTCAAACAATTCTCACCGCTGCTATCTTAGAGTGCGTCCGGAAGCCCTGTTCGTCGCGAGGACGTGCGAGAAGGCCGCAGCCGAGGCGGCAGGTGCAAAAGGCCCGGAGGCGTGGCCGAAAGCCACGTCGAGGACGTTTTGGGCCGACAACAAAGGATGCGACCTTCGCAGCCAGCCGCAGCAGATCGGCGTTTCCGGTCGCACTCTTAGCTATTATCGGCCAGATCGCCTTTTCTGTTGCCCTTTTCCTGCCCTTCAATCCTGCTGATTTGCCTTTTATTTGCCCAAACCCCCACTTCTTGCAATCCTCCCTCGCCAGCTCCTCAATACTTACTGCTTTACCCACATCAGATTCCGCTTGAAATCGAGAACTACCACCGATTTCTCGAAGTATTTCATACTGATGTATCCTTCGCCCGCCAGATAAGGGCTGTCCTTATCCAGGATGATTACCTCAGCGTTTTTTATCTCCGTCCCCGCCACATCAAGCTGGGCCACTTTGGCCCTGCGACACTCCACCCAGCCCAAAAACCCCGTGGCCAGCCTTGATTTCCGCACTTTCACCTTCCCTGATTTGGCGGAAATCTTCTTCCACAGTTCAGGCCCTACCACCATCCCGTACCGACCGCAAGTATCAAACATGATATGAAGATTCTCCCCGCCCACTGGAATATCCACCATCAGTCTAGAGTCCCCTGACTCGTCTTTCTCGATCTTGAGCGGATAAGACTGCCATTTATTCGCTTGCCTCGGCTCAAAAGGTTCCTCCAGCGACAATTCCATTTCCTTGTTGATATTATCAAAAGAAACATATGAGAACTGCTTCAATAGCTCAAGTCCAACAACAGCCCCTTTCTGTTTCCACAAGGCTAATCCCAGGACATCGCATTGCCAACGTATCTGCAAATACTCGCACGGCGGATTTGTGATTATCGCTTGCCCGATTTCCAATCGAGGCAAATGACAAACGCCGACAAATTCCTTTCTGAGATTCCGCCCCAGAGGATATATCGCTAAATCGTTCTCGATTATGGTGATTCCGTTTGTCATTACCGGGCCGGCATACCCCGTATCAATCCACACCGTGTAGGTTTTTCCATTCGGTAGTCGCCCCGGAACGGCAATCAGATCGAGAAAATCCCAATAAAACCTTTCATACCTCACCCGGCAGGGCTTCTCCAGCTCAACAGACGTACCCACATATCTCACACTCTTGATAGTCTTCTGCCCATCTTCTTCGTTGAACTCGAGGACAACTGCTTTCTCATCCGACTCAATAAGACGTACATTGGGATTGTCCTTGAGATTCTCTTCGCTCACCAGTCTGACAGAACACCCCGCTCCGAACAGACATACCAGAGTTAGCCCAATCCACAGCGTGAACGCCCCTTTTCGTATTCTTTTTTGCACGCCCATTTTCTCCAATTTTCCATCCTTATCTGCCCTACTCGAGAGTTTATTCTAGTCTATCTGCCCAAGCATAGCCATCACGATAGCTTGGTCCGGCTGTTGCTGCGGCAAAAAAAACACTCGAAAAACTCTTGCTTTGGCCGCCCTGGCGCGCAAAATGGCAGGACTTTAGCATGAGAATCGGCCTTTGGCCTACTTAGTCCGGCCCGGCTGGCTTGTCTATTTGTTGCTTACCTTTTCCGGAGGATATCCATGAGTACGAAAGTTCCGTCTGACATCGAAATTTCCCACGCCGCCAAACCTTTACCCATCGAGCAGATCGCCGAAAAGGCCGGCATCACCACCGACGAGCTCGAGCCCTACGGCCGAGGCAAGGCCAAAGTCTCTTTGGACATCCTCGAACGCCTCAAAGACAAGCCCAACGGCAAATACATTGACGTCACCGCCATCACCCCCACCCCCCTGGGCGAGGGCAAAACCACCACTGCTTGTGGCTTGGCCCAGGCTTTGGGACTCATCGGCAAGGACCTCATCCTTTGCATTCGTCAGCCCTCGATGGGCCCGACCTTTGGCATCAAGGGCGGAGCCGCCGGGGGCGGTTATGCTCAGGTCATTCCCATGGAGGAGTTCAATCTGCATCTGACCGGCGACATTCACGCCGTCAGCATTGCCCACAATCTCTTGGCTGCCGCCATTGACGCCCGCATTATGCATGAGGACGTCCTCTCCGACGAGCGCATGAAGCAACTCGGACTCAAACGCCTGAACATCAATCCCTATGCCATCACCTGGAACCGAGTCGTCGATGTCAACGACCGCGCCCTTCGTAACATCATCGTCGGCCTCGGCGAATCCGTCGACGGTCGCCCCAGATCCACCGGCTTCGATATCTCCGTAGCCAGTGAGATCATGGCCATCTTGGCCCTGTCAAACTCCCTGAAGGACATGCGCCAACGCATGGACAAAATCGTCATCGGTTCCAACAAGGCCGGTAACCCCATCACTGCCAAGGACCTTGGCGCCGCCGGGGCCATGACCGTCCTTATGAAAGAGGCCATCAAGCCCAACCTCATGCAGACCCTCGAAGGCCAGCCCGCTCTTGTCCACGCTGGGCCCTTTGCCAACATCGCCCACGGAAACAGTTCCATCCTCGCCGACAAAATCGCCCTCAAACTCACCGACTACGTCGTCACCGAGTCCGGATTCGGCGCCGACATCGGCATGGAAAAATTCTTCGATATTAAGTGCCGGGCATCCGGCCTCGTCCCCGACTGTGTCGTCCTCGTCGCCACCATTCGAGCCCTTAAAATGCACGGCGGCGGACCTCGCGTAATCCCCGGACGTTCCCTAGACCCCGCCTACACCTCCGAAAACCTTGACCTGCTCAAGAAGGGCCTGTGTAATATGGAGCACCACATCAAGATCGCCAAGCTCTTTGGCATTCCCGTGGTCGTTGCCGTCAATTCCTTTACCGACGACACCGAAGCCGAGATCAACATGGTCGCCGAGGCCGCCAAGGCTGCCGGCGCCGAAGACGCCGTCTGGTCTCAGCACTGGGCCAAGGGCGGCGAAGGGGCCATCGGCTTGGCCGAAGCCGTAGTCAAGGCCTGTGAACAGCCCGCCGACTTCAAATTCCTTTACGACGTCAACGACTCCATAAAGGATAAGATTCACGCTATTGCCACCAAGATCTACAACGCCGACGGCGTATCCTACGAGCCCACTGCCGAAAAGCAGATAGCCGCCTACGAAAAGGCCGGCTTCGACAAGCTACCCATGTGCATGGCCAAGACCCATCTTTCCATTTCTCACGATGCCAAGTGGAAGGGCGTGCCTTCAAATTACACGCTGCCCATCCGCGAGATCCGCGCCAGTGTAGGTGCCGGCTTCTTGTATCCTCTGTGCGGGGCCATGCGGACCATGCCCGGCCTGCCCTCCGTACCAGCCTTTACAAAGGTGGACCTCGACGAATCCGGTCGCGTCCTCGGCATGTTCTAGCCATCCGGCAATCACTTTTGTTCAATTTACCGGGCCGCCTCCAGCAGGGGGCGGCCCCGAGTTGTCTGCCACCCTTGCCCTTTGACCGGCCATAGCCCTGCAAAGGCGACATTCTCGCAATTCCCCCAACTTATCCAGCCACACCAACCCTTTTCTTCGCTAACTCTCGCAAATTCCAGACCTTCTGTCCGACGCCCCGCTGGACGCTTTAGCACGCCCAACACCTTATCAGCCCCTCGGCCTTCTGTTTGACGTCCCATACCTAGCCAGCACCGGCCGATAAACCGCAATTGCTTGGTTTTTTCCCAAATATCCCCCAGGACTCAGAAACTTTATTTTTTTCTTGACTAACTTTCCTGCTTATGCTAGACTACCGTATTGAAGTGGAGAGAGAAGGAGTACCTACCGGGCTAATGGCAAGCATATCTGCCCTTTAGGTGGGTGTCTCCGCAAAGCTTACTTGCGGTATTGCTTTATTCTCAAGGGAGAGAAGAAGCAAGAGGATGGGGTGATCGCTCCTGATAGCCCCCTCGTACTGGTTGCCCACGTCGACGGTACGTTAGCCAACGACATCTCTCGGACTCTTCGAGCCCACCGTTACAAAGTGCTCAAGGCTTGTTGTGCAGCCGAGGGTTTCAAACACTGCGCCAGGCAGCACCCCACTGTAATTCTTCTCGACCTATTCTTACCCCCCACCGCCACCAGGGACGTCCCGGCCTCCAACACCAAAGCAGCCACCGAACTGCTGCGTACCGTCAGGCGAGCCGACAATACCGTCCAGGTTTTGGCCCTGATCAACGGTCAGGTGAGCTTGAGCGTATGCTGTCAGTCCGTGCTCGACGGCTTCAACGGATTCTTGCAGAGTTCTGCCCCTTCCTTTCAGCAGGACCTCATCGACAGAGTTTCGTGCGCCTTTGACCGCCATCAACAAGTCAATCGCGTTCGTTCCTCTCCGCCCCCCTGGGAACTGCTCGACTCTCACGGCGTAGTCGGTGTTTCACCGGTTTGGCGAAAGCTCCTCTGGCAGTTATGGCGCACCGCTCGAATCAGTGACGTGCCTGTATTGATTCAGGGCCAATCCGGAACCGGCAAGCAGCTCTTGGCCGAGGCTATTCATCGTTTGGACCCCAAGCGACGCAGCAAGCACTTTACCACCGTAAACTGTTCCGCCATTACCGGGACCTTAGCTGAGAGCGAATTGTTCGGCCACTGCAAGGGCGCTTTCACCGGGGCCACCTCTGATCGCCAGGGGTATTTCCGCTCCTGCAACGGCGGCACCCTCTTCCTGGACGAGATCAGCGAGTTGGATAGCAATCTTCAGCCCAAGCTCCTCCGCGCCCTCGAGGAAGGAAAAGTCCTGCCCGTCGGCTCCGACCGCGAGCACACCGTTGACGTCCGGATCATTGCCTCGTCCAATAAACCCATGGCCCAGCTCGTTGCCGACGGCGACTTTCGTTTGGACCTCTATCAGCGACTCAAGGTCGTTTCCCTGAGTGTGCCTCCTTTGCGCGACCGCCTCGAGGACATCCCTCTCTTGGTCAATGCCTTTCTCAAGCGCTACAGCCATTACTATTCGGGACAGATCGACTCGGTCGACCCCCAGATTTACGCCATTTTCAGCCGAGCCAGGCTCCCCGGAAATGTCCGCGAGTTGGAGAACATCATTCGCCAGGCCCTGGTCCTTAAGGAGTCCGGTTCCCGGCTGGAAATCTCCGACCTGCCCGAAGAGATCATCGCTCAAGCCGCAGCCAGACCTGCCCGGCAGGAGGACCTTATCTCCACTGAACTGGCCGGGGCCTTTGGAAAGATGCTTCTCGACGGACAAGCCAACCTGCCCCAGTTGGTGGAGTTTTTCGAAAAGACTCTCATCACTCAGGCCATGGATTCCTGGAGCAGCACTTATTCAGAGCTCGCCAAGCAGTTGGGTCTGACCCGCCGAACTTTTTACAACAAGCTACAGAAGTACGCCATCGCCCAACCAAGTTCCTCCTAGTTCTACTTATCCTAATACCTGTTTGCATCCTTACTTTTGTTGCCACTTGACTGCTTTAGCTGCGCCTGAGCGTCCTCACAGTTGACAACCAACACTCACCAGTCGACAATCCTTTCGTTATGCCCGATCTGTTCAATCACCAACCCGAAGTCTCTCTAGTAGCTTCGCTGGCCTTCGATTCTCCCCTGGATCAGCTCTTTGACTACCGTGTCCCACCTGAGCTGACCGACTCGCTTCAAGTCGGCCAGCGCCTCCAGGCCCCTTTCGGACGGGCCAATCGCCCCCAGATCGGTTTCTGTGTCGCGCTTGCCAAGCGTACTGCCCGTCGTCCCCTCAAGACCATCCGCAAGATCATCGACCCCAAGCCGCTCATTGCCGGCGAGCTGCTGGCCCTAGCCCGATGGATCGGCTCTTATTACTGCTGTCCACTGGGGACGGTTCTGGCCGCCATGTTGCCAGGCCCCATCAAGCAACAGCCCACGATTAGAACCCCCCGCTTATTTTGCCTTACCGATACCGGCCGGGCTGCCCTTTGCAACTCTGCGAAGTCCCGGCACGCCGGGACGAAGCACGAGGAGGCCCACTCGCCCGTCAGGCTCGGGCCTCGCCAGCGGGCCGTCCTCCAGACCCTGCTCGGCCTCCCCGATTCCAAGCCGACCCCTCTGCCTGCCCAGATTCTTCGCCAACGCGCCGAGTGTTCCGCTCAAACCCTCCGCAGCCTCATCCGAAAGGGTCTCATCCGCCAGCTCGACCCAGCCCAGGCTCAGGACTATCTCGCCGACGCTCACCAGGCCCCCGATGCCGACCTGACCAAACCAGATTGGCTGCCAAACTCTCAGCAGCAGCAGGCCCTGCGCCGTTTGAACCGCGTATTGGCCGACCCCAGCTTTTCCGTTCACCTCCTCCACGGCATCACCAGCTCGGGAAAGACCGAAATCTATATTCGTTGCGTCGAGCAGCTCATCCCCTGCGACCGCCAGGCCATCGTCCTCGTTCCCGAGATTGCTCTAACCACTCAGACCGTCCAGCGCTTCAGCAGCCGCCTGCCTGGAGTCTGCGTCTTGCATTCGGGACTCACTTCGAGTCAGCGACGCCGTCAATGGCTCCGCATTGCTTCCGGCCAAGGCCGCGTAGTCATCGGCCCACGCTCCGCCATCTTCGCCCCCACTGCCAAGCTCGGCCTCATCGTCGTCGATGAGGAACACGAACCCTCATACAAACAGGACACCCAACCCCGCTATCATGGCCGCGATGTGGCCATCAAACGCGCCCAGCTACTGAACATCCCCATCATTCTCGGCTCAGCCACGCCCAGCCTCGAATCGCTCCACAATTCCCGCAGCTTGCCCCATTTCTCCCGTATCCGCCTGTTGCAGCGCGTCCACGATTTGCCGCTCCCTCCCGTCCAGGTCGTTGACCTTCGCCAGGAGTATCGCGCCCGCAAGGGCCTGCACATCCTCAGCCGTGCCCTCGAAGCACAACTGCGTCGGACTCTCGAGAATGGCCAACAGGCCATCTTACTCTTGAATCGCCGCGGCTATGCCGGATTTGTCTCCTGTCCGTCGTGTAACTATGTGCTCACCTGCGAGCACTGCGACGTTGCTCTTACCTATCATCGTCGCACCACCGGCCCCGTCGCCACCGGCCGAGCCCTTTGCCACTATTGCCTCAGTGAATCCAGGGTGCCGGCGGCCTGTCCCACCTGTGGCAAGCGCCTGGTCTTGCTTGGCATCGGCACTCAGCGGGCCGAGCAGGAGTTGGCCCGCAAGTTCCCCCAGGCCCGATTCGCCCGCGTCGATTCGGATACCATGAATCGCCAGGGCTATCAGGACCTCCTCGAACGTTTCGCCCGCGGCGACTTAGACATTCTTTTAGGCACTCAGATGATCGCCAAAGGCCTGGACTTCCCCAATGTTCACCTGGTGGGCATACTCTCTGCCGACACCTCGCTGAGCATCCCCGATTTCCGATCCTCTGAGCGCACCTTCCAGTTGGCCGCCCAGGTAGCCGGCCGCGCCGGCCGAGCCACCCCCGGCGCCCGCGTAATACTCCAGACCTTCAATCCCAACTTCCCCGCCATCCATTTCGCCACCACCCATGATTACGATGCCTTCGCCGATGCCGAGCTGGCCCTGCGCAAATCGCTCGGCTATCCGCCCTTCGGCAGAATGGCCAGAATCATCTTGCGCGCACCCTCGCTGGATGCCCTCTGGCGCCAGGCCCGCCGCGCCGCCGACATCCTTGCCCGCGCCGTTGCCCACACCGCCAAGACTGTCAAGACCACCGGACCCTTGCCTCCGCCCATCGCCCGTATCTCCGGCCATCACCGCCTCCACTTCATCCTTCGCTCGCCCACCGCCGGGACCCTGCACGCCGTCCTGGCCCGAGCCCGCAGCGAATTATTCAAACTCCCCGTCCACTTGGCCATCGACATGGACCCCGTAAATCTGCTCTGACCCAGCCTGCTCAGCGCAACAAACAAAAACAGAGCCGTGAATCTTATCACGGCTCTGCAATTCTTAATATAAACTTGACTTTCCGAGGGACACTTCGTGTTGATTTATGCCTTGCGCTTCCTCAACAGGCTCGGAAATCTGCACTTCCTCAACAGGCTCAGAAGAAGACCGAGAGCTAGCACAGCAAGCGTTGCCGGCTCGGGTGTGGCCACCCAGGCGCTGAACTCCCCGATGCTCACAACGTGTGCTGCTGTCTCGTACTGGCCGTGGCCTCCGTTGGGCTCGCTGACGAAATCGAAGGAGTCAGCCGTCAGACCATAACCAGGATTGCCGGTGATGGTAAACTGGGCTTCGTCGCCAACGCCGAACTGCGTGTCAGAATCGCCGCCGGCGGCAAACTGGAAGCGGATATCGTAGAGCCCATCGCCGTCAGCCTGCCAGAAATCCGTGCCAGTGGTGATGTCGGGGGCATCAAAGCTGCCGGTCTTTGGTAGTTTAAGTTCGAACCCCAACTCCGTCGGATCGTAACTCGGATTCAGATTGAACCCCCAGTCTTTGACGTGCTCCGAACCGGTCAAGTGTAGGGCGGTGAGCGTCAAGGTGACTTCGTCGACACCTGAATCCTCGAAGGTCGCTGTCAGCCAGGGCGGAGCCCCTTCCGGTTCCGTAGCGCCACTGTATTCAATGCTCAGGTCGAAGGATATTGGGGACGCTTGCGATGTTGACGCCCCCCACACAAGCGCCATGAATAATATTAAACCTAACCAGACGTTGCTTCTTTTTGATATTCCCCAGTGAGCCATGATCCTTCTCCTTTTCTGGAAACCCTGGACAAACAAAACGGTACGCCAAGCTCTCTGCTCCTCGTGTCGATAGCTTTCAACTGCGACAAAAAAAGGTGCGAGGAGGTTACAAAACTCTCTCTCGCACCGGCCTGTAATTTACCGGGATTCCACCTTTTAGTCAAGGGAAAACTTGGTGAAATCAAAATTATTTCAAAGTTTTATTGTTTTTTTCGAGATTACCCTGTTTACTATCACAGGTGGGATCGGCTCAATATCCTATAGCTTCTTGGCGTACAGCGGCCTGCGGCAGATCTTGCCGGCTCGGATATTCCGCACGTCCTGGCTTCTCATGGCCCAATGGCCTTACTTTCTGCAGTATTAGGGACTTGTAACCAGTTCGTAACTGAGAAAGGAATCAGGTCTACACAGCCATTAACGAAGGAGCTGACATCGCCTAATTGCCTTGTCTTTGCTAGGGCAGTATCTCTGATGAAACCTAACTAAGCTGGGAGGTTGACCAAAGTCAGCCTCCCAGTTTGCTATAAGCCCAAAACCACTTTTCTATGCTACCCCATAAATCTGCCCCCACATCCTGAAAATCATCCTGATCATCCATATGCAAATAAGCCCGTAGATAAGTATTGGCAGCCATTTGCACACCTGGCTAATCGTCCATTCGGCCTTCTCCGCTGCGGTCCTCGCCAACCGTTCGCTCACTTCCTCCAGTTTGCCGCTCTCTTCGCCGACCAGCCAGGCGTTCAGAAAATCCTTTGGAAACTCCCGCCCGAATCCCTCGCTCACCGGATGCCCCGTCCGTGCACTCTGGGCGCCCGGCTTGACCCATTCTCTGACTACTGCGTTACCCGTAACCTCTGCCGACGTCTCTACACAGCGAATCACCGGGACCCCCGCCTTAAACAGCGTGTGAAAGGCCCTGAAGTATCTACTCAGAGCCAATTGCTTCACCGCCCGCCCCACCAGCGGAATCTTCAAGGCCGTCCCATCCACCAACTTCCGCAGCACTCCCGTCTTCGGCGTGTACCGCACTATCCCCCAGATCACCCCGATCGGCACGAATAGCACCGCTAACGGCTTGGCCGCCTCCAGCAAGTATCCCCAGCCACTTATATTGCCCATAAACCAACGCGGAAACGGTATAACCAGCGCCGCTGCAATCAACACCAGCACCGGCAGCATCATTCCCGAGATCACCATCTTCTTCGTGCGCTCGCGAAAGCTGTACCATTGCGACAAACGTCTCAGCATTTCAGGCAGCCCCCCCGAAACCTCCCCCGCCTCGATCAGCAGCACATCCAGCTCGGCGAATTCCTTCGGATGTTTCCGCATGGCTTCCGCCAGACCGTCGCCCTGCCAGACTGCCTGGGCCACCTCCCCCCAGGCCCTTCGCAATTTCCCTCTGGCTGCCGATACCGCCGTCCGTAGACATTGCCGCACGGGCACTCCCGCCTCCAGCATAATCGAAAGATTGTTGTACACCTGGGCCCGAACACTCGCCATACCCTGCACTCCTATGTTCACCCGCTCTCATCTTCTCTTTCTCTGTTTTCATAACTCGTCCCAAAGCTAATCGTCCCCCCCACCGGCCCGGCAAAATCGCCCTTCAAGTGAAAATCAATCGTGAAACTCTTTCCCCCACTAATCTCAAATGTAGTCGGCCTTTGTCTAGCCTCGCCCAAACACCCCCGTATAATCTGTTTGTATTGCCCTGCGTATTTACCTATCTGCCTGTTGATCCACTCCCTTCGCTGCTCCTGAGCCAACTTCAGCCCCTCCAGCAGTTCCGGTCTCTGCCCCAGCAGCTTGGCCACACAGCCGTCATACACCCGGGCATCATTTTCAAACGGATTATTCACATACGCCGAACCCGGCTCAAGCGACACTGCCCCAGCCGTCAAATACCACACATAGGCCGCTCCGAACTGCTCTATCCCTCCTGCCTGCCTATACTGTTGCACGTGTCTGAGCTCATGCCCCAGCCACTGCATCCCCCAGAGGCTCGTCGTATCCAGCTCTTCGGGAAAATACATATCCTCCCCCACGGTCACCCCCCAGCCGTTCTGCACTGCTATCTGCACGATCAGCCCCCATACCGGATTCGCCGGCAGCTCCTTCGGCTGCCCCACGTGTATCCTCACCGCATCCAATAGCTCTCCCGGATAAATCAGACCCAGCAATTGCTTCTCGTAGTCTCTTAGCCCCCGTCCAGTGTTGGCCCGAACGTCCTTGGCCTGGTCCGATTGCTCAGCCCCTGTGTTTTGTCTTGGCTCACTTGACTCCTCTGCCTGTTCATTGCACGAACAGACCAGAACTGCCAGACACACCAAGCAGCCAAAGAATATGACGTCTTTTTTGGTCAATGCTGCTCGGACTCCAGCCAATTAACAATTATCGTTGTAACATTATCATGACCCCCAGCCGTGTTAGCCGCACGCACCAGGGCCTCGCACGCCGCCTGCGGATCAGCCTGCTCCCTGAGTATCTTGGCAATAGCCTTATCGCTTATCGCATCCGTCAGCCCGTCCGTACACAGCAGCAGCCGGTCGCCTTCTTTGAGCATAAAGCTTCTCACATAAGGTTGGCCTTCTTCTTCCATACCCACATAGCGCGTAATCTGTCCCTGGGCATCATGGTTCTGGGCTTCTTCGGCATCTATCTGTCCTCGCCGCAGCAGGCTCGACACCACCGAATGATCTCTGGACCGCTGTGAAAGTCTGCCTTTGCGGAAAAGATACAGCCTGCTGTCGCCCATGTTAGCTGCATATGCTCGCCCATCCCGCAGCAAAGCCACCACAACCGTTGCCCCCATCCCCTTATATCCAGCTTCGCTTGTCCCTTCCATTTGGAGTTGTCGGTTCTGCTCGGCGATAGTCCGCTTCAGCATCGAGCGGATCGCCCTTACGCTCTGCCCTCTCAGCTTCGCCAACCGCGTCTCAATCATCACCGGCAAATCTTCGGCTACAATCTTCGAGGCCAGGGCCCCTCCCCTGTGTCCGCCCATCCCATCGGAAACCAGGAACAGTCCCAGCTCAGCCTCGGTCACCAGGCTGTCCTCGTTATCATCTCGCACTTTGCCCACATCGCTCGCCGCTCCCCACCGCCGTGCCAATTTCTCCACTGCAGCAGCCTCCGTCTTGCTCATTACTCACCCTTGTACAACCCCCACCTGTTCCCTAGTCTTGCGGCGATGACGATGGCTCATCTTCTGATATTCTTGGGAGCAGTTTCACAGAAACAACCATTCCACCCTCTATCTCAATAAACAGCTTTCCCTGCCACCCACCTTCGACTTGATATATCCTTCTATGGCAGATGGTTCGATCTCCTTTGAGGTAGTTTTTCACATCCGCATTGACTCGTTTTGTAGCAATACCCGGTTTGTCAGCGGAACGGCTAATCACCGCTACACAATTCTGCCTCAACCTGCTATCCAACTCTTCTGTAGTAAGCCCGATTATATCTTTCTTCAGGTCTTGCAGCTCCCTTGCTGAAGCCACACGTATCTTACCTTCTGTGGTTTCGATGATCTCAAGGGTATTTGCCTTCGGTTTTCCCTTGAACATCTTCTCTTCATAGAGAATTATCTCCTTTCCTGTGGCAATGTCTATCACACCGATCCGAGCGGTAAGTGGTTGAATGTCCGCAAAGTCGCTGAAATAGATTTTTCCATTTATGGGTTCTGACTTTTCGTGGCACCTCATGTTCCATATTTCCTGACCCGTCTTCATATCGAAACAGGCTGTTCGAGAGGAACCTGCCAAAGTACGACCATCCAAAGTACGACCATAGGGAACCTCTGCGATGATATATCTGTGATAAGACGTGAACTCAAACACTGTCTCATTTGGCCCAGATAGTTCAGTAACCGATTCGTCCGTCAAATCAGGTACTGAGCAGAAATGAAAAACCGTGCGGTAGAAGGTTGGTGATTCTTTAGACCTTACCGAATCTCTCACATACACCAGCCTACCATCTTTGGAGCATACGTTGCCAAAGTTGCCGCTACGGTAGTCCTTACTCTTTTCGAGCGTCGAGACGATCTCTCCATCTTTGGCTCTCAGACATATCAACTTGTCACGGCTGGAAATAACAATGTGCTGCTGAACAAAGACCTCATGCAAGTCGGTATTGTTCAGGTCCTTGGGCAATCGTGTCTTCCAAAGCCTTTTTCCGGATTTGCTGTCAAAAGCTTCAACAGCTCTAAGGCGTATAGACGAATGAAAAGACCCCTTTCCCGTCAGGCAAATAAGCGTATCCTCCGAAGCATGGATTACGTGCCGAATGTGTCGATTCTTCCACAGAACAGCACCTGATTCTGGATTCAACATCCGAAACCGCCGATACGTCCAGTAATCGAATGACCAGACAAGACCGCTATCACGATCAAAACGGACTATACGGTCTTTACTGTGAGTCTTGAACAGGGGAGTTTCTTTGCCGCTAGGAATATCGATAGCGATAACACGCCGATCAGCTTGGACTACTATCGAATTATCATCTTTCTTAGCGTAGGGAAATGCTGACCAGGATTTTCCTTCCCGTATCTGCAGTATATCTTTGTCCCAAATTTTCTTTCCGCTAGAGTCAATACAGATTAGGTTGGTTCCATACAAAGCACCGAAGACAATATAATCCTTACAGACGATTGGTCGTCCAAAGCCCGGCATCCAAGCACCAAGCCCTGCGCTAGGCATAAAGCCAAGGATGACCACAATCACTAGTCCCACTCTTAGACCAGATATCCTTTTCATGTTATCGCTCTCTTTGTTCCAAGGTTATTGACTCGAACTGACCGGTTTATGTTGCCATCCCCGCCCCGCATCTCTGAAAGATGCTTCGCAAAGTGCGGGATAAACTCCAGCGGGGATCCATCTTTCTGTATTCTCTGTATTTGTTTTTCCGTTTTCTTCCTCAGGCCTCCAGCCTCAAGCCTCACGCCTTTCTTCTCTCATCTTGGCATCAGGTTTTGTTCGCACCACGGACAGTAGTTCCAGAAGGTCGTATCTACCGACCAGCCGCAGCGCCCGCATATTTGGGGGAAAGGCCGAACCTGCCACGCTCGCCGTACCTTCCTTCGGCACCAAGGGCAGTAACGCATAAAACGCATCAACGGTCCCTTGCAGTATCGGCAATGCCGATGATAGCGCACCCCTGGTGTCCGCGAACCGTTCGGCGAGTGAAAGCCCGCCCCATAGCACCAGGGGCAGTACCGCCATTCCGGCAAGACCCCCTTATGACAACGCCGGCAAATGTGGCTGTAATTGCTGCGGTAGTCGAAGCGATTGTGCCCACTCCCGCACCACGGACAATTCAGCATGCTTTCCGCTATCGGCTCGCCGCATTGGTCGCAGCGGAAAATCGCGGGAAAGCTCCTCTTGTAACGTTTGATAAACGCCTCTCGCCGAGACTCGCGCCAGTCGGTTTTTTTCTTCGCCACCGAGGCCTTGACCAGCCCCTCTCGCAGTGCCTTTGGTGTCGCCTGCAACAGGGCCGTAAGCATCTGTTCGGCATTGGCAAAACGCCGGGCCGGATCCACCGACAGAGCCCGCCTCAAAAAGGCCACCATAGCCCAGTTGGTCCGCTCATGCAGCCGCTCGTAACCGCGGAACGGCCAGCGAAAAGGCCACCGCGGAAGAAAACCCGTGATATACTCGTAAAGAATCAAGCCCACCGCGAAGCAATCGCTGCGATACGTCGGCCTGCCGTAGGCCTGCTCCGGCGCCACATATCCCGGCGTGCCGTACTCGTCGATGGTTACCATGCGCCCCTTGAATTCCAGGCTGATTCCAAAATCGCCCAGCGCCGCCCGACCATCGGCGAGCAAGAATATATTCCCCGGCGTCACGTCGCAGTGCACTAGGCGATGATGGTGTGCGTAAGCCAGTCCCTCCAGCACTTGGCAGGTTATCGACAGGATCCGCCTGAGGGCCATCGGCTTCGAGCGGTCGGCCAGGGTCCCCAAGGACAGCTCCGTAGCTATCACCGCTTGGCCGTCGATAATGTCCGCATTCTTCAACGGCATTATGTGTTCGTGCCGCAGCTTGGCTATCAGGCCCACTTCGCGCAGGACCGACTTGTTGTCACGTTTGCCGTGGATATCCAAATGCGGTATTTTCAAGGCCACCCAGATCCCCTCCACCGTATCCCGGGCCTTCCACACCTCGCAGAATCCGCCCCGGCCCAGACGCTTTTCCAGCCGGTATTTCGCCAGCCGAGTACCTCGGGCCAGACGTAGCTGGGCCTTATTCACTCCCGCCGCCTTTTTCTTTCTCCGCTTAGCCATTTTGCTCCCCTCCCGGGATTACTTCATCTCAACCTACCACAACACGCCGACCTCTTGCAAGATGTTTGCCTCTCTCGCTCAGGCGGGCCTAACCTGTACACAGCAATCCTCCCCACCGATCCTGGATTTCAACCTTCTTTATCGATATTATCTGTTCTTGATTAGAATCTGCTGACCCTATCGAATTGTACTTATGGATAAAGTCCTCGCCAAATGTCTGCAGGGCCAAAAATGGGCCTGGGATGCCTTTGTCCAGCGCTACGCTGGCGTGATCATGGCTGCCGTCGGGCGGATTCTTAGCAGCCGCGGCCTGGCCGCCGACCAACAGAGAGCCGAGGACATCAGCCAGGACGTCTTTCTTCGCCTCATCAAGAACGACTTCCACCTTCTCAGAACCTACGACCCTGACCGGGCTTCCCTTCCGACTTGGCTGACCATTATCGCCCGCAGTTCAGCCATCGATTTCCTTCGCCGCCGGCAGCTTCCCACCGTTCCTCTCGACCAGGCCGGTCCCATTGCCTCGCCTGCTCAAGGCCCCGAACCATCCTCTGCTGCCGAGGGCCTGCCCGTCGGCCTGCTCAGCCCCCGCCAGAAACTCATTCTACATCTGCTCTTTGACCGCCAAATGGACACCCCGGCCATTGCCAAGCTCTTGGGCGTTTCTGCCCAGACCGTCCGCAGCACCAGGCACAAGGCTATCCAACGGCTGCGCAAGCACTTCGCAGCCCCGAATTCTTCGTAGTTTCCCCAATCCGCGGGGATGAACCACCACCGGGCCTCGTACAACATAATGGAGAAACAGTTATGAACGAGTCGAACCAACAACACGCCAATGAAAAGCAGCTTTGGCGGCAATTCGCTGCACAAGATCAAGCACAGCCTGTATTATCGGACCTTGAGCCTAATCTCCTGGCTGCTTATCTCGACGGCAAGGCCGAACCCGCCCAAGTCGAGCAAATTGAAGCACTTATGGCCTCAAACCCCGTGCTGCTCGAAGAGCTCATCGAGCTTCGCCAACTCCAGGACGCTGGAGCTGCCCTCGTTTCTCAAGCCTTCCTTGACCGGGCCAAGGCCTTCCTGCCGGACTCCCCAATCATCCCCCACCGAACTGCCTTCTGGCAGCGTCTCCAGTGGGCAGCCGCCGCCGCAGCCGTCGTTTTCGCCTGCCTGGCTGGCTACACCATCGGACAAACCACTTCCCAAAGCCAACGTAGTGCCCAGGCTTCCATTAGCTCCCAGGCCTTCCTCGAAATGGACGGATTGACCTTGGCACTTATCCTCCCGCCAAATGGCTCAAACGGAGGTAAAAAATAATGAAGACCAGAATCCTCACCATACTCTTGGCCGTTTCGCTGGCCTTCAACGTCTTTTTCATCGTCGGCTCCTTCCTGGACAAAAAGCGAATGCGATTGGCCCACAGCCCCCAGGGCCGGATGGAGCTCTTAGCCAAAGAACTAAACCTTACCGAAGAGCAGTACAAGAACTTCCAGCACCGCCGCCAGAGCATGGGCCCCAAACGCCAGGCTTTTCTGGATGAACTCATAAAGGACAAGCCCGACCAGAAGCTCCTCGAGAGCTTCGCCTTGGAAAGACTCGCCCTCGTGCAAGAGTTTATGCGTGATTTAAGTCCCGAACAGAAACAGAAATTTGTCGAGATAATCAATAGGCGGTTTTCACCCAGCCGGCAGACCAGCCCTGGCCCGCCGGCTGAGTAACCTCTCGTAACAGAAGAAAGGAAGGTGGATCATGAACCGCAAAATCAAAAACATTTTGACTGTGACTATTGTGTTCTTTTCGACCTTACTCCTTGCTGTACCACAGTCGGCCATGGCCAGAGATGGCCGAGGTGGTCGAGGCGGCAGACGCTCCGCCTCAAGGAGCAGACCGCAAGGCCGCAGATCCGGACGCAGCCAACGGGGAAGACGAGGCTATGGTGGTTCGTCCCTTGGCCTGAGCTTCGGCTTTTCCGATAACTATTACTCCACCAGTTCCCGGCAATGGGTCCCCGGATACTACCAGACGCACACTGAGCAAGTACTCGTCGAGCCCGGACACTATGAATTGCAAACCCAGCAGGTACAGATCGAGCCCGAGCGATATGAGATTCGCCAGATCCCAGCCGTAGAGCAAACTCGCCATGACGACGAAGGCAAGGCCTACAAGGTGGTGGTCGAGCCGGCCCGCACTGAGACCATTCGGATTCCAGCCAAGTACGAACAGCACCAGGTCAAGGTCTGGGTGCCCAATCGTTACGAGACCCGGCAATTCCGCACCTGGGTACCGGGCCGTTGGGTCAACTCCCCAGCTTACGCTCCCGGTCCGTCCTCTTTCTTCAGGATCGGAGGTAGATTCAGGTTCTAACTCGCCGGGCCAATAGCTCAGGTCGGCTTACCAGCGAATCTACTTGCCCCAACGAAAGGAGCCCCATCATGAAGACCTCAACTAAAACCATTACCATCCTTACTACGGTTTTCCTCTCTACGGCCCTGTTGTTTTCTTCTCCAGTTCAAGCCAAAGGAAGGAAGCGCCAAGCAAGACCTGTGCCCGCTCGAACTCAGAAAAAAGACCGCGACAAAGACTCCCGCCACGGTCTGACCCTCAGCGTCGACCTGGGAAGGCTTTTTTTGGGGAACACCTCTGCCCGGCGCTGGGTTCGGGGGCAGTATCAGACCCGCACCGAGCAGGTGCTTGTCGAGCCTAGCCACTACGAGTGGCGCAAGCAGCAGGTACTCGTTGAGCCCGGCCACTATGAAACACGCACTCTGCCAGCGGCTGAGAAAATCCGCCGCAATTCCCGGCCAAAGGCTCAGAAGGTCGTGGTCAAGCCCGCCCGCACCAGGAAGGTCTGGATCCCTGCCCGATATGAAATGCGCAAGGTCAAGGTCTATGTGCCACCCCGTTATGAGACTCGCCAGATTCGAGTCTGGATCCCCGGCCACTGGGTTTCGCAGCCTGTTCGCGCACCCGCTCGTTCCTGGCTGAACTTGGGAGCTGTATTTAACTTTAGGTTCTAGTTTCTCTGGTCTTGCCTTGGCACTGGCAAACACTGACCTACATAATTAGGAGGCTGAAAAATGACAAACAGATCTCTCATAATCGCCGGGAGCGCTCTTGTATGTCTTTTTTCCATCCTTTACGCCCAGACAGAGCAAACCCGATCGCCTATTGAAGAAACGCCAGCCCTTGCTCCTGTCTCCCAGGAGAAACCCCAACCAAATGAAACTGTTCGAATCAAAACTTTCTATCTAAGAGACGGCAGCCTCGTCATGGGCAGAGTCATTTCCGAGGACAGAAACCAAATCACCTTAGAGGAACTCAACCAATCTCCAATTGTTGTTTCCATGTATGCCAAAAGACAAATCGCCTCAGGAACAATGCACACCCAGGTTATGTCGAAACTTGACTATTGTCGGAAGTTCGCCGCCCTTTTTGCCAGCAAAGCCTGGGATTTCAAGGACGATCCCGATGATTTCATCCAGGCCATTCGCCTTTATGAAAAGGCAAAACAACTGCTGAGCCAGGCAGCAGACCCAGACCCTCAAGAGATCAGCGAAATAGACCAAAAAATAGCCCAGGTAAAAGCTGACCGCGAAATATGGATCACCGAGGCAGAATCCAGAGCCGAACTGTCAAAACTTCAAACCCAGGCTGTCATTGATCAGCAAA
This sequence comes from Actinomycetes bacterium, assembly GCA_030614915.1. Classification (GTDB taxonomy): domain Bacteria; phylum Planctomycetota; class Phycisphaerae; order JAACET01; family JAACET01; genus JAACET01. The sequence goes on along the minus strand of JAUXAG010000013.1, from coordinate 12,088 downwards.
TGGACGAACTCAAGCAGGAGATCACCAAAAACACTGCCGAGTTGGCCGCAATCAGGCAGACTCTTGATGACCATTACAAGACCTTGGAGCAGCGTATTTCCGATTTAGACCTGACCTTCGAAGACTTGAGTAGAAGGCTGCAACAGGCAACAGATGACATAGAGGAGAATAAAGAAGATATTCGCGAGTTACGCCGCGATTACAGACGATATGTACGTCCAAGGGTTTACGTGGTGCCCCGGAGACAAAGCCGCCCCTAGCGCTCGTAGCTCGCTTCAGCAGAGACCGAGTCTCGCAGCTCGTAGCTATCCTCAGGAAGTTGAACGCCTTTATGAGTCCTCAGCTCCGCAATATATTCCGGGAAGTTTAGCTTCAGCACCGCCTCCACCAGAGCCGGATCGAACTGCGTTCCTGCCGCTCGAAATATTTCCGACTCCGCCAGCTTGGCCGGCAGCGCCTTACGATACGGCCGATCCGAGGTCATGGCATCCAGGGCATCCCCCACGCACAGCACCCGGGCCTGAAAGGGTATCTCCTTGGCTCCCAAGCCATCCGGATAACCTTCCCCGTCCATGCGCTCATGGTGATGCAGCACCCCCGGGACCAAATCTTCCATCTCTTGAATACCCCGAATTATTTTAGCCCCGATTACCGGATGCTGTTTTACCAACTCGAATTCATAGACCGTCAGTTTGTCCGGCTTTTGCAGCACTGCTTCGGGCACCCCTATTTTGCCGATGTCGTGCAGCAGCCCGCACAGGTAGATTCGCTCTGCCTCTATCCCGGACAAACCCATCAGCTCTACGATTTTCTTGCTCAAAAGGGCCACCCGTTCCGAATGACCGCAGGTGTAGGGATCTTTCGCGTCGATGCTGCTGGTCAGGGCTCGCATCGACCCCAGGAACAGTCGGCGAAGGCTCCCGTACAGCCGGAAGTTCTCCAGAAAAGCTGCAGCGATGTTGGCTACGTTCGACAGCCTAGTTGCATCGATGTTGTCGAACTGGCGCCCACTCATCGGCTCCAGGGCCATGATCATGCCCAGGCGCCTTTCGCCTCGCAGGATCGGGGCCAGCAGCATTTGCCCCAGTTCTTCGTCGCCGGCTGCGTAGGTCAGGCAATGGCTCGGATCTCTACGCACCGGGCAGCCGCCTTTAACCAGCATGTCCGGATAAACCCTGTTCATTATCTGCTCTTCACTTGCCGGTAACTGCCCGCAGTGGATAACAATGTTGTCCTTGTCCCCGGAGATCAGGGTCTCTGGAAAAAGCACCACCAGCACTGCTTTTACACCTAGCAGCTCGCCCAGGTTCTCGGCGATCTGTCTGAAGTATTCTTCCGGATTGGCCGTGACGTTCATCGCATTGTTGAGCTTGTATATAAAGCTCAGTTCTTCGTAGGTCTCAGCCAAATTCCGGGAAAGCGATTCCACCTCATCGGCTTGCTCACTGCTGCGGCTGTATGTGTCCTTGACGGTTTGGGCCATGATTGTTCTACTTCTCCACTTTTTCAGCCGCAACCTCCGCGTCCTCTTGCCCGAGCAGTTCCTCCGCGCAGCTCAGAACTTCCCGCGGACTGAAAGGCTTGGCTATAACCACCCTGATGCCTGCTCGGTCCAGCTCGGCCTGGGCCATATCCAGTCCCCGGCCTGTGGCTGTGAGCATAATAGCCGGAATTCGCTGTGCTTGCGGCTCTTGGCGCAATTGCAGGCAGACCTCCAGACCGTTCAGGCCCGGCATCTGGTAATCAACGATCAGCAGGCCCGGATGCTCGCTCTTAGCCAATTCCAGGGCCTCCTGACCGTCTCGGGCCATTATTACCTCCAAGCCGGCGCTCTGAAGCTTATAAGAGACCACCTCTCGAATGTGCACCTCATCGTCCGCTATCAGCACTAGCTTGTTGTTCATGCAAAGACTCCTTGTCTTGCTCCGCAGCACCGCCGATAAATCCGAAATTTTGCGCAACAGAAGAACCTCGCTCGATCCCTGAGGGGGTCCTTCGTCTGCTCCTTTCAGACGGCGCTGTGACTTATAGGAACCTTCTCCAAATACATCATTTGTCCAGCGTTATCATCGGAGAACCGTCGACCCTACTTAAGCAGCAACCACTAGCTCAGTTGCTTGCTTTGGCCCTATCTGAACCGGTCCGGTAAAAGGGCTATTCGACCCTTTCTTATTCGGAGATTTGGGAAGGATACTATGTGTCGTGTTTTTATTAATTAAGCAATGTTCACGATGTGATCAGACCCGCCTGCAATAAACATAACGCCTGTTCCAAACCTAACGATTATCCCGGCGCACCGGGACCGCTTCAGCCGCCCCGCCCTTCTGCGTAATCAGCGAAATCAGCGTCTAATTTTTCTGTATTTCTTTCTTTGAACCAGCGTCATCTGCGAAATCCATTCTCCGTAGTACTACGAAGGATGAATCAGTGGCTAATTTCTGTATTCATCTATCAAGGCCCTGACCATCAGCCCATCTCTCTCTTGGAGCCTCGGCTCAGCCGGGGTCCCCAGATACCCCAGTGTCTGCTCCAGGATAGCCCCCACTGCCGGCGCTGCCACCGTACCGCCGTAATAGCCGAGCGACCGCTGGGGCTCACCGATCACCACCATCGCACAGACCCGCGGCTCATCGATCGGCGCCCCGCCTAAGAAGCTGCCCACGAACTTATCCGCCAAATACCCCCCTTCGCCAGCCACCTGGCTCGTACCAGTTTTGCCGAACACTCCCCAGCCGAAGAGTTTCGCCCGCGTCCCCGTACCCCGCTGGACCACATTAGCCAATATCCGCTCGCGCATAATCTTCGCCACCGGCTCTTCCAGCGCTCGGCTCGGCTGCTCATCCGCCACACTCCGCCAGAGCACCTCGCCGCTCTCGGCCACCACCTCGCGTACAATCCTCGGCTCATACAGCAGACCCCCATTAGCTATCGCACAAAAAGCCCGCAGCATCTGCAGCCCCGTCACTCCGATCTCCTGCCCCATCGGCACCGAGCTCGTCGAATAGCTCGTCCACTTCTCCAGTTCTGCCACAAGCCCCGCCGACTCCCCTGCCAGTCCTACTTGAGTCTTTTGGCCGAACCCAAAATCCCGCACCGCCTGGTATAGCCTCTCATTGCCCATCCGTTGGCCCACAATGGCCATCCCGATATTCGAGCTATGCACCACCACGTCCTCAAAGCTCAGCTCGCCGAACCCCGCCCCGTGGTCGTGCAGCGTCCGCCCGCCGATCCGGTAGGCCCCGTTATGGCAGAAAATCTCCTCCTCCACTGCGAACAGTCCCGCCTCCAGGGCCTTGCTCGCCACGAAGCATTTGAAGGTTGAGCCAGGCTCAAACACATCCGTCACGCAGCGATTCCGCCTCAGTTGGGCCTTGCTGCCGGCAAACTCCGCCGGGGCGAAGCTCGGCCAATTGGCCATCGCCAGCACCTCCCCGTTTGCCGGGTCCATCACCACCGCCATCCCCCACTTGGCCTTATACTTCTCGCAAGCCTGTTCCAGTTGTTCTTCGCAGATCTGCTGAATCGCGCTGTCGATGGTCAGCACCAGGTTAGCCCCGTCTCTCACCGCCCGGTAGTCCCTAGCCGGCGCCCACAGGGCCCGGCGTCCCGGGCCCACCGTCCGCCGCTGATACCCTTGGCGCCCAGCCAGTTCCGCCTCGAATTGCTTTTCCATTCCTTCGAGTCCGTTTCCGTCAAGGCCCGTAAAGCCCAACAATTGACCCGCCAGTTTGCCCTGCGGATAATCTCGCTGCTGATAGCTCTGCACTGCGATCCCCCGGATGCCCAAGCCCCGCACCAGCCGGGCCTGCTCATCCGAAACATCGCGCTTTAGCCAGACGAACCGCCTGCTTTTAGCCTGCTCGATCTTGGCCAGCAAATCTTCCCCGCTGATTCGGAGAATCCCCGCCAGTTTCTCAGCCGCCCTGCCCGGCTCAGCCAGAATCTCCGGATCGGCAAAAACTCCCCGGGCCCGCACGTCGCAGGCCAAGACCCTCCCCGCCCTGTCCAGGATGCTGCCCCGTTTAGCCGAGAGCCGAATGATTTGCCTTTGCTGTCGCCGGGCCCGTTCACGCCAGCCAGCCGTCGCCGGGCTCAACTGCAAAAACGCGCACCTGCCCAGCAGCCCCGCCAACCCCAGCATAATCAGCACCGGCATACCTTTGCAGACCCAGGCCCTGGGCTCACTGCGACTTTTTCCTGCTTGCTTAAATGTTCTATCGCTTTTTTCGAACACGATGTGGCCAATTATCTTTCCGTTAAATCCGCGGCCAGCTCCTCCCCGCTTCCGGCGCCGGCTTCGACCACAGCACCCGGGGCCATCGTCCCCAGGGCCATTGTTTCCGAGCGCTGCCGCAGTTGGGCCGGACTGCATAACTTCGCCAGGTGCGCCCGAGCTTGCCATCCCTGATAGTCAAGCTCCAGTAGCTGTCTATTCAGCCGGGCGATCTGACGGGCATGGCGACTCTCCTCTCCTTCCAAGTGAACTATGCAAAAGGCCACCGCAAAGAAAAACACCAACACCGCAACCACTCGTCTTTGGTTCATGCCGCCTATCCCTGCCCCAACAACGTTCCTCTTCTCTTTTTGAACTTTACTATGTCATTTTGCATTTATATTTTTGATTTTTTATTTTTCCTTCATCGCCACAAATCATCGGGCCCTTTCGGCAGCCGGAACCCAGATCCCTTCGACGCCGCCGGCAGCTTCAAAACCATACCCACCTGCAGCGGCGTGTATTCACTAGGCAGCTTGTGACTATTGAGCCTCAATATCTCCCGCCAGCGTGTGGCTGTCCCTAACTTCCTCGATGATATCTCCGAGAGCGTATCGCCGAGCATTACCGTATAGGTCCGTACCCCGCCCGGACTCAGCACCTTTTTTGCGTCAGTCGGCTTGGGCTCTTCCAACGGCGGAATCAGCAGCTTCAGACCCGGCCAAATCATGTTGGCGTTGGGCACCTTGTACTCATTGGCCTTATGAATCCGCTCAAACTCATGCCGGTTCGCCCAGCCATAAACCTCCCCAGCCACGTCGCTCAGCGTCTGCCCCTCCTTGACAATATAGAACCGCGGCTTCGGCGGCGCCGCCAGAACAGTCTTTTTCACCACAGGCACTTTTACAGCTACTGGCTGGATAACCGCGACCTCTTTCTTCTGGGGCACTGTATCCCCCAACGGCTCGATCTTCTTGGATACACTCAGGGGGATCCTTTTACCGCTGGCCGCCTGCAGATCTGCCCCCCTCTGCTGGGCTCTGAGATCAGCCACCTGCTTTTCCAGTTCCGGATCGTTCGGATGGTTCGTAACCACGCTGAGCACATAAACCACGCCCACCATAAACAGCAGCCCTATTACCAGTCCGACCTTAGTTTCCTTGGTCATAGCCGCCTCCTTCCTTGATCAAATCAAAATGCAAAGTGCAAAATGACAAAGCAAAAATCAAATATTGAAAGAGTTCATTATTTCTTACAATCTGTGTTCATCTGTGGCTAATTATCTTTCTGTATTCTCTGTATTTCTTTCTCCGTCTTCTTCCTCAAGCCTCCAGCCTCAGGCCTCAAGCCTTTCTTCGTTCTGCTGCTCGAAACTTCGCGCTGCGGCAACGCGGATTAGCCTTTCTTTCTGCTTCGCCGGGCCGAATCGGCGATTTCGTCAAAACCTTCCAGTAACCTTCCTTGGCTCCTCGGCGAAAACTGTGCTTGACCAGCCGATCCTCCAGGCTCTGAAAAGAAATCACTCCCATTCTTCCCCCCTCAGCCAAAATGTCCTTGGCTCCTGCCAGCAGATTGCTCAGATTCTCAAGCTCACCGTTGACTGCTATCCGCAGGGCCTGAAAGGTCCGCGTCGCCGGATGTATTCGCTGGCGTCTCGCTGCCGGCCCGACGGCCCGACAAATAATCTCCGCCAGCCGTCCCGTTGTCCTAATCGGCTCTTCTGTCCGGGCCCGCACAATAAACCGCGCTATCCGCCGTGAACGACGCTCCTGACCATAACCATATATCAAATCCGCCAGCTCTTTCTCGCTGAGTCTATTGACCAACTCAGCCGCATCTGGTTCTGCATCCGCGTCCATCGTCATCCGCAAGGGTCCATCCTGCCCAAAACTGAAACCTCGTGACCCATCGTCGAGCTGCTGCGAGTTAACTCCCAAATCCGCCAGGATCACATCCGCTCTTTTGCCTGGCAGTCGGCCAATAATTTCCTCTGTCTGCCCGAAGTTGCCCTGCCAGAGCTCAAAGTTGTTTCCAATATCCTCCAGTTCAGCTCTGGCCGCTGCCAGAGCAGTCCGGTCAAGGTCTATTCCAAGTACAAAACCGCCCGCCCCGATCCTTTTGAGCATCGCCGAGGCATGACCGCCAAAACCTACGGTACAATCCACCACCACCTTTCCAGCCGACGGCTCCAGCAGCTCCAGGACCTCCGCCAGAAGCACCGGCTCATGTTTGCTTTGCTGGCGGCTCATTTGCATCGGCTCTGAAGTTTACCGCCGCTCATACTCCCCTGCAAGAAACTTGCCCTTCTCTTGGAAACTTATATTCGTTTTTTCCCTGCTCCCTCTCGATCCCCCCTCCTCTCCGCCCCTCTACTGCTAAGCCCCAGGCCTTACTACTCTGCGAAGCGGCGCTTCGCTGCGAGCCTACTCCGCCGAAGCAGCTTCGGCTGCGAAGGCTGGAAGCACGAGCGGGCCTCACGCCTTTCTTCACGATCAGCAGATCCGCTTGCTCAGTGCCTTTGCCTCAGCACTGAGCCGAATCTGGGCAAATCGCTCGCCCTTCTGCCCCAGCTTGGCCAAACGACTCAGAATCTCCTTCATTTTCCTCTCCAGCCTGGCCCGATCGGCAGCCTTTATCCTTCCGCCCCGCCTGAACTTGGCCAACTGCTGGCGTACTTCCCCCAGGCTCATCGATGTAACCACTTCAACCCTGGGCATCTCCTTTACCGCTGCCATAATCGCTCCTTTCCGTTGGACCGAATCGAATTCTAAGTGGGCCCTCCTTGGCCCTGAGCAGTTCTCCTTCCCTGACTGCTTTCCTTTCCAACTATCCCCTGACCGCCACGGCTAGCTCCAGCCTCTCTACCGTTGTCGTTTCGACTTGGTCGATTCTTGGTTCGCCCGTCCACGCCGAGCTTGGCGTCCGAGTTCCAGCAGTTCCTCGTGCTTTTCCAGCTGTCCAGCCAGGTAATTCTTCCACGCCTTCCCGTCCCAGAGCTCGATATGGTCCTTAGCTCCGATAAGCACCACATCACGTCCCAGTTGAGCCCGTTCGATCATCTTTGCCGGCAAGGTCAGTCTGTTCTGCGGGTCAAGCTCCAGATGAGATGCCAAGGCAAAAGTCACCCGCTCGAAATCCACCAGCTCAGCCCCCGGCACCAATTGCCCCTCCTCCCTCACCGCCAGCCGCCGATAGTATTCGTCCGGGTAAAGTCCCAGGATCTTGTTCGGTCCAAAGACCAAAAAAAATCCCAGACCGTCCCGCTCCGGATAGATGCACTCCCGCAGCCGGCCCGGAATAAACAGCCTGTTCTTGGAGTCCAATTTGTGCTCGTATTCACCGGTCAGAAATAAAAGTGATGGGCTCATTTACCACTTGCCTCCACCTGTGTGGGATATTGTCCCTCTTAGTCCCACTCAGGTCAAGAGAAAAATCAAAAAAATTTTCACATAATTTCTTGGTCTCGCTTCGCCGCTGGCCCGCATTTGGTCGCAAAGTACGCCTGCCGAGCTAAAAAACCCTTTATATCAGCCCAAAACCTCGATTTCTGGCTTCTTTGCCTTGGTCCAAAGGTCCGGCAAGCTCTCCGGGCAGCCCTGGGGCTTCGTCCCTGGGAGCTATGGGAAAATGTCCCACTAATACTAGCATCGACCGCCCAACAGGAATCCTTGAGACAAAGTGCCCAATTGCCATAAGAACTTATTCATAAAGCAGTTATGGACTTTCCCCGCCCACCGCGGCCAGGTGTAAGGCGTGGGGCTTGCTCGTGCTTCGCAGCGAAGCGCCGCTTCGCAGAGTAGTAAGGCTGGAGGCTGGAGGTGCAGCAAAACAAAGACAAGATACTCAAGTCTACAGCCTATAGCCTACAGTCTAATGAAAGACGCTGATTGCGCTGATTACGCAGAACGGCAGGGCGAGTGAAACGGTCCCGGCTCGCCGGGATCCGAGAATTGGCGATTGACGTCGGGTGGGAGTTTGAGTATTATGCTGATTAATGGGGGCCTCCAGAAATCCAAATTTGGCTCCCTGTGTTTGGTGTTTTATACAGACTGTATAATCATTGTTAGATCTTCAGAGGAACACGAAATGAATAGAGTGATATCAGCAATACTAGTGGTCTCCTGTCTTGTTGCCAACGCTGCAGGCACGAAGAAGAAAGAGGATTTCTACTCACAGCTCAGCCGAGCTGTCATTCGTCTGGAACATTTGGAGTATGTTAAACAGGAAGGGTCATCAGAAGTTATTAAACGGAACAAGTCGAATGGAACTGCCTTTTTTGTCCAGAGTGCTGGACATCTGTTTGTCGTATCGGCTCGCCACGTGGTTGAACTGCCATATGACCTCCATGCAAGAGTTGAGTGCATCAACAAGAGTTCGGGAAGGAAAGAAATGGTCCTTCTCAAGCTCCCAAGAAAGCGATGGGTTTCTCATCCTGTCGATGGCAATAAGGATACTCATCCTGTTGACGTGGCCGCAATGAAGATATCGTGGTTCAAGGGACGAACAATCACGCACTTTAGATATGATCTTCCAGATTCTAAAACTAAGGACAAGAATCAACTCCCGTTAGATGACCCAGCACCGCCGAGAAAGATTCTTGTCTTTGGGTTTCCAGTCAACATCGGCTTCGAACTCCGTGAGCAACGGCCATTTGGTAGATCAGGCATAATCGCAATGCGGACAGGCAAGAAGTTTCTAAGGCTGAGGATGAATGGAGAAAACAAGTTTGTGGAAGAGAAATGCTATCTGATCGATGCTGAAATATTTCACGGTAACAGTGGAAGCCCTGTATTGAAGCAGCCATCCTTAACAGATTCAAAAGTTCAGTTGCTTGGTCTGGTCATCGCCTCGAGTCAGAAGATGGATTTTGGTGTGGTGGAACCAGTTTCCAGAATACGAGAAGTACTCGACAAAGCAAAACAGCAGAAGGATGAAAATATCGAATATTGGTCATTAATGAAGAAATAAAAGCGAACCACTGCATACATCTTATCGCACGCTACGCGGGCGAAAGGTGACGCACTGACGTACGCAGTCCGGCCGATGGGCTTTGAGGCGTTTTATACAGGCTGTATAATCATTGTTCAAGCGAAAATAGGAAAAGATAATGCACTTTATAAAATATGCAATTGCTATTATATGCTTTGAGTTTCTATTCTGGTACTTAATATTCATAATTATCAGCTTGCCATCTATGGCGTTTCTTCCCTTGCTAAGTTGGGCAACGGAAGAACACAGAAGCAGAGCAAAGAAAATATTATCCATCCCGATTCTTGTTGGTATGTTTCTTTTCGGAACGTTGCTGCCAGCTCTTTTTTACAGTGGTGGCATATTTGCTACCACGAATTATTTCATGAAGGGCGCTTCTCATCCTATGCTTTATGCAATTATTGGTGGTCTCCTCTGCTTCTGGTGTGTAGCACCCAGTGGTGAGACAAATCTTTTAGCAATATTGGTATCAGTCGTTTCTTATATACTTTACATGACGATTCTAAAGACATTTGGGCAGAGCATAGGTGACACAGGATTCGGTATCGTAGACTGGATCTTGGCAATATTACTTCCTTTGTTACTCATTGGTCTAATTATTGCCTTTATTTGTTGGATAATATCAAAGTTTAGAACAAATGGGAAAACAATATCTGAATCAAAAGAATCTTTGGAGTCAGATGGTTAAGAAATCAAATGCCTAATAGATCAATGCAGCTGACCAAAACCGCAAGCGGTTTTGGCAGATGAGTTCAGACGTTCCATTCAATTCTGAGGCCCTTCGACACTTCGACAAAGCTCAATGCAGGGTTTGCTCGGGACGGGCGTCTTAGGCAAATCATCATTAGTCATCAGTCATTAGTTATTTGTCATTTGAAGAGAGGGCTGCAAGAGATTAGAATAGGCCTGTCGGAGGTAAGCACATCAAATAGGAAGAGCCATGGCTGGCGGAATGAAATTGGGAGAGTTGCTGGGGGGGCTGAGCGAACGGCGAGAAGAGGGACTATCAAAGGCAAAATATAAGGCGGTAGTGAGGGCTCTGGCGTGCGATTCGCGAGTGGTTCGCAAGGGGAGTGTCTTTGTAGCGGTAAAAGGGCCGCGGGTCGATGGGCATGATTATATAGGAGAAGCCCTGAGCAAAGGGGCTCTGGCGGTGGTGGCTGAAGGGACAGTGGATGGGGCGGCCTGCGTGGTAGTGCCGGACAGTCGGGAGGCTCTGGGGAGGTTGGCACAGGTGTTCTACGGTGAGCCGGCTAAGTCGCTGGCTAAGGTGGCGGTTACAGGGACCAACGGCAAGACGACGTTCTGCTACATCTTGCGGTCGATACTGAAGGCGGCGGGGCACGAATCGGTGATGTTCGGCACGACGGGGTATTGTGTGGGGGATGAGTTTGTGGCGGCGGGGACGACTACGCCGGGGCCGTTGGAGCTGGCGGAGCTAATGGCCCGAGCCAGGTCGGCGGGAATAAGATATGCGGTGCTGGAGGCCTCGAGCCATGCCCTGGACCAGGGGAGGTTGGCGGGGATAGATTTTGAGGTGGGGGTCTTTACGAATCTAAGCGGCGATCATCTGGACTATCACGGGACGATGGAAGAATATTTTGCGGCTAAGGCGGGGCTGTTTGAAGGATTAGCGGCTGGGGCGGTGGCGGTGCTGAACCGTGCGGAGCCGAGCAGTGAAGAGCTGGCTCGGAGGAGTGCGGCTAAGAAGATATGGTACGGGCTGGGCACGAGGGCAAAAGTGCGGGCGAGCGGATTGAGCAACGGGGCGGATGGCTCGAGCTTTGTGCTGAGTTGTGCCGGGAGGAAGCTGAAAGTGAAGAGCCGATTGCCGGGTACGCACAACGTGGTGAATGCGTTGGCGGCGGCGGGGGCGGCGGTGGCACTGGGAATTGATGCGGCGACTATAGCGGAGGGGATAGGGCGGCTGGAAGTGGTGCCGGGGCGGTTGGAGGCGGTGCAGTGGGATGGGCCTTTCCAGGTGCTGGTGGATTATGCCCATACGCATGATGCCCTGAGCAATGTGCTGCGAGCAGTGCGGGCGATTACGGAAAAGGAATTGATTGTGGTTTTTGGCTGCGGGGGTGATCGGGATAAGACTAAGCGGGCGAAAATGGCGGCTCAGGCGTCGGCTCTGGCGGACAAGATATTCGTGACCAGCGATAATCCGCGAACGGAAGAGCCGGAAGAAATTATCAGGCAGATAATGGTGGGCATAAGCAGGCAGGCGCGGAGGCATACCCAAGTGATAGCGAATCGGCGGGAGGCGATTCAAGCGGCGCTGGCGACGGCGGGGCCGGGCGACGTGGTGCTGGTGGCGGGCAAGGGACATGAGCGGTATCAGATTGTGGGCAACGAGCGAAGGCCTTTCGATGATCGGCAAGTAGCGGCGGAATGGCTGAAGAGAAATCAAAAATCAAAATGCAAATAGCAAAATTACAAAGCAAAATGTAAAAATAAAGAAAACAGAGAATACAGAAAGAAATACAGAACTTAGACGCTGATTACAGAAATACAGAGAATACAGAAAGATGGATCCCCGCCTGCGCGGGGATGACATCAGACGCAGATAACGCAGAGGTTTGGGGATAGGAAACGAGTACACGCAGTGATAGAGTTTCGGCTTTCTCGGGTGGGGGAGGTTGTTGAGGCCCTTCGACTTTGCTCAGGACAAGCGGTCCCGGCAGGGGTGGCGGATAGGGTGATTCAGAGGGTTTGTACGGATTCGAGGCAAATCGAAAAGGGGGATCTATTTTTTGCGCTGAGTGGAGAGCATTTCGACGGGCACGAGTTTGTGGGCCAAGCTATCAAAGCGGGGGCAGTGGCGGCAGTAGTAGAAAAGGATGGGGCGGGGGGGAGCAGTGATTGGGGGGAATTGCCGGTGTT
>JAUXAG010000034.1 GCA_030614915.1 Actinomycetes bacterium | reverse complement strand
CACTCGGCCGGTTTAGCTAAAATCTTGACCGAGGCAAACGGGTCGCCGTTTTCATCCAACCAACTTTGCCAGGCCCGACTAGTCTGGAACGAAGCACCCGTAAGTTTTTCCAACGACTGCTGGGCCTCAAAGACGATGCTGTAATCATCGTTCAGCATCGCTGCCACTAGTGCCTGCACTACTCCGGGATAGGGATATTTTCCCAGGGCTCGGGCACAGGCTGCCTGCACCTCGCTGACTTGGTCTTCGCGCAGTCGGCCAAGCAGCGGCCGGACCGCTTCCGGCCCGCGAACCTTGCCCAGGGCCACTGCCGCATCAATCCGCACTTGGGCGTCGGCCTCGTTAGTCAATACCCGTGTCAACGGAGCGACCGCTGTGCCGTTATCTGATTCACCCAGGGCCTGAACCGCCGCCGAGCGAACCGTCGGATCCCGGTCGCCCTCAGCCAGCAGGGCGAACAGCCGCACCGCTCCGTCCGATTTGCTCAATCTCTGCTCCATCAGCTCCAGCACGCCTTCCCGGCGCCGATCGGGGTTGTCCTCTGATTGTATTTGTTCCTGCCAGCTGTCCACCCCTCTGCCGCAGCCCCCCAAGGCCAGGACCACCATCGAAGTATACATCAAGCCCACCAGGGACGCCTTCATCCGACACCTCCTGATTCACCACGGTCTCCGGTCGGCCCTGTCTCGGCAATAGCGTCTACGTCGGTTCCAGCTCTTCCGCTGGCCAAGACGCCCAATGCTCCGCCTGGGTCCGCTATCAGAGCGTCCAACGGCACATAACTCACCTGCCCCAGTGGTTCGTGAAGGAATTTGGCGCCCAGAGAAGCAAAACGCTCCGGTTTATCGGTCACATAGCAGTGCACTGTAGCTGAATCCGAGGCCTTGGAATCTTCTGGGACCGTCTTTGCCGCCAACTCTGCGACCTGCTCAGCTGTGTGGTAGGCGGAGTCTATTACCGCTACCTTGGGCCCCATCGCCTCAGCAAATGCTTCCCGCAACAGTGGATAATGCGTGCAACCCAGAAGCAGCACTCCGAGATCGTGTTCTTTCAGCGGCCCCAGGTACTCCTGTACTACCATTCGTACCACCGCATCGCTCGGGCCACGCCCTTCTTCGACCATGCTGACCAGCAGCGGACAGGCCTTGGCTACAATCCGGGCCTGTGGCCTAAGCTCCCAGATAGCCCGATGGTAAGCCCGCGATCCGATAGTGGCCTCGGTTCCGATTACCGCAATGCATTTCTCACCAGCAGCCTTTACCGCCGCTTGTGCTCCCGGCTTGATTACCCCTATTACCGGTATATCCACCACCTCTTGCAGGGTTTCCAGGGCCATGGAAGACGCCGTGTTGCACGCCGCCACAATGACCTTCGGGTCAAACTGCAGCAGAAACTCCACCGCTTGCAGGGCAAAACGTTTCACCGTCTGGGCCGATTTACACCCGTAAGGAACGCGGGCCGTGTCCCCGAAATACACGAAACACTCCTTCGGCAATTGTCGGCGGAGCTCAGCCACCACCGTCAACCCGCCCAGACCGGAGTCGAATATAGCGATGGGATTTTTCATACACTCATCCGGATGTCGGCGGAACTGCTATGCGGAAAACTCAGTGTACAGCCCGCCGGCCACTTAGGCAATACTGATTCAGTTTAGTAGATTGAAGCGGATGATATGCCACAGAGCAGCCAAACCGTCCTTCCAGTTGATTTTTTTGCCCTGGCTGTACTGTCGCGGTAAATAGGAGATGGGCACCTCGTAAATCCGCAGCTTCAGCTTAGCCAGTCGAGCTGTCAGTTCCGGCTCAATACCGAACCGACCTGACCGCAACTTCAGTTGTCGCAGAATCTCTGCCGGAATAAGCTTATAACACGTTTCCATGTCCGTCAGCTGTAATCCGCTCAGCAGGTTGGAAAAGCAGGTTACCGCCCGGTTCCCCAAAAATGAGCTGCTCAGGCCTTTTATCCGTCGGGGAACATGTGTGCACCGCTCGTAACGAACGCTGAATCGTGAGCCGAAGACCACATCTGCTCGGCCGCTCAGTAAAGGCGCCAGGAGAGCGGGGTATTCCTTGGGGTTGTACTCCAGATCGGCATCTTGAATGATGGCGTATTTTCCCCTCATTTGCCCGATAGCCGTGCGGATAGCCGCTCCCTTGCCGCGGTTTGTGTGGTGATGGAACACCCGTATCCGCCGATCTTCCTTAGCCAGCCTCTGGGCAACTCGCCCGCTGCCGTCGCTGGAACAGTCGTCCACCAGGATAAGCTCTTTCTTCAGCTCGCACGGTGCCGCCAGAACTTGCCGCACCACCTCAGCCAAGGTAGCTTCCTCGTTATAGACCGGCATTATCACTGAGAGCATCGCTGGTCCTCGCACCTGCCTCGCCATGATGGTAGGATTATCCCCCTTCGATCGCCGTCTGGCAAGCCTTTATAGTCGGGCTGACTAAAAGTCCATTGACTGGTCAATCTTTTTGGTTACACTCTTAATCCGCACTTACCCGCTTGGGGAATAGTGTAATGGTAGCACGAGTGACTCTGGATCACTTAGTTAAGGTTCGAATCCTTATTCCCCAGTTTCCCCCGCCCCTGCCGTATTCCCCACAATTCCAGCCCCCCGATCCGCTAAGAAACCCGCCCTAACCCGCCCGCCTATGCCTCAGCAGGGCCAAACCACCGAGAAGCAGCATGGCGAGCGTGGCAGGTTCGGGGGTGATAGTAAGTTGGCCATAGGCCGTATCGAAAAGGCCAGTGGTATCCGTCAGTTTCAGACTGATGTCGTAAGTACCTCCCGCATCGAGGCCGAGGGATGTGAGCTGCGCGTAACTGAGAACACACAATGGATCCAGGCCTGCGTCTGTTTCGTAGACACCATTGTCGTCCAGGTCCCACAGGTAGGAGGCGATTTCACTGTCATCGTTCAGGTCCATCGACCAGGAGGCGTCCAAGGTAAGCGTCTCGCCTTCGTCGATGACATACGGGCCGCCCGGGTCAGCCCAAGGGGCGTAAGGCGTGCCAGCCGGGTCAATGATTTGCTCCGCCCTGCGCCAGGCATCGATTACGTCGGTGACACGAATAGTCACCTCTGTGGATTCGGCCGCGGCCATTTGCCAGGCATCATGAAGGTGCCCTCTGATGGTTGCTACGACCGATGCTGTATATATGAGCTCTGGGCTCGGCAGACCCCAATAGGCAGGGCCGTGAACCGTAGAGTCCTCCAGGGCTTTGGCGCATTCGAGGTAGAAGTCAAGCATCGGTTCGGAGGCATTTCCAAAAAGCCGCTGGGTGGCCGGCCGTAAAATCTGCTCAGCCGTAAGGTCCGGATTCCACATCCCCTTTGCAACGACGTAATATAGAGGCCAGCGGATCGGCGCGTCCTCTATTACCTCTGATTGATCGCCCTGATAATACATATACCTGATGCCCTGATCTCTGTAAAACCGCAGATCCCGCAATGCCGCATCGCCCGGCACATAGGGGACATGTAGCCATCCGCCATAGCTGGGCAGATAGTATTCGGTGATACCGCTGACGTCTGCGTCAGACATCTGCCACTTCGTAAGGTTGGTCTTCCAGGGCCCCTTGGGGGCGGTGTCCCATTGACAGGACGGATCGTCCAGCGAATGGACACCACAAGTGTGGTTAATCACCCACACCTGCACACCCGGATCGGCCTTCTCGGCGGTCAGCGGCGGCGCCGCAGCCGTCCCCAAGAAGGCATAAAAGGCAACATCCTTATCAGGATGAGTCGTACGCAAGCCGGCGACCACGATATTGGCAAAGGACACGGTCTGTGCGGCGGGATTGGCCCCCATTGCGCTGCAGGACGCGCACTCGCAGAACCCTAGGCCGTCATTCGCGCTCAGGCTGAACATTAACTGGGACGAGTCGTTGTCAAAATGGGCACGAGCAAGTTCGATGGCTCTGGCCTGAACCTCCGGATTGGAAAAGCATATCTGCCAATACCCCGTAGACACCCGCACACCGTTCACCAGGGAGTACCATTCGGGGTGCGACGAAAAGTACGTCGCCGGTGGGTACATTTGGTAGTAGTTATGGGTAGTATGAACCGGAGTGCCGCCATTGCCCCAGGAAAGTCCATCAAAATCGGGATGGCTAACGCCGCCGTAGGGGTGCTGCCAGAGAAAAGTTTCGCGATAGCCGAAGGCAGGTGTGATGTCGATGTCAATATTGCCTACAGCCAGATTGTCATAAGACTTCACAACATGCCAATCCGGGTCCGGGCCATAGAATTCGGTTCCCATCTCTGCCAGAAACGTGTCTATAGCGTATCTGGTGCTGTTATAGGCCCGATCGTCATTGCCTGCAATTACAAGATCATTGCCGACTCTTTTGACCACGACTCGTTGATCGCCTGGATAAGTCTGCGATATGTTCACACCGGCCTGCATGGCTGCGT
>JAUXAG010000022.1 GCA_030614915.1 Actinomycetes bacterium | reverse complement strand
TACTGAGGTCGTGGGGGTTGGCCAAATATCCGATCATTACGTCGGCCTGTGGGTCGATTGCAATGCCTTCGCCGACCACGGTGTTCAAACCGGCGTATAACTTGACGTCGGTGTGGACGGTTTCGACAGATGGAGCGTAAATACCAAGGGGATTGTCGGCGCCACGAGCAAGGGCTTGGACTCCGGCCATGGCGGCGGCATCAGCGGTCCGCTGGAGTTCGGTACGAACTACGTAGAGATAGCCGATATCCACGGCCAGGGCCACGCAACCCAGCAGAACTATGAGCAAAACAGCGACCATAACTAAGACCGCTCCCTTGCGTTGATGACCATCGATAGAAAGGTGAGGATGGAAAAAAGTGGGCTGAGGCATAATGCGTTCCTTTCCACAATACTTGCGTCAGGAACGACAAAATGCCGCTCGAGGCAGCGCGACAATCTGCGGCTCGGCCACAGATTCAACGTTTTGCGTCCCAGCCTCGCGGCTGGTTTGCCCTGCAAGCCTACCTGAAACATCCGTAAAGAAACTTAGTATGTCTTTAGCAAAAAAACAAATTTAAGAGTAAATTTTTTGACCTGTCCGGAACCTTATGATTTGTTTTTAATCGTTTCTCAGACGAGACTTCTCTTTAGTCTGGTAATACACTTGATTACTCATTAAAAACCCAAATAGCAGAGACCACCGCGTGGTGGACCTGAGATAATTATTATGTTTATTAGCCTGCATTATTGACGATAATCTATCCAGCCGGTTATTTGCCCGTGCCCGATCCATCGAAATCCGGACCATGATCCGCATAACCAGAACCATCGAGATTGACCCGGCCCAAATCCGCGAGAAGTTCATCCGAGCCTCCGGACCAGGCGGACAGAACGTCAACAAAGTGGCCACCGCTGTGCAATTGCGTTTCAATGTGAAGAATTCGCCGTCTCTGCCGGAGGACGTTCGGCTACGCCTGCTGCGCCTCGGCGGCAAACGGATTACCCAATGGGGTGTATTGATCATTGATGCCCGCAGATACCGCACCCGCCAGCGCAACCGGCAAGACGCTCTGGATCGGCTCATCGCCTTGATCCGCAGAGCAGCCCGCAAACCTAAGCCGCGCCGCAAGACCAAGCCCAGCTTAGCCTCGAAACAGCGCCGACTCGACGCCAAAAAACGCCGAGGACGAGTCAAATCTCTGCGAGGCCCCGTGGGGGCGTCGGAAGATTAGAAGCCATTGCAAGTTTGGGTATTACATTCCCTGGATGATAGCCTTGAACGGTTTTAAAGCCGGATGGTCAAAACACCAAGCACCTTGACGTGACACTAATCCGATGGGCAAACCAGCATAATCTTTTTTCCCCGCTAAGAAACAATGAAGCTTCTTCTTATGCACATGAGACAATGCTTCACCTTCGACCTTCACACATTCCAAATAATCAGCAACACATTCCATAATAGGGTCATCCTGCACGGTCAAGAGACACAGATCTTCAAGTGTGCCAGATTCGTGTTTAGAATCGGAGAAAATCATGAACGCAGTTTTCAACGTATCGTTTCCGGTGTACTCAAAAGGCTTTTGAGGTACTGGCATATTTGCTTTTTTCATGGAATTCCGAATACTGTCTATCGCAGCATCAGCATTCGTTTCGGCATCACGGGCAACCACTATAGTTTCGACGTCGTCGTAGCATTCGTCGTTAACTAACAATAAAAGAAATCTAGTTAACTCTCTAATGCCTCCAAAGTCCATTACTTGAAAATCTTGCTCAGGACGGAAATGCCTGGCTGCCCATACAAGAAATAGTTCGGCATCTCGACCTTCCGCTAAGATAAGTTTCTTGGCGGTTATCGATTTCGGCTTAGGCAAATTATCTTACCTCCAAATTTGTCTTTAATGCAGTACCTATCATGTCATAATTTGACAGTTTGGCAGATATTTCATCACCTTTTCGATCCAGCCGGATATATCTGAAATCCTCAGGCATTTTGGAAAGACCTTCGTGTGCTGCCTGCAAACATTCGTAACTATGAGTTGAAGCAATAAGCTGGCACTTATAATTGCGAAGCGCTTTGCCAACAGTTTCCCAAATCTTTGGCAAAACAGAATAGTGAAAACCGTTTTCCATTTCATCGACAAAGACAATGCCGCCTTGAGAGTTGACAATCCCGACTATGATGTTTAAGAGTTTCCCCATGGCCTCGCCCATAAGGTTAATAGGAAGAGTACGAGAAAGACCTTTGAGTTTGCCATGTACGAATGAGCCAGGCCCCTGGGTTATGATCTTCAGATCCTCAAGGCGTGGCTCAATGATTCTGAGGAAGCCGATGGCTTCACTCTCCCGTCCTTCTCTTGCCAATTCACTAAACAGTTCTGCTGTGTGTTTTGACGCTACTTGTTGCTTAGACGGAAAAAATCGACCTGGATGGCTTGAAATGCCAGCAGGGTCTGGGTATAATACTGGCTTGCCAAGAGGACTGATGGAAAGATGGGATGTCTTCTTTGTAGAATCTTCATGGCAATATTCGATATCCAGAGCGAATGACCTGACTGCTTTTTCATCTGTAGCAATCTGGTGTTCCCCCGGTGGTGGGCTGGGCGTAGGAGCGGGTGGTACAAAGTTTGGATTAAAGCTAAGCTTCGCAGTTTCCAACGTACCATCTATAGTTGTTGTAATAACTATTTCTTGACTCATATCATAATCATAAAAAATAGGACCCCACATTTCCTCCGGCTTGGAAGCAACGCCTTCCATTCCGCGCCAGCCATACTGGCGAAATATCATATCAGCCCGCGTACGGTCCAGGAATAGGAAAAGAGCTTCCAGCAATGCCGTTTTCCCCACGTTGTTTCTACCACCGATTAAGGTTATGCGGCCAAGTTCGGGAACGGTGAGGCTCTTAAAGCACTTGAAATTTCTAATCAGAACTTCCGTAATCATTTCAATGTGTCCTTTGAAATTAAGGAGTTTTCGGCCTCCTGGCTAACTGTTTCTGTCAGTATAGCAAGTTCCCATTACTTCTTCAATACGGCATATCGTCCGGCTTGCGTCTCAGCCGCTACAGCGGTTTGGCCAAGTGTAGACGCTCATCCGCTTTCCCCGAGCAAAGCCGACGACGGTGAGGCCGAGGCGTTGAGCGTAAGCCAGGGCTCGGCTGGTAGGGGCAGCCCGCGAAGCTACGATGGTCATGCCCACCCGGAGAGCCTTTAGAGCGATATCCGAGCTGATCCGACCCGTGGTCAAGAGCAGCTTGTCCTGTAGACCCATACCATTAAGCTTGGCCCAGCCGATGACCTTATCCACCGCGTTGTGTCGGCCAATGTCGTCCGTGCGAAAGATAATGCGGTCCGGCCTGCAGAGGCAGGCACTATGCACGCCGCCGGTCTGATGAAAAACCTCAGCTCGGCTATCCATTTGCTTATTCAAGCTGAGCAGCTGCTGGCGCGAGACTCTAACAAACATGCCCAGCCTGATTTGGTCATCAGGCTCATCTGATAACTTTTTTTGGGCTAAACTGCGACCACCGGCACAACCACTTGTAAGAATGCGATTTTCCAGAGCGTCTTCGTCAGCCAATAGCTCGCCAGCAACTTTGACCGCGAAACCATCGTCCACTTTTTCTGGCTCGGCCACCGAATCTATCTGCCCGACGATACCTTCACTAAAAAGAAACCCCGCAGCCAATTCGCGCAGATCAGCAGGGCTGCAAGCTACCGTAGCGATGAGCTTATCGTTCAAGATGATTTGGCAGAGCTCTTCGGCCGCTACGGGCTCGGTGAGCTTTTGAGCTGCTTGGTCCTGCTGGAATTTCACGACATCAGCTTGCCTGGTGATCTGCTCGAAATCGCTCATTTCTTTTTTCGCTTGGCAGACGACTTCTCAGCTCGACCACTTTTGGACAGTTGAGCCTGTATCTTCTGTTGCAGACCGAAGAGACGGATAAAGCCGATGGCGTCCTTGGGCTGATATTCGCTGCCCATAGTGAAGCTGGCCAATTCGGTCACATAAAGCGAATAGGGACTGCTCAGGGCGGCTACGGTGGCTCGGCCCTTGAAGAGCTTCATCTTGACTCGGCCGGTTACGTTCTGCTGGGTTACGTTGACGAAGGCATCGAGGGCCCGGCGAAGGGTAGAAAACCATTTGCCATAGTAGACCAGCTCCGCGTAGCGCAGGGCCAACTGTTGTTTGTAGTGAGCGGTATCACGGTCGAGGGTGATACTTTCCAAGGCCCGGTGGGCCTCGTAGAGCACGCTGCCGCCGGGGGTTTCGTAGGCCCCGCGGTTCTTGATACCGACCAGGCGATTCTCGACCAGGTCGCTCTGGCCTACGGCGTGTCGGCCGGCGAGCTTGTTGAGTTGTTCGAGCAGTTTCCAGGCCAGCATCTTTTTTCCGTTTAGGGCTACGGGGGAGCCCTTGACAAAATCGATGCTCACATACTGCGGCTTGTCCGGGGCCTGGGATACCGGCCGAGAGATAAGCCATAAATCCTCTCGCGGCTCGTTGGCGGGGTCTTCGAGGTCGGCGCCTTCGTGACTGAGGTGCCAGAGATTGCGGTCGCGGCTATAGATTTTTTTCTTGGTGGCATCGACCGCTATGCCGTGCTCGCGGGCATACTCGAGGGCGGCTTCGCGGCTGCGGAGCCCGAAGCGGTCGTCCTTCCAGGGGGCAATGATCTGCAGCTCCGGAGCCAAGGACATGTAGGTAAGCTCAAAGCGAACTTGGTCGTTGCCCTTACCAGTGGCACCGTGAGCGACGGCGTCGGCGCCCTCGGCCTTGGCCACGGCTACCTGGTGCTTGGCGATCAAAGGCCGAGCAATGGAAGTGCCCAGCAGGTATCGCTCCTCGTACACCGCCCCACAGCGGAGCATCGGCCAAAGATAATCCTGGGCGAACTCCTGGCGTAAATCGGCGACGATACACTTGCTGGCCCCGCTGGCCAGGGCCTTTTTGCGGATGCCTTCGAGCTCCTGTCCCTGGCCGAGCTCGGCGGCAAAGGCGATTACGGGGCAGTTGTAGGTCTCGCGCAGCCAAGGGAGGATAACGGAGGTATCCAGACCGCCGCTGTAAGCCAAGACGATTTTTTTAACTTTTTTTGGTTTGCTCACCACTGGGATATCTCCTGCAAGTTTTGCATCCAAGGGGTTGGGCGGTGAATTCCACGAATCAACCGGCGGGCAAATGGCCGATATAACCCCAAGCGCCGGCTGCTCGAGCGCTCGGTTGGAGCATACTAATCGGCCCGGGGCTCTTTGGCAATGGAAGGCGAGCGAGTTTGGGGTGTTTTTTGCTTGACTATCAGCCGATGCAGCGCTATAGTTTGCCGTTTGCCGGGTTTGGTTTCGGCAGGTATTGCTTTGCAACTTCTTTCTTTATGGGACGTTATGAGGATTGATGGTTCTTGATGGAGTTAGCTAGTCGTGGCCAAAAAGGCAAGCAAAAAGGCTAGTTCAGGCAAGGCTCGAGCCAAAAGTTCCAAGTCTAAAGCGAAGGCCAAGACCAAGAGCAAGGCCAAGGCCAAAACCAAGAAAGTCAAGTCGGCTAAGAAGGTATCCAAAAAGAAGGCTGCGAAGAAGAAGTCGGTCCGGGCCAAGCGGGGAAAGTCGCCGACGAAGAAGAAGTCGGCGGGAGTAATTTCTACCGGTGCGGGGGCCAAGCTGGCCGGCAAGGTGGGCTCAACCCTGCCGGCAACCAAAGCGGTTTCGGCAAGGAAGGTGCGTTATAAGTCTTCGCCGCTTACCAGTGAGGAGTTGGATGAATTCAGGGCTTTGCTGCTGAAGCAGAGACAGGAGTTGCTCAGCAATGTTTCCCGGATGCGAGCGGAAGCCCTGGAAAAGAATCGGCAGGATGCTGCGGGTAATCTGTCGAAGTTTCCGACAAACCCAGCCGACCTGGGCAGCGATAACTACGAACTGGAGTTCACCTTGAGCCTGCTGGAAGGCGAGCGCGAGTTGCTGAAAGAAATAGACAATGCCCTGAAGCGGATTGACGAGGGCGTCTATGGAATATGCGAAGCGACCGGGCAGGCCATTCCTCGGGACCGATTACGATTTGAGCCCTGGGCCCGCTATACGGTCGAATATGCCAGCCTCCTGGAGAAGGGGCTGGTTTCGACAAGTTCAGCTGGGCCGGATGAGTCGGAAGAATAGTCCCAGGGCGACCGGCCAGCTGCAGGGCTAAGATCGCCCGTCAAACAGCGGACAATCACCTTTAGTTATGAAAGAGCGAAGATTGGGCAGAGCCGCAGGCCATCCGCTAAGCCACGTGAGGTTCTGGTCGGTGGTTGGGCTGGGGGTGTTGGTGGATTTGCTGAGCAAGTGGTATGCGTGCAAAAAGCTGGTGGAAGGACGACCACGTAAGGTTATCCCGGGGATCCTGGACTGGAAGCTGGTGTACAATCCGGGGATCGCTTTCGGGATCGAGTTGGGCTGGTGGCTGATTCTGTTTGCGGTGGTGGTGGGGATTGTTTTGGTGATATGGCTGTTTTTGACCAGCGGCAGGAGTGCGGTTTGTTATCATATCGGGCTGGGGCTGATATTGGCTGGGGCTCTGGGGAATTTGGTTGATAGGCTTAGAGAGCCTTGGCGGGTGCGGGATTTCATCGACTTTACTTTTTGGTACACTTTCAATCTAGCTGATGCCTTCCTCTGCGTTGGCGTGGGGTTGGTAGCTCTATGTATTCTGCGGGGACGTGCGGGAGGGGCATCCGAGGAAAAACGGTAGAGCAAACTCTCGGTAGGGACAGGGCTTAGATTTTTACGGCGACTTTCGAGCCGCGGGCGTTCTGGCAGTGGAACTGGAACTCATCCTGGCCGCAGGCGTCATCGGGGACAATGGTAATGGTTTTGCCGGAAGATTTTTCCAACTCGGCGAGCCATTGGCGATTGGTGTTCTGGAGGTGATAGGCGACGGGCCGGGATAACCTAAGCTCCACAGAAGTGACATCATCGTGGTTGAGGACCAGCTTGAGAGAGCGCATGGCATCGAGAGTGACGGACTGGGCGCTTTTGACCAGGCCGGCTCCGCTGCAGTGAGGACATTCCTCATAAACACTACTGGACAGGGTGGGGCGGAGGCGCTGGCGAGTCATCTCGATGATGCCGAATTGACTCATGCGCAGGGCCTTGGAGTGGGCCCGGTCGTTTTTCATGGCTTCGCGCAGAATGCTTTCGATTTCGCGGCGGTGTTTGGCCTGCAGCATATCGATGAAGTCGCAGATAATCAGTCCGCCCAGGTCTCGCAGGCGAAGCTGGCGGGCGATTTCAGGTGCGGCCTGCTTGTTGGTGTTGTAAGCCATGGCTTCGGCGCTGCCGTGGGCCCGCGATTTTCCAGAGTTGACGTCGATGGCCACGAGGGCCTCGGTTGGGTCAATGATTATTGAGCCGCCGCTGGGCAGAGCGACACGACGGTTGTGAATCTTGTCAATCTCGGGCTCGATTTTGTAATGGTGAAAGAGAGGTTTGCTGCCATCGTATAGTTTGACCTTGCGGAGGGACCTGGGCATGGCGGCCTTGAGAAAGTCGCGAATGCGGGCGGCAACGTCGGGGTTATCGGTGATGATCTGGGCAATGTCGGAGCTGAAGACGTCACGGATGGTACGGATAACCAGGTCGGATTCGCGGTAGAGCTCACAAGGGGCCTGCTCGTTTTTGACCCGCTTGCTGACGGCATTCCAGAGTCGCAGGAGATAGTTGAGGTCGGCCCTGATGTCGCGTTTGCTACGACCGAGGCCGGCGGTGCGGACAATGAAGCCGTAGTTTTTTGGGGGTTTTAGAGACTCCAGTAGAGCCTTGAGCTGTCGGCGGTCGTCTTCGTTTTCGATCTTGCGAGAGACGCCCGTGCGCCGCATGCCGGGCATCATAATCAGGAAGCGTCCGGGCAGGGAGATATAGCCGGTGAGGGTTGGGCCCTTGGTGCCGACGCCCTCTTTAATGACTTGTACGATGATGTCCTGGCCCCGCTTCAAGCAGTTTTGTATAGGAGGCCGCTCTCTGCGTGACTTCTTACGACCGACCGGCTCGATCGACTCGGCGGAAACCGCTTTTTTCGATGGGAAATACTGGGAATGCAGATCGGAGACGTGCAGAAATCCCTGTTTGGGCAGACCGAAGTCAACAAAGGCGGCCTGGATGGACTTTTCCACATTGCTAACGCGTCCTTTGTAGATGTTTCCAACGTGGCTGGCCAAGGAAACCCGCTCCAAATAGAGTTCCTCGAGTTGGCCGTCCTCGATCACGGCGATGCGACACTCTTCATCTTCAGCATTGATGAGCATCTCTCTGGGCATAAATTACTCCTTCGGTAGCCGGTTGAGTTTTCGGCCAAAGGTTTTCTTGATCATTGATTTTGAGTTGTAGCTGGTCAGCTTGCAGAGGGCTGTAGGTTACTTTGGTACGGACGAGCTTTGCGCGGTTGGGCGGATTATCCAAATCCAACAGGGCCAGAACCTCAGCGGGCTTAGCTGAACCGGCCGGGCTACAGCTCAGAGTGAAGGCCAGCTCGCTATGGTCCAAACGCACCCGGCTAAGGTAGGGACGGATATTCACTTCTTGAAATTGAGCCTTTCGCCTGGAGAATCTGCGGACGCCCAGGCGGGCGGAGTCCAACAGAGCGGCTATCTTGCGAGTCATCTTGGCCGCGTCTTGCTGGGACAGCTCAAGGGTATATGCGGCAGAAACGGGCTGGGGGGCTCGGCCGGGGCCGAGCCTGAAGGAGCTGCGTAGTTTGATCCCAGCGGGGAGATTCTGAGCCAAGCGGGCCCCAAGCGCTTCGACGCCGCAGTCTTCGGATAGTTCGACGAGGAGCAGGTCATCGCGGCAACTCACGCCGAGAGGCCTGGGCAGCATAAGCCAGAGCCTAGGCCGAGGGTTGTAGCCCTGGCTGTAGGCTATGGGCAGGCCGGCGCGGCGGACAGCCCGGGCGAACAGACGCAACATATCATGGTGGGACAAGAAGCGCAAATCCCCGGACAGCGAAAAACTAACCCCAAATTTACCTGACAATTGAAACTCTTTTCCCGGGTCACATCCGGCTCGGCAGCAACTGCCGGTGCGGAGTCGGTTCCGGATAGGTGCCCGCTCTGTGGGCAGGATAAGTTGTTTGGCCTGTGGGGCCTGAGCAACCGGCCAGACCAGCCCTGTCCCACGATGGAATATTATCTCGCCACCTGATCGGTGGCACTAAATTCGCAAATCGCCTCTGCCCCTCTAGGATAATAATTATATCCACTCAGACCAAATCAGGAAACACCTTTCTGGTCTCGCGGCGGAGATAGTGGAGTATCTGTCTATCTGTATGGAGGTCCATCACACGCCGGGCGACCCGCTGGGCGTGCTGGAGGGTGCTGGCCCTGATGAGCTTTTTGACGGAGGGAATGGCCTGGGGGGCCACGGAAAACTGCCTGAGCCCCAGGCCCAGCAGCAGCAGGCAAAACTCCAGCTCTGAGGCCATCTCTCCGCAGAGGGCAACTGGTATATCGTATCGTCTGCCAGCCTTGATGACGTCCCGGATCATCTTTATCAGTGCGGGATTGGCGGGGGTGAAGAGGCTGGCCACATGCTCGTTGGCCCTGTCAACGGCCAAGGTGTACTGGATCAAATCGTTGGTGCCGATACTGAAGAAGCTGGCCTCGGGGGCAAAGATAGGGGCACTGAGGGCGGCAGAGGGGGTTTCGACCATAATGCCGACGGGGATATCGCGGCGATGAGCAACGGCCTGTTCATCCAATTCTTCGCTGACTTCGCCGAGGATCATGCGGGCCTGCCGCAACTCGGTGAGAGTGGTAATTAGCGGCAGAAGGATGCGGACATCGCCGTGAGCCGAGGCCCGCAGCATGGCCCGCAACTGCCTGCGGAAGAGTGGCAGACGGTCGGGCTGGAGACAGAAGCGGATGGAACGGCAGCCCAGGAAGGGATTTCTTTCCGGTGCGGCGGCGCGGGCCTGAGTGTATTTGTCGGCTCCTAAGTCGAGGGTGCGGATGACCAGGGGACGCTCGCCCATGACTTCCAAGGTTTTGCGGTAAGCCTGGTAGTGCTCTTCCTCGGTTGGTTCAGTTTCCCTTCCCAGATGTAGAAACTCGGTGCGATAGAGGCCGATACCTTCGGCCCCGTAGTCCAGGCAGGTTTGGGCTTCGTGGGGAAACTCGATATTGCCGAGGAGTTGTATTTTTGTGCCGCATTTGGTGACGGCGGGCAAATCACGGAGGGTCCGCAGCTCTTCTCCGAGGCTGATGAGTTCTCGTTCGTACTGGCGAAACTGGTCGGTAGTGGGCTGATCGGGTTTGATGACCACGGTTCCGCGAGTACCGTCGATAATCAATTCATCGCCCCCGGTAACCAGAGCGGTTATATTGTTAAGTCCTACCACGGCGGGAATACCCAGGGCCCTGGCGACGATAGCCGAGTGAGAGGTGCGTCCACCGGCGTCGGTGGCGATGCCCTTGACGCGGGTATTGTCCAGATGGGCCGTCTGGGAGGGGGTAAGGTCGTGAGCAATGACCACGACGTCGGCGGTAAGGTGGCTGAGATCCTCCCGCTTTTCACCAATAAGGTTGTGGAGGATTCGGCGTTCAATGTCGTAAATATCGGTAACCCGATCAGCCATGTAGTGGTCGGCGGACTCCAGGAGCATCAGGGCCTTTTGGCGGAGCACGATACTGGTGGCATACTCGGCGGTGACCAGTTGGTCGCGGACGGTTTCGGCTATTTCCCGGTAAAGATTGCGATCGCGGAGGTAGAGCCAGTGCATGTCGAAGATGGCAGCGGTTTGGCGCCCGAACTTTTCGGTGGCCGTTTCCCTCAATTTGGCCACGCCGGCGGCGGAATCGGCCAGGGCCTTGCGCACACGGGCCAGCTCATCCTTGATTTCCGAACGCAAGAGGTGCCGACGCGGGATGCGGTAATCCTCAGCGTCAATCACCACCGCCGGGGCAAACGCTATTCCCGAGGAGACGGGAATGCCCTTTTTAGTTTCCATTGCTGTCTGTCCGATGGGGTCATTCATTCTTCACCAAATCCTTCAGCAATGAGTTCGGCCATAGCGGCCAGGGCCTGGGTGGCGTCAGGGCCGGTGGCACTGAGAGTAAGTTTGGTTCCTTGTGTGGCTGCCAAAGTCATAACCTGCATGATGCTTTTGGCGTCGACCAGTTGGTTGCCTTTGGCAATTTGCAAGCTCGCCTCGAAGCGGTTAGCCAAATCGACCAGCTGCATAGCCGGTCTGGCATGGAGGCCCAAGGAGTTGGGGATTTTTACCTGCTTGGTAATCTCCCGGCGGTCTGCTGAAGTTTCTTGGGTCATGCCCGGGTACCTTTTCAAATCGAGCGTTTCAGTTTGCTTCTGAGCCTTCAGTTCCGGCGATAAGCTCAAGAACAGCCTTCGGGCTGCTGGCCTGTCGGAGGGCATTTCTGAAGCCGGGGCGTTGGAGGTTCCCGAAAACCAGTTCCATGGCCTGGAGGTGTCGATCGTGGTCATTTGCCGGGCTGAGCAACAGAAGCACCGAATACACGGGAGCCTTGTCCAAGGCATTGAAATCCAAACCTTTAGTGGAACGTCCAATAGCCAGAGCGGTCTTCTTGACGGCCCGGTGTTGGCAATGGGGGACGGCGACGCCTTTGCCGAATCCGGTCGAACCGTTGGCTTCGCGCTCGAGAAGGGCCTGGAGTATCTGCCGATAGCCTTGGGAGCTTAGCTGATCGGCAGCTAGCAAGACTTCGAGAAGCTCCTGGATAGCCCCGTCGCGGGTGTCAGAGCACAATTGGGAGATAATGGCATCGTGGCTGAGGATTTCGGACAATTTCATAGAGCTCTCCGGGCCCGAACAACTTCTGGTGGTGAGGGTCACTGGGGAGGATAAGTTTCCTGCTGGTCCGTCTGGCGATGTTTGCGATTTCGAATTTTCTCCTTGTGCCTAGTAATTTGGCGTTCGAGCTTATCGAGAATAAGGTCTATGCAAGCCTTGATGTCGGGCCCGTAATCTCGCCCGACCAAGATTTCATGACCGTCGGGCTTGACGATGATTTCCACAGCATAATTTAGCCCTTCCTTGGATATTATGACATCGACTGTTCGTATCTTATCAAAGAACTGCGTCAATTTAGAGGCTTTGCTGCGGGCGTAGTCCTGGAGGTCCTGGGAGACGTGCAGGTGACGACCGCTAACGGATATTTGCATCTAGCTTCTCCTTGAAAAGTCTGGGGGGCTAATTCTGCTCGTTTGGTTTCTTCTCATGCGGTCCAGTGGACGGGTTCTCCTGGCTATGAGGTTCTGTGCCTGGAAAGTCAAAGGCGGGGGACGCTTTGCCGTCGAGGAATTTTCTGGGCTTGAGAACACCGCCTGAAATAATAAACCTAAAGGCTTCATCAATGCTAATAGTAAGTTTCACGACCTCGCTACGTTTGGTACAGATAACGTAGCCGGTCAGCGGAGTGGGGGAACTGGGCATGAACACGGAGATGATATCGTCACCGAGGCGTTCTCTGACATTTCTGGGGGCCTCGCCGGTTAGCAGTCCCAAAGACCAGATCCCCTTGCGGGGGTACTCAACGGCCACGACCTGGGAGTACTGGAGACGTTTCTCGGAGAGGAAGAAATCGGTGACCTGCTTGATGTGTGGGTAGACCTGACCGACGATGGGCGTGCGATTGAGAAAGGCTTCGACGAGTCGCCAAATCCATCGGCCAACGAAGCTGGCCAGGAAGATGCCAAAGAAGTAGATCAAGCTTATAGCGATGACGAAGCCGCCGATGTGCAGATACCAATCAATCCAGATCAGTTTGAGAGCGG
The DNA here is from genome assembly GCA_030614915.1 of Actinomycetes bacterium. Lineage (GTDB taxonomy): Bacteria > Planctomycetota > Phycisphaerae > JAACET01 > JAACET01 > JAACET01. The sequence goes on along the minus strand of JAUXAG010000022.1, from coordinate 24,979 downwards.
CTATGTATACTTCGACGTCCTTGCCACCATCTATCCACATTTGAGCGTGGGCGACAAGCCAGATGATAGCAGCGTTTACATACTCGCCGACGTATTGATTGATGAACTGATAGCCCTTGATGATGAGGACCAGGCTGAGCAGACTCGGAAGCACAGCCGCCAAGCCTCTGAGAAAGAAGTGCTTGAAATCGGGCCAAAATCCTTTTTTCCGCGTTTTTTGTTCCATGGATTTGCTATATTTGTAAGCCCCGCTCTCACGGCAGGTTGCCAAGAACATACTCTTCAGGGACGAGCGGCCCAACATCTCAAGCACTCGTTTGCCTTGGCTGGTAATCTAGCGTTCTTACAGGGCAAAGTCAATCCAAAAGCTCCCCAGTTGCTCGGGAAAATATCGGCGTTATTGCCGACAGGAGTGAGATTCTCTCCCGTGCAAGGCAAAGCCCAGGGCTTGGGGATTGACAGTTTATTCGGCAGGGGATAGTGTTGGGCCTGTTTTACCGGGCCGATGAGAGTTTGCGTTCAGCGGCGGGAGGTCTTTGCAGCCATGAAGGTTCTGATTATAGGCAGCGGCGGCCGGGAACATGCCCTGGCCTGGAAAATCGCACAGTCGAAATTGCTAAAGCAACTGTTTTGTGCCCCGGGGAATCCAGGTACCGCTGAGCTGGCACAGAATGTTGCTCTTGGGGTGGATGATATAGGCGAGCTGGTGAAATTTGCCAAGGGCGAGTCGATCGGTCTGACGGTGGTGGGGCCGGAGGCTCCGCTGGCGGAGGGAATAGTCGACGCCTTCAAGGCTGAAGGGCTGAACATCTTTGGACCGTCGGCCCAGGCGGCGAAGATCGAGGCGGACAAGGCTTTCTGCAAACAATTGGTGCGCTCGGCTTCGGTTCCCACGGCCAAGGCTCGCATATTCGATGATCTCGATGCAGCCCGGAAATACATCTCCAGCCGCGACGAGGCCCTGGTGGTCAAGGCCTCGGGGCTGGCAGCAGGCAAAGGGGTGTTCTTGTGTTCCGAGCCGAAAGAGGCCCTGGCTGCGGCCCAGAAGATTATGGCTGAGGAAGCCTTCGGCGATGCGGGCCGGACCATCGTAGTGGAGGAAATGCTCAAAGGCCAGGAGGCCAGTATCTTGGCCTTGGTCGATGGGACGAACATTTATGTGCTCGAATCCAGCCAGGACCACAAGGCCATCGGCGACGGCGACACGGGTCCGAATACCGGGGGAATGGGTGCGTACAGCCCAGCACCGGTGGTCAGCGAAGAGGTAATGGCCCAGGTGGTTTCTGATATGCTTGTTCCGACCGTCGATGCGATGAACCGGGCGGGCACACCTTATCGCGGGCTGCTGTATGCGGGGATTATGATCACCCCGGCCGGCCCGAAGCTGCTGGAATACAACTGCCGGTTCGGCGATCCGGAGACGCAGCCATTGATGGTACGGCTCAAGAGCGATCTGCTTGCGGCCCTGTTGGCTGTGTGTCGAGGTGAGTTGGATAAAGTCGATCTGGAATGGGATCCGCGACCAGCTCTGTGCGTGGTGATGGCCTCGGGGGGTTATCCCGGCTCCTATGAAAAGGGCAAGGTAATAGCGGGACTGGATCAGGCGGGGAAGGTTGAGGATACGGTGGTCTTCCAGGCCGGCACGGCACTACTGGACGGTGAATTGGTAACATCCGGCGGGCGAGTCCTGGGGGTTACCTCAATGGGCGATGATATCACTCAAGCCAAGGCCCGGGCCTACGAGGCCGTTTCCAAGATCAATTTCGAAGCCGCCTGCTACCGACGGGATATCTCCGACAAAGCCCTGTCGGCTCCGAGTTCTTCGTAACAACCAATCGGCCCAGCAAGGTGGCAAGCGCTGGCTGGGAGGCGGTGTTGCTGCTATGATGGGGGCATGTCCGGAACAAAAAAAAATCCCGGTGGGTTTGTAGGCAAGGCCAAGCTGATAGCCGCCGCTACAGTGCTCTCGCGTGTGCTGGGGGTACTGCGGGACGCGGTCTTTGGCCATGTGTTCGGCGACGGGGCAGTATGGAGCAGCTACACGGTGGCCTTTATGGTCCCGAATCTGTTCCGGCGGCTGTTCGGAGAGGGGGCCCTCTCGGCGGCGTTTATTCCAGTGTATTCCGAGGCAATCGAATCGGGTGATGAGGAATTGGCCCAGCGTCTGGGCAGAGCCACGCTGTGGCTATTGGTGGTGATATTGGCTGGAGTGGTTTTGGTGGGGGAAATCATTATCGCCGGATTGAGCTGGGCTTTCGGGGATAATCCTCAGACAGCCTTGACGCTTTTGCTGGCGGCGGTGGTGCTGCCTTACGTGGTTTTGATCTGCCTGGTAGCCCTGTTGGGGGGGATGCTCAACGCCAGGTATCATTTTTCGTGCCCGGCCCTGGCGCCGGTGCTGCTGAATGTATTCTTGATCATAGCGGGGCTCTGGGGGACGGGATTGCTGGGCGGGGAATTGTCCAGAAAGATATTCGCGGTTTGTGCGGCCGTGCTTGTCGGCGGAGTGGCTCAACTACTGTTGGTAATCGTGCCGTTGAAACGGAAAGGAATCTCTCTGGGTTGGCTCTGGCGGCCACAGATGAAGCAGATTTTGCATATTGTAAGATTGACCAGTCCGATGGTTCTGGGGCTGGCGGTGATGCAGGTCAATGCCTTGCTGGACTATCTGCTGGCCTATTGGCTTGGGGGTAATCCCGGCGAAGTCATGTTAAGGATCGGGTCTTGGAATGTTCTCTATCCAGTGGGAGCTGAGGCCCCCGCTAATTTGTATTATGCCCAACGACTCTACAACGTGCCGTTGGGGGTGTTCGGGGTAGCGCTGGCGACGGCCATCTTTCCGTACTTTACGGCCTGTGCGGGGCGCAAGGATCATGCCGGGTTGGTGGCTACGCTGGTAAAGGGCTTGCGGCTGGTGGCTTTTATAGGTCTGGCGGCATCGCTAGGGTTGATGATTGTTGGCCGAACGGTGGTGGAGTTCATTCCCGGCGGAGGGCTCTTGAGTCTGTTCGGAATAGCCAAAGGAGAATTCGGCGTCGCGGCGATCGATCGGACAACTTCCACGCTGCTTTTCTATTGTCTGGGAATCTGGGCGTATTGCGGGGTGCACGTGATAGTGCGGGGTTTTTATGCCTTGCAGGATACCATCACGCCGGTAAAAGTAGGGGCCTGCCTGGTACTCTTGAATATCCCTCTAAATCTGATCTTGATTTGGCCTTTGGGTACAGGAGGCTTGGCCCTCTCCACGGCGATATGTGCGGCCCTGAATTTGGCGATATTGACCCGGCTGCTGAGCAGAAAAATCGAGAAGTTGCCGGCCGGCAGTGAACAAGCAGATGAAGTTCAACGGGCCGGACCGCTGCGAGAAGTGGCCGCTGCTTTGCCGAAGATAATACTAGCTACGGCCCTGATGGGGGCAGCAGCATACGGAGCCCTGGTGTTGACGGAAAAGTGGGTGGGCCCGGGCGTGGGGCAGTCGGGCTTACGGCTGGGGGCGGCGGTGCTGGCCGGGCTGGCGGTCTATTACCTGGCGGCGAGGCTGCTGGGCTGTAGAGAGCTCGATGAACTTCTGGGTAGGGATTCTTGACGAAGACCCGGCGAGAAGGGACAATGCCCGCTAAGGACGGACGCTCGTTCAAGTAAATTACGCGAGGTGTACAAAATGACAGACGGCAGACGCAGCGATATACATGCCAGAGATACCTGGCGAATATTCAGGTACCTGTCGGAGTTCGTCGAATCTTTCGATTTGCTCGGCGACATAGGGCCAGCGGTGACCATGTTCGGCTCGGCGCGGGTTGAGCCGACAAATCCGTTCTACAAATTGGCTCGCCAGACAGCGGAGCTGATGGCCAAGGCGGGCTATGCGGTGATAACCGGCGGCGGGCCCGGCATCATGGAAGCGGCCAATCGCGGGGCCTTTGAGGCTGGGGGCAAGAGCATCGGACTGAACATCTCTTTGCCGCAAGAGCAAGTGGCCAATCAGTATCAAACCTTGTCCATGAATTTCCACTACTTCTTTGCCCGGAAGGTAACCTTCATCAAGTACGCCACAGCCATAGTGTGCTTTCCGGGGGGCTTTGGGACCATGGATGAGTTTTTTGAATCCATGACCTTGATGCAGACCCTGAAGGTGGATCGCTATCCGCTGATCCTGATGGGCTCGGAGTTCTGGAAGGACTTGCTGAACTGGATTGAGGATAAGATGCTGGGCAGCTACCGTCACATTTCGACGTCGGACCTGGAGATCTACAAGCTGACGGACGATCCAGCGGAGGCGGTGCAGATCGTAGAGGATTACCGCCGGGCCCAAGAGGAAGTGTTGGCTCGCGAAGCGGCAGCGGCGATACCTTATGCCGAGCAGTTGACGGCTGAAGGTACCCGGCAGGGAATGCCGGTATCGGTGCCACCACTGGGCAAACGGAAACGCTAATAGATACCACAACCCGTCATTCCCGCGAAAGCGGGCTCTTACCACCGCTTTAGCGGTAATCCACGAAGTCAAAAAACAAGATGGATCCCCGCCTGCGCGGGGATGACAACAAAAATCGGTCCGTTTGAGTAGTTTATCGCTTTGCTTTCTCAACAGCTTCAAGCAGTTTTTGCATTGAATCGAGATAGCCCGCCAGGGCCCTTCTTCCCGTTGCCGTCAACTGATAGGTCGTTTTCGGTCGTCGGCCCACAAACGCCTTCTTGCTCCTGATATATCTTTTTTCCTCAAGTTTTTGCAGATGCACACCCAGGCTGCCGTCGGTTACGTCCAGGCGTTTTTTTAGCGTAGTGAAGTCCAGCTTGCCGTCTATCTGCAAGGCGGTCATCGTCCCCAGTCGTATGGGGCCGTGAACAGCTGTGTCGAGCCCATTGAAATCAATCGGCGTCATTTCTCTGTCCCGCTTGTTTGAGCTGGTACATCATAATAAAAGCCATGGCTGGGCTACCAACAATCATCGCTATACAGCCATTCCTAATAACCGCATCGGCAGTTGGCCAGATGGCGATGGAAATGCCGAAGAGTATAAGCGGAATACTGCTGGCGAGGTACGATATCCGCTGTCTGTCCTGAAAAGCTATCAGCGTAACCATTAAGCCACACATGGTTACTAGTCCGCTTCCAAGATGGGCTGTGTTAATGCCTGCCCGTTTTGCCCAGATCCCCAAGACCAGTATGACTGCAAGGACAAAAATACTCCCATAGAAGTTCACTCCATACTCCCGACGTTTGATTGCTGGGCTTCCAGTACTCCGCCTGTGCTTGAATCTAAGATAGCCAAGAACCGCGAACAAGAGCACGCCTGGCGCAAGCATCACATAGCGGGACGGACTGTCGCTAATCAACCAATAGATTAAGCAGCCAAATCCGATACAGGGAAAGCCAATCAGGTTTAGCCATGCTGAATCCCAGCCAAACGGCAATTGAAGCCCAGCCGCCTCCTTGATTGTGGCGATATCCTCTTTTACGCGTTCAATTTCATTCACGCTCATTTTTCAACCTCCGAAGTCGGCAAGCCATATACTCAAAAACTCCAATTACTCTATATTTTAGAGTATCGGAGGAATAAGTCAAGCTCTTTTAGAAAAATTTTTTTGACGAAGTTTTTTGGGGATCTTTGCGGCAGCTTAACTGCTTTGCCAACAATGAGTTGAGCATCTATCTATGATAACGCTCATTTTTCCGGCTGGGTTTCAGGCGGGAGGCGGTCCAAAACTAACTGATATACGTGCTGGGCGACGGTTAAGGCATCTTGAGCCTGTTTAACTGTTGGATCGGGTTCTCCAGACGGATAGCGAAAACGGACGGCATAATCGGTCAGCGGTCCCGCAGAGCTACGGAACTTTTCAAACGACTTATCTTTGGTAGCGCAAAGATTGATCAGGTATTCGATTTCATGCGACCACTCGAAATCAGTATCCTGGTAAACCAGAAATCCTTTGAGGCACTTTTCAACAGCCTGTTGACAGTGAAAGCAAACAGCCGCCGCTTCGGGCCGCCGCAAACCCATGGCAACCTGGGCCACACTCAAGTCGGATTGAGCCCGCTGGAGCCACTGTTGGACCAATTCCAGTTCAGGCGGCATAAACCAACCTTCCCTTGTGGGTTACTTCGTAGGGCAATGAGAACTTAACCGGCGCCCATTTTTCCATGCTTTTGCGACGATAGAAGACCAGATCCTTGGGCAGGGCAATATCAGCCACGGCACTGTAGGCCTGTCCGGCCAATTGGTGCAAATCACCAGCATCGTCATCGACCACAATCAAGAGGTCCAGGTCGCTATGCTCGTGGGTTTTGCCGGTGGCCCGGGAGCCGAACAGGTAAATCTGCTGGGGATGCAGCACCTGGACCAGACGGTTAACGATTTGCTGCACTGTCTGGTCATTGATCTTCAACATGGTAGACATTATACCCGGTATCCGAGGAGCAGGCAACTCAAGTTTGGCCGAGGACTTTGCGGTCGATGAGCTCACCGGCAACTTTGGGATTGGCTTGGCCCTTGCTCCTCTGCATGACTTGGCCGAGGATGAAGCTGCGAGCCTTCTTGGCTTTTTTCCCGCCGGACTTGTAATCGGCCACGGCCTTTCCATTCTCGCTGAGCACCTCAGCGACAATAGCCTCCAGGGCAGAAGTGTCGGAAACCTGCATAAGGTTCCTGTCTTGAGCTATTTTTTCAGGCGGATCGTCCGATTCGAGCATGGCTTGGAAGATACCGGCTGCGGTGGTGGCGGAGACCTTATCCTCATCAGCCAGCTTGCATAACCCAGCTAAGCGTTCAGCGGAGATGCCCAGGCCGGCTACATCTGTGCCGCGTTCGTTGGCCAGGCGCAGGCCCTGGGATTGAATCAGATTGGCCGCCCGGTGGGGAGAGGCACCGGCCTGTACAACGGCTTCAAAATAGTCGGCTGTGCCCCGCTCGGATGTCAGCAGAGTGGTGAGTTTTTCATCGAGACCGAATTCTTTCCGGAAGCGGGCATATCGGGCGATGGGCAGCTCGGGGAGTTGGGCTTTGATTCTCCCGAGCCAGGCGTCGTCGATTTCTACGGGCAGCAAATCGGGCTCGGGGAAATAGCGATACTCGTCGGCCTCCTCCTTGTGCCGTTGATAAACGGTAACTTCCCGGACGTCGTCCCAGCCGCGATTCTGTTTGGACATCTTGTCCATACGGTAGCCGTCCGGATCGGCCTGCCATTGGCCGGCTTGGCGGTCAATCTCGAAGGCCACCGTTCGCTCCAGAGAGCGGAAGCTGTTTAGGTTCTTGACCTCGACGATGGGGGTATAGTGGCCGCCGTCGGGTTCGGCGTCGTCGAAAACCCACAAGCTGATGTTGGGCTCGAAGCGCATGTGTCCCTGCTGCATATTGGCCTGGGAAATATTCAGGTAGCGGACGAGTTGGCGCATGCTGCGGGCATAGGCCATGACTTCCGGGACGGAGTTCATGTCCGGCTCGGAGACGATCTCCAGCAGGGGCACCCCGGCCCGGTTGAGGTCCACGCCGGTGCAGCCGGGCAGATCGTGGACGTTCTTGCCGGCGTCTTCTTCGAGGTGGGCCCTGGTTATGCCGATCCGCTTGGTTTGCCCATTGACGAGCAGGTCGATGTAGCCGTTGCTGCTCAGCGGCAAATCGTATTGCGAGATCTGATAGTTCTTGGGCAAGTCGGGATAGTAGTAGCCCTTGCGATCCCACTTGGTGAAGGTGGCGATTCGGCAGTTCAGGGCCAGGCCCATGAGGACGGCATACTCGTAGGCTTGACGGTTCATGGTGGGCAGGACGCCGGGCATACCCAGGCAGACCGGACAGACGTTGCTGTTGGGCGGGTCGCCAAAGTGGTTGGGACAGCCGCAGAACATCTTGCTGGCGGTGGAGAGCTCGACGTGTATTTCCAGGCCGATAGTCGGCCGATATCCCAAAGATGTTAAGTTCTCTTGACTCATCGTTCCACTAAGACTGAAGCTTCGGTTTTCGCTGGTGGTAATCGGTGGCCTGCTCGAACATGCGGGCAATCCGCAGGAGCAATTCTTCGCTAAACGCTTTAGTGGTTAGTTGCAGACCGATGGGCAGGCCTGCGGAGCTGAAGCCACAGGGAATACTGATAGCCGGCAGGCCGGTCAAGTTGGCCATGACGGTATAGACGTCCGACAAATACAGGGTCAGCGGATCGTCGATCTTTTCGCCGAGCTTAAAGGGCGGGGTGGGAGTAACCGGGCCGGCAATACAATCGACCTGCTCAAAGGCCTTGTCGAAATCCTGCTTGATGAGGGTACGCACTTTGAGTGCTTTCAGATAGTAGGCGTCGTAATAGCCAGCCGACAGCGTGTAGGTGCCGAGCATGATGCGGCGTTTGACCTCGGCACCGAAGCCGTGGGCGCGGCTGGCGGAATACATGTCTATGTGGTCTTTGGAATCCCGGTCGCGATAGCCATAGCGGACGCCGTCGTAGCGGGCCAGGTTGCTGGAGGCCTCGGCAGTGGCGACGATGTAGTAGACGGCCAAGGCGTACTTGTTCAGCGGCATGGAGAGCTCGACGATCTCGGCTCCCAAAGACTCGTAGAGGTCCAGGGCTCGGCGGACGGCCTGAGCGATTTCCTTATCGAGGCCCGGTCCGAAGTATTCGCTGGCTACTCCGATTCTCAGCGGCTTGACGGGGCGCTCGATCTCGGCCAAATAGTCGCCCACTTCGAGCTCGGCGCTGGTGGAATCGCGCCGGTCGTGGCTGGCAATGGCAGCCAACAATAAAGCGGCATCGGGGACGGTCTTGGCTATAGGGCCAATCTGATCGAGCGAAGAGCCAAAGGCCACCAGTCCGTAGCGGGAGACCCGGCCGTAAGTTGGTTTCAGCCCGACAACGGAGCAAAAGGCAGCCGGCTGACGAATCGAGCCCCCGGTGTCGGAGCCCAGAGCGGCATAGGCCAGATCGGCAGCAACGACGGCAGCAGAGCCGCCGGATGAGCCGCCGGGGACTGTCTCTGGGTTCCAGGGATTGCGGGTCAGGCCGAAGCCGGAGTTTTCGGTGCTGGCACCCATGGCGAACTCGTCCAAGTTAGTTTTGCCGAGAATAACCGCGTCGGCGGCATTGAGGGCTTCAATGACGTGGGCGTCGTAGGGGGATTGGAAGTTGCCCAGAATCTTTGAGGCGCATGTGGTTCGGCCATGGCTGACACAGATGTTGTCTTTTATGGCCAAGGGGACACCGGCCAAGGGGCCGAGGGTTTCGCCATCGTTGCGGCGTTTGTCGATCCGGTCGGCTTGAGCGATGGCAGCGTCTTGCTGCAACTCGAGATAACCGTGTATGACGGGGTCGTGGCGTTCGATACGCTCGAAGAGGTGTTCGGTGGCCTGGCAGGAGCTGACCTGTCCTTTGGCCAATTCGGCGGCGAGCTGGTGGATGCTCAGGCAGTGTAATTCCATAGTTGGGCCGGGCTATTCCAGGACCTTGGGGACGGCGAAGAAGTCTCCGTGTCTGCAGGGGGCGTTGGCCAGGGCCTGCTCGCTGGAAAGAGAACGAGCGGCCTGGTCCTGGCGAAAGACGTTGCTGATTTTCAGGGGACCGGTGGTGGGCTCCACGCCTTCGGTGTTCAGCTCACTGAGCTGGTCGACGTAGTTGAGAATATCGGATAATTGGTTGGAGAATTGCTCGAGCTCCTCCTGGGTGAGATTAATCCGGGCCAGTCGAGCAATGCGGCGCACCTGGTCAGGGTCTATCTTAGCGGGCACTGGGGGGGCTCCGGGAAGGCTTATTGGATTTGATCAAGCGAAGGGCTCAGCAGATGGCCTATTCGCCGGTGGATTCTTGAACTTCCGGATGGTAGTCGCGTTTGGGCGGCTTGACGACCAGGCCCATGCGGATGGCCTTGGCGGAGACTCTAATCCTTACGACACGGCCATTTACGAGGGCCCGGACCTTCTGGATATTGGCTTTGAACTGCCTTTTGCTTCGGCCGGTTATCTTGCGACCGACACCGCCGAGGTATTTAGCTCGGCCGCGGTAGACCTTGCTGCCGCCGGCGCGGGTCTTTTTGCCTGTGAAAAAGCACACTCTGGACATAACTGCTCCTGCCTCAAGGGCCTAGCCAAGTGAGCTGGGCCCGGGCTGAATTTGAAACTTATATGGTGGATGGGGGGCACAATCAAGGGAAAAATTCTAGCTGGCCGAGCCCGGGGTGCATGTCATGTTTGTAGAAGCCATCCCGCAACGCCAATTTCTGCTGCGAACGGCCCTTTTATGGGCCTACTGTACCGAAGTGGCTACGAAGGATGGATCTGGTTGTGTCGCTCAAACTCAATATATTCTCCAAATATGTATCGTTTTCGCTTCTTGCCAGCCGACAATGCGTAGCATCACTACGTGAAATTGCTCGTTCTCGCCACGAAAGCAGGTTTGGGGGATGACTTCTAGGTAGAAAAGCAATTGCACACATCCTTGACGGTTACTGCATCGTCGGGTATGCTCAAGAACCGAGGTCTGCGTCCAGTCTGGAGGTCCACAGCTACCCGGAGGTAATCTTCTAAGGCTGTCTGAGGGTCATCCCAGACGCCAAAAATGTATCTTGGCGTAGACCTTTTGGAGAACGCACGTCTAGATGTCAGAACTGTGTTCTAGGATGTCGAAAGGTCCTCGTATCGGGAATTCTCTAACACCAGGCAGTCGCGATATAAACGCAACATTAGTATGAACAAGGCATTACAAGTATAAGGAGAGGTGGCTGAGTGGCTGAAAGCAACGGTTTGCTAAACCGTCGTACGGTTAATAGACTGTACCGCGGGTTCGAATCCCGCCCTCTCCGTTCAGCTCCTGTAACATTTGAAAACACATAAGCTTACGACTTCTGATTCTCTCTTCCTTCGCCTCATTTTACTGCGAATTTGACTGGTTCAGATTTGGCCTGAGCTTGATGATCTGCTCACAGAATTTGGCACATAAAACGGGGGCATGTCAGACGACAGCTAGCCCGGATATTTCACGAGATTTTGAACGCCTTTGCATAACTTAGGCAAGACAAAGGACCTAATCATTGTTCTTGAAGTCGATTGAAATAACACCCTGTTTTGGCCGAGGAATTTTTCCCAGATTCAAGGCCGCAGGCTCTGAATGACCGGAGGCGTATAGGTGTATACGTCGAGGACATTTAGAGCCGAGAACGCAGAAGCTGGGTAAAATAACCGGCTAAAACCAAAAGCCTTGTGAAATATTCGGGCTAGCCAAGAGAGCGGATACCATACTTGTTACGACAGGTATTTGCGAAGAGGATACGCGGGCGATGGGTTTTGGCTGGGCCAAGAGCCCGGCTGAAGCCTTGAAGATGGCGTTTGACAAACACGGTACTTCAGCTAGGCTAAACGTGCTATATAAGGCCTCGAAGATGATCTGTGCAGTTGAATGATCAGACGGAGTCATGGAACTCAAGGATAGCATATCACAAACGCAGGTTTCGGAGGGTGAGATCGCGATTTTTTATCTTGCCCAGGCGGGCTTTTGCTTCAAGACTGCCTCGGGCGCTCTGATCTGTATGGATCCGTATTTTAGCAATTGCTGTGAGCGAGAATTTGGTTTTAAGCGATTGATCCAGCCAGTGATTGGCCCAAAGGAACTGAAGGCTGATATTTTCGTGACTACGCACGCTCACTTCGATCATCTCGATATCGACGCCTTGCCGACGGTTGCGCTAAATCCAAATACGTTTTTTATCGGCGCTCCCGATTGCCGGGAATTTTACCTGCGGGCGGGCTTGAGTGAAGAGCGGTTCAAGATCATCGCTCAAGGCGAAAGCTGTCAGATCAGAGGGATCGACTTCCGTGCGATCTATGCTGATCACGGCGAGTTGGCACCAGAAGCTGTGGGGATTCTAATCACAGTAGATGGCATTAAGATATATAATGCCGGGGATACAGGATACCAACCTGAAAAAATAGTCCAATCGCTTGGGACAGATATCGATGTGATGATAGCTCCCATAAACGGAGCTTTTGGTAATATGGATCACGTAGAGGCGTGCCGACTGGCTGACGTTATTGGTCTTAAGGTGCTTATCGCCAGCCATTTTGGTATGTTCGTCGAGCACGGCGGTGAGCCTGAGAAATTCCTGGCTGAGGCTGAGGAACGCCTGCCGGGGATTGCGTCCGTGGTTCTTGCTCGTGGTGGACGAATGATTTATTCGGTAAGCGAGGGAATAAAGAGTTGTGAAAGGATGGAATAGATTCGTTTAATCTGGTTTCTCCGGTAAAGGATTTAGCATGAGCACGATGAAGGTGGCCCGACTTTTCGGGCCAAACGATCTGCGAATGATCGATATGGAGATTCCCAAACTCGGAGCACATGATGTGTTGTGCAAAGTGGAAAGAGTAGGAATATGTGGGACGGACTACGCGATTTATACGGGTGAATTTTCGGCTATAAAAACCGGTGATGTGAAATTCCCCATGACGCTTGGCCATGAATGGTCGGCAACTGTGGCCGAGATCGGGGCTGACGTGGAGAATTTTAAGGTCGGCGATCGCGTTGTGGGAGATACCGTTGTAGCCTGCGGGAATTGCAATTATTGCTTACTAGGTGCGTATTATCGGTGTAAGCAGTCGCAGGCGGTCGGTACCATAAATGCCTGGGACGGAGCATATGCTGAATATGTCGTTATGCCGGAAAGACATCTGTTCCGGCTGCCTGATTCGATTAGTTTCGATCAGGGAACTTTCGTTGAGCCTGCAGCTACATCACTATATGCAGTCAAACGGGCTGATGTCGGCACAGGTGATACGGTGCTAGTCCACGGCACTGGGCCTTTAGGGGTCTTGGCAGCAAAACTGTCAAAACTTTGCGGGGCTTCCAAGGTGTTTATAACCGGACGTAAGAAATTTAAGCTCGAATTGGCCTTGAATTTCGGCGCGGATGTGGCCATCAACACGCTAGAGGAATCTTTCGTTGATGTTATTGCCGAGCATACGAATGGCCAAGGCGTCGACAGAGTTGTCGAGGCATCCGGGTCTATTGAACTGTTTACACAGTCATTGGAAGTTATTCGTGCAGGTGGAAATATATCCCTGGTGGCCTTTTACGAAAAAATGGCAGAACAAGTAGAAATAGATAAATTCGTTTTCGGCGGAATTACTCTGCGTGGAGTGGCCGGCAGCTTAGGGATGTATCCGCCGATTCTGAATCTGATGGCCAACGGTATGCTGAATACCAGACCATTAATAACCGGAAGGTACAAGTTCGAGGATATCGAACAGGCACTAAAAGACATGAAAGATAAAAACACCCAGCGGATCAAGTGGATCGTGGAAATGCCGAGTTCTGCAAGTGATTGAAGGGTTCGGCGTGGCCGTAGTGGTTGTGGCCTCAGGTAAGCTTGACCACAAGGTTGTTGGAGTTCACATGATATAGGTTTCGGACGTAGCAATCGAAAAGGCAACTGTGTTTCTTGTTACCGGTGAAATTCCACGTGAGAAGGTCGAAAAAGTCGGCTTGAATTACGCCGCCACCCCACAGGAAGCTTTGGATAAGGCGTTTGAGATTCTTGGTTCAGAAGCGAAGGTCGTCGTTCTGAGCGGTGCTGCCGAAATGCTACCAGTGTGCAAATAAAAAGCTATACGCAAGGATACGAATGAAAGCTTTGATGAAAACAGCTGGGGGAGTTGGTAAGGTACGGGTTCAGCATGTTCCGACACCATCGCCTGGTCAAGGCGAAGTTTTGATAAGGGTTCAAGTAGCCTGCGTTTGTGGTACGGATGTCCATATCTACTACGATCGTTTTGCCAATTCACCGCCCATAATACTCGGCCATGAATTTTCCGGCGTGATTGAAAGTATCGGTACTGGTGTGGAAGCTTTCAGAAAAGGTGATCGGGTCGTATCGGCAAACAATCCATTTGCCTGTGGTGCCTGTGCCATATGCAAGCGTGGATATCCCAATATGTGCCCCCAGAAAAAGGCAATGGGGATTCATTCCGATGGATGTTTTGCCGAATATGTCAAACTCCCGGCGAACCTGATTCATCGAATTCCTGATAATATCTCGTTTGAAGAAGCGTCTCTGATGGAGCCACTGGCGGTTGCAACTCACGCTGTTTCTCACAGGTGTTCAATAGAGCAAGGTGACACTGTCGTAGTTTTCGGCCCCGGTGCCATAGGAATTTTGGCAGCACAGGTCGCACGAGCAGAAAATGCGAAAAATATAGTGCTTGTCGGGACAACTCGCGATGAGGCGGTTCGATTTGCGTGTGCTGACGAACTCGGCCTGGAGACGCTGAATATTGAAAAAGTCGGAAAAGAGGGGTTGCAGAGAAGGATTGATGATTTAACTGCTCACGCGGGGGCTGACGTTGTCGTGGAGGCTTCGGGCAGCACATCTGCCATTGCTTGCGGTTTGGAGATGCTAAGGAAGAACGGCCGAATGGCGATATCCGGCATCACTGGAAAAACGAAACTTCCCATTGCTTGGGATCAAATGGTATCGAAGGCGGTTTCACTGTTTTTCTGCTACAGCTCGATTAACTCAGATTGGGAAAAGGCCTTGGACCTTTTGGCAGATAAAAAAGTTCAAACACTCCCTTTGATTACTCATCGCTTTGAATTGGAGCAGTGGAAAGATGCCTTTGATAAGTTGGAAAAACTGGAGGCAGTCCGGCCGGTGTTTCAGATAGGTGCATAATGGCCTGATTAAATAGGACTATTTGATAGCTTCAACTATTGAAAAAAGGAACTTATACATGCTTCTTAAAGACAAAGTCACGATAGTTACCGGAGCCAGCAGCGGTATAGGGATAGGTATCGTAGAGGTTTTCGCCGAAGAGGGTGCTAAGGTCGTTTGTGTCGCACGTCGTGAGAAGCAGGGGCAGGCCGTAGCTGCCTCCATACGCGAGAAGGGCGGGGAGGCGGTTTTTGTGCGATGTGATGTGTCCCAGAGCGACCAGGTCGACGCGATGGTCAAAACCGCCCTGGACAAATATGGCCGAATCGATGCCCTGATCAATAACGCCGGTGTGAATTTCGTAAAAGCCTTCGAAGAACTCACCACCGAGGAATGGGATCGCGTTATTGGTGTCGATCTGCGTGGCACGTTTCTTTGCACCAGGGCCTGTATTGATCCATTCCTCAAACAGGGTAGCGGAAATGTTGTCAATATCGCGACGGTGCATACTGGGGCATGCTTACCTGGCGCGGCTCCGTACGACGCGGCCAAGTGGGGCATGGTTGGGCTGACCAAGTCTCTTGCAGTCGAATTCGCATCGCGAAATATCCGCTTTAACTGCCTCAGCCCCGGCCTGATTGATACGCAAATATGGCAGGATATCCAAGACGTTGCAGAAGATATGGATGCCTGTCACAAACACTGGTGGTCGAATATTCCCATGGCACGTGTCGGTACCTGCCGGGAAATGGGTCAAGCCGCGGCGTTCCTAGCCTCCGATAAGGCGTCCTATATTACTGGCGCCAATCTCTTTGCTGATGGAGGCATGACCAGCCTGCTCGTGAGCAAGGAAAGCTACAAGAGCAAAGTTCTTGAAGGCAAATAAAACTTTTGTCGGGTAATGATCAGGAGAATTAATATGCGTGCAGACAAGGAAAGAATCAAACGGCTGAGGCTTGCGATCAGGCAGGCAAAGCTCGATGCGATAATCCTCCGACTGCCGGAAAATATTGTCATGAGCTTCGGCACCTGGCCGATGGTCGGGTTTTCCTATGCGGTTTTTACTGCCAAAGATGGCCCGGCCGCAGTGGTTGCGGCCGAAGGCTGAGAGTAGCAACAGCATGAATTTTAATCTTGCGGACAAGGTTGCAGTCGTCACCGGAGCAGGCGGAGCGATCTGTGGTGAAATAGCCCAGGCATTTGCCGTGGCAGGGGTGAAGACGGCTCTATGGGATATCTCCTTTGCCGCAGCGGCCAAAAGGACGGACGAGATTATCTCAAAGAAGGGCAAAGCAATAGCGGTGGAATGTGATGCGACTGACAAGGCCAGTGTTGCTCTTGCTCTTGATAAGACGGTGTCCGAGTACGGAACCGTTGATATCCTTGTCAACGGCGCCGGTGGTAGCCGCAAGACGACCACAACTTCGCAGGAATTGAGTTTCTTTGATATTGAATCCGAAGAAATGGATTCGACTATGAGACTCAATTACGGCAGTGTCGTCATAACGTCGCAGGCTGTGGGACGAATCTTTGCCGAGAAAGGTTCCGGAGTGATATTGAATGTCTCGTCCATTGCCGGAATCCGACCCCTTACCAGATCCGTTTCATATTCCGACGGCAAAGCAGCGACTAATAGCTTCACCCAATGGCTGGCTGTTCATATGGCGAAGGAATATTCACCCAGTATTCGCGTTAACGCCATTGCTCCGGGTTTTGTTTTAACCGAGCAGAACAGATTTCTTCTAATTGATGAGAGCTCAGGCGAAGTCACTGAAAGAGGCAAAGACATTCTCCGTAGCGTTCCCGCCGGTCGATATGGCCGGCCGGATGAACTGGTCGGAGCGGCACTGTGGCTGGTTTCAGACTTGGCAAGTTTTGTCACCGGGGCCATCATTCCCGTTGACGGCGGGTTTACTGCCTCTTCTGGAGTTTGACTAATGCTTATCGTGAGTAACCCCCAAGCGATTGTTGCAGGTTTTATGATGAAATGTATTTGCATAGCCGTGGTTGCGTTTACTGGGCGGGCCAGTGAGCCGCTGTATCTATTAGAAGCTTCTGAGGAGGTGGGCTCATGAAAGCCATTCGCATACATGGCAGCAAACACGTTCGATACGAAGACGCGCCGATGCCGCAGGTCGGCCCGGACGATGTCCTTATCAAGGTTAAGGCTGCCGGACTTTGTGGCACGGACCTGGAGCTATATGACGGCACAATGTTTTATCTTACCAGCGGAATGGCCCAACTGCCTTTGATACCGGGCCACGAATGGTCCGGGGAAGTAGTGGAATTAGGCTCAAATGTGAGCGAGTTCTCCATAGGCGACAGAGTAACAGGCGAATGTTCCGTTGGATGTCGCAGTTGCAGCTATTGTATTCGTGGATGGTATAACCAGTGTCAGTTTCGCACTGAGACTGGAATACTGAATCGGGACGGAGGCTGCGCCGAGTACATCTCCTTCCCCAAACACTTCCTGCATAAATGCAATAAGATGGAATTCGCCGAGTCTGCCTTTATCGAGCCAACCGGCGTGGCTTTGTATGCGACCAAACTGATCAGTGTCTGTCCCGAGGACTATGTTGCTGTGATGGGCCCCGGCCCGATAGGTCTTTTCGCAGTACAGACTGCCAAGGCGTATGGGGCAAGAAAGGTTATTCTCGTTGGAACTAGAGACGAGCGGCTGGCCGTCGGCAGAGTTCTGGGCGCCGATGTTACCGTCAACGTGAGTACGGAAAATCTCCTGGGCAAAGTCAGGGAAGCAACTGACGGCCACATGATAGACGCTGTAATTGAGGCGGTCGGCAAGTCGGCAGTCTGGGATGATATTGCCTCGATAATCGCACCCCGTGCTCGTGTCGCAATGACGGGCCTTTTTGCGGGAGCGAAGTGCAGCGTCGATTTTGACCCGCTTGTAGTCAGCAACATAACGGTTTTTGGCGTACTTGGCAGTCCTGGTGTCTGGGATGAAGCGATAGACCTTCACGAAAGAGGGGCAGTGACGGCTCAGCCCCTGATCACACACCACCTGGCTCTATCAGAATTTGTTGAGGGTGTCGAGATTATGCGCAATCGGACAGATGGCGTCATCAAAGTAGTCCTAGAACCATAAGGCCTAAGGTTAGCCATGAAGATCAAGACAACAAACTGAAAATGCGTTTTTGGCAAAACCACGGGGTAAATCCGGAGTAACAGGAGAAACAAAATGAAGCTTAAATACAAAGAAGATTGGGAGCAGGTAAAGGAACGCTACTCCGCCTGGTGGCAAGGTGAGAACACCGGCCGCTGTGGCCTGGCGGTTACTGCTATTCGACAAGAGGCTAAGGATATCCCTCAACCTGCCCAGCCGGATACGCCTTTTGAACGCTGGACAAACCTGGACCATCTCTCCGAGCTCTGCGAATGGAGTCATCGGCGTACTTTTTACGGAGGTGAAGCCTTCCCTATGTGGCACGGCGGATGGCCATATTATGCGGACCACCCTGCGTTTCTGGGCTGTCGTGTGGAGTTGAACTATGACACCGGCTGGGTTGAACCACATCCGGCATTGGCTGGAGAAAAAATTGACTGGCAGGCACTTCAAATCGATGAATCAAATCCAAATCTGCAGTTCCAGTTGGCCTTGGTCCGTCGAGGCGTAGAAGAGGCTCGGGGCAAATCCGTTCCCGTGATCGGCACTTTGGGTAGCACGGGGGATACGCTGGCGGCCCTTCGCGGCACCGAACGCTTGCTATACGATCTTATTGATCGCCCGGAAGAAGTACGAGCTGCGGAATTGTATCTTGTGGAGCAGCAGCGCGGTTTGTACGATCGGTTCTACGAGATAACTTATCCTGTGGCCGAGGGTTCGGCCTGCTGGTTAGGTCTCTGGGCGCCGGGGAAATTGTACGCAGTTCAGAACGACTTTGCCTACATGATTTCCCCGAAAATGTACGAAGACCTATTTCTTCCGGCTCTTCAAAAGCGGTTAGAGTTTCTCGATTACGCTGTGTACCACGTTGACGGGGTACGTAATTTCGTACACGTGGACATGTTGTGCGAACTTGAAAACCTCCAAGCCCTTCAGATTGGGCCTGGCGACTCTAAGCCGAGCCCTCTGCATTACATGACCGTTCTGAAAAAGGTGCAGGCTGCGGGGAAGAATCTTCACATTGGTATCCAGCCGAACGAAGTCCGTTCGGCTTTGCGTGAACTTTCTGCAAAAGGACTCTTCATCATAACATTCTGCCGGACGGAGGACGAGGCCAAAGATCTGCTCCGCAAGGCAGAAAAGTGGTCTAAAGAACACACATCAGTGTTCTTCGGCCCAGAGACGCTACAGAATCAAAGCCAACTCTAGACGGAGCGTGAGTTATGAAAATTGCAGTAATAGGCGCGGGCAGCTCATTCTGCTGGAAGGCCGAAAGCACGACCATCCCGGGAAATGTTTTTATTTAGCCCCTGGATTTATCCGGTAGGGCCGCTTGAATCAGGTCAAAGTCCCAGGTCATCGCCCAGAGGAATTCAGAAAGGCTGTGGTGGCCGTAGAAGCGGCGGACAAATCTGCCAATCCAGACCGGATCGTCACCCTGGCTTAGAAACACCGGATTCATAAGGCACCTTTCCGGGTTATGGTGCATAACCTTTATTCCTGCCACAGCCCCCTTTCTTGCCAAGAATTGCCTCTCTAAGATGTTTTGATTGAAGATTGACGCTACCGGCGAGACTCAATTTGTCTTCCTCAGTAACCGGCTCGCTTTTAAGTTCAATCATATAGGAATTCCTTGCAACTGTCTCAAAGGCGATATCTCCCCTGTCCCCCGCAACCTTTTTCACCTCATCGCCCGAAACGTCCCACACATGCCAGTCTTCATCCTTCGGCCAAGGGCTGGCGATTGTGCACGTGTTCCCAAGGCTGCTTTCAACGGTCACAAAGCGGACCTGGCCGGACTTCCGGGAGGACGTGATGACGAACCCTCCCCTCGCATGCAGGCGAAACGCGCAATCCCAGTCGTCCGGCGTCGCCGGAAACAAGTGAATACGCTTGCCACAACTCTGAAGAAGCATCTCATTTACCGTTGTATGAAAAATGGAACTGGCCTCAAGCCCGCAATGCGCGAAAGGCCATTGCGGAATGTCTGTTTCCTCTTTCGTAACCTTTCCGTCTTTCTTATCCAGGATCTTGACATGGAAGGTAGCGGTTCGCTCGCATGCTCGTGTAGCATGAGGTGCGTCACCGGATTGCGTTTTTCGTTTGTAATATGAAAAGAGTCCCTGCGGGAACCATTGATAATTATTTATCCATTGGCTAAGCTCCTCAGCCAGGATGTCCTTAAAGCCCATACGAGCGGCCGATATAAGTTGACCAAAGATACCTAGACTATCTTGCATGTCAAAAGCTCTTAGGGTTCGAGCCATCAAATTATAGAACTCGCTACCCTTGTCGTCGACACTCACCAGGGCAGCCGGAAAGATCGGTGCGATCTGAAAGGCACACGAAAAAAGTACCCGTTTCTTTTCCGGCGTATCCGGCAGCCATACATGATAGGGCTCACCATCTTCCAGATTAATTCCGCCGGACATTACTTCTTCACCGGCTTGCCCTACCCCGCTCAACTTGGCGTATTCGGGTATTTGCATGGTCACAAAATCCGCGAGTTTGGAAACCACATCCTTGGCTTGCCTTTGAAGCTCCGGGTCCTTACCAAGTTCCTCTGCTGCAACCACGAAGGCAGGGAATAATTGGCGTATGCATGCCAGGTCTGTCGTCGTGTCACGAACCGTTCCGGTTCCCTCGTACGGACAGGATAGGGGAATATGAAACAGGCCGTCGTCGCCCAACTCCAGCACATCTAAGTAAAAGCGCACGACCTCACGCATCACCGGATAGGCGTATTGCTCCAGATAGTCGCGGTCTGCGGTGAATTGATAATGCTGCCACAGCATGGCCGCGATCTGTGTCCCAGGGGTCAGGTTGTTCTCTGTTCCAGTCCAGTCATCGGTGGATTCGTCCTGATCGCCTCTGCGATTGGCCACGTCGGAGTAGAAGGCTCCTTCTTTACCGCGACTTGTCTTGGCGGCGTGCATGGCGCCCGGAAGGGCCTCCTTGGCCCATTGAGCATAAGGTAAAAACAGTTCCGGATGTCCCGAAGAATGCAGGAACCAGGTATATTGCTGTTGGTTCCAGTGATAATAATGATTCCAGGGCCGGATATCCCTGTTCCATGACCAGAGGCTATTTATGAAATGTGGAGGGTATCGACCCTGCGACGAAGAAGCCGTCTGATAAAGATTCGCGTACCAGAGGTTTTCCAGGTAATCGTCCGGCAGCCTGACAAAAGATTTTTCCCAGAACATCCTCCAGTGAGAATGATGAGCTTTGGAGATCTTCTCAAAACCTTCCCGCTGGGCATGCTCAAGTGTTTCTCTGCACTTGGCCAGCGGATTTTTGGTCTGTTCGCTCGTACAGGCAGTCAAGTAAAGGTAGAACTCACACTCCTTTGATGCTTCTACCTCAAATTCGCTGCACCTGGAATTAATCCGTTTGCTGGCTCCGCAAGGCCCTTCTATCCGACAGGCCACGGCAAACTCCAGGCTCCCGGTGGGTTGGACTATCCAGAGTTCATTATCCTGGGCTCCTGACTGAGTACCAATGGGACCCAAGTAACGGTGCCTGCGTATCCAGCGGTACCAATGAGCAAAGACACGGCTACCCCAGCGGGCCAGGCGAATCCTCCTGGTCGTGCCCTCAGCCAGCTTGTCGCGATAGTGAATGGCTAACACAGCTGGTTCACTAGCTGCAAATGCGCTACACCGAACTTCACCCAAAGGACCCTTGGCAAACCAGGAGATAGTAGCCTTGGCCAAGTCGAGCCTTGCCTTAAAGTCTTCCAAATACATCCAATCGAAAAGAGGAAAACCCGGGTTGATTTCGAGTTGGCCAACGTGCCGAAGGGATGTCGCTTCTTCCTCCTCTTGCTCGCCCCACGCTCTGAACATCCCCGGCGGTTTGTCGTCCCAGGTATCACACTTATTGATCTGAAAATGTAATCGATTGCCGGGAGTCCAGGACATCGCGCCTAGATCTCCGTTACCAATATGTAACCCCTCAAAGCCTTGCTCCGGTGGCGAGAGATAGACTATGTCGTGTTGGGACAGAAAGCCGTCCACGTCGAACTCAACAAGGCCGCTCGCGAAGGTCTTCATCAGGACTATCTCCTCGTGCTAACCTTTTCTGTTCTGCTTTGTTTGGGAAAATAGTTTTCGAAAAATTCCTTCATCGTTCCTGCGTACATTGCCACCCTAACTGTACCCCATGTCTCTTGATCTCCGGTCGCGTAGAATACGTAGGTATTTCCCTCGAACTCAAACAGGTCTACATCCGAGTTGTTGATACCTTCTCCCGGTCCGGCTTCCAGAATGGGGTTCAATGGGCTCAGTTCCCAACTGATCAGGTCGCGGGATCGGGCCAGAAATGATATCCAGCCTTCGTGTCCGGGTGTCGCCTCATGCAGGTAGATCACATAATAGTAGGGACAAAAATAGCGGATAACCGGACAGGCACTGTATTCGTTACCAGTTCCGGCGAAGATCAACTCCTCAATCTTTTCCCACTTGACCAAGTCTGCCGAGCGGGCGAACTTAAAACAGAATTTCACCGGAAGATTAGACTCATAGGCCATCAGATAGCCCGTCTCGTCCCGGCAGACCGAAGAGTTCAGCAGGTGCTCCTCTCCCTCCGGAGCGATCACGAGTTCCCTTCGCCAATGCTTCAGATCCTCAGACGAGAAGCGGTAAATGTTTTTCGTCCAGTCGTCGGTGTACTCGGCGGCAAACGCATGGAGTGTGTTATTGTCGACGAATGCGCTTACAAAACTGTGCCTTTCGGCAAAACGCGACACCTCAGTGCCGGTCCGCAGGTCTCGTATGTAGCAATACACATCCTCAGGCTTAACATCGGGAAGTAGGTCGGATGGCCGGAAGCATTCGACCAGCAAAGGCCTGGAGTCGAGAATGACCGGCGTATTCTCCATATGGCCGCCGCCAAAAGCAAAAGGTAGCTTTATCAAACTAGTTTTCGCCATAAAACAGTCCTTTATCTCAGAGCTCTGTAATATGCATCCGCGGGCCGCTCGTATTTTTCCGGACTTTGAAACCGTAAAGAGCCGCTGCATTGCCGCCCAGAAATCGCCCTTTGTCCTTCGCTGTCAGGAAGCCGCAGCCCTTGGTCACGAACTCCAGGCTCTGACGATACGTGAAATCCACCATTGTCCTCGGATAGTCCGAACCCCACATGATCTTCTTCGCCCCGATAGTTTGCACGACCTGTTTGATCTTATTTTGGGCCTTGCGGAAGGGCGGGCCTTCCTGCCGGAAAAGCCAGATAATGCCCCCACACTCGATATAAACGTTCTTGAATTCAGCCAACCGGATCTGGGCCATCCAGTTGCCGTGTGAGACCATACCAAAATGGCCGATGGCGACCTTGAGCTTCGGAAACCTTCGCAGAACTTGCTTCATCTGGCTCACTTGGATATCGCCTGGCGCCAGGTCGATGGCCAGGATCATTTTCCTGTCCTCCATTTGCTCCCAGATTTCCATCAGGGTCGGCTCGTCAAGTCGGACCCGCCGGCGCAGCTTCGGCAGGAACATAGCCGGGCACTTTATGCCGCGAAAACCCTGTCTAACTACTCTTGAGAACTCCTTTTTCAAGCCGCTGGGTTTGCGAAAATCCATAAGGCCGTGCACGAAAAAGCGATTGGGATACTTCCTGGCTACCCGTAAGAGGTATTCATTTTGATTCCCGTCAAGGTATTCTTGCGTCACCACGGCCGCATCCACGCCGGCTTCATCAAAGGCCGCGATTGCCAACTCCGCAGAGTTTCGACAATCGCGAAACCAGCTTGGCATTCCCTGATACTTCTGCGAGCCTATCCGAATCACACCGTCTTTCAGAGGTCTGACGTTCTGATTGCCCAGTTGGCCGTGAACCTTGTCCCAGAGATGCATATGGGCGTCGATAATCATTTTTCTGTCACTCACAAGTCAGTCCATTATCAATCCACCGTCAACGTCGATCAGTTCGCCTGTGATATAGTTCGACCTGTCCGAGGCCAGAAACAAGACCGCGTTGGCCACATCTTCTGCCGTGCCGATGGTCCCAAGCGGGATCACCTTGCGATAGGTCTCGAGTCTTTCCCTCGGCAGGCACATGGTCATCTCCGTTCCGATCACACCCGGGCAGACCGCATTGACACGGATACCATATGGGGCCCCATGTAGAGCGAAAGTTTTGGTCAGGCATATTATCGCAGCCTTAGACGCAGAGTAATGGGCTCCCACTTGAATCCCGCCGACTTTGCCTGCGCTGGAGGCAATGTTGATCATATTGCCCTGCCTCCTTTTCTTCATGTGGGCAAAAACCTTCTGACATAGAAAGAAAACACCTTTCAGGTTGACCGACAAAACTTTATCCCATTCGTCTTCAGTGATTTGCTCGAAATCGGTGCGCGGGCATATTCCAGCGCTGTTGACCAGAACGTCAATCCGTGCGTATTTGTCGATCACTTTCCCGATTAGCCTGTCAAGGCTGGACACCTCGGAGACGTCGGTTAAAATTGCTAATGCGTTTTGTCCGTGGCTTTCGATCTCTTTCTGGAGCAGACCAGCCTTTTCAGAGTCCACGTCCGCGATAACGACCTTGGCGCCTTCCCCGGCCAAGCCTAGGGCGATCGCCCTGCCAATTCCTTGTGCCGACCCCGTCACGACAGCCACCTTGTCCTCGAAATCATATTTCATTTTGTTTTCTCCTATTCCTCCGGATTGTATCGGTTCAGCCAAGTTGGGACAAGCATGAATTAGAGATTGCGTGACAATTTCGGCTCCTGGTTTGAGTTATTTGCTTGGTTCTATCTCTACATTTTCATCAGCCAAACTGTCTTCCTGCAATTAAAGCTTCTCATGTAATCTCAGCAGGACCGGATCGTTCGCGACGAGGTCAATTTCGAATGCTCCGTTCGAAGCCGTGATCATTTCACCGGTCAGCAGGTTTTCGACCTTCTCTGTGCTTGGCCTGGGTTTGAATTCGACTGCCTGCGTGTCGTCACTCTTTAGTGAAATCAGTCTGCCGGAACCAAAGACGACGTTTCCCGGTTCAGCGTAAAGATGTACGCCAGCCTGAAGGGCCAGATTGGCTAATAGTCTTGGCATCAGGAGCGGGGTGGCGAACCAGGCATCGAATCGCTGCCCCTGGCTTTTATAGGCTATTCCGGGTTTCTCGACAGATTCGATCTGCCCGAGGATCTGGGCCTGCTCGTCTTCTGCAAAAAGCATCGGCCCATAGACTCCCCGCTGATCGTCATTGCCGGCTGTCCCCTCTCTTGGAGGGACATCTCT
>JAUXAG010000027.1 GCA_030614915.1 Actinomycetes bacterium | reverse complement strand
AAACTCCGCGAAGCAATTTCAATCGCTGGATGTGAGCTTTAGCAACAAGCCCTTTCGCGGGCATGACAATTCATGGATTGGCCTGTAACGGACCACTAGCCCGAATATTTCACAAGGCTTTTGGTTTTGGCCGGTTATTTTACCCAGCTTCTGCGTTCTCGGCTCTAAATGTCCTCGACGTATACACCTATACGCCTCCGGTCATTCAGAGCCTGCGGCCTTGAATCTGGGAAAAATTCCTCGGCCAAAACAGGTTGTTATTTCAATCGACTTCAAGAACAATGATTAGGTCCTTTGTCTTGCCTAAGTTATGCAAAGGCGTTCAAAATCTCGTGAAATATCCGGGCTAGTCCCAGAGCTATTCTTTGCGGTCGAGCCAGCGCCGGCGGGCGTGGCGGCCATCATCGCTCTTGAGCCATCGGCGGAAGCGTTTGAGGTCTTTGGGGCAATCCTGTTGGCTGGCATAGTCGGCAAAATCATACAGAGCATAGGTTATGGTGGCACTGCCTGTCTTGCTGCAATATCCGAAACGCAGCAAAGATAGCTGTCGCATGGCTTGGGGCCAGCTCTGCCCTTCTCTCAGGGCCAACAGTACGAAAAACATCCCCGTCCTATCCGTCCCGCCGTGGCAGTGCACGAGAAAAGGCGATTCGATCTTCTCGACCACGTCCAAGAGCTTATTCAACTGCTCAGGCTTGGGGTAGAGACTGGCTAGTAAAGGCAAGTGGATAAACTCCACTTGGTTGGCCCGGACTAGCTGGCGCTCGGCGGTGTACGAGGGATCATCTATAGGAACATCGCAGAGGTTCACAACCATTTTGATGCCCAAACGCTGGATGATCTGCCCGAGATGCTCGGGAGGCATCTGTCCCGATCGATACATGCCGGGGGCGATCGTTTCATACAAGTTGAAGTACACGTAGCGGCTGACTATGACTTGGGCGAATAAGCCGCCGACAAGCATGCCAGCCACCAGCAAACTGATAATCGTCAGTCGTCTGGCAAAGCTGCCCGTGGGTAAGAAGATTCTTTTTAGCAAGATGAGCTCGCCGACGCGTGAGCCTTCCAGGTAATGTCCGATAACCTGTAACACATATCCGGCCACAAAGCAGGCAATTGCCGGCCACCATGACTGCATAAAGAGCAGGACGACGCCGACGATGGTGGCCGGTATGCCCAGAGTATGGAGAAGCCGATTTGGCCCGGTCTGGTGGCGATCGAGCCAACGATGCAGAGCTTGTTTTGGGTCCATAGCAGTAATATGACAGCAGAAAACAGGAAAATCAAAGCGTAAAAGTCAGATTGGATAATAAAAACTCAAAAAGTATTCCAAATAATGGCAGTATAGATGAGAGCTTGAGGACAATTGAAGAGTCTGTGGATTTCTAGTCTGAGTCGAGCTTGCCGAGCCTGCGGAGGGTAGTTCGGCGGAAATCGCGGAAAGGCACGCCTATCAATCGGTGTAATCGAAGCAAAAGGCCCGGATGCTTTCGGAGCTGCCATTCGTGGGGTTTCATCAGGTCCGGTCGCAAGCGGGACTTGTGCTTGTAGAGGTGGTAAAAGTCCATCCTCTGCATGAAGAGCAGGGCCCGGCGCGAGAGGCCAGTCGAGGCCCGGCCGTTCGGACGCCAGGAAATTTGAAAGTCAACCAGATACGGTCGGCCGTCGTGGCCTACAATCACATTGTCCCTCTTATTGGCATCGACATAGGATATCCCCCGCTGGTGCAGGGAGCGGATCAAGTCCGCAAGTCGATCAAAGAAATCGTCGGCTATCCGGCTCTTGGAGCACTCGAGTAGAGTTTGGCCTGGTATATAGGCGTGAACAAAACCATTCGGGCCAATCCTTCCCAAAAAGCGAGGAACGCCCGGAAGATCCTGCAGGTAATGGTAGAATGATATCTCCCTCTCGGCCAAGCAGCGTCCCAGCCAGCCCATGGGCAGGCCAAGCAAGTCCTGGCGGCGATAGACCTTCAAAACCAGTCGGCGGGAACCGTTGCTGTAGAGGCCCGAAGCTGCCCAGAAGTCGTGCTTGAGGACCTTCTGCAGCGTATATTTGGCATGTCCAACAGCTATAGACTTCGGTAGAGACTTCCAGCCCAGGGCCAACAGCCAAGCCGGCAAACGCCTGAAATTTTTCCTAAAGGTCAACTGATCTTACCCCTGTGCCCAAGGCAGCTAAAATGGTGAAATTCAAGAAATTATATCATCTTATGGCGCCGATGCCAACTCATAGGCGACTATTGGGTGCATTAAGGTTCTGTGGAAATCATGGTCTAAAGAAAGGCACAGAGGCACAGAGTAAGACCCCCGGTAAAACCGGGGGCTAAATATAAGATGGATCCCTGCCTGCGCAGGGATGACAGCAAGGATAAACCTGGGGGCTAAATATGGGGCCTGAGAACCTGATTCGGCGACACGAAGTGTCCTTCCCGTAGGGAGCTGTGGTCGGAAACCTTAATGCAGCCAGGGAGTATTTGCTTGAGGCAAAGGTGTAAATGTGCTAGAAACAGATATAGGTAACTGATTGGCCGTTTGTGCAAGATTTAGGTGAGTGTTATGAGCGATGGAATTTCCCCCAGCCTAGCCGAGTGGATTGCCGCCTGGACAGATGAGGTGGGCAAGGTGGATCCTCTGGCGGCAGAGATTCTGCAGGCGGAGGAGCTTCGCGAGCAGAAGACTCTGAATCTGATTGCCTCGGAGAATTATGCCTCGCGAGCGGTGCGCCAGGCGACGGCCTCAGCCCTGACCAACAAGTACGCCGAGGGCCTGCCCGGTAAGCGTTTTTACCACGGCTGTGAATGTGCCGACAATATCGAGCAACTGGCTATCGACCGGGCGAAAAAAGTCTTCGGCACCGAACACGCCAACGTCCAGCCTCACGCTGGTAGTCAGGCGAACATGGCTGTCTATTTTGCCGTGCTCAAACCCGGTGATACCATCCTGGGTATGAACATGTCCCACGGAGGGCACCTGACACACGGGTTGAAGGTCAATTTTTCGGGCAGCGTCTATAGAGCCATACATTACGGCTTGAACCGCCAGAGTGAGCGGATCGACATGGAGCAGGTGCGCCAGCTGGCTCTGAAGCATCGGCCGAAACTCATAGTCTGCGGGGCGTCTGCCTATCCGCGCGAGATCGACTTTGCGGCTTTCGGGCGGATCGCTCAAGAGTGCGGGGCCATGCTGATGGCCGACATTGCCCACATTGCCGGGTTGGTAGTGGCCGGCTTACACAACAGCCCAGCCCAGGCGGCGGACTTCGTGACCACAACTACGCACAAGACCCTTCGCGGTCCGCGATCCGGCATTGCCATGTGCAAGGCCCAGTACGCCAAGGTCCTGGATTCGGCTGTGTTTCCGGGTTTGCAGGGGGGGCCTCTTCTGCAACAGGTGGCGGCCAAGGCGGTGGCCCTGGTAGAGGCCAGCCAGCCGGAGTTCAAGCAGTACGGTCAAGCCATTATTGACAACTCCCACGCCCTGGCGGATGAATTACTGGGGCGTGGATATCGCCTGGTCAGCGGCGGTACGGACAACCACCTGCTGCTGATAGACCTGCGTGGCAATTATCCCGAGCTGAATGGGCAACAAGCGGCCACCTGGCTGGAAAGTGCCCAGATCATCGTCAACAAGAATGCCATCCCCTTTGATCAGCGTCCGGCCACAAAGGCCTCCGGGCTGCGGCTGGGTACGCCGGCGATTACCACCCGCGGCCTGGGGCCGAATGAAACTAAAGTATTAGGCGGCTGGATCGACGAAGTGCTCAGCTCCAAGGGTGCCGAATCCGTTTGCAGACGGGTAAAAGGGCGGGTCCTGGAGATGTGCGAGGCTTTTCCAATTCCTTAGTTCTGTAGTTGCGGGAAAAACAAACCATGCTTAGAGAATTATTCCAATGGCAAGCGGAACTAAACAAGCGAAGCGGTTTCGACGCCCAAGCCCTGAGGGAGAAATTCGATCCTCAAGTCGCGGGTCAATGGATTAGTAACTATCTGGCGGCGATGAGTTCCGAGGTGGAGGAATTGCGGGACTGCACGTTTTGGAAGCACTGGTGCGCCGAGGCTAGACAGGGCCGACGTTTCGAGCTGCACGATCTGCAGAACGCCCGGGTCGAGGTGATAGATATGCTTTTCTTCTGGATATCGCTGGCCCAGTGTGTGGGACTAGATGCAGAGGAGGTATTTAGGCTTTACCAGCAAAAGCTGAAGATCAACCACGATCGTCAAAGCAACGGCTACACGATGCAAGGCAAGAGCGAAGAAGACAACCGCTCGGTTATCTGACTTAGGCACTCTAACAAGACCTGACGCGGCCGCGACGCCTAGAATTTTGGTTGCCGCCTAGAAGCGAGGAGGATACGATGCAGGGAGCATCATTGACGACGAGCGACGCCGGCGGCGGGCAAAAGGACGGCGTCCCTTCGGGTTGCAAGACAAATCGGCGTCTGCTGCGTCAGAACTCCTAAGCATACCATCCAGGTATGCCGCCGTCGTTCTTTCTTGCATCCATCCGATTTGTCTTGCAACGCGGCTCACGTCAGGTCTTGTTAGAGTGCCTTACCAGCCGGGAGAAAGCAAATTTGAACAGGGTTGCCTGGATAATCATATTTTCGGTTATTCTGGCCGCGGCTGCTGCGGTAGTTGCGGTGGTAGTTGTGGCCTATAAACGGCCATATATACCGGTGGATCCAGGGCAAAGTCCTCAAGGCAAGGCTGCAGAGAAAACGGTAGTTAGTGATGAGCGCATTCTCCGGCTGGAAGTTCAGCTCAAGTCTTCTGAGCGAAAGACTCGGCTTGGGGCGATGTTTGAATTGGCCGGGGTGGCTGAAAATGATCCTGAACGTTTGGGTCCGGTGCTGCTTAGGGCTATCAATAATGAGGATCCGTGGGTTCGTTTTTTGGCGGCTAATAAACTCGGCGGAATTAAATATGCCGCGGCGGCCCCAGCGTTGACGAAGGTGCTGGACGATGCGGACCAAGGGGTCAGCGTGCAAGCGGTTGAGTCCCTGGTGAAACTGGGCGAAGTCGGGCTGCAAGCGGTGATGGAGGCCCTGGCGGAAAACAGAATTAAGAATATCGATGGAGCCCTGAACGCGGCCAGACGAATCACGGGGCGGTCTTTTACCCCGGGCGAAAGAGGGCGTCAGGGGGCCCTGGAGTATTGGGCCGAACAGAACGAGCAAGGGCGTTGAAAAACAGAGTCGGCGGCTCTGATTAGCCGGGAAAGCAGACATGGCTAAGGCACTTACGCAGACAGGTTCGGCGGGCCTGGCCCAATCGGCAGCTCAGCTTGCTAAGTTCGGTGTGCTTAACGGTTCAGAGATCATTATCCTGGCTATCAAACCGTCACTTTGTTATGTGCTGTTCGTTTCCAGCCGCTGGTTGGCGATTCTGCTGCCGATTGGGATGGTATCCTGGCTGTCAGGCCAGTTGGGGTGGTTGGGGATGCAGGCTCAAGTACTGCTGGCGATGTGCCTGGCGGGGATGTTTATGCGTCTGGCCTTCGGCCTGCTGCAGTGGCAGAGCCGAGTCTATATTCTGACGAACCTGCGTGTTCTGCGGATTCGCGGGGTAGTGCGGGTAGAGATGTTTCAATGCTCTTTGCTGCAGCTCAAGGATGTGCTGCTGACGGCGAGGGTGGCCGAGAGGCTTGTGGGTTTGGGGACCATCGGCCTGGTCAAGAATTCGTCAGGCGAGGCCGCGGCCTACTGGCAGAACATCAGACGGCCCGAACAGGTGCGGCGGCAGATTCTCGAAGCCATCAATGCACTGAAGGGCCGATCCGGCCGGAGCGACTCTGGCGATCTGCCAAGCACGACCATCCTGCCGACAGAACAAGGACCAAAGCTAGCTCGATGAGACTGTTTCATAACGGATCTCACAAAACAAACCAAAGGAGCCCTTGCAAATGATGGAACTGCTACTGATATTGTGGAGCCTATTCGTAACCATATTTCTTATGGTCTGTGCCTGGCGGGCCATGTGTGCCCATGAGCATATCGCCGAGGCTCTTACTGCCTATATTCAGAAGAAGAATTAGGCCCAGGCTCCCTTTAGGTTTTCAGGGCTTTGCGGATTCTTGCGCTCACAGCCTGCACAAAAGCAGGTTTTGGGATGACTTCTAACAACAAGGCAATCCACGATAACCTTCCCGGATTAACTCGTGTTGGTGAGTTATTCAAATTCCAATGTGCCGAAAAACTTCGGCGTGTGAAAACCACCCGCTTGTGCACTTTTGTCAATCGCCGACCAATTTAGCCAGTGAGGATGTGAGGTCTGATCAGCGCATTTATAAAAATTCCCCCTCCATACTACCCCCCGAGCCGGTCTGACAAATTCACAATATTTCTCCAAGACATCAAACGGAAGGCGGTACTCAATGACCCATGTGGTAGGCTGTTGTTTCTCAGGCTCAACAATTTTGGGCTCTGAGTGGAAAATCTGGATTTGTTCTAAATCGGCTGGGCTGACTTTTACAGCATTTTTCCAAGGGATAAGCTGATAATGAAACAGCATTGTGCCGCCACAGTTGACTTCCATGTTGAAGTAACCAACTGAAATATCCGGTCCGGGTGTAAAGAAAAACTCCACACAGCTGTCCCTGCACACCATGTCCTGATGATTCTGGGCTATCGCCCGGACATACTTGTCCTCGACACGAAAGATGACATAGAGATGTTTATCATCATACGTAACTTTGGCCTGAGTTTTTGGCTTATGCTCAGGCTCATTAATGATATGATTTGTCAACTCCACGGCAGTCACATCGGCCCAGAAATCACTGTGCCAAAGGCCATCAAGTTTTACACGATCTTTCGTGGCCTTGGGCACGTGGTACTTTTTATACATCTGATTCTGTCCTCCGTTTTTTTCATGATTTGTTTTTGCACAACCTGAAATAACAAGAGTCAACAGAGCCAAAACAAACAATAATCTGGCAATATTCATATTCAACTCACCTAATCTGGGATTTCCCATTCATAAATGCTCGGCTACGCTGCTAAGGGACTTTCGGATGGTCTCACTTTTTCCGGCGGACTATGCAATATGCATGGGCAGCAAAATTTTGAACGGCTTCTTTAAACCAGCAACCAAAATTCCAGGCGTCGCGGCCGCGCCAGGTTTTGTTAGAGTGCCTTAGATAATCCTAGCTTTTGAGAGCTTTGCGGACTTTTGCGGCTACGGCGGTGGGGGTCTTGCCCGGTTGGCGGAGTTTACGGCAACGTTTTCCGGATTTACCGCTCATCAGGTGGCCTGCGCCGGCTTTCTTAAACTTCACTGTTCCGCCGGGCCGGACCTTCATTCGCTTGGATACGCCTTTGTGTGTTTTCATCTTGGGCATAGTAATCAACTTTTCCAAATACTAGACTTATCTATCTGACTTACGGGCCAGCTGCAACTTACTTGGGAGCCAGCACCATACTCAATCTTCGGCCGGTCATGGCCCAGTTGGTTTCGACCTTGGCTAGGTCCTCGAGCTTGAGCTTGATGTCTTCGAACATCTGCGTGCCGATATCCTGGTGGGCCATTTCTCGGCCTCGAAATCGCATCGAAAAGAGGACCTTGTCACCTTTGAGCAGAAACGCGCGGGCCCGCTTGATTTTGACTTCCTGGTCGTGCTCCCCGGTTTTTGGCCGTAGGCGAACTTCCTTGAGTATGGATACGTGAGCCTTTGTCTTTGTGGTCTTTTTACTACGGCTGTACTTCCATTTGCCGTAATCCATGATCCGGCAAACCGGCGGCTCTTCGTTAGGTGAGACCTCCACGAGGTCCAGGCCGGCCTCGAGGGCCAAGGCCAAGGCCCGCTCGATCTCGGTTATGCCCACCTGTACGTTTTCTTCATTAATCAGACGTACCGGCGAGACTCTGATTTGCTCATTAACCCGAAGTCCAGTCCGAGCGATGGTTATTCCTTTCTCATGAACAACGGTGCGGCGCCATCGGCCGGCGCCCAAAGCCGGGGCCTGCTAGCCAGTGAGCCCCTTGCAATTGATCTCATTTTGACAGCGGCAAAGGAATTCGTCAAGGGCTATTGTTCCCAAATCCCCCCGGGTGCGTTCCCGGAGGGCTAGCCGGTTGGCCTGGGCCTCTTTAGCCCCCAAAATGAGCATATATGGGATTTTTTCGAGGGTGGCCTGGCGGATCTTGGCGGAGAGCGTATCGGCGGTGTGGTTCAGTTCGGAGCGTAAACCGGCGGAGAGCAGCTTTTGGTGGACGGCCTTGGCGTACTCGCTGAACTTTTGCGAGACGGGCAAAACAGCCACCTGGACGGGAGCGAGCCAGAGGGGAAAGGCCCCGGCGAAGTGCTCGATGAGCCCGCCGACGAAACGCTCCATGGAGCCGAGTACGGTGCGATGAATCACGACGGGCTTATGGGGGGTGTTGTCCGAACCGATGTAGCTCAGATCGAACCGCTTGGCAGCCTGTAGATCGACTTGGTGTGTCGGGCCCTGCCATTCGCGACCGAGCGAATCGATCAGCTTGATGTCGATCTTCGGTGCGTAGAATACTCCGCCGCCCTCGTCGATCTCGTATTCCAGACCGCGCCGCTTCAAAGCTGCGGCGAGCTCATTGGTGGCCCACTCCCATTCCTCGTCGGTGCCGAGGGACTTCTCCGGACGCGTGGCAAGGTAGGCCTTGTACTCATAGGCAAATGACTTCATCATAAAGTCCATCAGTTCGAGGACCAGATCGAGCTCATCGGGGAGTTGCTCGGGGGTGCAGAAGGTGTGGGCGTCGTCCTGAGTGAAGCCGCGGACGCGGAGCATCCCGTGCAGAGTTCCCGATGGCTCATAGCGATAGACCGTGCCGAGCTCGCCGTAGCGGATCGGCAAGTCCCGATAGCTCCGCGGGCGGTTCAGGTAGATCATGTAGTGTCCAGGGCAGTTCATGGGCCTGAGGTAGTAGTCGGTCCCGTCGATGTCCATGGGGGAGTACATTATCTCGGCGTATTTTTCGAGGTGCCCGGAAATCTCGAATATCCGTTCGCTGGCGATGTGCGGGGTGTAGACGATCTGATAGCCGCGCTTGAGGTGCTCCTGCTGCCAGAAGGATTCGATGAGGTGGCGGATCAGGCCGGCCTTGGGGTGCCAGTGGATCAGGCCCGGACCGATGTCTTCGTGGACGCTGAAGAGTTCGAGCTGTCGGCCGAGGACGCGGTGGTCCTGCTTGCGGGCCTTTTCGAGTTTGTCCAGATGAGCGGCCAGTTGTTTCTTATCGAAAAAGGCTGAGCCGTATATGCGGGTGAGCATCTTGTTGGCCGCGTCGCCGCGCCAATAGGCCCCGGCTACGCTGAGCAGCTTGAAGGGTCCGACTCTGCCGGTCGAGGGTAGATGCGGGCCGCGACAAAGGTCGGTAAAATCGCCCTGCTCATACAGGCTGAGCGTGGGCAGCTGCTGGTCGCAGAGCAGGTCGTCAATCATCTCGGTTTTGTAGGCTTGGCCGAGCTCAGCGAAACGCTGCTTGGCCGCGTCGGGGTCGAGCTCGAGCCGCTGGATGGGCAGGTCCTGCTTGATAATCTCGGCCATTTCCTTTTCGATGGCCGGCAGGTCGTCGCTGGTGATGGTCTGTGGTAAATCGAAATCGTAATAAAAGCCGTATTGGAAGTCGTCCGTGAGCGGCGGGCCGATGGTGTACTGGACCTGCTGGCCGTAGATGTGCCTGACGGCCTGGGCCATGATGTGGGCGACAGTGTGGCGGAGTATCTCCAGGGCGTCGGGGTACTTGGCGGTGATAATCTCTACGGCGGCGTCGGCCTCGATGGGGCAGGAGAGGTCCACAAGTCGGCCGTCGATGCGAGCGGCGAGGGCGGCCTTGGCCAAACGCGGGCCGATCTTGGCGGCTAACTGGGCTAGCGTCGTTCCCTTGGCGGCTTGGAGGACTGACTTGTCTGGCAAAGTTATTTTCAGCACAAACACTCCGTGTAATTTTAGCTGCTCAAGCTGGTGGAGTGTAGTTTTTGGCTAAGGGCTTGTCAAGTAGGAAGAAAGAGCTCACCACGAAGGCACGACTCGTGCTTCGTAGCGAAGGCTACTTCGCAGAGTAGCAAGAACACGAAGTAAGGCGTGAGGCTTGAGGAAAAAAGAGAAAGAACTCACCACGAAGGCACGACTCGTGCTTCGTAGCGAAGGCTACTTCGCAGAGTAGCAAGGGCACGAAGTAAGGCAAAAGGCAAAATTCTTAAGATGGACCCCTGCCTTCGCAGGGGTGACAGGTACGAGATTGCCGCGTCGGCCGTTGGCCTCCTCGCAATGACAAACGGCGGATCATTGGTCGCGGCTTGGTGAGCTATTGGCTGAGTTTGACGGCGGTGCCGTAGGCTAAGAGTTCGGCGGCACTGCCGACGACGCTGGTAGTCATGTAGCGGACGTTGATCACCGCGTCGGCTCCTAAGCTGGCGGCCTGGGCGATCATCCGGTTGGTCGCTGTGGCGCGGGCTTGGCCCATCATCTGAGTGTATTCGGTGAGCTCGCCGCCGAGGATCAGCCTGACGATGGCGGAGAGGTCTTTGCCGAGCCAGATGGCGAATACGGTGTGGCCCTGGACGAGGCCGAGGATTTCGCGGGTCTCTCGGCCGGTGATTTGGTCGGAGTTTAACAGCAGGACTTTTGTGTCGGGTTCAGCCTCCAGCGCGGCCTGTGTTGTGGGCTTGGTTTTTCTTTGCTCGATAGCTACGCTCAGCAGGACGACGAGGATTCCGCCGAGTAGGCAGAACACTGCAATCTGTAGCCACAAGGGGATGGGCGGATCGTCCTCCACTATCACGTGCCAGGGTACGCCGGCAAATAGGGTAACGAACAGGCCGAGTACAAAGGCCAGCGAACCGATTTGTCGTAATGCTTTCATGGCTTTCTCCGTTCACTGAGATCGTAGAATCATCTATTTCAACCAACGATTACGTGAAAACCAATATTCAGAAAATCCATCCTTGTGCCTGGATCAAATCAGGTAATCTCACACATGGAATTCTATACAGATCACATAAATCAGGTATCTTAGGTCTTCCTTGTGTTCCCCGCCGTCCTTCATGTGAAATAACGGTTGCTGATTCTAGTTTGGCGAGAGCCACAACAAGAGGATCAGCCTTAAGATCCTTAGCGATAAACTTTAAGTCCCTTTTCCTCATTATCTCAACAAGATCATTCAGAACAGCCTTAAGTTCAGATTGGAGTTCTGCATCCAGTTCATGAAACATACTATCATTATTGTTGACCCACTCAGCTAAGTTCTCAGGGTATCGTATTTCCTGCCTAACTTCCTCAGGAGAGATGAGTATGCCAGAATCAATTAATTCCTCTAATCGAGTCCAGAATGTACGGAAAGACGCAGGCCGATACATTTCTTGCCAAGCGTCAATAATAGCAGAAGTGTCAATACAATACTTATCTGGCATAAGTTAAAAGACCGCGTTTTCTACATCAATCAATCGATGTGGTGGAGCGTCCAGGAATTCCGATGCTTCAGAAGTTGTAAGGCAATTATTTCTTAAACCTCTAAGGACCAATCGAGGAAACGATTTTCCATTTCTGATTATGACGCGGGTATGTGTTGGAATCTTAGGCGTTCTATCCCCCTTTGGTTCCTCCCGTCCAGGAAACATATCGTTTCGTTCTTTACGCCAACGTTGATAATAATCTCTACTCGTTCGATCGAATATAAGCAACCGTCGCAGTATGACCTCCCAACTAACCCAAAACGTTTGCGCAAGCTCCCCAAGTTCTTCATCACTCCAGACAGGATCGCTACCATGATTTCTAACCACAGCAGAGTTCAGGAGATCACCTTCAGGTACCAAAACAGAGCCAGCCACTGCATTACAAAACACTTCTGTCCGATCAATCTCAGACCGTGCAGTGAAGGGATTGTGCAAATCACATAGGCCACCGTCATGCAACAAGACATGAGTGAATTCATGTATTAATGTAAAACACTTCGCAGATGGGTGATCTCTTCCGTTGACGACTATCACTGGAAATGGTTGATCGGATACAGAAAAACCCCTTGCCTCCTCAGGGCTCACAATAAGGTTTCTCTTTACGCCTGTCTGAAATAGCAATAATCCTAATCTCTCAAGCGCGGCACGCCAGGAATTAAAAGCATGCCTTTTAGTTCTCCAGCGAAATTGAGACTCAATAGAAATTCCAAGGATTTCCCGGATTTCCCTCGCAACCTGCTCTGGCTGAT
The DNA here is from genome assembly GCA_030614915.1 of Actinomycetes bacterium. Classification (GTDB taxonomy): domain Bacteria; phylum Planctomycetota; class Phycisphaerae; order JAACET01; family JAACET01; genus JAACET01. Next base: position 7,382 of record JAUXAG010000027.1, on the reverse strand, counting down.
CGCCCACACGAAAGCGGCATTGTAACAGCTTTGGTTCTTCTCCTAAATCTGAAGCTATATCTAGAGCTTCGTATCTTCTTTCTAAAGCGAGCCTAATTTCGAACCTAAGAGCTGATGACATTTCTTTTTCCACATCAGCTATTCTGCGAAAATCTTTGATTCGTTCAGGCTCTTCTGGCAAAACTGGCAGGAAGAATAATCCAATTGGTCGCATGTAAGCTTTAGCCAATTTTCTTAGCTGTTTTACGCTGGGGAACGAACTCCCATCTTCCCAATTGTGGACTCGCTCAGGCTTTGTTCCAACCCTTCTAGCAGCCGTTTCAACAGTCAGGCCAGATTCTTCTCTTGCCCACAATAATATACTACTTTCAATTTCTGCTTTAGGTGATCTGCTCATTGTTATTCTTTAAGCCTTCCCTAAGACCCCAGAACTGTCTCCGCTATGATACCCTTGGCTGTATGCCTGTCAAGGGGGGGAAAGAAGGCTTGAGGCGGAAGGCGGAAGGCGGATAATAGAGAAAGAAATACAGAATTTTGACGCTGATTGCGCGGATTACGCTGATGAATGCAGAAAACAAAGTCTTTGAGTTGACGGAAGAGCTGCTGGGGAGTTGTGAGCTTTGCCCGCGGAAGTGTAAGGTGAATCGGCTGGCGGGGGAGGTGGGGTTTTGCCGAATCGGGAGTGAAGCGGTGGTGGCCTCGGTCGGGCCGCACTTCGGAGAAGAATCGGTGCTGGTGGGCTCGGGCGGGTCGGGGACGATATTCCTGGCTGGCTGTAACCTTGGATGCAGCTTTTGCCAAAACTTCGATATCAGCCATTCCAACGAGGGAGTCGAAACGAGGCCGAAGGAAATGGCTGAACTGATGCTGGGGTTGGAACGGCGGGGGTGTGAGAATGTCAACTTTGTTACGCCGAGCCACGTGGCGGTGCGGATAGCCGAGGCCGTGGGAATCGCCCGGCGGGGAGGGCTGAAGGTGCCGATAGTCTATAACTGCGGGGGATATGAGTCGGTTGGGACGCTGGAGGGATTGGCGGAGCTGGTGGATATATATATGCCGGATTTCAAGTTTGCCGACGGGCGAGTGGCTGAGCGACTCTGCGAGGCAGGCGATTATCCCGAGGTCTGCAAGGCGGCACTAAAAGAGATGCACAGGCAGGTGGGGGATTTGCAGATCGAAAATGGCCTGGCTACTGGCGGGCTGTTGGTTCGGCATCTGGTGCTGCCTAACGGCCTGGCCGGCAGCGAAGAAGTGCTGGAGTTTCTGGCTAAGGAAATATCGACCAATACTTTCGTGAACGTGATGGGGCAATACCGGCCTTGCTTTCGAGCGGGGGAATTCGGAGAAATCGCACGGATGCCCAGTCGAGAGGAAATAAGCACTGCAAAGGATTATGCTCGGAGGTTAGGTCTTCGACTGGCCGAATAGACCAAAATATCAAATATCAAAAATCAAATATCAAAATTACAAATCAAAATTCAAAAAGGGAAGAAATCAAGATGGACCCCTGCCTTCGCAGGGGTGACAGGAGAAACGCAACTATTGTCCTTGCCAGAGGTATAGCAGTCGAGGGGTGGTCAGATCATCGAGAAGCGAAGCATCAATATTGACCAGAGGGTTTTTGGCTTGGTCTGCGCCGGTGAGGAGTTGGCGAAAGCTGGCGGGCCTGGAGAGTCGAAGGACCCTGGGTTTGTCGAGCTTGGCCAATTCGGCAGCCTTGTCCAGAGCGTCCTCGAAGTAGGCGTCGTCCTGGTCGATGAGCTTGGCGGCCTTGGCTTGAGCGGCGGTCAAGGCGGCACCGTCGGCGAGCTTTTCAAGGACTGAAATATCAGGGAACTGCTCCTGTCGGCCTTGGTAAACCACGTCAACAAATCGCTGGTGGGCAGAATCGATGAGCTTCTGGAAGTAGTCTCGGTTGGCGGGGTCCCAGGGCAGGAAGGGCGAGCCGGCGGACTTTCTGGTGGCTGGGGTCGAGGGGATCACAACGACGTGAGCGCCGATTTTCTGCAAAGTGCCGTGAATGTTGGGCAGTTGGCCCATCACGCCGATACTGCCGGTGATGGTGGTGGGCCCGGCCATGATGTAATCAGCGCCGGCTGAGACGTAGTATCCGCCGCTGGCAGCGACGCTGCCCATGAACACGACCACCTTCTTTCCGGCGCCTTTGACTTGGTTGACATAGTGGGCAATGGTGTCGGAGGCTCCGACGCCTCCGCCGGGCGAATTGACGTAAAGCAAAAGGGCCTTGTAGTCTTTATTGTCCCTGACTTGCTGGAACTGGGGCCAAAGCTGCTCGGCCAACTCGTCGGTGATGATTCCTTTTACGTCAATCACGGCGATCTGCTGGTTCTGGGCACCGTGGAGAAGAACCGTTTCGCGGACTCGGGTGTCCCCCACTTGGGCACGAAGAGCCGTTAGCGATAATAACAATATCAGGTTCAGCAGCAGTGAGCCGAAGAAGACAATCAGGACGAGGGCGTCTTTGATGCGACTGACGAGGGTTTTCCTGGGCAGCGGCGGGGGGGGCATAACGGGCATGCCCATCGGCGGCGGCGGAGGAGGTGGGGGCATGGGAGCGCCCAGATCGGGCGGGCTGGGGGACGGCTGCTGAGGGGGGGGCGGGGGGCTGAATTGGTCTTGATTGTCCGGCATGTTTAGACTCCTGCAGTACAAAAAAGTCAAAGAACCCCCGGAGTAAATCCGGGGGCTAAATAGTCAGGACATAATCAATCACGGATGTCCTGGTTGTCGATTGTGGCGGGAACGCCTTCGTCGTCTTGATCCTCCAGGTCGGTGAAACCATCGGCGGCGTCGCGGGCGGTCTGATTTTTAATTGCCCGCCATTCGGCTGCGCCAATGAGGATTTCGCGGGCCTGGCTGCCCCGGTCGGCGCTTACGATGCCGGCCTCGGCCATCATCTCGATGATCCGGCCTGCCCGGGCAAAGGGCACGGCCAAGCGGCGCTGGAGCAGTGAGACACTGACCCGCTCACTGGCCAGGATCATTTCCACTGCCTTATCGAACAAGGGGTCTCGAATGGTTTGGCCGTCCGCATCGGTGTAACTCAGTCGGCTCAGCTCGGGACTGAAGTCCGCCTGGGCTTGTTTGCGCATATAGTCGATAACCTGCTTGATTTCGTGGTCCTCAACCATGGCCCCCTGGGCGCGAATCAACTGGTCGGTGCCGGGCTGCAGAAAGAGCATGTCACCTCGGCCAAGAAGGGTCTCGGCTCCGTTATGGTCCAGGACGATGCGAGATTCCTGGCGTGAGGCCACGCGGAAGGAAATGCGGCAGGGCAGATTGCTTTTTATCAAGCCGGTTACGACGTTGACGCTGGGCCTTTGGGTGGCGACGATGAGGTGGATGCCGACGGCCCGGCTCTTCTGGGCCAGGCGAATGATGTAATTCTCGACCTCCTTGCTGGCGGTGATAATCAAGTCGGCCAATTCGTCAATGATAATCACTATGTAAGGCAGATGCATGGGGATCTGGGCCCGCTCCTGGTCGCTGGCGGGCTTAAAGCGGTCGAGAATCTGATCGGGGGTGAGACGATTGTAAGCGGTGACATTGCGAACAGCGGCTTCGCGGAGGATTTCGTAGCGTTCTTCCATTTTGGTCACGGCCCATTCCAGAACGGACTCGGCTCGGGACAGGTCGTTGATGATCGGACACATCAGGTGAGGCACGTCCTGGAAGTGAGCCATCTCCACCATCTTGGGGTCCACCAGGATGATCTTGACGTGGTCGGGACGCTGAGTGAGGAGCATGGAAGTAACGATACTGTTTATGCAGACGCTCTTGCCGGAACCGGTAGCCCCGGCGATGAGCATGTGAGGCATGGTAGTCAGGTCCGCAACCAACGGCTTACCGGAGGCGTCCTTGGCCAGGAAAAGGGGCAGCTTCATCCGCGAGGCCCGCAGCTGGGAGAGCTCGATCAGCTCTCGAATGCGGACCATCTCCTTTTCGCAGTTGGGAATCTCGACGCCGATAGTCTGTTTGCCGGGGATTGGGGCTACGATACGGACGCTTGAGACGCCCAGAGCCCGGGCCAAATCGTTGGCCAAGCTGCGGATCTGGGAGACCTTGGTTCCGGGAGAAAGCTTGATCTCGAAGAGGGTGATGGTTGGGCCGGTGTCGATCTCGACGACGGTGACCTGGATGTTGAACTCTTGGAGGGTGTTCTCGAGGACGACGGCCTTTTCGCGGACGGCCTGTTCCTGCATGGAAGCCAGGGTATATTCGGGCTGTTCGAGCAGGTCCAAGGGAGGTAACTGATAGTTGAGCAGGGCCTTGGGCTTGGCAATGGCCTTGGCGGCGACGCGGAGAGTAGGCCTGACTTTGCCGGCGGGTCGGTCTTTCAGGCCGTGAACCTTGACCGGCAACTCGTCTGTTGATTCTTCATCCTCCTCATAGTCTTGGTCTTCATCGACTTCGGCCAGCTCATCCTGGTCTTCATCTTCGTCAGGTTCCAGAGCTACGGCGGTGCCTCCGCCGGCGGGGACAGCCATTTGCTGCAGGGCGGCACGGTGAGGGTTTATGCGGGGCAAGGCCCCAGCCAGTGCTATCGGGCGGCGCAAAACCACACGCAAGACCGGCACTTTGGCCAAAAGAATGCTCAGTTTGGACCAAAGCAACTGGAGCAGGAAAACGACGGAAGTATCCGCGGCTAATAATAGTCCGACGAGCACGCCGGCTGTCAACACCAGGGCTGAGCCCCAGGCTGACAACTGGGCCAAGAGGAAAGAGCCCAGGAGCGATCCGACGACCCCCCCGGCAGTGAAGGGCAAGGCATTGGTGGCTGGAAAATCCAAAGAGGGTATCAACAGATAACTGATGGCTGAAATGGACAGGACCAACAGGGCCAGGCCTATACCTCGCAGGGGTAGATCGGCAATTTCGCGGTTCAAGAGGCGCAGTAAACTCAAGGCCGCGACGAAGATCAAGACTATGAAGACAGCACATCCCAGGAAGCTCAAGACCTGATATGCCAGCCAGGCACCGACCGGGCCGCAGAGATTCGCGACCGGCCAAGGATGAGGCGCCACACGGCCGCTGGGCCAATCCGTCCAGCTATAGCCGGCACAGGCGAGCAGGGCGAAACTGTAGAACACCAGCAGCAGGGCATGGGTCAGACGATTTTTAGGGCCTGTTTTAGCCAAGGCCGAGGTCTCCTTCCTGGCAGCGGAGCGACGCTAGGACGCAGTCGTCTGCGCACAGATAGAGCGCATATTTACAGTACTCTCTGGGAGATTATCGGGCCAAAAAGGGGGATTTCTGCAGGGAAAATAGATTAGGCCTGCTCGTGCTTCGCAGCGAAGCGCCGCTTCGCAGAGTAGTAAGGCGTGAGGCTTGAGTAATCAAGCTCCAAGCCTCAAGCCTTTAGTCCTCAGGTCTCCTGTGTAGCAGTGCCAAACCGCCCAGAAGCAACAGGGCCAGGGTGGCGGGCTCGGGGGTGATAGTAAGTTGGCTATAGGCCGTATCGAAAAGGCCAGTGGTATCGGTCAGTTTCAGACTGATGTCGTAAGTACCTCCCGCCCCGAGGCCGAGGGATGTGAGTTCCGCGTAACTGAGAACACACAATGCCTGCCCGCCTGCGTCTGTTTCGTAGGCACCATCGTCGTCCAGGTCCCACAGGTAGGAGGCGATTTCATTGTTATCGTTCAGGTCCATCGAGCAGGAGGCGTCCAAGGTAAGCGTATCCCCTTCGTCGATGACATACGGTCCGCCCGGGTCAGCTCAAGGCGCGGCAGGCGTGCCGGTCGGGTCAAGGATTTGCTCCGTCCTGCGCCAGCACTCGATTACGTCGTTGACACGACGGAGCACCTCTGGGGATTCCCCCGCGGCCATTTGCCTGGCCTTACCAAGCAGCCCTCTGATTGTTTTGAGCACCTCCGGCGTATATGAGAGCTGTGGCTTCGGCAAGCCCCAATTTCCGGAGTGTTCTGGATTGGCCTCCACAGCCCTGGCGCATTCGAGGTAGAAGTCAAGCATCGGTTCGGAGGCATTTCCAAAAAGCCGCTGGCAGGCCGGCCGTAAAATCTGCTCAGCCGTAAGGTCCGGATTCCACATGCCCTTGGAGGCAACATAGGCCAGCGGCCAGCGGATCGGCGCGTCCTCTATCACCTCGAATGTATAGCCCTCATAATACATATACCTGATGCCATTATCTCGGAAATATCGCAGATCACTCAATGCCGCATCGCCCGGCACCCAGGGGACATGCTTCCATCCGCCCCAGCTGGGCAGATAGTATTCGTAGATACCGCTGACGTCTGCACCAGAAGCCTTCCAGTCCTGAAGTTTCTGCTTCCAAGCCGCCTTGCCGCCGTAGGCACCTGCTTGACAGGACGGATTGTCCAGCGAATGGGCCTTACAACTGTGGTTAACCACGAACACCTGCACACCGTCCACGGCCTGCACCTGCACCGGTGCCGCAGCCGTCCCCCAGAAAGCTATAATTTCTACGTCCTTGTCCGGATGGGTCTGCCGCAAGCCGGCCGCCACGATATTGGCAAAGGCCAGGCTCTGTCCGCTGGCATTGGCCCCCATTTTGCTGCAGGGCCCGCACTGGCAGAACCCTAGGCCGTCATTCGCGCTTAGGCTGAACATTACCTGTTTCGAGTCGTTGTCAAAATGGGCACGAGCAAGTTCGATGGCTCTGGCCTGAACCTCCGCATTGGAAAAGCATATCTGCGAAGTCTGCCGAACACCGTTCACCAGGGCATACCATTCGGGGTGGTCATCGAAGAACTGAGCCGCTGGGTACATCTGGTAGTAATTATGCGTAATATGAAACGGTGTGCCGCCATTGCCCCAGGAAGGTCTATCAAAGTCGGGATGGCTGTCGGCGTGGGGGTGCTGAAAAAAGAAAGTTTCGCGAGACTCGAAGACAGGCGAGACGTCGATGTCAATATTGCCTACAGCCAGATTGTCATATTGGGCCACAACATGCCAATTCGGGTCCGGGCCATAGAATTCGGTTCCCATCTCTGCCAGAAACGTGTCTATAGCGTATCTGGTGCTGTTATAGGCCCGATCATCATTGCCTGCAATTACAAGATCATTGCCGACTCTTTTGACCACGACTCGTTGATCGCCTGGATAAGTCTGCGATATGTTCACACCGGCCTGCATGGCTGCGTCGTGCCCGACCAGAATGCGCGGGGCACCTGGATCGACGTCACCGTAGTGATCAATGGGCAAAAGAACGCCTGTCATTCGGTTGATGTAATCTCGAAGCCTCTGGGCGCCGGCAAAAGCATCTGCTTCGTATGCATGTGTGATTGTTATTTGGGCCTGCCCGTCACTGACAAGGACGAGGTCCTCCGCTCTAAGGCCCTGTCCGGCAACAGTCAAAAATAAGACTTGAGAAAATACCATTA
>JAUXAG010000015.1 GCA_030614915.1 Actinomycetes bacterium | reverse complement strand
GCTGAGCGGCGTTCAGCACGGGACAGTCGCCGTAAAAGCTGGTGAATCGGCCGGCTAAATCATAGAGATAATTACACAACACGTTGGGCTTATAGGTGGCCTGGGCTTGATAGATAGCATCGGGCAGGCGAAGGATGTGCTATTGAGCTGGATTTGCAGTTGAACCCGGCCCCGGTGCTGCCGGTGCGGGTGGACTGGATGCATACGGTGCTGGGGAATCTGCTGGACAATGCGGAGGAGGCCATGCCCGAAGGCGGCCGGGTGGATATCGAAGTGGGAGCCGATGCAAAGACGGTATGGGTGAAGTTTTCCGATGAGGGGGTGGGCATCAAACCCCAAGACTGGCAGCGCATATTTGAGCCGTTCTATACGACCAAGGGGGTTACGGGCGAGGGGCAACAGAATAAGCCAGGGCTGGGCTTGGCGGTGGTGCATGGACTGGTCAAAGAGATGGGCGGGGAGATTGATGTGACCTCGACGCCGGGACACGGGGCGAGCTTTCGCGTACGCTTTGCCCGGCCTGATGCCGACGCATCCGGCAAATCATAGTCCCTATTTTCCTTTGTCCCTCTGTGGCTCTGTGCCTTTGTGCCTCTGTGCCTTTGCCACTTACCTCGTCCTTTCGACGGGCTCCGGCGGCCAGAAGACGTAGTCACCATCAGCCTTTCGTACGCGAAAGACTTCCTTATTGTGTTGGCCGCCGTGGTCCTCGAAGTTCAGTCCCCAACTGTAGAGAATGAAATCATCTTCATGACGCTTGTAGGTTAGCGGACCCGGGCCGAAGGGGTCTAGCGGGACGGTTTCTAGATATTGGGGAACGAGCTGGTCGAGAGTTTGGGGGAATTGGCCGTGCTCAGCTTTGTAACGCAACAGAGCCACGACAGTCTGGGCGGCTTGGTGATTGGCTTGGCCCATATAAGAAAGGCAAACTGCACGCCAGACAGAAGGTACGAGTATCTGAAAAAGGAAATTTCGCGGGTTCTCTTCGACGGTTTTAGTGAACCAATCGCCAATTGATTCGCCCGAAATGTGGTTTCGATAGGGGGTAACGGAACGATATTCATCAGCCTTGCGCCTCCACTGCTCGAAAAGTGCGACTGTGTCACGGCGGGAGGAATGAATCATGGAACCAGCCACAAACTTTATAGTATCTGTGTAAGAATGCGGCCTCTCTTCGCCTTCAATAATATCTGCAAGCGCAGGCAGTTGGCTAGGTATCAGATGGCCATCCCCGGAACCGTCATCAGTAAAAACCCGCTGAGCCAAATCCTCGTAGGTAAAGTACTCAAAACCAATGTCAGCAATAGGGTAAGCAGACTGGAAACTCTCGTCCAGGGTTACCGCCAAGCGTTCCAAGACTGACGCAGGAAGACGATGACTCCGCAAAACATGCATCAATTGCTTATTAGCCCGTTGGTCAATGGCTATACCAACAAGCTGCTCGATCAAAGTAGGACATTGCATAAAATGCCTGGCGAGTGTCTTTGCAGATTTCAGGTCGGCGATGACTGAATCCCAGTCGCCTTTCTCGGCGGCAAATCGCATTTGCCAGGCAAGAAGTAAGCCCATGTCACGATGTCCCTGTAGAGAGGGTAAGAGAAGGTATAGTAATGACCCTGGTCGGCCGTCCTGTTGGGCAACCTCGTATTTGAACCAGCAATGGGGCTTAGTTGTCCCCACGCGAACTTCTCCTATGGCCGCTTGATTACTTTGAATCCATTTTTTTAGGACTTGGCGCTCTTGCCGATCAAGCGTTGAGCCTAAGAGCTTGCGCAAGTCGTAGTCTTCTTCGGGTTCAACATATAAATCGATGGCTTTGAGATAGTGTGGGGAGGCGTTTAGGGATTCGTCAGCGACGGGGCGGACCATCTCGTTGAGCTTGGTGAGATAGTCAACGCTGATCGTGGGTTCGCCGGTGAGGAACCAGGTGGTGTAGGCAACAAAGATGATTAGAAGGACCAGGACGCTCTGGCAGGTGCGGATGACAAACTTCACCCAGAGGGGCCGGCAGCGTTTCTTGGCTCGTTTGATGAGCTTAGAAAGGGATTTCGTATCGCCAAAGTCGGCGATGAGAGAAGCGGCCAACTCGTCGCGGTCACAGTCTCCGGGGGCATGGGCTAAGGCGTCGGTGAAATGGTCGCGGAGCTCAGCTAAGACGTCGCGGCGCATGTGGCGATTGCGTATTCGCCGAGCAAGACTCTTAATGTACTGCTGAATCAGCTCGGGCAGGTCTTGGGGGTCAGGGTGGTTGAGCATGGCTGGGCCTCCGGTAAGGGGCACTGTGCAGATTAGGCTGGGGCCAGGTTGGGCTGGAGGACGAGTTGAAGGCCCTTGTTTAGCTGGCGGAGCTCTTCGAGCGAGCGGGCGAGCTGCTTTTTGCCCTTGGCCGTGAGGCAATAGTATTTGCGATCTCGGCCGGTCGGGCCGGTTTGCCAGGCGCCGGAGACGAGCTTCTTGGCCTCGAGGTTGTAGAGCAGCGGATAGAGCGTGCCTTTGCCCAGATTGAATATGCCGTTGCTGCGTTTGGCCAGGGCTTCGGAGAGCTCGTAGCCGTACATTGCCTGGCGGGCCAGTAGCTCCATGACCAAGGTGGGGGCGAGGCCTTTGAGTAATTCACGTTCGAAACGCATTTTTGGACCTTTCAATAAGAACGTTGGCGAATAGGTAAACATGTTTTGCCAGGGCACTTCATCCTAGTATGTAGTACATAATATGCAAGGCAAACTAACAAGTCAAGAAGAAAAAAACCTCCAAGAGGAGGTTTTTTTTGAGGCGGGGCGGCTGGCCCGTTCCTAATCGGGTTTGACAGCATCCAGGGCATAGATGGAGATAAGCCCCTGGTAAAACGGGGGTTACGTAGCGGCGGGCTAAAGCAGCTAAAGGCGGGTGAGCAGCCAGAGGGCGATGGTAACCAGGGCGAGGCCAACGATCATGCTGCCAAAGAGGACGGCAGCGGCAGGAAAAATGTCGCGAAAGCGTTCGGCCTTGGTTGTCTTGTAGACCACGGAGATGGTCAGGCAAATGGGAAAAGCCAACCAGAGCCAATAGTCGGCGACGGGCAGGGGTTGGCCGAGAAAGCTGGCAAGACAGATGGGCACGCTTTGAGACTCCTAATCTGCGGGCAAGGGGGCTTGGCCGACGTTGGCTCGTCCGGCCCGAATAACGGTGTCAAAAACAGCAAGCAAATTCAACAAGCCGGCTATACCGGTATAAAGTACAGCCATGTGATAAGACCAATCGCGAACAAGCGGGGTGGTAGCCTCTGCATAAGAACTCGTGGACCAGAGATGAGCGATAATAGTATTCAGGCCGGCAAGAACCTGGGCCACAAACCAAAACATACTCTGAGCAGGGTCGACGATGCGCAAGGTGCCGACATACAGGCCGATGAAAAAGGTCAGCTCAATAGCAATGAACAGCAGGAGAGCCCTTTTGCGCAGGCCGAGATAGAAGTGGCCGGCTCCGGGTACGAGCCAGGCCAGGACGGCAGCCAGGGGGAATTCCCACCCTTTGAGCTTGGCACTATCAGAAGCCATCCAAAAACCTCAATCTCTGGTAACGCGAATGACCTCGGCCAAGCTGGTGATTCCTGCGCGGGCCTTGGCAATTCCGTCCTGGCGAAGTGTGGTCATTCCCTCGTCCACGGCCAAGCGCTGCATGTCCTCGGTGGGGGCGGTGCGCATGACCAGTTGACTTAGAGCGGGGCTAACCGTGGCGATTTCGAACAGACCAGTACGATCGAAGAAACCACCGCCGCGGCAATGAGAACAGCCCTGCCCGCGAGCCAACTCGACGGGCTTATCGGCATCGGGCAGTTGGCAATAAGCCATCTCCTCTTTGGAAGCCTGGTAAGTCTGTTTGCAGTGAGGGCAGATACAGCGGACCAGCCGTTGAGCCAGACAAGCCATCACGCCGCTGGCAACGAGGTAAGGCTCGGCGCCTATGTCCAGCAGACGAGTGAGGGCGCCGCAGGCAGAATTAGTGTGCAAGGTGGCAAAGACGAGATGGCCGGTGAGCGAGGCCTCCAGGGCCAAGTGGGCAGTTTCCTGGTCGCGTATTTCGCCGACCATGATGACGTCGGGGTCGTGTCGAAGGATGCTACGGAGGGCTGAGGCAAAGGTAATTCGAGCTTCGGAACTTATCTGGATCTGGTTTACGCCCTCGATGCTGTACTCGACGGGATTCTCTATAGTGATGATGTGCTTGGTAACGTCGTTGATGAGGCTGATGACTGCGTAGAGGGTGGTTGTTTTTCCGGAGCCTGTGGGTCCGGTGATAAGAATGATACCGTGGGGCTGGTGGATAAGCCCGGTCATAACCTTGCGGCAGGATTGGCTCATACCAAGGGATTTGAGGCCTTGGCGGGAACGGTCCAATCCAAGGATGCGCAGAGTAATCCGCTCTCCCAGGATGGTGGGAATGACAGCGACGCGGACGTCAAAGGGGTTATCTGCTACGGTATGGCGAAATCGGCCGTCCTGGGGGGCGCGTTTTTCAGCAATGTTAAGATGAGCCATGACCTTGATTCGACTGACCAGCGAGGCCGCCGATGAGGCCGGCAGAGCGTGGACCTGCTCGAGAACACCATCGATGCGCATCCTGATGCGAATACCTGCGGGGGTGGGCTCGATGTGGAGGTCACTGGAACGCCGCTGAGCAGCCTCGTCAAGGAGGGTGTTGACGGTTTCCAGGGCGGTGGCGTCGGCGGCGATCTGATTTTCCCGGGCGGCAGCGGTAGAGGCGAAACCGTGGATAGGCTCGGAGGCCAATTCGGCCTCGACCGGTTCGCTTTCTTCGATGAAATGGAGCTGGAAGCCGCCGATATCGACGACATCGCCAGCATTAAGTGGATGAGTGTCTATAGTCTGGCCGTTGACCAGGGTGCCGTTGACGGAGCCGAGGTCGGCGAGAGTCCATTGGCCGGCCTGGTCGCAGGTCAGCTCGGCGTGGACGCGACTAACACGGTCGGTATCGAGGACCAGCCAACATCCCTGGGCCCGGCCAATGCGAAGGCGCTTGCCGACGAGGACCAAGGTATGGGCCTGGCCCTGAAGGTCTCGATACCACAAGTGAGGCATAGGAAGCTCCCGAGGAATCCACTCCAGAGGATTCTACCATAGGACGGGCCTAAGGTAAAGGCGCTGAGGAGAGCCGACCAGGCGATATTCCGGCAAAGCGATGCCAGAAGGATCAGGGTAATTGACAGTGGCCCAATCAGGCGATAGCATCAGGATGATGAGCCAAGCATATTTGATCAGAGGCAAAGGAAAGTCCTGAGTATGTCTGAGCCGCAATTCGTTCACTTACACACGCACACATCCTATTCTCTGCTGGACGGGGCCAATCGCATCGGGGATTTGCTGGCCCGCTGCAAGCAACTGGGTATGGAGGCGCTGGCTATCACCGATCACGGCAATTTGTTCGGGGCGGTGAAATTCTACACCAAGGCCCTGGAGCTGGGCATCAAGCCGATCATCGGGTGCGAGTGTTACTTGGCCTGGGGGAGCCGTTTTGATCGGGCGACGCGTAACCGTCCGGGGTCATACCAGCACCTTATTCTTCTGGCCCGGAACAACCAGGGGTATCAAAACCTTTTGAAGTTGGCTAGCCGAGCCTATACCGAAGGTTTTTACTACAGTCCACGGATCGATAGAGAACTGCTGGCGGAGTATTCTCAGGGGCTGATCGGTCTGTCGGGACATATGAACACGGAGCTGAGCGATCAGGTCGCCGGGGGAAACATCGAGCAGGCGGTTGCCACGGCGAGGTGGTACGTAGAAACGCTGGGTGAGGATAATTTTTATGTAGAGCTGCAGAATCACGGCCAGCCGGAGCAATTGGATCTGCTGGGCAAGCTCCTGGAGGTATCGAAGCTCAGCGGTGTGCCGGTCGTGGCAACGAACGACGTGCACTATTTAAGGCCCGCCGACGCCCGGACGCAAGACATTCTGGTGTGCATCAATACGGGCAGAACAGTGGACGACGAGAATCGGATGCGGCAAGAAAGCGATCAGCTGTACCTGAAGAGCCCCGCCGAGATGGCGGAGGTTTTTAGCGATTGTCCGGAGGCTTTGGCCAATACGGTGCGGATTGCCCAGCGGTGCGAAGTGGAGTTGGACTTTTCGAGTCGACATGCACCGCGATACAAAACGCCGGAGGGAGAGGCACCGGCTGAGTTTCTGGAACACTTGGCCCACGATGGTTTGGCCAAACGTTACCAGCAGATCACGGACAGCCACAGGGAGCGGCTGACGTACGAACTGAAGGTGGTCGAAGAGAAGGAATTCTCGAGCTACTTCCTGATGGTGTGGGACTTCGTTCACTATGCGCGGACACAAGGGATACCGTGCAGTGCTCGAGGCTCGGCCTGTGCTACGCTGCTGGGTTATTGCCTGGGACTGAGCGACGTGGACCCGTTGGCCTATGGGCTGGTATTTGAGCGCTTCATGGACCCCGAGCGTAACGAAGCGCCGGACATCGACATGGATATTTGCCAAACGCGGCGAGGTGAGGTAATCGACTATGTGCGGAACAAGTACGGTCACGTAGCCCAGATTATCACCTTCGGGACCCTCAAGGCCAAGCAAGCGATTCGGGACGTTTGCCGGGCCATGGCTGTTCCTCTGGCAACAGCGGACAAGATCGCCAAGATGGTACCCAATAAGTTAAACATCCGGCTGTCGGAGGCCTTGGAGGCCGAGCCGGAGCTTAAGAAGCTGTACGAAAACGACCGGACCATCCGCCAGGTCATCGATGTGGCCCAAGGGCTGGAAGGGATGCCGCGTCACGCGTCGGTGCATGCGGCCGGGGTGGTGGTAGCCGATGAGCCGTTGGATAACTTTTTGCCGTTGTATAAGCAAGCCAATTCGGATGACTTGATGACCCAGTTCGACGGGCCGACGGTAGATAAAATCGGGCTGCTAAAGATCGACTTTCTGGGGCTGCGGACCCTGAGCACACTGGAGCGGGCCCGGGAGCTGGTGCGGAAAAATCACGGGTTAGATATCGATCCGGAAACACTGGTTCCGGACGATGTGGAAGTTCTCAAACTGTTTGCGGAGGGTCAAACCAAAGGGGTATTCCAGTTTGAATCGCCGGGGATGCGTGATCTTTTGATGAAGCTGCGTCCGGACCGGATACAAGACTTGATTGCGGCCAACGCCCTGTATCGTCCCGGCCCGATGGTGATGATCGATGACTTTATCGAGCGCAAACACAGTGGCGACTGGCCGAAAGTCCATCCCATCGTGGACGAGATCTTGGCTGAGACCTATGGGATAATGGCCTACCAGGAACAGGTGATGCAGATAGTACATCGACTGGGGGGGATATCTCTGGGCAGGGCGTTGAGCCTGGTCAAGGCGATCAGCAAAAAGAAGAACTCCGTCATCCGCAAGGAGCGCAAACCGTTTATGGCCGGGGCGCTGGCCAGTGGCCTGGACAAAAGTAAGGCCGAGCAAATCTTCGAGCTGATTCTGCGTTTCGGAGGATACGGGTTCAACAAGGCCCATTCGACCCGCTACGCGGTGGTGGCTTATCAGACAGCGTATTTTAAACGGCACTATCCTCTGGAGTTTATGGCGGCGTTGCTAACCTTCGAGATGGGCAATACCGAGAAGATAGTAGAATACATCGAGGAGTGCCGGCGGATGGGCATCGAGGTCTTGCCGCCGGATATCAACGAGTCAGAGATAGATTTTACCACGAGCTCAGGGACGATTCGTTTCGGCCTGGCGGCGGTAAAGGGAGTAGGTGAAAAGGCGGTAGAAGAGATCATCGCAGCCCGGGAGCGAATTGGAGGCTTCCGGTCGCTATTCCATTTCTGCGAGAGCGTGGACCTGCGGGTGGTAAACCGGGCGGTGATCGAGGCCCTAATCAAGTGCGGGGCGTTCGATTCGACGGGGGCCCTGCGGGCGCCGCTGATGAAGGTGGTGGGCCAAGCCATCGAGCGTGGGGCCAGTGCAGCAGAGGATAAGCGTAAGGGGCAGGGGAATCTGTTTAACAGCCAAGAAAAGGAACTGGGGCTGGAGGACGATTACGCCAATTTGCCGGACGTGAGCTGGACGGAGTCGGAGATGTTGGCTTACGAGAAAGCTACGCTGGGTTTCTACGTGACGAGTCATCCACTGGCAGGGTACGGCGAGCAGCTGCGGGGTTTGAGCACGGCGGGGTCGCAGACGTTGAAGGAATTTGCCGAGGGGGCGGAGGTCATCGTGGGGGGGATGCTCTCGCGGGTGCATTACCGAGTGACGCAGAACGCCCGACAAAGCGGGGCGAAGATGGCGCTTCTGACCATCGAAGACCTGGATGGGCCGATGGACGCGGTGATCTTTTCGAAAGAGTTGGCTAGGTACACAGAATTGATCCACACCGAGCGGATGGTTTTCGTGCTGGGGCAGGTTTCTCTGCGGCGGGAGGTGCCATCGGTGCGGGTGATGGAGGTCTATCCGATAGAACGAGGTATGGAATTACTGGCGCAGTCAGTGGTGGTTCATCTGGCGAACAAACCTGAAGGGGAGGAACTGCTGCCGGCAGTACAGAAAATCGTGCAGGAATATCCGGGACAGTGCCCACTGTATTTCATTGTGGACACGGGCCAAGGCTATACGGTTGCTATCCAGGTATCAGAGCAGATGCAGGTACAGCCAAGTGCAGCTTTTTGCGAGCGGATGCGGGCATTGCTGGGAAGCGGACGGGTCCAGATCATTGGCCCTAACGGCCCGGTGGGAAGAGCCGTGGATGGGAACGGTTCAGAGACACTGGAGGAGGCTGAAGAGGCCTTGGCCCAAAACGAGGGATAAACAACCGAGGGCATGGTAAATCAGGGGGACGGATGGCAGCAACGGGGGTCAGCTAAATCAATGTTTGTCGCCACTGCCAAGCCAGCGGTTGAAGAGCCCGGCCTTGCGTTTGGATTTTGACTTGACAGCGGTGAAATCACCTCGATATATCCGGACGGCCATCTTGGCAATGGCCTTGCGGACGGGCGAATCAGGCGAATCACTCAGGAGAGGCCTACCAAAGTCCAGGGCAGCCTGGACGGTCTGGTAGTCGTTGGGGATAACGGCAAACACGCTGGTATTTAGGTGTTGCTCCACATCCTGGGGCGAAATGGGGCTATTGCGGGTGAATCTGTTGACTACAGGGTGGATTTTCTCGGGGGGCATTCCGTATTGGATGAGGCCTTTGTAAAGCCGCTGAGCATTGCGAATGCTGGGCACCGACAACTGCAGGACCAGCAGGACAGAGTTGGCCATCTCCAAAGCGGTAATTCCAACCCGGTCGAAACGGCGAGGGGTGTCAACAACCACAGCATCATGGGCATGGGTCAGGATTTTGAGTATCTGAGCAATGCGTTCAGGATCGATTTGGGCGACCTGTTCGATCCGTTGGGGCCGAGCTAAGACAGCCACCTTAGAAGGCAAGATGGTCAGGGCCTGTTCGGTAATCCGAGCATCAATCTCGTTGGGTGCGTTGGTCAGGTCGGCAATGGTGTGGGTGGGGTGTAAATCAAAAAAGGTGGCGACAGAGCCAAACTCCAATTGTAAATCGACCAAGGCGCAGGGCTCGGCGGCCAACTGAGCAAGCTCAATGGCCAAGTTGGCGCAAATGGTGGTTACTCCACAGCCGCCGGAAGAACCGAGCAGACAAATGAGCCTTTCGGTCTTTGCCCAGCCGGAGGCTGCGCGAGTCAAGGGCTTGAGGGCCCGGGCAAGGTCGTCCTGATCAATGGGCTTGGTAATGAACTGGCGACAGCCGGCGCGCATGGCCGAGAGGATCAACTTCGGGTCGGCGTTGTCGGACAGGGCAACGATGGCCAAAGAAGGAAAACGGGCAGAGGCATCCTCCATAACCGCCAGGGCGGAAGATGGTTTGGGATCCAGGTCCAGGACCAGGAGGGTTACAGGCAGTCTCTCGAGGCAGTCGATAAGGCCTTGCTGGTCGTGGACCTCAGTGAGGATGTGAATAGCTGGATGGCGGACCAGGCTGGTTCGCAGGGCCGAGCCGTAATCATCATTGGTATTTTCCGAATAGATGCACGTCTTGATGTCCTCGTTCATTTTGCAGAATCCTTCCAGCCGTGGGGTAGGGGCGGGTGGTCCCGGAGCATTTCCTAGGCTAATAGTGATTATCGGCTGAGGAGAGGGGCAGAATAAGTTGACAGGAGAGAGTTTATTGCGGATGGTGAAGAATTTCTGGTGGCCGAGGCTTCTGCCCAGGACAGGACCGATAATCGAGGCCAGCAGGATGAGTATCCAGGCTGGTGGACGCGAGGTCTGCATAGATTATGGCAACAAGCCCGGCATGTGCTTCAGGGAGTACAAGTAATCGCCAAGGCAATAAGGGGGCAAGTCACGCCGGCACGTAAGGCGGCTGCCAGAGCTTGCGGATATTGTCGATGCCGTATTTGAGCATGGCCAGGCGGTCCAGCCCTAGGCCAAACGTATAGCCCGTGATTGTGTCCAGATCATAACCGGCTTTCTTGAGAGATTCACGGGCTAGCATGCCGCTACCAGCGATATCCATCCAGTCATCCTTGTAGCTAATTGTCACCATCTTGGCTTGTTCGAAGTAGGCAAAGTCATCATCGTTCCACCTGAGTTCCACCGGGCCAAGGACTGCCTCAAGGACCTTGCGAAGGGTACTTTTCATACAGTCGAGGTCTGCACCAGCTTCGATACAGAGCAAGTTAAGTTGGTGATAAGCTCGCAGATGAATGGCGTCCTCGCGCTTGTTGCCAGGACGAAAGACGCGGCCTGCTGTGAGGATTCGGATGGGCAGGACTTTCCCGGCTGCGGCCCGGAGCAAGGTGAGAGTAAGTCCACGACGCAGAACCCTATTCTCATCGTGATATACAGCGTCGAGGGTCTCTGCGAATTCAAGAAAGGCTGACCTGGAGACAATCTCCTCACCTTCGATGAACTGGTACTCTGGCAGCGCGGCTCGGATAGAATCCAGGACTTTGCGTATTGGATGGCCTTCGATTTCCAGAGGCTTTGGCCTGTTCACCAATTCTTCTATGACTCTCTTGCTGAAGCGTTCATCGGGAGCGTTGTTGTGCAGTGTTTCTTCAACCATGGCAATCATCCTTTCTTTGAGCCTGGCGCGGGAATCGGCGAGTCGTTTTTTGACGGTGGTCAGGGGGACTTCGAGGAACTCGGCGACGTCCTTCTGGGAGTAGCCGTTGATGTAGAAAAGGGTGGTGGCCATCCGCTGATGTCCGGGCAGGGCAGCGATGGCGGCCAGGACCTTGTCTTTGGTTTCGCGCCTTTCGAGGTTCTGGGGCGGCTGGGGAGCAGTCGAGGGCAGAGCGGCTGCGGCGTCCAGGCCAGTAGTGGGAAGGCTCTTACGGCGGGTGATCCGGCGGCATTGGCTGATGACGATCCGGC
Organism: Actinomycetes bacterium; assembly: GCA_030614915.1. Lineage (GTDB taxonomy): Bacteria > Planctomycetota > Phycisphaerae > JAACET01 > JAACET01 > JAACET01. The sequence goes on along the minus strand of JAUXAG010000015.1, from coordinate 43,403 downwards.
GAAACCAGCCGGGGAAGGCCTGGGGCCGGCGGAGCTGGGGTAGCTGGCGATAGGCGGTGAGGAAGGCCTCCTGGGCAGCGTCTTCGGCCAGGTGGAAGTCCCCCAGCAGGGCATAGGCACAGCCATAGGCCATGTCCCGAAAACGCAGGACGATCTTGCCGAAGGCCCCCAGCCTCTTGGCCAAGGGAGCGCCGGGGTCGGCTGCTGTAGTCAGCAGGTGTTTGAGTTCTTCCACAGTAACTCCAATCGACGGTGCCTCCATCTTAATGAGCCAGAATCAGCAGATGAGGATACCGGGTCGAGTGATTTTTTTAAGCTCTATCTGAGAGTGAGGCAGAGGACGTCAGTGCATATCGATCAGGGCCGTCGCGGATGAAGCGGCTCAAATTAGTAGAGATAATAAGAATACACAAGACCGTAATCGCGAATCGGAGCAAAGCGTAATCAGGCTGTGGTACATAAATCCGGAGAAAATGTTGAGCCGCGAGGCAGCGGAACAAGCAAGTTATATGAGCATTAAAAGATAAAGATTTTCACGGTGGAATGACGATAACAGTACTGTTATGCGGGTGCAAGTGGTATTTGACGCCCAAAAAGGGCGAAAAAAAAGTTAAGTTTTTTGAAAAAAAGGTTTGACAGGCTTTTTTTTCGTCCCTAGCATTCACAATTAAGAAAGGAGGTGATGTGTAATGGCGAAGAGAAGAAAAGCCAAGAAGAAAGCGAAACGGAAAGCAGCCAAGAAGAAAACCAAGAAGAAAGCCAAAAGAAAAGCCAAAAGAAAAGCCAAAAGAAAAGCTAAAAAGAAAACAGCCAAGAGGAAAAAAGCCAGGAAGAGAAAACGTAGGTAGTATCTGAGCTCGCGGGTAAGCGAGCGAGTTCCCGACGGATCGGGAACAACACATTGCCGCCACGGCAAAACACAAGCGGCATTGCGAGTTGTATAACGGGAGGTTTTAGGCCACGGCGAAACCTTCCGTTTTTTTGCGCCCCGGGGTTGGATAGAGGGGCAGGTAAAAGGGCTGGAGGGTTAGTCGGGCGGGCGGTAAAGAGAGAGGACGGCGAAGCGGGAGGGGAGGAGGCTGTAAAGGCTGCCGGGAGTTGGGGATAAGCCGAGAGGTGAAACAGAGGCCTGTCTGGGGCGTGGGGTTGCGATGCGGGTAAGGGCTTGTGTTGGCCGGTGGGGGAGCCTATAATCAAGCGGGGATTTAGCCCAAGCGGAGCTTGGCCTTGCACAGCATCGCGATTACCAATCAAAAAGGGGGGGTCGGCAAGACTACTACGGGTGTTAACCTTGGAGCAGCTCTGAGCCAGGCAGGGCAGCGAGTGTGCCTGGTGGATCTGGATCCGCAAGCGCACTTGACCATGCACCTTGGTCTGGAACCGGGTGAGGTCAAACCAAGCGTATATGAACTTCTGGGCGGGTCGGTAAGCCTGGAAGAATGTGTGCGAACGGTCCGGCCGAATATGGTTCTGGTGCCGGCGGAGATCGACCTGGCCGGGGCGGAAATTGAACTGGTCGGCGTGGTAGGTCGAGAGATATTGCTGCGAGACGCTCTAGACCCGGCTAGAGATCGTTACGACGTTCTGCTGATCGACTGTCCGCCGAGCCTGGGGCTGTTGACCATCAACGCCCTTTCGGCCGTGGAGGAAGTACTCATTGCTCTGCAGCCACACTTTCTGGCCCTGCAGGGACTGGGCAAACTACTGGAGACGGTAAGTCTGGTTCAGCGCCGCATCAACGCCCGGTTGGGTATCAGCGGGGTGGTGCTGTGTATGTATGATTCGCGTACGGCCCTGTGCGGGGAAGTAGCTGCGGAGGTAAGCAGGTTTTTCAAGAGCGAGCATCCGCTAAAATCGCTGTGGCAGGGGGCACACATCTTCAAGACCTATATCCGTAGAAATATCAGGCTGGCAGAGGCGCCAGGGCACGGTAAAACCATATTCGAGTATTCACAGAGCTCGCACGGGGCCCAGGACTACAAGGCGCTGGCTGAAGAAATGCTGGCTTTTTGGCGGGGGGCGACAACAGAGGAGCAACCCTCCGAGGAAAAACGCGAGGCAAAGGTGGCTGCTAAGGCAGACGAGGCGGAGGTTGTGGCTGTCGAAGCAGAGTTAAACCCGGCCCAGGAGGGGGGTAAACTATCCATCGAAAGCGAATCGACTCCAGCCACAGAAGCTGTGAACCCAACTGGGCCAGGTGAACACCCGGGCCCCTTCGAGAACTACGAATCCACGACTGATGAAGACAGTACTCAACATGGAGCCGGGTAAGCCGAGGTCTGTGCGGCAAACAGGTAAGTCCAGGCTGGCCCTGGTGATCTTGTGTGTATATTGGGTAGGTATTTTTATCGCCAGCCACATACCAAAACCGTACGTGCCCAAAGGCTGGGATGTATCCGGCATAAGGCTGCACGCGGGGGCGTATTTCGTCCTTGCGTTATTGGTCTTTGTCAATGCCGGGCTTTTTCGCAGAGTATATCTGACTTCGAAGAAAACGTGGCTGCTGGTCGGTGTGATCGCGGCTTACGCAGGACTGGATGAATTTCTGCAGAACTTTGTCCCAGGTCGCGATTGGAGTGCTGTTGATTGGGTGATCGATGTAGCTGCCTGTCTGTTTTGCGTGGGATTGCTGTGGGTGGTGGGCTTGTTGCGGCTGCTGGACAGAGGGGCTGATCGGGCATCTTAGATGGAAGGTGGCATGAGTTGTGCTTTCGAGTTGGCGGGTAAACCAGGCCACAGAGGAAGCAGCAAATGGGTTTGAAAAAGGAACTTGGTCTTGCGGGGGTCTTCTGCATAGCGGCCGGCGCTATGATCAGTTCCGGGCTGTTCGTACTTCCGGGCATCGCCTTTACCAAGGCAGGTCCGGTCATGATCCTGGCTTATCTTTTGGCAGGGGTCCTGGTAATACCGGCTATGCTCAGCAAGGCGGAACTGGCCACGGCAATGCCCAAGGCGGGAGGGAGCTATTTTTACATCGAGCGGAGTCTGGGAGCCTTGCCGGGCACCATGGCGGGGCTGGCAAACTGGTTTTCCATCGCTCTGAAAAGCGCGTTTGCCCTAATCGGTATTGGGGCCTTTGCCAGGCTGATCCGCCCGGAAACCTCAGACATAGAGATCAAGGCCATCGCCATCACTTGCTGTCTGGTGTTTGGCATTTTGAACTTGGTAGGTGTCAGATATGCCGGCCGCATCCAGGTACTACTGGTTGTGATCCTGCTGGGAACGCTGGGGCTGTACATTGTCTCGGCGGCGCCGGCGGTGAAGCACGAACACTTCGCCGATTTTATGCCCCAAGGCTTGGGCTCAGTATTATCCACCGCAGCTTTGGTTTTCGTATCCTACGGGGGCCTAACCAAGGTGGCCAGCGTGGCTGAGGAGATCAAGAATCCGGGGCGCAATATACCGCTGGGGATGTTTCTGGCCTTCGGGGTGGTGCAGATTGTTTACCTGTTGGTTACCTTCGTCACCATTGGCGTTGTAGAGGCTGGATCGCTGCAGAATTCTTTGACGCCCATTTCACTGGGAGCCAAGGTCGCCATGGGCAACACGGGGGTGATTATCCTGGCGGCCGGGGCTATGCTGGCCTTTATCACCACGGCCAATTCCGGGATTCTAAGCGCGTCGCGTTCGCCTATGGCCATGAGCCGAGACGATCTTCTGCCCGGTCTTTTCAGCAGGGTGAACCGGCGGTTTTCCACTCCCCATGTGTCCATAATAGCTACGACCGGGTTTATGATTGTGGTGATCGCCTTTCTATCGATCGAAAACCTGGTAAAGACGGCCTCGACGATGATGATCCTGATGTTCCTGCTGGTGAACGTCTCGGTGATTATCATGCGGGCCAGCAAGCTGCAGAACTACAGGCCGGTGTTCCACTGCCCGCTGTATCCGTGGATCCAGATCGGTGCCATCGTGTCCTATGTTTTTCTAATAGTTTTTCTAATAATCGAGATGGGTCCGGTGCCGCTGCTGATCACTGGGGGCTTTGGGGCCCTGGCGGTAGGATGGTATCTGCTTTACGGGAAGGTGCGAGTCGGCCGGGAGTCAGCCTTTATCTACCTGGTCCGCCGGATCACCTCGCGGCAGCTGGGCGATGGGGGTTTGGAGCAGGAGTTGAAAAGAATCGTTTTGGAGAGAGAGGGTATTCGCACAGACCGCTTCGATAAACTGATCCAGGACTGCGCGATCCTGGACATTGACGAATCGATCCGAGCTAAGGATATGTTCGCCCGAGCGGCCAAGGCCCTGGCAGAGCACATAGAGATGCCAGAAGATAAGCTGTTCGAACTGCTGCTGGCCCGCGAGAAAGAGTCCAGCACGGTAATTCAGCCGGGCCTGGCGATTCCGCACATCGTGGTGGAGGGCCAGAACATCTTCGCGGTGCTGATGATCCGCTCGAAGGCGGGGATTGTATTCTCCGATCTGCATCAGCCGGTGCGGACGGTGTTCGTGCTCATCGGCTCACGGGATCAGAGGAATTTTCATCTGCGGGCCCTGATGGCCATAGCCCATATCGTTGAGGAGCCGGACTTTGAGAAGCGGTGGATGGAAGCTGCAAATCCGGAGCAATTGCGGGACGTGGTTCTGCTGTCAGGCCGGACGCGGGAAGCAGTCTAGCCCGGTCAGCCGTCCTTGAGGTAGTTGTCGATGGACTGGGCGGCTTGTCGGCCGTCGCCCATGGCCAGGATTACGGTGGCTGAGCCGCGGACGATGTCTCCACCGGCAAAGACTCCGGGTATCGAAGTTTGGAGGTTTTCGTCGACCTCGATGTAGCCCCACTTGTTAATCTTGAGGTCGGGGGTGGCCCCGGAGAGCAGCGGATTGGCCCGGGCACCGACGGCAACAACTACTACGTCGGTGTCCATGGTGAAATTGGAGCCTTCGATGGGGACGGGCCGGCGCCTGCCGGACTCGTCAGGCTCGCCCAGTTCCATGTGCAAGCATTCCATACCACAGACCCAGCCGTTTTCGTCGCCGAGGATGCGAATCGGATTAGTGAGCATCTCAAAGATAATACCCTCGTCGCGAGCGTGGTGGACCTCCTCGATGCGGGCGGGCATTTCCCTTTCCGAACGGCGATAGACGATCGTGGCCTTCTCGGCACCGAGGCGTTTGGCGGTGCGCACGGAATCCATGGCTACGTTTCCGCCACCCATTACGGCGACCTGCCGGCCACGCATTATGGGGGTGTCGCAGTTGGGAAAATTATAGGCGCCCATGAGATTGACGCGGGTGAGATACTCGTTGGCGGAATAGACGCCTTTGTGGTTTTCGCCGGGGACGCCCAAGAAGACTGGCAGGCCGGCCCCGTTGGCTACGAAGATGGCCTTAAAACCGTTTTCGAAGAGCTCATCGAGGGTATAGGTGCGGCCAATGATGGTATTGAGCTCTATCTTTACGCCGAGCTTTTTGAGATTTTCGATCTCGGCAGCAACGATTTTTTTTGGCAGACGGAATTCAGGGATACCGTAGACCAAGACCCCCCCGGGGGCGTGGAAGGCTTCGAAAACTGTAAGATCGTGTCCCATGCGGGCCAAATCGGCGGCGGCGGTCAGGCCGGCCGGGCCGGAACCTACGATAGCTACTTTCTTATTCGTCGGCGGGGCAACTTCGACATTGACGGGCTCACTGGCGGCCCGCTCGTAATCCGCAATAAAGCGCTCAAGATGACCGACAGCCACGGGTTCGCCTTTTACGCCGCGGACACACTCGGCTTCACATTGTATTTCCTGGGGGCAGACTCTGCCGGTCAAGGCGGGCAATGAATTGGTTTGGCGCATGAGGGCGGCAGCAGCCAAAAAATCGCCATCCTCGACGAGCTCGAGGAACTTCTTGATATCCACACCGACGGGGCAACCGTCCATGCACGTAGGCTTTTTGCACTGGAGACAGCGGGTGGCTTCGAGTTTGGCCAACTCGGCGGTGAAACCCAGATTGACTTCGTTGAAGTCCTTGGCACGCTCGTCGGGCGAGCGTTCGGGCATTTTCTGCCGTTCGATGGCCAGGCGCTGCTTGGCGGTCATACGACCGGTATTTGAACTCACGACTCATCCTTCAATTTACACGTATGGTTTTCATATCGCTGCACGGCTCGGGCCTCAGCCTGGCGGTAGGTGGTAAGGCGGTCGGTCAGCTCGTCAAAATCGACCAGATGGCCGTCAAATTCCGGGCCGTCAACGCAGGCGAAGCGTGTTTGGCCGTCGACGGTGACCCGGCAGCCGCCGCACATTCCGGTGCCGTCGACCATAATAGGATTAAGGCTGACCACGGTGTAAATGCCGTAAGGCCTGGTCAGCTCACTGACGGCCTTCATCATCGGGACCGGCCCAACGGCATAGATAGCCTTTACGGGCGGTTCGGGGGAGCTGTCCAGAACGTCCTTCAAAGCGGCCGTGACAAAGCCCTTTTGGCCATAGGAACCGTCATCAGTGGTGGGGATGACCCGCTGAGCGAAGCGGCTGAGTTCCTGCTCGAGTAAGACGTAATCCTTTGTGCGTCCGCCAATTATGGCAGTAACCTTATTGCCCAACTCAGCCAAGGCCTTGGCGATGGGATAGACCACGGCAGTGCCGACACCGCCTCCGATGCAAACTGCGTGGCCGAAGCTGTCCAGATGCGTGGGTCTGCCCAAGGGGCCGACTACATCCCGGATGGCTTGGCCCGGTTCGAGCGAAGCAAGCTGGCCGGTGGTCTTACCCACCGCCTGAACGATCAAGCGGATAGTACCTGCCGAAGGATCGGCATCGGCAATGGTCAGCGGCAGGCGTTCACCGCCCTCGGATATACGTAAGATTATGAACTGTCCTGGCTTGCGAACCCGGGCAATTTGCGGGGCTCGCAGGCGGATGCTGACCACATCGGGGGCCAAAACTTGCTTTTCGACGATTTCATGGCCGACCATGGGCAACTACCTTAATCCATAGTCAAGTCGGTACCGTATAAGGTGTTAAACAAGCCTTAATACAGCAAAAACACGGCTAAGACAAGGGCCAATAAACGATTGCCAGGCATAACGTCTTGTGGGCTGTGTCTTTCCAGTCGATAAGCAGACCAGATGTGCAGGCCAACAGCAAAGGAATTGAGAGCATCCTATTAATATGAAGACCTGGCGGCGAATAACTGGACTGTGGGGCTTACTGGCGGTGCTGGTGTTGGTGCTGGTCTGGGGGGCGGCGGCGGTGAGCCTGCAGGCAGGCGATGCAGGCATCCAGACGAGCCCTCAAACAGCTCAGCAGGAGCACTTGGTGATCCTGCACGTCAACGATAGCCACGGGCACTTGGCTCCGCACAAGGTAAAGGGACGCAGTGTCGGTGGAATTGCCCGGGCCGCTGGGCTGGTCAAGGAGATTCGCAGCAAAAACCCAGGCCGAGTACTGCTGGTCCACGCCGGCGATGAGTTCTCCCAAGGCGATGCGGTTACCAATCGCTACAGGGGGCGGGCCAACATTGATCTGATGAACCGCATGGGCTACGACGCCATGGTGCTGGGCAACGCTGAATACTACTGGGGGCTGGAGAATCTGCGACGGCGGATAGCCGAAGCCAAGTTTACGGTTCTGGCGGGCAATATTTTCGAGCTCAAGAAGGAAGGGCAAAAGGCCGTGGGGGAGAGTTTTGTGGTCAAGAAAGTCGGGCCGCTGCGGGTCGGCCTGATGGGGCTGTCGCTGATTCGTCCCAAGCATCCGGCCTCGCGAAACCTGCGGACGGGGGATAACCTGCAATTGGCCAGAAAATGGGGCGGTGAGCTGGAGGGAAAGACGGACCTGGTGGTGCTGCTTTCGCACCAGGGGCTGCCCGCGGACACTATGCTCGGGGGAACACTGAATGGGGTGGACATAATCATCGGCGGGCACACTCACACAGTCCTGAAAGAGCCGGTCATAATAAAAAAGGGGGCAAAATCTGCACAGAAGAAGGTGTACATCGTTCAGGCTGGTGAATACTACGAGTATCTGGGGCGGATCGACCTGGACTTTAGCCGAGAAGATGATGGGGACTGGAAATTGACGAAAGTCCGCAGCCGATTGATACCGGTAAACGAGAGTGTCGAAGCGGACGCTAAGATCGCCGAGCGGCTGGAAGAATATCGGCGCAAACTCGAGCAGGCCCGATCAGTTGCAGTAGGTGTTTCTCCTTGACAGCCCTGTCGAGCAAAACTACTCTGGTTACTTCGTGTCTTTCCTAATCGGTCCTGCCACGTGAGCAAAACGGACCTGGTTAGGACACTTCGCTCTGCATCCGGCCAAAGCCTTGTTGGAACCAGCGGAAGACGGGAACAACTATGACCTCAGGTAAATACGACTTTGCCGGCTTGGAGGCCAAGTGGCAAAAGTACTGGCTGGAAAACAAGACTTTCGCTACAGCGGATAAGTCTGGCAAACCCAAGTACTACATTCTGGATATGTTTCCGTATCCGAGCGGGGCAGGACTGCACGTAGGGCATCCTGAAGGTTACACGGCTACGGATATCGTGGCCAGATACAAGCGTATGCGGGGCTTTAATGTGCTGCATCCAATGGGCTGGGATGCTTTCGGGTTGCCGGCCGAACAATACGCTATCGAAAGCGGCACGCACCCGCGGGAGACTACGCGGAAGAATATTGAGGTGTTTCGCAGACAGATCGAGTCGCTGGGCTTTAGCTACGACTGGGATCGAGAGATAGACACTACAGATCCGGGCTACTATCGCTGGACGCAGTGGATATTTCTGCAGATGTTCAAGAAAGGTTTGGCCTACGAGGCGGAGGTAGCCGTGAACTGGTGCCCAGCCCTGGGAACGGTGCTGGCCAACGAGGAAGTGACCTCGGAGGGTCTGAGCGATCGTGGCAATCATCCAGTGGAACGGCGGGGTATGAAGCAGTGGATGCTGAAGATTACCGACTATGCCGAACGGCTGCTGAAAGACCTGGACAAGCTGGACTGGCCCGAGCCGATCAAGATCATGCAGCGAAACTGGATCGGACGCAGCGAAGGTGCCCAGGTGGACTTTGCCCTGAGCGGGGCTACGGCCCAAGTTGCCCGTTCGGTTGGTCAACCGGATAAGCTGCGGGTCTTTACGACCCGGCCTGATACGCTGTTTGGGGCAACTTACATGGTGCTGGCCCCGGAGCATCCGCTGGCAGAGCTCATCTGTACGGAGGATCGGGGAGAGGCGGTTAAAAAATATTGTGCCCAGGCCAAGCAAAAAGCCGATCTGGCCCGGACGGATCTGGCCAAAGAAAAGACGGGCGTGTGCACGGGGGCCTATGCGGTCAATCCAGTCAACGGAGAGGAGATTCCGATCTGGGTGGCTGACTATGTGCTGATCAGCTACGGCAGCGGAGCCATTATGGCGGTACCGGCCCACGACAGCCGGGACTTCGAGTTTGCCAAACAGTTCGATCTGCCGATCCGGGCGGTGGTCATGCCGCCGACGAGTTGGCTGCACGAACAAATTGTCCGGGGGCTGCTGGACGAGGAGTATGCCGCCAAACGCGGGCAGAGTGATTTGCTGGAGAAGCTGCTGCGTTCGGCTGGTCTGGCGGCGGGGACCATCGGGGGAATAACCGCTCAGGACGCCCAGGCGGTGCTGGACGGAGACACGAGTTGGATCAGGCAGGTAGCTGTACCGCTTTACAAGAATGATCCCGGGGTCTTTGCCGAGGCCTATATTCAGGACGGCCAGGCCATCAATTCGGGGCGCTTCGACGGGCAAAGCACGGACCAGTTCAAAAAGAACGTCACCACTTGGCTGAGCGAGAAGAATGTGGGCCAGGCGGCGGTGAACTACAAGCTGCGGGACTGGTTGTTCTCTCGGCAGCGTTACTGGGGCGAACCGTTCCCGGTATTGCACGGTGCGGACGGTGAGATTGTGGCGGTGGATGAGAACGATTTGCCGGTAGCTCTGCCGGAGATGGAAAACTTTCAGCCGGACACTCAAGCCGGCACGACAGATGAAATCGTTACTCCGCTGGCCAGGGCGAAAGAATGGCGGCAAGTTCAGCAGGGCGGCAAGATCTATCAGCGTGACATTCACACCATGCCGCAATGGGCGGGTTCATGCTGGTATTACCTGCGTTTCATCGATCCGCACAACGACCAGGCGGCGTGGGACAAGGAGAAGGAGCGCTACTGGATGCCGGTGGATTTATACGTGGGCGGTGCCGAGCATGCCGTGCTACATCTGCTCTATGCCCGTTTTTGGCACAAGGTGCTTTACGATCTGGGACTGGTCAGTACAGACGAGCCTTTTTCGAAGCTTTTCAATCAGGGGATGATTCGTTCGTTCAGCTACCGGGACAGCCGGGGGGCATATGTACCTTATCAACTGGTGGAGTACGATGACGGCAAGGTCCATCACAAGCAGACCAAAGAAGAACTGAGCGAGAGCATCGAAAAGATGTCCAAGTCGCTCAAGAACGTAATCAACCCCGACGACGTGGTCAGGCAATACGGGGCAGACACCTTGCGGCTGTACGAGATGGCCATGGGGCCGCTGGAGGTCTCCAAACCGTGGAATACGCGCGATGTGCCGGGGGTGCACCGTTTCCTGCATCGGGCTTGGCGGCTGGTGGTGGACCCGGAAACGGCAGAGTTGGCCGGGGCAATCCAGGATGTAGAGCCAGATGAAGAACTCAATCGGCTGCGGCACAAGACGATCAGGAAAGTTGGGGCGGACATTGAGGCCCTGGCCTTCAACACGGGCATCACGGCACTAATCGTGTTGGTCAATGAACTAACACCTCTGAAGGTTCGGCCAAGAGAAGTGGTGGAAGATTTTGTGCTCTTGCTCTCGCCGTTCGCCCCCCACATAGCCGAGGAGTTGTGGCAGCGGCTGGGACACCACGAGAGTCTGGCGTATCATCGCTGGCCCAAATACGATGAGGAATTGGCCCGCGAAGTAGAGATGGAGATGGCAGTGCAGGTCAACGGTAAGCTCACCGAGCGGATGAGGGTGGCAGCCGACGCTGACGACGAGGCTATCAGCGAAGCGGCGCGTTCATTGGCCAAGGTGGCCGGGCGGATCGAGGGGCAGAAAATAGTGAAGCTAATAATCGCTCGGCCGCGGGTGGTGAATATCGTGGTCAAGAAGTAGGTCATGGCCGTAGAAACCGAAGCCAAAATCAAGGTAACAGACCATAAGGTTCTGCGGGAGCGGTTAAAGAAGCTGGGGGCCAAGTGCGAGGGCGAGCGGCTGGAAGTGAATATATACTTCGACACAGCTGAGGGGGAGCTGCTCAGGACGGACCGGGCCCTGCGGCTACGAAGCATTGGCGAGAAGAATGTGCTGACTTACAAAGGTCCGGCCCAGCAAAGCAAATACAAACAGCGGCAAGAAATCCAAATTAAAGTAACAGATGGGGATGCTGTGCAAAGTTTGCTGGGGGAGCTTGGTTTTGGGCAGAGCTTGCTTTTTGAAAAACGGCGCCAAAGCTGGCTGCTAGATGAGTGCCGGGTCGAATTGGACAGCCTGCCCTTGCTGGGGGCATTCGTGGAGGTGGAAGGGCCTTGCGAGGCGGCGATAGGACAGGTATTGTGTAAGCTGGGGCTTGACAAGGCCAATCTGATAGCAACGCCGTATCCGATATTGCTGCAGGATCACCTCGAGCACACGGGCAACAGCAGTCGGGAAATTCGTTTCGGCTAAGGGGGTTTTGAAGGCAGAGATTATCCATGGCGATTATTCCGGATATAGCCTATTGGCTTTCGCCGCTGACGTATTTCTTTTTGGCGCTGATAGTGATCTGGCTATTGGTGAGCACGGGGCAGCGCTGCCGGAGCATCAGGCTGGCAGGATTGGCCGGCGAACTGAACCTCCAGTTGTTCAGCCGGGACCCTCTGGGTCTGCCCCAGCGTTATGAGCAGATGTATCTATTCAGGCAGGGGCATGCCCGTCGGGCCCGGAATGTGATGATCGGGCACCATCAGGGCCGTCAACTGCGCCTGTTCGACTATCTCTACGAGACCGGCCTGGGCCAGGACCGGCGCACGCAGCAGTTCAGCGTAGTAATAATACAAGTGAGCCGGAATCTGCCGGGACTGCTGGTTCAGCTAAGGGCTCCTGGGAGGCGGCAATATAATCTGTCCGGTATGGACCAAATCAAGCTGCCGGGTATAACTGACCAGCAGGGGTATACGGTGTTCTGCGAGAGTGCCGGATTTGCTCAGGACTACATCAGCGAGGAAATGCTTCAGAATCTCAGGCAGTGCGAGCAGACGAGCCTGGAAGTGCAGGACGGTGTTTTGGCGCTTTATGCGCCGGGCAAGCTCAAGGCAGGCAAATATCGGCAACTCAGGGGGCTAGCCAACGAATTGGCTGAGTATTTAACCGGGGACAATCCGCAAACAGGCAGAACTTAGAGCTCGGAAGTGTGGCCGCGGAGCAGGGACATAACCTCATTGCGGCTGGCCAGGTTGGTGCGGAACAGGCCGCGAATAGCGGAGGTAACCATAATCGAGCCCGGTTTGTGCACGCCGCGAATAGTCATGCAAGTATGGGTGGCTTCCATCATTACCGCAACTCCGCGGGCCTGGAGCTCTTCGTGGAGGAGGTCGGCAATCTGCTTGGTGAGCCGTTCCTGGACCTGGGGCTGATGAGCAAGGGTGTCAATGACCCTGGCCAGCTTGGAGACGCCGACAACCCTCTTGTCCGGCAAGTAGGCGACGTGGGCGTGGCCGAGGAAAGGCATCAGATGATGCTCGCAAATGGAGTGAAAGGGAATGTTGCGCAGACAGACTATTTCGTCGTAATCCTCCTGGAAATAATGGGTCAGGTGCTCGCGGGCGTCGGCGTGCAGGCCCTGGAATAATTCGCCGTACATTCGAGCGACCCGGCCAGGCGTGCCAGCCAAACCGGGGCGGTCGGGATCCTCTCCCAGAGCAATAAGCAATTCGCGGACGGCCTTGGTCATGCTCGACAGGTCCATGTTTTCACCGCTGTTTTCAGACATGGGAACGATCCTAAAGGCTCGAGGACATTTTCAATTCAGCCAGGGTCCAGAACGGACGGCAGCTCTGGAGGTTATCATCCTCAAAGGGACGGCTAGAAGCCAGCAAAAAAAGATAGGGGATTGCCAGACATCAGGCGATAGCTGCGAGCTTGACTATACTCTTGGCCAAGGTGCCAGCGGTGTAGGTTCGGCTCAAATCGATGGGCAGGCAACAGCCGTGACTGTTGTCGCTGGCGAGTATTATCTGCCGGGAAGCATGGAGAGTGAAACCCATCTCCTGAGGCTGATGCCCGTTGACGAAGAGGTCAACGTCCCAGGCCCGGCCCAGTTGAGCCAGTTGCTCGGGCTTTTGTCGCCTGCCCCAGAGGAGCAAATAGGCCGAGCCGTCACGCTGGAGGTCAGCGTGGTCCAAGTGATCTTTGTAAATAATCCGGGGGTCGAAACGAGCCATCTTGGCCGGCGGGGGTAGCGAATGGCTCAGCATAATCCGATTACCCAATCGGGCAGCCAAGGGCTCAGAGAGCAGAAAATCAGCCATGGCCTGGCCGACCTTCCGGGCGTGTGGGCCATAGGTCTGTTCCAATCCGGCACGCAAGCGGCCGACGGCATTACCATTGGCCCGGGCCACGGGTTTGTCAAAGATTTGGCAAAGGGCGTGATTGCCGAGCAGTAGATGCACTCGCTGGGGAAAGGCCTTTTGCAAGCGAAGAGCCCGCTCGAGCAAACGAAAGGAGAAACAGTGCTCAGTAGAAGTCTGGGGCTCATGGAGGAGCTCGTGGAGGATCAGATGGCGGCCAGGGTTATCAGCCAGGGCGGCAAAACGGACGATTTTGTCGAAGTTTCGCTCGTGGCCGTGCAGGTCCCCGGTCATAATGACTTGTCCAGGAGCTTTTAAATCGAGTAGTTGGCCGTGGCGGGAATAGTCGTCCAAGTTTCTTTGCCGGGCTTGGCGGTAAAGCTTTATGATAGATTCGTGGGGTTGCATGAGTGCGTGTTAATAAAGGTGTAAACGCAGGGAGCCACCAGTATAAAATGGCGGCGGCAGGACTTGAACCTGCGACCTAGGGCTTATGAATCCCCCGCTCTAGCCAACTGAGCTACGCCGCCATTTACCTCGGCCAAGGCAGTTGAAGCCAGGCCGATTCACGAGAACACTTTAGCCGAATTTGGGCGGTCTGTCAATCGCTCGGCGAGGCGAGAGGCAGCACTGTGCGGGGTTTACTTTGGCGGGCAAATGGGCATAATAAGTGACTGTGGGAGACGACAAGGCCACCCTTCAAGGAGCGTAGATTGGCGGTGAATATCCTCAAAGAACTGCAGTGGCGGGGTCTGGTGGATCAGACATCCGAGCCCGAGCTGGAGAAAATCCTGGCTGAAGAGAAACTGACCGTCTATTCGGGCTTCGACCCGAGCAGCTCGAGCCTGCAGATAGGCAACCTGGTGGGCATTTTGGCCTTGATGAGGTTTCAGCAGGCGGGTCATCGGCCGATAGCCTTGGTGGGCGGGGCGACGGGGATGATCGGCGATCCTTCGGGAAAAGACGCCGAGCGCAATCTTCTCGGCCCTGAGGCCGTCAAGGCCAATATAGCGAGTATCCGGGGGCAGCTGGAACACTTTCTGGGCGGCTCCGATGCGGATACCAAGGTTATCATTGTGGACAACGCAGAATGGCTGGGGAGTCTTGGACTGATCGAGTTTCTGCGAGACGTGGGCAAAAACTTTCGGGTGGGGTATATGCTGGGCAAAGAATCGGTCCGCAGGCGAATCGGTGAGGGCGAGGAGGGGATGAGCTACACGGAGTTCAGTTACATGCTGCTGCAGGGTTACGATTTTGCTCACCTGTTTAGTGAATACGGGTGCACTTTGCAGATCGGCGGCTCGGACCAGTGGGGTAATATAACCGCGGGAATCGACCTGACGCGGAAACTGCACGGGAAGAGAGTTTTTGGGCTGACCTGGCCAATGGTGACTATGGCCGGAGGAAGTAAGTTCGGCAAGACCGAGGCCGGGGCCATTTGGCTGGACGGCCAGAAGACCAGCCCGTACGACTTCTACCAGTTCTGGGTCCGCACGGATGATAGGGACGTGGTCAATTACCTTAAGTACTTCACGATGCTGGGCCAAGATCAAATCGAGGAGCTGGCAGAGCAGACGGCGAAGGAGCCAGAAAAGCGTCGGGCTCAGCAGGTCCTTGCCGGCGAGGTAACCAGGATGGTACACGGACAAAAGGCTCTGGAGCAAGCTGTTCAGGCCAGTCAGAAGCTCTACGGGGGAGCCCTGGAGGAACTACCGCCTAAGGGGATACCGCAAACGATTCTGAGCCGAACACAATTGGAAGAGGGGCTTGAACTAATCGACATATTGGTCAAAACCGGATTAGCTCAGTCTCGAGGAGTTGCTAAACGACTAATCAACCAGGGTGGGGCTTATATCAACCACAAAGCAGCACAGTCGCTGGAGCGGCGTCTGGGGGTGGGGGATTTGGCCAAGGGGCAATTCATCGTCCTGCGGGCGGGCAAGAAAAACTACCATGTGCTGTACTTCGTCGAGTAACAGGCGGTCCTAAGGAACTAACTCAACGGTTTGAACCTGGGGTATGGCCTGTTTGAGGGTCCGTTCGATGGCGCTTTGGAAGGTGATGGCTGCGCTGGGGCAACCCACGCAGGCTCCCTGAAAGCGGACCTTCACCAAACCGCTTTCCTCATCGACACCGACCAACTCCAAACCACCGCCGTCGCGCTGGATCATTTTGCGGACCTCGGCCAAAACCGTTTCCACCCGGCAAGCCAAGCTGTTCTGGTCATCGGACATAGGACACCTTTCAAAAAGGTCAAAGAAAAGACGGCCCCAAAAAGTAATCGACCGTCAGGATTGTCCAACCTGAGAGATTCTATACAAGCGTTAGACGAAAGGCAAGCGGGCTTGAAAGAGATTCCTGGACAATGGCTCCAAGCTGGTGAGCGAACGGTCGTGTCGATTGTGCCAATCCTACAAAAGTAAAAGCTCTCAGAAAGGCCCTTCCGATAACAGGAAAATCAGAAAGCACCAAGGTTTCGACGGTTGTCGGGCAGGGACGATTGGGCAGTGGAAAGCGAGGGGTAAACTGGGTTTTTGGAGGAACGCTCCGTCGATAGCTCCTGATATTACAATGTGTTAGAGAAATGTCCGCTTCGGGTCGACTGTGGCGAAAGGTTGGGGTGAGTCTGGCAAGCCAGGCAGGGGGCTGAGGCGCAGAAGTTGTGTCTTTGGCAAGTAGGCTGATTGTTTTGTAAATTTTGTGATAGCCCAAGAAACGGGGCCGGCGTTTTAGCCGATAGAAGTGACATGAAAGAGTTGGGCCGGGCCGTTTGAGCCCGACAAGGGTTTTAGGCTGAGGAAGATGGCCCGACGGTTACGCAGTATGCCGTATTGATGGTTTTAATTGTTTTTGGTGTATTCGCAATGCTGACCCTAATCGGAGCGTTTTTGAAAAGCACTTTTACTAATGTGTCAGATGGTATTCCCGAAAGTTAACCTTTTTTCTTTTGTAAGGAGTGAAACGATGAAGGCACTGGTCAAAAAGGCGCGAACTTTCCTTCGGAGCGAAGATGGGCCTACGGCTACTGAGTATGCCGTGATGCTGGCTCTGATCATCATTGTTGCTCTGGCAGCTATTACGCTGCTGGGCAACAAGGTGAAAGACATCTTCACGAACGTTGAGGCTGGGCTACCGAGCGGCAGCACGACCTAAACGTTCTCAGGAACAGCCCAGTCGCCCAGATGCGACTGACAGAAAGGATTCTGGCCAGGGGCCCAGTTCAGCGAGCGAGCTTTTTATCGGCGGACGATTAACCGATAGAAACCAAAGAGCTCTCGACGAACTGGGCCCCGGCCCACTGAAAAAACGAAGCATCCAAGGATTGTCGAACAAAGCAGCGACAACGAAAACAGAGATACTAGTGGAGGAACAGCGATGGACGCTGTTGGATATTGGCAGGTTAGTGCAGCGATCCTGGTACCGAGCGTTCTGCTGGCATCGTGGATAGACCTGCGTTATCACAAAGTTCCCAACTGGCTGAATCTTTTTATCATTTTGTCGGGTTTTACAGCCCAAGCGGTATTCCACGGGTGGATGGGGCTTTGGCAGGCCCTGCTGGGGATGCTGCTGGGTTTTGGTCTTTTGATAATCCCGTGGCTGATGCATGCCATGGGGGCGGGCGACGTAAAGTTAATGGCGGGGATCGGGGTATGGCTTGGTCCAGTACTGACGCTGCGGGCCTTCTGTGTCGGTGCGATCCTGGCGGGGGCCATCGCGGTGGTGATGATTGTTCTGGGCCGACGGCTTTGGCAGGCGTATTTCAATATGAGTCTGATAATGACCAAACTCAGAAGCTTCAAGACAGCCTTTAGCGACTTTGGATCGGTGAAGGTGCTTCAAAGCACCAGCCAGCTGCTCCCCTATGGCGTGCCCCTGAGCATAGGGGCCCTGGTGGTGATGTTCTCCCAAGGGGCTAATTGGTGGATGTTCTAATGAATTGGCAGGAAAAACAAACCGATAACTCAGTACGAGGCGCCGCCGCTGTGGAATTGGCGGTGGTGCTGCCGTTGTTGTTGACTCTGGTGTTCGGAATCATCGAATTCGGGTGGGTATTTATGGTACGGGAGACCCTAACTAACTCCAGTCGCGAGGGTGCCCGGGTGGCTGTACTTCAAGGCAGCACCGAACAAGACATCCGGGACCGAGTGGCGGCCAGCATGAACCCTACGGGTCTGAGTACCTACACGGTTCAGATCAGCCGTTCGTCGCCGGGAAATCCCAGCGAAACGGTCAAGGTGTTGATTCCCTACGCGGATGTTTCGCTTTTAGGCGGGTACTTCGGGCCAACCGACTTTAATTTGGGAGCAACGACGGTAATGCGTAAGGAAGGGGCAGACTAAAGCGGCTTGAAACTGCTGCTGCTATTACACTCTGCAAAGTGAGCTACGTAGCACGAGTCCAGGGAGCAAGACATGAAAAGTAAAGCGATGATACCAATGCTTGTAGGAGTAGGCATAGGGCTTTTGACCCTAAAAATGGGGTGGAGCTACATCGAAAAGAACAGGCTTTCGGCGGCGGCGAGCCAGGGTGACACCCCGGTGGTGGTGGCTACCCGTAGCGTGTCTCCGGGCACTCCGCTGCTGTTATCAGACCTGAAGGTGGTGCAGTGGCCTCGCTCGGCGGTGCCGTCGCATGCCTACGCCGATCCTGAAGAGCTCGTGGGTCGGGTTAACCAGGCGCCTTTATCGGCTGAACTTCCGGTACTGGAGACTATGCTGACCCCGCCGGGGACGACTCCGGGCTTGCCGGCCCTGATCCCTCCCGGCTATCTGGCCATGGCAGTCAAGGTGGATGAGTTCAGCGGTGTGGGGGGGTTCCTCAAACCGGGAGATAAGGTGGACGTGGTAGCGACGTTCAACGTCAAGCGGAGCAAATCCGGTCCCACAAAGACGGTAACGCGGACGATCCTGCAAAATGTCACGATCAGCGCGGTTGGACAGGTGAAAGAACCGGGCGAAAACAACCAGGCGATAATAGTGCGCTCAGTGACCCTGCTAGTCAAACCACGTCAGGCCCAGTGGCTGTCGATGGCCTCTAGCAGAGGTACGATCAGATTGTCGCTTCGGAGCGGTCGGGGCGCGAATTCGACCTCAACCCTGTCGGCGATTACCTTTGAGGAGTTGCTTAGGGGCAAGGCGGAGGAAGAGACCAGCAGCGAACGACCAAAAAATCTCAAGAGCTGGATGAAGAGCCTGTTGAAGACCAAAAAGGCTTCCCCGCCGTCAGCAGTTCCGGTTCCGGTGAAGGTGGACCCTCGGTGGCAGATGCAGATTTTCAGAGGGTCCTCGACGGAAGAAATTATCTTCGAGAATACCAGCTCGTCCAGACGGGTCGAACCCGGTTCGATAGGGCAAAATACCCAGGGTGTGCCTGCAGAGCTTCAGAAGTACCAGGGGCTGGATAAGCAGGACAAAGCCAATATCCTTGAATATGTAGAAGACGAATTCTTTGGCGAAGAGGAGGCCACAGAATGAAGCGATCACTACAGTTAAAAAGAATCTTGTTAGGCGCGGCTGTGTTGCTGTGTCTGCTGGCCGGGCCTCTGATGGGCCAGACGGCAGAGCAAGAGCAGCAGGAGCAAGAGCTGTCCGAGCGATTTATCTCCATATCGGTCCAGGAAACCACCACACTAATTAGCCCTGAACCGATCAAACAAGTTGAGGTGGCCAATCCGGGGATCGTGGAGGTTAATGCAATCTCTCCGGTGAAACTACTGATCAGCGGAAAGCAATACGGGCGCACGACCATGACCCTGGAAACAGCCGACGGAGAAAAGATCACCTACGTAGTTTCTGTGGGTTTAGACCTGTCGGCCTTGCAAGCGACGATTGAAAAGGTCTCCCCGTACAGCAGGGTGAAGGTTTCATCGATCATGGACACGGTGATCCTCTCGGGGAGCGTGCCGGATGTGCAAACCAGCGGGCAGATTCTCGGCATCGCGGGTATCTACTCGAACAAGGTTATGAACCACATGGAGATAGCCGGGGTGCAACAGATTCAACTGCGGGTCACTATCGCGGAGGTCTCCCGGACAGCCACACGAGCCCTGGGTATAAATTTCCAGGCGGCCGGCGGTACGGCCTTCATCCAGTCTATGGTAGGCGGTATCCAGCCTATGGGTATCGGCTGGCCAGGCGGCACCGCTGTTGACGGCTCTATGCCTTTCTTCACTGCCGACCAGGTGATCCCCCCTTCGATAACCATGCTCGGTGGACTAACGCGGGCGAACCTGCAGGCCTTTATTATCGCCATGCAGGATAACAATTTACTGCATATTCTGGCTGAACCCACTCTCATTACGCTCAACGGCCACGAGGCAAGCTTTCTGGCCGGCGGTGAGTTTCCCGTTCCTGTTGCCCAAGAGGGCGGTGTTGTGACGGTGGAGTTTAGAGAGTACGGAACGCGGCTGAGATTTACCCCCACGGTTTTGGCCGGACAACTTATGCGGCTGAAGATAGCTTCAGAGGTTTCCGAGCCGGATGCCTCCAATGCCGTAGTGATCGGAGGATTGCCTGTTCCTGGTAAGCTCATGCGCAGCGCCAACACCACCATCGAGCTGGGCAGCGGCCAAACCTTCGCCATTGCTGGCTTGCTAAGCGAAAGAACCAGCGCTATAGTCAGTCGGGTTCCGGGTTTGGGTAATTTGCCGATTCTCGGGGTGCTGTTCCGTTCGGTGCGATATCAAAAGAATGAAACGGAGTTAATAATTATCGTAACTCCCGAACTGATCGAGCCGCTCAACCCCGCTCAAGTGGGACCCATTCCGGGCGAAAACTTGCGTCATCCGAATAATTTTCGGCTGTTCGGGCTTGGACAGATCGAGAACACCAGCCAGGTACCAGCAGAACGCCTCAGACGGGGCAAAGAACTGTTCAATGAACCGAGTAGATTGAAAGGTCCCTGGGGACCAACAGATAAGGAAGAGGGCAGCTAAGAGAAGCGCTGATGTGCCTCCTCCGCTGGCGCCAGTGGAGTTCTTTGGCCCAGGAGGCGGACGACTGGAAATATGAACGTTACGGGAAAACGCCGAAAGGCGAACAGAGTGTCCACTAGTTTATGGCGGTGTGGCCGGCGCGGACCCAGCCCTGATGCGGCAGACGGCTTCTTCCGGACAAGGAGAGGAATTGTTCGCCAGCAGCAACACTGCCAAGAAGTATACCGCTGGGCTGATGGCGATTTTCGGGTAACTGAGCGGCGAACGCCCGGTGGCTTGGATCCAGTAGAATAGTCATAGGTCGGTAACGGTAGATGCCGGCCGCTGTGAGGAGACGTGCCAGAGTGCTAAAAGTAGCCGTCTTCAACACCGATGCTGAGTTTGCATTATCCCTGCGCAATCAGCTGCAGGCAAATCGAGATGCACGCATAGTGGCTGAGGTGAGCAACCCGGATGAACTGATCCCCACGGTAGAACGACTGACGCCCGATGTGGTGATCGTTTACCTGTATCCGGAGCCCGATCCGCTGCTGACATTGGCATCGCGTCTAAATCGGACCTGCCAGAAAAGCCGGATTTTCGCCATCGCCGATTCGAGCGACCCGCAGTTAATCCTGACAAGCATGCGGTCGGGGATGTGTGAGTTTCTGACCAAACCCATCGACAGCGAGCAACTGAGTATGGCTCTGGCGAAGGTGGCGGCGCTGAAGCCTCCAGGGGCTGCCAAAGGGAGAATTCTGGCTACGGTGCGGTCCACGGGAGGCTGCGGGGCGACATTCGTGGTGGTCAACACGGCCTGTGAACTGGTCAGCAGCTGCGACCAGACGGTGGTAGTGTTGGACCTGGATTTCTGTGGGGGACAGGTGGCTACCTATCTGGATTTGATGCCCTCTTTCACGCTGGGTGATCTGGCGGAGAGTTCCGAAACGCTGGACCCGCAGATGCTGGAGCGGGTGCTGACCAAGCACAGCTCGGGACTGGCGGTGATCGCCCGGCCAACCGCTCTTTCGCAAGGCGAACTGTTACAGACTAACCAAGCGCACAAGCTGATTACCGCAGTAATCTCCACGTTGACCGACATGTACGACTACGTAATCCTTGACGGTCTGAGTCCCAGCAACCAGGCTGACTTGGGGGTTTTGCGCATGGCGGACAACATATTGCTGGTGATGAACCTGCTGGTGCCGTCGATCCGCAACGCCCATCGCATACTGGAGGCCATGACCCACAGGCATGGGCTGGGGGGGGAAGGCCCGTCAACAAATGTCGCCTCTGTGGAATCTCCGTCGGAGCGGATCCTACTGGTTATCAACCGGCTGGGTCGGGAGTCGAGCTACCTGCGAATACAAGATGTTGAAAAAACGCTCAAGCACAAGATTTTTGCCCAAGTTCCCGACGACTGGCGGACGGTCTCGCGGAGCATAAACGCAGGTGATCCGCTGTCGCTTTACGCACCGAACAGCAAGATCAGGGCTAGCCTAGTAGATGTGGCCATGCGCCTGGCGGGCAAAGAGCCAAGCAGCGGGACTCGGGCTTCCTCGACAAGGGCTGCCCGAACAGGCCATTCAGGCAGTGGTAGTAGCCGCAACAACCTAGGTCTGTTGAGCCGTATGTTCCACAGAGCAGCAGAGCGGAATCGAGCAGGGCAGAGGAATTCCCGGCGTTCGCTGGCCGGTGTCGTATCCGGCAAACCGCATGAAAGAACTAACCGCTAGTACAAGGTTTCGTGCCGATGAAGCTGAATCTTAAGTCACCCCAATCCGACACCAAAACAGACTCCAAGGACCGGATGTCAGCGCCGGCCTCGAGCAGCAACACCTTGGGAAAGACCCAGACACCAACGGGCCTTAGTGCCACCCGACTGAAGCAGTTCCAAGAGCTGAAAACGCGGATCCACCGCAAGATGGTGGATCGTCTGGACCTGTCTAATATCGAGGGATTAGACAAGGAAGATTTACGCAAACAAATCCGAGCGGTAGTGGCAGAACTGTGCGACGAGGAAAACACCCTGCTCAACTATCAGGAGCGGGAGCGGCTGATGACCGAGGTTTTGGACGAGACCTTCGGGCTAGGACCTCTGGAGGTGCTGTTGGCAGATCCAACCATTACGGACATCATGGTGAACGGTCCACACATGATTTACATTGAGCGCTGGGGCCGGCTGGAAAAGACGGAGGTGAACTTCAAGGATAACACTCACCTGCTACACATTATCGACAAGATTGTGTCCAGGATAGGACGAAGGTGCGACGAGGTATCGCCGATGGTGGACGCCCGTCTTCAGGACGGTTCGCGGGTGAACGCGATCATCCCGCCTTTGGCCCTGGATGGTCCAGCCCTGTCGATTCGGCGTTTCGGAACCGACCCGATCCGCATTCAAGACCTAGTGAATTTCAAATCCATTACCCCGGAGATGGTTGATTTTCTGTCAGCCTGCGTGAGGGCCAAGCTGAACATCATGATCGTCGGGGGTACGGGCTCAGGCAAGACGACGCTGCTGAACAACCTCTCGAGCTTTATTCCGGCCAGTGAACGTATTGTGACTATCGAGGACGCAGCGGAATTGATCCTCCAACAGCCGCATGTGGTGCGGTTGGAAACCCGCCCGCCGAACATCGAAGGTAAAGGACAAATAACTCAGCGGGACCTGCTTCGCAACTGCCTGCGAATGCGTCCGGACCGGATCATCGTAGGGGAGGTGCGAGGATCAGAAGCCTTGGATATGCTTCAGGCCATGAACACCGGTCACGAAGGCTCGATGACCACTATCCACGCCAACAGCACGCGGGACGCTCTGAGTCGATTGGAAACAATGGTAACCATGGCCGGGTTCGAACTGCCGGTTGTAACCATCCGGCAGCAGTTTGCCGCGGCGGTAAACGTGGTGCTGCAAGCTTCGCGGCTGAAGGGGGGCAGACGGCGAGTGATGAGCATCTCGGAAGTACTGGGGATGGAAGGCGATATGGTTACCATGCAGGAGATCTTCTGCTACAAGCAGGAAGGGGTCACGGCCAACGGCAATGCCTATGGGAGCTTCTGGTCGACAGGGATCAGGCCGACCTTCCTGGAACGCCTGGAGTCGTCGGGGGCAGGTTTATCAGCCGACATGTTCGAGCGTCAGGCCCTGTTGAGCGACGCTGAGGACGAGGAAAATCCGGTCGAAAAGAAGTCCGAGCCTGACCGAAAGTAAAAGGTAGTAATGGTGAGAGATCATGAGTGGTAAGACAATCGAAGAGATCCCTACGCGAGAATAAAGATTGGGTAGCCTACAAGACCAAATAAGCATGCTGACCCTTTTCGCCCTGCCCATGGCAGGCGGAGCGATGCTGGCCTATGGTCTCTACCAGTTGTGGTACGACCTGCGAAAGCCGGAACAGAAGCGTCTGCAGCAGCGGCTTCGCGAACAGACCTCTGTACAATTACCGAAGGATAAGTCCAGCCACCCAAGCATTCTTCGCAAGAGCCTAGGGCAGCAGAAAAAGTGGGCGGACGTTTTGCTGTCCAAGTACGGCCTTGTACAAAAGATCCAGAAAACCTTCAGCCAAGCGGGGGTTGAATGGTCGGCATCGCGCTTCCTGGTCAATACCTGCAGCGTGGGTATGCTGGTGGCTGTGGTTCTGGCGGTATCGGACGTTTCAGCGATAATAGCCGTGGCTCTAGGGTTGTTGGTGCCGGGGGCGCCGCTGATGGCCATGTCCTTCAAAGGCAAGGCCCGGAAGAAGAAATTAAACTACCAGCTGCCCGATGTTTTCGATCTGCTCTGCCAGGCCCTGCGGGCGGGTCACTCTCTGGCTGCGGGCATCCAACTGGTAGGCCAGCAATTACCGGATCCGGTGGGGATAGAATTCCGGCGTTGTTTCCACGAGCAAAACCTGGGCATCAAGCTTGAAGAAGCTCTTCGGAATATGGCGGACAGAGTGAACGTGTTGGACGTGAGCTTCTTTGTGACGGCGGTAACGGTCCAGCGTCAGACGGGTGGAGACTTGGCTGAAATCCTGGACAAAATATCAAAAGTTATCAGAGACCGCATAAAGATACTGGGGCAGGTGAGGGCCCTGACCGCCGAGGGGCGAATGTCCGGGTGGGTGCTCAGCGCCCTGCCGGTATTCGTTTTCTTTGTAGCTAAGGCTCTGAACCCCGAATACATAGACATCTTGCTACACGAACCGGACGGCCAAGCCCTGCTGGGGGCGGCGGTGGTTATGCAGATTATGGGAATGCTGATGATCAAGAAGATCGTTAACATAAAGATTTAGGTACAAAGTAGGCAGTTCGGGGCCGCAGCACCGGGCTGCCGGAAGAGATGCAAAGGATTTGAACATGCCACCGATATTCTTGGGCATACTGGCACTACTGAGTTTGGGTCTGGTTATCTATAGCCTGCTGCCGCACAAGGAGGACAAGCGTCGCAAGGTGATGGATCGGCTGCAAAACCAAGCTCACAGCGCGGCTAGAAAAGATTCCAAGAGTGCCCAGCATAAAGCAAGCGCAGCGAAAAACCTGTTAGCCCGGGCGGCGCCGGCATTGTCCAAGCCGTCGATGCCCCAATCCGAAGAAGCGCGGAGCAATATTCGGCTCAAGTTAGCCAACGCGGGTTTTCGAGGCCAGCAGACAGCGGGTGTCTTCCTGGCCAGCAAGACGGCCGTGGGGGTGGTTCTGGCCCTGGCGGGACTTGGAGGGGCCTTTGCCCTTCGGTTAAGCGGGCGTAACGTTTTGGGGCTGACTGTCTTTGCCGGAGCGGTGGGCCTAATGCTGCCTAACCTCTGGCTGGCCCTGGCGATTAAAAGCCGCAAAGAAAAGATAAACCACGGGATGCCGGACTCTTTGGACCTGATGGTGGTGACCATCGAGGCGGGCCTGGGGTTGGATGCGGCCCTGCAACGAGTAAGCGATGAAATGAAGAGTGTGCATCCGGAGCTGGCGGAGGAACTGATTCTGACGACCTTGGAGACGCAGATGGGGCTGTCCCGCTCGGAGTCCCTGCATAACCTAGCCCTGCGTACGGACGTTCCGGAGATGAAATCACTGACGGCGATCCTGATCCAGGCCGAACGCTTCGGAACCAGCATCGCCCAGGCGGTGCGTACGCATGCAGACAGTATGCGCGTCAAGCGAAGCCAACAAGCGGAAGAGCGGGCGGCAAAGACGGCGGTGAAACTGATTCTCCCGCTGATCTTGTTTATCTTTCCAGCGTTGTTTGTGGTCCTGGCCGGGCCGGCGATGATGAAACTATTCGAAACTCTGACTACGGTTTCGATGGGGTTCTGAGATGAGTCTAACCGATTTTCCAGGCGCCCGATCCACTGCGGGCACCAACTACTACTAATGGAGTAAATCATGATCTACAAAAAATACATACTGTTCGGCCTTTTTGGGGCTGGGGTCATTCTTGCCACGGGCTGCGGCTATGACAAAACGGCGCCTGAGCCGGCGTCGACCCGGCAGTGTATAGACTGGCCGTCCAATGCGAGCTTCCAAGCCCAGGCTGACAACGCCGTGCTGTGCAGCATGACCGTGGCGGACATCCATTTCGTACCCTACCGAGCAGAGCTCAACTCGCTGGGACGGGCTCGTCTGGCGGCCATAGCCAGCTATCTGGAGCTATACGGGGGGCAGGTGATCGTAGATTCCCGCCAGAGCGACGAGGTCACCCGGCAGGAACGGCTGGCATCTGTGCGACAGTTCCTTCTGGGGCAAGGTCTAGACGCTGAACGTTTGGCGATCGTGAGCGGTCTAACTCGCGGGCGGGGCCAGGATGCGGGCGAGGCGACCCTTTTCTACGACAAGAACCTTGTGGGGGAGGGATCCACTTCCCTGCCGGTAATCCGGTAATACTGAGCGGTGGAAGCGGAGCAAAATAGTAAGTAAGGACAAGCCGATAACCCTTACAACCAAGCGGTACTGTAGGAGGTACAATCATGAAAGCGTTATTTACACAGACCGCTGCCATGAGAGGTGTATTCCTGGTGGCAGTCACGGTAGCAGCGGTGATGATCTGCGGCTGTAGCCAAGAGACATCGAAACGTAACTTGGAGATAGGCCATGCCCGCTGGGTGCGACTGGACGACAAAATCGTTCCGGAGGCCAAACCCGCCAAACCACCGACCATTAAGGCCGAGACCTTTCTGGCCACGGGCCGACTGCTCGAGTCGCAGGGCAACTTTATCGAGGCGGCCAAGCTGTACCAGCGAGCGTGCAAAACCCGGCTGGACTATGTGGCGGCCTGGAATCGCCTGGGTATCGTCTGCGATAAGCTGGGCCGATACAATCAGGCAGAAGAATCATTCGTCCAAGGAATCAAGCACGCGCCGAAAGCGGCCTTCCTGCACAACAACCTGGGGTTCAGCTGCCTGCTGGCAGGCAAGTACGCAGAAGCCCAAAAGCATCTGCAGCAGGCCCTGGCCCTGAACGGACAATTCCAGAGGGCGAGGGTAAACCTGGGATTAGCACTAGCCAAACAAGGAGAGCTGGAGGCAGCCTTCGTGGAGTTCAAAAGGGCCCTTCCGACAGCGCAGGCCCACTACAACATGGGGTATCTTTACCGGCTGGCCGGCGAATGGGAAAAGGCAGGCAACTGCTACAAACTGGCCTTGCAACTCGATCCAGAGCTTAGTGAGGCCAAGACGAGCCTAGCCCTGTGTGAGCAGGGCCATGTAAGCGGCAAATAGAGGAGAAATACGATTGTGACGGCCCAAGAGATCATAGGCCACATTGAGTCGGTCAACGACCAGCAAATCGTTGTGCGGGTGAGCAAGCCCGCCGAGGTAGTCAACGACGGCGAAGAGGCCCGAATACGTACCGGGCAGGTTGGCTCCTACGTGGTAATCCCCCAAGAGAATGGCGATCTTCTGGCCATGGTAACCGCCCAGCGAACCCGGCAGCCGAGCCGGCGGGCCGCCGACAGTCCGGAAGACCAAAGCACGGTTATAACCGTGCTGGCGGTAGGTATGATCCGGGAGGGGAGGTTCTGCCGGGGGATCACTCGCTACCCGGTGGTAGGCGAATCAGTCCGCACCGCGGGGGACGCGGACCTGGCTACCATCTTCACGAGCTGGGACAGCCGGGAAACGGACGAGCAGGGCGAATCGGCGCAAACCACTACGGCAGAGACTGTGCAGGGAACGGTCCGAGCTGGCGGGCATCCGCCCAGCCTGGCCCTGGGAAGGTTCACCCCCAACCAGAAGTACGAAGTGAGCCTGGACGGTAAAACCTTCTGCGCCAGACATGCGGCGATATTGGGCAGCAGCGGTTCGGGCAAGAGTTGTACAGTGGCCCAGATCGTGCAGCAGGCCACTGCTCTTCCGGGGGCACAGGTGATCCTTTTCGACCTGCACGGAGAGTACTTTTCAGCCTTCTGCGGCGAGAAGGGCGAACCGCTGAGCAACGTGGCCTACATCAGCGGCAACGAACTGGTCCTACCCTACTGGCTTCTCAGATATGAGGAGATGGAACAGTTGTTTCTGGACAAATCCAATCCTGCCAATATACCCACTCAGAAGACGTTTCTGAAAGAGGCCTTGATGCGGCTGCGCGGTGAGGCGGCCAAGGCTCTGGGTCTGAGCTCGGTTTACACTGTGGACAGCCCGGTATATTTTTCGCTGGAGCAGCTGCGCTGCTATGCCAACAACTTGAACCAGGCGCGCTTCGTGCTAAACAGTGAAAGATACGCCTTTAAGCAAACAGCCTTGCGACATCTACCGCCCGAGGAGCAGGACAAGCTGATGGTTGAGTCCGATGTTCGCTTTAATCTGGGCAACCCGGAGGGCGAAATTCCGCACCCGGTGTACCATGGGCGTCTGGGGGGGGCTGGTCAACCTGCTGGAGCAGAAGATGAGCGACCGCCGGTATGATTTTCTCCTGCAGCCAATTCAACAGGCTCGGCAGTCAGAGATTTTCCAGGGCCTGTTTAGCCAGGGTGATAGCCCAGCAGGTTTATCGCGGTGTCTGGAACCTCTTTTGGCCCTGCTGACCGGCCACGGTGTGCCGCGGAAAAACCTAGTGATACTGGACCTGAGCCGTATTCCTTTTGAGACGGTAGACATTACGGTGGCCCTGCTGACCAGGCTACTCTACGAGTTTAACTTCTGGTGCGATCACTCGCGGCGGAGCCCGCTGTTGCTGGTATATGAAGAAGCACACAACTACATCGCTGCTGATCAACCGGACAGTTTTGCTCGGCGGGCAGTGGAGCGGGTAGCCAAAGAGGGGCGAAAATACGGGGTAGGTGCCCTGGTCGTCTCGCAGCGGCCCATGGAGCTATCTGAGACGGTTTTGTCGCAGTGCAACAGCTTCATCATCATGCGGATGTCCAACCCGGCGGACCAGGCGTACGTTTCAAAGGTGGTTTCCGAGCAGTTTTCGGGGCTGGTGGGAACGCTGGCCCAATTACGGCCCGGCGAGGCCTATGTCGTAGGGGAGGCGGTCCCCATGCCCATGCGAACTCAGGTCTATCTGACCAAGCATCCGCCCGACAGCGAAGATGCAGATTTCTTCGGAGAAGAGGCGTCCAAGGCCAAAACCAAGGATATCAGCAGCATCGTGGAGGCCTGGTGGCGACAAGAGCGTCCTGGGCGGCTGCCGGAGGGGTGTTCCTCCGTGGATCAGGTCCAGCAGGCGGAGCCTGTAGCTGCGAAGAATTGATCCCGGTGGAACAGGGCCTAGGGACATGGGGACCTGCAAGCGAGGGGCTGGGGAACGGGGCAAACCTGCGGTTGAACCAATTCTTGATTTGACTGGTTAGGCGATTTATACTATGCTGTAAGTTTGTCCGTTTCGGAAGCGATCGGCCTGTGTGCCGCCCTGTCGCTTTGGCTATCGTGATGTAAAGTGGCTTGTCAGCAGCTGCGCTTGTCTAACAACCGCGCAGCGGTGATCACTTCGAGGAGTTGGGCCAGTGGCCAGTGTAACGCTTCGTTTGTGGCAGCAGATTCTCGCCCATATCCGTGAGCACAATGAGAGCATAGTCCAACCATGGTTCAATTCGCTTGAAGCGGTGCAGCTGGACAATGGGGTGCTGGAAATCCGGGTGGCCTCGGCGTTGCAGAAGGGGTATCTACAGAAGCAGGCGAGGGAGGCATTCGCCCGGGCAGCCCAGACGGTTACTGGGCGGTTGGTTGGTGTTCGCTTTGTCAGTAGCGAGGGCGAGGCCGTTGAGCCGCGGCCTGGCGGGCGTCTGGCGGAGAGCGAACTGTACACAGTTCCAAAGAACGACTACACCTTCGACACGTTTGTAGTTGGGCGTTCGAACCGCCTGGCTCACGCGGCCTGCGTGGCAGTGAGCGAATCACCTGGGCAGGCTTACAACCCGTTGTTTATCCATGGCAGTGTAGGGCTGGGAAAAACACACCTGATGCAGGCAGTTTGCCAGGAGGTTCTCCGCCGAGAACCGACAGCCCGTGTGCTTTTTCTAACCTGCGAAACCTTTATCCACCACTTTATCGAAGGGGTAGAGAAAGGTGATTTACACAATTTCCGCTACCGCTACCGGCATGTAGACGTGCTGGTGATAGATGATATCCACTTTCTGGCAGACCGCGAGTCGAGTCAGGAAGAGTTTTTCCACACGTTTAACACCCTTTACCAAAGCCATAAACAGATCATACTCAGCTCGGATAGCGCCCCGAGCCAAATACCTTCTCTGGAGGAGCGACTGATCAGCCGGTTCAATTGGGGTTTGGTGGCCCGGATTGACAGGCCCTCGTACGAAACACGGGTAGCTATCGTGCATAAAAAGGCGCACCTTCGCGGGTTAACTGTGCCGGACGATGTGGTTTGCTTCATCGCTACCAAGATCGATTCGAACACGCGGGAGTTGGAAGGAGCCCTAACCAAAGTGGCGGGCTGGGCGACCATTAACGGTGGGATAATCAATCTAGAGTTGGCCAAGCAGGCCCTAGCAGAGTCGGATGTGGGTCAAACACAGGAAATATCTATCCAACAAATATTCGATGCAGTTACCTCACGTTTTAGTGTTCGGTTGGCAGACCTGCAGGGTAAGAAGCGCACCAAGTCAATTGCCTACCCACGGCAGATATGCATGCATCTGGCCCGGCGCCTAACGCGGCACTCTCTGGAGGAAATCGGCGGCTACTTCGGTGGCCGAGATCACACAACGGTTCTGCACGCCGTTCGCACGATCAACCAGCAGCGCAGCTACGATGCACACCTGCAGGCCCTGCTGGAGGAAATCTGCCACAACCTTGGTGCTGCTGGTCTGGAGCAGGGCCGATATAACACGGAGGTGCCAGGATAAACTGTCAGCCAAAAGCCTATCTCAGAATAAATCCGAACAGGGTAGTAAGAGGTTAGGCAGAAAGCTCTATTAGGCCGGTAGGACAAACCTAGGGGCTGCTAACAGGTTTTCCACAGACGGCTTATTGATCGCTTCCTGCGCAACCTCTTGCCATAAAAGTAGTTAGTAAGGAGGCCTTTCGGAAAACGCACATATTTGCAGGTATATTACTGCTACTATTTTAAGTAAAGTTTTAGTATAATAAGAAGAACTAACCGACCGCCGCACACAGCCAAGAGGAGCAGACAATCTCATTGGCAAAGCAGGTAAAGACCTGTCTTTGAGGAGCTACTTTACCCCAAAATCCAAGCCCCCAGGAGTAAATTGATATGAAAGCTATTTGCAATAGAGCATCGCTGCTAGAAGCTCTCCACGTAACCAGTGCAGCGATTACCCCCCGCACGCCCAAACCGGCTCTGCAGTGTGTACTTGTAGATTGTCAGGAGGAGGGCCTGACTGTGGTAGCAACGGACCTGCAGGTGGGTATTCGCTACCGTCTGGAGCAAGTGGAAGTGAAACAGGCGGGGCGAGGGTTAATACCGGCAGATCGTTTTTTGGCCATCGTGCGCGAGTGTCCAGATGATACGCTGAGTGTAGAGATCGGAGAAAGCTCCTGCCGAATCGACACCTCGGACAGCCATTTTACGCTGAACACCTCGGAAGTAGAGGGTTTTCCGGCGGTGAGGGAGGCCAACGGGCAAGACGGGCTGAAGATCAAGGCGGGCCTGTTGCGGGGCATGATACATCGGACGCTTTTCGCCGCGGCCAAGGAGAGCAGTCGCTATGCGATCAATGGTGTTTTGTGGGCGCCTGAGGGCAAGAACCTGATGATGGTGGCCACCGACGGGCGACGCCTGGCTCAGGTACAGGCAGAGTTGATTTCCGGCGGCACGGAAGCAACAGCAATCGTGCCGACCAAAACGATGAGCCTCTTGGATCGTTGCCTGGTGGAAGCCGAGGAGCAAGTGTGGGTAGGCTTCCAGGAAAATCGCATTGTGATTATACTACCGAGGGTGACGATAAGCAGTACGCTGGTGGAAGGTACCTTCCCGAAATACAATGAGGTTATTCCGCACGATAATACGGTGAAGGTGAAGTTCAAGGCAGACGCACTTTTGAGCGCCTTCCGCCGGGCATCCCTGCTGACGACGGAAAACTCACAGGGTGTCAGGATGCAGTTCAGCAAGGATCGCCTGGTACTGACCGGGCGAGCCGCCGAGACCGGCGAAGGCAAGGTTGAACTGGGCATCGAGTATGGCTATGACGATCTGGAGGTCGGCTTCAATCCCCACTATGTGCTCGAAGCCTTGCGGGTTGTGGGCACGGAGGAAATCAGCCTGGAGCTGAAGGCGGCAAATACACCGGGGGTGTTCCGCAGCGGGGATGATTTCCTGTATGTAGTGATGCCGGTTAGTTTGTCTTGAAAAGCCCAAGGAATGCCCAGTGGGCAGAGCGTGTGTTGAGGTGGGGACGATAACAGGGCCCGCCTGGATACTTGATGTGCAAATAAACAGGCCAGCGGCGAGTGCGGATCAGCTGCGGCGGGCTTGGCAAAACCGCCAACCCGGCAGAGAGCCGGTGCGGCTGGGAGTACTGGTGCAGGCCCTGGTGCAGGCTGAGAGGCTAAATAAACCGAGCCCCTTGGCAAGCTTGGGGGGTATCTGGGAGGAGCTGGTAGGGGCCGAGTTGAGCAGACACAGTCGGCTCGAAGGGCTTCGGCGGGGAACGCTCCGTGTCGAGGTTGATTCGGCGGCCCACATGGCGGAGCTGAAGGGGCTGGTTCAGGGGGGCTTGGCCAAGCAGCTGAGCGAGCGGTTTGAAGATGGGGCCCTCAGGGCTATACGCCTGAGGTTGGGAAGTCAGAGTACTCTGAGAGCGGCAGGCAGACCAAGGCCGGGCCGGAAGGAAAGGTGAAGATCATGCTGAAGGAGCAGTTGTGACCAAAGCTAAAGGTCGGCGAGGTTCGAGGGCCAGGGCGGGCGAATACGACGCCAGCAAGATTACGGTGCTGGAGGGGATCGAGGCGGTGCGCAAGCGGCCGGCAATGTATATTGGTGACACCGGGATGCGGGGTCTGCACCACTTGGTGTACGAAGTGGTGGACAACTCCATCGATGAAGCCATGGCGGGCAACTGTAAGAATATCGTGGTGACTATCCACGCGGATGGTTCTGCTTCGGTGCTGGATGACGGGCGGGGCTTTCCGCTGGATATTCACCCCGGTACTGGCAAGCCGGCAATTGAGGTCTGTATGACCCTGCTGCATGCGGGGGCCAAGTTCGACAAGCGGACCTACCGGGTCTCCGGGGGGCTGCACGGGGTGGGAGTGAGTGTGGTGAATGCCTTGGCGGAATGGCTGGAGGTGGAGGTCTGCCGGGACGGGGGCATGTTCAGTATGGCCTTTGAGCGGGGGCGCACCACCGAGCCGCTCAAGCGGATCGGCTCGAGCAGAAAGACCGCAACCAGGGTACAGTTCAAGCCCGACAGCCAGATATTCCCGGACGTAGGTTTTCGTTATGAGACATTGGCGGTGCGACTGCGAGAGTTGGCCTATCTGAACAAGGGACTGCGGATCAAACTGACAGATGAGCGAGCGGAGAAATCGGAGGAGTTTCGCTTTACCGAAGGGATCGTGGCTTTTGTGCGGCACATTAACGAGGGCAAGAATGTGCTGACCCGCAAGCCAATCTATATCTACCGGGAGGACGCAGCGAGCAATCTGATTTGTGAAATCGCCATGCAGTATAACGACGGTTATGCGGAGAACGTGCACAGCTTTGCCAACAACATCAATACCATCGAAGGGGGGACGCACTTGTCAGGGTTCCGGACGGCTCTAACGCGGACGCTCAACGCGTATGCCCGCAACAGCAAGCTGCTGAAGAACGGTTCGGCGCCGTCGGGGGAGGACCTGCGGGAAGGGCTTAGCGCGGTGATTACGGTGCGGGTGCCTGAGCCGCAGTTTGAGGGCCAGACCAAGACCAAGCTGGGCAACAGCGAAGTAGGCGGCTTTGTGGAAACCACGGTGAACGATCTTTTCAGCACTTATCTGGAGGAGCATCCTTCGGAGGCGAAGAAAATCATCCAGAAGGGGATGCAGGCCTCCCAGGCGCGGGAGGCGGCCCGGCGGGCCCGGGACCTGACCCGGCGGAAAGGGGCACTGGGCTCGAGCAATCTACCGGGCAAGCTGTGGGATTGCCGGATGCGGGATATTGAGACCACGGAGTTGTTCCTGGTGGAAGGGGACTCGGCGGGCGGTTCGGCCAAGGCTGGGCGGGACTCGCAGCACCAGGCTATTTTGCCGCTGAAGGGCAAGATTCTCAACGTGGAGAAAGCCCGAGTTGACAAGATGCTCGCCCATACTGAGATAGTGACGATCATCAGTGCTCTGGGCACGGGCATTGGGGTGGATGATTTCGATTTGGAGCGGCGACGGTATGGCAAGATCATTATCATGACCGATGCGGATGTGGATGGTGCTCACATTCGGACGCTGCTGTTGACGTTCTTCTTTCGTCAGATGCCGGAGCTGATAAAGAATGGTTTTCTGTACGTGGCTCAGCCGCCGCTCTATCTGATTAAGCGGCGCAAGCGTCAGCAGTATATTCTCAACGAGCAGGCCATGCGCCAGATTCAGACTTCGCTGGGTTTGGAGGGGGCTAAGCTGATCGTGGGGGCCAACGGTAACAGCCAGGCCAGAGAGCTGAGCGGGAAAAAACTGAGCGAGATGGTGGAGCTGATCGACGAATTGAATGACCTTGCCTGGGTGCTGCAGCGGCGGGGCTGGGCACTGAAGGATTTTCTGGCGGCTTATCGCAAGGCGGACGGGGAATTGCCGAGCCATCTGGTTGTGCTGGACAATGAGGAGCAGTTTTTTTACAGCCAGAAGGAAGTTACGGATTTTCTGAAGGAGAAAGATCAGTCCCTCGGTGGGCTGGAAGTGGGCGGAGCTTCGGAGATGGCAGGCCAGACCGATGCGGGAGCCCACCGGGCGCGGGTTTATGAACTGCACGAGTGCAAGGGAATAAGGCGATGCCTGAAGAAGCTCGAGTCCAGGGGGATGAATTTTGAGGACTATTTTTGGGGGTCACCCCAGGAGGGGCGGGGGGCAGGGCCTGCAGGTTGTTTTTGCCTGGAGTATGGGGAAGAAGAGGTGGTGGAAATGGAGGGGTTGTGGCAACTGGCTCAGGCGGTGCGGGAGGCGGGCTCGCGGGGGCTGGACGTCAAACGCTTCAAGGGACTGGGCGAGATGAATGCCGACGAACTGTGGGAGACGACGATGGATCCGTCGCGGCGGAGCCTGCTGCGAGTGCAGATGGATGATGCGGCAGAAGCAGACCGGATTTTCTCTATCCTGATGGGGGCCAACGTGGAGCGGCGGCGGGAATTCATCGAGACGCATGCGGCTGAGGTGCGAAATCTTGATGTTTAGGCATTAGGTTCAATGATAGCAGATTGGGAAGTGGCCAAGACGCAGGGGGTGTGTGGCGGTTGCGGGCGAAGTTTTGAGCCCGGGCAAGAGTACTACGCTGCGCTGGTTGAGGAGTCGGAAGAGGCAGAAGAGGGGGAAAAAGAAAAGTCCCAGGCAAGTGGTGGCTTTGAGCGCCAGGATTACTGTGAAGAATGTTGGGAGCGAGAGTCTCCAGAAGCGTTCTGCTTTTGGAAGACTCGTGTGCCGGAGCCGGCCCAGAAGAAAAAGCTGCTGGTGGATGATGAGGTACTGTTGGAGTTCTTTGAGCGCTTGGCTGAGGCAAGCGAGCGGGTGAAGATTAACTTTCGATTCGTGTTGGCCCTGATCCTGATGCGCAAGCGGATTCTGAAGTACCAACAGACCCAGCTGCGGGACGGGCAGGAAATCTGGATCATGGGGCAGGTGCGGGAGCAGACCAAACACGAGGTTGTGAACCCGCGATTGGATGATGCGGGGATAGAAGAGGTTTCCGAGCAATTGAGTGCTATTCTGCGGAGTGAACTGTGAAGGCTCACAGAAGTATTTTGCTTGGCCTGGGCACCTGGACGCTACTGGCTGTGGCGTTGGCCATGGGTGGTTGCAATGGCTGGGGCAAGAAGCCGCCAGAGCCTGGCCCGATAGTCCAGCGGAGCACGGAGGAATTGATCAAGCAGATCAATGCGAATAACCGGCTTATTTACAATTTATGGAGCCGCGTTGATATCAGCGTAGAATTACCGGGGGAAAAACATAGCGTGGGTGGGCATCTTATTCTTCGCAAGCCCAGCGAGTACGGTCAGCCGCCAAGGGACCTATTGCTCAAGGGCAGCGACACCTTGGGGGCGGTTGATTTTCAGATGGGCTCCAACAGCAAGGGATACTGGTATATGCTGGATGCCCCGAAGAGCAAGGACGACGCTTACAGCTTCGTTCCTTACGGGGAAGATTCGGGAGCCCAGGCTGAGCGGACTCTGGATCTGCTGAGCGTTCTGGGGGTGTATGAGTTGGCGGTGGATATGGAGGATAAAGGTTCTTGGCCGGTGCTGCGGGGGTTCGCGGCCCCGCCATATTACAAACTCTCTTTCGACGAGCGTCTAGCGGACGGCTCGCTGAGAGCAAAGAAAGATGTCTGGTGGCATCGCCGCAAGCAGCAGGTGGATTTGATTGAGCTTTTCGATGAGAAGGGGCACAGATATCTGTCGGCATCGCTGTATGATCACCAGCAGTTCGCGGGGCCGAAGCTGGCGACGAAGATTCACATCGTCTGGCACGAAGAGAAGCTCACGCTGGAGCTTAAGTTCAGGGACGTGGAAGTCAACTCCCCTACCAAGGTGAGCGACAAGAACTTCGTACATCGCCGGCCGAGTTGGGCGCGGGGGAATTAGGGGGGAATTATACTAAGATTGTTATGGGCCT
The DNA here is from genome assembly GCA_030614915.1 of Actinomycetes bacterium. GTDB lineage: Bacteria > Planctomycetota > Phycisphaerae > JAACET01 > JAACET01 > JAACET01. The sequence continues at coordinate 6,806 of JAUXAG010000015.1, read as the reverse complement.
GTTTCTTCGGATTCGCTGAGGATTTCGGCGGTAAAGAGCAGAACCTCGGTCTGGGGGTTTTTCCAGGCATCCGGTTCGAGACCGGCTTTTCCAGCGCAGCAGTGGCTGAGGAATTCCTCTTTGTTCCATCCGGTTTCGGTGGCGACCTGGGGCAGGAAGCAGCCGGTGCTGGGGCCTCGACGGATGTAGATGCCGTGCTTGCCGAGCTCGAGGGAGAGGGGGTCGAGAGTTTTCTCCAAGGGGGAAAGGACGGAGATTTCGAGGTCGATTTGGCCTAGTTCCTGGGGGGTGATGGGATCGAGCCCAAAGCGGGGGTCGCGGGTTGCGGCCTCGGCCATCTGCTCAACGGTACGGAGCAGGGGAGCGTCGGCGATGAAGGTGCCGATGCAGCCGCGCAGGCGGCCGCGGTTCTTTATGGTGACGAAACAGCCGCGGTGCTCGGCGAAGAGAGGGTCAGAGAATTCACGGCAGGGAGGGGGCTGGCCCCGGACGACGGCTTCGATTACCTCGCGAGCGATACACAGCAAAGTTTGGCGCTGTTGGGATTGCATGAGTGGGGCTCCATTATCCCGGGGCGACGAGGTAGCGGGTGATGAGTTTGGTCAGCAGGAACAGGCCGGCGAGCAGGACGATGACTGCACAACAGATCAGGTTGAAGTATTTGTCAATGAGCGGCTTGGCCTTTTCGCCGAGGAAGTAAATGAGGACGGCTTCGCTTCCAAAGCGGACCGAGCGAAAGATGATGGAGGTTACGGCAAAGAGGGCGAAGGATATGCCGGCGAATCCGCCGAGCCAACTGAAGAGCATGTAAGGGACGGGGGTCAGGGCGGAGGTAGCCACGGCCCAGAAGGGGATTTTGCGATAGATTTCCAGGGTGAGGTCGGCCTTGGGGCCGAGGTCGAGGGGGCCGAGCTGCAGGGCGTGGAAAAAGTCGCTGACGTTTTGTCCGCCGATGGCCAGCCCTAAGCCGAAGGCCAGGCATCCGCCGAGGATGGAAAAGGCGGCAACCAATAGGCCGTAGCGCAGGGCTTTTTTGGGCTTAGCCAGGCACATGGCAATAAGTAAAAGGTCAGCGGGAATGGGCAGAAAGATCGGTTCGACCAGGGCAATGGAGACCATAATCAGGGGTCCGTATTTATGGTCGGCCCATCCGAGGACCCAGTTGTAGAGTCTCTTATGTATTTGCCAGCGGGCTGGGGCAGCGGGCTTGGCGATGTTGTTATTCATAAGTCATCATCTACAAGCTTTGGTCTCTGGTGTCAATAGGAGCTGGGTGCTGAGCGTTGGCTGGGGCAGATCAGTGGCTTGGAGCAACAGGCAGAGATTATTGTTATAATGCTGAGGATCGCGGACAGGCAGGAAGGGGACATTGGTGAGGCAAGGTAAAGCGGAGACATCAAGTGGGCTGGCGGGGCCTGGGCAGATTGCGGGCAGGCAGTGGTTGGTGGGCGAGCCGAGGTTGAGCCGACTGGAAGATGGCGGGGTGCGGGTGGTGGCTCCGGCGAAGATCAACTTGACGTTGTGGGTTGGGGCTCGGCGAGAGGACGGCTATCACCCGGTCGAATCCATAGTGGCCCTGGTTTCGCTGGTGGATCGGCTGACGGTGCAGGCGGGGGCCAAGGGCTGTGAACTGACTTGCAGCCAGGCGGGGCTGGCATGCGACCAGACTAATCTAGTCATCCGGGCGGCACGGGCGATGGCTGAGTGGGTCGATAGGCCGGTGAATCTGCGGATGCATCTGGAAAAATCGATTCCCGTCGGCGCTGGCCTAGGCGGGGGCAGCTCGGACGCCGCGGCTTGCCTATTGGCGCTAAGTGATTTATGGCAAACAGGTTATGATAATCAGGGGCTGACGGAGATCGCTGCCCAACTGGGCAGCGACGTACCGTTGTTCTTAAATGGCCCTATATCGACGGTGCGGGGGCGGGGTGAGGTGGTGGAGCCGGTGGGGTTTGAATGGCCGTTCTGGGCGGTCTTACTGGTTCCGGAGGAGCAAATAGCCACGGCAGAAGTTTATCATAAATTTGACGAACTATTGACCAAGGCGGCGGATGTGGATAGAATTGACTCACAGCACCTAGGTCTGTACAAGCCGGAGACGGCCGGGCCAGTTATGTTTAACATGCTGACTGAGGCGGCGTTTGCGGTGTTGCCGCGGTTGGCCCAGTTGGCAGAGGAGCTACTGGCAGCTGGGGCAAAGGCGGTGCAGATCAGCGGCAGCGGCTCGGCGTTGGTTTGCCTTTTCAACTCGCTGGGGCGGGCGAGATGTGTGGTTAGTCGGCTGAGCCCGCGGTTGCGGGCCAAGGCTTGGATTGTACACGGCGGGCACCTTTAGACGAATAGACCCAGGCGGAGGCCAACAATGCAGGTAACCGAGGTTCGCGTCAAACTGATGGGGCGGAAGAGTGAACGCCTGAAGGCATTTTGCTCGGTAACCTTCGACGGCGAGTTTGTCGTCCGGGACGTGAAGGTAATCGAGGGGACCAACGGGCTATTTGTGGCCATGCCCAGTCGGCAACTGTCGGACCGATGTCCGATGTGCCGCAATAAGAATGCTCTTCGGGCGCGGTTCTGCGGTGAGTGTGGTGCGCGTCTGGATGAGAGCCGGGCAACTCGCAACGAGCAGGGGCGACTAAAACTGCACGTGGATATCGCTCACCCGATTAATTCGGCCTGTCGGGAGGCTATCGAAAAGGTACTTCTCGAGGCTTATCATCAAGAGGTGGAACGGTCCGAGGAGCCGGATTACGAGCCACAGAAGCTGGACCTTGAGGAGGTGGATTACTCGGCGGGGGCTGGGGCGGGTCCTTCGGGGCCAGCGGAACCAGCCGGGCAGGAGAAAACAGAAACTGCTGAGGAGCAGAAAGAAGAAAGGCTGGAAGACGAAGAAGGACATAAATTTGGCCAAGGCATTCTGTAGTAGATTCTGCGGTAACCAGATGTGGTGCGGACGAGCGGGGAGTAAATCTGCTGTGGTCGTACTTTAGGCCAGCATCGGTTCGCGCGTCGAACGGAACCGTGTTGGCCGTCATTGGAGCCGGCCCGAACGGGCTCGGCTTTTTTGGTAATGTCCCCGCCAGCAGGGGATGACAAAGTAGGATTAACCACAGTAGATAGAGGTGAATTATGATGGCTCGAGAAAAGAAAGCCAAGGCCATAGACAGTAAAGGCAAAGCGAGGACGGGGGCGGCGATATTTCGCCAGACTCTGGAAGCCGAAGGGGTGGATACTATTTTCGGATATCCGGGCGGGGTGGTGCTGCCGATATTCGATGAACTTTATGAAAGCCTGGATAAGTTTGTGCTGACCCGTCACGAGCAAGGGGCGGCGCATGCGGCGGACGGCTATGCCCGCTCGACGGGGAAGGTGGGGGTGGTGTTGGCAACCTCCGGTCCGGGGGCGTGCAATCTGATTACCGGGCTGGCTACGGCCCATATGGACTCGATTCCGGTGGTGGCTTTTACGGGGCAGGTGAAGACGACCCTGATCGGCAATGATGCTTTTCAGGAGGCGGATGTTACGGGGATCAGCCGGTCGGTGACCAAGTACAACATTCTGGTCAAGGACGTGAAAGACCTGGCCCGGGTTATGCATGAGGCCTTCCACGTGGCCCGGACGGGCAGACCCGGTCCGGTGTTGGTGGATATTCCCTTCGACGTGAGCATGGCTGAATTGAACGGTGAGCCGGATGAGCAGATTCGATTGCCTGGTTATAAGCCTCAGCTTACGGGCAATCCGCGGCAGATCAAGGCAGCGGCCGAGGCCTTGAACGCCTCGAAACGTCCGGTCATCTACGTGGGCGGGGGGGTAATTCTGGCCAACGCTTCGAAGCTGCTTCGTGAACTGGCCAGCAAGGCGAACGTCCCGGTGACTACGACGCTGCTGGGGCTGGGAGCTTTGGATCAGGACAGCGAGCTGTCGCTGGATATGCTGGGTATGCACGGTACGGCCTACGCGAACTATGCGGTGCAGGATTGCGATCTGCTGCTGGCTGTGGGGGCGCGTTTTGAGGATCGGGTTACGGGGAATCTGGCGGAGTTTGCGCCGAAGGCCAAGATAGTTCACATTGACGTGGACCCGTCGAGCATTTCGAAAAATGTCAAGGTGGATATTCCGGTGGTCGGTGATGCGGGGAATATTCTGGAGGCGTTGGTCAAGCTGGCGGAGCACAAGGGCCGCAAGGCGTGGTTTGAACAGATCGCAAAGTGGAAAAAGCAATACCCAATGGGCTACGATCGCAAGTCGAGCAAGATCAAGCCGCAGTACGTGGTGGAGCAGATTTGCGAGGCGACCAAGGGCCAGGCGATTGTGACTACTGGGGTGGGGCAGCATCAGATGTGGACGGCCCAGTTTTATAAGTGGAAGTTTCCGCGGCAGATCATCAGCTCGGGTGGTCTGGGGACGATGGGCTTCGGGCTGCCGGCGGCCAACGGTGCCCAGCGGGGCAATCCGGGCAAGGTGGTGATAGACGTTGACGGGGACGGCAGCTTCTGTATGACTATGCAGGAACTTATCACGTCGGTAAACTACTCGCTGCCGGTGAAGGTGATGATCATGAACAACGGCTACCTGGGCATGGTGCGGCAGTGGCAGGAGCTGTTTTTCGGCAAACGGTACTCGGCAACGAAGATTAAGAGTCCGGATTTTGCGGCCCTGGCCCGGGGGTTTGGGGCGACGGGGATGGTGGTTCAGGACAGGTCGGAGGTCCGCGAGGCCATCGAGCAGTCGCTGGCCACGGAGGGCCCGGTGGTGGTGGATTTTCACGTTGATCCGGAGGAGAATGTCTGGCCGATGGTTCCGGCGGGCAAGAGCCTGCATGAGATGAAGATGGGACCTTTGGCTTAGGTATCTGTGGAAAGGCACGAGGTGAAAGCATGAGACATATTATCAGCGCTTTGGTGCAGAATGAGCCTGGAGTTTTGGCCCACGTGGCGGGGATGTTCGCGGCCCGGGGTTTTAATATTGACTCGCTGGTTGTCGGGGAGACCGAAAGTCCCGAACAGTCGCGGATGACCATTGTGGTACGCGGTGACGATAGGGTACTGGAACAGGTGCGCAAGCAGTTGGCCAAGGTGGTGGCGGTAATCAAGGTGCGTGATTTTTCGGGGGTGGCTCACGTGGAGCGGGACCTGATGCTGGTGCGTTTGTCGGTGCCTGCTGAGCGTCGCGGGCCGGTGCTGGACCTGATTAATATCTTTCGGGGTCGAGTGGTGGACGTTTCGCCCAAGAGTATTCTGGTGCAGCTGACGGGGCCGGAAGACAAAATTGAGGCCTTCATCGAGTGCTGCCGCCCGTACGGGATCAAGGAGCTGGCCCGGACGGGGGTAATCGCCATGACCCGGGGGGCAAAGGAAAAGGAATAGCTCTCGGTAAAAATCAGAATGAAAACCGGCGCGAGCCAATAAGGATATAGAAACCGTGTGAACTTGCGACGGACGCGCGGCGTTGATTTTTCATATGGGGTATTCACAGGAGCAGAACAATGTCTGAGTTGAAAGTTTATTACGAGAAGGATGCCGACATTTCGGGGCTGAAAGGCAAGACGGTGGCGGTGCTGGGTTACGGCTCGCAGGGACATGCCCAGTCCCAGAACTTGCGCGACAGCGGAGTGAAGGTAATAGTAGCTGAGCTTGAGGGCACGGATAATTACAAGCTGGCGGTGGAGCACGGTTTTGAGCCGCTCTCGGCGAAGGAGGCTTCCAAGCAGGGTGACCTGGTGATTATGACTTTGCCGGATGAGGTGCAGGCGGCGGTGTACAAGAGCGAAGTGGCCGGCAATATGGGCAAGGGTAAGGCTATTGGTTTTTCGCACGGCTTTAATATCCACTTCGGCCAGATTGTTCCCCCCAAGGAGGTGGATATTATTATGGTGGCACCTAAGGGACCGGGACACCTGCTGCGGAGCGAGTTCGTCAAGGGTGGTGGTTTGCCCTGCCTATTCGCCGTGCAGCAGGATGCTTCGGGCAAGGCCCAGGAAATGGCTTTGGCCTGGGCGGCGGGTATTGGCGGCACGCGGGCTGGGGTTATCGAGACCACCTTTGCTGACGAGACGGAGACGGACCTGTTCGGGGAGCAAGCGGTATTGTGCGGGGGAGTAACGGCCTTGGTGAAGATGGCCTTTGAGACGCTGGTCGAGGCTGGTTATGCGCCGGAGCTGGCTTATTTTGAGTGCATGCACGAGCTGAAGCTGATCGTAGACTTGTTCTATCAGGGCGGGATCAACTACATGCGTTACAGCGTGAGCAACACGGCAGAGTACGGCGACTTGACCCGTGGGCCGCGGATTATCAACGAGGACACCCGCCAGGAGATGCGCGATATTCTGGATGAAATCGTCTCGGGCGAGTTTGCCCGGGAATGGATCCTGGAGAATCAGGCGGGCAGGCCGGTGTTCAATGCCTTGTACAAGGCTGACCACGAGCATCTGATTGAAAAGGTGGGCGCTAAACTGCGGAAGATGATGAGCTGGATTGATTCGAAAGAGGTATGACCGGATATCAAAATTCAAAAAGAGAAGGAGAAACCTTACATCTTGATCTTTGATATTTCGAACGGGGTTTGCGGGTTTTCAGGGAGGGTTGGTCGGTACGGAGGACAGGTAGGAGGTTTTTGTTGGCTAAGGTTTGCAGGGCCCAGACGATGTCTTTGTCCTTGAGCGGCTGGTTCGCAGGGTCGGCTGAACATTTGGCCAATCGGCGGTTTAGCTGGCCGGTGAAGAGTTTTATAAACTGGGGTTTCTGTAGTAGCAGTTCGGTGGGGATCTCATTTTCCTGATAAAGGCGAACAAGTTCGGTCAACTGCAGCCC
>JAUXAG010000004.1 GCA_030614915.1 Actinomycetes bacterium | reverse complement strand
CGTGAATATAACTCGGAACTAAAGGAAACCAAGCTTACTAATATGACTCATCTTCTCTCCTTCTCTCTACCAGGCTTGTGACTGGCCCAATTGGCCATGAGCCTGGGAAAACAACCGAGCCGGACCTCAAACCCGACTCGTGAATATAACTCGGAACTAAAGGAAACCAAGCTTACTAATATGACTCATCTTCTCTCCTTCTCTCTACCAGGCTTGTGACTGGCCCAATTGGCCATGAGCCTGGGAAAACAACCGAGCTGGGCATAAAAACCCGCTCGTGAGTATATCGACAACCTTGCGTCCTGATTCGCTGCTTCTTTGACGACGGAAGACAGATTCTTACCGGCCAAACTGGTTGTGTTGGTCAACAGTTGCTTGGTCTGGAATGCCCGCAGCCAACGGCTTCTCGTTGCGGCTCACATTCCATGCTACCTTACGGAGATTGATTGCTCATGCCCGTTCCACACTACAGCCTAGGATCGCAGCCGGACAAGAGTCTCCTTTCGGAATATCGCGACCAGATGGTCCGAAGGGTGGACCTTGTCCAGGATGAACAAGCCAAAGAGCGAATCGAGCAAATGATCGAATTGGTCGACGACCTCGAGGCCCTTTTCGAGCACGGCTGACATTAGCCCCTGACTCTTTCAAGCTGGGAGACTTTTATCACAGTTTCTTATTGGAGGCAAACACTTATGACCCAAACCAGGACGTAAACGCCAAATGTTTTTGCTTGGAATCCCGTCAGTTGAATTAATTTGAAAGGAGCCTGTTATGAAAAAGATGACCCTGACAATTGTAGTCGTATTCCTCCTTGGCAATCTTGCCCTGGCCTCGACGATCGATCCCCCGTTGAATGACGAGCAGCCCCCCTACTGGCGCGGACAGTGGTCGACCACATACCAGTATTGGCATTTCTTGACCCCTGACACCGGCGAGCCCGCGGGCGCTGGAGTAACGCCGGATGGGCCTGGCCCATTAGTCGAGACTAACCCCGGCCAACCCTACGATCCGGGTTACCTGCCCAGCACAATGCTCTGGGTGTACCCCGCGGGTGATTGGATTGCATCGGATGGCCCGTCAAATCGAGTGGGCATTTGGCCCCTGTCCGGCTACATCGACGTCATCGTCGACAACCACGACCCGGAGAACGAGTTCAAGACCGTCTGGCTACAGGTTGTCTGGCGCCCAGATGCGGCGGGGTCGGGCGCCGAACCCATCATTGATAACCTCGACCCCCCGGCCCGTGCGGACTACCAGCCGCGTCTTATCGCGCCCCCCGTTGACCTGGGCTCCGGCTGGTACGAAAACACCTACGAATGGCGAATCTACCCTAACCCTGAGGCTGAAAAGTTCACCATCAGCGGTGGCATCGACATTGATCAGCTGATTATCGACACTTGGTGCGTACCCGAGCCGGCCACCCTCCTGGTCCTGGCCCTGGGATTGATCCCCGCTCTGCTCAAAAGGCCAAGAAAAGCCTAAGCCTGCGGGAGAGAGACAAAAAAAGTAAATGGATAACCCTGAACATCACCAATCTGATCCGAAAGGAGCAAAACCATGAAGACCGCAAAAATAGCTATTCTTTCCCTTGTTGTACTGTCCTTAGCACTCTCGCTGCCCGCAACCGTCCGAGCCGATTGGAACGAGAGCGACCCAGCCAAATGGGTCCAACTGCCTGATCTGACCACAGACGGCATGGATGTCCTTGTCACTGTCCGCGACGGTGTCGACTCCGCTGCGCCCGATGTCATCAAGGTTCTCGCTGACGACTTCAAGTGCACCAAGACCGGCCCTGTTACTGACATCCACATCTGGGGATCATGGAAAGATGACCTTCTGCCTCCGCCTCGGGATGTCACTATCGGCAATCCTACTACCGGCGCTGGTAATGTCATGTTTTTCCTGGGCATCCTTGCCGACATACCCGCCGATCACCCTCGCAACAATTATGGCTACAGCATGCCTGGCCAGTTGTTGTGGGGAGAGTTCTTTTTTCCCGGTCAGTTCACCTCTCGCGAATACTACAACTTTCCTGCCGACTCTGCCGGCGAAGGCTGGTACGACCCTAATGAAGATCTCTATACCCCCAACGCCGACAAGACCATCTGGCAGTACAACTTCCTGATCCCTGAGGCAAACGCCTTCCAGCAACTGGGCACCACCGACGAGCCCATAATCTACTGGCTCGCTCTCGTGGCAGCTGTTGACCCCGAGTTGCTCAATAACCACGTGACTACCACCGGTGACCTTATAGATGAGCCGTTGTTCGGCTGGAAAACCTCACCTGAGCACTGGAACGACGACGCCGTTTGGACCGACCTCGTTGAAGACCCCAACGGTCCAATCACAGGCCCTGATGGTGTGAAATGGGGCTTCAGTCCTTGGAGTGAGCTGCGCTATCCGAACGCCCATCCCAACGAGACCCTGAGGAACCAAAGCATCGACCTGGCCTTTGTGATTACTCCCGAGCCCGCCACCCTCCTGGTCCTGGCCCTGGGACTGATCCCCGCTCTGCTCAAAAGGCGAAGAAAAGCCTAAGCCTGCGGGAGAGAGAGACACATAGACGTATGTGCGGCTCGAGACGAACGCCGTTTCGAGCCGCACCAACGGACGAAGACAAACAGGTTCAGATCTCAGTTGGCCATTTTGGCCCTGGGAATCGTTAGCTACTGCCAGGAGTAATAAAGCAGAGAGGAAAAACGCATCCACGGATGATGCTCAACTGCCTCATCACGAGAGGGCAAAGAAAGTAAAGTTATGAACCATGCTAGTAATTACATCTTACCCAAGCTTTTGCTGGCTCTGCTGACAGTAGCCCTGCTCGCCGGCGGATCCCTTGCCGCTCCTATGCTTGATCAATCTCAGGATGAGTACAGCGGGCGCGCAGCGGTATTCGACGATGATTTGATAGGTTCAGTGGAAATTGCCCAGACCTTCAGGCCCTCCGTCAGTAATTACCTCGACTATATCGAGTTGTACGTCTGCGACAAACCCTGGGGGACGCACGAGGCGGACGCGGAGCATCCCCTGCTCTACCCCCATCATTCGGCCACGATCTCCATCGTTCAAACCGGTGTTGGCGGTGCCCCAACGGGGAGTGAACTGGGCCATGTCGATGTATCTGGATTTGTTACTGACACGAATGTTATCGACACGCCTTACAACTTCATCCCTCCTGCGGGCCAGACGCCTAATTGGCACCTCGGCTGGAATAAGGTCGATTTCCCGGATAGCTCGCTTTGGCTCGTTGCTGAAACCCTTTACGCCATTGTCATAACCAATGGTGATACGGATTGGGAGGCCTCTCCAACGGATACCTTTCTTGTCTATGACGGCAAGATAGCCGGAACTACAGACCATCTAGTAGATATTTATGACCGAGGCATTCTCTGGGAACGCGACCGGACCTTCAACCCGGCAGCCGGCTGGACAAAAGATTACGCTTTGGATTACCCGCCCGGATTTGCGGACGCTGCTTTTAGAACCTACATGGTTCCCGAGCCGGCCGCCCTGCTGCTTCTACTGGGAGCCGCTTTGGTCTTGTTGTTGATACGCAGGAGGACACATCGGACCCGGATTCTTTGTATTTCCCCTGTCCAATCCAAACCCAGCCGAATCCTAAGGGGTGATTGGGAGGAATTGAAAATGGTAAAGACATTGACTCCGATGCTTACTTTCGTCTTCGCTCTTGCGTTTGTCTTACCCACGGGCGTTTCAAAGGCTGCCTTCATCCACCCGCCGGAGGCCAGTGTCGAACTTGACGTCTTTATTGGCGACCCCGGCGACGTCGAACTTTATGTACTTGTTCGCGCTGATGATACCGATGAACAGCTCGTCTATTTCGAGTTCCGCAACGAAAGCAACGAATACTGCTCCATAGAGGGAATCTATTTCCAGGATGGCTCGCTTCTTGGCATCCCCACAGTAGTCAGTGGCCCTGGGACCGCTTTTAGTCAGGGGGCCAGTCCGGGTCATTTGCCCGATAGCAACCAGTTTAATCCGCCCTTTATCACCCACGCCGAATTTCTGGCCGACAGCGACTCCCCGGTGCCGCATAATGGCGTCGAACCGGGAGAGTGGGTAGAGATTCTTTTTGATTTGCAACAGGACTGCACCTTCGCTGACGTAATGACTGAATTAAATGACCTGACATTGCGCATCGGAGTCCACGTCATTGCCTTCCCCGATGGCTCAAGTTACTCAGCCGTGAACCCCGAGCCGGCAACCTTGATGTTACTGGCAGCGGCTGCTGGAATGGCCGTCTTCTTCAGGAAAAGCCCATACCGCTAAGGAAGGTAGAGAGAGGTTTGAGTTGGTCGCCCTGCGTTGGTTCTGCTCGGCCCAGTGCCGACAGGGCCACGCAGGACTGCCTTCACTTGCCCGGAATTCGTGGTTTTTTAATTAGTCCGCCTCTTTTCTGTCATTGCGGGCAAGCCAAAGGCGACCGTGGCAATCTCTCTTATATTTAGCCCCCGGTTTTACCGGGGGTTTCTTTGTTTAGCCCCCAGGTTTATCCTGGGGGTTTTTTATTGCTTTGTCCCTCAAGCCTCAAGCCTCAAGCCTTCTTTCCGCTGGGGGTTTCTTTGTTTACTTTCTGCCTCTGTGCCTCTGTGCCTTTCGAAAAGCTTCACTTGCCCAGAACTTGACCGTAAACCTCCAGATGTGCCGGCAGAAGTTTTGCCCCCGAGAAAACCTCCCTCATATCCTTTGCCAACTGCTGCCCGAGCTTTTGGGACAAATCGCGATCCTCAAGCAGCCGGACAATTGCCGTAGCCAGCGGCCGGATTCGACGACGCGTCGAATCACCCGCATTGTGAGGCCCCATCCCAAAGAGCAAGGCGTTGTGCTCGTGTTGCAGATATTCTCCCAAGGCCGGACTGTTCGAGGCCACAACCGCCAGACCTGCACCACCCGCTCGCGCAAGCGGCAGTGCTGAAACCGCCTCCGTAGCCGCCAGCACCAGAAGATCAGCTGCCCCGTACAGTAGTTCCGGGCCGAATCTCTCACCCGGGTAAATGCCCAAGCTAGGCGGATTCAGAGAATCGTCGAAGGCCCGCAGCCTTTCCACTTGCTCTCCACAGCCGCTCACCAGTACCCGCAGATTCTGATTGAATTGCCCTATAATTGCCCCCGCCCAGGCCAGATGACGGTGGTTGCTCCACGCCGATATTTCCGGATCCGCCAATATCAGGTCCACTTCATCGGACAGATTCAGCACACGCCTCGCCGCCGAACGCTGCTCTGCCTTGTATTCCGCCGGAACTTCCGGCTGTATTACTGGGCAGTGTTCGGCCGGAACCCCCCCCTCCACCAGGGCTTTTTGCAGGCCCTTGCTTTGACAGATTACCTTCACCGCCTGCCGCCTGCCCACCCGCCGCAGTTGCTCCACTGCCTCCCGGCCCGGCCAATGCGACAGGCTCATACACCAGCTCGGCAGAAACTTCTCCGCCCCCAAACTCCCCAATGTCCTCAGCAGCGACACTGAGAAGCAGTGTAACAGTGTACACCCGGCCAAGGCCTCGCAGCGCCAAAGGTTGACCCCATCTATTGCCCGGGCCCCTCGCGGGCCGGGCAGGTAAAACACCTTTACCCCATTACCGTTCTTGACTCCGCACGATTCCAGCGCAGCTCGCCGACGCCATAGGGCACTATCCCGGCCGATCGCCCCCAACACCACAATTCTTACCTTCATATCACTGCGGCGACTGAGTCCCGCAGCCAATATCTCCACTTGGCTGAGCGTATCACTGCAGACCTTGCCATCCAGCAGAAGCCCTATCTCAGCCACGCACACTTACTCCTGTTTTGCTTACCGTATCCACCGCCAAGCCGCCCTTCTCTGCTCACTTTGTATCTGCCGAGCCGCGCGGCTCTCTATGCTCGCGGAATAGCTTTACAATCTTCACTGCCGTTCTTTGACACAGCTCTTGTGTGAACTCTTGCCCGTACTCCTTTCCCACAGGTTCCCGGAAGCCCGTACGCACCATTACTTCATGTCCCAGAGGTTCGATTTCCGGCCAGACCCGCCGGTTCTGCCCCACGTCAAAAAGCTTGACCCGTCCCCGAATCAAACCTTGCCCCGCAGGCTTGTCCAACAGAGTCCCCAGTTGAAACTCGATAATTTCTACGTACAGAACTTGCTCAGCCCAAAGTTCCCGACCTATCCGCCCGATGTCCAATTCTTCAAAATCTTCTCTACTCGACCGCAACGCCGACAGTTCAGACGCCGGGATAACACTTTCTGCCAGTCCGTAAAGTTCTATCTCCCGCTCTAGTTCTCTGCTCAGTAAAGCTCGCACTCCGCTGCTCCGCGCCACCCCTACCGGAGTGTCCACCAGTATCAGCAGGTTGCCAGACTCAAGCTTATACTTGGCTCCAACCTTGACCGTTTCCGACCTCCTGCCCGTGAATTGACCTATGATCGGCCCACACCCGCTCAAAACCACCCCCAGACCGCAAATCACCAACCACCCAAACAAAACCCCCACCTCGCACCGCCCTGGTCTTCTCTTTTGTCGCCCACTAGCCATGCGTTCACCTTAGAGTGCCTTAGTACGGTTCGTAGTGTCCGTAAAAATGCTTTACCAGATTTTCCGCAAAAAGCTTGACAGTCTCGTCGCGGATCCGTTCCGCTGCACCTATCTCAGCTACTTGCGGGATATCCGGTGGATAGACCGCTTTCACCTTCTCTTGCCATAGAAGTTCCGCCTCACTACTCGATTTGTCCGCCGTGAAAAGACTGCAATTGCCTTCTATACGACCTCTCAGAAGTTCCCCGGATTCTTCAGCCGCCGTAGTAAATTCTTGCAGTTCCACATACAGTACCAGTTCGGCATGGTATCGTTCCCGCCCTATTTGACTGGGATGCCTATCCATCCAGTGCAGATCCGACGCCTGAAACTGTTCCACAATCGCCGGGTCCACCACTTCCACCTTCAATTTTGATTGCATCTGCTCAGCTACCGCCGCAGCCGTACGGTAGCGGGCCAGTTGTCCGTGTTGGTATTGAATATTCTCATCGGCATAAACCAGTATCAAAACCTTCTTGCCTTCGCTCAGGGCCTCGCTCTGGGCTTCTACCCATTTACCCTTCCCTGCCGGGGCTAACTTATGCAGAACGTAAGAAATCGCTCCACAGCCGCAAAGCCCCGCAATAAGCACCAACAGCCCCGCCAGGCGCAATTTCACTGACCTGCTGGCATTCATGACTTCTCCAAGACAAAGGCCCACAACCCATTCCACGCCCAGGCCAACACGATCAAACCCAGCACCGCATAGAGCCATTGTTCCGGCCTAAGCGCTGTTGTTACCGGCTCGACGAAGCGGCAGTAAAAACCTCTGCCTACAATTGCTGTGCCCAGCCCGCCCAGTGCCCCCAGCCCACATCCGACTGCCAGAATCGCCCCGGCAATGTTGGCTCGGAAGGCCGCGACAAAATTTCCTCGCACTGCCTGCCCCCAGGCCCTGCTCATACCGCACGTTGGGCACGGATATCCGGTCCGCTCTTGCAGGGCGCAGCCCGGCAGGGATAATTGCGTCTCTGCCCCCAATGGAAGCCACTTGGGCTCCAAATGCCACGCTGCCACCAGTATAGCCGCACAGCCCACGCCCACCAGCGCCCCTGCACACCGCAGCTTGGCTGAACCGCCCGTTCCCACCTCCAACCGGACTTTTCCCGTGTCCGCTTCAGCGGGCCTTTGACCTCTAGGGGAGCTAAGAATTGACGGCTCAGTGTTTGGCATGGTAAAATCAGGCAAGCTTCACCCAGTCGGGAAATAGGCAGCCTAATTCGCTTGCTGGGCAAAGTCAAGAGGATTCATCCCTGACCTTGGCATACGTGGGCCTTTTTCGATATAATCTTATAGCTTGACATTCCCTGACAGGACCAGGATTAAACAATAAATGCCCGACGAACAGCCTAAAAAACCACAGCAATCGCCCCAGACCCAGCTTGAGGACCAGCCCGAATCTCCCCCTGGTCCTGTCTCCATTGAGATTACTGGCCAAAAACGCGACCAGGCCCAGAAGTTTTTCGATCGGGCCCGGGACATTGCTACCCGCGGAAACCCCGACTATGCCGTCCAGATGTACCTTGAGGGCTTGCTCAGAGATCCTGATAACCTTCAGGCTCACCAGGCCCTTCTCGAGCAGGCCCTTAGAAGGCAGGCCGCTGGCGGAAAAAAGCCTTCTCTGATCGCCACTCTAAAGCTCAAGCTCTTTGCTAAAACCGCTAAGCTGCCCTCCCCCGGCCAAATCGGCTCCAAGAACCCGGTGGCCGAACTCTTGCAAGCCGAGGGAATCTGGGCCAAGGACCCTCAAAACCTCGCCGTGGCCGACATGGTCCTACAAAAGATGATGGCCGCTGGATGTCTCGAATCCGCAAAATGGTTGGCTGCTTGGCTCGGTGAATTCAACGCCCGCTCTGACAAACCCGACGGACACAGGTTCTCCATGTTGGCCGACGTCTTCGCCCAGCTCGGCCAGGAGGACAAGGCCATTGATGCCTGTCAGGCCGCCGCCACCGTCTTCCCCGACGACGCCCAGTTGCACGCTAAGCTCAAGAATATATTGGCCGCCCAGGCCATGCGCAAGGGAAAATACGATGACCAGGAGGGTTTCCGCCAATCCTTGCAGGACCGCGAAGCCCAGGAGAGCCTCCAGGATCAGGAGTCCATTACCCGCAGGGCAAACATCGCCGATAAGCAGATCGCCCGGGCTCGCAAGGAATTGCAGGAAAACCCCAACGAGTCCGGAAAAGTTATGTCCCTCGTTGATGCTCTACTAAACAAGGATGACGCCCAGGCCGAGCAGCAGGCCATTCAGGTCCTCCAGGACGCTCATCAGCAGTTTGGCTCTTATCGTTTTAAGCAGAGGGCCGGTGAAATCCGCATGAGATCCAATCGGCGCCAGGCCCGCGAGTTCCGAGCCCGGCTAAAAGCCGATCCCGATAATCCCCAGCTCGCTCAGGAATACAAGCGGATGATCAAGCAGCATACCGAAGCCGAGTTGGACCATTTCCAGGATAGTGCCAAAAACTATCCCACCGACATGCGACTCCGTTTCGAAGTCGGCCGTCGGCTCTTGCAGTTGGGCCGCTACGACGAAGCCATCCCCACCCTCCAGGAAGGACAGCGCGATCCCAAAAACCATCTCCGGGCCCTGTCTTTGTTGGGCCAGTGTTTCTTCAAGAAGAAGTGGTATCCTGATGCCATTGATGTTTACACCCGGGCTTTGCAAAGTCCCGACGCCCTTGTCGGAACTATTGGCAAGGAGTTGCAGTATAATCTCGGCCGGGCCTACCAGGCCGCCGGACAGACCGAACAGGCTGCAAAGGCCTACTCTGTTGTAGCCCAGGCAGATTTCTTGTATAAAGATGTCCGCCAGCGCTTGGATCGCTTGCGGAGCCAGAACCAGGACCAATCCGATGCCGGATAGCTGTTGAGCTTGCTCAGTACCGGCCGATGTTTTTTAAGTTTGTTGTTGTCTCAGGAGAAATTCGTGGCCCATTCACTCTCGGCTAAAAAACGCATCAGGCAGAACATAACACACCGTTCACGCAATCGGGGACGTAAAGCTCGCATTCGCGACCTGGAAAAAGCCTTCGACCAGGCCCTCATAAAGGAGGACCTCGATCAAGCTCAGCTTCAGTTTCGCAAGCTCTGCGGATATCTGGACAGGATTGCCTTGACCAGCACTCTGCACAAAAACACCGCCGCTCGCAAAAAGTCCACAGCCGCCAAGCGCTTGGCCCAGCTCCAGACCAGCTGACCGGCTTGCCTCTGTTGTCGTATTTGCCCTGACCCGCCTGACTCCTGCTCTTTGCGTCCGTGTGTGACGCCAGCCCGACAAAAAACCCCAGAACTCCAAATCTACGTCTAATTACCTTTCTGTATTTCTTTCTTTGAATCAGTGTTTATCTGTGTTTATCTGTGGCTAATTATCTTTCTTTCTGCGTAATCAGCGCAATCAGCGTCTAAGTTCTGTATTTCTTTCTGTATTCTCTATATCGATCATTTTTGAACTTTGATTTGTAATTTTGCTCTTTACATTTTTATTCTTGATATTTCTCTTCCACCGGCACAAACAACTCATCCAACTCCGCATCGCTTACTTCAAACACCTTGTTATGCGGCGGAAGTTTTTCCGTATAGCAGAACTCCGGCAGCCGGTCGTCCGCGGAGGTAAAGCCCGCCGCCTTATTAAAGGCCCGCTCCTTTGCCAGAGTCTTGCCCCCTATGGCTAGCACGTCATCGTCCGAGAGTTCCCATCCGTATTGGGCATTGAGCATATCCTTTATAGCCCCAAATGCCGCCGGGCTGTCCAGCACAGCAAAGGCCACAAACAGGCACAGCCCCGCACTGTCCAGCATACCCGTGGCTATCTGCAGATTGCGAGATGCCTCCACCTGCCCCTCCGTCTTGAGCGGATCCAGGTCCCCCCCTACTTTCAGAATATTCGGCGCCACGCTATAGCCTATCGTGTGGTCCGCACCCATCGTGCTGGTCGCGTAGGTCACCCCCATGCCCTGGATGGCCCGCGGGTCGTAGGCTGGCATCGATTGGCCCTTCACCACCGGTACCCGCGTTACTCCGAATACCTTCCCGGTTACCGCCGCTCCGCAGCCCAGAACTCGACCCAATGCTGTTCCTTCGCCGATCTCCCTGACCATCCGTATAGCCGCCTCGGCGTCTCCGAACTTGGCCAGCCCTGCCTCCATAGCCACTGCCAGCGTCGCTCCGGTCTCGATAGTATCCACCCCGAAATCATCTTCCAGCCGATCCATCTGGGCGATTGCATCCAGGTCGTCTATCCCGCAGTTCGCCCCGTGGGCCCACACCGTCTCATACTCCGGCCCTTTGGTCAGGTATTCCTTTTTGTTCGTATGATAGATTCGCGAGCACTCGATCACGCACCCCGGATGGCAGGCATGTTGCGGCAGGCCGTCGCGCTCGATGATTATCTCCCGCTGAGTCTCGCCCCCTGTTTTATTCGCCCCCTCGAAATGCCCGGACGTGAAGTTCCGCGTCGGCAGGGCCCCCGCTTCGTTTATCACGTTGGTCAGGGCATTGGTCCCATACATTGGCAGTGTCGTCCCCGTTACCCCATGCTTTTTCAGCTCAGCCGCAAAGACCCGCGCCGCCTCGCCGAACGCCTTCGAATCCGCCAACTCCAGCCGCTTGCCACCTTCTGCATCGATAACCACCGCCTTGAGACCTTTTGAGCCCATCACCGCGCCGAGTCCGCCTCGACCGCAGTGCCGCGTCGGCCGATTCTCCGGATCCGTTACCGCAATGCTCGCCGCCGATAGTCTCATCTCCCCAGCCTGACCGATGCTGATTATCGAGCACTTCTGCCCGTACTTATCCAACAACACCGCTACCGTCTCATAGTTCCCTTTGCCTTTCAGTTCATCTGCCGCCACCAGTTTTGCTCCACTCGCGCTCAAATGCAGGATTTGCAGTGCCCCGTTGCTCGGCTGGCCTTCTACCACGATGGCTGCGATTCCCAGCTTGGCCAAATGTTGGGCCGCCGTCCCCCCGGCGTTCGATTCCTTGATGGTTCCCGTCAACGGGCTCTTCCCCCCAGCACTGAGTCGTCCCGAGCACGGAGCCGACGTACCGCTCAGCAGCCCCGGCGACAGGATCAACTTGTTCCTGGGCCCTAACGGCTCACAACGCCCCGGAACCTCCCTCCCCACGATCGTCGAGGTCAATGCTCGACCGCCCAGTCCCTGGTATTCTTTCGGAACATCATGCTCATCCACTGTGCCTTTACTCATATTGATTCGCACTATCTTCACGATTTACCCTTTCTCGAATTACACTGCCGAACTGTTCGGTCCACCTGATTGCAGGACCATTGTAAATCAGCCTTTCCCCCCAGGTCAAGCTCGCAGATTATTCCTTTGCCCACCCGTCCTCCCCCCCGACAGCTCCTTTACAAGCCCACTTTTCAAATGTATCATACTGCCCTTGGCTTGTTTGCCTTTGGGACCAGGATGACGGTTTTACAAATTGGCCTTTTCTCAGGAATACTGATATGAAAATATCCGTTGTGGGCGCCGGTTACGTCGGCTTGGTAGCTGGAACCTGTTTTGCCGATGTGGGTAATCAGGTTATTTGCGTTGACATCGACCGGGAGAAGATCGACGCCCTCAGTCGGGGCCAACTTCCCATTTACGAGCCCGGCCTCGAGGAGATGGCCAAGCACAACCTCGCCAGCGGACGATTGACCTTCACCACCAATCTCACCGAAGCCGTTGAAAAATCCCTCATCATTTTCTTGGCCGTCGATACCCCTCCTGCCGCCGACGGCTCAGCCGACCTCACCAATGTCCTTGCCGTCGCCGAGCAAATCGCCAAGGCCATGAACGGTTACAAAATTATCGTCGTCAAGAGCACTGTCCCCGTCGGCACCAACAAGAAGCTCCGCCAGCTCATCGCCCGCAATACTCACGAGCCCTTCGATTACGCCAGCAATCCCGAGTTCCTCAAAGAGGGCAAAGCCATCCCCGACTTTACCACTCCGGACCGCGTAATCATCGGCACCGACAACCCCGCCGTCGCTGAGATCCTCCGCGAGCTCTACGCTCCTTTTATGCGCCGCGCCGATCGTCTTCTAGTTATGGACCCCGCCTCCGCCGAGCTCACCAAGTACGCTGCCAACACCCTCTTGGCCACCAAGATTTCTTTCATCAACGAGATTGCCCTGCTCTGCGAAAAGTGCGGAGCAGACGTCCAGCACGTCCGCCTCGGCATCGGAACCGACTCTCGCCTCGGCAACGCCTTTCTGTTTCCTGGCGTCGGCTATGGAGGCTCCTGTTTCCCCAAGGACGTCCAGGCCTTGGCCGCCACCGGCCGGGAGCTCGATCAGCAAATGAAAATCGCCCTCGCCGCCCACGAAGTAAACCAACTACAGAGACAAGTCTTCGTTAAGAAAATCCTCGACTACTATAATTCCGACGTCTCCGGCAAAACCTTCGCCCTTTGGGGACTGACCTACAAAGCCGGTACCGATGACGTCCGCCAATCACCCGCCATTACCGTCGCCAAGGCCCTCCTCGATGCCGGGGCAAACATCCAGGCCCACGACCCCCACGGCATACCCAAGGCCCGTCGCGCCTTGCCCGACACTATCAAGTATTACCAAAACGACTACGACGCCACCGTCGGTGCCGACGCCCTTATTGTCCTGACCGATTGGCCGGAGTTCCGCAGCCCCGACTTCGACCGCCTCAAGCAGACCCTTTCCGAG
Source organism: Actinomycetes bacterium (assembly GCA_030614915.1). Classification (GTDB taxonomy): domain Bacteria; phylum Planctomycetota; class Phycisphaerae; order JAACET01; family JAACET01; genus JAACET01. The sequence goes on along the minus strand of JAUXAG010000004.1, from coordinate 152,704 downwards.
CCGGTCATCTTTGACGGCCGGAATCTCTATAACCCCCGTTTCCTGGCCAAACAGGGATTCACATACTTGGCCGTCGGCAGACCTGTGCTTCCACCGGCCTCCGTCACTACCGGACCTGACTCGGCGCCTTAGTATATTTAGCCCCCGGTTTTACCGGGGGTTAATTCTACCACTCAAGTTTTGAAGGAGCCCAACCGTGAAAATACTGATTACCGGTGGCGGCGGATTCATCGGCTCCCACCTCGCCGAACGCTTGCTAAACGAAGGACACAACGTCATCATCCTCGACAACTTCCACACCGGAAGCCGCGACAATGTCCGCCACCTTTTGCACAACGACTTCCTGGAGATTATCCGCCACGACGTCGTCGATCCCTTTGCCTTGGAAGTCGACCAAATATACAACCTCGCCTGTCCCGCTTCCCCCATCCACTACCAGCGATCACCCATGAAGACCGTTCTCACCTCCGTCATGGGGGCCATTCACGTCCTCAGCCTCGCCCGCGACATCCATGCCCGCGTACTCCAGGCCTCCACCTCCGAAATTTACGGAGACCCTCTCCAGCACCCCCAGCGCGAGGATTACTGGGGAAACGTCAACGCCATCGGCCCGCGAAGCTGTTACGACGAGGGAAAACGCGTCGCCGAGACCCTCTTCTTCGACTACCACCGCGAGGCCGGCATAGACATCCGTGTCGCTCGCATCTTCAACACCTATGGCCCAAGAATGTGCGCCTACGATGGCCGGGTCATCAGCAACTTCGTCTTGCAGGCCCTACGCAATGAGCCCATCACCATCTTCGGCGACGGCTCTCAAACCCGCAGTTTCTGCTACGTTGACGATTTGGTTGACGGCCTGATCCGCTTAATGAGTTGTAAGGATTTCACCGGCCCCGTAAACCTCGGCAATCCAGACGAGCGAAGCATCAAGTCCGTCGCCGAGCTCATCGTCGAGCTGACCAGCTCTACTTCCCAGATCGTTTATCAGCCCATGCCTCAGGACGATCCTCTCCGCCGCCAGCCCGACATTAGCCTCGCCACCCGGGCCCTCAACTGGCAGCCTGCCATCCCCCTCGAAGAAGGCCTCCCCAAGGTCATCGATTATTTCCGCCCAACCGCCCAAAACACCGCCCCGCCGAGCAAAAGACCAATCTAACTCAAACTGACCGATTCTTGTTGTCATCCCCGCGCAGGCGGGGATCCATCTTGTTTTTTGGCTTCCTGCTCTGCTGGTCCAGCGATTCTTGTGATATCTTATGAGCAATCAGCCACAATCATTGAGGCCAAAAAGACCGGGGCCCGCTACAAATCCCCCCCAATAGACAGCACATAACTCAATACGCTGCCAGATGTAACCGATGCTCAAGTCTGAGCAGCTTGGGCAGAGCTATCGCCCGCCGTGCACTAACAAGCAACGACGGCAGGAACTTATCGGACGCTGCAATAGGATTTATTAAATGCGGAAGACTATCCCGATGGGCCCTTAGCCCGGAAGAGCCATCCGCAAAGCTCGGAAGGAGTCATCACATGATCGTGAAGTTATCCGGGACAGTGCTTGTCGTTCTCTCCGTGGTCGCCATACTCTCTACAGGCTGCGCAGGACCCAGCTACGAATCCCTAGATGACTCTCCTGTTCTAACAGAAGAACAGGAATGGGCTGCTTTACTGGAGGACTCTTCTGCTTTGGCAGCGTCTGCTTCCGAGGACTCTTCTGCTTTCCTATCTCCTGCTTTAATGGACGAATTACGAGGCCAGGCATGGCACATAGGTCCGGAAGTGTACTATTTCAAGTACAAGGAGCCGTCTGTTATGGAGGACACGGGCATGTTTTACGGCCTAACCTTTGGCTTCACTTCCCGAGACTGGCTGCCAGCCTTTCCTGAAGAACAGCCCTGGGAAAGCAAGTGGATGGGCCGAGTAGAAGGCCGGTTCGCTTATGGACGAGTTGACTACGATGGCGCCCTCATGGACGGGACACCATATACCGTGGGCGGTATAGATGACTTTGTTTGGGAACTTAGACTCCTTCTCGGGCCTGACTTCCCCAATCATAACAGCATGATCACTCCGTTCACGGGCATCGCATATAGATATCTCAATGACGATACATCCTTCGACCCGGCTGGCTATGAAAGAGAATCAAACTATTTATACATCCCCTTAGGCCTTGAAACGCTTGCCCAACTGAACCAGGGCTGGTTCTGGGGCGCATCGGTCGAGTTCGACTTCTTTCTTTGGGGAAAGCAGACTAGCCATCTAAGTGACGTCGGCTCTAGCGATGTCGACAATCGCCAAAACAACGGCTATGGCGCTCGGGCCTCTGTCAAGCTTCAAAAAAAAGGCGACAAGGCAGACCTCATAATCGAGCCTTTTATTCGCTACTGGGATATCGGACAGTCAGAAGTAGAGATGGGTGTGGTTGAACCGAAAAACTACACCGTAGAGGCTGGCATACAGTTCGTTTTGGTCTTCTAGCAATCTTGTTCGAACCATTTATTCTACCCGCCTCAAGCCTTACTACTCTGCGATCCGTTCTCCGTAGCAGCTTCGGCTGCGAAGGCTGGAAGCACGAGCACGCCTTTCTTCATCTGTGGCTAATTATCTTTTCTTCTGCGTAATCAGCGCAATCAGCGTCTAATTTCTGTATTTCTTTCTGTATTCTCCGCCTCAAGCCTCAAGCCTTCCTAGCTCCGCCGCATCAGCGGAAATAATATTACGTCGCGAATGCTCGCCGAGTTCGTCAGTAGCATCACCACCCTATCCACCCCTATCCCCAGCCCCCCTGCCGGAGGCATCCCGTATTTCAAAGCCCGGATGAAGTCTTCGTCCATCACTCTCATGGTTTCGTTTTTATCTTCCCCCTCCAAACTGCTCCGCAGATTTTCTTCCTGCACGAACGGGTCCGTAAGCTCCGTATAGGCATTGCCTATTTCCATACTCATCACGTATGGCTCAAACCGCAAGGCCAACTGCGGATTCCCTGGAACTCTCCGGGTCAGCGGGCACAGCTTGGCCGGGTAGTCGATCACGAAGCACGGCTGGATCAGATGCTCTTCCACACACTGCTCGAAAACCTTGTTGATTACCACCTCGTCAGCCATGCCCTTTTCATCCAACCCCAGCTCGCCAGCCTTGCCCCGCACCGCCGAAATATCCTCAGCCCTTACCCCGGCATACTCTTCCAGGGCCTGGCCGTATTTCAATCTCCGCCACGGCACTGAGTAATCCACCTCGATAGTCTCTTCTTTGCTCGTCCCGTCCTCACCCACCACCTTCCTCGTGTACGCCACCACCTTCGACCCGCACACCCGCTCAGCTGTTCCGCAGATCAGCTCTTCGGTCAGCTCCATCATATCGTTGTAATCCCCGTAGGCCTGATAGACTTCCAGCAGCGTGTATTCCGGGTTATGTTTGCTGCTGATCCCCTCGTTGCGAAAGACCCTGGCAAACTCGAATACCCGCTCCATCCCCCCTACCAGCAGCCGCTTGAGGTACAACTCCGGTGATATTCGCAAGAACAATTCCATATCCAGCGTATTGTGATGCGTCGTGAAAGGCCTCGCCGCCGCACCCCCGTAAATCGGCTGTAACGCCGGCGTATCCACCTCCATAAACCCCCGCCCCAGCAGAACTTGCCGCATCTGCTCAACTATCGCCGAACGCTTCTTGAACACCTCCATTACTTCCCGGTTCACCTGCAGGTCTACGTAGCGTTGCCGGTAACGCAGGTCCACGTCCTGCAGACCGTGCCATTTCTCCGGCGGCGGCAGCAGTGATTTGTTCAACAGCGTTAGATGCTCCACGAAGATGGTTAGCTCTTTAGTTCTGGTCTCGCCCAGTTTCCCCTCCACCCCCACGATATCGCCTAGGTCCAGCAATTTGGCCAGGGCGAACTCATCTCCCAGGGCATCCTTTTGCAGGCAAATCTGCAGCTCCCCCGTCATATCCCGCAGCGTTGCGAAGATCAGTTTGCCCATCGACCGCAGCAGGACTATCCGCCCTGCCCCCCGCACTGCAGGACCTTCTTTTTCCGCCTCAAAGCTCGCTCGTATTTCCGCCAGGGTCCCTGTCTTTTCAAAGCGACCCCCGAAAGGATCTATCCCCAGAGCCTTGATCTTTTCCAACTTCGCGATTCGATTTGCTTCCAGTTTCTTGCTCATATTTTCGTGATTAACCTGCACCTATTTTTTTGTCTCTTTTCCAACCCTCAAACCCTATATTTAGCCCCCGGTTTCACCGGGGGTCTCTTTGTTTAGCCCCCAGGTTTATCCTGGGGGTTGCTTTTCTTACTTTGTGCTTTAGACGAATTGGGCCCAATAGTCAACCTTGCCCTTTTTCTGCCGCCAATTCTCTTTCCACTGTTCAGACCCCCGCCAACACCAAAAAAGACTTCCGAGTCGAGCCTCCAGCCCGCCTCGGAAGTTTGCCACGGCTAAACAGCCGAATTTCTGGATTACTGTCCTGATCGCCCTGACAACTATATCATCGACCCGGCTGGCTGTCAATGTTCCCCTCAAAAAAACAAAAAATTTCTGCTAAACCCTAACCTATTGTCGCGTAGTATGTTATGGCGTTTGCGTCCCCTGATTCACCCGTTACCACCCCCACTACCCTCAATTGCCCATCGGAAAGTCGCTCACCTCCCTAACATTCTATATAATAAGCTCTTATGTTCAACTTATTGCGACTGTTCCCTAGCTCATCCCCTTGCCGGGCACTACTGTACCGCAGTCGGGGCATTTGCCGTCTCTAACATTATTTTCTTCGATGCTGAAGTACGCTCGGCCAATCAATTCCTTCCCGCACTTATGGCAGAAAGTCGATTCGCTCCTGTCCGAGGGAATATTTCCGCAGTACACGTAGCGCAAGCCGGCCTTCAGTCCGATCTGCCGCGCCTGGTCCAGCTTCTTCACCGGCGTAGCCGGAACATCCCTCGATTCATAGTCCGGATGAAATCGGCTCACGTGCCACGGCACCTCTGCACCCAGCTCCTCAGCTATGAATTTCGCCAAATCCCCAAGCTCTTCCTCCGAATCGTTGCCCCCCGGGATCACCAGTGTCGTAACTTCCAGCCAAATGTCGGTCCTGCCCGCAATGTACCTTAGCGTTTCCAACACCGGCTCAAGGCGAGCCCCCGTCCGCTGGCGATAAAAATCATCCCGGAAGCTCTTCAGATCCACGTTTATCCCGTCCAGGTACGGCTTTATCACCTCGATGGCCTCTGTGCTCATATAGCCGTTAGACACAAAAACGTTGGTCAAGCCCTTTTCATGCCCCAGCTTCGCCGTCTCGTACGCCAGCTCGAAATAAATAGTCGGCTCTGTGTACGTATGGGCAATGCTCGCACAGTTACCCTCCATCGCCGCCTGCACCAGTTGCTTCGGAGAATACGCCTGACCATTGATCCTCTTGAACAGCCGCACTTCCTGGCTGATCTGCCAGTTCTGACAGAACTCGCAGCGAAAGTTGCACCCCGGCGCCGCATATGACAGGCTCCGCGAGCCCGGATAAAAATGAAACAACGGCTTTTTCTCGATAGGGTCCACATTCACCGAGCACACCGCCGAATAGTTCAGCGAATACAGTTTGCCCGCCCTGTTTTCCCGTACCAGGCAATGTCCTCTTTTGCCCGGCTTTATCCGGCAGCGGAAGTTACACAGCCTGCACTGAACCTCCTGCCCATCCAGTTGCTCCCACAGCATAGCTCGCTGTCCCACTTGTTCGCTCATGATTGCCCCGTTGTTAGTTTTGTGGCTCCGATTCTTTTGCCAATTCGGCCCATCCGTTCGATTACTGCTATTCTATGATGCTCCTCTGTGCTCAGTCAATTCCATGCTTTGTCCGGCTGCATTAAGGTTTCCGAAGGACACTTCGTGCACGCCTCACTCACGCCTCAAGCCTCAAGCCTTTTTAATTGACCGCACCATGCCCGTATATGGTATATGGCTGCCGCTATTTGACAATGCCCCCCAATATGTTGGGCTCGATGTCCTTGTGTAACTGATTTGATCGATCTCCCGAAAAAATTTTTTCAAAAATCTCAAAAGAATCCTTGCCCATTTGTGCTATATACACTATATATTTTGCAAAACGTAAAGTACAGTTATCGGAATCGCACCATTCGGACGCCTTCGATTGAAACCTATTATTCAACCAGTTCACCACTTCGCAGGCTCGCCAGCCGCTACGGAGGATCTTTGATGAGGCCACTGGCCCACCGTGCAAAATCCTTATCCTTAAAACCGCCTCGTAAGCTTTACCGCATTGGAGAGGTAACCCAACACACCGGCCTTTCACGCCAGACCGTCCACAACTACACCACTATGGGCCTTATCTGCGAGTCCGAATGGACTCCCGGCGGTCATCGCCTCTATGACGAATCCGTCTTTGAGCAGTTGGCCCTTATTGGGGAACTAAAGCGCACCCGCACCCTTCGCCAGATCGCTGTCATCCTCGCTGGCGGTTCCTCTTTGTCCGTCAGCCCGCAAACGGGCCCGGACATATCCGATCCTGTCTGAGTTACTCGCCCTTGGAGCTAAGGGAGTGCTAAAGTGAGAAAGTTACTGGAATACTGCAAACGCCGATTTCGATTAGCGGGCTCTTCTTCCCCGACCGGGTCTTTGCTCCTGTTGTTAGCCGTCGGAGGAATCATCGCCGCTGCCGTTTGGCTCTTCAGTTCCGCTTCCTCGGCTCAACTGGTCTATCTGACTTCCGCACCGCTAAGTTCCTCCCAACTCTCCCGGGCCACTACTCTGCTCGAGAAGTTGGGATGCACCTATCGCATCACCGACTCATATATCCTCGTCGAGCCTGCTCACAAGGACGACTTGCTCGCCCGCCTGGACTTGCTCTCCGACTTCTCCCAGGCCCAGACCTCCGCTTACGACCCCACCGCCAGCGCTTCGAGTATTTTCCTTTCCGAGACCGAGCGTCAGCGCCGCTGGAAGCTCAGTCGCGAAAGGGCCCTGGCCTCTCAGATCCGCGACTTCAAGGGCCTCCGTGTCGCCCAGGTGTTCCTGGCCGGACCATCCCGGCTAGGCTTCGGCCCCACCCGCAACCAATCCACCGCCACCGTTACCGTCTGGACAGACGATGATCTGCCCCTCGATCTCGAACTGGCCCAGGCCATTCGCCAGACCGTTGCCGGCACCATCGCCGACTTACAGCCCAAAAACGTCCACGTCATTGACGCCAGCAATGGCCAATATCTGCCCCAGATCGTCCCCTCTTCGACCCAAGCCTCCGCCGGTCACGAATCCCCCGTTCTGATCGCATACTTGCCCGCCCTTCGCCGGAAGGCCCGGACCCTCGAAGCTCAATGGGAGCGGAAGATTCGCAGCAAGCTCAGCTACATTCAGCGGCTCGTTGTCTCTGTGCACATCAATCCCCTCTCGCTCTTCAACAGCACTCAGTCTGCCGGGCCCGATACCGCCTCTGTCCTTTCCCCAACGTCCGAGCCGGACATCAGCGTTTCGCTCGCCGTTCCTCGCAGTCACCTGTTGGACCTTTACCGCCGGCGGAACCACCCAGCCGCTGCCGGGACTGACGCGGACCTTCAACCCATTGCCGCTGAGCAGATTGCCAAGATCACCGCCGCCGCCAGGGCCATTATTGGTCGCCCCGCCTCCAGCCACATCCACGTCGACTGGTATTATGACATCCCCCCTTCAGCCCAGGCCTCAGCCGATACCCCCACCCCAGCCGCGGTAATTGACTCGCCGTCTCCGTTTGCCCGTTGGTTGGGACTTCCGTTGCTCCTCGCAGTCTTAGCCATTGTGGCCTTGGCTATTTTGGTTGTTGTGCTTTCTCGGCGAGTCGCCGGCTCCAATCGTCGTCAGCGGGCCATCGCCCTGGCCCGCCTCAATGCCGAAAAGCACTATCTGGATTTCTCTCCTATCGCCGAACCATCAGCTCGGCCCATCGTACCTGCCGAGCCTTCGTTATACCGCGGCCCTGCCGGCCTGGAGGTCTCTGCCTTCGAGGAGTTGCTTCACTTGGATGATGCTACTCTTCGCGGCCTGCTCCGCCGCAGCGAGCCCCAGATTATTGCCCTGGCCTTGCGCACCGCACCAGACAAGCTCCGCCATCGCATCTTGGCCGGATTGTCCTACGAACGCCGCCAGGCCGTCCACGATCATCCGGATTTTCTTGCTCCGGTCCGCCTTTCCGACATCGAGGCCGCTCAGCAGGAGTTGGTCGATCTGCTGGAGATTCCCGACCACAGCACTGCCGAGCTGGCCGCTGCTGCCGACCAGTCGTCCGCGTAAGTCTCGTTCATCGAACACGGCCCTTTTTGTGAGCCGACAGTGAAACGCCGCAACTTGATAATACTTTCCACCCTGCTTTGCTGCTTCATTACCGCTGGCCTCTTAGCTGCACCAGCCGATTCAGACATCGAAAACAGGCCATTGCCCAAGCCATCTGGCAAAGGTTCATCTGCTGACGGCCTCGGCTGGGAACTCGCCACCATCCTTATCGCTTTGGCCGTGGTAATTGCCGGCATATACCTTTTGCTGCGCGTACTCCGCCGTTTCTTCCCTGCTTTGGCCCCACCCGGCGGAGCTGCCGCACCGGTAAAGCCCTTGGCTCGATTTCATCTGGCTCCCAGACAGACCCTGCATTTGGTTCGCTGCGGTTCTCGTCTGCTTCTACTCGGGGCCACTTCGGCCAGCATCAATCACATTGCCACCATCGACGACCCCGCCGAGATCGACCGCATTCTCCAGGCCGTCAATCGCGGCCAATCTCCCCTGGCCGGCCTGGCTCGTCTTTTCCACCGTTCTTCTGAGCCGCCATCCGAAAAGCTTGAGGATCAACAGTGACCGCCAGAGTCATTTTCTTACAAGGATGTATCATCGCGGCCCTGCTCGCCCGACCGGCCAGGCCCGCCCAGGCCGCTCCTGATTCGACTCTGCCACTTTTGCCGGCCACAGCCTCTGCCGCTCTCGCTCAGGTCCAGCCCACGGAACTACCCCCCGACGATTCGCTGGATCTGTCCAAGCTTTTACCCGACTTCTCGGACCGCCGCACGGTCTCCGGCCTCATTCAGCTCATCATCATTATTACCGTTCTATCCTTGGCTCCGGCCATCATTGTCATGTTCACTTGCTTTATCCGCATCATCGTCGTTCTAGCCCTTACCCGTCAGGCCCTGGGAACTGCGCAGCTGCCCCCCACCCAGATTCTCGTCGGCCTGGCCATTCTCCTGACCGTTTTGATCATGGCTCCCACCTGGTCCCAGCTCAACAGCCAGGCCCTCTCGCCTTACCTGTCCGGAAAAATCTCCGCCTCACAGGCCGTCGAGCTTGGCCAAGTCCCCTTACGAGCCTTCATGATCCGCCAGATTGACACCTACAACAACCAGGCCGACGTCTGGATGTTCATTGAGCACTCTGGCCTGCGATCTGGGCCCCAGCCCCCAGCAGCCGGCGCCGACCAGCTCACTTGGGCCGACGTGCCAAATCGGGCCCTCATTCCTGCCTTTGTTATCTCCGAGCTCAAGACCGCTTTTCTCATGGGTTTCAAGATATATCTGCCCTTCTTGGTCATCGACATGGTCGTCGCTTCTATATTAATTTCTATGGGTATGTTCATGCTCCCCCCGGTGCTGGTCTCGCTTCCTTTCAAGATTTTACTCTTTGTCCTGGTCAACGGCTGGCACCTCTTGACCGGCAGCCTGTTACAGAGTTTCGCCCTTTAACCTGAGAATCATTCATGTCACCTGATCAAGCCATAGACGTTGCCCGCCAGGCCTTGATCCTCTGTCTGCTCATTGCCGGGCCCATTCTGTTGGTCGCCTTATTGGTCGGCTTGGTCGTCGGCCTGCTACAGGCTGCTACTCAACTCACCGAGCAGACCGTCGCCTTTGTGCCCAAGTTGGCCGCCATGGCCCTGGCCGGCATCTTACTGCTGCCTTGGATGATCTCACGACTCGTCGATTTCGCCGCTCGAATGTTTACTTGGCCATGATGTGATCTGACTATGCCGGAAGTATTCGACATCTCTCGCCTGATTGTTCTGCTGCCCGCCTACCTCTTAGTTCTAGCCCGGGTGGCCGGCCTGATTATCTTCGCCCCCTTCTTCGGCTCGGCGGCCATTCCGCTGCGCCTTCGATTGGCCCTGGCCGTAATCCTCTCCTTGGCCTTATTTGCCCTGGTTTCTGGTACCTTTAGCCCCCCGGCCGATCTGGCCAGCTTCCTGCCTGCTCTGCTTGGTGAGTTAGTAGTCGGGCTTATTCTCGGCCTCGGCGCCGCCCTGATTTTTGTCGGCCTGCGTTTGGCCGGACTGCTCATCGGACAGCAAATCGGTATCTCCCTGGCCGACGTCTTCGACCCATCCTTTGAAGGCCGCTCCTCCATCCTCGGCCGACTCTTCTTTGTACTCACTCTTGTCATCTTCCTGTTGCTCGGTGGCCATCGCGCCCTCATCGGCTCCCTCATCGGCTCCTTCAGCTCTGTCGCACCTGGGACCTTCAGCCCCGCCTCCTTGCCCGTTGTCGGCCTGACCGCCTTGCTTGCCGACGCCTACCTCTTAGCCATCAGGTTTGCCGCCCCAGCTCTGGTCGCCGTCTTCTTGGCTGCCGTTTCCATGAGTTTCATTGCTCGGACCGTTCCCCAGCTGAACGTGTTCTCTATCGGTTTTCCTGTCCAGATTTCCACCGCCACTTTGGTGCTGATTATCTCGCTAGGCTCGGTTTGCCTGGCCTTCCAGACCAGCCTCGGCCGAGCTTTGCAGTCTGTAGGCCGTTTGTTCGGCCCTTAATGTTTGTCGGTTTGCCTCTGGGAGCTTAGTTAGATTATGTCTGACGAACTTTACCACGCCACCGAGCCCGCCACACCATTCCGACGTCGCCAGGCACGCCGGGCGGGCCAACTGCCCCGCTCAGTTGAGCTCAATTCCGTCCTGGTTCTCCTGGCCGGGCTCGTCATCCTCGTTGCCCTTTGTCCGACCATATTTGCCCAGCTCAAGGCCTTCACCGTTCAAATGCTTTCTTCTCCGCCGAGCGGTTCGCACTCACCGGCTTCTCTTGACCAGAACCTTGCTCTGCTTCGCCAGTCCGCTTGGCGTTTTCTGCTCATCGCCGGCCCAGCCTGTCTGGCCGTCGCCGGCGCCGTCTTGCTCAGCGGCCTGCTCCAAAGCGGCTTCTTCTTTTCCGTCGAGCCCTTGGCATTTAAGCTCGACCGTCTTTCGCCGACCCAGGGTTTCAAACGGATTTTCTCAGCCCGTTCCGTTGCCCGCCTTATATTCAACCTGGCCAAGGTCCTTCTTGTTGCCCTTGTTACTTTCCTGAGTATCCGGGCAATCTTGCCCGACCTTGCTCGCCTGCCCGCCTTGCCCTCCCAGTTGCTCCTCGGAGCCACCGGCCGACTGCTTTTGGGGCTCGGCCTTCGTCTGATCATACTCCTGGCCGTTCTTGCTGCCTTTGACTACCTCCTCGTCCGCCATTTTCTAAAACGTGATTTGCGTATGTCTCCTCAGCAGCTCCGCCAGGAGCACCGCGACCTCGAAGGCAATCCGCTAACTCAGCAACGCCGTTCCAGCCTGGCCCCCCCCTCACCTGCCAGGTTAGCCGCCGCTATCCTCCAGGCCGACCTCGTCCTCATAGACTCACGCAGTCAGCCCAGCTCAGCCGGACCCCGCTTGGCCATCGCCTTGCAGCACCGCACCGGAACCGCCGGCCCCGTCAGACTCCTCATCAAGGGCAGCGGAGCTTTAGCCCGGCGCATTCACATCCTTGCTGCCCAGCGCCGCCTTGGCATCTTCAATTACCCCCAGTTGACCCGCGCCCTGGCCAGAGCCGTACCCGTCAATCATTACGTTCCTTTGCGTTTGTATCCTGAGCTCGCGGAGTTGCTGCAACAGGAGCTTATAAAAACGCCCCCCGGCTGCGTCCGGGGGGCTATTTAGCCCCCGGCTTTGCCGGGGGTTTTACCGGTGAAATGGAGTTTGGACTTATTTTATGCCTGATCTACCTACAACATCACCTGCCAACCCGTTGATCAGTCTCTTGCACCGCAAGCGCGGCCTGATATTTCCCCTGGCATGTGCCGGGCTAATCCTCGTCGTTCTTTTTCCTTTGCCCCCCTGGATGATTGACATCCTCCTGGTGGCCAACCTCACCCTGGCAGCCATCATTCTCTTCACCAGCATTCAGGTTTCCGACCCCCTCGAGTTCTCCGTCTTCCCTTCGCTGCTCTTGGGCACGACCCTGGTTCGCCTCGTGCTCAACGTAGCCACTACTCGCCTGATCCTCACCGCCGGCTCTGATGGTGCCCCTCCCATCGCTGCTACTACCGCTGCCGGACAGGTTATCAGGTCTTTCGGCCATTTCGTCACTTCCGGTTCCTTGGCCGTTGGCTTTGTGATCTTTACCATTCTGGTTGTTATCCAGTTTGTAGTCATTACCAAGGGCGCCACTCGTATTTCTGAGGTCGCCGCTCGTTTCACCCTCGACTCCATGCCCGGCAAGCAGATGGCCGTTGACGCCGACCTCAACGCCGGCCTGATCAATGAAACCCAGGCCTCCGACCGCCGCCAGACCATTGCTCGCGAGTCAAACTTTTACGGGGCCATGGACGGGGCCTCTAAGTTTGTCCGTGGCGATGCCATCGCTGCGGTCATCATCACCTTGGTCAACATCATTGGCGGTTTGTGTGTCGGCCTGCTCCAGCACGGCTGGAGCCTCTCGGACACCTTGGCCGTCTTTACCACTTTGACTATTGGCGACGGTCTGGTTTCTCAGCTGCCCGCTTTCATCATTGCCATTTCCGCCGGACTGATTATCACCCGTTCAACCGGACGCAGCGACCTCGGCCGTGAAATGGTCGATCAGCTTTTCGGCCGGCCAGGCGCACTCGTCATCGCCACCATCTTCCTCGCCCTCTTGTTGGTCACCGGCCTGCCCAAGCTCCCCCTGTTCATCCTGGGCGGATGTCTCCTCGTCATCACCTGGACCCTGCGAAAATCCGGCTCCGAGCAGCCCGGCCAACCCCAGCCCGCCACCGCCTACTCCCCCGCTCTGCCCGACCACGCCAGCCAGCCCCCAATGCTTATACCTCCGCCGACTTGCCAGGAGCTTAGCGGCCCTTCCGCCGGCCAGACCCAATCGGCTCCTTCAGCTTATCTTCGCTTTGAGCCCTTGGAAATCGAGCTCGGGTTTTCTCTCTTGCCCCTGCTCGATACTTCTGCACCCGGAAACTTGTTAACCCGCATCGAGGCTATTCGTCGCGACCTTGCCGTCCATCTGGGATTTCTCGTCCCCGGTGTTTTTGCTCACGATAATGTCCGCATACCCGCCCGCGACTACATCATCAAGGTCCGCGGCTTAGAGGTTCTCCGCGGACGCATCCATCCCGGCAAGCTCCTCGCCGTTGCTCCCGGTTTTCCTACCGAGCGCCTTGACGGCTTGGCTCTGACCGATCCGCTCACCCAGCGCCCGGCCTTTTGGATTCCCCATTGTGCCCAAGCCTCTGCTCGACAACTCCGATATACAGTCATTTCTTCCGACTGGGTCTTGCCCCGTTATCTTCGTCACATTATTTATACTCACGCCGACCAGTTGCTCTCCCGTCAGGACGTCCACGCCCTTCTTGCAGACCTTGCCCAGCGGGCTCCTCTCTTGGTCGCCGAACTCATCGGCTACGACCCCAGGCACCAGCCTCTTGGCCCGGATCGCTCAAACGACAACTCCAAGCTTTCCGTCGCCCAGATTCACAAGGTCCTCCAGGAGCTCTTGGTCCAAGGCATACCCATTTGTGATTTGGAGTCTATCCTCGAGGCCCTTAGCGATGCCCTTGCCGTCTCCTGCGACCCCGCCGAGATGACCAGCCGCGTCCGCTGCAGCTTGGCCCCCATCATTACCCGCCAGTTCACCGCCTCTGATGGCCGCCTCCATTGCCTCTGCTTCGAGCCTTCTGCCGAGCGGACCCTCAACGAACTGCTCCATCGCCCCCGGATTAACGGCTTTGCCGGCCCACCTGACCAACAGTCTCTTACTGCCTGCTTATCAAAGCTCGTTGATAGCATCGTTGATTATCTCCACGCCCTTCCAGTCCTGCCCGAACCGTTAGTGTTTCTGGTTGCCTCAGAGATTCGCCCTGCCCTAGCTCGTGTCTTGGCTGGACGAGCCCCGGCCTTGCCCGTCTTGGCACGTTCGGAAATCCTCGAAAGTGTCCCGATTCATACCTTGGCCAGTTTCTCTTTGCCCCAGAACCCGATCGACCGACCCGCTCTGCTTGCCCAGCAGACCCTGGAGTTGTTCTCATGAAGACTCACATATTTCAGGCCCACAGCATGGCTGCCGCCGTTGCCCAGGTCAAAGCCCACCTGGGTCCTAACGCCCTTATTCTCAACACCCGCACCTTGCGCAAGGGCGGCCTGCTCAGCCGCTCCCGACGCCAACTCGTCGAGATTACCGCCGCCGAGGATTCCCTCACCTGCCCGGCCGAGTTTCACGCTGCCACGCCCCCTGCACCTTCTCAGCAGCCTCATTCGCCCCAACCCACAACCGCCGGCCGTGTCCGCTTACCTTCCACGGACGTCCCCGGTTGGCTCCAGCAGGACCAGACGCCCGGCAAAATCGCTTCTTTAAGCGATGACCGCCTCAAACTCACTCCTTCTGCCCGCCCTGCCCAAAGTCCTGCCTCAACTCCTCTGCCAAGCGGGATCAGCACCTTGTTAGAGTCCTTCCTGGCCAGGCACATTGCTGAGTCTTTAGCCAACGAACTTCTCCGCGACCTGCCCAGCCGCTTGGACCTCAGCTCGGAGCCTGACGCTGATCCTCTCCTTAACCGCATTGAAAAGTTGATTCCCACCTCTGGTCCGCTCCAGCCCGGACTGCCCGGAAAACCCCGAATTGTAAGTTTCGTAGGACCCACCGGTGTCGGCAAAACCACCACCATCGCCAAGCTCGCCGCCCAGTACAAGCTCCAGCGAAACACCTCCGTAGCCCTCTTGACCATTGATACCTACCGTATCGCTGCCGTTGATCAGTTGCGCACTTACGCTGACATTATTGACGTGCCTTTTTCTGCCGTGCTTACTCCTCAGGAGCTTTCCCGCCAGCTCGCTCACCTGAGCGACCATTCACTCATTTTCATCGACACTACCGGCCGCAGTCCCAACGACCACCTTCGCCTCGCCGAGCTCCGCTCCTTTCAGCAGGTCCTTGGTTCCCATCAGACCCAGCTCGTCCTCGCCGCCACCACCGCTTATCCCCAGATGATTTCCGCCATCGAAAAGTTCAGCCTTCTTGGCATCGACCAGTTATTGCTCACCAAGCTCGACGAGGTCATCTCTCTTTCTCCGGTTCTCAACGTCTTTGCCAGCTTGGCTTCCGGCCGCATGAATGCTTCGGCCATCCCTCTTTCCTACATTACCGCCGGCCAGGACGTCCCCGACGATATCGAAGTAGCTTCTTCCCGCGATTTAGCCGCTCGTATTCTCGAGGAGCACCGTGATTAGTTTTGACCAGGCCCATCACCTTCGTCGGCTGGCTAAGGCCACCGTGGCCCAGGCTCGCGTCGTCTGTCTGGTTTCCGGCAAAGGAGGCGTCGGCAAAAGCAATCTCGCCGCAAATCTCGCCCTTAGCTTGGCCTCCGCTGGACGACGCATCGTCCTCGTCGATGCCGACCTGGCCCTGGCTAATCTCGACATCCTCTTCGACCTGCCGCCCGGACCAAATCTTTCGACTTTACTAAAGAGCTCCCACAATCCTGCCGAAATAACTACTGACATTGCGCCACGACTTCGTTTAGTCCCCGGCGCCTCAGGACTTACAGCCCTGGCCGAGCTGTCTGATTTCCACCGGGCTCGGCTCATCAGTTTCTTGGATTCTCTGGAGAGATCTGCTGATTTTCTCATCGTCGATGCCAGCGCCGGTTTATCCAGCAATGTCTTGTCGTTTGCCGCTGTCGCTGATGATGTCCTGGTGCTCACCACCCCCGAGCCCCCAGCCATCACCGACGCTTATGCCGTTATCAAGGTCTTGCTGACCGAACGTCAGCTCACCAGCATTCTTTTGGTGGTCAACATGGCCAAAAATGTCTCCCAAGTCCGCAGCGTTCACGCCCGAATTGCCGGCGCCGCTCGCAGGTTCCTTCATTTCGAGCTGCCTTTAGCCGGCTTTCTTCTCTACGACCGGCATGTGCCCTTAGCTGTAACTGCCCGTCGTCCTTTCATGTGGAGTTTTCCACGCTGCCGTGCTGCTCGGCAGGTACACCGTTTAGCCAGACGCCTGCTGGACTCCCAGCCGCCCTTGCGATCGGCTCAGCCCCAGGAGCCCTTTTTTCTCCGGGCCGCCAATTCGTTTTTGTAGTTGACTCGCACCGTCTTCCCGCCGGTGCTTCGCATCTGAGGATTTGTATCTGACAGGAGCTTACACATGCCCGCTACCGATCAGAAAGCCGCTCTGGAACTCGCCGAAGTTTGGCACGATTATCGCAAAAACGCCTCCCAGGAGCTTCGCAACTTCCTCTTGACCAATTTCTTGCCTTTGGTCAAGTTCAATGCCGAACGCTTGGCCACCAAACTGCCCGGAGAGGTCGAGCTCGACGACCTTATCAGTGCCGGAACCTTTGGCCTCCTCGACGCCATCGAGGCCTTTGACCCTGACCGGGGCATCAAGTTTGAAACTTACTGTGCCCCTCGTATCCGCGGGGCCATCCTCGACGAAATCCGCTCTATGGACTGGGTCCCCCGATTAGTCCGGGCCCGCGGACGCAAACTCGAAAACACCACTCAGGCCCTCCACGCTGAGTTCGGACGCCTACCCTCCAACAATGAGATTGCTCAGCGCATGGGCGTATCCATGAAGGAATTGAACAAGATTATCCGCGACGCCCACGCCGTCTCACAGGTCTCCTTCAATCGCAAGTGGTTTGACAGCGACGGCTCCAGACAGATCGAGGAGATCGACATCCTCAAAGACCCCAAGGGCAGCGACCCCGTACAGCAGGCCCATCGCCGCGACCTCAAGTCTTTGATTACCAAGGGATTCTCACGCACCGAAAGCCTGATTATTACACTCTATTATTATGAAGGCATGACCATGAAGGAGATCGGCGCCACCCTCGATTTATCTGAGTCTCGCGTCTCACAGATTCACTCCTCAATCCTCGATCGCCTCAAGGATCAGTTGGCCGACCGCAAGAGCCAATTGCACGTCTAGGACTTGTAAATGAATAAGGTTTCGTTTTTGCTTCAAAAAGGTCGAGTTGCTCAAAATTCACGAGTTCTTTGTTTAGCCCCCAGGTTTATCCTGGGGGTTTCTTAGGGTTTCCGACCACAGCTCCCTACGGGAAGGACACTTTGTGTCGCCGAATCAGGATACCAGGTCCTTTGTTTAGCCCCCAGGTTTATCCTGGGGGTCTTTTTGATTATCCCCGCTTTATCGTAGGGGTTTATTTAGCGGCAAAATGGAAGATTATTTATTTACACGTTCTTAGGCAGCGGTCCTGATATATCGGACCCCCAGCCACCCCCCAGACTCCAAAAAATGTAGTAATTGAACGCCGATCCTTATCCATAGCTAATACGGTCTTGTTTTTCGACCGATTTCTACTGTAAGGTTTGCACCCGGATGGCTTAGTGTCCTACCCAGTGTTGCTTGGACCGGCCTGGCCCGACATTTCGGCAGCACAGCCGGGCCCCGGCCGTCTGGGCACTGCCTGGAGCAGTCGCAGATTCAGCTGCACGTTTTTTGTGCCTGCTTTGTGGGATGCTGCAAAACCTGACTTGACAATCTATGACGCCTAGCATAAAATCTCAGACTCGTTCCTCTTTTTGTCCGGATCCTTCCGCCGGAGTAGCTTTCGTTGCTGACGGACAGGCGAGTTGCTCGTACAGTCAGAGTTCTGCTGACTCAGTGTGGGCCGAGGCCATGAAGATTTTGATGCTGGGGTGGGAGTTTCCTCCTTACATCTCCGGAGGCCTGGGGACGGCCTGTTATGGCCTGACCAAGGGTATGAGCCAGATTGGTGCCCAGGTCTTGTTTGTTTTGCCTCGCCCGGCCGCCGGTCAAGCCGGCTCTCACCTCCAGGTACTCAGCCCTTCCGACCTCCAGGCAATCAACGCTGCCTCGGCTGACATCCCCACCGATATGCCCAACGTTACCATCAAAGCCGTTGACGCTCTTCTTCAGCCCTACACTGGACAGGCCCAGCACGCCCGCCACCTAGCCGACTTACAGGCCATCCAGCAGGCCGGCCAACCGGCCGGAGAACAGCAGCCCGCAGAATTCGTTGACCTGCCTGCCTCGGCTGCCCATTACCACGGCGACCTTCTCAAGGAGGTCCGCCGCTATGCCCACCTGGTTACTGATCTCGCTCGCCAGCACACCTTCGACATCATTCACGCCCACGACTGGATGACCTACCCCGCCGGACTCGCCTTGGCCAAGGCCACCAAAAAACCCCTGGTCGTTCATATCCATTCCACCGAGTTCGACCGTTCTGGCCAGCACGCCAACCAGGCCGTCTACGATATTGAGCGACAGGGAATGCACGCTGCAGACCGAGTTATTGCCGTTTCCCATCTGACCAAGAGCATTTGTACTGCCCGCTACGGCATCTCCGCGGACAAAGTCGAAGTGGTCTATAATGCCATCCTCAACGGCCACCAGCCGCTCAACGACCGCCGCATCACCATCGCCAAGGGAGAAAAGATCGTCCTCTTTCTGGGCCGGATTACTATGCAGAAAGGGCCCGAGTACTTCCTCGCCGCCGCCAAAAAGGTCCTTGGCGTTATGGAAAACGTCAAGTTCATCATGGCTGGCTCCGGAGACATGACCCGAAGAACCATCGAGCTCGCCGCTGCCATGGGTATTGGCCACAAGGTCCTTTTCCCCGGTTTCCTCAGAGGCCAGGACGTCGAAAAGGTCTATCGAATGGCCGATTTGTATGTCATGCCCTCCGTTTCAGAGCCCTTCGGAATTGCACCTCTCGAAGCCATGAGCAATGACGTCCCCGTCATCATCTCCAAGCAGTCCGGCGTCAGCGAGCTGCTCACTCATGTCCTCAGCGTTGATTTCTGGGACATTGATGAAATGGCCAACAAGATTGTAGCCGTCCTCAGGCACCCCCCCTTGCAGACCACCCTTCGCCAGCACGGAAGCTTTGAAGTTCGCAAACTCTCCTGGCAGGATTCCGCCCAGCAGTGTATAAAGGTCTACCAGTCCGTGCTCTCTGGCCGGGCGAAACGTTCTGCTGAGCCTTCGGCGGATCCGGCCTGATTGACTCTCGCCCCGGAACGGCGTGCTCGAGATGCGATTGCTATTGTAGATTTACAGGATGGCCATGGCCTCGGTATGTTTTTACTTTCAGGTCCACCAGCCCTATCGCCTCAGACGATACACCATTTTTGATTCCGACGCCGATTATTTCGACGAATATCACAATAAGCAGATTATCCACAAGGTGGCCGAAAAGTGTTATCTGCCCACCAATAGGCTCATTCTCGATCTTATCAACAAATACCCCGGCCGTTTCAAGGTCGCCTATTCCTGCACCGGAGTGCTCATCGAGCAGCTCGAACGCTACGCCCCTGAGGTCATGAGCACTTTTCATGCCCTGGCCGATACCGGCTCCGTCGAGTTCCTCGCCGAAACCTACTACCATTCCCTGGCCTTCCTCCACTCCCGCCAGGAGTTTGCCGAGCAGATCAGCCTTCACTCCGACCTCATCCAGCATCATTTCAACCAGCGCCCCAGCATCTTTCGCAACACCGAGCTTATCTACAACAATGATTTGGCCGCCTTTGTAGCCCAGATGGGTTATCGCGGCATCCTGGTCGAAGGGGCCGACCACATCCTCGGCTACCGTTCGCCGAATTTTCTCTACCATCCGCCCGGAGATCCTAACACTACTTTACTCTTGAAAAACTACCGTCTTTCCGACGATATCGCTTTTCGGTTTTCCCAGCGCAGCTGGGCCGAATGGCCGCTCACCGCCGAAAAATTCGCCGACTGGATCCACCAAGTCAACGGAAACGGTTATACCGTCAATCTCTTTATGGACTATGAAACTTTTGGCGAGCACCAATGGGCCGACACCGGCATCTTCACTTTTCTGGAGCACTTGCCCGAGCAAATCTTTGCCCATCCTGACGACAACTTCAAAACACCTTCCGAGCTCATCCAGGCCTATCAGCCCTCCGACCAGTTGGACGTCCCTTACATGATCTCCTGGGCCGACACCGAGCGAGACCTCTCCGCTTGGCTCGGAAATGCCATGCAGTCCAACGCCCTTTATGAGCTCTATCGTCTCGAGCAGCAGGTCAAGGATTCTCAAGATGACGATATTCTCCGGGACTGGCGAAGGTTGCAGACTTCAGACCATTTCTACTATATGTGCACCAAGTATTTTGCCGACGGAGACGTCCACAAGTACTTTAATCCCTACGAATCCCCCTACGATTCCTACATCAATTTCATGAACGTCTTGGACAATCTCCGGGCCCGTCTCCGCCGATAGGCCCAAAATCTGCACGAACTGCCCTTCAACTGCCCAAAGGTTCTGCGGATCACCCCATATTTAGTCCCCAGGTTTATCCTGGGGGTTTTCTGCTCTTGTATTTAGCCCCCGGTTTCTGAAGGACGCTACGCGTTACCGGGGGTTTATCCCGGCTCTGCGCCGGGTGTCTCCAATCGCACCATTTCGCGATCGGGCTACCGCCTTCTTTGTGGCAAATAATCTGTATTTTCTTCTGTATTATCTGCCTCCAGCCTCAGGCCCCAAGCCCCAAGCCTCGAGCCCCTTTTTTTTGTCCTTGACAGCCGTTCCGTAGGCCCTATCATGGCCTTAATGTTGCGGTTTTCTACTGTTGCATGGGCCCCTTGGCCTGTTGTATACTATGGGCCGCAATGCGGTTATTGGAAATTGGATCCTCTTTTGTAACCGGGGAGGTTGCCGTGAGCACTCTCACTAAAATTCTCGTTGTCATTCTGGTTGTCTTGGCCATCGCCCACAGTGCCGTTCTTTTGGTCTATCTCTCGCAGCAGCAGTCCTGGAAGACCCTCGCTCTGGAACGCTCCGAGGATGTGGCCACCCTTCGGGCTCAGCTCAAGAGCGACAATCTGGCCAATACACAGACTCAGCAGCAGCTTCGTAAGGAAAAGCAGGACCTCCAGCGCCAGCTCGACTCTGCCCGCAGCCTTTTGGTCCAGGCAAACACTGATCTGACTAACCTTCGGTTTAAGCTTGGAAAGCTCACTCTCGACAACGATACCTTTCGCCAGCGGTTGGCCAATTTTGATGATTCCTTGAAACGGGCCCAGACGGCTCGCGACCACGCCAGCGACCAGCTCGACCGGGCCAGGAACACCGCCAGCGATCTCAAGACCGAAAATGCCCAGCTCGAAAGGCAGGTCTCCGACCTCTTGAGAGATGTGATGGTCCTGGATACCGAGGTCAGCCGCAAGAAGGAGCAGATCTTCGCTTTACAGGATAAAATTCGCAAAGCCAGCGGCCGGACCACCGCACGTGCCCCTGTTGTTGTTCCCGTCCGTCCGGCTCCTCTCCTGGCTCGCCGGCCAATTAACGGTAAGGTTGTTGCCGTCGATCTGGACGCCAAAATTGCCACCATTAACGTCGGCTCGATTGCCGGCGTTTCCGAAGGAACCAAGCTCACAATTTACGACGATGATTATGTTGGCAACCTCGAAATCACCCGCGTCTTTCGCGATCGATCTCTCGGTACCATACTTATGTCCGCCAAACGCGTTGAGGTCGGAGACGAGGTCTCCACCAGCCCCCTAAAGTAGAACCAGGACCAGCTCTTCTTGGTAATAATAGATAATGGCCGATTCCGAACAGCAGATTAGTGTCCCCCTCGACCGCTCCCAAAGTCCCTCGCTCCTGGCAGACATTGTCTCTGACAGTTATAATCTACTCCTGGTAGCCGCTCTGCTAATTTTACTTATTAGCTTTCTCGTTCTGGTCGGCTTTTGGATTGGCCACTACGGACTGGGTTCCAAGCCCGTCATTGGCCAGATCACTAGTGTCTCTGCCAACCAGGTCCACACCAAGCCTGCCGAACCCGGCCAGGACGGTCCCGGAATTATTCTCGCCAAAGGAGATACGCTCGTCTTTTCGCCGTCCGACTGAGCGGGCCGAGTCCTCTGGGCTTAGCCCGGATATTTCACGAGATTTTGTACAGTGTTCCGTAATTTATGTAGAATAAATCAGTTAAGTATCATTTTCGGCCTCGATGGAAGTAACACACTGTTTTGGCCGAGAAATTTTGCTCAGATTCAAGGCCGCAGGCTCTAACTGACCGGAGTCGTATAAATATATACGTCGAGGACAGTTAGAGCCGAGAACGCAGAAGCTGGCCAAAATAGCCGGCCAAAACCAAAACTCTTGTGGAATATTCGGGTTAGTCCATCTTTTGTTGAGGTCTTCGAAAAATGCCTGAAATGATGCCCCAGAGTTCAGCCAAGCCCGCCCCGGATGTGCTCAGTTTCCTCTTGCTGGTCGCTGTGCTGGTCTTGTTCGCCTCTACCATATATCTTATTTATCTGGGCTGTACTTCCTTTGGGGCCCATACGTTTTTTCGCGCTATTTACTCTACACAGCGAATTCCGGAGATCGCCGCCTTGGCCCTGGCCCTCGTCTGATAGTCTTGGGACCCAGAAGCTTCTTCATTTATCGGACCCTGGGCCTCTCGGACTTCAAGGCCCCGATTTACTCAGCCGGTAGATTGGGCCTTGCCCCTGGCAAAGCTGCCTTCGCCACGGTGGATTTGCCTCTTCCATATCTTCCGGACTTGCGGTAGAATGTTTGCCCAATTGAACCCTCAAGTCTCAGGCCTCAAGCTTCAGGCCTTACTACTCTGCGAAGCGGCGCTTCGCTGCGAAGCACGAGCAGGCCTCAAGCCTCAAGCCTAATTAATAGGAGTTTGCCTGTGAATCTTGATTCACTTCTTGGTTTTTTCTCTGTGGACATGGGCATTGACCTGGGTACTTCCAACACCCTTGTTTGCATCCGTAATCAGGGCATTGTCCTGAATGAGCCCTCTGTGGTAGCCGTGCGTAAGGGCACCAATCAGGTCGTCCAGAACGGCCAGGCCGTCGGTTTTGTAGCCAAGGAAATGTTGGGAAAGACCCCCGGTTCCATAACCGCCATCAGGCCCTTGAAGGACGGCGTCATTGCTGACTTTGACATCACTGAGGCCATGCTCTCCTATTTCATCCGCAAGGCTCACGGACGCGTAGGATTCATCAGACCTCGCGTCAGGGTCGTCATTGCCATTCCTTCCGGGGTCACCGCCGTCGAAAAGCGCGCCGTCCTCAACTCTGCCGAACGCGCCGGCGCTCGTCGCGTTTATCTTGTTGAAGAGCCCTTGGCCGCGGCCATCGGCGCCAATCTGCCCATTCGCGAACCCACCGGCTCCATGGTCGTCGATGTTGGCGGCGGTACCACCGAGGTCGCTGTCCTTTCTCTTGGCGACATCGCCGTCTGTCAGTCTGTTCGCGTTGCCGGCGACGACATGGACGAGGCCATCGGAAATCACATGAAACGAAATTACAACCTCATGATTGGCGAACAGACCGCCGAGAAGATAAAAATTGAAATCGGTTCAGCCGCTCCTCTCGACGAGGAACTCTCCATGGAGGTCCGAGGCCGGGACATGGTTTCCGGCCTGCCCCGCAAAACCACCGTTACTTCCGAGGAAATCCGCGAGTGTCTAAGAGACCCCCTCGGCCAGATTGTCGACTTGATCATGCGAACTCTCGACAAGATTGAGCCCGAGCTCTCCGCCGATTTGGTCGACAATGGCGTGGTTTTAGTCGGCGGCGGTGCCTTGCTCCGAGGCATTGACCGTGTCATCAGTCAGTCCACCGGCCTGGATGTCAGAATTACCGACGAGCCCCTCTTCTGCGTCGCCAGAGGCACCAGCGTCTATCTCGAGCATCTCGAGCAGTGGAAGGAAACCATGGAGTCCGGCCAGGAAACGTACTGAACAACCTTCCCTAAATCCTATGCCCTACTGTTCTTTTATTTAGCCCACCGGGGGTCTCTTTGTTTAGCCCCCAGGTTTATCCTGGGGGTCTTCTGCTCTTGTATTTAGCCCCCAGGTTTATCCTGGGGGTTGCTTTTCTTGCTTTGTGCCTTTGTGCCTCTGTGCCTTCCGCAGGACGCTACGCGTTATCCTGGGGGACTTCTGCTCTTGTATTTAGCCCCCGGTTTTACCGGGGGTTTCTTAGGGTTTCCGACCACAGGTCCCTACGGGAAGGACGCTACGCGTTGCCCCTTCTTTCCTACTTCGTGTCCTTCGTGGGGTCCCCAATCGCAGTGTATTGCGATTGGGGTGCCCTCTTCGTGGTGAGCTCTTTCTCTTTCTTCCTCAAGCCTTACTACTCTGCGAAGCGGCGCTTCGCTGCGAGCCTACTCCGCCGAAGCAGCTTCGGCTGCGAAGGCTGGAAGCACGAGCAAGCCTTTCCTTTTTGTCTCTTGTCTTGAGAGCCCCCCGGCCCTATCATTTTGATATGCGACGGTTGAACCTTTCTGCATCCACCGTTTTTACCATTCTGATGGTCCTTTCTTTCCTGGCCCTTTTCTTGCCCCCCGGATTGTTAAACCCTTTTCGCGCCGTCGTCAATTCTCTCATCAGCCCCCCAGCCATCGGTGTCAACCGTATATTGCACTATTTCTCCAGCTCCCAGAGTCCTCTACCTCCGGCAGCTTCTGCCCAGACCCAGGAGCTTCTTGATCGCATCCGCCTCCTGGAACAGCAAAACGCTTTCTTGCACAGCCAATGGATGCGCATGGCCGATATCTACGCCCGTCGAGAGCATCTGCACAAGAATCTGCTGTTGGAGAGTTACTCGTTGATTCCTGCCAACGTCTGTGGCCACGGTCTGCCGGGCCGGACCGTGATCACTATTGACCAGGGCAGCACCGCTGGCCTGGAAGTCGGCTTCTGGGTCGTCGTCGCCGTCCTCCAGCACGATTCCAAGCTCACCGGACGAGCTCTATTGGAATCTTCCGTTTTGGTCGGTCGCATCGGCTCTGTCCAGCCTCGCACTGCCCAGGTCCGCTTACTCGGAGACCCAAATCAACCCCCGATGTCAGCTCGTATTTATATCCATTCGCCTCTGGCCGAGTTGGAACCATCGGCTATGGGCCCGATTTTGCACATTAGCTCCTTAGCCGGTGGACGCCTCATTGCCAAAGATGTCCCCAACAAAGACCTCAGCCCCAACGGCAAACCAGAAGACGTCCTCCAGGCTGTCGTGCTTTCCGATGGCATGCAGAATCTACCCGACGGTTTGGCTATTGGACGCGTGACCAAGGTCGAGCCCAGCCCCAGGAGCATGCTCTTTTCTGACCTGACCATCGAACCGTTGGCCCGCACCACTCGTTTGTCTTCTGTGATGGTACTTCGACCCATACGTCACGGCGATTAGTTCGGCCGCTTGTGCCTTTTTCTCTCGGAAGTCTTCATGCATTGGCCTATCTTCAGCCTGATCTTGTTTATCGCCGTTGTCTTGCAGATTACCGCCGGCCGCTTCTTCCCCTTTGCCGATCACCTCGTCAGGCCCGACTTCCTGGCTTTACTAGCCCTCTTTTTTGCTCTTTATGCCCCTCGCCGCCACGCTCCCCTGGCGGCCTGGATTGTCGGTTTCACCGCCGACGTGATCGGCCTAGGGACCCCTGGCGCGTTTGCCTTTTCTTTCGGACTGCTCGCCCTACTGACCCTATCCGCCCGGCAAATCCTCTATCCCGACCACCCCATTTCACGAATCATCTTGGCCTTTTGCTGGACTTTTCTCACTCACGCCTTCAGTTTTGCCGTTCCTTGTCTTTTAGGCAGACGCTCCTTCCCCGATTTGATCCCTTTTCTCGGCCTCTCCTTTTGTATCGCCCTTTACACCGCCGCCCTTACTCCCGTATATTACCTCTTGGCTGGCGGAAAGAGATGGTTCACTGTTCCCATCTCCCCCAAACGCCTCTGATATTTAGGCCCCGATTGTAACGGCTGCTCTTTATTTTCTGCCTTTCTTTATCTGCTTTGTGCCTTTGTGCCTTTTCTTCAAATAAAATGTTTAATCGTCGCCTTATCATTTTCTTTCTGATTCTCTCCATCTTCTTTGTTGTCATTTTCGCTCGTCTGATAGCTCTTCAGGTCTATGCCCACCAGGACTACCTCGACGATGCCCAGCAACTTCTTTTACGCCCTCCGGTCCTCTTGCCTTCGGTCCGTGGCCAAATATTCGACAGAAACGGAAAACTCCTAGCCGCCAATGAGCCTTGCTTCAATATCGGCATCCATTACGGAGCCATCAGTCTCGACGAAAAATACGTCGACACGCTAGCTAGAGCCCGCGCCCGGGCCAATGGTATCAAGCTCAAAAGAAGGGACCCTACCCCCCCTGAATATCTCCAGCAGGTAAAGTCCCAGATCGATAAGATGTGGGATGACTTGCCTAGCCTGATTCCCCTGCCTGCCGAACTGACCGAAAAAGCCAACTTGATCGAAGATCCCGAACGAATAAAGGAACTAATCGAGGAACTAATTAATGATCGACGCCAACAGACCATCCGTAGAATCGAGCGGATGCGAAGCACCAGCGTAAGTATATATGAAACGCGCCTTCAAAAAGCCCAGGACAATTGGCTCGAGAGTGCCCAGTCCCAGTCTATTCGCCGACAGATCGACTCTCTGGTCCTCCGCGAGGAGTTGTCTTTTATACCTGTCGCTTTTTACCTGCCCAACGACACTGCCAGACGAATTCAGAACGACCTGGGCTGCCCAGAATGGCTTACTCTGATTCCTACCACTCGCCGCATTTATCCCCGCGGCTACGTGGCTGCCCAGCTCATTGGCTCTATCGGCCAGGTCAACAAGGACGACTTGGAAGCCCTCGCAAAGGGCCCCGCCGAAGCTCACCTCAATGATCCCCGCCGCAGATATGCGCCCGAAGGCGACATCATCGGCCGCAGCGGAGTCGAACGAGGCTACGATTGGAGTGTCCTGCGTGGCTCCCGCGGATTGCAGCAAAAGGACCGCCTCGGAAATCTGGTCCCCGGCTCAAACCTCCCCCCAGAAAAAGGCCGAGACCTTCACTTGACCATCGACATCGACCTCCAGGCCGACCTCGAAAAGGCCATGGCCAAACCTTCTCCCGATTCTCCTGATTCTCCCGCTGCTCCCGCTGCCGCCGTGGTCATTGATATCGCCACCGGCCAAGTCCTCGCCCTGGCCTCCACGCCCCTGCTCGGGCGAGCCGATTCCAAACCACCCTTCCACGTCAAGGGTGATTACCCCTGGATGAACCGCTGCGTCGAGGCCATCTATCCCCCCGGCTCCATTGTCAAGCCCGCCGTCATCCTCGCCGGGCTCTCCCCCCGTCTTCGCAGTGCCGATACCGAACCCGAGCCGCCCGTAATCACCCCCCGGACCGTTTATCATTGTCCCACGGACCAGGACGGATTTGCCCAGCCCAGTTGCGGCAATCACCCGCACGGCTCCGTCGATCCCTATGACGCCATCAAACGCTCCTGCAACGTTTGTTGTGCCACCGTCGCTGAATTACTCAGTTGGGATTTGGTTGCCTGGTTTGTCAACATCGGGCTCACTCGACCGACCAATCTACACCTGCCTCGGGAACATCCCGGCATGATTCCAGGCGGCATCCAAAGCCATGGCGGGCCTTTGAGACGACTGCTCGCCGCCGAACTTCGCCAGATGGCTATCGGTCAGGGCAAGATCGCCGTTACTCCCCTGCAAGTCGCCAACATGATGGCCACCATTGCCCGCCGAGGCGTCTATGTCCCACCAAGTCTGACTGTTGACCAGGCCCAAGACGCCGGCTCAATAGACCTCGAAGTCAACCCCGAACACATCAAGCTCGTTATTGACGCCATGGAGGCCGTGGTCCATGAGAGCGGGGGCACCGCCTATCGAATCAGTGAACTACACGACACCGACCTGGGCGGCCTGAGAATTGCCGGAAAAACCGGAACCGCCGAATATAACCGAAATATCACGGATGATTGGCGATGCTGGTTTGCCGGCTTTGCTCCAGTTGATAAACCCCAGATCGCCTTTGCCGTCGTCATCGAGCACGGCGATTCCGGCGCCAAGGTCGCCGGACCCAGGGCTGCTGAGTTGCTTCAGCTCTGCATCGACCACGGCTACATCAAGACTGTCTCTTCGGCTGACCTCTCCCTTCGATCTGCTTCGCCGCCCTAATTATCTCGGAGAAATATATGACTGCTTCTGAAAAACCCCTTCCACCACCTCGTCCGCTTAGCAGGCCTCTGCGCTTTCGGGCCCTGGCCGCCAAACCGGTCTCCATGCTCTTGCTCACCTGCCTGATCATTATCCTCGGTTGTGCATATACTGCTCGGGCTCCCTTTGGCCAGTGGGCCCGGATTCGCAGGCTAAAGGGCATCGGCCGCTCTGCCACCGCCGTAGTCACCGAAATATCCAAACGTCTGCCTCGCAAGGAGCGTGGCGGACCCAGCGAATACGTAACCTTCGAATTTCGCCCCACTCCCGACGCTAAGCCCATAGTCGGAGAAAGGCTCCGCAGCTTGTTTATGCATCTGGACAACCCGCTGCAAATTCACAGCAAGCTCGACCTCCGTTACGACCCGGCCAACCCCTCTGATTTCTTTTGCCCCGAATCCGACGACCGCTCCTTGGCCTCGCGGCTGGGTGTCCAGATTATCTTCCTTGTCATCGCTGGCTTGCTCGGGCTCATCGCCGCCCTTCGCTATCGTGCCTTGCTCAATGTCATCTGCAACGCCCCTGCTCAGCTCGGCACTCTCGTCGAGGTCCGAACCTCTGCTCAAGGCGCCTTTTCTCGTCTGATTGTCGTTACCTTTGAATATGACGGCCGTCCGCTCGTCCTCAAAACCGTAGTGCCGGTCCGTTTGACCCAGTCCTTTTCTATCGGTGATTCTGTGTGGCTCTTGGTTCCACCACGCAAGCCCAATCGGGCCATTATCGCCGCCGCCTTTCTCTAGAGCTCGAACCTTAGCCCACGGCCAAAGAAAATGTCCCCAGCAGTCTTTTCCAATGTTACCCTCAGCCCTTCTCGCCGCCTTCAGAACCTGCTGAACAAGCTCTTTAGCCGTTTTTCCTGGCCCATCTTTCTCTCCCTGCTCGCCTTGGCCGCCATTGGAATACTGGCCATTTACCTCGCCGATCATCCCTCGCCTCAGCCATTCCCCAGTTCCCAGCCCTGGAAGCTGATCCTCGCCAACAGATATCTCCTGCAGTTGACCTTTTTGCTTTTCGGACTGCTGTTGTTTTTTTTCCTTGTTGTCTTCGACTACCGCAGGATTGGCCGATATTCTTATTTCTTCTTTGGGGCCGCTGTTATTTTGCTCATTGTCGTTCGCCTGCTCCCACCTTCCTCCGAAGCCAGGGTTCACCGCTGGCTTGTCATCGGACCCGTCCGCCTCGGCCAGCCCTCCGAGTTGGCAAAAATAGCTTTCATCCTGGCCTTGGCCTGGTACCTGCGCTTCCGAAAAAGTCACCGTACCTTCGTGGGATTTCTCCTGCCTTTCGCCTTTGCCCTCGTCCCTATGTTCTTAATCGTTATCGAGCCCGACCTGGGAACCAGCCTGTTGTTCTTGCCCACCTTGATTGTCGTCCTCTTTGCCGCCGGTGCTCGCAAAAGGCACATTGCTGCTGTCTTTTTGCTTGGGCTCTTATCCCTGCCCGTGCTCTGGTTGAAAATGACCCCTTACCAGCAGAGCCGCATCCTCGGCTGGCTAAAACAGGGCCAGCAATCCGTTAGGGCCACTTCCGGCTATCAGCTAAACCGCTCCCTTATTGCCATAGGCTCCGGCGGCCTATACGGTCAGCCCTTCCGACGCGCCGAGCTCATCGAGCATGATTTGCTGATTCATGACCACACTGATTTCATCTTTGCCGTCATCGCTGCCCAGTTCGGCCTGGTCGGCACCTCAGCCGTTTTATCGCTTTATCTGATCTTGTTTGCTTGTGGATTGAGAATTGCTCAGACCAACTACGACCCCTTTGGCCGTCTGCTCGCCGTCGGTATCGTAGCCATGTTGGCCACCCAGACCGTCATCAACATTGCCATGACCCTCGGCCTGCTCCCCGTTACCGGTATGACCTTGCCCTTTGTCAGTTATGGCGGCTCAAGTCTCTGCGCCTCTCTGATCGCCGCAGGCTTGCTCATCAGTGTCGGCAAACACCGCTGGCTCTCCTTCGCCCAAAGGCCTTTCGAGTTCGACTCCCACTAGCTGAATAATTTATTAGCTTGCCCCCAAACCCCACCCCGTTTTTATCTGAGCCCAATTATGTTTCTGTATTTCTTTCTGTATCATCTGTGTTCATCAGTGAAATCTGTGGCTAATTATCTTTCTTTCTGCGTAATCAGCGCAATCACCGTCTAATTTCTGTATTTCTTTCTGCGTCTTTCTTCCTTTCTGCCTTTGTGCCTTCCGAAGGACGCTATGCGTTGCCCCTTCTTTCTTACTTCGTGTTCTTCGTGCCTTCGTGGTGAGCTCTTTCTCTTTCTTCCTCAAGCCTCTCTTCCTACTTTCGATTCATCTGCAGCGACGTCAGGGCGCTGGCCGTATCGTCCGCTACGTCGAAAATCTTATCCAGACCCGTCACCAGCAGTATCCCCCACACTTGAGTGCTTATCCCCGTCAGGAACATCCGTCGGTCCTGGGCTATCACCGCCTTGCGCACCCGCAGCAGCTTGGCGATATTCGAAGAATTGACATAAGTAACCCCCTGCATATCCAGAACCACATCCTTCGGCGGATCCCGTTCCAGTTGATCCGTCAGGCTGTTCAGTTCGTCCGTAAATTGCGGATCGTCCGTCAGGTCCACCACTACTATCTGATCTGACCACTGTTGAATCGGCATCTGACCAATCCTCCTGATTCTATCGCTGCGGGCTTTGCCGGACTTGTCTTTCCTGACCTCCAGTTCTTTTACCAGTCTCGCCTGGCCCTGTCAAGTGAACTTCCCCAACCCTTCACCCCGCCCGGGCATTTTCCTTGACCGCTCGCCTGAGCCCCTGTACTAATTTCCTTGTGAATCCCTGTTATTGTCGATATCGGATATTTTCCTTTTCTTGTTGAGCAGTCTATGTCCCGTTCGCTCATTACCATTCTGATTATACTCCTGCTCGTTGCCCTAATTGCCGCCGTTGTTCTCATATCAGACCGCCGGAAAGAAACCTCCTCAACTTTTACCTATCAGCTCATGGGCACCTATTGCCGCATGGTCCTGGCTACCCGGACCGATCAAAGCCCTGCACAAGCCGCCGCCGATGCAGCGTTGGCCAAGATTCAGGCCATCGAAGCTTTAGCCAGCACCTATCAGCCCCACAGCGAAATCTCCCAGTTGTCCAACCTAAAACCTGGCTCGCCCAGGGACCTCTCAGCCCAAATGTACACTGTTTTTGAACGATCCTTTTATTATTCTCGTCTGACCGACGGGGCCTTTGACATTACTGTTGGCCCATTAATGAACCTCTGGCGAACCGCAGCTCAACGCGACACCCTCCCCACCTCAGACCAAATCGCCACCGCCCTCAAGGCCGTCGGCTACCGCAACATCACCCTCGACCCTAAAGCCTCCACCATCACCTTTAGCCAACCCCACATGAGCATTACTCTCGACGCTATTGTCAAGGGTTACGCTGCCGACCTCGCTTTAGACGCCATTCGCCAAGCCGGCGCCCAAGCCGCCCTGGTTGACCTCGGCGGAGATGTCGTCTGTTTCGGTCAGCCGCCCGCCCGGCCCGCTTGGAACATCGGCATCCAGGACCCTTTCAAGCCCGCAACTGATCCCATGGGCGGCCCTTATCTCGCCATCATCGCCCTCACTGATGCCGCCGTTGCCA
Source organism: Actinomycetes bacterium (assembly GCA_030614915.1). GTDB lineage: Bacteria > Planctomycetota > Phycisphaerae > JAACET01 > JAACET01 > JAACET01. The sequence goes on along the minus strand of JAUXAG010000004.1, from coordinate 120,861 downwards.
CCTCCGGCAACTACCAGCGGACCTTCGCCATCCAGGGCCGTTCCTATTCTCAGATTCTCGATCCCCGCACCGGCCAGCCTGTCAGCCAGACCCCTTCGGTTACCATCATTGCCCCCACGGCCGCTGACGCCGACGCCTTGGCCACTGCCTGCTCCGTACTCCCCGTCGCCGAAGCCCTCCAGCTCATCAACAAAATCCCCCACACCGAAGCCCTGCTGATCACCGGCTCTCCCCACGCCCCCACCTTCCACACCTCCACCGGCTTCAACGACTACCTTCTCACCCCCCTACCGAACTAGTTTTGTTATTCCTGGCGATAAAAAAGCCCCCCAGTTACGTCTGGGCGTATTTAGCCCCAGGTTTTAGGGGTCCCCAATCGCGATAGTTCGCGATTGGGGGGCCCACCGGGGGGCTCTTTGTTTAGCCCCCAGGTTTATCCCGGCTCTGCGCCGGGGGGCTCTGTATTCTCTGCATTCATCAGCGTAATCTGCGGAATCAGCGTCTAATTTTTTTCTGTATTTCTTAGTATTCTTCGTCTTTCTTATTTTTGAATTTCCACAGGATGCTACGCATTGCTCTGTAATTTTGCTATTTGCATTTTGATTTTTGATATTTCTTCCACTATCTCGGCAAATCCCCCTCCGCCAACTCCTTAATACTCAAATCCCCGTAGATCACCTGATACGTTTGCGAGCCTTCTTGTTTGTACCAGAAGATGGCTGTATCGGCGTCGCCGAGCTTCACTCCCTTGCCAGCGTAGTGCCAGTCGCTTTCGAGCTTCATCTGCATCGCAAACATCAGCCCCCGTGTTGCTTGCATGGCTTCGCTTTGTGTTTTGTCCTTCGAGGTCTCCTGATCCTTTAACAACTTGCCAGCTCGGTTCATCTCCATAACTGCCTCTGCCATTTTTGCAGGATCAAGGCTGGGAGGAAACAGGCCATCCCGATTATGCGTTGACCACCATCGCAGAAATTTGATCAGATCGTCCTGGCTGATAGGGGACGTGTCAATCTGGGAGCCCTGCGTATATCCTTCTGGCGGCGTCAGACTAAAGAGCGAGTCTTCCAGTTCCAGATCAAACCGGAAATCAGTCATAACCGCATGACTGCCGGGAGCGTTCGGGAATTCCATTTCCACGCGAGTCAAATCCCCTGTCTTAGTGTCAATCCAGAAAGTGCCGATCATGCCGTTTTCGCTCACACGGAACCCTTGGACCTTTCGGCCGTCCATTTCCTTTTCCCCGAGCACCTCGTCCGCCCGGTCAGGAAGCGTTCTCCACATTTCAAGAGAATCGATCTCGGGTTTGTCCTGTGGCAAATCGGAGAAATCCATTTCCCTGAACTGCTTTTCTGAGTGGATGATCAGAATCCCTTTTTTTTGCGTACCGTCCATAATCGAGACGACACCGCCCGGCGCCGTCATTCGGAAGTATGCCGGTGGTTTGTATGAGACCTCCATCCGCATAGTCGGTATAACTTCACTCGCTGTATCGGTGATTATTGTATAAGTAACGGTGCGGGCATTGCGAAACTGCTGGGCGACAGCGCCAAAGGCCACGCCGCTTCCCCCACTGCCTGGGTTTAATACGGCGATTAGGCCTCCTATGCCCACCACAATCAGAATCCCCGCTGCTATTTTCATTATCCGATTCATCTTATTAAACCTCCCTTTTTCAAATTTGCTTTGTTCTTGATTGCCCGCTGCCAGTACTCTTTCTACAACTTCCCCCGGCGGACCTTCGGGAACACGGACCTCTCGAATCGCCCGAACAGCTTCGTCCACAACCCTCTCTTTATCCTGGCCAGGATTATTCCGTTCAATATTCATCTCTAAATCTCCGCATCCCCAGCCCCATCAGGCTGACCTAGCATTTCCCGCAACCGTCCCCGCGCCCTGTGCAGCAGCATGCCCACTGCTGAAGTCTTTAGTCCCAACTGCCGGCCGATATCCCGATAGCTCAACTCACTCAAGTACCGCATACAGAAGACCTCCGCTTCTCGGCTCGGCAATCCCGCCAGCGCCCCTCGCAATCGCTCGGACAACTCCGCTGCCTGCGCCTCTTCTACTGGCCCAGGGTTCGTACTAGCCACGTTTGACCAATCAGCCAAGCCCTCTTCTCGCCCCGCTTGCCTACCCCGCTGTCGCAGCCGATCCATAGCTCGGCACGTGCACAACCACCTCAGCAACCCGCCGTAATTCCGCACTTTCTGACGCCGCGACAGCTCTATCGCCGCCAGGAACGTCTGCCCATAGCAGTCCGCTGCCTCTTCGCGATTGCCCAGCAGCCTGTACGCCGTCTGCCACACCGCCGCACCATGTCGGCCGACAATTCTTTCCCAGTCTGTCATTACCTGGGCACCCTTTCGGACAGCTGCCCCCGTATTACTAGTCGATTCTACCCCGATTTTATTACAAAAATCCTTCAAAGTTTAGTAGATTACCACCATAGTCCAGTTTCTCGTTCAATCCACAAGGAGCCTTCAAAATGCCCAAGCAAGAAATCGCCTACGACGACTACTTCCAACAAGTCAACAAAATCCTCGGCTCTACTGGCCTGTTGCTCGCCGCCGGCTCGCCCGACAAGCCCACCAACGCCATGGCCATCGGCTGGGGCTCTCTCGGCGTCACCTGGGGCAAGCCCACCTGGACCGTCCTGGTTCGGCCCAGCCGTTTCACCTATCAGCTCATCGAAGAGGCTGGCGATTTCACCGTCAACGTCCCCAGCCCCGACCTCACCGACGCCGTCACCTATTGTGGCACGCATTCCGGCCGGGATCAGGACAAGCTCGCCAAGCTCAGCCTCGCCGTCGACTCCGCCCGAAAGGTCGCCTCCGGCGTCATCCAGGCCTGTCCCATCAACTACGAGTGCAAGGTCCTCGGCTCGTCCGACATCCTCCCTCAAATGCTCTCCGACACCGTCAAGAGCGAATGCTACCCCCAGGGTGATTACCACCGCGTCTATTTCGGCCAAGTCCTCGCCGCCTACGCCGACAAAAGCGCCGCCGCCGCATTGTGAAGAGTAGTCCGCCGCCTCACGGTGAACGAAGACTGGAGACGAGGGGAATCGAACCCCCATTTCCGCGATGCGACCGCGGCGTGCTCCCGTTACACCACGTCCCCATTCTGCATTGACCAATATAGCAGAATCCGGTACGCGTTGGCAAGCTTTTTGACCACGGCTTGCACTTGCCCAAATTCTGATGACCTGTTATATTAGATCTGTCAGCGTAACCTACGGCAGAGAATATGCCGAGTTCCGGGTGAGCCCATGTCCACTGTCAGTCTCGACGAATTCCTAGCTCTGCGAGTCAGCCAACGCTGTCAATATTTCATCGAGAACAACCGCCTCTTGGCCCTGGTCTATGCCCAGCAGTTTGATCGACCTCTCTTGGAGGACCTCTTCCGATTGGCCGACGCCGTCCGCACCCTCAGCCACACCAGCCAAGGCCGGCTCTTTCTCCGCGCCCTCCTGCCCGACCGCCGGGCCATGCTCTACTTCACTCAGCCTTCCACCCGCACCTTTCTGTCGTTTGCCGCCGCCTGTCACATCCTGGGCATGAGCACTGCAGACGTCCGCGACCCCAGCACTTCTTCCGAAGTCAAGGGCGAAACCCGGCAGGACGCCCTGCGAATCTTTTCCATTTATCACGATCTTGTCATCATGCGCCAGTCCGAAGCCGGCTTCTGCGAAAAAATGGCCTTTCAGATGCTATCTTGGCCCGGCCGAAAACCCATCATCAACGCCGGCTCCGGAACCGACCAGCACCCCACCCAGGCCCTGCTCGACCTTTACACCCTCCACCGCTGCTTCGCCGACGTCGGCGGTCTCGACCACAAAAAAATTATGCTCGTCGGCGACCTCAAGCGAGGCCGAACCGCCCGCTCCCTCGCCTATCTGCTCACCAACTATCCAGGCGTCGAATTGATCTTTGCTGCACCCGACGACCTGGCCATGGCCGAAGATATCAAAGCTCACCTCCGCCAAAACTCCACTGCCTTTATTGAAACTAGCGACATTCACGCCCACCTTGCCGAAGTCGACGCCATATACATGACCCGCATCCAGGACGAATGGGACCAGGGCGCCAAGATTTCCATGGACTACAGCCGCCTCGGCCTGCAGGCTCAGCACCTCAAAACCCTCAAGCCCCACTGTTACATCCTGCATCCTTTGCCCCGTCGCCGAGAGATTCAAACCGCCATCGATTCTGATCCCCGGGCCGTCTATTTCGACCAAGCCGAGAACGGCATGTGGATCCGGGCCGCCCTCATTGCTCACATGTTCGCCGTAGACAAGGACATTCTTGATCACTGAGCGTTTAGCTCTCTACGACCACACTGAGTTTAGCTATTGAATTCAGTACTAATCAAAAACGGCCGAACTATCGACCCCGCTGGCAGCCCCGCTGTCCCTGCAGACCTGTTCATCGAGGACGACCGAATAGCCGCCCTTGGCCAAGTCCCCAGCACAGCAGACATCACCATCGATGCCCAGGGCCTGCTGATAACTCCCGGCCTGATTGACATCCACGTCCACTTCCGCCAGCCCGGCCGCGAGCAGGCCGAGACCATCCTCAGCGGTTCGCGGGCCGCCGTCTGCGGCGGATTTACCGCCGTCGCTGCCATGCCTAACACCACTCCCTGCATCGACACTGCCGAGATGGTCCGTTTCGTCGCCGACCACGCTCAGCAGACCGACCTCTGCCGCCTATATGTCGTCGGAGCCGTTACCATTGGCCGGCAGGGCCGACAACTCGCCGACTTGCCCGCCATGGCCCAAGCCGGCGCCCTCGCCTTCAGCGACGACGGCGACTACCTATCCGACCGTCAACTAATGCAGCAGGCTATCGACCAGGCCGCCGCCTTGAACCTCGCCATAATTCAGCACTGCGAAGACCCCGCCAACGGACGCGGCGACCTCAACGCCGGCCCTGTCGCCGACGCCACCGGCCTGTCCGGCTCATCCGGCCAAACCGAGGCCGAAGCCTTCGTTCGAGACGTCGAATTGCTCGCTGCTGCCGACGCGTCCTGCCGCTACCACCTCGCTCATGTCTCATCTGCCGACACCGTGCGAGTTCTCTCCCTGCTGGAATCAGAAGGTCTGAGCATCACCACCGAAGCCACCCCCCACCACTTATCCCTGACCGACGAGCTTTGTCGCGGGCTCGATCCTCTTTACAAAGTCCGCCCACCTTTGCGCAGTGCCGCCGACGTTGCCGCCCTCAAGACTGCTCTGGCCGACGGCACCATCGACTGCTTGGCCTGCGACCACGCACCCCACACTCCTGCCGACAAAGCCCGCGATTTCGCCGCCGCCCCCGCCGGCATGATTGGTTTGGAGACCGCCCTGGCCGTTTACATCACTGAGCTCATCGTCCCTGGCCTGCTTACCTGGCCACAGCTGATACAAAAGCTCACCACAAACCCTGCCGCCGTCCTCGGCCTCGAGAGGCCCCGCATCGCCCCCGGCTGCCCTGCCGACCTGACCCTCATCGACCCTCGCCGAACATGGCTCGTCCGCCCCGAAGCCTTTCACAGCCTCAGCCGTAACTGCCCCTTCATCGGCCGAACCCTCACCGGCAAGGCCGTCGCCACCATCGTCGCCGGACGAATTCGTTACCTCGATTCCCTGGCCACTACTGGCCAACTCCCCAAGGACGTCATTCGCTATTGATTCGGACTTCGTAACTGAAGGCCATAACTTCCATGTTCCCTGAACCCGCCATTTGCAGTTATTTCAATCCTGACTTGCCCCCCGAGCAGGTCTTCGAGCTCATTATTCGCTCCGGCTTCAAGGCCATTACCGTCTGGGGAGCCGGCGACCCCGGCACTGCTCCCATGCCCGACTATTACAAGCAGTTCCTCCGCGCCGCCCGAGACGTCCACGGCCTGGTTCTCGGATCTCTCCATGCCCCCTTTGAGTTGACTACTGATTTATCCAGCCCGGACAATTCCCTTAGAACCAAAGCCCTCGATCGCCTCAAGCTCGCCATCAATGACGCCCTCGAGCTGCAAATCCCTGTTGTTATCATCCATGCTCATCGCGGAGAAGCTCCGCCGCAGCTTTCTGCCCTGGGCCGGCGCAGTTTCACCGAGCTGATAGAGGCCGCCGTCAGTGCCAACATCCTCCTAGCCGTCGAGAACACTTTAGACAGTATTGCTCCGCTCGAGTGGATTCTCAGCCAATTCCCTGCCTCGACCGTCGGCTTATGTTACGATTCCGGCCACGACCAGCTCATCCCCGGCCAAACCTTCAACCTCCTGCGGCGCTGGGGCCACCGTCTGCTGACCACTCACATCCACGACAACCTCGGCCAATCCGACGACCATCTGATTCCCGGCCAAGGTGTAATTGACTTCTCCGCCTTCGTCCGAGCCTTTCCTTGGCAAACTTACAACGGCTATCTGACTCTTGAAGCGACCATGGCCAACTCGCCTGTAACCGACCCCGCCGAGTTCCTTTCCCAAGCCCTCACCGCCGCCAACCAAATCCTCACCCTTCAGCCTTCGTAGCCGAAGCTACTTCGGCGAAGTAGGCTCGCCAGCCCGGACTGACCACTTGCCCCACCTTATTGTCATCCCCGCGAAGGCGGGGATCCATCTTTTTATCCTTCTTTCCTACTTCGTGCCTTCGTGGTGAGTACTCTGTATTTCTTTCTGTATTATCCGCCTCAAGTCCCAGGCCTTACTACTCTGCGATCCGTTCTCCGTAGCAGCTTCCAGCCTTCGTAGCCACTTCGGCGGAGTAGGCACTGCGAAGGCTGGAAGCACGAGCACGCCTCAGGCCTTCTTTACTATTCACCCCCACCCATATTTAGCCCCGGGTTTCCGAAGGACGCTACGCGTTACCCGGGGTTTCCTCGTTTAGCCCCCAGGTTTATCCTGGGGGTCTCTTTTCTGTCACCCCTGCGGAGGCAGGGGTCCATCTTTCTGTATTTCTTTCTGTATTATCTGCGCAATCTGCGCAATCAGCGTCTAATACTCTGTATTTCTTTCTGTATTCTCTGCCTCAAGCCTTCTTTATTCACCCCCACCCACAGTTCTTCTCTCCGCCATTTGCCCAGATAAACCCCCTCGACCCATCTGCCGACGTCGCTCGGCTCAAATCCTGAAACTTTCAACCTCTCCATCTTTTTTTTGCTGATGATTGCACAGACTTTTTCTTCTTTTGCCCAAATCTCAGCCAATTGTTCGACACTGTTGACTATCAGCACCGGCTTATCTGCACCCAGGTACCAGATAACACTCGGCTCATCGAACCCGAACAGCACAAACCGCGTCCCTCCTGGACTTATCTCCCTGGCCGCCTCTGCTGCCCTGCGACTAATCCGGTAACTGCCGATACGCGGCGCCACCCAGCCCCCGGCAATTGCCCCGCAGATCATCACTCCCACGAATCCACTCACCACACCAGCTCGGCCCCAGCCTTTCTTCAGACTCCCCCGCACCGCCAGCGCCGTGGCTATGACTACTAACCCAGCCAAGCCTGCCCCAAGCACTAGCCTATATCTGCCCGATACTCCCTCACCAAGCTCTGCTATGGGCCCTAATGCTAAAACGCCCACTGCTATTGTCATTCCTACCGCCACCACCAGCCCGATGATCCACAACCCTGACAGAGCAATCCTCCCCAGCTTTTTACCGACCATTATTTTGCTCAGTTTGTTCCGCCACTGATACAGCGCTACCGCGATCAGAAGGGCCATGGCCGGATAGCATCCCAGCACGTAATGCACCAATTTCGTTTGCACCACTTCCAACACCAGCCAGGGGCCGATTACCCAACCCAGAAGCCCCGCCACTCGCCGATCCCGTTTGCTTATCCGCCACCCCTGCCAGATAGCCACAGGCCCAAGCACGCTCCACGGAAATGCGCACACTATCCAGCTCGCCAGGTAATATCCCGGCGGCCCCCAATGCCCCTCAAGACTTTGCGCAGTGCGCTCCACCACGTGCCTGCCCACCCCTTCGCTCCAGTACGCTCCGTTTGTCCGAATCACCGCCGCCAGTCCCCACGGCAAAAATACCGCCCCCGCCACTACCATTCCCAGCAGCACCAGCCCATAGCTTTTGAACAGTCTCCTCCAGCCGGCCCCTTTCCGTTCATTACCCCCCAGGCTAATCGTTCCTGCTATGGGCAAGCCGATTATTAGAAACCCTCCGCCCAGCCAAGCCAAAAGCTCCGCTATTTCCGCGCCCGTCTGCACGGTCTTTGGCGGCCCCGACCACCAGCACATCCCCGCCAGCCCCACAACGCTTGCTGCCACCAGCCAGATACCCCACCGACGACCCCGTCGCAGCTCCAGCAGCAGCGTAGCCATCGAACCCGCCCAGATGAACAGCCAGATTACCGGGCCCTTCGTCAGTGTCCCCAGCCCCAACGCCAACCCCAGCAACACCGCCCAATACCACCGCCTTTGCCCCCCTTGCATGCCCAGCCACAGGCCCAGGGCAGCCACCATAAACACCGCCAGCAGAGCGTCTGCCGTAGCCAGCTTGCTTTCTACCATGAACAGTGGGAAGCTCGCCAAAATCGCCGCTCCCATAAGCCCCACCTGCCGATTGAACAGCCTCCGACCAACCAGGTACATCAACCCACAGGCCAGCACCCCACTTACTGAAGACCCCAATCGGGCCGCAAAATCCCCCACCCCCAATAGCCAGTTGTTCACCGTCATCAGCCAGTAAATCAGAATGGGCTTGTCAAAACGGTAGTCGCCGTTAAAATAGGGAACGATGAAATCTTCGCCCCGGGTCATCTCCCGCCCGGCTTGGGAAAAGCGTGGCTCGTCCCGGTCCCACAGGGCAATTCTGTCATTGCCCAGCAGATATACCAGCCCCGCCGCCCCCAGCACCACGGCCAGCAAAAGATAATGGTTGGCCTTTTGTTTATGACTTGCCAAATGGAAACTTCTCATGCCTGAAAGTATAACCAATTTGCCCTCCGCCCTGAAGCGCAATGTTCGCCGACCTTGGCTCTTTTGGGCCATCCTTATTCTTGTCTCCATGATTATTTCCTTTTGCCTGGATCGGCCGATACTCCAGTTGGTCCGTCGGGCCAACGTCGATGGCATGTCCGGCGATGTCGTCCGCACCTTCGAGTCTTTCAAAGAATTCGGCCAGGGGGTCGCCATCGTCGTTGCCTGCCTGCTTATCTTCGTTCTGGACAAACCTCGACGCTCCAAGCTGCTTCGCCTGATAATTTGCATTCTTTTGCCGCTGGCCTTTGTCTACCCCATCAGGCTTGTTGTCCATCGTGTCAGGCCACGCCACACCAGCGGCTATGACACCGTCCTGAGCCTGGGTTTTTTCCTCGGCCAAAATCCTCAACCTCCTTCTCTCGAACGTCCTCTCCCCAAGCAGCAGAAGATCGTTGTCACGGAGCCACTGCGGGCTTCGCAAAAGCAGTCTTTTCCCTCAGCCCACACCGCCACAGCCTTTGCCTTTGCCGTCGGTTTGGCAGCGCTGTATCCGCCGGCCCGATGGATCTTCTATGCCCTGGCCATCGGTTGCGGAGCTCATCGCATCATCTTTGGGGCCCATTGGCTCTCCGATGTCGTTGCTTCCGTTTTCATCGGACTTCTTGTCGCCCGTGCCGTCTGGAACTGGCGGAAAACATAACCTCTCTGCTTTTATCCGATCCGCTTCTTTGGAGTAGACTTGGATGAATTCACCGCAGGCCGCTCGAGTTCGTTGGCTGTTGCTTTGTATTTTCTTGCTGGCCCTGTCCGCCGTACTTATTTACACCCACAACGCCGCCACCGACTCAGCCGACGCCCCTGCCCCGCCCTCCGTTTTTCTCGCCGGTCCTTACCTCAACTCTGTTGGTTCTGACCGGGCCGCGATTGTTTGGCTCAGCACCAGCAGCGATCTACCCGCCACGGTTACTATCCAGACCGAAACCTTTTCCAGGCAATTTCGCCCCACTCTCAAGCCCATCCCCTACGTCCGGGCCTTCCTCTACCTTGTCCAGGCCGACGGACTGGCCCCCTACACCTCTTATACCTATTCCATCCGTTCCGGCGATGAGCAGCTAAGCGGAAATTTCCGTACTCTCAGCTCGTCGCCCGAACAAAACTTCACTTTTGCCCTTTATGGCGATCATCGCACCGCTCCGGACGATCACCGAAAAGTTGCCGACGCCATTGCCGCCGAAAAACCACTCTTTGTCCTCTCTTCCGGAGATTATGTGACTGACGGTCGCATATTTGACCAGTGGGCCCACCAGTTTTTCAATCCTGCCGTCCAGCTCTTGCTCGATACGCCACTCTGGCCCGCTCGTGGCAACCACGAGTCTCAAGGCCCTCTATATCGGGCCCTCTTCGAACTGCCCGGCAACGAACTCTACTATAGTTTTGACTGTGGCTCGGCTACCTTCATCATCCTCGACAGCAATCTGAAAAACGCCGAGCACCGAGCCCAGCTACATTGGCTCAAGAACCATCTGACCGAATTGCGACTTCGCCGCCCACAGGCCTGGCTATTTGTCATGCTCCACGAGCCCATATTCAACATTGCCGGCAACAGAAGCCACTGGGGCCATGACGACGTCTTACCGCTCTTGCAGGAAGCCCGTGTCGATTTCGTGCTCGCCGGCCATTCTCATCTTTACGAGCGCATCTGTCCCATTCGCAGCCCAAACGGTTCCGTCATTCAGCACATCGTCAGTGGCGGAGGTGGTGCCCCCCTCTATTCCGCCAAGCCCAGCCCTCTCTTGGCCCACGGCATCGGCATATCCGTTCATCATTATTGTCTTTTCACTGTCGCCCCGGACAGCGTCGCCGTCCTCGTCAAGCAGCCCGACGGTGAAATCATCGATAGTTTTACCGTCGCCAGGCCTGGCCCCGCTTCGGCTAGCCCGGCCAACGTGGTCGTGGAGAACCTCCCCGATAAGCCCCCAGCATCCCTGCCGCCCATATCTCAACAGCAGGCCTTCTATTATCAGTTCTTGCCCAGATGAACCTCTCCGCCGGTTTCACCGGCGGTCTTCCTTGTCTTACTTCGTGCCTTTCTTACTTTGTGCCTCTGTGCCTCTCTTTACCCGGAGTTTCTTCTCTAATCGATTATCTCCAATAGACTGGCATCGATTTCAGTGGACACCGCTTGACCCAGAACCTGTACTTGCAGCACCAGGCGGTCCACGTTTTTCCGCTGCACCAGCAGCCCTTCGATACCCTTCAACGGCCCGGATGTCACCACGCATCTTTGCCCTGCCTGCAGATAAGGGAAGGGATCCAATTGTTTTGGCCCACTCATAGCCGTTTGAATACTGCTTAGCTCTCTGATTAGTCTGTCTTGATCCGCCACCTCTATGGTCGAGGCTATACGATTAGTCGTCATTGCCCCATAGCGTTCGTCCTCGCTGCCGCAGAAGAACAAATACCCTGCAAACAGCACCAGGATGCTTTTGACTTTACGTCCGCCTCCGCCCCGCACCTTCTCCACCATCGGCAGAAAGTACGATGTCCCTCTTTTCAGCAGGTCCCAGGCCAGCGACTTTTCGTTGCGGGCTTTGGTGTGAGCCACCCACCATCTGCCCTCTATCTCTTCTATCAACGCGCCTTCCGGATACACCACCGGTGGATTGTCTTGGGGTTTTAGCACCATACCATTCTTATCCTTGCTTCAGGGACGCTACGTCCTCCTCGCTTGCTCATAATTTTTTGCCCAATCTCCGCCCCCTGCGATTTGCCTTTTACGTGATTTTATTGTACACTTTCATTGGCCGCCGAGCGGGCTTCATAGAGGTAACCATCGGTCGAAAGCCCGCCCGCATTGACCCCGGAAGGTCTGGCCGGCGTCTTCTTCTATACTCCTCTAGCGCCGCCCCAAAAGGCGGCGCTATATTTTTTTAACACACAGTCAAATAATCACTTATATGGCCACCTAAAGATCCAGCAGCAGAGCAATCTCGTCGCAGTTGTCTTTTACCGGGCAGTTGACGCAATCGCTCCAGACCTTATGCGGCAGTTTATTACGTTCGAGACGGGCAAAGCCGAAATTCTCGAAGAAGGCTGCCTCACGGGTCAAGCAGAACACCCGTTTTATGTCTATGCGTCGGCCCGCCTCCAGGCACCCCTCGATTAGGGCTCTGCCTATCCCCTGTCCTCGCAGATCCTCCTGCACCGCCAGGCTTTTCAGTTCCCCCAGATCGGTCCAGACCGGCTCCAGGGCACAGCAGCCGACTATCCAGCTGTCCATTTGGCAAACCCAGAAGTTCCGTACCCGTTCGTAGAGGTAGGCCCGGGACCGGTGCAGCATACGCCCTCGTTCGGCATGGTAGTTTATCAGCTCAGCCATCGCCGGGATGTCGCCCATCCGGGCCGGCCTGATTTCCATGAGAAACTCCCAAAAAAGGCCCCTCGTAGTGGTTTCCAGACGCCGTCGCCGCTCGAATACCCGCCCTAAACCGTAACCGACGTAACAACAAGACCTTACATGCCGTAAACGCCTGGCTCACCGGCGATTATACCACCACGGCCACCCACGGGCCACGCCCAGGAGCTCAAATTCTTTCAAGAAAAGGAAAAAATTTTCTTGTCTCTGCCCCGCATAACTGATAGTATATTAAAGGACGGTTGTTTACGGAGGCGAGAGCCTAGTTAGATTCGGGCAGCTATCATTCTTTCTTATTATATTCCTGCCTGGCTGTCATCCTCTAAAACCGTACCCTGACTTGCGGAACTCGACCGGAGGCGTGCCCTTTCGCGCTTTGTTCCGAACCCTTCCGGTTGTTGCTGGCCGGGCCGTTGCAGCGGGCACAACAGGAGGTTTTTGCATACGCGTGTTTGTGTAAGTTTTTTTGTTTCGTTTTTCTTTATATCTTTTGTGGAGGCTTTCTCAGTGTAGTCGACCCTCACTACGGTCGCTTGTTCCGGGACCACTTCGCTGGACTTCTGAAGTTCTGGCCGAAATAATTCTTCACGTCTTTCCGTTGGTCCGGGCGGCCTGTTACCGGTTGGCTTGACTGGAGTCTCCGAAAGGAGGACCCTATGAAAAGGCCCAAAGGTTTTACGCTTATCGAACTGTTGGTTGTCGTGGCTATTATTGCCCTCTTAGTAGCCATCCTCGTCCCCGCCGTGCAAAGGGCCAAAGAGCAGGCCAACCGCGCCATTTGTGGCACTAGGCTTAAAGGCGCCGATAATAGCGCCTATCTGTATTCCAACGCCCACAAGGACAGATATCCCATCGGTTGGGAGCACATAGAGGACCCCGCTAATCTTGGTGAGTGGAGACCGTATGACAGCAGCAGGGACGACATTACTCCCGAGGACAGCTGGGCCTTGATGGCTCACTTGAACTATCTGCCTCTCAAGCTGTTTCTCTGTCCCACCATTGGCGGCCGAGAGGCCGAAGATCAGTGGGCCTTTATCGGTATCGGCGGTGATTATCCCGGTAACAAAGATGCGGCCGTGGAAAAGTATCTCCACTACGCCTACCAGGATATCGACGGTGCCCGTCCTACTGCTGCTGAGGATCCTAGCGCAACTGTCACGCGTAAGCGGGGCAACTATAAGCCCGGCCCCGATGTTACAGGAAACTGGCCCGTCTTTGGCGACCGCGGCGAACTCAACGACGCCGGCGCATACACCGACTTTGCCGGCGGCAACCATCCCATGCTCCCGGCTATGCAGAACGTTCTTGGAGGAGCACACGGTTCCGTGGTGGCCTATAGCGAAACCACCGGCACCATGAAGGATAAGTGCATAGTCGGCTACTCCGACGGCGAGTTGGGTGACAACATCTACAGTGATAATACCACTACCGACGACACCTATCTGATTAGTAGTTCGGCGAACGTGGCCTGGTAGGGCTGGCCAGTTCGATAGCCAGCCGTCAGCATGGACCAGTGCCGGCCAATGCACCTGCAGCGGGCGCTCTTAGATGTTTGAGAAAGAGGCGGTTTGCCCCGTTCACCCGGGCCGGCCGCCTCTTTGCTGATGATTATCTCGCCCACAAAATTATTACTGCTTCCACTTGCGGGCATCCTTCCACTCCAGCCCCGCCCTTGGCCAAACCTTGAATCTCCTGCCGCGACGGTCTGTAATTCTTCTGGCCAAGCGTCGGCCCACGCTGTAAGCTACCCTATGAAAATGCGGTTTGTTTGAGGCATCGAAGGCATGGATCAAACCAACACCCTCCCCGTTTCGCCTGCCGCCGAACCTTCCCACGATCAGATACAGGCCCTCCTTGACGAGCTCAAACCCTGCCCCGACGGCAACCTTATTGGCCTACTCCAGCAACTCCAGGACCACTTCGGCTACTTACCCGCCCCCGCACTTGTCCAGATCAGTCGCCGCACCAGAATACCTCTCAGTCGAATCTACGGCGTAGTCAGCTTCTACGCCCAGTTCTATACCTCTCCCCGCGGCCGGCACACCATCCGCTGTTGTCGCGGAACCGCTTGCTATGTTCGGGGCGGAAGAATGGTTATCAATGCCATCCGCAAAAACTTGGGTATCGATGACGGCCAGACCACTGAAGATATGATGTTTACTTTTGAAACTGTGGCCTGTCTCGGTGCTTGTGCTCTTTCACCGGTTGTAATGGTTGACTCCACCTACATTGGAAAGGCCACTCCCCGACGCATCGACAGTGTCCTCAAAAGCATCAAGGCCGAAGGATCTATATCCCAAGAGAGGCAATAGTGGAGAGATTAACTTCCATTGACGACTTCCACCGATGGCACAGGCAGCTAAAAGTTGCCCTCGACCCGCGCAAAACCTTGATCACTCTTTGCGGAGGGACCGGCTGTACCGCCTTCGCTTCACCTGATGTTCAAAAAGCCTTTGAAGACGAGCTTCAACGTCGCGGCTTGGACGGCAAGGTTCGTCTCAAACGCACCGGCTGCCATGGCTTCTGCGAAAAAGGCCCCATTGTCGTAATCCTTCCTCAGAAAATCTTCTATCCCAGTGTGCAGATAGAGGACGTTCCCGAAATCGTCGAAAAGACCATCATTCAGGGTAAATTGGTCCGAAGATTGCTCTACGTAGACCCCGCCACGGGCAGGAAAATCTCCCGCGACCATAAGGTACCCTTCTACGCCAAGCAACAGCGGGCCGTCTTCCGCCTCAACGGTGTTCTCGATCCGGTGGACATCGAGGACTACATCGCCCGAGATGGCTATGCCGCCGCGGTCAAGGCCCTGCAGCGCATGACCCCTGATCAGGTCATTGATGAGGTCTTGGCCTCGGGTTTGCGGGGCCGCGGCGGAGCCGGATTCTCCACTGGAAAGAAATGGCAGTTCACCCGGACCGCCCCCGGCCAGCCGAAGTACATCATCTGCAATGCTGACGAGGGCGACCCCGGCGCTTTTATGGACCGTAGCCTGTTGGAAGGAACCCCTCACGCGATTCTCGAGGGCATGATTATTGCCGCCTATGCCATTGGGGCCTCACACGGCATTATTTACGTCCGAGCTGAGTATCCCTTGGCAGTCCGCAATACCGACATCGCCTTACAGCACGTCCGCCAGATTGGTCTTTTGGGAATGAACATTCTCAATAGCGGATTCGACTTTGACATCACCATTCATAAAGGCGCAGGCGCCTTTGTTTGTGGTGAGGAAACTGCCTTGATCGCCTCTCTTGAAGGGGCCAGAGGCATGCCCCGCCCGCGCCCGCCCTTCCCCGCTACCTGCGGATTTCGCGGCAAACCAACAAACATTAATAACGTAGAAACCCTTGCGAACATACCACTGATTGTTCTCAAAGGTAGAGACGCTTATCGCGCCGTCGGCACAGAGGGCTCCAAGGGAACAAAAATCTTCGCCTTGGCTGGAAAGGTCAACAACACCGGCCTCGTCGAAGTCCCCATGGGCACCACCTTACGCCGAATCATCTTTGACATCGGCGGTGGCATTCCTCGCGGAAGAAAGTTCAAGGCCGCCCAGATCGGCGGGCCTTCCGGCGGATGCGTCCCCGCTCAGTACCTCGACATCCCTCTCGATTACGACTCCGTCAAGCAGATCGGGGCCATCATGGGCTCCGGAGGCCTCATCGTCATGGACCAGGCCACCTGCATGGTCGACATCGCTCGATTCTTCACTGATTTCGTGCAGAAGGAATCCTGCGGCAAATGTGTCCCCTGCCGCGTCGGCACCAGGCGAATGTTGGAAATCCTCACCCGCATCACTGAGGGGCAGGGCGAGTTGGCCGACATCGACCGCCTCGTCCAACTCGGCCGAATGATCGCCGAGACCTCCTTATGCGGCCTGGGCCAGACCGCGCCCAATCCCGTCCTCTCCACCATCCGCTATTTCCGCGACGAGTATGAAGCTCATATCATCGAAAAGCGCTGCCCCGCAAACGCCTGCCCAGCCCTGGTTACCACCGTCTGTACCAGTGCCTGCCCAGCCCACGTAAATGTCCCCGAATACGTCGCCCTCATCGCCGAGGGCCGATTCGCCCAGGCCCTCGATATTATCCGCAGGAGAAATCCATTTCCTTCGGTTTGCGGCCGGGCCTGCGATCACCCCTGCGAGATTTTTTGCCGTCGCGGGGACCTCGATTCACCCATCGCCGTCCGCCATCTCAAGCGATTTGTCGCCGACAGAGAGAAGCGCCCCGCCAATCCACCCGTTTGGCAAGGCCCTCGTCAGGGCCGAGTCGCCGTCATCGGCTCCGGCCCCGCTGGCTTGACCGCTGCCTATTTCCTTGCCCTCATGGGCCGGGATGTAAAGGTGTTCGAAGCCCTCGACGTCGTCGGCGGAGTCTTGGCCACCGGCATCCCTTCTTATCGCCTGCCGCCCGAAGCCCTCCAGCGAGACATTGACTACATCTGCCGCGCCGGCGTGAAAATCGAAACTTCTCGAAGAATCGAATCCCTCCAGGAGCTCCGCGACGCCGGCTTCAATGCCATCTTCCTTGCCGTCGGGGCCCACAAAAGCCGCACCCTCGCCATCCCCGGCGAACAGACCGACGGTGTCCACGACGCCTTGGCCTTCCTCCGCCAGGCAAATCTCGGCCAAATCAAGGACATCTCCGGCCGGGTCGCCGTCATCGGCGGTGGGAACGCCGCCATCGATTCTGCTCGTGCCGCTCTTAGACTTGGTGCAGACCGCGTAACCCTCTTGTACCGCCGCAGCCGCGAGGAGATGCCCGCCATTCGTGAGGAGATCGAAGAAGCCCTCGCCGAAGGCATCGACATGCACTTCCTCGTTGCCCCCATCGAGATCCAGGGCGACTCTCATGTCCGGGCCGTAAAATGTACCGAGATGATACTCGCCGACGCCGACGAATCCGGACGCCGCCGCCCCATTCCCAAACCCGACAGCGAAGTCCTTATCGAAACCGACCACGTAATCGTAGCCATTGGCCAAGGCCCCGAGCTCAGCTTCGCCGCCACCGACGGCAAACTCGCTGTCTCCCGGGGTTGGATTGATGTACACCCCCTCACCCAGCGCTCGGGGCAGGGCGACGTTTTCGCTGGCGGAGACGCCGTCACCGGACCGGCCACCATTATCCAGGCTATTGCCGCCGGCCAGCGCGCCGCCCAGGCCATCGACGTCTTTCTCGGAGGCAAAGGCGAGCTTCCGCCCGACACCGGCTTCGCCTCCCGCGCCAAACCCGACGAAGAGCAGGCCGAGATGCCCCGCCGCCCCGTTCGCGCCCTCTCACCCGCCAAACGCCGCGGAAACTTCGAAGAGGTCCTCAAGGGCTATTCTCTACAGGCCGCTTGCGCCGAGGCCCGCCGCTGTCTCCGCTGCGACCTGGAGTGATTATTTAGCCAAGGTTATAAGATATGCCCCAAGAAATCTCACTTACCATCGACAACACCCAAGTCAACGTACCGGAAGGTACTACCATACTCCAGGCCGCCCTCAATGCCGGTATCGACATCCCCCACCTTTGCTACGACCCTGCTTGGGGCTTACCCCCCACCAGTTCCTGTCGGCTTTGTCTCGTCGAGCTCGAAGCTGCCGGATCCCTTGTGCCTTCCTGTTCCCATCCTGCCGCTGCGGGAATGGTCGTTCGTACCGACACTGAAAAGCTCCGCCAGACCCGCCGCATGGTCATTGAGCTCTTGCTCTCCGACCATCCGCACGACTGTTTGACCTGCGATAAGGCCGGCAAATGCGACCTCCAAAAGTACGCCTACCAACTGGGCGTAAAGCAGCCTAGCTTTCCCGTTGACCCCATTCCCATCGAGCCCGTCCAGGACGGCCCAGCCATCGTCTACGACCGCAGCAAGTGTATCCTTTGTGGCCGATGCGTCCAAATCTGCCAGAATCTTCAGATCAGCGAAGCCATTGATTACCTCGGCCGAGGATTTGACACCCGCATCTCCCTGCCCCCTGGACAATCCCGCGAGCAATCCGTTTGCACTGAATGCGGAAACTGCATCGACGTCTGTCCCACAGGGGCCATGTCCTATGCCGCCGCCGAAGGTGCCGGACGAGAATGGGAACTCGAAACCGTCCCCACCATCTGTCCCTACTGTGGCTGCGGCTGTACCATTCTCATGAACATCCGCAAGAATCGAGTTGTCCAGATCACTTCTCATCCTGACCTGGGCATCAACAAGGGCCTTTTGTGTGTCAAGGGACGCTTCGGCATCGATTTTATCTCCCACGCCGAACGCCTCACTGCCCCGCTCATCCGCCGCGACGGAAAACTTGTCCCTGCAACCTGGGACCAGGCCCTCGATCTCGTTGCTCAGCGACTTTTGACCATCAAAAATCAGTTCGGCCCGGACGCCATCGCCGGATTGGCCTCGGCTAAGTGCACCAACGAAGAGAACTACATCTTCCAGAAATTCATCCGGGCTGTGATCGGCACCAACAACGTTGACCACTGCGCCCGCCTCTGCCACGCCTCCACCGTTGTCGGCCTGGCTCGGGCCTTCGGCTCTGGAGCCATGACCAATTCCATTGAGGACTTCGAAGTCACCGACTGCATCTTCGTCATCGGCTCAAACACCACCGAGTGCCATCCCATCATCGGCTCAGCCATCAAGCGCGCCGCCGTTCAGCGAAACGCCCCGCTCATTGTCGCCGACCCACGTGCCATCGAGCTCACCGAATTCTCCACTATCCACATGCAGCAAAAAGGCGGCACCGACGTAGCCCTCATCAACGCCATGATGAACGTCATCCTTGCCGAGGACCTCGCCGACAAACAGTTCATTGCCGAACGCACCGAGGACTTCGACCAGCTCTGCAAAGCCGTCGAGCCCTACACTCCCGAGTTCGCCGAGAAGATTACTTCCGTCCCTGCTGCCGACATCATCCGCGCCGCCCGCATCTATGCCCAGGCCCCAGCCGCTTCCATCGTCTACTCCATGGGCATCACTCAGCACACCACCGGCACCGACAACGTCCTCTCCCTGGCCAACTTGGCCATGCTCACCGGCAACCTCGGCAAACCCGGCGCCGGAGTCAATCCCCTCCGCGGACAAAACAACGTCCAGGGCGCCTGCGACCTGGCCGCCCTGCCCAACGTCTATCCCGGATACCAGAAAGTTGACAATCCCGACCTCCAGGCCAAGTTCGAAAAAGCCTGGGCCGCCAAGCTCTCGCCAAAGCCAGGCCTCACCGTCGTCGAAATCATCAACGCCGCCGCCCAAGGCAAACTCAAAGCCATCTACATCATGGGCGAAAACCCCATGTTATCGGACCCCGACGTCAACCACGTCGAAAAAGCCCTCAAAAACCTCGACTTCCTCGTCGTCCAGGACATCTTCCTCTCCGAGACCGCCCAGCTGGCCGACGTCGTCCTGCCCGCAACTGCTTTTGCCGAGAAGGACGGGACCTTCACCAACACCGAGCGCCGCGTCCAAATGCTCCGAGCCGGCCTGGAGCCTCCCGGCCAATCTCGCCTCGACTGGGACATCCTCTGCGATCTCGCCCGCCGCATGGGCTATCCAGTCTCCTACGACCACGTCTCGCAGATACAGGACGAAATCGCTTCGCTCACCCCCATCTATGGCGGAATCACCTACGACCGTCTCACCCACCAATCCCTGCAATGGCCCTGCCCCGACGCCGATCATCCCGGCACCCCCTACCTCCACAAGGGCCGATTTACTAGAGGCCTGGGCAAATTCCACCCCGTCGAGTTCATCCCTGCCAAGGAACTTCCCGACCAGGACTATCCCTTCCTTCTGAGCACCGGCCGAATACTTGAGCACTTCCACACCGGCACCATGAGCCGCCGCTCCGAAGTCCTCGACGAACTGGTTTCCGTCGGAGCTATTGAAATCAACCCCGCCGATGCCGATCGTCTGGCCATCGCCGACGGCCAAAACGTCCGCGTCGCCTCACGCCGGGGGCAGATCGAGATCGCCGCCCGCCTGACCGACCGCGTTGCCCCCGCCACGGTCTTTTTAGCTTTTCACTATCGAGAAGCCCCCGCCAATCGCCTGACCATCGCCGCCCTCGACCCCATCGCCAAGATCCCCGAGTTCAAGGTCTGCGCCGTCAGCATCCAGCCCGCCTAGCCCGGATATTTCACGAGATTTTGCGAGGTGTCCCGATAAATCGGGACGACGCGGCCTTATCACTGCTTTAGCAGTAATCTCAAGTTGTCCCAAGACCGGCTCTCGGGGGTATTTATCCATAAGTGCATATGAATTGTGTAGTTCTGTGTATTATATCCACGTGCGAACCCGCAAAGCATCACTCATAAACATCGTTGTCCCATCGGCTAGTCCGGAATACCTGCCGAAAAATCGGCAGCTCGCGGCATTTCCCCCCTGTTTTTGTCTATTTAATCGATTAACCGAGTTTTTTTGATAATACTTGGATTTACAGTCGATTAGTAACCAATGGAGTGCTAGATTATTGGGGGCGGGCTAAGCCTGGGAAAAAAATTTTCGTAAATTTTTTATTGACACTAGTATCGCAGATATCATACAGTACCAAATTCAGCATCGCTCTTTGTCAGCCAGGCGTGGCAAAGGTGTATATATACAGCTAGGTGTACAGGACAGTTACGGCTCATGTGGCTTGCTGTCCTGTTGATTATCGTAATATAGTTACCGCTTGATCGCGGTACGGGGTTGGGTCTCAAGGCCCCCAGGGCGGCTCGAATATGTCTCTCTGCGCTGCTGTAGCTCAGTGGTAGAGCACGTCCTTGGTAAGGACGGGGTCATGGGTTCGACCCCCATCAGCAGCTCTTGCCTCTCGGCTGGACGTGCTGCTGTTGCTGAGTCGTGAATATCGTAATGTCTCGCCCGCAGACTGCCCCAAGCGCTTTGTGGGTTCGCTGTCCGTAAGAATACTTCTGAGCAAAGGAAGGTTGGTGTCACATGGCAAAGGAGGTTTTTGAGCGTACCAAGCCCCACGTTAATGTCGGGACCATTGGACACGTTGATCATGGCAAAACAACCTTGACTGCGGCCATTACCTCGGTATTGGCCAAGCAGGGCTTAGCCAACGTCCGCACCTACGACCAGATAGCAAAGGCCTCGGAAAAGGACGGACGAAGGGATGCCACTAAGATTCTAACCATCGCCGTTGCCCACGTGGAGTATTCCTCCGCCAATCGGCACTACGCTCATATCGACTGCCCCGGACACGCCGACTATATCAAGAACATGATTACCGGCGCCGCCCAGATGGATGGTGCCATCCTCGTCGTCTCCGCTGCCGACGGGCCGATGATGCAGACCCGCGAGCACGTCCTCTTGGCCAGGCAGGTTAACGTGCCAGCCTTAGTAGTCTTCCTCAACAAAATCGATTTGGTTGATGATCCGGAGCTCATCGAGCTTGTCGAGCTCGAAGTCCGCGAGCTCCTCAGCAAGTACGAATTCCCCGGCGACGACGTTCCCGTCATCAAGGGCAATGCCCTGGGAGCCATGAAGGGCGACGAGGAAGCCGAAAAGCCCATCAAGGAGTTGATTGAGGCCTTGGATAATTACATCCCCGAGCCTGCCCGCCAGACGGACTTGCCTTTCCTTTTGCCCATCGAAGATGTATTCAGCATCAAAGGCCGCGGTACCGTAGGTACCGGACGCATCGAGCGAGGCATGGTAAAGGTCGGGGATAACGTTGAAATCGTTGGTTTGGCCGCCGAGTCCCGCAAGACGGTTGTTACCGGCGTCGAGATGTTCAATAAAACCCTCAATGAGGGCCAGGCCGGTGACAACGTCGGCTGCCTGCTCCGCGGCGTCGAAAAAAAGGAGCTCAGGAGAGGACAGGTCCTCGCCAAACCCGGCAGTATCACCCCCCATACCAAGTTCCAGGCCCAGGTCTACGTCCTGACCAAAGAGGAAGGTGGACGGCACAGCCCGTTTTTCCCCGGTTACAGGCCCCAGTTCTATTTCCGCACCACTGATGTAACCGGCTCTGTTGTAAAGTTGGTTTCTGAAAGTGGCAAGGAAGCTGAGATGTGCCTGCCCGGCGATAACATTGTTATGGAGGTCCAGATTGGCTCACCCATTGCCATGGAGGACGGCCTGCGCTTTGCCGTTCGTGAGGGTGGACGCACCGTCGGCGCCGGTGTGGTCGTAAAGGTGATTGAGTAGTCATGAATCACAACCTACGGCTGGATGTATAATCACCGCGTGTATTGTCTCGAAAGTTTTTTAGGCCCAGTAGCTCTTGGGTTCTTCAGACCGGCTTGTGTAGAGGTGCCAAAATGGCTAAAGGCCCAGCAAGGGAATGGCTCTGGTTGAAATGCAGCGAAACTGGGGATCTGAATTACAGAACCCAGGTAAAAGCCGGTACAAAGAAGTTGAATTTGCTCAAGTATTGTCCCAGGTTGCGAAAGAGGACCCTTCACAAGATCAGCCGAAAAAAGTAACCCAGACTCTTGTCTCGTTACCCCAGGGCCGGTCGCTGCTACGTCGGGCCCGAGAGCTCAGTACTCCTGTTCGCTTGCTCGGCTGTTTTGCTGTTTGGAAGAACGCCTAGGAACATGCCTGATGACTCGTTGGATTTGCCCGAACCGCCCTTATTGTTTGGGCACGCGATTCGGACCCCGACAGGCCAGTAGCTCTAATTGGCAGAGCACCGCGCTCCAAACGCGGGGGTTGGGGGTTCGAATCCCTCCTGGCCTGCTGTTTGACGCTTGGAATAAGTAATACAGATAATGCCTTCCTGTTAGGGATCTCATGCAGATTTACAGAAAAACCCAGGGGCGCTGGACCAGGTTAGGAACCGTTGGGGGCGTAGGCATACTCGTTGTCATCGGCGCCTGGTACACCTGGAGTGAATTGCCCTCAGAGCTTCGCTTATTCCGGGCCATTATTCCTTTGATTCTCATGCTCGCCTGTTTCTATGTTCTCCTCCGAGTGGTCAACAGTAAAAGGCCCGCCGATTTCATGATCGCCACCGAAGGCGAAATGAAAAAAGTCTCCTGGTCCAGCAAAAAGGAAATCATCGGTTCCACCAAGGTGGTTATTGTCACTTTGCTCCTTATGGGCCTCGTCCTCTTCTTGGTGGATTTGTTTTTCATGAGGTTGATGAAGTTCCTCGGCGTCCAGCAGTTTTAGTCTTGTCCGGGCGTTAGCCCGGCTCGTGGGAAAGTCCTTATGGCAGACAAAAGCTGGTTGGTACTCAGGGTTGCCTCGAACAAAGAGGACTCCGTTCGCGAGACCCTTGAGAAAAAGGTCAAAATCGAAGGGATCGAAGACTATGTCGGCAGAATCCTGGTTCCCAGCGAACGTATAAAACGTATTAAGGGTGGCCAGCAGAGAGTCCAGCAACGCAAGCTCTATCCCGGATATGTCTTCGTGGAAATGGCCCTCGAAGAGGACGGAAGCATACCAGAAAAGCCTTGGTTTACCATTAAGGAGACCGTCGGCGTCGGTGATTTCATTGGTGCCTTGGGCAAGCCCACACCTATGCGCGACAGTGATGTGGATAAAATGTTGACCCAGGCTGAAAAGCCCGAAGATATACCCTCCTTGAACATCGATTTCAAAAAGGGCAATCAGGTTAAGATCCGCGAAGGACCCTTTGAGAACTTTGAAGGCACCGTTGACGACATCTTGCCCGACAAGGGCCTCGTCCGTGTTATAGTTACTATTTTCGGCCGGGCCACTCCCTTGGAGCTGGAATACTGGCAACTAGAACCAACATGAAAAACAAAAATGTAAATAGCAAAGCTTGTCCTCGCGAAGGCGGGGATGATATATCAAAATTCAAAAAGTTCAAAACAACTTGCTGGGTGTCTGGGACTATTTAACAGTTTGATTTTTGCTTTGTCATTTTGCATTTTGATATTTGATTTGGATGTCATATGGCCAAGGAAATTACAGCGAAGATTAAATTACAGGCCCCCGGCGGCCAGGCCACCCCTGCTCCGCCTATCGGGCCCGCTCTCGGGCAGCACGGTGTCAATATCGGCCAGTTTGTTCAGCAGTTCAATGAGCAGACTCGCCACTACAACGGCATGCTCGTTCCTGCCGAGATAACCATCTACGCCGACCGGACCTTTACTTTTGTCCTCAAGAGTCCCCCTGCCGCCGTCTTACTCAAGCAGGCGGCCGGCCTGGCTAAGGGCTCCGGTCTTGCCGGAAAGGAAACCGTTGGACAGGTCACTAATGCCCAGGTCCAGGAGATCGCCGGGACCAAAATGAAAGACCTCAACGCCTTCACCCCCGAACACGCCGCCAGGATTATTGCCGGAACCGCTCGCAGCATGGGCCTGGAGATCGTTGACTAGCTGCCTTCTCGAAAGGAGTTTCTTATTACAGTGTGCCGCAGGAGTAAGCGTTACCGAGCTTTGGACCAGAAGCGTCCTTCCGAGGCCGTCGGCATTCGCGATGCCGTCGCCAAGCTCAAAACCTTTGCCGATACCAAGTTCGACCAGACCGTTGACTGCGTGCTTCGTCTGGGCATCGATCCCAAGCAGGCCGACCAGATGATTCGAGGCTCGCTCTCTTTCCCCAAGGGCATCGGAAAGACCAGGAGGGTCATTGTCTTTTGTCCTGACGACGTCGTTGAGCAGGCCAAGAAAGCCGGAGCCATTGAGGCCGGCGCCGACGAGCTCATAAAAAAGGTCCAGGACGGTTGGATGGACTTCGATATCGCCATTGCTGTTCCTCAGCTAATGAGCAAGGTCTCTCGCCTCGGCCGCATACTCGGGCCCCAGGGAAAGATGCCTTCACCCAAGGCCGGAACCGTCACCGCCGATTTCGTCCAGGCCGTCAAGGACTATTCCGCCGGTAAGGTCGAATTCCGCAACGATGCCGGTGGCAATGTCCACAGTGTCGTGGGCAAGCTCAGCTTCCCCGAGGAAGACCTCGTCAGCAACATAGAGTTTTTTCTGCAGAACATTCGCAGATTACGGCCCAGCTCGACCAAGGGAACCTTCATTCAGAAGATGGTTCTCTCCGGCTCTATGAGCCCAGCCGTTCCCGTGAGTGTTTCATGAGAAATGGTATTTCTTGCAATCTGTGTTCATCTGTGAAATCTGTGGCTAATTAATAGTAGCGGAACAAAAAATGATCGCCCAAGCAACAGTCGGAGCCAAGGCCCCAGCCCGCATCAAGACTCTCTTGGTCAAAGAGCTTGTTGATAACTGGCAGGGATTGCAGGCCTTTGTAGTCGTTTGTCCAATAGGCCTCGATGCCATTGTTTCCAATCAGTTGCGAGCCTCCCTCACCTCCAAGAACATAAAAATGACCGTGGTTAAGAATTCTGTTGCCCGCTTGGCCCTGGCCCAGTTGGATTTGGCTCCTGCCGCCCAGCTCCTCGATGCCCCCAGCGCCATCTGTTATGGCGGTGAATCCGTGGTGGACATCGCCCGGGAGCTCGTGGATTGGTCCAGGAAGGTTGACGTCTTTCGCATCCGTGGGGCCTTTCTCGAAGGCCGGCTCTTTTCCGCCGAGCAGGTCCGCAAACTCGCAGCCATGCCCAACAGGTCTGAGCTTCTCGCTCAGCTAGCCGGCCTCATCGTCAGTCCCGCAGGACGCATTGCCTCGACCCTTAGCTTTCTGGGCAGTCGAATTGCCGGTTCCATCAAGACCCTTACTGAAAAGCTCGCCCAGCAGGACCAACCCCCCGAACCTGCGACAAAAGAGAAAGAAGAAGAACAAAACGTCCAGACCGAAGAGACCCCCAAACCCGAAAGCTCTGCCTCGGATGAACCAACACAACCCCCACGACCTGCAAAGGAAGAAGGGACTCCCAAAGACATACCCGATGGTAAATGAATAATAGCTGACTTGTAGTGAGCCTGTCGAAACTATGACCAATGACAAATGAAACGGAGGTTAGTGCACAAATGGCTGAAGAAGAAAAAGAAACCACTCGCGAGTGGTCTACGAAGATCAAGCAAATTGGCGACAAGATAGTCGATCTGTCTTTGTTGCAGGCTCAGGAGCTCGGTGATTACCTCGAAGAGGTCCACGGCATTGCCCCGGCCGCCGCTGCCGTTGCCGTCGCCGCAGGACCCGCAGCCGCCGAAGCCGCTCCCGTCGAGGAGGAGCAAACCGCTTTTGACGTTGTGCTCAAGGCTATTGGTGACAAGAAAATCCAGGTCATCAAGGTTGCTCGCGCCGCCAGCGGACTGGGCCTTAAAGAGGCCAAGGAACTCGTCGAGAAGGCCCCGACCACCGTTAAGGAAGGTCTCAGTAAGGAAGACGCCGAGGCCCTAAAGAAAGAGCTCGAGGCCAGCGGTGCAGAGGTTGAGATAAAGTAGTTCTCTAGGCCCTAGAGCTGCAACAAAGGGACGAAGACACAAAGAGAGGCGAAAGAATTTAGCCTCAAGCCGAATGGTTTAGCTCTTCTTCCTACTTCGCCGGGAGTTATCATATGCAACTGACTCAAGTTCGCAACTTTTCCAAGATCGGCGACGCCATGCCCCTGCCCGACCTCGTGGACATCCAGCGCCGCACTTATGCCCGCTTTCTGCAGGCCGATACCCTCCCCACCCGCAGAAAACACCAAGGCTTGGAAGGCCTCCTCCGCGAGATCTTTCCCATCCAAAGCTACGACGGGCAGTTGTCTCTTGAGTATTGCTATTACGAGCTGGGCAAACCTCGCTACACGCCCCAACGCTGTCAGGACTTGCGCCTGACTTACGGTATGCCCTTGCGCATACATTGCCGTTTGCTGCGCAAGGATACCGGCGACATCAAGGAAGAGCCCATCTACCTTGGTGAAATACCCGTCATGATGGGCGGCGGAGAGTTCATCATCAACGGTGCTCAGCGGGTCATCGTCTCCCAGTTGCACCGCTCCCCCGGAGTCGACTTCATCGTCGACTCGTCCGAGGGCGACCGCCTCTTCCACGCCTGCCGAATTATTCCCGAACGCGGCTCCTGGATTGAGATCAATGTCACCAAAAAAGACGTCCTGATGGTCCGCATCGATCAATCCAGCAAGATGCCCGCCACCATGTTCCTCCGGGCCCTCAGTACTGATTTTGCCGACTCCTCCGCCATCGTTTCCCAGTTCTACGACACCAAAACCCTCACTATTGATGACCTTGAGCCCACCATGTACCTCGCCCAGACCGTCGTAGACCCCGCTTCTGACGAGGTCCTTCTCAAGGTCGGGACTCAGATTGGCGATTCCGCTCCCCTGCTCCGCGAGGCCGGCATAAAAAAAGTACTCGTCGTCGACCGCATCAGTGATTCTCTCTTGCTCAGCACTTTGGCCGAGGATCCCACCACTACTCACGAGGAGGCACTGCTCAGAATCTACCAGAGGATTCGCCCCGGCAATCCTCCTCAGCTCGAAAAGGCCAAGCAGCTTTTGAAGGACAAATTCTTTGACAGCAATCGCTACCGCCTCGGCCGCGTCGGCAGATTCCGTATCAACCGCAAATTTGAGCAGGATACCCCCGAGGATATGATGACTCTCCGGGCCGAGGACTTCCTCAATTGCCTCAAGTACATCCTCGGGCTTCGCAGTGGCGACTTGGCCTTCCAGGTCGACGACATTGACCACCTCGGCAATCGACGCCTGAGAACCATTGACGAATTAGCCACCGAGGAACTCCGCAAGGGTTTTCTAAAGCTCCGCCGAACCGTTCAGGAACGCATGAGTCTGGCAAATCCTGATGAGCTTGGTCGCATTTCCGAGCTGGTCAATTCCAAGAGCGTCTCCTCAGCCATTGACTTCTTCTTCGGCCGCGGCGAGTTGTCCCAGGTCGTTGACCAGACAAATCCTCTTAGCCAGCTCAATCATGAGCGTCGCCTCTCGGCCCTGGGACCCGGGGGACTAAACCGCAAGAGGGCCGGATTCGAGGTCCGCGACGTCCACATCTCCCACTATGGACGCATTTGTCCCATCGAAACCCCCGAGGGCACCAACATCGGACTGATTGCTTCTTTGAGTCTCTACGCCACTATTGATGAATATGGCTTTTTGATTACTCCCTACCGTGTAGTTTCCAACGGCAAAGTTAACGGCGAAATCCGCTATTTGCGAGCCGACGAAGAAATGGCCACCATGCTCGCACCCCCTGACGTCTTGGATGTGCCCAACAAGCGTGTTCGCCCCGGAGAGGTCATCGCCCGCATTCGCAGCGAGGTCGGACAGATAAACTCTGACCAGGTGGCCTTCGTTGACGTCTCCCCCAAGCAGACCGTCGGCATTTCCGCCGCCTTGATTCCTTTCCTGGAGCACGACGATGCCAACCGGGCCTTGATGGGCTCTAACATGCAGCGACAGGCCGTCCCCCTCTTAACCTGTGAAGTCCCCGTCGTAGCCACCGGTGTCGAGCGGGCCGTCGCCGAAAACTCCGGCATGGTCATTCGCACCGCCAAGGCCGGACGCGTAGCCTATGTCGATGCCGACTCTATCCTCATGGAAGATGCGGACCAGTACGACCTCCGCAAGTTTGTCGGCCTCAATGAACGAACCTGCCTCAACCAAAAGCCCTGCGTTATCGAGGGGCAGCGCGTAAAAAAAGGTCAGGTCATTGCTGACGGGGCCGCCACCGTTGACGGCGAATTGGCCTTGGGCAGAAATATCCTCGTCGCCTTCTTGACCTTCGACGGATATAACTTCGAGGACGCCATTGTTGTTTCCGAAAAGTTGGTTAAGCAAGACACCTTCACCAGCATTCATATTGATGACTTTGAGGTCGAAGTCCGCGAAACCAAACTCGGACGCGAAGAGTTCACTCGCGACATACCCAACGTTTCCGAAAAGGCCCTGGCCAACCTGGACCAAGACGGCATTGTCTGCGTCGGTACCCGCGTCAAGCCCGGTGATATCCTTGTCGGCAAGGTTTCTCCCAAGTCCAAGACCGAACTCTCCCCTGAGGAAAAGCTCTTGCACGCCATTTTCGGCCGGGCTGGAGAGGACGTAAAAAATGACTCTCTGGAGTTGCCCGCAGGAGAAGAGGGCATCGTCATCGGGGCCAAGCATTTTTCTCGACGCGCTCACATGACCGACCAGCAGAAGCAGGAGCACTCTCGGCAGATGAAAGCCGTCCGGGAATCTTACAATACCCGCATGGTCAACTTCTTCAGGGACACCTGCGAGAAAATCAACGCAGCCACTGGTTCGCTCATGGTTGACCCTGCTACCAGGCAGAAGGTCGGCCAATCCGATTCTCTTGAGATCCTCCTTGAGCAGCTTGACACCTTTTCCGTGGACTGGATCAAGGGCACCTCCTCCAAGCGGAAGGCCGGCCAGGACGTCTACAATGAATTATGGCCCCAGCTTGAGGAAATTCGGGCCGAACGCAACAGCCGCTTGGCTCAGATGAAACGCGGCGATGAATTGCCTGCTGGCGTCCTGGAAATGGTCAAGGTCTATGTGGCTACCAACCGGCAGTTGTCCGTCGGCGATAAAATTGCCGGTCGCCACGGAAACAAAGGCGTCATCGCCCGCATCGGCCCCGAGGAGGACATGCCCTTCATGGCCGATGGCACCCCCATAGACATCCTCCTCAATCCCTTGGGCGTTCCCAGTCGTATGAATCTTGGACAGCTCCTCGAAACCCACCTCGGTTGGGCCGCAAGCCTGCTTGGTTTCCAGGCCATTTGTCCTGTCTTTGACGGGGCCACTGAAGAAGAGGTACGTCACTGCCTCACCGAAGCCGGACTCCCCCCCAACGGAAAGATCACCCTCTACGACGGTCGCACCGGTGAGCCTTTCGAGCAGAATGTTACGGTTGGTTACATCTATATGATGAAGTTGCACCATCTGGTCGACGACAAGGTCCACGCTCGCTCCACCGGGCCTTATTCTCTGATTACCCAGCAGCCCCTGGGCGGAAAGGCTCGTACCGGTGGCCAACGCTTCGGAGAAATGGAAGTCTGGGGTCTCGAAGCCTACGGCGCTTCTTATTTCCTCCAGGAGCTACTCACCGTCAAGAGCGACGATGTTGAAGGACGCACCAAAATATATGAATCCATGGTCAAGGGCACCAACACGTTAGAAGCTGGTACACCTATTAGTTTTGATGTCCTTTGTAATGAAATCAGAGGCTTGAGTCTGAACATTCAGTTGGAGAAGAAGAGGATTAGCTGAAAATACCCTCTTCGATCTCCGCGAGCAGCCCGCACCCTTATCCGCCGTTTGGCGAAAGGAAATTCCAGCGATGGTAGAAGCCATTTACGACCGTATCAACGATTATGGTTCGGTGTGTATCCGTTTGGCCAGCCCGGTTGACATTCGGGCCTGGTCTTTCGGCGAAGTAAAAAAGCCCGAAACCATCAATTACCGCACCTACAGGCCCGAAAAGGATGGCTTGTTCTGCGAACGAATCTTCGGTCCAGAACGCGATTGGGAATGTGCCTGCGGAAAATTCAAGGGCACTAAGCACAAGGGCATCATTTGTGACCGCTGTGGTGTCAAGGTCACCCATTCGCGAGTCCGCCGCAAACGTATGGGCCACATCAATCTCGCCGCCCCCGTCGTCCATATATGGTTTTTCAAAGCCACCCCCTCCAGGTTGGCTTCACTGCTGGGCATGAAAAATTCCGACCTCGAGAAGATCATCTATTTCCAGGATTACGTAGTCACCGATCCCGGAGATACCCCCCTTAAGCTAAAACAGGTCCTCTCCGAGGAGGACCATCGCGCCGCCGTAGATAAGTACGGCGAAACCTTCAAAGCTGCTATGGGCGCCGAGGCCATCCGCGACATCCTGCTCAACTTGGACTTGCACGCCCTTGCTGTGCAGCTTCGCCAGGACCTTGACAAAACTGGTTCAAAGCAGAGGGTTATTGACCTCACCAAACGCTTGGCCACCGTCCAAGCCCTCAAAAACTCCGAAAACCATCCCGAGTGGATGGTTGTCGAGGGAATTCCGGTCATCCCCCCGGATCTTCGCCCTTTGGTCTTGCTCGAAAGCGGAAATTTCGCCACCAGTGACTTGAACGACCTTTATCGACGCATCATTAACCGCAACAACAGGCTCAAGAAACTTTTGGACCTCAATGCCCCTGAGGTCATCATTCGCAACGAAAAGCGCATGCTTCAGCAGGCCGTTGACTCTCTCTTTGACAACGGTCGTTGTCGTCGGCCCGTCGTCGGCTCGTCCAATCGGCCCCTCAAATCGCTTGCCGATATGATTAAGGGAAAGCAGGGACGCTTCCGCGAAAACCTCCTCGGCAAACGCGTTGATTACTCTGCCCGTTCAGTCATTGTGGTCGGACCAGAGTTGAAGCTCTACGAGTGTGGCCTGCCCAAAAAAATCGCCCTCGAGTTGTACCAGCCCTTCATTATCCGTCTACTCAAGGAACGAGGTTTGGCTGACACCATCAAGTCCGCCAAAAAAATGCTCGAACGCAAGGACGAGGAGGTCTGGGACATCCTTGAGGAGGTCATCACTCAGCATCCCGTCCTCCTCAACCGCGCCCCCACTCTCCACCGGATGGGCATCCAGGCCTTTCAGCCCGTCTTGATTGAAGGAAACGCCATTGAAATCCATCCCTTGGTCTGCAGGGGCTTCAATGCCGACTTTGACGGCGACCAGATGGCCGTCCATCTGCCCCTCAGCATCGAGGCCCAGGTCGAGGCCCACGTCCTGATGATGTCCGTTTACAATATCTTTTCACCTTCCAACGGAGAGCCCATCGTTTCTCCCAGTCAGGACATCATTCTGGGCGTCTATTTCCTTACTTGTGCCCATCCTTCCGACCGGGGCAAAGGACAGCTCTTTACCTCCATTAACCAGGCCATTACTGCTTATGAGTTGGGAAAGGTCGACATCCACGCTGAAATTGTTCTCCAATTGCCTCCCGGCCAGGAACTCGTTTTCGAGGACCGCTCCGAGCCCAATCCCCAAAAGATAACCACCACCGTAGGCCGATGCATCTTTAACGACATCCTCCCTGAAGGAATGCCTTTCTACAATTATCCTCTCGGACAAAGCGGCGTCAGTCGCGTGGTCAGTGATTGTCACCGGGCTCTGGGACGCGCCGCCACTATTGATCTGCTCGATTCCATTAAAGACATCGGTTTCTGTTGGAGCACCCGCGCCGGACTCAGCATCGCCATAACCGACTTGAGCGTCCCTGCCAAAAAGCCCCAGATTATTGACCAGGCCCAGAAGCAGGTCGACAGAATTGAGCAGGGATTTCGCCGCGGAATCATTACCGAGGGCGAACGACACAATCAGATCTTGGACGTTTGGGTACGGGCTCGAGAGGAAGTTACCGCCGCCATGATGGAACAGTTGAAAAACGACACTCGTGATGGCCAGCCCTATCTCAATCCCATTTACTTGATGAGTGGTTCCGGGGCCAGAGGTTCCGTCGATCAGATCCGCCAGTTGGCCGGGATGAGGGGCCTTATGTCCAAGCCTTCCGGAGAGATCATCGAAACCCCTATTCGCTCCAATTTCCGAGAGGGACTCTCCGTCCTCGATTACTTCAGTTCCACTCACGGGGCTAGAAAGGGTCTGGCCGACACCGCCCTGAAGACTGCCGATTCCGGATATCTGACCCGTAAACTCGCCGACGTCGCTCAAAACGTCGTTGTCTGCGAGCCGGATTGTGGAACGGTTAACGGATTGAGCAAGAGCGCCTTGTACAAGGGCGACGAGTTGGAAGTCCCACTAAGAACTTCCATTGTCGGCCGCGTGGCCCGCGATACTATCGTCAATCCCGTTACTGACCAGGTCGTGGTCGCTGAGAACGACATTATTACCAAACCCATCGCTGAGCAGATTGAGCAGTTGGGTTTGGAGTCTATTCGCGTTCGTTCCCCCTTGACTTGCGAGTCTCCCACTGGTGTTTGCGCCAGATGTTACGGCGTGGATTTGTCCACCGGCCGGCTCGTCGAGGAGGGCCTCGCCGTCGGAATCATGGCCGCTCAGTCCATCGGTGAGCCCGGAACCCAGTTGACTATGCGAACCTTCCATACCGGCGGTGTGGCCAGCCGAGAGCTTGTTACTTCCGAGGTACAAAGTACACGGAAAGGAACGGTCAAGTTTGGCGACCTCAATCCCATGCCCGCCAAAGATCAGGAAGGCGATAAAGTCTTGGTCGTCCTCAAGCACAATGGCGAGATCGCCGTCCTCGATGCTAAGGACCGTGAGATCGAGTCTTACGGGGTTCCTTACGGGGCCTATTTGAGGGTCAAGGATGGACAGAAGATTGAACCTCGCACTCGCCTGGCCACCTGGGACCCACACCGTGTCTCCATCTTGGCCGAGGCCGGAGGCATCGTCCGTTTTGAGGACATTGAGGAAGGAGAAACCGTCAGGATTGAAGCCGACCGCAAGGGTGTGCCCGGACGTATGGTCGTTGTCGAGCACAAGGGAGAGAAGCATCCACGGATCATCATTGAGGACCAGCAAGGCCAGATTCAAAGCTTCCATTACTTGCCCGCAAAGGCTCGAATCGAGGTCGAGGAGGGACAGCAGATCGAGCCCGGACACTTGTTGGCTCGCCAGCCGAGAGATATCGCTGGCACTCAGGACATTACCGGCGGCCTGCCGCGGGTCACCGAAATCTTTGAAGCCCGAAAGCCAAAGGACCCTACCGTCTTGGCCGAAATCTCCGGCAATGTCGAAATTCGTTCCGACAGACGACGCGGAAAGATGACCATCATCATTCGCTCGGCCAGTGGTATGGAAAAGGAGCACCACGTCGCCCACAACAAGCACCTCCAGGTTCACACTGGTGACTACGTCGAGGCCGGAATCGCCCTGACCGATGGCCCCCGTGTCCCCCACGATATCTTGAGAATCCAGGGCGAAGACGCACTCCAGCAGTACCTCTTGAGGGAGGTACAGAACGTCTATCGAAGTCAGGACGTCAAGATTAACGATAAGCACCCCGAGGTCATTTTGGCCCAGATGCTTCGCAAGGTCAAAATTGAATCTGTCGGTGACTCCTCCTTCCTGCCCGGAGCTGAGATCGACAGGTTCCACTTCCGCTTCGAAAATGAGCGCTTAGCCAAAAGTGTCAGAATTGTCGATCCCGGCGACAGTCAGCTCCAGGCCGACCAGATCATTTTGACTAGTGAGTTGAACCAGATCAATCAGACCCTTGCCGAGGAAGACCATCAGCCGGCCAAGGGACGCAAGGCCAAGCCCGCCACCGCTACCGCTCTTTTGCTGGGTATTACCAAGGCCTCCTTACGCAGTGAGTCTTTTGTCTCTGCCGCCAGTTTCCAGGAGACTACCCGCGTGCTCACCGAAGCTGCCCTGGCCGGAAGAGAGGACCCCTTGCGGGGCCTCAAGGAAAATGTTATCATGGGACATCTCATCCCTGCTGGCACTGCTTTCAAGCCTTATATGGACATGAGTGTAAAGCACCTCGCCGAGCCACCCGAGCCCCGCGAAGTTCGGGTCCCCAAAGAGGCCGCCGAGCAGGCCTTGGCCGATGCCGTCAGCAAGGTCTAACACGGAGTATTCTTTATGCCCACCACCAATCAACTCATCAGACGCGCACGCCGGAAGGTAACCTCCAAGAGGAAGACCGTGGACCTGGAGGGATGCCCCCAGCGACGTGGGGTCTGCCTTAGTGTCCGCACCATGTCTCCCAAGAAGCCCAACTCCGCTTTGCGCAAGATCGCCCGCGTCCGTCTGACGAATGGTCGCGAGATTACTGCCTATATTCCTGGTGAGGACCACAATCTTCAGGAGCACTCCATTGTCTTGGTCCGCGGCGGGCGCGTTCGCGACCTGCCTGGTGTTCGCTATCACATTGTTCGAGGCGTCCTCGACACCCTTGGTGTCGACGGCAGAAAGCAGAGTCGCAGTTGTTATGGAACAAAGAAAGGAAAATAAAAAAGCACCAGCTTTTTTGTTGTCATTCCCGCGAAAGCGGGAATCCAGGCCATTCCGTCTGTGATGCGTACTCACGTACGGTTATTTATTAGGAAGATTTGCGAAGGAATATCTCATGGCCTATAAAAAATGGACAGCTTCTGCTCAACAGCTAAAGCCCGATCCCCGTTGCGCCTCGAAGTTGGCCAGCAAGTTCATAAACTGCCTCATGTGGGACGGAAAAAAATCCGTCGCTCAGCGATTGTTTTATCGAGCTTTGGACATCATCAGCCAGAGAGTCAAGGATGCTTCTCCCTTGGAGGTCTTCGAGAACGCCATAGCCAACGTCAAACCCAGCATTGAGGTGCGTTCCCGCCGCGTCGGTGGCTCCAATTATCAGGTGCCCATGCAGATTCAGGCCAAACGCCAGCAGGCCTTGGCTTTTCGATGGATTATCCAGGCCGTCCGAGACAAGTCTGGACGACCCACTGCCGCCGCCTTGGCTGAGGAGCTTTCCGCTGCTTACCGCAAGGAAGGCGCCGCCATCACCAGTCGCGAGAACATGCACCGCATGGCCGAGGCCAACAGGGCCTTTGCCCATTTTGCCTGGAGATAGCCGCCCCCCTCCCCTCGTCTCTTTTGGGCGGGCCATGCCTGCGAAAAACTTGCTTTACGGCCAAGGTTCATGCCGCGTCTGACCGATAACTAATCAAGGCCCGATAGCTTCGAGACCCTAGTCTGCCTCAGCAGACGTTTTTACTTTACGTGTCATTTTGCCACTCGGCTCTCTACCGAGCCGATGGTCAACCAAAGATGACCACGCCCGCAGGAGTTTCTAACCACTCCGCGGGCGAATCTATAGCCTATTCGTTGAACCTATGTTTCTGGTTGACTCGCCATGGCTGAGGACCTCAAAAAAATCCGCAACATCGGTATCATGGCCCATATTGATGCCGGCAAAACCACCGTCACTGAGCGTGTCCTCTATTATAGTGGCAAGACCTACAAAATGGGCGAGGTCCACGACGGTACCGCGGTCATGGACTATCTGCCCGAGGAGCAGGCCCGCGGCATCACCATCACTGCCGCCGCCACTACGCTCCCCTGGAAAGACCACACCATCAATCTCATCGACACCCCAGGACACGTTGACTTCACCGCCGAGGTCGAGCGATCGCTCCGCGTCCTTGACGGTGCCGTGATGGTCTTTTGTGGCGTCGGTGGTGTCGAGGCTCAGTCGGAAACCGTTTGGCGTCAGGCCAACCGCTATCATGTCCCTCGCATTTGTTTTGTCAATAAGCTCGACCGCGTCGGCGCCGACTTTGACCGCGTCGTCCAGCAGATGTTTTCCATGCTCGAGGCCAACCCGGTCGTCTTGCAGTTGCCTCTCGGACAGGACGCTGGCTTTGTGGGCGTGATTGATTTGCTCTCCATGCAGGCTATGGTCTTTGATGAAAAAAAGCTCGGAGCCTCCTTTGAGCTCACCGACATCCCCGCTGATTTACTCGATAAGGCCCGCCGGCTGCAGCATGACTTACTCGAAAAGGTCGCCGAGGCCGACGAGCAGCTCATGCACCTTTACGTCCACGACCACCACATCCCCGCCGACATCTTGGCCGCTGCCATCCGCCGGGCCACCATTGCTTGTGCCATACAGCCCGTGCTTTGCGGATCCGCCTTGAAGTACAAGGGCATTCAGCCCCTCCTCGATGCCGTGAATGCCTATTTGCCCGCACCTGTGGATTTGCCCCCCGTACAGGGTTATCACCCCAAACATCACGACAAAATTTTATCCCGCCCGCCTGATCCAAAGGCTCCCTTGGCCGCTTTGGTTTTCAAAATCCAGGCCGATACTCATGGCGACCTCTATTTCCTGCGAATCTATTCCGGAACCCTCAAGATCGGCTCCCGCCTCTACAATCCACTCCGCGACAAGCGGGAGATAGTCTCCCGCATCTGGCGAATGCATGCCGGCCAACGCCTCCTTTTGGACCAGGCCCAGGCCGGGGATATCTGTGCCGTCGTCGGACTCAGGCACTCCCTGACCGGCGATACTCTTGCCGACCAAAAGGCCCCAATTGTCTTGGAAAAAATCGAGTTCCCCGAAACCGTTATTTCCATGTCCGTTGAGCCTGTGGCTTCTGCTGACCGCGCCCGACTGGGCCAGGCCTTGGCTCTATTGGCTCGCGAGGACCCCACTTTTACTTATCATTATGACCAGCAGACTTCTCAGACCATCATGTCCGGCATGGGCGAGTTACATCTACAGGTCTTGCACCGCAAGCTCCGCGAGGACCTCAAGGTTCCCGTCCGCGTGGGAAATCCCCTCGTCGCCTATCGTGAGACGATCACCGCCGCCGCCGAGGCCGAGGCCCGCTTTGTTCGACAGACCGGAGGCCGCGGGCAATTTGCCGTCGTTACCCTGCGGGTCGAGCCTTTCCAGCACCAGCATCCTGATGAGCAGGTCGTTTTTGAGTCCAGCATCAAAGGCGGCGTCATCTCTGCCCAGTACATACCTGCCGTTAGGCAGGGCGTCTTAGATGCCCGCACTTCCGGGCCCTTGGGCGATTTCCCCGTCTCTGACGTCAAGGTCACTCTCCTCGACGGCAAGGAGCATGAGGTCGATTCTTCACCGGTTGCCTTTGAGATGGCCGCCGCCAAGGCCTTCATCGACGCTCTCTCCAAGGCAAAGCCTGCTTTGCTCGAACCAATTATGTCCCTGCAGGTGGTCGTGCCCGACACCTATTTCGGAGTGGTCCAGGCCGACCTCAATTCTCGCCGGGCAATGATCACCCACACGGAGATTCGCGGCCGGACCCGAATAATTGATGCCCAGGTCCCTTTGGCCAACATGTTCGGATATGCCACCGCCATTCGCGGCCTCACCCAGGGCCGGGCCACATACACCATGGAACCCTTGGCCTACCGAATTATGCCCCAGGCCCTGGCCAGGGACATCTTGGAGCTCTCCTATTAGCTGCTTTTATATCTTTTTGGCTGCTTTGGAGTGAAGATGACCAGAAAAATCGCCCCCAAACCAAAATATTTCTTCTGCAGGGGCTTTTTCCTTGACGGATTCCCCTTTGCTGTTATCATTACTGGTCTTTAGAAATATAAGGGCTATTGCCGTAACACTATGTAAAGGCAGGAGTTGACGAAAACATGCCCACTGAGCGTATAAGAATCAGAATGGAGGCCTACGACCATAAGGCCTTGGACGCCTCTGCCAGCGAAATTGTTGATCACGCTCGCAGGACCAATGCCTTGGTATACGGCCCGATTCCCCTGCCCACCAGGATCGAGAGATACACCGTGCTTCGCTCGCCCCACATTGACAAAAAATCCCGGGAGCAGTTTGAAATCCGCACCCATAAACGCATTATTGACATCGCCAATCCTACTGCCAGGACCATTGAGGCTCTAAACAAGCTGGTCGTCCCGGCCGGCGTTTTTGTAAAGATCAAGGCCTGAGTCTTGTGCTCAGGCCCTTTATTTAGGGCTAGTTATGTTACCCGCTTTGCTCGGAAAAAAGATCGGTATGACTCAAGTGTATGACCAGCAGGGTGTTATCACCCCGGTTACAGTCATACAGGCTGGCCCTTGTACGGTCCTGCAGTTGAAGACTCCTGAGTCCGACGGTTACTGGGCCGTTCAAATCGGCCTTGACCCTCTCAAGACCCCTGGCGTCCGCAAGCGCAAACGCCCGGACGGCTCCGAAGGGCTCACCAGGACCTACAACCGTCGTCGCGGTGCTGCTCTGGCCGCTGTTGGACATGCCGCCAAAGTTGATGCCCAGCCCATGAAGTTTGTTCGTGAGGTCCACACGCAGCCCGACCCGCAGGTCAACGCCGGAGACGTCCTCACCGTGGAGACTTTCAACGATGTCCAACGCGTCGATATTGTCGGCCTGACCAAGGGCAAGGGTTTTGCCGGCGTTATGAAACGCCACGGCTTTAAGGGTTTTCCCGCTTCTCACGGAACCGAACGAAAGCACCGCGCACCAGGCGGCATCGGCGGCAGCGGCAATGCCGGCACCGGCCAGACTGTCAAGAGAGGAAAGAAGATGGCCGGACGCATGGGCTCCGAACGCGTTACCAGTAAGAATCATCGACTCCTGAAAATTGACCCCGAAAATAATATCCTCTTGGTCTGCGGCTCCGTTCCCGGACCCAACGGAGCCTACATTGTTGTCGAGCGAGCCAGAAACCAATGATAGAGTTAACCGTTTACAATAAGCACGGCGAACAGGTTGACACCATATCTGTGGACGAGGCCGTCTTCGGATCCCAAGTCCGTCTGCCCTTGCTCAAGCAGGCCTTGATGACCTACCGCACAAATCGCCGCCAGGGCTCAGCTCGCACAAAGTCCCGCGGCATGATCGCCGGCTCCACCAAAAAGCTCTTCCGCCAGAAGGGCACCGGCAATGCCCGTGTGGGGCCCCGTCGCAATCCCATCCGTCGCGGCGGCGGCCGGACTTTTGCCAAACTGGCCAGACCTTTTCATCAGCGCTTGCCCGCAAAGGCTCGGCGCCTGGCCAGAAACTCCGCTATCTTGGCAAAGCTCCAGGACCAGGACCTGATGGTTATTGACCAGCTCAGCATTGATCAGCCCCGCACAAAGGACATGGTCGCCCTGCTCGCAGCCCTCAAGCTCGACCGTTCTTGCCTGCTTACTTTAGCTGGCCATGACCCCAACGTCCTGAAGTCCAGCCGAAACATACCCGGTTTGGATGTTACTGTTGTCGAGCAGCTCAACGCCTTGGACATCTGTTCCAAGCAAAAGATGCTCTGCACACGCGAAGCCATCGAATTGCTGGCTCACCGCAAGGAGATTTCCTGATGGATTGGCACCAGGTGGTTATTCGTCCCTTGGTCACCGAAAAGGGCACCCGCACCTCAGCTACCCTGAACGCTTATCCTTTTCAGGTCCATCCTGAGGCCAATAAGTTCGAGATTAAGAATGCCATCGAGCATATATATAACGTAAAGGTCCGCGAGGTTCGCACCGCCAACCGCAAGGGCAAGCCTCGCCGAACCCGATTCAAAAGGGGCCTTACTAGTCACTGGAAAAGGGCCGTAGTTGTCCTCGACCCTGATTTCCACATTGACCTCTTCTAGCAGGAGCCCCACTCGGGAGTAGTTTCTCATGCCGGTCAAGCAATACAAACCCACCTCTGCCGGGCGACGAAAGTCCAGCGTCAACGATTACCTTGAGTTGACCAGCACCAAGCCCGCCAAGTCTTTATTGCGGCCTCTCAAAAAGACCGGCGGACGCAACCATTCCGGCAAAATTACCTCTCGACATCGCGGCGGTGGAAACAAACGTCTTTATCGCCTTATCGATTTCAAACGTGACAAGGACACCGTGCCAGCCAGGGTCGCCTCTATTGAATACGACCCTAACCGTTCCTGCCATATTGCTCTCTTGCACTATGCCGACGGTGAGAAACGCTATATTTTGGCTCCTCTGGGCTTACAGCTTGGCGACGAGGTCCTCTCCGGTTCCCACGTCGAACCCAAGCTCGGAAATGCCATGCCCTTGGCCGCTATTCCTTCGGGAATGGAAATACATAACATCGAAATGACTCCCGGACGTGGAGGCCAGTTGGTACGCACCGCTGGCGGCGTCGCCCGCTTGGCCGCCAAGGATGGTCACTGGGCCCATTTGGTCTTGCCTTCCGGTGAGTTGCGAATGGTTCGTTTGGAGTGCCGGGCCACTATTGGTCAGCTCGGAAACTTGGATCATCAGAATGTTCGTATCGGCAAGGCCGGACGAAACAGGCATCGTGGTCGCCGCCCACACGTTCGCGGCGTGGCCATGAACCCCGTCGCTCATCCTATGGGCGGAGGAGAGGGCCGCTCCGGTGGTGGACGTCATCCTTGTTCGCCTACTGGAAAGTTAGCCAAAGGCGGAAGAACCCGTTCCCGGCGAAAGCCTTCTTCAAAAAGGATTATTCGTCGCCGAAAGTCCAAAAGATATGGGCTTGCCGTTGTTTAGTTACCTCTAAAGGAAAGCCCTTATGGGACGCTCGCTAAAAAAAGGACCTTATTACGACGAAAAGCTCTTGCGCAAGGTCATCCGCCAGAAGGAGGCCAACGTTTGGGACCCTATCAAAACCTGGTCCCGCAGGAGTACCATTGTTCCGGAGTTTGTTGGCCAGACCTTCCTGATACACAACGGCAAGATCTTCAATAAAGTGTTGATCTCCGAGGACATGGTCGGCCACAAGCTCGGCGAGTTCAGTATCACTCGAACTTTTCGCGGACACAGCTCTTCCAGCAGGAGTAGAACTAACGTGTCCTGAAGCCTCGCTGGCTTAGGCTAGCCGGCCGGAGTGTTTTTAGTAAAAAGGTGTTTGATGGCTTGGAAATCGTCACATAGATTCGCCCGCATCGCCCCCAGAAAGGCCAGGCTCGTCGTTGACTTGGTCCGCGGCATGAATGCCGCCCAGGCCCTCGACCTCTTGAAGTTCACCAACAAGCGGGCCGCTGTCTTTGTCGACAAAATCCTCCGGGCTGCCATTGCCAGTGCCGACGAAGCCGCCGCCGACACCGAGGATTTGTTCATCAAGGATGCCAGGGTTGACCAGGGGCCGACCATCAAACGAGGTCGAGCCAAGGATCGGGGACGTTATCATCTTATTCGCAAACGCACTAGTCACATTACCTTGGTAGTGGAGGAGCGAACCGCTCGTTCTGAGTGAACGCCGAGTTTTCTCCTGGATCATGGAGTTTGATATGGGTCAAAAGGTTTCGCCAATCGGTTTTCGAACGGGAATCACTAAGGACTGGAAATCTCGCTGGTATGCCCCCAAGGCCAGTTACGGACAATTCCTCATCGAGGACCAGAAGATCAGGGGCTATCTCGACTCCAGCTTGAACCGCCGGATGCCTTATGCCGCCATTTCTTCCGTCCAGATCGAACGCACCCGTGAGGAAGTCAAGGTCACTATTTACACCGCCAGGCCCGGCGTGGTTATCGGGGCCCGCGGAGCTGAGATCGACAGGGTCAAAGGCGAACTGGAGGATCTAACTCACCGAGTCGTCAGCATCAATGTCGTCGAGGTCAGAAAGCCCGATATCGATGCCCAGCTTGTTGCTGATGGTATTGCCGAGCAGCTCAAACGCCGGGCCTCGTTCCGTA
Source organism: Actinomycetes bacterium (assembly GCA_030614915.1). GTDB lineage: Bacteria > Planctomycetota > Phycisphaerae > JAACET01 > JAACET01 > JAACET01. Next base: position 78,643 of record JAUXAG010000004.1, on the reverse strand, counting down.
GAGCTATGCGACAACGCTGCGAGGGCGCCATGTCTGCCGGTGCCTTGGGCATTAAGGTAATTTGTTCCGGACGTTTGTCCGGAGCCGAGATCGCTCGCTCTGAAAAGCTGATCTTCGGCAGTATTCCTTTGCACACCTTACGGGCCGACGTGGATTATGGCGTGGCCACCTCGCGCACCACTTACGGAACTATTGGCGTAAAGGTTTGGATATACAAGGGCCTTCTTGGTGAAGCTGACCAGGAGGAAGCATAATGGCCCTGATGCCCAAGAGAGTTAAGTTCCGGAAGTCCCAGCGCGGCAAGATCAAGGGCAACGCCACCAAGGGCAACACCGTAGCCTTTGGCGAGTACGGCCTGCAGTCCTTGGGCACCGGCTGGATTACCACCCAGCAGATCGAGGCCGGTAGAGTCGCCGCCACTCACTTTTTACATCGTGAGGGTCGTGTTTATGTCCGAATTTTCCCCCACAAGTCGGTTTCTTCCAAGCCCTTGGAAACCCGAATGGGCAAAGGCAAGGGCGAGCCTGACACCTGGGTCGCTTGTGTAAAGCCCGGCAGCGTTATGTTCGAAATCGCCGGTGTCCCCGAGGACTTGGCCAAGCGGGCCCTAAGACGAGTTGCCCACAAAATGCCTGTACGATGTCGCTTCCTTCATCGGCGTCATACCTTGTAGGTTAGCCGCGGAGTAGCCAATGAAAATTGCCGAGATCAGAGCCCTCTCCGACGAGGAATTGGCCGCCGAGTTGGAACGTCTCGAACGCCACTCCTTTGATATTCGCGCCCAGGCTGTTACCGAAAAGCTCGAGAACCCCAGCTTGTTGGGACAAGCCAAACGCGACATCGCTCGAATAAAAACTGTAATGGCCCAGCGGGCTCGCCAGAGTCCCTCGCCTGCCGAGTAAGAAACTTTGATTTGTACCTTGGAGTCGTCACTCTTATGACTGATACCGCCCAACAAAGACGAGGCAGAGTTCGCACCCTACTGGGCACGGTAGTCTCCGCCAAGGCTGACAAAACCGTCACCGTTGCCGTCACTCGACTTTTCAAGCACCCTCGCTACGGTAAATACATCCGTCGGTCCACTAGTTTTCAGGTGCACGACCCCAACGGCTCCGTCCAGCGCGGCGATACCGTCCTGATCGCTCAGTGTCGGCCCATCAGCAAGACCAAGAGTTGGCGAGTCTTCAAGTTGATCAATCGACCCGAGGCTGTGGAGTAGCTAGAAGTCATCCCAAAACCTGCTTTCGTAGCGAGAACGAGCAATTTTGGCGGCTGGCAAGAAGCGAAAACGATGCATATTTGGAGAATATATTGAGTTTGAGCGACGCAGACAGGCGACAATGCGTAGCATCACTGCGTGAAAAGGGCCGTTCGCAGCAGAAATTGGGGTTTTGGGATGGCTTCTAGACACCAATTGCCGTGTTCTTGAGGTTTTACTGTGATTCAGATGCAGACCAGAATAACTATTGCCGACAACTCCGGGGCTAAGGTCGCCCAGTGTATTAAGGTCCTTCGCGGCTCCACTGCTCGCGGAAAATACACCCGTCGAACCGCAGGGCTCGGTGATGTTATAGTTTGTGCCGTAAAAAAGGCTATTCCCGGCGGAGAAGTCAAATCCGGAGACATGGTCCGCTGTGTTATCGTTCGCACCAAGCACCGCACTCGCAGGCTCGACGGCAGTTATGTGCGTTTCGACCACAACGCCGGGGTGATCATCGACCCGGATGGAAATCCTCGCGGCACTCGAATCTTTGGGGCTGTCGGAAGAGAATTGAGAGAAAAAAAATTCATGAAAATTATTTCTTTGGCTTCTGAGGTGGTTTGATCTTATGCCTGCCCACGTAAAAAAAGGTGATATCGTCATGGTTATCTGTGGCGACGACAAGGGCAAGCAGGGCCGTATCCTCCGCGTTCTGCCCAAAACCGACCGTGTCCTGGTTGAAGGCGTAAACCGCGTCTACCGACACGTAAGGCGCAGCCGCAAGAATCCTCAGGGAGGTCGGCTGGAAAAGGAAGCTGCTATTCATATTTCCAACGTTCAACCCATTGTCTCCGGCCGAGCTACTCGCGTCGGCTTCCAGAAACAAGCCGACGGCCTCAAGCACCGCGTCGCCCGTGGAAATCATCCCCAGGCAGGGACTTCCTTAGGTGTAGTCTCCGCAAAAACAAAGCAGTAGGTGGTGAATCGTTATGGCTAGGCTTTTGGAAAGATACAAAACTCAGATCTGGCCCGCTCTGCGCCAGGAGTTTAGTTGTTCTACGGTCATGGCCGTCCCCGCTTTGAAAAAGGTGATTGTTTCCATGGGAGTCGGCAGAGCTCTTCTCGACAAAAAGAGACTTGAAACTGCCGCTGCCGAGTTGGCTCTGATTACCGGCCAAAAGCCTTTGGTCTGCAAGGCTACAAAATCCGTTGCAAACTTCAAGCTGCGCGAGGGCAACGAGATTGGCCTGAAAGTCACCCTCCGGGGCCGCAGAATGTACGAGTTCGTCGATCGCCTCATAAACGCCGCTATCCCCCGTATGCGGGACTTTCGCGGCCTCAATCCCAAAAGCTTTGACGGCCGGGGCAATTACAATATGGGCCTCACCGAGCAGGCCGTCTTTCCCGAGATTGACGCCGCCAAAACCGAATTCCAGCAGGGCATGAACATCACCTTTGTTACCACTGCCGAATCTGACCAACAGGCCCGGAGGCTTTTGACCCTCTTGGGTATGCCTTTTCGTACGGAGTAATTAATCCATGGCCACTAAGGGACAGATTGCCAAGTGTGCTCGAAAACCAAAGTTCTCTACTCGGGCCTACACCCGTTGTGCCCTCTGTGGTCGCCCTAGAGCTGTTTACCGAAAGTTCAAAATTTGTCGTATTTGTTTCCGCAACCTGGCCGCTGAGGGCAAGATTCCCGGCGTGAAAAAGGCTAGTTGGTAGTCTTGCCCCGCCTCTTCATTAATTTTGGAGCTCGTGATGAGCCTTACAGACCCCATTGCTGATATGCTCACCAGGATCAGAAATGCCCTCCGCGTTTCCAGACCTCAGGTTGATGTGTCCGGCTCCAAAACCTGCGCCGGTATCGCCCGGGTCCTCAAGGAAGAAGGATTTATCGAGGACTTCAAGTTTATCGAGGACAACAAGCAGGGAATTGTAAGGGTCTATCTGAAATACGGACCTGAGGGCCAGCCCATCATTAACACCATCAAACGCGAGTCTCGTCCTGGCCTGAGAGTCTATAAGCCCGTTAGCCAGTTGCCCAGGGTGCTCAATGGCTTGGGCATCGCCGTGCTTTCTACCAGCCGGGGCATTATGTCGGACCGCCAGTGTCGAAAGGCCAATGTTGGCGGCGAGCTGTTGGCCACCGTCCACTAGATTAGTCTCCTCGGGAGTCTTCTATGAGTCGTGTCGGAAAACAACCTGTCTCCCTGCCTGATAACGTTCAGGTAAAAATCGCCAAGCGCCAAGTCAGCGTTTCCGGCCCCAAGGGTACTTTGAATTTCGAGCATCATCCCCAGGTAACTGTCAAGCTCGACCAGGAGGCCAAAGTTCTTCTCGTTACCCGCCGCGATGACTCCAAGTTCAGCCGTTCTCTCCACGGCCTCACTCGGGCTCTGTTGGCCAACATGGTTACCGGAGTTACCAAGGGCTTTGAAAGGGTCGTCCTTATTGAAGGTATCGGTTACGGAGCCGTCCTCCAGGGACGCAATCTCGTCCTCAACGTAGGCTTCGCTCGTCCGGCTACTTTACAGATTCCCGACGGTGTGCAGCTGGAAGTGCCCTCGGCTCAGCGGATAGTCTTTTCCGGCCCGGACAAGCAGATCGTCAATGATTTCGCCGCTCAGGTTCGTTTGGTAAGGCCGGCTGACCCTTACCATCAGAAGGGTATGCGTTACGAGGGCGAGGTCATCCGCCGCAAGGTCGGCAAGGCCTTTGCCACCGGACCCGTTTAGGCTGTCATTCCCGCGGAAGCGGGCTTATCACCGCTTTGGCGGTAATCCAGGTTTTCGATGGTATGATTCTTGTTGGAGTTATGTTTCTCGGATAGGTTCCACTGTTATGCGGTTTGTAAAGGTGATAGCTATACGTCGGCGAAAGTGTAAGCGACGGACCCGCGCCAAGGTCCAGGGCACTGCCCAGCGGCCCCGTTTGTCCGTATTCCGTTCCAACCGCCACATTTATGCCCAGCTCATTGACGACTCTGCCGGACGCACCCTCGCTGCCGCTGGTACCAAACAGTCAGCCCTGGCCAAGGCCTTGCCCGATGGCCGGGCTTCGAATAAAGCTGCCGCCCAGCTTGTCGGTAAGGCTATCGCTGCCCAAGCCTTAGCCAACGGTGTGAACCAGGTCTGTTTTGACCGTGGCAGTTACCGCTACCATGGCCGGGTCAAGGCCTTGGCCGACGCCGCCAGAGACGCCGGTTTGAAATTCTAGTTTAGTCCCGGAGGAACTTTCGTGGCCAGAGCCAGAACCAGAACCAGAACCAGAACTGATGATCGTGAGCCCAGCCCCTATGACGAGTCGGTAGTGAAAATCTACCGCTGTGCCACCGTGGTCAAGGGTGGAAGACGGTTTTCTTTTGCCGCCTTGGTCGTTGTCGGCGACCGTGCTGGACACGTTGGTTGGGGATATGGCAAAGCCAATGAAGTACCCTTGGCTGTGGAAAAGGCCATGAAGGAAGCACGCAAAAGCTTAAAGACCGTTACCCTCTCCGGCAATACCATACCCCACAAGATCATCGGCCGTTTTGGAGCCTCATCCGTAGTCCTCCTGCCCGCACGCGAAGGTACCGGTGTTATCGCCGGGGCCAGCGCCCGGGCCGTCCTGGAGTTGGCTGGCATTCAGGATGTCCTCACCAAGGTCCAGGGCTCCACTTCCCCCAAGAACGTCGTCAAGGCCACTTTTGATGGCTTGTCGAAATTACGCTCCCCTCAGCAGGTACAAGAGCTTCGAGGAGTTACCTTAGACTCATGATGATACACGAGGTTACCAAAGCAGTTGGCAAGCACCGCTCTCGAACCCGCCGCGGGCGTGGTAGTGGTTCGGGTCGCGGCAAAACTTGCGGCCGGGGACACAAGGGCGCCGGGGCCCGCGCCGGAAGCGGAGGCAGACTCTTGGCCGAAGGCGGAGCCAAGCCCTTTTATCGCCGACTCCCCAAGCGGGGTTTCAACAATGCACGTTATACCCTCCGCTACGACCTTGTGCACCTTGAGCAGCTCAATGTCTTCGATGACGGTTCTACTGTCGATGTCCAGGCCCTTCACCAGGCCGGTTTGACTAAAAAACCCTCAGCACTGGTCAAAATTCTTGGCGACGGGCAGTTGAAAAAAAAACTGACCGTCCTGGCCAATAAGTTTTCAGCCTCAGCCGCTAAAAAAATTACTGAAGCTGGCGGCCAGGCACAAATTATCTCGTAGTTTTTGGGTGAATTCGAAAAATGCCTTTCTTCTCAACCTTTGTCAACATCTTTCGTATTCCTGAGTTGCGCCGGAAAATTCTCTTTACTTTCAGCTTGCTCTGCATTTATCGCATCGGTTTCGCCGTCCCCCTGCCTGGCGTCAACCAAGCCATTTTTGCCCAGACCATGGAGGCTACCGCCGAAGGTGGTGGCGCTTTCGGGCAGATGCTCGAGTATTTCTCGGTCTTCACCGGAGGCTCTCTCACGCGGTCCACCCTCTTCGGCTTGGGTATCATGCCCTACATCTCCGCCTCCATTATCCTCCAGTTGCTCGGCTCGGTCATTCCTGCCCTCCAAAAGCTCCAGCAGGAAGGTGAGCTCGGACGGCGAAAAATCAACGAGTACACTCGTTATCTCACCATAGCTATTTGCCTCTTGCAGGCCTTTATGTGGGTTAGGTACCTTGGTAATAAGGGCCTGCTCGTGCCGGAATTCGCCCTCTTCGACACTTTTGTCGCTGTGCTTGCCATGGTCGGCGGAACCATTTTCATGATGTGGCTCGGGGAGCAAATTGACGCCTACGGCATCGGCAACGGCATCAGCCTGATTATCATGGCCGGCATCGTCACCAGATTACCCGCTGCTGTCGGCGAAATATTCAGAAACTGGGACCCCAGTATGACCGCCGAGCCCGGCAAAATTGGCGTCGCCAAGCTTGTCTTTATTGTTTTGTCTTTTGTCTTTGTCGTCGCCGGGGCTATCCTTATCACTCAAGGCCAGCGACGAATTCCCATTCAGCAGGCCAAGGTTACTCGCGGACGCAGAACCTATGGTGGCCAAAGGCACTATCTGCCTTTGCGGGTCAATCACGCCGGCGTCATACCCATTATCTTTGCCGTGAGCTTGATGATGTTTCCTGGCATGATCTTTGAGGGCCTCGCTGGGTATTGGAGAAATAGCGTTCTCAGCTTCTTGGCCGACGATTTTGGACCAAACCATCGTTATCTCTACAATCTTATGTATATCGCTTTGATTTATTTCTTTGCCTATTTCTGGACCACGGTCCAGTTTCAGCCCAAGGAAATGGCCAAAAACCTCCGCGACTACGGCTCTTTCATCCCCGGCCTGCGACCTGGACGCCGCACTGCCGATTACCTTGAGCAGGTCATGGAACGAATCACTTATGTCGGGGCTGCCTTTTTGTGTGTTATCGCCGTTCTGCCCACGGTGATGGCTCAGGTCCTGAACATTTCCTGGAGTATTTCCGCCTTTTTGGGCGGTACTGCTTTGTTGATTGTTATTTCCGTAGCCCTGGATTTGGTCAATCGTATTGAAGCCAGTCTGATCATGAGAAACTACGAAGGTTTCCTCGGCGACTCCGCCGGCAGAATAAGGGGAGCTTACTGATGAGGTTGATTCTTTTGGGACCTCCCGGTGCCGGCAAGGGCACCTTGGCTGACCGCTTGACTGACCGCTTGTCTGTGCCCCACTTGGCCAGTGGCGACATTCTTCGCGCCCAAATCCGCCAGGGATCCGACTTAGGCCCAGCCGTGCAGAAATACATGAACTCCGGCCAACTGGTCCCCGACGATCTCATTGTCCAGGTCATGATTTCCAGGCTGACCCAGCCCGATTGTGCCGCTGGCTTTATACTCGACGGCTTCCCGCGAACCCTGCCCCAGGCCCAGGCCCTCAATGGCCGGCTCGCCGAGGTCCAGGCCCCCATCGACATGGTCATTTATCTCGATGCCGGCGAGCAGGTTATAATTTCACGTTTGGCCGGACGTCGCGTTTGTCCCCTTTGCGATGCCACCTATCACCTCCAGACCATGCCGCCGGCCGAGAGCGGAAAGTGTGACCGTGATGGGGCCGACCTGCAGGCCAGGCCCGACGACCAGCCCCAGGTAATTCGTACTCGCCTGCAGGAGTATCGCCGCTTGACTGAGCCCTTGCTGGAGTATTATGCTGCCGCTGGCCGATTCGTTCGCCTCGATGGCAACAAAGACATCGAATGGGTATACTGCCAGGCCCAGCAAGTTTTGACCAAGACTTTTAGTTCTACTGATGAGCCATAGAGGCTGCTTATGTCTATTATTCTAAAATCTGCCCGGGAGTTAGCCCTGATGCGACAGGCCTGTGGGCTCGTGGTCCAGGTCCTCGAGTGCTTGGCTTGCAAGGCCGCTCCGGGAGTTACCACCGCCGAGTTGGACGCCTTGGCCGTCGAGATGACCCGCCGGGCCGGGGCTCAGCCATTGTTTACCGGCGTGCCCAATCCCCGTGGCAAGGCCGCCTTCCCAGCCGCTATTTGTGCCAGTCGCAATGATATCCTCGTCCACGGCATCCCCGATGACCAGCCCCTCCTGGACGGGGACATCTTGAGCATTGATTTCGGCGTCCGCTTGGATGGCTATTGTGGCGATGCCGCCATTACCCTTATGATCGGAAACGTCAGCCCCCAGGCCAAACGCCTCGTCCAGACCACCAGGGACATCTTGAACTTGGCTGTTGAGAACTGTCAGCCCCATCGACGCTGGTTTGAGGTGGCCGAAATCATGGATTCTTTCGTCAAGCAGGCCGGTTTCGCTATTGTCCAGGACTTTGTCGGCCACGGTATCGGGCTCGATATGCACGAAGACCCCCGGGTACCAAACTTCGTGGACCCCAATGGCGGAGATTTCGTCTTGGAGCCCGGTTTGGTCATAGCCATCGAGCCCATGGTCAATGCCGGAAGCAAAAAGGTCAAGACTCTCAATGACGGCTGGACCGTCCGCACCGCCGATTCCAAGCTCTGTGCCCATTTTGAGCACACCGTCGCCATCACCGAGGATGGCCCGGAGGTCTTGACCCCCCTACGTGATCTAAGTGAGGTTTGTTGATGGCCAAACAGGAGCCCATTCGCGTCGATGCGGTTGTCAAGCAGGCCCTGCCAAACGCCAGGTTCAACGTCCAGTTGCCCAACGGCCATATGGTCTTGGCTCACGTCTCCGGAAAGATGAGGATGCATTTTATTCGCATCCTGCCCGGAGACGAAGTAACCGTCGAGCTTTCCCCGTATGACCTCACCAGAGGACGGATTGTCTTGAGGAAGTAGTTAAGTTAAACCCTGATAGCCCGGAACAGCCGTGGCATTTTGATTGGGGAAACGCTATCATGAAGGTTCGTAGTTCAGTCAAGCGTATCTGTGAGAATTGCAAAATCGTCCGCCGCAAGGGCGTTCTGCGGGTCATTTGTTCGGACCCTCGGCACAAGCAGCGGCAGGGAAAATAACCTTCTCCAGCTAGGCCCTTAGGCCGGGAGCTCTTTATGCCTCGTATTGTCGGTGTTGATGTCCCCAATGATAAGCGGATTATCATCGGCCTGACCTATATCTTTGGGGTCGGGCCTTTCTCGGCCAAGCAAATCCTCAAGGAAGCACAGATTAACACCGACGCCCGCGGCAAAGACCTCTCCGAAGACGAAATCTCACGCATTGCTGGCGTCTTGGATCGCTCTTACGTCGTTGAGGGCCAGCTTCGCCGACAGGTTTCTCAGAACATCGCTCGCTTGCGAGACATCGGCTGCTATCGCGGCATTCGCCACCGCCGTGGCCTACCGGTTCGCGGCCAGAATACTCAAAGCAACGCCCGCACTCGAAAGGGACCCAAAAAAACCGTCGCCGGAAAGAAAAGCGTTAAGGGGCGTCATTAAACTTACTCCCCCCCTGGCCTGCGGTTTCTTGCCGCCGGTCGCGGGGATTGATCACAGAAAGGCCAATGCTTATGGCTAAAGGAAAACCCAGGTCCGGCAGACGCCGTACTCGCCGTTCGGTCTCCAGAGGTATAGCTCACATTGCGGCCACCTTCAACAATACCATTATTACCATCACCGACGTCAACGGTGACACTATTTGCTGGAGTTCTGCCGGCACCGTTGGTTTCAAAGGAGCACGCAAGAGTACGCCTTTCGCCGCACAGCGGGCTGCCGAAAAATGCGCCAACGAAGCAAAAAAGTACGGTATCGCCGAGGTCGAAGTCCGGGTCAAAGGCCCCGGTTCCGGAAGGGAGTCAGCCGTCAGTGCTTTGCAGGCTGCCGGCCTGCGCATACAGACCATCGAGGACATCACCCCTCTGCCACACAACGGCTGCCGACCCAAGAAAAAACGCCGTGTCTAAGACCAATAACCAATAGCCAATGATAATAACCAATAAACACTATATTGTCCTGACCGCCGCCTGGGCGATTTCATAATTCTGGAGTTCCCTAAGATATGGCTAGAAACCTTGGTCCTCAATGTCGTCTCTGCCGCCGCGAGGGTATAAAACTCTTCCTCAAGGGAACCCGTTGTGACACCGCTAAGTGTCCCATTGAGCGGCAGGGACGCAATAGTCCCCCCGGCGTCCACGGCTGGAGACGCGGTCGAGGCTCATCCTACGGAGTACGTTTGCGTGAGAAGCAGAAGCTAAAACGCTATTATGGTGTTCTCGAACGTCAGTTCCGCGGATATTTCGCCCGGGCCGCCAGGCAGAAACGCAACACCGGCGCAGCCTTGTTGAGTCTTTTGGAGCGCCGTTTGGACAATGTCGTCTTCAAGAGCGGTTTTGCCGTCTCCAGGCGGGCCGCCCGTCAGTTGGTCAATCATGGCCACATTTACGTCAACGCCCGCAAGGTCGACATCCCCAGCTATCTGGTCAAGCCCCCAGATAAGATCACGGTAAAGCCGGCTGAAAAATCTGCCAAGCAGGTTACTGAACAAGTGCAGATCAACAAGGGGCGTCCTCTGCCGGCCTGGCTGTCCTTGGACGAAGCTGCTCCGCAGATTACCGTCTTGGCCATGCCTACACGCGATGACGTCCAGATTCCTGTGGAAGAACATCTCATTGTTGAGTTGTGTTCCATGTAATTATATGGAGGCTTTGGTATGCAAATCAGATGGCGAGGATTGGAACTTCCCACCATGGTCCGCCTCGACACGGACACAGCCAATGATACTTACGGCTTGTTTGTTGTTGAGCCTTTTGAACGTGGCTTTGGCATCACGGTGGGCAATAGTTTGCGACGCATTCTCCTCAGCAGTATTGAGGGCAGTGCCGTCACTTGGGTCAAAATCGATGGCGTCCCCAACGAGTTCACCACCATCCCCGGTGTCCTCGAGGACGTTACCGATATTATCCTCAATGTCAAGAACATCGTGGTCAAATCGCACGCCGACCAGCCCAAGCTCATGAAGCTTTCCGGCAAAAAGAAGGGACCCTTGACTGCCGCGATGGTCGAGGCCGACCCCGCTCTGGAGATTTTCAATCCTGACCACCTTATTGCCACCATAGCCAAAGACGGCGTCGCTTTCAACATGACCATGGAGGTCCGCTGCGGCCGCGGCTACCTGCCTGCCTCAGAGAATACCGACCTCGAGCAGGAGATTGGCATTATCCCTGTGGATTCGCTTTTCTCCCCCGTCAAACGCGTCCGGTACAGCATCGAGAACACCCGTGTCGGACAGCGGACCAACTACGATCGTCTCAAGCTGGAAATCTGGACCGACAGCACGATCTCACCCGAGTTGGCCCTCGTCGAGGGCGGAAAAATACTCCGCAAGCACTTGAATCCTTTTGTCCAGTATTTCGAGTTAGGCCACGAATTGGCCGCACCCATTGAGGAAACTGTCGAGGAAAAGGCCGCGCAAATTCTCGCCAGGCGGCAGGCCCTTTTGGCCAAACCGGTCAGCGAGTTGGAAATGGGCGTCCGGGCCACCAATTGCCTTCAAGCCGCCAAAATCCGCACCGTTGGAGAGTTGATTGTCCTTAACGATACTGATCTGCTCAAGGTACGCAGCTTCGGCAAAACCAGCCTCCGCGAGGTAAAACGCAAGCTCGCCGACCTGGGCCTTTCCTTGGCTATGACCCCCGAGGAGCTCGAGACTGTTCCTCTCGGCACCGAGTCGGAGCAATAGAAGCAAAAGACTCCTCCCACACCGCTGCTTGCGGAATGGTCTTGGTAGTAAAAAAAGAGGTTCCCCTGATGCGACATCGTGTTGCTCATCGTAAGTTGAACAGGACCAGCGCCCACCGTCGTGCTTTACGGCGTTCTTTGGTTTCCAATCTCATCGAGCACGAGAGTATTGTTACCACCTTGCCCAAGGCCAAGGAGGTCAAGGCCTTTGCAGAAAAGCTTATTACTTTGGCCAAGCGTGATACCCTCACTGCTCGCCGCCGGGCCATTACCTTGCTAAACGAACGCCGAATTGCCGATGAAGACGCCGAGCACAAGACCATTATCACCAAGCTCTTTAAGGTATTGGGCCCACGCTTCGCCGACCGCCCCGGCGGTTACACCCGAATTGTCCGTTTGGCCCGGCGCCGGCTCGGCGATGGCTCTGCCAAAGCCATCTTGCAGTTCGTCGATCAAGCTATAGCCTCTACCGGAGTCCGGGCTCGGCGGATCACCAAGTCCACACACACTAAGCCGACCTCCGCAAGACCTTCGGATGTACCTCCGGTAGCGACCCCTGCCCATGCCGATGATCAATCTGCCGACCGGCATCACTCCCAAACCCCCACCGCCCCGAGCCCCGAGTCGGATTCTTCGACCAAACAGAAACAGGCTGACCAAACGCAGGAGTAGTTTGCTAAACAATTCTGGCTGCGATTATGGCACTGACCACACCACCATTGGCCGTTATCTTCATTTGGCTCTCGGCCTTATTCGCTACCCCCCACTTCTTCCAACAGCTTCTTATGAGCATTTATATGCTCTTGCTGGCCGCGGTACTACTTTACGGATTCCACCGTTACCTTCTGGTCTTTGTCTATTATCGGCACCACCATAAGCATCCCAAACCTGCCAGTCATTTCCACAAGCTCCCCCCCGTCACTGTTCAGCTTCCCATGTTCAACGAGAGGTATGTCGTCCAGCGAGTCATCGAAGCTGCCTGCGCCATCGAATATCCTCGCGATAAGTTGCAGATTCAGATCCTCGACGACTCCACTGACGACACCTCTGAGCTTATTCTCGCCTGTGTACGTCGCATGGTCCGGGCTGGCCACAACATCTCCTATTTGCATCGCCCCGACCGTCAGGGATTCAAAGCCGGCAACTTGGCCTACGCTTTGCCCCACGCCAGCGGTGAGTTCATCGCCATTTTCGACGCCGACTTTCTGCCCGAGCCCGATTTCCTGCGCCGCACTATTCAATACTTTACCGACCCCAAGGTCGGCCTCGTCCAGACCCGCTGGGGACACATTAACCGCGACACCTCCCTGCTGACCAAGGTCCAGGCTATGATGCTCGACGGCCACTTCATTATCGAGCACATCGCCCGTAATCGTTCCGGACGCTTTATGAGCTTCAACGGCACCGCCGGTATCTGGAGAAAAAACTGCATCCATGACGCCGGCGGCTGGCACTGGGACACCCTCACTGAGGACCTCGACCTCTCATATCGCGCCCAGCTCCGCGGCTGGAAGTTTGTCTACTTGCCAGAGGTAATCTCTCCCGCCGAGCTCCCGCCGGATATGAACTCGTTCAAAATCCAGCAATTCCGCTGGACCAAAGGTGCCGTCCAGACCGCCAAGAAGATGCTCCCCGCCGTTCTGCGTGCGCCTCTGCCCTTCAAGGTCAAGCTCGAAGCCTTTTTCCAGCTCACCAACTGGGTCCTGTATCCATGCATGGCCCTGCTGAGCTTGTTCTTGTTCCCCATTTTCCTTATCAAGCTCAATCCCTTTGCCAACGGGGCACCCACTCAAATCCTCTTTGACTTGGCCGTCTTTAATCTGGGCACTACCTCCGTTGTCATTTTCTACCTTTACAGCCAGAGAGAGATTTACGGTTCCTGGACGCACAAGGTCAAGTTCCTGCCCGTTCTCATGTCTGTGGGCATTGGCATAGGTTTGAGCAACGTCAAGGCCGTCCTCGAGGGTCTGCTCGGCAAAAAGAACGAGTTTATCAGCACTCCCAAGTTCGGCCTGTCCAGCCCCCACGATACCATTTGGAAAACAAGGACTGCCCGCCCTGGACGCAAGTTCAAACTCCTGCCTTTTATCGAGCTTCTTTTCGGGCTCTATTTGGTAGCCTGTATCGTTGGCAGTCTGGTCCGTTACCGCCAGATTACCATTTCCATCCCCTTCTTGCTGCTGTTCATGGCCGGTTACTTCTACGTCGGAATTGCCACTCTGCGCAGCCTCTATACTGCCCGCGCCGCAGCCAAGCAGCTTGCCAAGCCCAAGCTCCCCCGCACCGTCACCCTGCCTGCCGAACCATTGCCTGGAACCCTGAAGGCTTCCTGCGAGTCTTCGGCTGAAACCGCCCGACTACCCGCCCACTAATCACACCACCAGCGCCATATGCCTTATCGCCAGACGTTCTATTCTTTGCCGCCATCTTCCGGTTCTTCCGGTAACGGATGGTCCTTCGTCTCATACCCGCTCGGCAGCTTGGGCAGCTTGAAAACTTTCTTGTTCATTTTCTTATTAACCCGCAGTTTGCTCATATCTGCCGTGAAGATATCTCCCGAGTCGTTCTCCCACTGCGAGCGCACCGGCAAATAGTCCCCCTCTCTCAGCCAGAACTCCAGCCGTGTATGCGACATCGCCAGCTCCGTACCCTTCCGCGGCACCAATTTCAAATGCACCGTTTTTATCTTGGCCGGATCCGTCTTTTCGTTCGCCTCGATCAGCGACACCTCGAACTTTTTCAGCACCTCTTCTGTCTTTTGTCCTATCAGTATCGGCAAAGGACTCTTACCAATCTGCATCAGGTCTTTGCTCTGCTGCCCCGGACGCGTGATCTGTTGACGATCTTCGCGTTTGCCCTGTTCCTGCCGATGTGTCAGCCAACCGTCGGCAAATACAAAGTCCTCTCGATCCGCATACCAGGGTCCGTCGTATCGTTTCTTTTCAAAGCTTATTCGAAAGCGTATCTGCTTTTTCTCTTGTTGATAGTATAGTTTCCCCTCTTTTGTAATCCGGTCGTCTACCAGTGTTTCCAGTTTTTCCAGTGCCAGATCCGCCTGCAGGTCCTTGATCGTCTGACCCAGCTTTTCGAGTTTATCAAGCACTTCCAATATCTTTGGATCCACTCCTTCTCGGATGTTCTTTTCGCACCTCTCCTCCGTCGCCTCCGCCCCGCCCGCCGGCATCCCCAGGCCCACAACAGCCAGCATCCCACACATTACCAACTTGATAATCTCTTTATTTACCATCAATTCCTCCATTGCAGCAACACCGAATCAAAAATCGTCATCACTTTCAGTGGCTGCATATTTCTCCGCTTCTGCCAGTAGCTTCTTGAATTCTGCTTCGTCTGTTATGAACCCCGCGCTGGTTTGAACACCGTCGCCCCACTCCTCATAGGCTTCGTAAAACAGCATTATATTAGGCAGCTCGTCCACTGGCCTTGTCGGCTTGATGTAGACATAGCCCACCTTCAGCTCCGGCCGGTTCGGATTCACCAGTGCTATCGCTGGCAGATAATCTTGCTCCACCAGTACCTCAAGACTATCCGGCCACTGGCCGTTGTTCTTCTGACTGTACAGATAACAAGCGCTGTCGATGCCTTTGATTCTCGTCCACGAAATAGACCGATTCGCCTCTAATCTTGCCCTTTGAACAGCCGGAACGAGAAAGGCCAGAACGACCGCAAGCACAATGACAGGGATTACCAGTATGATAATAAGGTTTTTTATTGTCATAATGTATGCTCCTGTTAGCTAAGGGGCAAGGCCCATTACTCTTAACTACGCATCTCTACTCTCACTTGTTCGCCTTCCTTTTCGCCCGCACTTTTGTCAGCACCCGCGTGATTGCAATCACCACCAGCACGGCCTGAATCAGCAGAATGCTCCACAGCCCCAATCCCATCGTATTACTGAACAGGGCCATCAACGCGTATCTACTGCCCCGTCCCAGCATGTTCGCCGCAAAAAACCTTCTCCGAGGATACCGATGACTGATCGCCAGCCAGCGAACCACGTCCACCGGAATCGGCACAAAGCAAAACGTCGCCAGCAGGACGAACGCCCCTTTGTTAAACCACTTTCCCGCCCATTCGTGCAGCCGGCTCTGCCGCACCTTCCCGATATTTTTGTACCGCAGCAGAAAAGTGAATATGTGGTATTCATTCAGGTTAGCCATAGTCGTGGCCAATCCCCCCAGCAAAGCCACCACCGCAACTTTCCCAAATCCTCCTAGCGCACCGTCCAGGGCCCCGGCCCATTCCGGCCCGATCAACTCTCCCAACGCCGTCCCTGAGCCCACCGCCAAAATCAGCCACGTCGTCGGCAGCGGACAGAAACTGCAGCACAGCGACAGATAGAACATCATTCCCCCCACCACCCACAGGGCCGTCCCCCACTCCATACTCACCCCGTCCCTCACCAACTGCAAACCCACCAGCACCGCTGCTGCCAGCAGGATCATATAACCCAGAAAAAACCCAAACCATCCTCGAAGATTAATCCGTTCATCATCCGCTTCAGGCTTGCCGATCAGCACTTTCCAAAACCGGTTCAATAGTCTTTGCGATGGAACCGCAGCATTAAATTTATAATCCGCAATCTCTTTACGCCCCTGGCCAATTTCTATTTCTTCATCTGTGTAATCTGTGTTCATCTGTGGCTAATTTCTGTATTATTCGCCTCAAGCCTTACTACTCTGCGATCCGTTCTCCGTAGCAGCTACTGCGAAGGATGAAAGCGGCGCTTCGCTGCGAAGCACGAGCAGGCCTCAAGCCTTTCTTATTCGCCCATCGATCATCTCCAGCACCCGGTCGGCACAATCGACTATCAGCGGATTATGGGTAATCAATATCGTGGTCTGTTCAGCCCGGCTGTCGTGCAGCCGCCGCATCAGTCGCAGCACTATCCGCGAGTTCTCCGAGTCCAGGCTCCCCGTCGGCTCATCGGCCAGCAGAACCGCAGGCTTGCACACCAACGCTCGGGCGATAGCCACCCGCTGCTGCTGACCCACGCTCAGTTGTCCCGGCTTGAACCGCACCTTTTCTGCCAGCCCCACTTCTTCCAGGGCCTCGCTCACTTGATGGTCTCGATGTTCACCCCGAATCTTCAAGGCCATGGCCACATTGTTCCAGGCCGACAGCACGCCGAGCAAATTGAATCGTTGAAAAACAAAGGCTATCTTTTCTCGCCGCAATTGCGTCCGCTGTCCTTGGCTCATCCGCCCCACGTCCTCTCCCCACGCCTTGAATTCTCCTCCGCTGGCCGAGCTCATCAGTCCCAGCACGTGCAGCAACGTACTCTTGCCGCAACCGCTGGGCCCCATAATCGCCACGAACTCCCCTTCCCTGATCTGTAAATCTATCCCCCGCAGCACCGGCACTTCCAGAGAGCCCATTTGGAAGCTTTTGAGCAGTCCACTAGTTTGAAAAACAGATTTAGCCATCCTCAACCCATTGCCGAAGCACGAGTTACAACTGCACTACTCCACGTTCAAAGCCGTCAACGGATCTGTCCGCACCGCCAGCCACGCCGGTATCTGCGAGCTTAGCAATCCCCCCGCCAGGCCCACCACCATCGCCAATCCTAGCCACTCGGCTCTGATGTCCACGGTCAGCAGTGGCCAAATGCCTTCGATTGCCGCCTTGCCCGCATATGCCAATCCCGTACCGGCCACGATTCCGCCGATCGATATCAGCAGCGATTCAAAAACCACCTGCCGGCAGATAAAACCGCTCGAGGCCCCCAGCGACCGCAAGATCGCAATCTCCTTGGTCCGTTCCAGCACCATTGTGTACACCGTCAGCAGAATAAACAAGAACGACACCACTACCGATATCCCGCAGACTACGTCGGGGATTATGATTGCGATCGCCACGCTCTCGCCCAGTATGGCTGCGAACGCCCCCGTCCGCTCGACCCGAAGTGACGGCAGCGCCTGAGCCAGTGCCTCTTGTGCAGCCACCGCTTCGATGCCTTTTCTAATCTTGACAAAGTAGAAAGTCGACCTCGCCCGAGTCACTCCTTTGATGCAGCGAATTACCTCCAGCGGTGCCAGCACTCGCGCCGGCACACCCGTCTGAACAATCCCCACGATACGAAATTCTTTGCCCAGCATGCCTACCCTATCGCCGATCTTAGCACCGGCCGCCTCGGCCAGACGTTGATCGATAATCAATTCCAGCCCCCGGGCCAGCTCGCCCTCGCTTATACTCTCCGGATCGTAGTCGCGCCGGCCGCCCCGTTTTTCCGCCACCAGTTTCTTGAAATATCTGTCCGCATCGAACGCTCGCCCCGTTACAATCTTGTGCTTACCCGTCACCGCCTCCAGGTCGTCAGGGTCGATACCCCACACGCTCTGTTCCTGCCCTGCCATTTGCAGGCTTGCTTTGAATACCCCAAACACTCCCGACACGATCGGCTCATCATTGACCTTCACCGCTTGTATGCGTTCCATCACCCGGTCGTCGATGTAGTCTCCTTTTGCCGTTATCACGTCCACGCTCCGCGGGAAAACCCACAGTTGGGCCTCTATGCTCGACCACCGCTGGACCACCTCGGCAATGCTCCCCCGCGAAAGGCTCACCAGCACGATCAGCATGGCGATACCTATGCCCACCGCCAGGACGCTTAGCCCTGCCCGCAGTTTTCGCTGCAAAATATTTGCCAGACACAGCCACATGATCGCAGTGCTCCAAAGGACCTATCGGCCAAATACCAACCCAAACTGCATCTTTCTAACTGCCGTCCACAAAAGACCTTACCGCCGACATCGCCTCCCCCCAGCCAAGATAGTGATAGCTCACATCTCTTTGCTTGTGCAGTTCTACAATCCGCTTGTGAAAGGCCTCGTACATATTTTCCATCCGCTCTTTGTCTGACCCCTCAGCTTGGCAAAAGAAAGCCCTGCAGCCCAGCGCCCGCGCCTCTCTAGCCGTACAGCTCTCATCCTCCAAGAACGGGCAAACCTTATGGCTCCACTCGCTCTTTCCTGCCGGAACCTTCTTCAGCTTCGATGCCTGCTTTCTCAGCCACGCCCAAAGATACCCCACTTCTGCCGTGCTCGCCAGCAGTTCTTGGCCGAATTCTCCGAAACGGCAACACTTCCCACACCGCCGGCAAATAACCTCCAACCCCCGCACTTGCTCATCAAGCTCCCTGTACATTTCCGCCACCACACCACACAGCTTGCCATCCGATGCCGCTTTTGTTATATCTTTCAGCAGCGTGTCCATTTCCTGCCTTACCACCACTTCTTACGCGTACGTTCTGCCTCGATCTGGTCAAAGCTGTACAATTCACCTTTGTTTATCCCACGGCACTTCACTCCTGCCTGGTTCCAGTTGTTTTGGCTTCCCAGATTCAAATTCCAGAACGGCCAAGTCTGGCACTGCAGTGGCCGCACCGGATATATCTTACAAACTCGCCCGCCTTTTCCATCCTCCAGGAAGGTGCAGTCCCCGCTAGACCGTTCGTTCAGGCTCAGCCGCAGTCCCACTCGCCGGACGTGGCTGGCCCGCAAGTCAATCTCGCTTATCTTCAGAAACTTCGCTATCAGCCCCAGCTCATATCGGCTCACCCACACGTACCCCGGATCACCCGTGCAGCATTGCCCGCACTGCTGACACCTAAAGTGCAACCCGTCTGCGTACCATTTTCTGCCCAAAATATCTGCTCCATCAATTCCCCTGTTTGTCCGCCCTTGACGCCCGGATGTTTTTTCAGTACCAGTAGTCTATGCCTGCACGCTTGGTATCTTTGGAAGTCCTTACTCTTAGTATACCCTTTCGCTCTCCCTTTCGCCATGCCGCAGCCCAGCGGGACGTCTCTGAGAATCTCATTGTCATCGCCGTCCTTTCCGACGGCACCACCGGCTACGGCGAGGCCATAGCTCGAACCTATGTTTCCGGCGAGACCCTCGACTCTGCCGCCAAGGCCATCGAAACTGTCTTCGTTCCCCGCCTGGCCAACTTGGCCCCGTCCAGTTTTGCCGACCTCTTGAATTCCCTGGATGACTTGCCCCTTACCGATCCGCACTCTCGTCCTATCGTTGCCGCTCGCTGTGCCGTGGAGTTAGCTCTGCTCGACTCCTTCGGCCGGCATTTCCGCCGCGGCCTCCAGGAGATTGCCGGCTGGCTGGGCCTGCCCGGATTTACCACCGGCGGCTCCCTCGAGTCGCTGCGCTTCTCGGGCATTCTTTCCGCCGATCACCCCCGCCAAATCACTCGCAAACTTTGGAAGATGCGTCTATTCGGCCTGCGCGACTTCAAAATCAAACTTGGCCAGGATAATGACCGCGACATCCTCAAGACCACCCATCGCCAACTTGCCCGAGGCCTGCGCAGCGGCCGTTATACCCTCCGCGCCGACATCAACGGTGCCTGGGATCTGGACACCGCCCTCCAGACAATCCCCACCCTGGCCAGATACGGCGTGTGTTGCGTCGAGCAGCCACTCTCGCCCCAGGCCCAGGCCGACTTCGCCCTATTGCACGCTCAATTGGCCATGCCCATCATGGTGGACGAGTCGCTCGTCCTGCCCTCTCAAGCCCAGGCCCTCATTGATCAGCGTAGCGTCGATTACTTCAATATCCGCATCAGCAAGAACGGCGGACTCGTTCCTGCCCTCCGCCTGGCTCATCTGGCCCGCAAGGCCGGCATCGCCTATCAGTTGGGCTGTATGGTCGGCGAGACCGCCATTCTTTCCGTCGCCGGTCGTTGGTTTTTGAGCATGGTCCCCAAGGTCAAATTCGCCGAGGGTTCTTATGGAACCTTTTTGCTCTCCGATGACATCTCCACCCGCCCCTGCCGTTTTGGCTACGGCGGACGCATCAGAAGGCCCACCGGCCCCGGCCTGGGCCTAGCCATCCACCCCATCAAGCTCCGCCGATACCAGACCGCATCCCTAGCCACCATTGAATTTTGAAGTACCCAAATGGCTCGAACTGCCGCAGACTTGTCTTATATTTAGCCCCCGGTTTTACCGGGGGTTTCTTTGTTTAGCCCCCAGGTTTATCCTGGGGGTTTCTTTTTCCGGCCCATTTTCCCCTTGACTCCCCTCAACCCCAGGCCCTATAATAGCCGATGTAGTCTATAGTCTAGCGGAGTCTGATCTGATGTCCTGCCCCAAGCCATATTGTTTCGCTCGACTCAACAGCCTGGAGCTGTTGCTTGGCTTGCTATGCGCCCACCAGGCGTAGGGCTTCGGCGACTGACCTCGCTGCGAAATTTCAGGCCCTACGCTTGCTGCGTGGGGCTTTTTTCGTATCGGGTCCAAAACAGATTATATTATCGGACTCGATAGCTGTAACAACCTTTATGGTAAGGTGTTACAAATACGCCGCAATGCGGCCCTTTCCGGAGGACCCTACTATGGAACCGCGCGTAATCCAGATATTCGACACTACTCTCCGCGACGGCGAGCAATCGCCCGGCGCTTCGCTGACCATCTCTCAGAAGGTCGAGATTGCCCATCAGCTCGAAGCTCTGGGCGTTGACATCATCGAAGCCGGTTTCCCCGTGAGTTCTGCCGGCGATTTCCAGGCCGTCAAGGAGGTTGCCGCCGTCATCAAAAAAGCCACCGTAGCCGGCCTGGCCCGTTCCTTGGAGAAAG
This sequence comes from Actinomycetes bacterium, assembly GCA_030614915.1. GTDB lineage: Bacteria > Planctomycetota > Phycisphaerae > JAACET01 > JAACET01 > JAACET01. The sequence continues at coordinate 57,724 of JAUXAG010000004.1, read as the reverse complement.
ACATTACCACCGCCGGCCAAGCCGTTGCCGATGCCGCCCATCCTCGCATCCACGTCTTCTGCGCCACCAGCGAGATACACCTCAAGTACAAGCTCAAGCGGGCCCATCAGGAGATTCTAAAGCTCTCCGTTGACGCCGTCCGCCTGGCCAAAAGCATGGTTGACGACGTCGAGTTTTCCCCCGAAGACGCCTCCCGCACCCAGCCGGACTTTCTCCGCGAGGTCGTCCAGGCCGTCATCGAGGCCGGTGCCACCACCGTCAACATCCCCGACACCGTCGGCTACGCCACGCCCGAGCATTTTTATGAAATAATCGCCGATTTGGTTGCCAACGTGCCCAATATCTCCCAGACCGTCATTTCCGTCCACTGCCACAACGACCTTGGCTTGGCCGTTGCCAACTCTCTGGCCGCCGTCCGCGCCGGAGCCGGCCAAGTCGAATGCACCATCAATGGCCTCGGCGAGAGGGCCGGAAATTGTTCGCTCGAGGAGCTGGTCATGGCCTTGAAGGTCCGCCGCGACCACTACGATATCCGCACCAACATTGACACTCGCCAGATTTACAGAACCTCGCGCATGGTTTCTTCGCTCACCGGAATGCAGGTCCAGCGCAACAAGGCCATCGTCGGCGCCAACGCCTTTGCCCACGAGGCCGGAATTCATCAGCACGGCGTACTCGCCGAGGCCAGCACCTACGAGATCATGCGACCAGAAGACGTCGGCGTGCCCAAAACTGCCCTGGTCCTCGGCAAGCATTCCGGCCGACACGCCTTTCAGCAGCGCGTTGCCGAGCTCGGATATACCCTCTCCGAGGAGCAGCTCACCACCGCTGTGGCCAGCCTTAAGAGCCTGGCCGACAAGAAAAAGGAGATCTTCCGCGAAGACATTGAAGCCGTGGTTGAGGACCTGCTCGAATCAGTCGCCACCGGCTGGAAGCTCGAGTCGCTGCAGATTTCGTCCGGCTCAAAGATGATTCCTACCGCCACCATCTGTCTGCGCAACCCTGCCGGCGAGCTCTTCCAGGACGCCGGCACCGGTGATGGACCCATCGACGCCGTTTATTCTGCCATCGGTCGAATTACTGGCATCACTGCCAAGCTAGCCGAGTATTCCATCCGGGCCATTACCGGTGGCAAGGAAGCACAGGGCGAGGTCTACGTAAAACTGCGCTACAACGACGCCTCGTATCGTGGCCGGGCCTTCAGCACCGACATCATCGAGGCCTCTGCCCTGGCATACTTACAGGCCATCAATCGCATCATCACCGCCAATGGAAACGGGACTACGCCACCAGCCAGGTTATGACCATGTTATTACCTGCGACAAAAGAGGTAGGTCTCTTCTGTCATTCTGCACTTGATGCGGAATCCAGTATATTTAGCCCCCGGTTTTACCGGGGGTTTCTTTCTTATAATCTGTGTTCATCTGTGAAATCTGTGGCTAGTTGTATTTCTTTGTTTTTCTTACAATCTGGGTAATCTGTGGCTCCGACTAAGCGAACATTATTGGCCGTCCCCATCACTGCGAGCGATACCGCCTCAGCTCGTCGGCAGATTAAGTCTGCGCACACTGCCCGAGCCGACATCCTTGAGTTCCGCTTGGACCACATGGCCGATGCCGATTGGCCAACTCTCCTGGCTGAAGCTTCCCTGCCCGTAATCGTCACCCTCAGGCCCAGAGACCAGGGCGGAAAATTCACCGGCTCCGAGGACCAGCGCCTGGACCTCCTTGCCGACATCGCCAAAGCCCGTCCAGCCTTTATTGACTTTGAATGGCCCCACTTTGCTGCATCCTCACGCGCCCGCGAACTCATCAGCTCCATCACTTGCGATTCCCTCGACGCAGACAAGCCCGCTCTTATCCTCAGTCTCCACGATTTTCACTGTGTACCTTCCAATCTCAACGAGTCTATCGCTCAGATGTCCTCTGCACCAGCCGCCATCCTCAAGGTCGTCTGCATGGCTCAATCGATTCACGACAATTTGCCCTTATTGGACTTCGCCCAGCAGTCTTCCAGGCCAACCATCATCATCGCCATGGGCCAGGCCGGCCAAATCTCCCGCGTCCTGGCCGCCAAGCTCGGCACCTTCCTTTCCTTCTCCTGCCTCTCCCTCGACCAGGCCAGTGCCCCTGGCCAAATCCCCTTGGACGAAATGCGCAGCCTATATCGCTGGGAACGCATTACTCCGCAAACCTCCCTTTTTGGTGTCGTCGGCTCACCCATTGTTCATTCGCTAAGCCCGGCCATTCACAACGCCGCCTTTGAGCAGACCGATTTCCCCGGCCTATACCTGCCCTTCCTCGTCGAGCCGGGCTACGAAAACTTCGCCCGCTTTATGGATGGCTTTCTTAGCCGTCCCTGGCTCGATCTGCGCGGCTTGAGTGTCACCATTCCCCACAAGGAAAACGCCCTGCGTTACCTTCGTGACAATTCAGCTCACGTGGACTCTCTTGCCGAAAGAATCGGATCTGTCAATACCATCGTAAGTTCACTTGAGACGCCATTATCCGGCTACAACACCGACCTCGACGGCGCCCTTGATGCCCTTACCCTTGGCATGGGCATCACTCGCCCCGACTTGTCTGGACGCAAGGTTGCCGTCCTTGGTGCCGGTGGTGCCGCCCGGGCCATAGTTGCAGGCCTCACCCAGGCCGGCGCCCAGGTCCTCATTTACAATCGTACTGCCTCCAGAGCCCAGCGACTGGCCGAAGAATTTACCGCTACCACCGTCCCCTTGGCCCAACTGGCCAAAACTACTGCCCGAATCATCATCAACGCTACCAGCATCGGCATGTCTCCGAACACTCAGGCTTCGCCATTTCCCCGCGATGCCCTGAAGCCCGACATGACCGTCTTTGATACCGTCTACAATCCTCAGCAGACTCTTTTGCTCACTCAAGCCGCCCAGGCCGCTGCCACAACCATCAGCGGAGCTGACATGTTCATCCGCCAGGCCGCCAAGCAATTTGAGCTCTGGACCGGCCAACCCGCCCCCCTCACTACCATGCAGCAGGTACTTTACCGAGCTTTAGCTTGATCCGATGAATTCGCAATTCGAAACTCCCGTCGGCCGAGGCGGGTATTCGCAATCCCTTCTTCTTTCCGTCAAATTCGCAATTCGAAATTCGCAATCTCTTCTGCCCTTGACACCGCCTACTGGAACTGCGTAGAATTATTGTTATGCCCCATCCTTTGCTTGTGCCACGCGAGTTAGCTTATCGTCGCTTGCGCCGCCTTTTGAGCGTGGCCATGACCATCGCCGCCCTGGCTGCCCTGTTTAGCCTTCTCTGCGAGTATGGCTTTTACTATCCCCCCGTCCCTGTCAAGTGGCTGCACACTCTCCAGATTGCCATATTAGCCTACTTTCTCCTCGATAAGTTGATCCGCCTTCTGATCTCCTCGAACCGCTGGGCCTACGTAAAGCACATTTGGCCCCATTTGGCCCTCATTGCTCTGGTAGTCGCCGCTATTTTCTTAGCTCGCCGATTGGGTTATCACTTCGCCTCCGCCGGCATGGTTTACATAACCATCGTCCAAGCCTACATCTTGGTCCTGCTGGGTCTGAACCTGTTGCGACTCAACATTCGCCTGTCCGAATCCGGCCTGCCCCCCGCCAGATTATTGATTATCAGTTTCTTGGTGGTCATTATCTGCGGGGCTGGCCTCTTGCTGCTCCCCCGTGCTCTGCCCCGCCCCACACCCGGGGACCCTCAGCCCCAAAACACCCGCATAACTATTGCTGATTCCCTGTTTACTGCCGTCAGTGCCACCTGCGTTACCGGTCTGGTTGTCCGCGACACCGGCCAGGGTTTCTCCACCTTCGGCCAGATCGTCATTCTCGCCATGATTCAGCTCGGCGCCCTGGGCATCATGATGTTCGGCACCACCTTCGCCCTCATGATCGGTCGCACCATGGGCCTCCGCGAGGGAACCTTTTATCAGGGCTTACTCTCCGAGGGAATCTTGGGCAAAATCGCCCGCATGTTGAAGTTCATTCTCATTACCACCTTGCTCCTCGAGGCCTTGGGTGCTGTTTGTTTGCTCTCACTTTGGCCCGACGATTTCTCCGGTTCCCAGCGAGTCTACTACAGCATTTTTCATGCCATCTCCGCTTTCTGCAACGCCGGCTTTGGCCTTTTCACCAACAGCCTTCGCAGCTTCGCCGGCTCCTGGCGGGTTTACGCCGTCTTTTGTCCCTTGATTATCATTGGCGGACTCGGCTTTCCCGTACTTTACAACATCGCCCGAATGTTCTTCTCCGGCCTGCTCAACCGTTTTCGCCGCCACAGAAAATTCGTCCTCGGCGCCGAGTTGGCCCCGGCTCGTCCGCGTTTTACCCTCCAGACCAAGCTGGCCGTGACCACCTCCTTGGCCCTGATTGTCCTGGGAACCTTGGCCTTGCTCCTCTTGGGCCGTTGTACTTTGCCCGCTGCGTTTTTTCAGAGCGTCACCGCCAGAACAGCCGGATTCAATACTATCGTCATCAAAGATTTGCCCCCTGGTGGTCAATTCCTCTTGACCGCCTTGATGGTTGTCGGTGGTTCGCCCGCCTCTACTGCCGGTGGCTTCAAGACCATAACCTTAGCCGTGCTGGTCCTTAGTGCCTGGGCCACTCTTCGCCGCCGCGATAATGTCGAGGCCTTCGGACGCACCTTGGCCCTGGAGACTCTCCGCCGCGCCGGCGCCTTGCTTATTCTCTTTCTGGCCCTGCTCGTAGTCGTCACCCTGGCCCTCTCGCTCGCTCAGCCCGGAGAGTCCTTGGCCGAGCTGCTTTTCGAGTCCGCCAGTGCCTGCGGCACCGTCGGCCTGAGCACCGGCCTGACTGCACGCTTGACTACCGCCGGGAAGTATATTCTCATGGTGGGCATGTTTCTTGGTCGGCTCGGGCCCTTGACCTTCCTCGTCGCCGTCAGTGCTCGCCGTCGGCCCGCAAGGTACGATTATCCTTCTGAGCCCTTGGTCATTGGATAGTGTCATTTCCTATCTTTCTGTCATTCCCGCTAAAGCGGGAATCTATCTGTTCGGAGCCTTATTATGGACCGCTACGCCATCATCGGATTGGGACGTTTTGGCCGCCGACTGGCCGGACAGTTGACTTCTTCCGGCGCCGAGATCATAGCCATCGACCGCGACCCTGACATTATCGAGCAGATCCGCGACGACGTTACCCTGGCCCTCAGGATGGACTCTACCGACTCCCGGGCCCTGGTCGCTCAGGGCATTAACAAGCTCGACGTCGCCGTGGTCGCCATGGGCACCCAGTTCGAGGCCGCCGCTATGACCACCGCCGTACTCAAGTCCCTCGGCCTGAAGCGCATCATCGCCCGGGCCACCTCCAGCGTGCGAGGCCACATCCTCCGCAGCGTCGGTGCCCATGAGGTCATCTACCCCGAGGACGAGTCCGCCATTCACTTGGCTCGTCGCCTGGTCCATCCCCACCTGCTCGACCCCCTGCAGTTGGCCCCCGGCTACAGTTTGATTCAATTACAGGCCCCCGCTTCTTTTGTCGGCAAAACCTTGCGACAGTTGGACCTCCGCAACAAATACCACATCAATGTCGCCGCTATCCGCCGCGAATCCCCCGCCACTGAACGCCGTGATTTCTGTGTGGTCCCCTTGCCCGATGAGGTTGTCAATGCCGAGGATACCCTCATCGTTCTGGGCGGCGATGCCGACTTACAGCGCCTCCCCGCCAGCTAAGCCGAGCTATTCACCCCTCTGCTAAACTTGGAACGCATTGCTATGGCAGCAGGATTGATTAGGAAGGACGCGAAGTGTCCGAAGGCTCTGAGTTTTGTTCTTGCTCGATCTTGGTCAGTTTATTGATGCGTCTTAGGTGCCGTCCCCCGTCGAACGGGGCTTCCAGAAAAATGCGGATGATTTGCATCATTTGCTTTTCCCCCAGCAGGTCCGCCGGCAGGCAGAGTATATTCGCGTCATTGTGACGTCGGGCCATATCCACCGTTACTTCGTCGTGGCACAGTGCCGCCCGAATACCTCGTACTTTATTGGCCGTCAGCGACATCCCTATGCCCGTCCCGCAGAAGAGAATACCCCGCTCGGCTTGTCCTTCAACCACCGCTTTGGCCGCCGGGTAGCCGCTATCCGGATAGTCGTAAGGTTTGGGCGAATTGGTCCCGAAGTCCTTTGCCTCGTGCCCCAGCTCTGACAGGAACGCTTTCATTCGTTCCTTGGCCTGAAACCCCCTGTGGTCTGCCGCTATGCTCAATTTCATATTCTCAACTCTTTCACCAGATAATCGATGGACTTTGCCAGTCGGCCCGCACACTGCCGATACCCCTGTAAATCCAGCCCCATAGGATCGCTGATATCTCCCCTGGGGTCAAGACATTTTGTCTTGTTTTTTGCCTCCGGCACCAGCCGAACCACCTCTTGCAGATGTCCTCGCGTCATCACTAGGATATGGTCGGCACGCCCGATATTCTCCTCATTTAGCCCTTCGCTTAGATGTTGGCTGATCTGGGCCCCCAGCTCACCGGCCGCTTCTATGGCGTTGGCACTGGCTGGAGCACCCGCTAAGCCCATCGTCCCGCTGGAAAACACCTCCAAACCTCGCTGGGCCAATTCTTCCGGCTCACACCCCAGCTTCTGGGCCACTTTCAATCTAAATAGCCCTACGGCCATGGGACTGCGGCAGGCGTTCCCCGTGCACACGAACATTATTCGCAGCCGCGCCATATCCCCTATTATTCGCTCGTCCAGCACCCCTTGCCGAATGATTCTGTACTGGCCGCTTTTTACCTCTACAACCGTGCTGGCCCGACCGTATCGGCACCTGCCCCCGTCCAGCACCAGCTCCAGCTCCCCATCCAGAGCCGCCAGGACCTCGCTCGCCTGGACCGCCGCTGGCTGGCCCTTCCGATTGGCGCTGGGCCCTACCACCGGAAAATCCAACTCGCTTAGTAGCTTTCGTATTTCCTGCTGATCCGGACACCGCAGCCCGATAGTCCCCCGATGATAGATATTCTTCGCCTGCTCGGCTTTCAGCTTCTTCCTGCCCGCCGGACGTCCCTTGCCCACATCAAAAACCAGTGTCAGCGGTCCCGGCCAACCTCGCTCCGCAAGCGTCGTCCCCGGCCAGCTCAGCTGACCCGCATAGTTGCTGGCCTGCTGCTTCTCAGCTATCAGCAGGGTGAAGGGCTCATGTTTACTGCGCTCCTTGAGCCTTCGCAGTTTCTTCATAGCCGCCGAATCCGCCGCATTTGCAGCTATACCATAGACTGTCTCCGTCGGAATCGCCACCAGTCCCCCTGCCCCCAGCACCTGACCTGCTTCTTTTATCGCCTGTCCAACTGACTTGCCCGGGACCAATTTGATTAGCCGTGTCTTCATATAACCGCTTATAGCCGCCGTTGCCGCTTTTTCGTGGACCCCATTACTGCCCTGCCCTTACAATCTCATCATACTTTGTTGACGCGGATTTTCAAGATTCGGTTTTTCCTTCTCCCCCGGAGTGATTCTTCCATGTCTCAAGCAGTAAAGGCCGTTATTTTCGATCTGGACGGCACTTTGGTCCACAGCGATCTGGATTTTGACCTCATTCGTCGCCGCATCGGTTTATCCGACGGTGCAGTCCTCGAGGCCCTCCAGAAGATGTCCGCCCCGGATCGTCGCCGGGCCATGCAGATTCTCGAGGAGCACGAGTTCCAGGCCGCCCGCGAGGCTCGCTTGGACACTCATGCGCACACGGTTCTTACTGCTTTGGCCCAGCGGGGCATTAGAACCGCCCTGCTCACCAGAAATTCCAGCGCCTCTGCCCGGACTGTCATGGATCGCCACAACTTGAGCTTTGAAATTATCTATTCCCGCGAGGACCCACCTGTTAAGCCCTCTCCCGAGCCCGTCCTGGCCATTTGTTCCAGCCTCAACGTTACCCCCGCCCAGACGATCCTCGTCGGCGATTACCTCTTTGATCTGCAGTCCGCCAACGACGCCGGGGCCCGCTCGGTTCTTCTCCGCAACCAACGCAACGCCGAGTTTATCCCCCACGCTTGGAAGACCATCGACACCCTCGATCAGCTCCTCGACCTCTTGGACCTATAATCCTCGGCCTCTTAGACCTATAAGTTTAGCCCCCGGGCTCTCTTCCAGGGGCCTCTATACGCTCAAAAAAATACCTCGCCCTTATGGGCCGATACACCTAAATGTCGGGCACAAAAGACGTTGTGGAAAATACCCACCCTTCGCTAATTACAAAGAAAAAGCTTGACATAAAATCCGCTTTGTGTTATAATTGTTGCCGGTGTGAGAGAGTGTACCTGTTTGCAGGCTCATCACGCCTATTTCTTTTGTGTGCGCAAGGTATGTAAGCGCTCTAAGAGAGAACAGGAGAAACTACCACCGTAAGTTGCGATAAGGTACCAGGCTTCACTTGCCGGACCTTCAATCTGTCAAGATAATCATAAATCGTCCTAAGTTTATAGATTCTAGAGAGAAGAAAGGAGCAATTATGAGTAAGTTATTGAGTGTCTCTTTGGCTGTCTTGTTGTTAGCCGGCGCTACGGCCCTTGCGGAAGACTTGTGGGATCCGCCCTGGGATATGGCCCTGCCCAACCAGACGAGCCAGGCGTGGGAGTGCGATGGACAGCCTGTGTACTCGGGTGATCCCATCTCGCCGACCTGGATCGACAACGAGTTCGGGAGCGCTACACTGACGTTTCTGGGCGATGTCGAGATCGAGTACATACCTGGCCCGCATGATCCCGACGTAGAGATCGCGACCTGGCACGTGTCCGGCCCTGGTGGAATTGACATTACCATCAAGAACAACCCGGACCCGGATCTGTACAAGTTGATCTTCTGGCAGATCACGTCCGACAAGTCCCCGACTCCTACAGGCAGCCCGCCGACGACCAACCCACCGGGCACGTCGCTTCCGTCGCCCCATCCGCAGGTCCAATGGCCCGTGGGTACCTGGTACACCTACAACGGGCTGCTGCAGATCGTGCCGAACCCCGAGGAAGAGACGATCCACTTTGATCTGCTCGAATCCACCAATATCGAGGAGATAGTCATCAAAACGATCTGCATCCCCGAACCGGCCACCTTGGTCTTGTTTGCTCTTGGTGGTGCTGCAATCTTGTTGAGAAAACGCAGGGCATAGGCGAAGAACAGACATTTTGTTGACCAACTAAAGGGCTGTGTGCTTTGTTCGCGCACAGCCTTTAGCTTGCTCCTATCCAGACCCCCCACCGCCATCTCTTTTCTCTGCTTGAATTGCCGCCTCTCCTGTGGTATCTTCCTGCTTGCCTTTGGAGGATATGCCGCTGACCGAATCTAGCTCATCCATGCCTGCCGCGGTTTTACTCAAGCCCGGCCAAATAGAGATACAGACCCGTCCTGTTCCCTCGCCCAGCCCCGACGAAATCCTCGTCCGAATCGCCTGTGTCGGCGTCTGCGGCTCCGACATCCATTACTATCGCCACGGTCGAATTGGCGAACAGATTATAAAATCCCCTCAGTGTCTTGGCCATGAGTGCTCAGGATTCGTCGCTGCCGTCGGCTCGGAAGTCCGCGGCTTCGAAATCGGCCAATTAGTCGCTTGTGAGCCCAGCCGAGTCTGCGGATGGTGCACTCAGTGCCGAACGGGCCACTATAATCTATGCCCGAACGTCAAGTTCCTCGGCACTCCCCCCGTCGAGGGTGTCTTCCAGGAATACTATCTCTTTCACTTCAGCCAATGTTTTCCCGTCCCCGACGGCATCAGCCCTGCCGCAGCCGCCATGATCGAGCCTTTCGTTACCGGTTTTTGTGCCTCCCGCACCCTGTGTCCCGTCCCCGGCCACACTGCCTTGGTCATTGGCGTTGGCGCTATCGGATTAGCTTGTGTGAACATGGCCCGTCTTTACGGGGCCACCACCATCATCGCTCTGGACAAGCTCGACAACCGTCTAGCCTTTGCCGCCCGGCAGGGAGCCACCCACACTCTTAATGTAACCCGTGCCGACCCTCTTGATTTTGTCCGCAGCACGACCGCAGGCCAGGGCGCCGATTGTGTATACGAAGCCTCCGGAGCCGGCCCGGAGGTAGCTGACCTCCTGATCGAGGCCGCTGCTATAAATGCTCAACTTGCCTTGATTGGTATTCCCGCCGACGACTACTTCCCCCTGCTCATCCACCGGGCCCGCCGCAAGGGACTGACCATTCACAACATCCGCCGATTCGCCAACTGTTACCCCCAAGCTCTCAGCCTCCTGGCCGCCGGAAAAATAGACCTCGACTCCTGGATCACGCATCGCTTCGCTTTGGATCAAGTCCCCCAGGCCATGGAACTGGCCGAAACCTACGCCGACAACGTGCTCAAAGCCCTCATCGAAATGTAAAAACTCTGATTGCCCCTGCGAATTCATGCTAATTGTTGTTTTTTTGTTTAGCCCCCAGGTTTATCCTGGGGGTTTCTTACTAATTCCCCGGCTCGAATAGCAGCCCTTCCTGTAATATCTGCATATCTTTCTCCCCCACCACAAAAACCGTAGCATCCCCTCCCACCCTCGCATAGCGAGACCCGCTCTCGTCCTCGACCTCCGCTCCGATCAATAGACTATAGATGATCTTTTCATCCTCCGCCCCGTCCGCTTCGATAGTGACCGTCAACGCCGGTTTATCCAGCCCATACTTTCTGTCTTGCTCCAACGTATCTGCCACCACCTCCTTGGCCCGCAGCCCCCTCATCAGCCCCAGAATATTCTCTAGTTTAGCCAGCTCTAACGCCCCTCCAGCCGGAACCTTCAGTTTCCAGCCCAGTTGCTCCCGTTCCGCTCGTTCTCTTTTCCCCTTGCCGTAAATAATCTCGATGGCTCGCACCTTATCTTTCTTCAGACTCAGCATTTCTTTCTTGCGATATGCCAGGTAACTCTGCCCCAACGCCTCCAGCTTCTCCGCCGCAACCAGCCGGACTATGTCTTCATCTTCCGTCTTGACTGCATAGCCTTTGCCCTCCAGCAGTTTTCCCACGAAGAAACGATAGCTCCCTTCATTCAGCCCAAGACTCACCGTCATCGTCGGCTCACCCAATCCATATTGATTTTCATCCGCTTTTGTCCCGAAATCCTCCCCACTAAGTCCAACTATCGATTCGAGCAATCTCTTGACTGCTTCTTGACTCGGCCAAAACTTTTTCGGAGCCGTCACCTGCCAGTTCTCCCTCGGCTTCTCCAAAGACAGCAGTTCATCGCCGCGAATTATCTCCACCTTATTTAGCCCCCCGATCTGCCGGTTAGTCAGTGGCAAAACCTTCTTGCTTCGCAAATCACCACCCAGCTTATCCACTGCTGTTTTTCTGATGGTAAAGACTACCTCTCTGCCCCGCAGCAGACCGTAGTATTCTTCATCTTGCTCATCTCCAACTGCTCTGCCTATCAGCAGGACGTGCTCTTTCCTTTGTGTTGCCGCTATTGCTTCAGCAGCTTCCTCCGGGGCTGATTCCTTTTTGACCTCCTCTTCCTCCACCACCATCAGTTCATACCGTGGCTCATCCAGACCGTATTGGCCCAGTGCCGCCGTATCATTTTCAGCCACCCCATCAGCCACTATCCGCTCCGCTCGCAGCGGATTAAGAATACCCAGAACATCTCGGACAACATCACTATCCGCCCGCATCACTACCGGCTTGCTCAACCACCATTGATCTTCCTTATAGACCCCTTTCACTTCATCTTTCTGGCCCCCTGCCGCCCTGAACCTAAAACTTTTTATCTCCCGTCGGCCAACGTCCGCCAGCTTCCGCTCGTAGAAATACAGACTATCGTGAACCAGTCCCTCGGCCCTGACCGCATCTACTCGCCGCACAACCCTATCTCTGCTCAGCCGGGCATAGCGGGCCTGGCCGTTCGCCGTCAGAGCCCCGATCTCCAAGATCTCGCCTTTACCTTTCTCATTACTCTGCACCTCTATTCTCAGATAGGGCTTCTCAAACTCCATCGCTGCCGTCAGCCCACCCACAAAGTTTCTAGCCCTTAGCCCTTGCAGCTCTCTCAGAAAGTTCGCCACGATATTTTTATCCGCCGCGGTTTCTAACGGCTTGCGAATTAACCATTGGCCTGTTGCCTGGCCCTCGCTTGATCTTCCTTGCCCCAGCACTATCTCCCCTTCCGGACCGCTTATCCGCACCTCGTTTACGGCTGAGCTCTGGAAGCTCAGAAAGCTTCGGTCTCTAAGGGCCTCGGCCGATCTGGGCAAAACCTCCGCGAACTCCGCCCCAATCTTCACCAACTCCCGATTACCCGCCAGCATTGCCCTGTTCTCCACCAGGGCGTAGCGGAATTTGCCCTGCTTGTCTGCCCGCCCCAGGTGTACCACCACCTGCATTCCTTCTGCCTCAACAGCCACAGCTCCCGCCTCGCCCCGGCCCGTCAAACCGTACAGCTCCAGCATCTGGACCAGTTTCGCCTGATCTGCCGGCGTCGTTTGGTCAATATTCCCAATGAACTCCGCCACCCGCAGACCCGCACACTTATCCAGCAGTTTCCTCACTGCTTGGCCATCCGCCCGATCCTTCACCGGCGAGCTCAGCAGCCAGCGACCGCTGCTTTGGTCTTTTCCCAACACGATCGACTTTCCATCGGACACTTGGCCCCAGACCAATTCAATACTCAGAGCCTTATTGATGTGTCTATCCTGGAAAATCCTTCGCGAGCGGTAAAAGTTCTCGTCAGCCGCCACCTCCTCCAGCAATTTCATAGCCTTTGCATCGATTACCATCACCCGGTTTTCTTCTCCCAGACGTGCGTAAAGCTGGTTATGCTTTCTTGTTCGCTGCCCCAGGCTCAGCTCCGCCCCCTTCACGCCTCCGTAGCTGACGATGATTTTTCCCCAGGGATTGCTCAGCCCATACTGTTCCAGGTCGATCTTCTCGCCCGCTCGGCCCTTGATGGGCCTCGCCACTTCCATAAGGTCCCCCAGTTGTTCCAGAAGTTTCTCTACTTCTTTGCTCTTTGCCACCGCTCGGACCGGCAACTTCATCTGCCAGTCGTCCCCCTGCCGTTTCAACTGCACCGTCAAATCTCCTCTAACCAGGTTCACCCAGTGCACTTGATCCTTGGCGTAGGCCTTGAACACCTTGTACTCGTCGGGACCGGGCTCAACTTCCCGCCCAACCTCTCGCTCGAACAGCAGCACCATTACTGCCAGGCTCAGGGCTACTATTAGCAGGACGACCACCGACCGGTTACTCATAGCCTATTACTCCTATACACTTTCCTACAGGTCTTTCCCTCAGACCACTTATCTGGAACCTCCCAAGATCTGCGCTCATATTCTATAACCCTTGCTGCTCGCATGCAATTATGTCCTTTTTTGGTTATCTGTGTCTAAAAATCTTTACAATCTGTGTTCATCTGTGTAATCTACATCTGATTGTTTTTCTTTTTTTACTTCGTGATCTTCGTGCCTTCGTGGTGAATTCTTTGTTTTCTTGCGCCCGTAGCTCAATTGGATAGAGTCGCGGACTTCGAATCCGAAGGTTGCAGGTTCGAGTCCTGCCGGGCGCGATTGAGGGGTTTCTAGCGGGTTCCGCCGCCTTGGGAGTTAGTTATTGAGTGCGTTGATGATTCAGATGAGCCAGGTTCGTATCACACAACAATAAGCCGCTGAGTTTTGCCCACAGCCGGTTCCCCACCAAAAAAACTCAAAAAAAATCCCCTTTTGCCCTTGACACCTCTGAATATCCTCTTATAATTAATGCGACGACTGCAATTCTCCGCCATTTGGCGGTAAGTGCAGTAATTACAAGTTGTTGCCTTCTTAGGCCGACGAACTGGTACGCGGACAGGCTGGTTCAGGGCTTGGAGGTCCTTGCAGCCCGGCAATGTGTCCGGGCCCACCTGCCGATTTATCGGCGGTTGGGGCTTGGCCTCTGGTTGCCTGTTTCCATGGCTTGCCGCGGAAGATCAATTTGTCGGTCTTTTTATGCAGGTATCGGACTGATGTCCCAAGACCTATCCGCTAAACAGGCATTGATTATTGGCGGCGGAATTGCCGGCGTATCGGCCGCCCTCCAGCTCAGCTCAGCCGGCCTCCAGGTCCATCTCGTCGAGCGGGACGACCACCTCGGCGGCCACGCCCTGGACTTCGGCTGCAAGGCCATCGATACCTGTCAAAAGTGCAATGTTTGCCTCGCCTTGGACAAGTTCCGCCAGGTCCTCCAGGCCTCCAACGTACATATACACCTGGCCAGCCAACTGGACGCTCTGACCGACTCCTCTAATGGCAGTGGCTTCCGGGCCACAATCCTTCAGAAGCCCCAGCTTATAACCCCCGCCAAGTGCATTGCCTGCGGCCTATGTGCCGCCGCCTGCCCCGTCAATTGCATCAGCCCAGCCACCCCAGCCCTCGGATTTACTTACTACACTATCGACCGCTCACGCTGTTTGGCCCTGCAGGGGCAGGATTGCCACAAGTGCCGGGACCTCTGCCCGACTTCCGCCATCGATCTTGCCGCCCAGCCGAGCACTCATCAATTGGATGCTGATGCCGTCCTCCTGGCCATCGGCTATGAACCTTACGACGCCCTTGGCCAGGGAACCTACGGCTACGGCACAATCCCCAATGTCATTACCGGCCTCGATGCCGAGCATCAGCTCCAGGCCTCAGCCACCATCCTCAGGCCCAGCGATTCTCGCCCCCCCAAAAAAATCGCCTTTATTCAGTGCGTTGGCTCACGCTCCGACGAGACTGCTCCTCTGGCCTTTTCCAGCCAGTATTGCTCAGCCGTCTGTTGTGCCTACGCCCTGCGCATCAGCCGCCTACTCGCCCAGCAGTTGTCCGAATCGCAGATAACCATTTTCTACATGGACCTCCAGAAGTTCGGCAAAGACTACCAAACTCTTTACAGCGATTGTCGCGACAAGCTTCGTCTGATCCGTTCCCGCCCATCACGCCTCGAGCCTGCCGCCGACGGCCAGGTCCTACTCACTTACGAGGATGTTACCGAAACCCAGGTCTGTCAAGAGCCCTTTGACCTGGTGGTCTTGTCCATTGGTATGCGCCCTGCAGCCGATGCCCGCCGCCTGGCCGACCTCTTGGACATCGACGTTGACCAGCACGGCTTTCTGAATCCCTTGGGCTCTTATCGTCCCGGTATCTTTGTCGCCGGCTCCTGCTCCGGGCCCGCCGATATCGCCGAGACTATCCAGCGGACCTCGGCGGTCTCCGCCCGTCTGCTCGACACTCTCCGCCGAGCACCGTTAGTAGCGAATATTTAGCCCCCGGTTTTACCGGGGGTCTATTTGTTGAGATAACAGATGATCGTTCAGAAGCAAGCACAACCCAACGCTCTCCACAGCCGACCTCGCTCGGCCGTATGCCTCTGTGAATGTGCCGGAACCTTGGCCGACCAGCTCGACTTTCCCAAGATCGCCGCCTCTGCCGGCCGATTGCCCGGCGTCACCAGGGTTCTCCGTTGCCACGCCCTCTGTCAGCCCGGCGGCTCCGACCAGCTCCTCGCCGCCCTCAAGGACCAGCGAATCAGCCGAGCACTCATTGCCGCCTGCACACCCGCTTATTACCGCACCGCCCTCGAACAGGCCTTCTCTTCCAACAATATAAATCCTCACCTCGTCAGCCGCGTCAATATCCGCGAGCATTGCGCCTGGGTTCATCCCGATAGAAGCAGTGCCACCCAAAAGGCATCCCGCTTGATTGCTTCTGCCGTCGGGCGCCTCCGGCTCGCCGAGCGCGTCGGCACCCAGCGAGTCTCTTTGAATCGCCGGGTCCTGGTTATTGGCGCCGGTTTGGCCGGCATGCAGGCCGCCCTGGCCCTTGCTGATAAGAAGCACGCCGTTACCCTCATCACTGTTTCAGACCACCTTGGCGGCCGAGCTCTACAACAAAGTATCATCCCCCAGGCCGCCGAACGAGCTCGGCAATTGGCCAAGCGGATTAGGCTCAACAGGCGGATCAGCGTCTTGACCGCCACCCGATTGCGGTCCCTCGCCGGCCGGTTCGGCCAATTCCAGGCTCATCTGTCTCAGGGCCAAGCCGACTGCGGAGCCGTCATCGTCGCCACCGGCCGATCGCAACTGACTGGCCCCCAGCAACTGCCCGCTATAACCGGCACATTGACCTTTGACCATTTGGCCCTGGCTCTCCAGAAAAACCGTCTCAGCAATCTAAAGCGTATCGGCCTGATCCTGGACCTCCAGACCCAGCAGGACCGCGCCGCCACCAGGGCCGCACTCAAACTCGCCAGTCGTGCTCGTTTGCTCTGGGGCTGTGAAACCTATCTTTTCTGTTGCCACCTTCGCCTTTCCGGCCTCGACCAGGAGCAGCAATACCAGCAAGCCCGCCAGGATGGCGTCGTCGTAATCAAATCGCTTTCTTGCCCCGAGATCACCCAACAGGTCACTGCTGTCCGCCTCAAGGGCACCGACGAGCAGACCGGCCGAGATTTCGACTTAGTGCTCGACCTGCTTGCCGTAGCCGATGCGCCTCAAACCAACAATGGTCAAGCCGGCCTCACTGCCAAGCTGCGTACCGGCCGGCCCGTCGCCGGCTTGGCCCAACGCGACAATGTCTTTCTCTTGCCCGTCGATTCCGGACGCGAGGGGATTCTCTTTGCCGGCTCCTGCCGGACCCCGCTTGAATGGCCCCAGGCCCTCGACGACGGCTCCGCTGCTGCCGAGCACGCCCACACCCTGCTGAAAGACTCTGCCGCTCGAGCCCCGGCCAAGCTCGCCGAGGTTGACCCCGCAAAGTGTGCCTTTTGCCTGACTTGTTATCGCAGTTGTCCCCACGCAGCCATTGCCATGGACCAGGAAAACCGCGCCGCCATTGTCGTCCCCATCATGTGCCAGGCCTGTGGCGTATGTGTTGCCGAGTGTCCCGCCAAGGCCGTTGAGTTGGTCGATTACACCGACTCCCAGTTATCCATCAGCCCCGCCTCCCCGGCTGCTACGGTCGTTTTTGCTTGCGAAAATTCAGCCCTGCTCGCCGCGGACTCAGCAGGGCTTGCCCGTATGACCTATTCACCGGACGTAGCCATCGTGCCCGTACCTTGTGCCGGCCGGATTGACCCCGTTCATGTTCTTCGTGCCCTCCAGGCCGGCGCAGAGAAGGTACTAATTCTCGGCTGCTACGACCAAGCCTGTAAATACCTTCACGGCATCACCCGGGCCCGGGCCAGGATCGAACGCCTTCGCACCCAGCTCACCCAGCTCGGCCTCGACCCCGATTGTGTCCAGATTGGCTCGCTCATGGCCGCCGACGCCGGACGGTTCGTCGATTTCGTCAGTGATGGTTTGCAGGGAGACAAACCTGTCATTCCTGCGAAAGTAGGAATCTAAGGTATTTAGCCCCCGGCTTTATGCCGGGGGTTTGTCCGGTTACTTTTCCAAAAGGAGTGAACAAATGTCAGCCAAGATTATAGACGGTAAAGCCATCGCTGAGCAGATGCGGACCGAGATCAAAACCCAGGCCCAAGAGCTAAAGTCCAAGCACGGAGTAACGCCCGGCCTGGCCGTGGTCCTCGTCGGCCAAGACCCCGCCAGCCAGGTCTATGTCCGCATGAAAGGCAAGGCCTGTGCCGAGGCCGAGTTCTTCTCCGACGAGCACAAACTACCCGTCGACACCTCCGAGGCCGACCTGCTCGAGCTCGTCGCCAAGCTCAACGCCGACGACAGGATTCACGGCATCCTCGTCCAGTTGCCCTTGCCCAAGCACATTAACGAGTCTAAGATCCTCTTGGCCATCGACCCCGCCAAGGACGTGGACGGTTTTCATCCCACCAATGTCGGCAAGATGATGGTCGGACAGGAAACCTTCCTGCCCTGCACTCCGCACGGCGTCGTCCAGATGCTCATCCGTTCCGGCGTAGAGATTCCCGGTAAGCACGTGGTCATTGTCGGCCGCAGCAATATCGTTGGCCGCCCGCTGATGAACATGCTCAGTCAGAAGAACGACCGCGCCAACGCCACCGTTACCTGTGTGCACACCCGCACCAGGAACATGTCCGAGATTACTTGCCAGGCTGACATCCTCATTGCCGCAGCCGGTCGGCCCAATATGGTCACCGCCGACATGGTCAAGGACGGCGTGGTGGTCATCGACGTCGGCGTAAATCGCGTCGACGACCCCTCAGCCAAGCGTGGCTACCGACTCGTCGGCGACGTGGACTTCGAGGCCGTCAAGGAAAAGGCCTCCGCTATTTCTCCCGTGCCCGGCGGAGTCGGGCCCATGACCATTACCATGCTCCTCTACAACACCATTGCCTCGGTCAAGGCCAAACTGGGTATCGAATAATGTTTTTATTAAGGTGCTATCGAAATATCAAAAATCAAAACGTAAAATGCAAAATGACACATAAAAATGAAAAAATTCTTGTCTTTCGTCTTTTCTGTTCGTTTTGAATTTTGATTTGTAATTTCCAAGGGACGCTTCGCGTTGATATTTGATTTTTGCATTTTGATTTCCCGTCATGGCCGTAAAGAAAAACTTTGTCGAAGGCTCGACCATGAGTAGAGGAGCTAGACAATGATTACTGCCGAACAAAAACCACTTGAAGAAATTCAGCAGATGCTCGCCGGAGTCGACAAGCTGCTGATTCTCGGCTGTGGGACCTGCGTTACCGTCTGCCTCGCCGGCGGAGAAAAGGAGGTAGCCACTCTGGCCGACTTGCTCCGCCTCAAGGGATCTATCGACCAGATCACCGAGGCCACCATCGAGCGCCAGTGCGACCAGGAGTTCTTCGAGGAGGTCACCCGCAAAATCGAAGATGCCGACGCCGTCCTCAGTCTGGCCTGCGGGGCCGGCGTACAACTCCTGGCCCGCATCTTCCCCGAGAAGTGCGTCTACCCCGGTGTCAACACCCGTTTCATCGGCCTCGTCGAGGAGCAGGGAAAATGGCTCGAATCCTGCCTGGCCTGTGGAGACTGCAAGCTCGGCAAATTCGGCGGCGTCTGCCCCATCGCCCGCTGTTCCAAGAGCCTCCTGAATGGCCCATGCGGCGGATCCATTGACGGAAAATGCGAAGTCGACCCCGAAACCATAGATTGTGCCTGGCAGCTCATCTACGACCGCTTGGCCAAACTCGGCCAATTGGAAAACCTCACCGAAATCGAAGAGCCCAACGACTTTTCCACTGCCCATGATGGCCGACCCCGGCGATTGGATCGCGCCGACATGCATTTATAAAACCGAGGTTACCATGGAAGCTACCAAACTAAAATCCGGTTCCAGGCTTGAACGCCTCTTGGCCCGCGGAGAATTCGTCCTCACCGGCGAGCTAGGCCCCCCCCGCAGCGTCGAGCTGGAGATCATCGACAAAAAAGTCGCTCATCTGAAGGGCTATGTCGACGCCGCCAACGTAACTGACAATCAGACCGCTATTGTTCGCATCTCCAGCATTGCCGTTTCCAAAATGCTGCTGGACCGGGGCCTCGAACCCGTCGCCCAGATCACCTGCCGCGACCGAAACCGCATCGCTATCCAATCCGACGTCCTCGGCGCCTACGCCCTGGGCCTTCGCAATATCCTCTGCCTCACCGGAGACCATCAGACCTTTGGCGACCACCCCACCGCCAGGCACGTCTTCGACCTCGACTCCATCCAGTTGATCAAGGTTCTAAAAGACATGCGCGACGAAAAACGCTTTGCCGGCGGCGAGGAAATTCGCAACGGCAAAAAGGGCCCCCTTGTTGCCCCCCAAATCTTCCTCGGCGCTGCTGCCAATCCCTTTGCCGACCCCTTCGAGTTTCGCATCATCCGCTTGGCCAAAAAGGTCAAAGCCGGCGCCGATTTTATCCAGACCCAGATCGTCTATGATATGGACCGTTTCGAGGGATGGCTAAAGCAAGCCCGAGATATGGGACTGACCGAAAAGATCAAGATCCTCGCTGGCATCACCCCTCTGAAGTCCGTACCCATGGCCAAGTACATGAAAAACAAGGTCGCCGGCGTAAGCATCCCCGACGCCCTGATCGATCGGCTCGCCAAGGCCGAGAAGGCCTCAGACGAAGGCATAAAGATCGCCGTCGAGCAAATCCAGCACCTCAGGCAGCTCGACGGTATCGCCGGCATTCACCTCATGGCCATTGAGTGGGAGCACCGCGTCCCCGAAATCGTCGAAAAGGCCGGCCTATTGCCCCGTCCTGTTGTGGAGGCCTAAGGTCCTTTGTTTAGCCCCCGGCTTTATGCCGGGGGTCTGGAGACCTATGATGCAGACATTAGAAGCAAAAAACCTTGACCCGAATTTCAAGTTCGAGCTCGCTAGCAGGCCCGGCGGCGAGAACATCAAGGCCTGTTTTTCCTGCGGCACCTGCACCGCCACTTGCCCCGTCAGCCAGATTGACTCCGAGTTCAATCCCCGCAAGATTATTCGCCAGGTCCTGCTCGGCATGCGCAAGGAGGTCCTTGCCGACCCGGTCATCTGGCGATGCGTCCAGTGTTATGCCTGTTACGCCAAGTGTCCCCAAAACGTAAAGTTCACCGAGGTCATGGCCGCCCTGCGCGAGATGGCCGTCCAGGAGGGGCACTTCCCCCCCTCTCTGCTGAAGGACGTCCAGGAATTGGGCGACTTCGCCCAGGAAATCCGCCGAAATCTCGTAAATGTCCTCATCGAAGACCCCGAAAAGTTCTGCCAACTCAAGGCCCAATTGCGCGCCTGCTTGGATAAGGACTCGTAATGTCTTACCTTCGCGTTTTTCGTGCCTTCGTGGTGAGTTCTTTCTTTTCTTCGTGTTTTTTTTGTTGAGGTTTTATCTTCTTTGTTTTTACCTTCGTGTTCTTCGTGCCTTCGTGGTGAATCGGGTGTTTTATGAGTGATAAAGACAGCAAAGTCGGAGCAGCTCTGGTCATTGGCGGCGGAATCGCCGGCATCCAGGCTTCTCTGGACTTAGCCGATTCCGGAATAAAGGTCTATCTCCTCGAACGCGCCCCTGCCATCGGTGGAGTCATGGCCCAGTTGGACAAAACCTTCCCCACCAACGACTGCGCCATGTGCATCATGTCGCCCAAGGTCGTCGAGTGCGGCCGACACCTTAATATCGAGACCATCACCTGGGCCCAGCTCGAATCCCTCACCGGCCAAGCCGGCTCCTTCAAAGCCACAATCCGCAAGCACCCCCGTTACATCGACTTAGCCAAGTGCACCGGTTGCGGCGACTGTGCCCAGGCCTGCCCTGTCTCGCATCCCCACGAGTTCGAGCAGTGCCTCTCCGACCGCAAAGCTGTTTTCCGCCCTTATCCTCAGGCCTTCCCCAATGCTTTTGTCATCGACAAGGCCCAGAAATCCCCCTGCCGTCTTGGCTGTCCAGGCGGAATCAATACCCACGGCTTCGTGGCCCTCACCCGAGCCGGCAAATTCGACGAAGCCCTCGCCCTCATTCGCGAAGCCGTCGTCTTTCCCGGCGTACTTGGCCGTGTCTGCCATCATCCTTGCGAGCAGGCCTGCCAACGCGCCAAGTACGACCAACCCGTCGGCATCTGCCGTCTCAAGCGTTTCCTGGCCGACAAAGAGCTCGACCTGTCCGAGAAGGACCGTCCCAAACCCCCCAAACGCCGACGCCGCACGAGCAAGAAAGTCGCTGTCATAGGTTCCGGCCCCGCCGGCATCACCGCCGCTTATGAGTTGGCCCTTCAAGGCCACGACGTTACCGTTTTTGAAGCCCTCGCTGAGCCGGGCGGCCTCTTGGTTGCCGGCATCCCCGAATACCGTCTGCCTCGTGATGCCGTCCGCGCCGAAATCGATTGGGTAAGAAAGGCCGGCGTAAAAATCAAAACCAACACCCGCCTCGGCCGCGACATTACCTTAGACCAACTCTCCGAGCAGGGCTACCACGCTGTGATCTTAGCAATCGGCGCCCATCTCGGACGAAAGCTCCGCATCGAAGGCGAAGACCTCCAAGGCGTCAACGACTGCATGGACTTCCTCCGCCAGGTCAATCTCGAGGGTCGCCGCGACGTCGGCAAAAACGTCTGCATCATCGGCGGCGGAAACGCAGCCATCGACTCCGCCCGCACCGCCTATCGCTTGGGCGCTAACGCCGTCACCATCGTCTATCGCCGCAGCCGCACAGAAATGCCCGCCATCGCCGACGAGGTCGAAGAAGCCCTCCACGAAGGCATCAACATTCGTTTTTTAGCCGCCCCTACCAAAATAATCGGCTCCGACGGCAAGGTCTCCGCTCTCGAATGCATCCAGATGGAGCTCGGCCCGCCCGACGACAGCGGCCGCCGCCGACCCATCCCCATCCCCGGCTCCGAGTTTTCCATCGAAACCGACATGATCATCTCCGCCATCGGCCAGGATTCGGACATGTCCTTCCTCGCTGCCGCCGATGACATAAAAGTCGACAAGTGGGGCTCTCCCATTCTCGACGGCTCAAACGGCGCCACTTCCAGACCTGGTTTGTTTGTCACCGGCGATGCCGCCACCGGACCCGCCAGCGTCATCGACGCCATCGGCGGCGCCAAAATCGTCGCCCAAACCGTCGATTTCTACCTCCGCAAAGGCAAACTCCCCCGACCCAAACCCCCCGACACCGACCAGCGCCCCGAGATCAGAACGCCCGACCATGTCCCTTATCTTCCCCGCCAGATCGAGCCGCAGTTGTCTCTCGACAATCGTCGCAGCTTTGATCCCGTCGATTTGGGCCTCACTGAGGAAATGGCCCTGGCCGAAGCCGCCCGCTGCCTTGATTGCGGCTTATGTTCCGAGTGCATGGCCTGCGAACGTGCCTGCCAGGCCAAGGCCGTCAATCATGCCGACCGCGCCGAAACCGTCGAGCTCGACGTCGGCGCCGTGGTCGTTACCAACGGCCTCGATGAATTCGCTCCCGCCACTCGCCCCGAGCTCGGATATTCTCGCCTGCCCAATGTCGTCAGCAGTATCGAGTTCGAGAGAATCCTATCCGCGTCCGGCCCATATCAGGGACACGTCGTTAGGCCCAGTGATAAGCAAACACCGAAAACGGTTGCTTTCCTCCAGTGCGTCGGCTCTCGCGATTTGAATTGCCGCAACGATTACTGTTCCAGTGTCTGCTGCATGTACGCCATCAAGGAAGCCGTTATCGCCAAGGAGCACCTGGGCGGCAAACTCGAGGCCACCATCTTCTTCATGGACATGCGGGCTCAGGGCAAGGATTTCGACAAGTATTACGAGCGGGCCCGCGACGAATACGGCATCAAGTTTGTTCGCTCGCGCGTTTCCGATGTCAGCCCTGCCGACGACGACTCCGGCGACGTAATGATAACCTACCAGGCTGAGGACGCCTCCGTGCACATTGAACGTTTCGACTTGGCTGTGCTCAGTGTTGGCCTTGAGCCCGCCCCCCATCAGGCCCAACTCGCCGAAAAGCTCGGACTGCGAACCAACGAATTCGGCTTCGTCTGGACCGACCCCTTGCGCCCCGTAGAATCTTCACGCCAGGGAGTATTTGTCGGCGGCGTAGCCAGCGGACCTAAAGACATCCCCGAGACGGTCATGCAGGCCTCCGCTGCCGCTTGTGCCACCGGCGAGCTTCTAGCCGACGCTCGCGGCACCCTCACTGCTACAAAGCAATACCCGCCCGAGATAGATGTTACCGGCCAGCCCCCGCGCATCGGCGTCTTCGTCTGCCATTGCGGCATCAACATCGGCGGAATAGTCAACGTCCCCAGCACTGTTGACTACGCCAGAACCTTGCCCAACGTCGTCTTCGCCGGAGAAAACCTCTACACCTGCTCCCAGGACACCCAGGACAAGATCAAGGAAATCATCCTCGAGAACAATATCAACCGCGTGGTCGTCGCTTCTTGCACTCCCCGCACCCACGAGCCCCTCTTCCAGGAGACCATCCGCGAAGCCGGCCTGAATCGCTACCTTTTCACCATGGCCAACATTCGCGACCAATGCTCCTGGGTTCACATGTTCGAACCCGAAAAGGCCACCGCCAAATCTCAGGACCTCCTCCGCATGGCCGTGGCCAAAGCCCGAATGCTCGAACCGCTTATTCCCGTAAAGCTCGATGTCAATCATGATGCCCTTGTCATTGGCGCCGGGCTGGCCGGTCTCACTGCCGCCCGCGCCCTCGCTGCCCAGGGCTATAACACGCATCTAGTGGAGCGCCAGTCCCAGCTCGGCGGAAATCTTCGCCGGCTCCGTACCACTCTCGAGGGCAAAGACGTCCGGGCCCTGCTCGCCGAGAATGTTGCCGCTGTTACCGACAATCCCCTCATCCATGTCCATACCGACACCGAGGTCAAGGACATTGCCGGTTTTGTCGGCAACTTCACCACCACCGTGCTCACGGCTAACCAGGAATCCCAGATCGACCACGGCGTAGTTGTCGTCGCCACCGGCGCCGACGAGTCCCGACCCACCGAGTACCTCTACGGCCGAGACGAGCGGGTCATCACCGGCCTGGAGATGGAGCAATTACTCAACGACGGCCTTGGCTCCGACGTCCCACCCAAAACCGTCGCCTTCATCCAGTGCGTCGGCTCCCGCGAAGAGCCACACCGTTACTGTTCAAGGGTTTGCTGCGCGGGCGCCCTCAAGCACGCCCTCAAGCTCAAGGATCGTTGGCCCGATATAAGCGTCTACGTTCTTTACCGTGATTTGCGAGCCTACGGATTCAAAGAAAAATACTATCGCCAGGCCCGACAGGCCGGCATCGTCTTTGTTCGCTACGACCTCGACCGCAAGCCCGCCGTCAGTGTCAACGGCCGACTGTCCGTTACTCTCCCCGACCCGGTCTTGGCCCGCGACCTGCGGATTACCCCTGACCTGTTGGTCCTCAATTCGTGTATCGTCCCTCATCCCGACGGCGAAGAGCTCGCCCAAAAGCTCAAGGTCCCCCGCAACGAGGACGGCTTCTTCCTCGAAGCCCACGTCAAGCTCCGACCCGTCGAGTTCGCCACCGCGGGCGTATATCTGGCCGGCCTGGCCCACAGCCCCAAAACCATGGACGAGACCATCGCCCAGGCCAAGGCCGCCGTCTCCCGCGCCTCCGTAGTCTTGGCCATGGACCATCTCGAGGCCGAGGGAGTCATCTGCCGCGTCAATCCCGACCGTTGCGTTGCCTGCGGAACTTGCGAAAGTATCTGCCCCTATAATGCCATCGAAGTCGTTCGCAAAACTCTCGGCCGAATCGAACGAGACCTCGCCGAGGTCAACCCAGCCTTGTGCAAAGGCTGCGGAGCCTGCGTCGCCGCCTGTCGCAGCGGGGCCCTCGACTTGGCCGGCTTCACCAGTAGCCAGGTAATGGCGGAGGTCTTGGCCCTATGAATGATGTATATGTTTAGCCCCCAGGTTTATCCTGGGGGTCTCTTCGATAGATTTAGAGAACAACGATGACTCAGCAAAACTCCAGTCAATCAGGCACCTTCGAGCCCAGGATACTTGCTTTCCTGTGCAACTGGTGCTCCTATGCCGGCGCCGACTTAGCTGGAGTCTCTCGCCTGCAGTATCCGCCCAACGTGCGGGTTATCCGCCTGCCCTGTTCCGGACGCGTCGACGTCGGCTTTATCCTCCGTGCCTTGCAAAGCGGCATCGACGGCGTCCTGGTCAGCGGCTGCCATCCCGGCGACTGCCACTACCAGACCGGCAACTATACTGCTCGCCGCCGACTTACCGTCCTCCGCAGCATTCTCGAGCACGTCGGCATCGAGCCCGGCCGAGTCCAGTTCTCCTGGGTCTCCGCCTCCGAGGGCAACAAGTTTTCCGAAGTAATGACCACCCTGGCCGAGTCAATCAAGGCTCTTGGCCCCGCAAAGAGGATGGTAAAAAAACTGTGAACTCTAGTATTTTTTCCGTTGTTCCTGCTTCTTTGTTGTCATTCCCGCGAAAGCGGGAATCCAGGGATTTGGGATAACAATGATGTCCCCAGTAGAACAAAAACTCCAAACCGTTGCCGCCGACCTCCTTTCAACCGAAAAGGTTGACTTAGTCATTGCCTACGAGAGGGGTACTGCCGGCATCGGCGTGCGCCCAGCTTTCATTTGCGATCCCGCCAACACTGATCGCCTCGTCTACAATCCGCTCTGTGGCCACAACCTTAGCGTCTATCTTCACCGCCACAAGGACAAGAAGGTGGCCATCGTAGCCAAGCCTTGCGACACCCGCAGCCTCGTCGGCCTCATCCAGGAACGTCAAATCGAGCGCGATTCTCTCACCATTTTGGCCGTCCCCTGCGAAGGCGTCATCGACCCCACCAGGCTCGAAGCACTCGCCCCCGCCGAAAAGACCCGCAGCCTAGCCATCGAGAACGACCAGCTCATTATTGAAACCGACAACGGCCAACAGCACACCCCCCTTAAAGACCTCCTTAGCCCCGGCTGTTGCACCTGCACCATCACCGAGCCCGTTATTTCCGACCAACTCCTCGGAACTTCCAACCGTCAGCCATGTAAGACCGATGAATTCGCCCAGATCAAAGTCCTGGCTGAAAAAACCTCGCAGGATCGCTGGGAAGACTTCTGTGCCGAAATGAGCAAGTGCATTACTTGCTTTGCTTGCCGCAACGCCTGCCCTGCTTGTTATTGCACCACCTGTTTTGTTGACGCCTCCGGCCCCAAGTGGCTCGGCAAGACCGACGATTTATCCGACGTCCAAATCTTCCACATAACCCGCATGGTCCACATGGCCGGCCGATGCACCGGCTGCGGGGCCTGCCTGCGAGCCTGTCCCATGGGCGTCAATCTGCAAAAGTACACCGGAAAGATTCGCCTCGACGCTCGGGAGTTTTTCGACTTTGAAGCCGGCGACGATCCCGAAGTCAAGCCTCCGCTATCAACTTACTCGGAGTCTGACCCTAATGAATTCTTTATGTGAGCGACTTTTATTGATGCTGTCATGCCTCGCGATAAATAAGCGGGGATCCGGTTTTATCTCTTTGTTTTTACCTTCGTGTTCTTTGTGCCTTCGTGGTGAGTTCTGTATTTCTTGGTTTTGTTTTTTACCTTCGTGTTCTTCGTGCCTTCGTGGTGAGTTCTGTATTTCTTTGTGTTGATGAGAAATTGATATGTCTGTCGATCAGCTAAGAATAATCCCCCGCAAAGATTTGCCCCAATGGCTGGATCAGATGCTGAGCAGTTTCACGGTGGTAGCTCCCACGCCTCAGGCCGACTACACGAACTTCAAGGTAATTACTTCTGGTGATCAGGTTGACCTCGAGTCCGTTAATACCCGCATGTCGCCCAAGCACTTATTTTTCCCCAAGACTGAACGGCTCTTCGGCTTCACCACCGACCGCCAACAGGTCGACCTCGATGGCCAACGGGAAGACATTCCCCCACGAGTTCTTTTCGGCCTTCGTCCCTGCGACGCTCGGGCCGTTACCATGCTCGACCAGGTATTCGACACCGATATCTTCCGCGACACCAGCTACGTCGTCCGCCGCCAGGCCACCACTATCGTCACCCTGGCCTGCAATCGCTTGGCCGCTTCCTGTTTCTGCACTCGCCTGGGCTCCAATCCCGCCGACACTGTCGGCTCCGACGTTATCATCGTCGAATTACCCGACAATCGCTTGGCCATCCAACCCTTGACTTCCAAGGGCCAAGACCTGCTCAAAACAGCCGACCTGCCCGTCTCGGCCACTGCCCCAGACATAGAGGCCTTCGCCCAGGCCATCCACACCGCCCAGAACGCCGACTCCACCGAGCCCATAGATCCCGACCAGCTCGCCCGGAAGCTCACCACAATCTACGAAAGCGATTTCTGGGACCATGATCATCAGCGCTGCTTGGCCTGTGGCACTTGCACTTATCTATGCCCCACTTGCCATTGTTTCGATATCGCCGACGAGGCCAAGGATACCACCGGCCAGCGGGTCCGCAACTGGGACTCATGCATGTTTGGCTTGTTCACCTTGCACGCCAGCGGACACAATCCTCGTCCTGTCCAGAAGCACCGTCTCCGCCAGCGGATTATGCACAAGTTCTGCTACACCATCGACCGCTACAACCAGGCCTTTTGCGTAGGTTGCGGCCGATGTGTCAGCCGTTGTCCGGTCAACATCGATCTTCGTGAAATTCTCAACCAATTGGAGGATTACCAGGGTGGCTGATCCTTATCTGCCATATACCGTTACTATCCGCAAGATCACCATTGAGAACGAAACTCGGGACATCAAGACCTTCGAGTTGGTCTTCCCCGATGGCCAGCAGCGCGAACAGTTTGACTTCGTCCCCGGCCAATTCGCTCAGCTCTCGGTCTTCGGAGCCGGCGAGTCTCCCATCGGCATAGCCTCTTCACCCCTCGACGCCGACTGTGTCACCTTCACTGTCAAGAAATACCCCACCGGCGTAGTTACCACCGCACTGCACAATTGCGAGCCCGGCCAAACCATCGGCCTGCGGGGCCCATTCGGCAATCACTATCCCTTCGACCAGATGGCCGGCAAGGACATCGTCATTGTCGGCGGCGGCTTTGCCGTCACCACCCTGCGTTCCACCATTCGTTATCTACTCCACGAGTCCAAGCGCTCCGGGTTCGGCAAAATCACCTTCTTCTATGGTGCCCGCACCCCCGGCGAGCTCATCTACCACGACGAGATATCCTCCTGGGCCCAACGCCCCGACATTGACGTCCACCTCACCGTTGACAACCCCGACGATAACTGGACCAGCCACTCTGGCGTGGTCCCTGCTGTTGTTACCAAGATTGCCCCGGCCTCTGACAATGCCATTGCCCTTCTCTGTGGCCCGCCCATCATGGTCAAGTACACCATACCCGCCCTCAAGGACCTGGGTTTTCCCGCCGAGCAGATCATCACTTCCCTGGAAATGCGCATGAAGTGCGGCATCGGCAAATGTGGACGATGTAACATTGGCTCCAAGTATGTCTGCATTGATGGCCCGGTCTTCTCCGTCGCCGAACTCCAAAAACTCCCCCAGGAATTCTAGAAGAAAATCAAAAATAAAAAATCAATGCGTAGCATCCTTTGGAAATGTAAAATTACAAAGTGAAATACAAAAAGAAAAAGAACGGACATCTGACAGGGCCTAGAAATTGACTCTTAAACATTTTTGATTTTTGATCTGTAATTTCCAAGGGACGCTTCGCGTTGATATTTGATATTTGATTTTTTATATGACTTTTACGACCCGCCAACAACTCCTGACCTTTTACGATCGCCTCTTGGATCACTTCGGCCCTCAGAACTGGTGGCCCGGAGACTCACCTTTTGAGATTATGATCGGGGCCATCCTCACCCAGAACACCAATTGGCAAAACGTTGCCAAGGCTATTACCAACCTCAAACAAGCCGATTTGCTCGACCCCCACCGCTTGGCTCAACTGGACCACCAGCGCCTCGCCGCCCTGATAAAGCCCGCCGGATATTTCAACATCAAGGCCAAACGCCTGCACAACTTCCTCACTTGGCTCATTGACCGTTTTGACGGGGACGTCGAATCCGCAAAGCAGCTCGACACCCAGAGCCTCCGCATCGAGTTGCTCGCCATCAAGGGAATCGGCCCCGAAACCGCCGACTCCATCCTGCTCTATGGTTTCCAAAAGCTCATCTTCGTCGTGGACCGTTATACTTGCCGCATCCTCTGGCGCCACCATCTGCTCGACGAAGATATCGATTATGATTATGTCCAGCAGCTCTTCACCGACGCCCTACCAGCCGACCTGGGCATCTACAACGAGTATCATGCCCTTTTGGTGGCTCTGGGAAAAACCTGCTGCCGCCCCCGCCCCCAATGTTCTGCTTGCCCACTCGCTGGATTCACCCACCGCCTCGAAGAATATTGAGACGGCCCATTTGCGTCAAAACTGCTCTCTCCAAGGCCTGTCAGTAGGGGTGTCAGTAGGCCCGTCAGTACCGCCGTTTGTGCCGCCGTTCGTATCGCCGTTTGTGCCGTTAGTTGTGCCGTTCGTTGTACCATTCGTCGGCATCGGGTTGTTTGTGCCACCTGTAGGATTAAACGAGTTACTCCCTTGGTTGCCGTAAGTGCTGCCCAGCCCCTGCTCGGTGTCCGTCGAACCGAAGGGCACCAAATTAACGTTATTGACAATATACTTTCTCAGGTTCTGCCTCGTGCCCTTGGCGTCGGTGCACCCACCGGGATCTACATGGCCGTCTGACCCGCTCCCCGTGTTCCAGCCTATGCCTCCCTCTTGGCTAAGACATATGACGCCGTAGCCGGCCCCGGGATCCACACACAGATATATATCTCTGGTCCCATTCACCCCCAGCGTCCCCAGCGACGTGCTTATCTTATAATCGCTGAAGGCCGGACCCTTTTCCACTCCAGCCCGGATCTTCCCGTACGATAAATGCGACCGCGTCACCACTTTGTTTCCTGATCGGCGGAATTTGTCCACCCTGAAATGACTGACTCTGTTTATGACCACGTAGCTGTTGTCTGCAAAGACCAGCTCTACCTTCGCCCTGTATCCCGTGCGGATTTGGGCCCCTTCCTGGTACACATCTTTCACCTCGACTGCTCGCCAGGACTTATCCGGACTTTCCCGCACCTCCGCCGAGCCTGATACGCTCTTTACAGTCACCGTCAGATCCTTTGCGGCCTCAGTTGGCTTTTTCACGGTCACGGCTGGATCCTTGCCCTGACCGGCTTCTGTTGCCGGCTCACTTTGTCCTTGGACCCCCGCGCATAGTAATGCCATTAATATTCCCGAAGATATGATTAGCCTTGCCATGTCCACTCCTCCGATAAAAGCCTAACCCCTCCCTCTAAAAACACTTATATTCCTGGTCCGGGTGCCGACGATCATCAGCCCGCCCTAAAATACCCACGTATTCGGCTCCACTGATCTTACTGCCTTCTATGCCGCCTTTGATAATTCCCTTGTGGATCAGCTCACGCAGTGCATACCGCGGACATCCGTTAGTTATATTATACATCACACCGCCGCGAATTTCAAGTGCCCGGACCAACATATATGCCACCTTCCCCTTGGTCGCCACCGCATTGGGGTTGTGGGGCCAGCTTTTATTGGCCACTCCGTGCATTACCAGCCGGGCCGTCCGTTCCTCAAAATCCCGGCTGGTATCCGTGCCGTCGATAAGGTAAAGCATCCCTCGGTAAGCGTCGTCAGTGCTGCAGTACTTCTTCTCGGAAAGCTCAAAAAGAAACTCTGCATCCGAGGCTACTTCTCCCTCCGCTGGCGGCAGGTCTTCAAAGGCCCGTACTCCCCTGACCCCCGCCGGAGCGCAACCGCCTAGGCCTACCACCAAGCTTACTACGATCCATAGTGTCATTCCCGCGAAGGCGGGAATCCATCTTTTTGATTTTTGCATTTCCATTTTTCCTCAGAAGCTCAGTGTTACACCGGTATACAGGCTGTGACGGCTCGTGCCGTCCAGGAATGCTTCGCCCGGAAAGAATGCACCATAGCGGACTACCAGTGACAAGTCAGAGGTCACCCGCCAGTAGATATGGGTATCTGCTTCGTATCCCAGGCTCTGGCTGCCCACACCCGCTGACGAGTCCGAAACTCCGCCCTCCGTGGCGCTGGCATATCCAAAAACATCTGCACCTATTTCTAATTGCTCCAAGCTCTCATTCCCCGGAAACGGCAAAAAGGCAAAACCCAGCCGCAGCACGTGAATGTTGCTTATCACCGGGGCGAAAGAATAACCCGTATAGCGAAACCCGAAGGCGTTGAAGCCGTGATCAGTACTGCCTTTGATATTGCCGTTTATCGTATCTGACGGGCGTACCCGCCCGCTATCACCACTGCCGAAGGTGTACTGAGCCGACAACTTCGGCCTATGCTCACCACCTGGGAAGTAATTCACCTGGGCGTCGAAGGCCAAGGCCTCGATGTCCTCCAGTTGATTCCCTCCTGGCCCGCTGGTCACATCCGAGTATCCTTCCCCGTTCTGCCAGACGAACTCGGTCGAATACGTACATTCAGGGCGCCACAAAATCCCTCGTGAGCCTATCCCGAAGTACCAACTGTCGTAGCTGTAACTTTGAGCTGCGCCTACTGGCGTTCTGGTCCTGTCCACGGCACGCAGGGCATAAGCGAACGGCCGGTGCCGCTTGAACCCACCAAAATCCATCTCTCCGCCGTAGAAATCCCGCCTCAGTCGTCCTGCTATATCGCCAGCTGGTTCTACTGACCGATCAATATTGTCAAAAGAGGTAATGCTTTGTCCCGCCAGGCCTCGCAGCCGCCAATCGCCGAATTCTCCGCCGACTACCACCGCATCTATCGGCAGACTCAGTACCAGCCCTGACCCCCACTCTGTGTACTGTCGGCCGAGGCGGGTATTGACTGTCCAGCCCAGTTGTTGCTCCTGCCAATCCTTCGTTGCTCTGCGCAAATCGAAGTACACCCAGCCGCGATCTAGGTTCGGCCCGTCCAGGTAGTGATCCTGGCTGGTCAGCGAATCGCCCACTTCCCAGTCCACGTACTCCATCCGCATTCGGGCATATACTTGCGCTAAGTTCCCGAAGTCGGCCCTGCCCCAAAGCCGAAGGTCATAGCTGCCCATATGTCGCTCATGCACCCCCCGCACTATCGTACTTCCGGAAATGATTCCGTTGTCGTGGAACAGTTGATAGCTACCGGTGAACCAGCCCCCCCAATCCAGCGTCAAGAAGTCCTCCGAGGGTTCCACCGGGACTATGTCGATTTCCAAATCTCGTGCGATTTCCCGCTGGCGGTTCATAAATGTCACTCGGCTGTCCTGAGCCCCAGCAGACCCTGCCCACATTAGGGCCCACGCTACTGTTGCCACAGCCGTCAAAAAGAACAGTTGCTTCCAAAAACGTTTCATGGTTATTCCTGTTTTATTGACCTTGGATTCTTTTGCCTGCACTCTCGACATGCTCGTAATCCAACATTATACAGCAAATTCCAGACTTTTGCAACAAATAATCACCCGAAATTACCAATCTAGAACCTTCGCTCTCCAGCCGGCTCATCCCCGTGTTTTTCCTGGAAAAATGGCGAAAAAGCCCTATTTCGAGGTCATCCGCACGATGGGATCCCACTCACCTGCCCTTGGCTCCTGCAGTGCTTTACGGCTCAGATTGGCATAAACCTTCGCCGGACTGTCTTCTGCCCAAATCTCCAGGCAGCCCTCAAATATCTCCAGGGCCTCCTTCAATTGTCCTTGACGGTAAGCCTCCAGCCCCGACGCAAACTTCCGCAC
This sequence comes from Actinomycetes bacterium, assembly GCA_030614915.1. Lineage (GTDB taxonomy): Bacteria > Planctomycetota > Phycisphaerae > JAACET01 > JAACET01 > JAACET01. Next base: position 24,653 of record JAUXAG010000004.1, on the reverse strand, counting down.
AGACTCGGATTTCTGCTCATCTTCCCCGTCACGCCCCACGATCTCTACTACTTCGGTAACCTCCGTTCGACCAACTGCCACGATTGAACCCAATGGTCGGGATAGTATCTCCTCCGGCAGCTCGGCTTGTTCGAACGTCCGTTGGCTCACCAATATCAGCGAACCGAAAAACTTGTTCGATGGTTCCAGGCGGCTCGCCAGGTTCACCGTATCACCCAGCGCCGTATAATCGAACTTTCTGCTAGACCCGCAGTTGCCCACCACCGCCTGACCCGTGTTGATCCCCACACGCATCCGCAGTTCGCTGCCGCCTTGTTTGACAAGTTCCTCACACAGTTTTGCCAAGGCAATTTGCGAATCCACTGCCGCCAGGCACGCTCGCCGGGCGTGATCAACCTGTACCTCTGGTGCCCCGAAGAAGGCGAAGATGCCGTCGGCCATGAATTTGTTTACCGTAGCTCCGTGTTTGAACAGCACCTCGGTCATCTTATCCAGGTAACGGTTTAGCAGCCGAACCGTCTTTTCTGCTCCCAGCCTTTCCGAAAGTGGCGTAAATCCTTTCAGATCTGAAAAGTAGCAGCTCACTTCTCGCGTCTCTCCGCTCAGACGCAGCAGTTCCGGCTGAGCCAGAACCCTCCGAGCCACAGCCGGGCTCGTAAATTGACCCAACGCCGTGGCCATTCTCCGTTTTTCCTTGGCCTCGAACAGTTGCCGATAGGCCATCACCCCCGCCCAGCCCAGCAGAATCGCCGCCAACGGAAGTACAAAAGGCAATACCAATCCTGTGGCAAAAGCCCAGAAATTCACCCCTACATACCCGCCTGTCCCTACTATCACCGGCACAATACTATATAAAGGCTTCAAAAGACTGCTCAGAACCGTCGCCACCAACCCGCAGCCGGCTATTAGCAGCAGCTGCTGCCATAGACTCACCTGACGCAGAAAACTATGCTCCAAAATGGTATTGAGTACATTCGCATGCACCACTATACCCGGCACCTCCCTCTCAAATACCGGACAACTCGCATAATCCAACGATCCCCCCGCACCGCCCGAGGCCGTCGAACCCACCAGGCAAACCTTCCCTTGCGTCCTAGCCCTCAAATTAGAAATACTTTCCTTTAGAATCTTTTCCAGCCGCTGATTCTCCGCTTGGTAATCCGTCTCCACCAAATCTTGGTAGAAAAGTAAAATATTGCGATACTCCTGCAATTCTCCCGGATCGCTCGGCGCTTCCTTCGGCAAAGAATTGTATATGAACCGAATATTATCAATCGCCTCAGCTCGCATTTCCTCTGCCAGTTCTTCCAACGCCGCTAGCTCCAACTTTAGTTGTTCAGACTCTTGCCCCGCCTCCATACTCTTGAGTCTGGACCTGATCTTGGCTATTTCCCCGTTTAGTTGGTCATACTCTTTTCGCTTTTGGTCCCCCTCCCTTAGCTCAATCGCTTTTCGTACCGCCTCTTCTTGCTTAACTAAATTGTTCTTTATCTTTTGACGCAGTTGCGGTATTTCCAGAATTTTTCCTGCCGAAAGATGCACAAAGCCGCTGTCCCACCACCGCTCCTTATGGCCCTTATGGCCCTTGCGAAAGTTGATCAGCATCCGACCTTGCCGGTCAACCGGTATCCGTATCGTATGCGGCTCTTGGCCCCGCCGCGACGCCCTTGACAGAACCAGATAACCCGATTGCTCATAGACTATCTGGGAGTCTTCCACGCCCAGCAGCTCGCAGGCCAGGGCCAGGGCATATTGCTTATAGACATACCCACCTGTCCTAGCCAAAAGCGGCACCCTGCGAAACACTCCCCCGGGATCGGGTTTGTTAGCGATGAAGGCTACGGCCCCAGCCACCCGGGCCAATTCCGGAATCGGTGGGTCGATATGTCCGGGGCTAAAGACTTCCGGAGCCAGGGCCCTTTCTGAAACTCGCCCGAACTTTTGCGATTCCAGGATGGATTCGGCCCGTCTAAGGGCTCTGTGTACTACCACGTATTCTGGCGTACCCTCGCCTGCTTCGAGCAGACCGTAGTGTTCTAGAAGTTTTAGTTCGCTCTCTATCTTACCAACCGCCAGCAGTTCCAGGACCTGGTTGTCCACTGTTTCCTGACGTCTGCCGTAAAACTCTTCAGCCACCAACATGCTATCTACCCCCAACCGTTCGGCGGCAACCGCCGGGCTAAACTCTTGACCGTCCAGCTCAAAGGCATTCGCCGCTAGCAGCCGTTTCAGTTCTACCAACCACGTTGGCTGTTCATCTGTATCTTCTGGTATCCTGAAGTGCGTGGGAACCAGCACGCTTCCTGCATCTTTTATGGCTTCGGCTAAGGCGACATCCCCACTGGGTTCAGCTTCTTCTGTAGATTTTGTTTCTTGCTGTCTTAGCAGGATATCTAGAGCGATGTGGCGAGCTTCTCCCTCGTTGAGTGTCTCGATCAGCTCAGCCAACCTCTCTCTGGGCCAAGGCCAACGGCCCACCGTCTCCAGTGAGCCGTCGTCAATGTCGATATGTACGATTTGGTCGCTGGCTGAAATGTTGTTCAGCCAGACCATCCGCCCATCATAGCTTATCCGCTCATAGCGTTCTAGCCACCCTTGCCAACCCCCCAAGACCGCTAGAGCGGTTATCACCAGCCCCACGCAAATAGCTATGCCTTTATTACGCAGATTATGGTGTGCTGATCTCTCTTGCCGCCTGGACATGCCGGCCTCCCTGCCCCCTGCCGTTGGGAAACTCCTCGCCTATCACCGGCATATTATCCCAATCGCTTACCTGCTGGCAAGCAGAGATTTTGGTAGCATGTATGCTGGAATGATGATCCCCGAAACCACCGAGCTCCTGCCCGTCTCATCCGTGATCAGACCTCCAAGTTCCACCACCTCCAGGCTCTGCCCGTCTCTGCATACGAACCGGTATCGCCGCGAAAAGCAGCTCTTTTTCCCTTCCACGCACGCCGAAAGGGCATCATTCGCCTGGGCCCGATCGTCTTCGTGAATATGTTCACTCCACACGTCGCTGCTGGGTAGATCCTCCGCCGCGAACCCTAGCATTTCGTAGACCTGCCGTGACAGGAACTTGAACTTGCCCGTAGCCAGGTCCAGCTCATAGGCCACCCCCGTAGCTGCCTCCACCGCCGCCCGGTAGAACTGTTCCATCTTCAGCAATGCCTGCTTGGTCCGTTCCAGTTTGGCATTTTCTGCCGTTAGCTGCTGTTGGGTAGTTTTGAGTTGCTCTTGCTGCCTGTACAGTTCTGGTAGCACCTGATCGGTTACCTCGGCAAGGTGGGCAATCTCGTCGCCGGATTTCGTCAACTTCTCCAAGTAGTGCTTCTCGTTGCTTGCTCCTTGGGCAATGCGTTTTGTGATTTTCTCCAACGGATGGACCATGAAGTGTGACACCCACAGGGCCAACACTGCCACCGTGATTACAGCGATGATTGAGAAAGAGATTACCGCCCCGGATGCCAAATCTGTGGCTTGATCCCACAGACTTTGGGCCGAAATGCCTATTACCAGGTACCCGCTCACCTGCCCTCCGCTCCCGTAGTACGGCACGAAGGTGTCGTAGCGGGACCCGTTGCCCACGATTCTTGCTTCTCGGATCCCCTTGACTTTTGACTCGAATATCTCGCTTGGCACGTTTCTGACCACCCGGGCCTTTCCTGCGCTTGCCAGCACCTTGCCTTTATCATCTATTACGTAGGCTGCCCTCAGGTCTGTCCTGCCCGGCCAGGCCACTGTTTCCCCTAATAGTCGCCGCAGTTCCACGTTTGGGCCACTATGGGCCAACTGCCCGAAATCCCCCCGCCCAGAACCGCTGTCCAGCAGCGAGTCTATCTTCTCCTTGACCGGTATGGTCAAGGCTGCAGCCTGCGTCTGCGCTTCACTCAGAATGCTCCGGCAGATCGTCCGGATTTGAAAGCCCGTGGTCAGGCTTACCGTGACAAACGACGCCAGCACCACAGCCACGATTACTTTCGTTCGTATCGAGGTTCGCTTTTTAAAGCTCTCTGTGCCCGTTTCCCCCTGCCTTTGATTGTTGGTATTCATTTGTGGGACCTCACTTTCCCGTGCTCTGCGAGACTATATGATCTTTGGTCAAACTGCTTGCCCGGCTACTCACTCTCAAGCCGTTTTGTTTGTCCTGCGGCGCAAGCTCAGCATTAAACTTGCAGCTATTCCCCATGCCAGTGCTATCGACCTGCCCTCCCAGCCGGTTTAGCTAATAAAAGCCCTCATCAGTCGGCTCCCTTCCCGGCCAGCCGCCAAAACGCTCCAACCTGACCTTCTAGACCCCGGATTCAAAAGCCGTATCAGCGATATTATCGGTCTCTGGCTCGCTCGCACGGAGCCGAGCCCGTGAGCTTTTTAGCTCCTTTGCAGTTGCCCCATAGCCTGGATCCTCTCATGCCAACAATATTATTCTGTTGACCGCCTCCCTTTGGTACGATATATTATATGACTGCACTGTTTGCCGGATGAATTGTAACCGTAAAGGAACACAGATCTTATGATAAGAGTCAAAGTCAGGGGTAACGAAACTGTCGAGCAGATGCTTCGCCGGCTCAAGAAAATGTGTGAGAAAGAAGGTTTGAACCGAGATATCAAACGCAACAGTTACTATGAGAAGCCCTCGGAGCGCAAGCGTCGCCGGATGCGAAAATCTCAGCGCCGCGTCGGAGAGGTCTAACCTACCTGCTTGTCTGAATTAGATCTCATCACGATAACGCCCTCGGGTTGCCTGCCTGTGCGTGTCGGCACGCAGACAGGCGTCCCGGGGCCCTTGAGACTATACCCTGCCGAGCGCATCATTTATGGACATTAGTATTCCGCTTCTCTGGTGGCTGATAGTCCCCGTCTCTTCCATCTTGGCATTGGTTTTCGCTTACATCTTTTATCGCCAGATTATGGCTGCTGCCCCCGGCGACGCGGACATGCAGGCCATTGCCGCTCACGTACGCGAGGGGGCTTACGCTTATCTCCGGAGGCAATACAAGGTCGTCGCTATCTTTTTCGCCGTCGTCGCCGCCTTGTTGGCTCTGATGGCTTTCGGATTCAACGCCCAGCACAAGCTCGTTTTCGTGGGTTTCATCGCGGGGGGCTTTTTCTCCGGCCTGGCCGGCTTTTACGGCATGAAGACCGCTACCGCTGCCTCCAATCGCACCGCTCAGGGCGCCAAGGAGTCGCTCAACCGCGGCCTGCAGATTGCCTTCCGTGCCGGGGCTGTTACCGGCCTGGTGGTCGTCGGCCTGGGCCTGTTGAACATCTGCATCTGGTTTTTCATCCTCGCCTGGCTCGCACCCTTTATTCTGGGCCCTGAATACGCCATGAGTCTCGTCCAAATCAGCGTGGTCATGCTCTGTTTTGGTATGGGGGCCAGCTTCCAGGCCCTCTTTGCCAGGGTTGGCGGCGGAATCTTCACCAAGGCCGCAGACGTCGGAGCCGACCTGGTCGGCAAGATAGAGGCCGGCATCCCCGAAGACGACCCCCGCAATCCCGCCACCATTGCCGACAATGTCGGTGACAACGTCGGCGACGTAGCCGGCATGGGCGCCGACTTGTATGAATCTTATTGCAACTCCATTTTGGCCACCGGCGTACTCGGCGTCGCTGCTGCCAATTGGCTCGGACGCCAGGACTACGCCGTGAACCTCATGGTTCTGCCCATGGTTATTGCCGGGGTGGGAATTCTCCTCAGTATCATTGGCATCTACTTTGTTCGCACCGGCGTCGAAGCTACCATGAAACAGCTCATGGGCGCCCTGGAAAGGGGTATCAACACCGCTGCGATATTGGTCATTGCAGCCACCTTTGGCGTCTGTTATTTGCTCCTCGGCGACGCCTTCCCCCCCGACTCTCCCCTGCGTTGGTGGGGCGTGGGCCTTTCCACCACTACCGGCCTCGTAGCCGGAGTCCTCATCGGCAAGTTTACTGAGTATTATACCTCCTATGATTCCAAGCCCACTCAGGGCATTGCCGCCCAGGCCGAGACCGGCCCCGGCACCGTTATAATTGCCGGCCTCGCAGAAGGCATGAAGAGCACCTGGGCACCCCTGACAATTGTCATTGTTGCCATGATAGTAGCCTTCGGCGCCGCCGGAGGATTTACTTATCCAGCCATGGGGCTCTATGGCGTAGGCATCGCTGCCGTGGGAATGTTGGCCACCTTGGGCATCACCTTGGCTACCGACGCTTACGGACCAATCGCCGACAACGCCGGCGGTAACGCCGAGATGACCCATCAGGACCCCGAGGTCCGCAAACGCACCGACGCCCTCGATTCCCTCGGCAACACCACCGCCGCCACCGGCAAGGGTTTTGCCATCGGCTCAGCCGCCCTCACTGCCCTGGCCCTCTTAGCCACTTATGCCGAGCAGATCCGCGTCAGTCAGGACCGCCAGGCTCAACAGTACGTAGCCTCGGCCGCAATCACCATTGCTTCCGATCAGGTTGCCTATATGGGCCACAACCTCTTTGCCGGACGGACTGATTCAACCACCACCAACACCGATGCCAGCCAAACCGACGATGAATATTACGCCCTTATGCTGCGATCGCCCCGTTCTATCGACCTGCCTCCTGGCAAGGTTCTCACCATCGAGCCCGGTTCCCAGGACTCCGCGGGCTTCGTCCGCGTTTCCCTTGATGATCCCGTCAGCCCAGTCCCTTTGAGCCTCATTCGCACCTCCGGGGCTTCGCTCCGGGATTTCATGGAGTTTTATAATGTAACCTTACTGAATCCCCGCGTACTTTGCGGCATGTTCTCGGGGGTACTGTTGGCCTTTTTATTCTGCGCCTTAACCATGAAGGCCGTGGGCCGGGTCGCGAACTCCATGGTCCTGGAGGTCCGCCGTCAGTTCAAAGAGATTCCCGGCATCATGGATGGCTCCGGAACACCCGATTACGCCCGCTGTGTGGACATTTCCACTGTCGGAGCCCAGAAAGAAATGATCGCCCCCTCTTTGTTAGCTCTAGTTGTCCCCTTAGCTGTCGGTTTGGTCTTCGGCGTACCCGGCGTGCTCGGCTTATTGGCCGGCGGATTGGTTTGTGGTTTCGCCTTGGCGATTTTCATGGCCAATGCCGGTGGCGCCTGGGACAACGCCAAAAAGTGGATCGAGACCGGCCAGCTTGGCGGCAAGGGCTCTGATGCTCACAAGGCCGCCGTCGTTGGCGACACCGTCGGAGACCCCTTCAAGGACACCTCAGGCCCCAGCCTCAATATCCTCATCAAGCTCATGAGCATGGTTTCTATCGTCTTTGCCGGCGTAGTGGTCAAGTTCGCCCCCGCTATCGCCGCCTGGCTCGGAATGAAGTAGAAGCCGGTTTTTCTTCTGTCTTTTCTTTATCTGCCTCTGTGCCTTTGTGCCTTTGCCCCTTTCTTTCTGTATTCTCCGCCTCAAGCCTTTCTTTCTTACTTCGTGTTCTTCGTGCCTTCATGGTGAGTTCTGTCTCTTTCTTCCTCAAGCCTTTCTGCATCTGCGTCTAATTTCTGTCTTTCTTTCTGTGAATCTGTGATCATCAGTGAAATCTGTGGCTAATTTCTTATTTCCCGCAATAGTCTATCAGGCGGGCCAGTTCATCGCGCAAATCTTTGCGCTGCACGATCATATCTATGAAGCCGTGCTCCATGACAAACTCAGCGGTTTGAAACCCCTTCGGCAATTCCGTTTTGGTCGTGTGCCAGATAACCCTCGGCCCGGCAAAGCCGACCAGGGCTTCCGGCTCAGCTATCACAATATCCCCCAAGTTGGCATAACTGGCTGCCACCCCTGCCGTGGTCGGATCCGTCAGCACCGAAATATACAATCCCCCCGCCTCGTCCAGCTTCGCCAACGCCGCCGACGTCTTAGCCATCTGCATCAGCGAAACCAGACCCTCCATCATCCGTGCCCCGCCGGAGGCGCAGCAGATTATCAGCGTGATCTCCTCCTCGATTGCCCGCTCGATCGCCCGCGTAATCTTCTCCCCCACAACTGCCCCCATCGAGGCCATGATGAAGTTGGCATCCATCACTGCCAGGCTAACCGGCCGACCCTTGATAAAGGCTTTGCCGCAGACCACTGCATCTTTGAGGCCGGTCTTTTTCTGCTGATCGGCCAAACGCGATTTATAACTCTTGAGGTCCTTGAACTTCAGCGGGTCCGCCGATTCGAGCTTTTCGTCTTCTTCTTCGAAGGACCCCGGGTCCACCAGTATCTCGATCCGCGTCCGGGCGTCTATCCGAAAGTGCTGCTGACATTCCGGGCAGACCTGGAAATTATCAGCCACCGCCTTGCGATACAGCATCGCCCCGCAATTCTGGCACCGCATCCACAGCCCTTCCGGCACGTCCCTGCGCCGCCGCAGTGAAAAGCCGTCCCAGGCCGCTGCCGGCAATTCCTTAGCCATGCTCGCCTACCTTTTCATACTCCGCCTGGCCTCATCTCTCAGATCGCTTATCGCCTTAGCCGGATCGTCGGCCCGGAATATGGCCACCCCAGCCACAAAGCAATTCGCCCCTGCCGCCGCTGCCTCGCCTATCGTCTGTTGGTCTATACCCCCGTCGATCTGCAGCCACTGATCCGTCTTCATCCGCTCCCGAAGCATCTTAGCTTTTTCCAAAACCTCTGGCATAAACTCTTGCCCCCCGAACCCCGGATGCACGCTCATCACCAGCACCAGGTCTACCTCCTCCAGCACTTCAAAGATCACCTCCGCTGGCGTCTGGGGGTTTATGCACACCCCCACGCCAACCCCCAGCTCGCGGATCTGCCTCGCCGTCGCCACCATATCCGAGCTGCACTCAGCATGAAACGTAATACTATCCGCACCCGCTTCGGCAAACCTTGGCGCGTACTTCAGCGGATCGGTTATCATCAGATGGGCATCGAAAGGCAGCTTGCTTACCCCCCGAATGCTTTTCACTACTGGCAGCCCGATGGTCAGGTTGGGCACGAAATGGCCGTCCATCACGTCCAGGTGTAGCAGATCAGCCCCGCCCTTTTCCACCACGCAAATCTCCTCTGCCAAGTGAGCAAAGTCCGCCGCCAACAGCGACGGAGCGATCCAGATATCCTCAGCAGTCCTTTTACCAAGTACCATTGCTCTGCTCCGCAAGTCTACAAACTCAGCTTTAGGCGTCGTCCAGTATCTCCAAAGCCGCAAAGGGCTTGCCCGCCAAAAACTCCAGGCTCGCCCCCCCGCCGGTGGAGATATGCGACATTTTATCCTCCAGCCCGAACGCCTCAACCGCTGCCGCCGAGTCGCCCCCCCCGATGATACTCGTGCAATCCGCATCGGCAACCGCCTGGCCCACCGCTCTGGTCCCCGCATCGAATGGCGGGGTCTCGAAGACGCCCATCGGCCCATTCCAGACGATCGTTTTGGCCGTGGCGATTTTTCCCGCATAAGCCTTAGCCGTGGCCGGGCCGATGTCCAGTCCGAACCACCCCTCCTCGATCCCCGGGCCCTGCACCGTTCGATCCGCCTGGGCTGAAACCTCCCGCCCCACCACGTGATCGCTGGGAACCAGCATCTGGCAACCCGCTTGCTCGGCCGCTGACAGAAGCTCCCTGCACTGACCCATCATCTCTTTTTCCAGCTTCGAGTTACCCACCTCAATTCCCTGAGCCTGCAAAAAGGTATAGGACATCGCCCCACCGATAAGAATCGCATCCACCTTCTTGATCAGGTTTTCGATTACCGGAATCTTATCCGAGACCTTCACCCCTCCCAGTATGGCCAAAAACGGCCGGGCCGGATTCTCCAACGCCTGACCCAGAAACTCCAACTCCTTTTGAATCAGAAACCCGCACACCCGTTTACCAGCCCCGAGTTTTTCCGGCACCCCGTACATCGACGCGTGCTTGCGATGGGCCGTCCCGAAGGCATCGTTGACGTACAGCTCTGCCAGATCGGCCAACTGGGCGGCAAAGGCCGGATCATTCTTCGTCTCACCTTCGTGGAACCGCAGGTTCTCCAGCAGCAGGCACTGCCCGTCGCCAAGCTCTTCTACCGCCCGCTTGGCTTCGGCACCCACGCAATCGCCCGCCAACTCAACCTTCTTACCCAGCAGTTCGCCCAGCCTCTTCGCCGCCGGGGCCAGGGAAAGTTCCTTGTTCACCTTCCCCTTGGGCCTGCCCAGGTGGCTCATCAGGATCAGTCGCCCCCCCCGATTCAGTACGCTCTTGATGCTCGGCAAAGCCATTCGTATCCGCCGCTCATCCGTAATCTCACCCTGCTTATCCAGCGGAACGTTGAAATCCACCCGCATCAGCACCCGTTTACCTTTTACCTCCATGTCCGCCACTGTTTTCTTGGCCATGCTTTCAGCCTCATCTTATCAAGCCAGCAGGCCCACCCAAACGGATAGGCCTACTGAAAAAACCTCATCAATACCGCGCTTCTCAACTCTTGGCTATCTTAGCCATCAGGTCCACTACCCTTTGCGAGAAGCCCCATTCGTTGTCGTACCAGCTGATAATCTTCACCAGCTTGCCGCGCGGCTTGGGGTTCACCATCGTGCTCAGGGCATCGAACACCGAGCTATGCGGGTTGCCGATCACGTCGCTGGAGACTATCGGATCGCTGCAGTATTCCAGGATACCCTTCAGTTCACCCTCGGCCGCTTCCTTGATGGCTGCGTTGACCTCATCAACATCGACTTCCTTTTCCAGCACAGCCACCAGGTCCACCACCGAGCCGTCCTGTACCGGCACACGCATGGCACAACCGTCCAACTTGCCTGCCAGAGCCGGTATCACCTTGCCCACCGCTGCCGCCGCTCCCGTAGTCGTCGGAATTACATTCGCCGCAGCCGAACGGGCCCGCCGAAGATCGCTGTGTACCATATCCAGAATCTTCTGATCGTTCGTATAAGCGTGGATAGTAGTCATCAGCCCCTGGACGATACCGAACTTGTCATTGAGCACTTTAGCCACCGGTGCCAAACAATTCGTCGTGCAGCTGGCGTTCGAGAATACCTGGTGCTCTGGCTTGATGGTATCGTCATTGACGCCCATCACTATGGTCGCGTCGATCTTGTCCTTGGCCGGAGCGCTGAGAATCACTTTCTTAGCCCCCGCGTCCAAATGCGAGCCGTAACCGATTCCACCTTTTTTCTCGTCCGAACGCACTCTGAAAACCCCCGTGCTTTCCAGCACTACCTGCACGTTTTCTTCACCCCAAGGCAGCTTCGAGGGATCTCTCTCAGCCAGAATCCGAACCTTCTTCCCGTTGACCACGAGGCTATCAGCATCCGCCTCTACCGTCCCCTTCAAACGTCCGTGAACCGAGTCATACTTCAATAGCATAGCCAGGGTCTTGGCATCCGACAGATCGTTCACTGCCACCACTTCAAATTCATTTGATCGTTCAGCCAATACTCTGAAAACGATCCGCCCGATTCGGCCAAAACCATTAATTCCCACACGAATTGCCGCCATTACATAGCCTCCATATCAATGCGTAGTATCCTTCGGAAAATCAAAAATTAATGCGTAGCGTCCTCCGGAAATGCAAAATCTCTTCCTTTGTAGTTTAATTCTTCTGTTAGCTGTTCTCTATTTCGGCAAGTTTGCCCTTAAGCAGCTCGCCCACCTTTTCCTCGTATTTTTTGGTTAGCTCCTGAATCTCATCCTTGCCTTTTGCCGCTTCGTCTTCGCTGGCCTTTTTGTCCTTCTGCTCCTGATCGATATGTTTATTGGCCTCCCGGCGGATATTGCGTATGCTTATCCGCCCCTGCTCAGCCATCTGCTTGACCTGGCTGGCTAACTGCTTGCGACGTTCCCCGCTCAAGGGCGGAACGCTCAGACGAATCACCCTCTTGTCCGATTGCGGGGTAATCCCCAACTCTGATGCCAAAATCGCCCGCTCGATATCCTTTATGCTCGATGGATCGAAAGGCTTGATCACGATCAGGTTTGCTTCCGGAGTTGCCAGACTCGCCAACTGTTGCAGAGGTGTGCTCGATCCGTAATAGTCCACCTTTATGTGCTCCACCAGCCCGGTACTAGCTCGCCCGGTTCGTATGCCCCGAAGTTCCCCACCCAAAAAGGACACCGCCTTTTCCATCTTCTCCTCAGCCTCGACGCATATTTCATCTAGGCTCATCGCCATAATCTCCAATCGTTGTGCCCACTTTCTCTCCTTGAACGACCCGCCCGATGTTCCCGCTCTTATACACGTTGAACACCACAATGGGGATCTTGTTCATCCGGCACAAACTGATCGCCGCGTGATCCATCACTTTCAAGTCCTTGCTCAGCACCTCATGAAAATCCAGTTTCTCATATAGCTCGGCTTGGCTGTCAACCTCCGGGTCCGCCGAGTAAACCCCCTCCACCTTGGTAGCCTTGAGCACCGCTTCGGAGTGAAGCTCACTGGCCCGCAGAGCTGCGCAAGTATCTGTGCTGAAAAACGGATTGCCCGTCCCCCCCGCCAGGATCACAATCCGACCCTTTTCCAAATGCCGCACAGCCCGCCGGTGGATGAATGGCTCACACATCTCCTTCACCGCTATGGCACTCATCACCCGCGTCGGCTGCCCCATCGCTTCCAGACATTCCTGAAGGGCAATGGCATTCATCACCGTGGCCAGCATCCCCATATAGTCAGCCGAGGCCCGCGGTATCTCCAGCTTGCTAGTCAGGGTCTGGCCGCGCAAAAAATTCCCGCCGCCACAAACTACGGCCAACTCCAGACCCAGCTGGGCCGTCTGTTTCAATTCCTTGGCCAGTTGCCGCACCGGCTCAGCCTCGATTCCGAACCCGCTCGTGCTGCAAAAGCCCTCCCCAGATATCTTCAGCAGTACTCGCCGATATTTAAGTTCAGCTTTACCCATTAGGATACCAAAAATCAAAACGCAAACGTCAAAATGCTCCGGTACAGTGAGACAGAATCTTTCAAACTCTTTGAATTTTGATTTGTAATTTTGATATTTGATTTTTGCATTTTGATTTTACTTATCCGCCTACCGCAAAGCGAGCAAAACGCCCCAGCGTTATCTTCTCCCCCGTCTTGCTCGACAGCTCATTCAGCAGGTCCTTGATCTTTTTCTTGTCGTCCTTGACAAAAACCTGCTCCAGCAGAACGTGTTCCTCGTAGAACTTGCCCATTCTTCCTTCGACTATTTTCTCCACGATCTCCGGCGGCTTGTTTTCTATCTGTTCTCTCAGTATCTGCCGTTCCTTGTCCAGCATTTCTGTGTCCAGATCCTCGATGCTCCCCGCCATCGGAGCCGTGGCGCAGACGTGCACCGCCAGGTCCGCAACCAGCTGCCTGAAGGCCTCGTTGCGGGCCACAAAGTCCGTCTCGCAGTTCAGTTCCACCATGGCCCCAACCTTGGCATTGTGATGAATATAGCTGCCCACCAACCCTTCTTTTGTCGCCCGGTCCGCTCGTTTGGCTAGGCCCAGAAGTCCCTTCTTCCGCAGGATCTCCACTGCCTTGGCTTCGTCGCCGGCGGATTCCAGCAGGGCCTTTTTGCATTCCATCATCGGCTGATTAGTCTTTTCCCGCAGGGCCTTTACCATTGCTGCCGTGATCTCGGCCATCGATCTTACTCCTGTCAAACCTTTGTATCTGTCTGTCTGAATCGCGGCCGCCCCCGGCCTCTTCGATCGGACTCTGCCGATTTATTGCTCTCCAGGCCCGCACTCCATCCAAACGCTCAGGGCTGGCCCTGGCTCTTAGCCGGGTCCTCGGAAGTTTCAGCGGCTACATCTTCTTGGTTATCAAGCTTAGTCGGGCCGTTGCCGACCGCCCTGGCCGTGGTGGGCCTGCGGCTCGAAGGTCGGCTGACAGCCGTTGCCTCTTCAGACCCTTTGCTGGCCGCTTTGACTTCTTCCACCGACTCTACCAGCTCCCTCAGCAGAAGCTCAATAGTTCGCATCGCGTCGTCATTGCCCGGAATGGCAATATCCACCGTATCCGGATCCGAGTTCGTGTCAATCAGTCCGATGGTTGTAATCCCCAGCTTCCGCGACTCCCGCAGTGCCAGATACTCCCGTCGGCAGTCGATGACCACCACCGCACCCGGAAGCTTCGACATCTTGCGGATGCCTTCCAGGTTCCGCTTGATTTTGCGTTTTTCTCGCGTAAGCGTGGTAATCATCTTCTTGGAATAGCTGTTGATTTGCCCGCTCTCTTCCAGAGCCTCCAGCTCCTCCAGCCGGGCTAGACGAGACCGGATCGTCCGGAAGTTCGTCAGCGTACCCCCCAGCCAGCGCTCGTTCACGTAGGGCATTGAGCAGCGGCCGGCCTGCTCATTTATGGCCTGCTTCGCCTGCCGTTTGGTCCCCACGAACAGCACGTCCTGTCCCTGGGATACCGCCTGCGACACGAACTTCTTAGCCACCAGAAGTCCTTTGACCGTCTCCTTAACATTAATAATATGAATCCCGTTACGTTTGCCGTAGATATACGGGGCCATCTTCGGGTTCCACCAACTCACTCGGTGACCGAAATGTACGCCCGAATCCACCAACTCACGGATTAAAGTCGTGAGCAAATTACATCCTCCAAAACAAGGCCTTATCGTCGTTCAACGCCCAAACAGTCGGCTAAATCTAACAGCTTGCCCTTGATAGGTCAAGCACGAAAGGTCTTTGCCCCCCACTCACCTCCCACTCACCGCCTCCTCCCACCCCGCACACCTGAGCTCGCCATGGGGCATTGTCCTTTGCGCTGGGGAAATCCACAGTCCAGAGATTGATATAACTACTTGTAACAAAGGAAATTACGAACTAGCAGGATACGCCTAACCCCTGGCCCCTCTGCTTCTATTGGCCCCTTTCACGCCCAGCCAGTTCCTTCGCTGTGCTTGAGTCCGCTTCTGCGGGCAATCCCCGTTCGCTCCGCAATTGATCGAGCTTTTCCAAAGGCCTTTCCAATTGCCGACTCCGCGTCGTGCTCAGTCTCTCAAACTCCTCCTGGGCCCCGGCTATTCGGTCTCCCATTCTTCCCATGGATTCCTTGAATGCCGCCCACTGTTTGTAGAATTGCCCCAGAAGAGTCAGCATTTCATTCGATGTCTGTTCCAGGGCAAAATTGTCCACGGCTTGGCGAATCACCGCCAGAATCGCAAAAAGCGTCAACGGCGAGCAGAAAATCACCCGCTTCGCCATGGCCTGGTCCATAATGCTGCTGTCCTCTTCCTGGATAAACGCATACACCTGCTCGTTGGGAATGAACATCAGCACGTAATCCACCGTCTTCTGCTCGGGATTGATGTACTCCCGCCCTACAAGCTCATTGCTCTGTTTCTTCACATCGCTCAGGAACGCATTTTTGAAACGCTCTCTATCCGTCGCCGACTCCGTCTCCAGATAGCGCATGTAGTTATCCAGCGGAAATTTCACGTCCATGT
The DNA here is from genome assembly GCA_030614915.1 of Actinomycetes bacterium. Taxonomy (GTDB): domain Bacteria; phylum Planctomycetota; class Phycisphaerae; order JAACET01; family JAACET01; genus JAACET01. The sequence goes on along the minus strand of JAUXAG010000004.1, from coordinate 9,307 downwards.
TAACCTTCAGCCCGTGCGGCAGATTGAAAGTAAAGTCCGGACGCGTCCCCGCCGAGCTTATGGTCTTCTGTTTTACGTAGTTGATGTTCTCCACGAACCCCGCCAGCCGCAGAACGTCCTCCGCCATCCGTTCGCCCCACTGCCCGCGGCTCTTGCCGCCCGCCAGGGCTTTGCGCAGCGAATCGGTCGTCCGCGTCAGTTCTGTCGTCTGCTCTGAAGCCAACTGCAGTTGCTTGGCCAGTTCCCCGAACTTCTGGGCCCGATCCCTGTCCAGCCCCTGCACCAATGTCTTGACCCCCTCCAGCCGGCTGCTCATCTGCTCCAGGACCTGGTCGATCAGGGCCTTCTTGGACTCCAGATCTTTGGCACCTAGTTGGCTTTGGGCTTTGTTGAGTTTTACCAGCGTGTCTATACTGCGAGACAGAGCTTCTTCGCTGAGAGGGGCAAAGGCTTCCTTGCCAGCCTGGACAATCGCACTTTTGTCCAATTGGCGTTGGCGTAAAATCAGCTTAGAAAGTACTAACCCCAGAACAAAACCAACTAATACCGCTATGAGTATCTGCCAAAGCGCCATAACAACTTTTCCACCTTGTTACTATGGTGTTTCCGGTGGCTGCTCGGTCAGTCGCGAAATGCTCACCGGCTCAGGCATCTCTACTCGCTGCGGCCGATATTTGCTCTGGGCTGCCACCAGCAGCAGCAACGCCGCTATTGGGTAAAGAATGAATCTTATCGCCAGCCGGGCTTCTTTGGGCACATCCACCTTTGTGCCCTCTTCTTTCTCGACAGCTTCCTTGGGCTTGGATTTCCGAGCTTCCTTCGATTCTTCAGTCTTCACCGCCGTCTCCTCCTTTAGCTCGCCCAGTCCGAACAATACCCCAGGCACAGTCCGCAGCATGGGCATCTGTTCCCCGGCTACCTTGTGCATCAGTATGTTCTGCCAGGGCAGAAGAATAGCCAGAAAAAGCAGCGACCAGAAGAACCCCTTAGTCAGCCCCGCCGCCCCTTCCAGCCGACCCGCCAACGATATCTTCAGCCCGACCAATAGTGTCAGCACATACAGGCATCCCACCACTACTCCCACGAAGGCCGAGAACGGAAACGCCCAGCTTAGCCAGTTCTCCCAGACCAATTGGTTCGCACCTTCCAGCACCACCGCGTACCGGACCAGGCAAAACGCCGCCACCAGAAAGAGGATCACCACTACCAGCAGCCCGAAAAAAAGATTCTTCACCCCCCGCACGGTCCGCATCGCCTCCACGTAAGCTCCTGCCGCACTTGCATATTCATCCTCTGCCATCTTAAGCCTCCTTTCTTTTCTAGAAGCCTTTCCTTGCACCACGCAACATTGCTTTTGTCCAAGCCCCCCTTCTATCTGTCGGTCATAATTATCTGTCCTTTCCCGATGCTTGTCAAAGTGTTTTCGGCGCTCAAATTCGCCCCCCGGATGGCCCCTTGCAGATAATGCCCGACTTTTGTACGCTTTTGGCGATGTCTCAATCTGCTCATTAACCAGACTTTTCTTGAAAGGGAGCTGATTATGGCTAAATCCTCCAGACGCACTAAGGCCTTGTTGGCCGCTAAGTCCAAGCTCATCAATCCCACCCAGCTCGGCGGCATCGAAACTTCCGTCCTCGACAATGGCCCCGGCCGCGGTACTCGTATAGCCTGGGTCAATACCGGCTCTGCCCTCCGCTACAAAGTGCTCATCGACCGCGGCCTAGATATTGCCGATGCCTTTTTTGGCCCACACAGCCTTTGCTGGCACAGTTTTGGCGGCATCACCGCCCCCACCAGGGCTCTGGATAGGGGCTTCGATTGGCTCCGCGGTTTTTACGGTGGTTTGGTGGTTTCTTGTGGCCCGACTCATTTGGGCCCGCCCACTATCCGAAACGGCGAAGAACTTGGCCTCCATGGTCGTCATTCCAACACCCCGGCCACACTTGAGTCGCTGCTCAACCCTGATTTGACCACCGGCCAAACAACCATGGCCATCACCGGCACGGTTCGCACCGCCAAGGTCTTCGGACCCAATATCGAGCTCAGACGCACCATTACCTCCGAGCTCGGCCAGCCGGCCATAAACATAACCGACACCTTTAGAAATCTGGGCAACGAGACTGTCCCCCATGTCTGGCTGCTGCATATCAATTTCGGCTATCCCCTCCTCGATGCCGGAAGTGAATTGCTCTGGTCCGGCAAGACTATCCCTATCATTGGTTGCGAGCAGTTCTTCAGCAGATCCAACAAATTCAAGTTGGTCCCCCAGCCCCTCCCGGCGCACAAAGGCGCCGGAGAAGCCTGCGCCTTCATCGAGCCCAAAACCGATCGCAACAAGATGGTCTCGCTGGGCGTACACAACCCCAAGCTCGGCTTGGCCGTCGAAATCCGCTGCAGCATGAAGCAGTTCCAAAGAGTCCTCAATTGGCAGCATTGGGGACCACGAGGCGAATACGTCTGCGCCATCGAACCCCTTAATAGCCCCATGTGGGCTGTTCCGGATACTGCTCGCAAGACCGACCCCTCTCACCGACTCAGGCCCGGACAGACCCGCACTTACCAGACCAGCATCGTGGTCCACAGCAGACCTTCAGACATTACTGCTCTGCGCCGCCGAGTTGCTGGAAGAAAGTAATTCCCCCGTCCTTTTGTTTAGCCCCCAGGTTTATCCTGGGGAGCTCTTCAGTATTTAGCCCCCGGTTTCCGAAGGACGCTACGCGTTACCGGGGGTTTCTTTGCTCATCCCCGGTTTATCCCGCCTTTGCGCCTTTATAGTCCTAAGGCCGAACTTCCAGAACACGCCTGTCGCTCAGTTGCTCTCCTTCCGGTGTAGTCAGCGTCGCTTCCAGTACGAAGCGATCTCTCACTCCAACCTGCCTTTGCCATCTAAGGTTGAATCGATAAAGCCCCCAAATACCATCCCAGTGTTGTTGTATTGCCTCCAGCGAGTCGATACTCACGCTCGGCCAAAAACCCACTCGTGCTCCTTTATTTCCCGGCTGGCTTCGGGCGTAGGCGTAGGCTTCAAAACGCATTACCCCTAAGGCCTTCACCGGGTCCCCGAAACGGTCCTTGACCTCGCAGGCCACAACCAAACCGTCAAATTTTCCCCCTGCCTCTTTGCGCACCACGGTTGAGGAATGATGAACCTTGATCCTTACCGGCTCAAGCAGTTCCCGCACGTCTATTTTCGGAACCGGTTCCTTATGGAATTCTTTAGACACACACCCGCACCAGCACAGCATCACCAGAGCCACCAGCAGCCCCTTCTTGCCCGGCCGCAATCCCCTGTGCTTGCTGCTGCCCATATGCCTGTCCTTACTGCCTTTGAAAGAATGCCCGCCTGCACAGCCTAAACCCCCAACTTGCCTCTGTCAAGCAAAGTCCCCCCTCGCCCAACTCTGCCAGGACACTTGGCTCTTTGCCCGAGTCTCCACCCGCCGGCCTTCGCCAAACACAATTACCATCCCAAATCACACCGTAAACCCAGTCAAACTTTCCAAAACACAAGAATTAAAACGCTAACCATTTTGGCATAAATAAGTTGTAACTTATTAGCCTTGCGGTGATTTTTTTGCTAAATTCTCTTGACCTGGCCGCCGCGATATTGTAGATTACATCTAAGCCCGAGCCCTTCGGGCTAGGAGTCGGCTCTGAGTATTCCCCCCCATGCTCTCCGGCTCCGTTTTTTTTGCGCCGGCATATCTGCTAGTTTAGTCTTATCGGTACAGCTTGTGCTGGGTTATGTACTCTTCGACCACTCTGGGCAGCAGATAGCGAGCTGATTGTCCGGCCCCGATCCGTTCTCTGATCGCTGTTGACGAAATATCAATCAGCGGAAGCTTGATCCCTTGGGCTCTGAGCCGCCTAATCTGTTCGGCCGTCAGAGTCGGCTCCAGCGCCGGATAGTCCGGCTCAGCCTGACCCGCCCGGCCAACCACAATGATTTCAATCAACTCGACCAGTTCACCTATCTTATGCCAGCTGGGCAAGTCTGTCACCATGTCCGAGCCGATCAGCCAGAACAAATGGCTATCGGACCCCAGCGAGCTTTGCAGTTGCCGCACCGTCTCGATCGTGTAACTTGGCTCTGCTCTGCCCAGCTCGCAGTCGCAGACCAGGAAACGATCATCATCAGCCAGGGCCAAACGAACCATCTCCAGTCGATCAGCCGCCTCGGCCACCGGCTGAGACTTGTGAGGAGGCAACCGAGACGGTATAAATATCACCCGATCCAGCTCCAGCTCCTCGTAGCTGTGAACCGCCAGCAGCAGATGCCCAAAGTGGATCGGGTCAAACGTGCCCCCCAGTAATCCTATTCGTTGCTCAGCCATCAATATCCACCACCCGCCACAAGACCTCCCTTGTTTATCTCTCTGGGAGTTTATCCTTTCTCTCATTGACCGTCAACCGTTCAGCCCTACAAACCGCCTCAGCTGCATGTTTTCCCAAGGACCGCAGGCAAAAACCCAATTCCCAGCCTATAATTAAACAAAACGAATAATGAGCCCCCAGCAACAACCAACCACGCCATCTTCGCCCAAGCCCTGGAAATCTGCTGGACTCATCTTGACTTACTGGTGCAATTGCCGCTGTGCCATCTGCTATCTCAACTGTGGGCCCAAACAGCGGACTTCTTTCATGAGCGTTTCCGACGCCCTGGCTTACTGGAAAGGACTCGAAGCCATGGCCGGGCCAGCCGCTAAAATTCATCTGACCGGTGGTGAGCCCTTTGCCAATTGGCCCGCTCTGCTGGCCATTCTCCAGGCAGCCCATGCTCAGGGCCTCTGTGCTTATGAGCTCGAAACCAACGCCTTTTGGTGCACCGAACCACAGCAAGTTCAGCAGCGTTGCCGCCTCCTCCACCAGCTGCACCTCGGACGTTTGGTCGTCAGTTGCGACCTCTACCACCAACGCTACATCCCTTTCGAGCGGGTCAAACTGCTCGTCCAGGCAGCCACAGACGTTCTCGGTGCCCATAGGGTTCGAATCCGCTGGCGAGACTTTTTTGCCAATCCCGTCGATATCTCCGACCTGAGTCCCCAACAGTCCCGCCAGGCTTATCGCCACGCTTGGCAGAGCCATCACGACAGACTCACCGGCCGGGCCGCCGCAGAAATTGCCCCCCTGCTCCAACTGCACGACCTGCGGACCTTTGCCGGGCAGGATTGCCGCAAGCCTATATTGGCCAGCCGCCATGTGCATATTGACCCAGCCGGAAACGTTTTTCCCGGCGTCTGCGCCGGCCTGGTTGTTGGTAACGCCCGCCAAAATCCCCTGCCCCAATTATGGGACCTCTTGCTCAGCAGCGAAGACCAGATCCTCCAGACCTTAGTTCAGCAGGGTCCCTACGGCCTTGTCTGCATTGCCGCCCGTCTCGGCTATCAACCCGACCAGGACGGTTTTGCTGGCAAGTGTCACCTCTGCACCAAGGTCCGCCGTTTCCTCTGGGGCACCGGAAAATTCGCTCCAACTATCGGCCCGGAGCAGTGTTACTATGAAAACTGATTCCCCTAAAAAAGTCATAATTGTTGTTGACCCGACCAGACCTGGACGATATCTAGGGTATCTTCTATTGCCGCTCTGGTCTGTAATTGGCCTGTAGTGTATTTATGAGTGAGAATAATAATAATAAAATATCGCCTAAAGATTCCCAAAATGGGCTTCTACACTATCTTCTCGGACATGGTTTGATTGACCAGGTAGAGTTGGACGAGTGTATCCAGGCCCAGCAGGCCTTGACCGACCAAAACGAGCAAACCTCCATCAGCGGCGTGCTGGTCGCCCACGGCTACCTCACCTCCAAGCAGATCGAGCGTATCAAGTCTCGCCTGGAGGCTGATACGCCGCTTCGACAAATCCCCGGATTTCAGATGCTCGAAAAGATCGGCTCCGGTGCCATGGCTACCGTTTACAGGGCCAAGCAGATTTCCCTCGATCGTATTGTCGCTGTCAAGATTATGCCCAAGCATCTTAGCCGCGACCGAGAGTTCGTCGAACGTTTCTATAAGGAAGGGCGAGCCGCAGCCCAGCTCAACCACAATAACATTGTCCAGGCCATCGACGTTGGAGAAGCCGGCGGATATCACTATTTCGTCATGGAGTGCGTCGAGGGTGAGAGCATCCACGAGCAGATGGCCAGGGGAAAGAAGTTTACCGAAAAAGAGGCCTTGAACATTATCATTCAAGCCGCCAGGGCCTTGGCCCACGCCCACGAACGCGGCTTCATTCACCGTGATGTAAAACCAAAAAACATCATGCTTGCCTCGGGCGGTGTGGTCAAACTCGCCGACCTGGGTTTGGCCCGCGAAATGGCCGATTTGAGAGCCGCCGCCTCTGAGGCCGGAAGGGCTTACGGAACGCCTTACTACATCGCCCCCGAGCAGATCCGCGGAGAACGAGATCTCGACGCTCGCATCGATATCTATTCCCTCGGAGCCACCGCCTATCACATGGTTACTGGACGGGTGCCCTTTGAAGGGCCCAACCCCTCCGCCATCATGCACAAGCACCTCAAACAGGAACTTGTACCCCCTGATCACATCAATACCAAGCTCTCCGCCGGTATCGCTGAAGTCATTGAGATGATGATGGCCAAAAACCGCGATGACCGTTACAAAAGCGCAAAAGACATGCTCGTGGACCTCGAATGTATTGCCAAAGGCGAATCTCCCCTCCTCGCTCGCGAACGTCTTGATGCCAAGCTACTCACCGGTTTGGCCGAGGAATCTAGTGTCTCCGGACAGCAGGTCTCCATCGAAGGGCCCATACCTACCGGAGACGCCGTCAAAGCCCAAGCCAGAGCCAAAGCCGAAACCGAAACTAAAGCCAAGCCCATCTCTGTCCAAAAGCCGACCGCAGCTCCAGTACCCGTTGCCCCCATTCTCATCCTGGCCCTGATTATCTCCATAATTATCAACGTGCTCCTGGCCATCCACGCCATCTTGTACTAGTTCCTCTAAATAGCCGTGCCCGAACAGTAGCCATGTCATTCCCGCCAAGATTGTCTTTCTGTATTATCTGTATTCTTTTATGTTTAATTTCTGTATTTCTTTCTGGGAATCTGTATAATCAGTGGCACACAAGGAGGCTGAACCCCCCTGGCTCGAAAGAAACCTCCAACTTCCAGAACTGTCGCCATAGAGTTGGCCCGTTTGGCCCTCGACCGCCACTGCACAGACATTGTCGTCCTTGACCTTCGCCGCCTCTCGCCGGTTACCGACTTTTTCGTCATTGCCACTGGTACTTCTGATCGCCAGATGACCAGTTTGGCCATGGAGATGGCCGACACCGCTGCTCAGGCCGACCACCCTGCCTTTTCTATTGGCGGCCTGCCCCGGGCCACTTGGGTCTTGATCGACTTCATCGACGTCGTCGTCCACTTGTTCGATTTCCAGCACCGCAGCTACTACGATCTGGAGATGCTCTGGGGCGATGCCCCCAAGACCCGTTGGAAAAGGCCCATCCCCCGCAAACTCTCCACGTAAAACCTTTTGCCGATTCTGCATATTTAGCCCCCAGATTTATCTGGGGGTTTCTTTTCTGTCATTGGGCACTTGATGCAGAATCCAGTATATTTAGCCCCCGGTTTTACCGGGGGTTTATCCTAATCCTCCCTTGAACTTCATACCCTAAAACCCTACCATCTAATTTGGTATGGAATCCATCATCGACATTCTCTCTCAACGTGCAGCCGCAGCCATTCAAGCCGCGACTCACCTGGACGCCCCACCTATTCTCAAAGCCTCGGCCGAGGACCGCTTCGGAGATTACCAGATCAACGGCGTCATGCCCCTGGCCAAGCAGCTCAAGAAAAACCCTCGACAATTAGCCGAAAAAATAGTCCAGGCCCTGGAGGTCGGCGATATCTGCCAGGCCCCCGAAGTCGCCGCCCCGGGCTTTATCAATCTGCGTCTGCGCCAGGACTGGCTCGAATCCCGCACTGCCGAGCTCTGCGCCGACGACCGGATTGGCGTGCCCAAGCTTGCCGAACCTCAAACCGTAGTCATCGACTATGCCGGTCCGAATCTGGCCAAGGAAATGCACGTCGGCCATTTGCGATCCAGTATCATCGGTGACTGCCTCGCCCGTCTCAATGGTTTCCTCGGCCACAAGGTCATCCGCCAGAACCACGTCGGAGATTGGGGAACTCAGTTTGGTATGCTTATCAGTTTCCTCCGCCGCACTGTGCCCCAGGCTCTGGATGGCTCATCCCCCCTGCAGCTGGCCGACCTGGAGGACTTCTATCGGCAAGCCAAACAGCTCTTCGACTCCGACCCCCACTTCGCCTCCCAGGCACGCCAAGCCGTAGTTGACCTCCAGGCCCACGATCCCGATACCATCAAGGTTTGGCAGCTCTTCCGCGATGAATCTCTCCGCCACGCCGCCGCCATCTATTCGCGTTTGGGCCTCTTGATGCAGCCCGAAGACGTCCGCGGCGAAAGCGATTACAACGACGATTTGTCCCAAGTCCTTGACGACCTGGATTCCCTGGGCTTGATTACCGAATCCGACGGCGCCGCCTGCGTCTTCCTCGAAGGTTTCACTGCCAAAGACGGCTCACCTCTGCCCGTCATCGTTCGTAAGTCCGACGGAGGCTTCTTGTATTCCACCACCGATCTGGCCGCCCTACGTTACCGCATCAGAACCTTAAAGGCCGACCGCCTTATCTACGTAACCGACGCTCGCCAAAAGCTCCACTTTCAGCAGATCTTCACGCTTGCTCGCCAAGCCGACTTTGCCAAATCCACGACCCACCTGGCCCATGTTGCCTTTGGCTCGATGCTCGGCAAGGACGCCAAACCCTTCAAAACCCGCCAAGGTGCCACCGTCAAATTAGCCGACCTTCTCGACGAAGCTCAGCAGCGGGCCCTCGAACCCGTCACTGAAAAAAATCCCGAGTTGCCTGAGGACCACCGCCGCCAAATCGCCAAAGTAGTTGGCATTGGCGCCCTCAAATATGCCGACCTCTCCCAGAACCCCGCCAGCGATTACGTCTTCGACTGGGACAGGATGCTCAGCCTCGACGGCAACACCGCCCCCTATCTGCAGTACGCCTACGTCCGCGTCCAGAGCATCTTCCGTAAGGGGCGGATCAACCTTGACGAATTGCGCCGGGCCCCCGCCCAAGTCCACCTGGACCACCAGGCCGAGCTTGCTTTGGCCAAGCACATCCTTCGCCTGCCCGATGCTATCTATCAAGCCCAGGCCACCTATAAGCCCAACGTGTTGTGTAATTATCTCTATGATTTAGCCGGCCGATTCACCAGCTTTTACGGCGACTGTCCCGTGCTGAACGCCGCTCAGC
>JAUXAG010000008.1 GCA_030614915.1 Actinomycetes bacterium | reverse complement strand
GAAGAAGGCTGCGCTCGACGAAGCGATTGGGGCTCAGACCGACGAGCAGATCGCCAAAGCAGCCAGTGGCAAGTCCATGATGAACCCCTTTGACACGGGCCGCGTGGAAAGCTTCAACATCTGGTTCTACCTCATCATCGTGTTCCATGTTTTCTACGGTGTTCAATCCAATCAAGGCTCTCAAGGGTATCATAGCTCGGGCATTAGCCCGCACGAGCAGAAGATGAGCGGAATCATCTCGACGTGGCGCTGGTTGATCATGACCGCGACTCCTATCCTCCTGGCCCTCTGCGCCCTGACCTTGCTGACGCACCCGGACTACGTGGATTTGGCGGGCTCACGCGAAGCGCAGAGTATTCTGTCGGAACTCAGGGCGGGAGATGTCCCCCAACTGGGCATTCAGCAGCGAGTGGCTGTCGCCCTGGCCTACATTCTGCCTATGGGGCTCCGCGGGCTCTTCTGCGTGGTCATGATTTTCCTCCTGGTCACCACCCAGGATACCTACATGCACTCCTGGGGCAGCATTTTCATCCAGGACGTGGTAATGCCATTGCGGAAGAAGCCGTTTACTCCTGCCCAGCATGTAAAGTGGCTCCGCTTGTCGATCATAGGCGTCGGCGCCTTCGCCTTTTTCTTCGCCTGTATTTACAAGCCGGTCGAGTTTATCCAGATGTATTTGGCGATCACGATTGCCATCGTCGCCGGACTCGGCTGCGCCATCGTGGGAGGCCTGTACTGGAAGTACGCCGGCACGATTGCCGCATACGTCGCTCTGGGTTTGGGGGCAGTGCTGGCAGTCACCCGCTTAGTGGTACAACAATTCAATGCCGCGATCGCCGATATGCCCGACAAGAACCTCATCTTTCGGTTTTTTGACTGGATAAACGGTGTAAGCAGCCAGTACGTGTGGTTCTACATCATGGTCATTTGCATCGGGTTTTTTGTGATTCTCTCGCTCATCGAGGTCCGCAAGCCGTTTGACCTGAACCGTATGCTGCACCGAGGCAAGTATGATATAAAGGACGAGCACAAGAAAGCAACCGACGCTGTCAAGAGCACCTGGTTGAAATTCGTCGGCATTACCCAGGAATTCACACGCTGGGATAGAATCCTGGCCGTCGCCATGATTGTCTGGACTTTCGGCTGGCTGGCCGTCTTTACCATAGGTGCCATCATTAACTATATGGTCAAGCCGATCTCCTTTGACTGGTGGAGTAGCTTCTGGAAGTTCTGGGTGTGGTTCCATGTTTATGTCGGCATCGCCACCATGGTCTGGTTCACGGTCGGTGGAGTTCGCGACCTGAGGCGTATATTTGTCCGCCTGGCGACCCTCAAGCGGGATGACCGCGATGATGGTAGCATTGTTGGCCGTCACCTCGCCGCCGAAGAGGACACCATCGTAGCTCAGGCGGACACTGTTGAGGAAGAAAAAACCCAGACCGAGTGAAAGACTCTGCCGGGCGGAGTGGGGATGGTTTAGCCTTCCCTTCAGCGACAGCGAATTTCTTCCGTATCCGCTCAAAGAGCTCTTTCGGGTTTTTGCTGAGGCACGTAAGGCCTTCCCCCGGAACACCGTCGTCAGTACCGATGCCGGAAACACTGGTGGATGGGCAGTCCAGCAATGGCTGGCTTTAGAGCCTTACAACTACATCTGTGCCGGTGGATTCAACTCCATGGGCTGGGCCGCTTCCGCTATCATGGGGGCAAAGTTGGCTGTGCCGCAGCGCACCTGTGTTTGCATCTGCGGGGACGGCTCGTTTATGATGGTTCCGCACGTAATAGCCACCGCGGTGGAATATAGCATCCCCGTTATTTGGCTTGTCTTGAACGACTACAGTTGGGGAGCTATCAAGGGTCTTCAAGGAGCCTACCTGGGCGGACGGGAGTACGCTACCTCCTTCCGTATCCATAAAACGGGGCAGTCTTATAATCCGGATTTCGCGGCTTGGGCCAGGAGTTGCGGCGCCGAAGGCGAACAGATAAAGGACCCAGCCGACCTCGCACCGGCCATGGAGCGGGCCGTCAAATCGGGAAAACCGTACCTGCTTGATGTCATCGTGGATGCAGAGGAAGGCTTACCCCTCACGAGCAACTGGGAGATGCCTCCTTATCCGATCGGGCCTCCGGTTTTTACCGGGGAATGAACACAGTGAAGGTGCAAGGCAGATATACTTGACCGCTTGACATATTACCTGGAAGGAAGAGGTATCATGGCTCTAAACGAACTTATGAATTACATTAACGGGGAATGGACTCCTTCATCCTCAGGAAAGACTTTTCCCGATGTCAATCCAGCCAACACCGACGATGTTATTGGAACCTTCCAGGATTCCGAACCGGAGGACATTTGTTCGGCAATAGATGCCGCCGAGCGAGCCCTTCCTTCATGGCAGCAGACACCGTCGGCGCAGCGGGCTGAGTATTTGAAGCGAGCAGGTTCGATCCTGAAGGCACGGCTGGAACAGGTCTCTGCCGCTTTGACCAGGGAGGAAGGCAAGACATTGCCGGAGGCCCGGGGCGAAGTTCAACGTAGTGTTCAAGTTTTTGAGTTCTATGCCGGCCAGGGACTGCTGCTCACCGGTGAGACATTTCCTTCGGAAAACCCGAACACCTTTGTATATACCAAACGCTGCCCTTTGGGAGTGGTCGCTTTGATCACTCCCTGGAATTTTCCCTCAGCCATTCCCGTCTGGAAGCTGGCTCCTGCTCTTTTATGTGGAAACACGGTAGTGCTCAAACCATCCTCTCCTGCGCCTTGGTCCAGCCAACTCCTCGCCGAAATTATGCATGAGGCAGAACTGCCCCCCGGTGTACTGAATATGGTGACTGGCCAGGGGGGTAAGTTGAGTAACGCTCTAATTGCGGATCCTCGCGTGAAGGGTATTTCTTTCACCGGATCATGCCCAGTGGGCAAAGCCATTTTACGTCAGGCCGCCGAACGTGGCATTCGGGTGGGTTTGGAAATGGGAGGCAAGAATCCGATTATCGTTGATGAGGATGCGGATATTGACTTAGCTGTTGACTTGGCTGTGAAGGGTGCTATGTGGTCAGCCGGAGAGAAATGCACCGCTACGAGCCGGGCCATTATCCCTGATACCATTCATGATGAATTTGTAAGAAGGTTGATAGACAGAGTTGCTGCCCTGCGGGTGGGAGATGGAATGGACAGCGACACGGAGGTCTGCCCGGTTATTGACCACAGACAAATGGACAACATCCTCGACTATATCCGGATTGGCCGGGAGGAAGGGGCCAAACTTGCCTGTGGTGGAAAACGCCTCACTGCTGGAAACTACGATAAAGGTTTCTTCATCCAGCCAACCGTATTTGTTGACGTGAAACCGGATATGCGCATAGCCCAGGAGGAGATATTCGGCCCGGTTCTCTCGATTATCAGGGTGCCAAGTTTTGAGCAGGCTATAGTAGTAGCTAACAATATCCGTTACGGCCTCTCCGCTTCCCTGGTTACTCGCAACATCGGCAAAGTCATGGCTTTTGTTGACCGGATAGAGACAGGTGTCATTCACATAAACTCAACCACCTCGGGATTGGAAGTGCAGGCGCCTTTTGGTGGTATGAAGGATTCAACTTCTGGCTACCGTGAGATGGGCAAAACAGCAATTGATTTCTATAGCCAGTGGAAGACTATTTATCTAGACGCACCGAAATGACAGAAGTCCGCCCAAAAGTACGCTCTGGAGTCCTGGAGTTTCCGGATCCGCCATTGGACATAATCTTGCCGTTCGACATTTAGGCACTCTAGATATCGGTTTCGATGCTTGCGCCCAACCTAGGGCAATTCCACGTCGTAGCCTCGCTCGCGCAGGTGAAAGGTCAACATTAGTTTGCCGTGCTCGTTGAGCTTGGCCTTAACTGCGAATTCATTTAGCTGGCTGGCGGAGATTCTGGCTGGCGTTCGGGCAGCGTCCAGATCCCGCATGATTGGCTCAAGGCGCTTGAGATAGGCAAACTCGGGGATATCCCACATGTTCAATTCTCTGGAAGTACCGGCCAAGCCAAAAAGATAGGCAATGTCACTAACTGGTCCAGCCACCACCGGATGGGCAGCCCCTGGAATAGCCACAGCCGTGCGGTTGTGCACCATAAAGGCCCGATCCAGTCCTTTATCATCGAACATAAGTTGGACACTGTAGGCCCCCCATTTTCCCTCCGCGAGCCGACTCAGGTGATAGTAGATTTCCTCATGATCCGATTGGCCGTGATCCAGATCATCTTTGTCGTGGATATGCAGCGGTGTGCCTGACCATAGGCCCGGTGGTGAGTATGTTTCGCCTACTACCAAAGTGCTGGTTTCCTCTTGAGGAGTAGCCAGGGTAATGACGTCGCGGCGCCATAGGCCATAACCACGTGAAAGATTTGGCTTGGAACCAGCAGGTATATGCCTCGGCGGCTTGTCGTCCTGTGCGGGCCCAGCGAAATACACCATCTCACCTTGGCCGACCAGTGTAAAGCTACTGTCGCGTCCGATGTAAATAGCTGAGGCGTTGCCGTCGGCTGGGCGAGTGGCGAAGGGGCCACCGGCCCTGCTGCCCTTAAAGGTGCTTTGCCCGACACTGAGCTCAAAGGTTCCGCAAATAGGTATCAGGACGTATTCATTCTCAGCGGTATTGATTTGAAATGGTTCTTTGCTCAGGCAATAGGCTCCGAAGGAAAGGAAATTCAAGGGCACGTCATCTCGGGCGGGATCGATGACAGAGCCACTGCTTAAGCCATCCCATTGGACGACGGGATTGATTTGACCGGATTGAATTGCCTGGCGATACTGCTCGATGGTCTTCTGCATCTTTAGTGCCACAAAAATTATTAGTGCAGAACTTCGTGCTTCTGCACGGGGTACTTTACTGAAAACTTGAAAAATCAGGTCCAAAATATTGACCGCTGTGTTGCGGCTTGACACGCAAAAGGGCCTTGATCGTTGCTTTCGCGATTTCTTCCGGCTTACCGACATTGCCTGATTCCAAACATTCTTTAGTGGAGGGGATCCATTTTCTACCCGCCTCGGTATTTGCCTGTAGTTCCGTCATTTCAGTTCTTACCAGCCCTGGCCCTGCACTAAGAACGATTACATTGCTCTTGAGCATTTTCAACTCCTTGGCCAATATTTCGGTAAGCTCCATCAATCCCGCCTTACCGCAGGCATAGCCTGTACCACCTACCGGCCTCCCGCCGTTCATGTTTATGATAACACCTTGGTCTCTCTGTATCATTAGAGGTAGAACCTGCCGGATAACCAGTAATGCTCCTAAGAGATTTACTTTCACATCCTGCCACCAGTCCGCTGGGTCAAGTTCGTGCACTCCCGCGATGCAGTTAAACCTACCAGCGTTGTTGAAAACCACGTCAACTCTTTCGAATGCTTCAAGCGTTTTTGTCACCAGATTCTCTACTTGGTTACGTTCAGTAACGTCCGCGCTTACGGCCAGAGCTGTACCGCCATCATTTCTGATTAGATCGACCGTTTGTTCCAGACGCTCAGTTCGCCGGCCCGTGCATACTACCTTGGCCCCATTGGCCGCAAACTCTACCGCTAGGGCACGCCCGATTCCACTCCCTGCTCCTGTTATAATAACAGTAGCTCCTGTAACTCGCATCTTCATACCTCCCGTAATTACTTAGCCTCTCAGTTCTATACCTAAAGGTCGGTCCGGAATTTTCACCTCTCAGGGCCGTCGCAGGCTGTTTCACCGCCGGGGCAAACTTCAGGCGAGCCTACTCGCGGACTGACAGGACGGGACCTCACTCGCCAAAGATCTTCCACCTTTTCACGGCACACTAGCCGAATCCGCAAGGAGATGCCGCATTATAACCGAACCCAGAGAAAGATGCAATCATGGCCTCGCGGCTGTTGGCGTCTGGGGGCCGCTTACTAATCGGAGCGTAATTTATTGAACTTTCGGTCGAGTTATACTATATGATTCTGCATGAACACAGCACAAGATGGTCGAAGACTTTCGCCCGCGGCCCAAGAAACATTGCGCCGTCGTGTAATCCATGCCATTGTCGAGCAGGGTATGACTCAGGACCGAAGCGTGCGGGGTTATGTAACCTTTTGAGCTATAGTGGTGATTCGCCCGATGAGTTCCTCGGCGCTGGATTCTTCCTCGGCCTCGGCAAAGACCCGCATGATGGGCTCGGTGTTTGAGCTGCGAACGTGGACCCAGCCTTGCGGCCAATCGATGCGTATGCCGTCACTGCGGTCCAGTTTCTCCTCGGCAAAGGTTTCAGCCACCGCCTGCAGTATCCTCTCTCCTCTGTCATGTTGGCAGGCGAACTTGGTCTTGAGCAATTGATAGCTGGGAATCTCTTCAATCAATTGGCTGATCGGCTTATTGGCTTTGGCCATCAGCTCCAGGACCAGCGATATTCCCGAGAAGCTGTCCCGCACCATTACTACCTCAGGATTAATCACTCCGCCATTTCCTTCCCCGCCGATGACGCACTTGTGTTGGCGCATGGCCCGGGCTACGTGGGTTTCACCGACCGGGGTGCGAAACAGTTGCACCCCAAAGCGCTCGGCCAAGTCGTCGATCATGCGTGAGGTGGACAGGTTGCAGGCCACGGGGCCGGTCTTTTGGCTGAGCACAGCCATCACCGCCAAGGCCAAGCTGTACTCTTCGCCGATGAATCGGCCCAGATCATCGACGATGGCCAGCCTGTCGGCATCGGGGTCCTGGGCAAAGCCGACCTGAGCCTTATCCTCCTTGACCGCTTCACACAGACCGGTCAGGTTCTCGGCGATGGGTTCAGGGCCGTGGGCAAACTCACCGCTGGCTTCGCCGTTTATGTGCACAAGCTCGCAGCCCAGCTCGCTCAGCAGGAGCCTGGCCCCGGGACCTCCTGAGCCGTTTATACTATCGAGAACGACGCGGAATTTCCCGCGCCTGACTGCTTCGACATCTATTTGCCCCAGGACCTTAGAGGTGTGAATCCGATGCGTGCTGTGGTTCGGGCGGATTTTGCCTTCTTTGCCGGCTGGGCAGGGGCGGAAGGATTTGTCGTGAAACATTCGGCGCAGCTCGGCCATGTCCTCGGCACTCAGGCCCAGACCATCGGGGCCAAGGAATTTCAGCCCATTCCACTGCGACGGATTATGGCTGGCGGTGATAACCACGGCCCCGTCGGCCTTTTCCTCTATAGTCATCAAGGCGGCCCCCGGCGTGGTGACTATACCCAAGTCGATGACCTCAAAACCCATTTCGACCAGGGCGGTGCCGACGGTTTCAGCCAACTCAGCCCCGCTGGGCCGACTGTCGCGAGCCAGGACAACTCGGCCCGGTTTACCGAGCATGGCTGCATACGCCTGAGCCAAACGCTCGGCTGCGTGGTTGTCCAGGCCGTCGCCGATAATCCCCCGAACTCCCGAAACGCCGATTATCAGTTCGCTCATACGATTCTCCGTCGGCCAAAAGGGGCGGGATCAACAGAAGCCCATTGAAAAGACAGATACCATTCTATAGTATAACCTTTGCCGAAGAAAGATGTTCTGTTTCACTGAAGGCATTATATGGCCATTATTGTTGACGGCTACAACGTGCTGCATACTTCTCGCTGGCTTGCGAGTGAGTGGAAGGGGGTGGACCGAGCCCAGTTCTGTCGGCTGCTGGGGAGCTTGGCCAAGCAGAGCGGCGAAAAAATCACCGTGGTCTTCGACGCCCTGCCGTCCGAGCCGGACCTGGCCAAGACAAAGGCCTTGAACATCGAAGTGCTTTATTCAGGCCACGGACGCAGCGCCGATGAGGTAATAATCAAGATGATTAGGGCCTCGTCGGGTCCGCGAGACCTGACCGTGGTCAGTTCGGATCGCGAAATCAAGGCCGCTGCCAGACGTCGGGGCTGCAAGGTAAGCTCAGCAGGGGAGTTTATCAAGGTCTCCGTCGGCCAGTTGGCCCGGGCCCGGAGCAAACAAAACCGTGAGCCGACGCAAAAGGAAAAAGGTCTGACCCGTTCCGAAACCGACGAATGGCTCAGCGAGTTTGGAATAGACCCCCACCAGGAAGATGATCCATACGAGCCGATGCGCAGGGGATAATCCCTTTTCAGGCGTTTGCTAACCGGCTCTAAGTGCTCAGCACAGCCGCGAAAAGGGCCAAGGCTCCGAGGGCGAAGATGGCGAGCTCAAAAACCGTATTGAGGATTGCAGCGGACCGGGCGGACATGATCAAAAGCTCCAGGGACGGAAAAGCTTTCGCGGAATTCTGTCATGAGCGGGGGCCGGCAGGAGCTGCTCGTCGTAGAGGTAGCGAGTCCCCGCCCATTTCTGTGGTATCGACTAATAGACGAAATTAGCTTGAACAAATCGCCTTTTTTGTGGTCCGGGAGCCACATGCTTTTATAACCACCACAAAATAAGCCGCTTGCAGCAGATTGTCCTTCCGGCCAAGTCCGCTCGCCCGCAGGCGAACTTTGGGGATTGATGCTTGTGTTGGCCACGCTGGGCGGCTATGATGATTAGCCCCACAAAGTCCAGGTAACGGAGAATACTATGGTCAAGAATATCAGTGGCGAATTAATCGTCAGCGGCCAACGCTTTGTGCTTCTGGCCAGCAGGTTCAATGAATTCATTACCACCCGTCTGATCGAAGGTGCCAAAGACTGCCTGCTCCGGCACGGGGCCAAGGAGAACGACATCACGGTCACCTGGGTGCCGGGGGCCTGGGAGATACCCGCGGTCAGTGCCAAGCTGGCTGCAGGGGGCTCTTGCGAGGCCATCATCTGTCTCGGCGCGGTGATCCGCGGTTCGACGGGGCACTATGACCACGTCAGTGCCGAGGTGGCCAAGGGCGTTGCCAAGGTGGGCCTGAAAAGTAGCATTCCGGTGATTTTCGGTGTGCTGACCTGCGATACCATCGAGCAGGCCATCGAGCGGGCGGGAACCAAGGCGGGCAACATGGGTTTCAAGGCCGCACTGAACGCTATCGAGATGGTCAATCTCTATGGCAAGCTGGGCAAATAGCCCATCGGCACGTGGCTTTAATATTGTCCTCTCCTGGCTATAACACGCCTTGTCCGGGAATCCATCGTAAGAGGAAGTCGTTATGCCCAAGCGAAGTAAGGCCCGCGTGCTGGCCTTGCAGATAATCTTTCAGCTCCAAGCCCAGTCGGGCGACTTCCTGGAGAAAATTGACGATTTTGTCAAGGAGGCTGGGCTCGATGCGGGGCTGAGCGGTTATGGACGAGAGTTGGCCCTTCAGGCCTGGGGCAAGCGAGCCGAGGCCGACGAGCTTATCAATAAGTTCGCCCGGGATTGGCGGGCCTCGAGTCTGCCCGCGGTGGACCTGGCCATCCTCCGCCTGGCTATCTGTGAGATGCTGCACCGGGATGAGGTGCCGGACAAGGTGGTCATCGACGAGGCGATAGAACTGGCCAAGACCTACTCGACCGAACGTTCGAGCAAATTCATCAACGGCTTGTTGGATACCGTAATGAAATCCGCAGCTGCCCGCGCCCAGGACCCGGCCGCTGGACAGGACTCAACTGAGCAATAACATGGGAATCATACGCCGCACCCTCGAAAAACTGCGCAGCGGCCTGAGCAAGACCCGCCGGAAGTTCACTTCTTCCTTTCGCACTCTGCTGACCGTCGGCCGAAAAATCGATGAAGACCTGCTCGACGAGCTCGAAGGCGCGCTCATCGGAGCGGACGTAGGCATAAAAACAACGGTGCGGATTATTGAGGATCTTCGCCAGGCCTACAGCGAAAAACGCATAGAGCGCTGCGAGCAGATACTCGGTTTTCTCAAGACAGAGATGAAGAGCTATTGGCCCCAGACGGATCGCTCGCTCAAGCTTGCCCCGGCCGGACCGACGGTGATTCTAGTGGCCGGGGTCAACGGAACTGGCAAGACAACCTCGGTGGCCAAGCTGGCCTGGCTGCTTACTCAGTCGGGGAAAAAGGTCATCTTGGCTGCGGCCGATACCTTCCGAGCCGCTGCGGTCCAGCAGCTAACCATCTGGTCCCAGCGCACCGGGGTACAGATCGTCAAACACCAGAGCGGGGCCGACCCCGGGGCGGTGGTATTTGACGCCTGTGACGCCGCCTTGGCCCGCAGTGCAGACGTGGTCCTGGTAGACACAGCCGGCCGGCTGCACACCCAGGAACACCTTATGCGCGAGCTGGGCAAGATCCGCCGGGTAGTCGAGAAAAAGATCCCAGGTGCCCCGCACGAGGTGCTTTTGGTATTGGATGCAACGACGGGGCAAAACGCCATCAGCCAGGCCCAGACCTTCTCCGAGGCCATTGGAGTTACCGGCTTGTTCCTGGCCAAGCTGGACGGCACAGCCAAGGGGGGAATAGTAGTGGCCATCCGCGACCAGGTCAATTTACCGGTGAAGTTCATCGGTATCGGTGAAAAGCCCGAGGACATCGAGCCCTTCGATCCGGAGACCTTCGTCGAGGCCCTCTTCGAGTAACCATGTCAAGTACAGAACGTTTTGACGTTATTGTCGTGGGTGGCGGCCACGCCGGGGTTGAGGCCTGTTGGGCAGCCGCTAAACTCGGCTGCAAAACCGCTCTGTTGACCATGGACGTGGAGGCCGTGGCCCGGATGAGCTGCAACCCGGCCATCGGGGGCACAGCCAAGGGGCAGATGGTCCGCGAGATCGACGCCTTGGGCGGGCTGATGGGCTTGACGGCGGACGAAGCCGGCATCCAGTTTCGCTTGTTGCACCGTTCACAGGGACCGGCCGTCTGGGCCCCTCGCGCTCAAGCAGACCGCAAGCGCTATCACCAGGCCGTGCTGTCCAGATTGCGGGAACTTGAGAATCTAAAAATCCTCACCGAGACCGCCGAACAAATCCTGCTGGATACGTCTTCGCGCAAGGTAATCGGCATCGGCTGCGCCTCCGGACGGCAATACCGCTGCCGGGCATTGATTCTCACACCCGGCACTTTTCTACGGGGCCTCATACACCTGGGCTCCCAGCAGTGGCCCGCCGGGCGAATAGACGAAAAGCCTGCCGAAAAGCTCGGTGAGTCGCTGGAGCGGATTGGCCTTAGCCTCTCTCGGCTCAAGACTGGCACGCCACCACGGCTCGATGCGGCCACTATCGACTTCGATTCACTTGAAGCTCAGCCCGGCGACGAGGAGCCTGTACCCTTTTCCTTTATTTCGCCGGGGATAACCCAAGAGCAGGTGCAGTGCTGGATTAGCTGGACCAATTCCCGCACGCACCAGATTATTCGTTCGAGTCTGGATCGGGCGCCGCTTTACACCGGACAGATTTCTGCGATCGGCCCACGCTATTGTCCGAGCATCGAGACCAAGATAGTGCGCTTTGCCGACAAGGCCCGCCACCAGGTCTTCCTCGAGCCCGAAGGACTCGACACCGACTGGATATACTGCAATGGCTTGAGCACTTCATTGCCGCGCGACGTGCAGGAGCAGATGGTTCACTCCGTGCCTGGCCTGGAACAGGCCCGCATTCTTCGGCACGGCTACGCCATAGAGTATGATTTTGTACTTCCCCAGCAGCTTCAGCCGAACCTCGAGGTCAAGAGTATCAGCGGACTATTTCTGGCTGGGCAAATCAACGGTACCAGCGGTTATGAAGAGGCGGCCGGGCAGGGATTATTGGCCGGCATCAATGCCGCCCGCCAGATTGCCGGGGCCGAATCAATCAGCCTTAGTCGGGACCAGGCCTACATCGGCGTGTTGATCGATGACCTGGTTACCAAGGGTACCGACGAACCTTACCGCATGTTCACCTCGCGGGCAGAGTTTCGCCTTTGCCTGCGCAGCGACAATGCCGACCAGCGGCTGACACCCCTGGGTCGCAAGATTGGTTTGGTTGACGATCGCCGCTGGGAAATCTTCAGTGCCAAGCAGGAGAGCATCAAACAGTTGAGCGAGATGCTCAGCTCCCGCCGGCACGCCAGAGGAAGTTGTTTGGACTTGCTGCGCCGGCCGGACTTTAGCCTCGAGCAGTTGAGGCGGATATTGCCGGCTTTAGCTGAGGCGGATTTCTCCGCTGAAGTTTTCGAGGCTGTTCGCATAGCTGCCCGATATGCCGGCTACATCGAGCGGCAGGACCGCCAAGTCGAACGATTCAGAAAACTTGAAGGCAAGCGTATCCCGGCCAACTTCGATTATGCGAGCATGCCGCACCTGCGGGCCGAGGCCCGCGAGCGGCTCTCGGCGGTGGCCCCTCTGAGCCTGGGTCAGGCGGCCCGGATTCCCGGCATAAACCCTGCCGACATAGCCGTGCTGATGATCCAGCAAAAACTCAGCGCACATACCGAGCCGGATCGTCCCGCGCGGGAGATTTAGAGAGTTCTTCTGTAACTCCTTCTAAAAGAAACGGTTATCGTGACAAACAGCTGATTTGTTCGGCCGTATAGTACTCAGTATAATTCCCGATTATTACCCAATTTGCTCAAGAAGGGTCAAGAGGGGCAGCTAGCTAGTCGAAAATATAGTCAGGGGCAGCTTGTACGGGGCATCTGACCATAGGGGGCTGGGGATGAAAATACATCAAAGCGGCCGCTGGCGGGGTGGCCGTACTCATCTCTCGGGGGCACCCAGCTTCAGGCAGACAAAATGAGAGCCCGCTGACAAACACCCGCGCAGCGCAGCCAGGGTTCCACAGAGCTAGACCGTCATGAAAATAGCCCATAAAATAAGCCTTTCTTTTTTGATTGCTGTTGTGCTGCTTACCGGTATTTCCGGAGCGGTTTTCTATTCTAAAGCCAGAACAAATCTGCAACAGGCGATATTCGCCCATCTAGAGACGACTGCCAAGTCAAGGGCCCACCATATAGAGAACCTCTTGGAAGAGCATAAACGTGAAGTAGAGCTAATGGCTGAATCATTTCAGATAGAAACTACGCTTGAAACAATAATTAACAATCATCCAGATTCTACGAAACTTATAGAAGAAACAAAATCAGAATTAGAAGAACTCCTTCACCCGGAAATAGGCCTCTACGAGATATTCATCCTGAACCCAGATGGGAAGATCATTGCTTCTACTGACCAGAGCAGGATCGGCTTGGACAAATCTACAGATGCCTATTTTCTGGCAGCTAAGAACAAAACCTATATTAAAGACGCTTATTATTCTCAAACGACAAAACAGAATACAATCTGCATATCTACTCCGATACAAGTTGATGAGACAGGGGAGTTTCTTGGTGTACTCGTTGCCAGATACAACGCCCTGGAATTCTTATACGAAATAACTACCGAGAGAACGGGTCTGGGCGAGACGGGGGAGATTTACCTGGTTAACAAAGATAGATTTATGATAACTCCTTCCAGATTCGTAAAAGATACAGTCCTGAGGCAAAAGCTTGACACGGAAAAGCTAAGGAAGGTTTTTGAAGATCTGGAAGAATTCGGTGCTGAACCTCATCCTCACGTTCCTCTCATATACGAAGATTACCGAGGGACTCGAGTTTTGGGGATACATGATCATATACCCGAGATGCAGTGGTATCTCTTGGCGGAGATTGACGTGAAAGAGGCCTTGGCACCTTTAGCCAAAATAAAACGCTTAGGCATTGTAATAATGTTACTGATCCCAGTCGTAGTATGGCTGATTGGTATTGTTCTGGCAAGATTCATTTCCAAGCCGATCCATGAGTTACACAAGGGAACCGAGATAATCGGTGCCGGTAATTTTGATCATACGGTAGCTACAGATGCAAAGGACGAGGTCGGCCAACTCTCCAGAGCATTTGACCAGATGACGGTGAATCTAAAGAAAACTACCACCTCCGTAAGCAACCTGGAAAAGGAAGTCGCCGAGCGTGAGAAAGCGGAAAGGGCCCTGCAGGCTGCCAACCGCTTTCTGTCTCAGGCGTCAAAGAAACTCGAGGACTCCAACCGTGAGCTTCAGAATTTCGCCTACATAGCCTCGCACGACCTGCGAGAGCCGCTGCGGAAGATATCCTCCTTTGGCGGGCTGTTGAAAGAGTCCCTCGGAGCGAACCTTAATCCTGACGACCAGGAGAACTTGGAGTTTATGGTCAATGGGGCGGACAGGATGAATCAGATGATAGAAGGGCTTTTGGTGTATTCGCGACTAACTACGAGGGAGGTTTCACCTGAGGTTGTTGATTTGAATGAAACCGTGGAGCAGTTGGTACAACTGGAGCTCGCGGTAGTGCTGCAAGAGACAGCTGCGACAATTGAAGTTCCCCAGCCTTTGCCAAAGGTGTGGGCAGTCCCCGTTCAAATGAACCAGCTATTGCAGAATCTTATTGTCAACGGGATTAAGTATCGCCGGGAGGAAACCCAGCCCAAAATCGTTATAACAGCTAAACGGCTCGCACAGGACACTATCAGGATAGAAGTCCAAGATAACGGAATCGGAATCAAGGAAGAATTTCACGCCGATATTTTCGCCATGTTCAGACGTCTGCATTCGCGGCAAAAATATGAGGGCGCAGGGATCGGTCTGGCTGTGTGCAAGAAGATAGTGGAAAAGCACGGCGGGCAGATCGGAGTCGAATCGAAACAGGGCCAAGGGGCAACCTTCTGGTTCACCCTTTCGTTGGCAAAGCAGGAAGAAGAATCAGCAGAACGGCTGCAGCACGTGGTCCAAGGATAAAAAGGTCGAGAATCAAAAAGGGGACAAAGATGGAAGGCCTAAAAGCAGCAACGATACTCTTAGTGGAAGATGATCCCGGAGATCAGAAGCTGATCAAGACATCGCTGTCGCAGCAGAAAATAGGTAATGATGTTTTTGTTGTAGAAACCGGAGAGGAGGCCCTTGATTACCTGTCCCGCAGCAAAGCCGGCGATAATGAGTGCCAGGCAATAGATCTGATTCTGCTCGATCTGAATATGCCGGGCATGGGAGGCAAGGAGTTCTTACGGCGTATCAAGGAAGATGACCAATTGGACACTATCCCGGTGGTGATTCTGACGACCTCGGATTCGGAGCAGGATATTCTCGAAAGCTACAAATTGCACGCAGCAGGCTACATTAAGAAGCCCGTGACCCTGGAAGACTTCCGGGAAGTAATGCACGATCTTGAAGAGTACTGGTTTGTCATCTGCAGGCTAGTACGGGAAGCTAGGACCAAAGTGTAGTCAAGATGGATGCGGAAAAGATAAACATTCTGCTGGTGGACGACGACCCGGGTGATTGCCGGCTGGTAAAACTGGCCTTGGCGAAATCACGGCAGCCCATGGAGTTTGCCGTCGAGACAGCCGGGACTCTAGCCGAGGCCCTGCGGCGTCTGGACAGTCGTAACTTTGACATGGTGCTGCTCGATTTGTTACTTCCCGACAGCCAGGGCCTTAAAACAGTTGACGAGGTTTGCCGGCTCTACCCGCAGATACCCGTTGTGGTACTGACCATCCTTGCGGACGAGAATATGGGTGTTGAGGCCATAAAGGTAGGGGCCAGTGATTACCTGGTCAAGACCGAGTATTCCCACGAGCTCCTGCTTCGGACCATCAGATATTCGTTGGAAAGGAAGCGGGCCCAGGAGGATCTGCGACAGGCCAAGGAACAGGCGGAACAGGCCAGGAGTGAAGTCGAACAGATCAACAAGGACCTCGAAGCTTCGATCGAGCGGGCCAAGCTGTTGGCCCACGAGGCCATGGCGGCGGATCGGGCCAAGAGTGAGTTTCTAGCCAACATGAGCCACGAGCTCCGCACGCCCCTGAACGGCATCCTGGGTTTCAGCGAGCTTCTGGCACAGGAAGAGCTTACGGCCCAACAGAAGGAATGGCTGAATACCATTAACAAGTCGGGGCAAGACCTGTTGGCCCTAATAGCGGACATCCTGGACTTCTCGAAGATCGAGGCCGGCAAACTCGATATCGAAATCATCGCATGTTCGCTGGAAGAGATACTGGCCGGTGTTGATTCACTGCTGCGTCCGCAGGCCACGAAGAAGGGGCTCGAATTTGAGATCCTGCCGGGCAGCGATCTGCCCAAGACAATCAGGACGGATCCGGCGCGGCTTCGGCAGTGTCTGATCAACCTGGTCAACAACGCCATCAAGTTCACCGACCAGGGGCACGTGTGTGTAAGAGTATCCGTGGAAAACGGAGCCAGTCCCTTCATCCGCTTTGACGTAGCGGATACAGGGATCGGCATCGGGGCCGACGAGCAGAAACTGATATTTGATTCCTTCTCTCAGGCAGACGGCAGCAGCTCGCGGAAATACGAAGGCACGGGGCTGGGACTGGCCATTACCAAACGCCTGGCCGAGATATTGGGCGGAGAAATAATGGTTCAAAGCGAGTACGGAAAGGGGTCGGTGTTTTCGCTGATTATTCCCAGCCGAATCGAGGACGCATCCGAGGTGACGGCCGAGCAAGACAAATGGCCCGGGCCCCAGCAGGGCAAAGTGGCATCGGAGTATGGCCAGTTTACAGGTCGGGTCCTGATTGCTGAGGACAAATCATCTAACCTCAAACTCATCGAACAGCTGCTTGAGAAAATGGGTCTGCAGACCAAGTCAGTTGAAGACGGGCAGCAGGCAGTGGATGCGGCAACGTCCGAATCGTTTGATCTGATATTAATGGATATCCAGATGCCGAACATGAACGGCTACGAGGCCATCCGGTTTTTGCGGGGCAAACAGATAAGCACACCCACCGTTGCCCTTACCGCCCATGCGATGGAGAGCGACGCTCAGAGGTGCCTGGCAGCCGGTTTCGATGACTACATTCCCAAGCCGATTCGCCTTGGAAAATTGCGCGAAATAATAGCCAAGTATCTGAGCCCCGCTGCGATTCCCACCTGAAAAACTCCGGTTCTATGGTGTGATGGTTGATTCGTCCTTGGCGGTCGTGGTGGATTCGACCGAGGCGGTTTGGCTGGCATCAGAGGGATGGCCAGACTCACTGGCCGGCAACAAAAGGAAAAGCACTCTTGACGGGGTACAACTCCAGGACGGTACCGCAGGCCCGGGCCAATTCTGCAAGGGCGATATTGTAATCGACTATGGCTTGCTGCTCGGCCTGCTCGGCCCGAGCCAGGTCTTCCTGAGCCTGCAGCTTGACCATCAGAAATTCGGGCGTGAGTTTGCCTCGAATCTGCTCGGTATCTTCCAGGGCCTTGAGTTGAGCCCGAGCGGCCCGGGCCGCTACCTGCTGGACCTGCCACTGCTGATAGGTGTTATCCACCTGCCTGATGCGTTCGGTTACCAGCAGGGCAACCTGATCGGAAAAGTTCTGCAGAGAGGTGATGGCTTTGAGACGCTCATACTTACTGCGGAGCAGCTGAGCCTGGCGCTGGCGGTTACCCAGTGGATATTCCAGAACCAGACCGGCGCTCCAGCCGAAGTAGTTGCCCGTGTACAGCCAATCATGAGCATCGCCCGGGGAGTCATCGAGTCCCTGCAAGGCTGCTGAAGCGGTCACGTTCAACTGCGGCAGCTTTTGATGCTCGGCGACATCCACATTGATATCCGCTACCTCAATGGCCAGGCGGGCCTGCCCCAGCACCGGATTGCGCTTCAGGGCTGTCTCCAAGTACTGTTCGGTGTCGATATCCACTAACTCGGATGCCGGCCTGTCGGCAGGGACGATTTCATATTCGCCCAGGACGTTAAGCTGGGCATCGGCCAGTAATCGGGCCAACCTTTCCTGGACATCTTTGACGGTTTTGCGGGCTTGAATCAGGACGGCCCGGCGAGACTCGACCTTTTCTTCAGCCTGTGTGACCTGCACTGCAGTGGCATCGAACTCCTGTCGGCCGCGAACCCTTGTAAGCGTTTTCTCAGTCAAATCCAGCAGAGATTCGGCAATCTCCACTTCTCGTCTGGCCTGGACCAGCGACCAGTAGGTGGAAATAACATCCGTGGCCACCTCTTCGACTTTCTGACGGAACTGGGCCATGGCGAATTCTTGGTTCAGTTTGGCTATGCGCACATCGGCCAGGTTTACTTTCGTCCAGGCATCGCGGAGCAAAGGCTGAGTTATCTGAAATACCAGCGTCGGTTCGTAGTTAGGATTAGGTATAGTAAAACCTGTATTGTCCCACGCCCGAACCAGGGCCCAGGTCAGCGCCCACTCGCTGCCGGTAACGAACTTCTGTTTGACACCGGCCTCGAATGCATAAGTCTTGGATTGAGCTCCCAGGAAGAAAGATGAGGCATTTCGCTCATCCTCTTTGGTGTACATGCTGCCGCCGAAAACGGTGTAGTCGAACTCCGCGGCCGCTTCGACTATCTGCTGGCGGGATATGGCCGGGTCAAAACTGACCACCCGGATGTCGAGGTTACTGACCAAGGCCCGCATGACCGCCTGGTCGAGGCTGAGGTGAATGGTTTTTTTCCCGGTTTGCTCATCGTGGACGACTTCCAATTCAGGCAAAGCTGGGGTGGGCTGAGGTTTTAGTGCCCCCAATCCTTCCTCGGCCAGTCGCTGTTGGGGGCCACGTTCGGCCAGGGCTTGCTGAGAACGACCCAGATCGCTCGAATCGACCGGCCCGGGCGAAACACAGCCGGCCAAGAGGGCCAACAGCCCCACAACTCCGGCAAACGAATGGGCCAAATGTCTGAACATAACTATGCACCCAGATTTTGCTCAGCTTCTTAGACTACACAGGGTTATCGGCGAAAAAGTGTGCCGGGGTCCAGGGATTTACACAAGGAATTCCCGGCAGCTCCGGTAGAGGGGGTTTACGAGAAAATCGTGGCCCCGGGTCGATTGAGGGGGCTTTAATCGCCCTCAATTCGGGCCAGATCGAAACCGAAGTAGCTGGCTGCATTATTGTAGCAGATGTCGCGTACCGTCGAGCCGACCAGCCCTATATCGTTGGGGATCAGGCCCCTGGCCATGTCCGCCCCGAGCAGGTTGCAGAGGATTCGGCGGAAGTACTCGTGGCGGCTGTAGCTGAGGAAACTGCGGCTGTCGGTGATCATGCCCACAAAGCGGCGGATGGGTGCCCGCGCTACGTCACGATTGGGGTTGCCCTGTGTGCCTTTCTTTACGCCGGGGTTTTGTTAGCTTAGCCCGTGATTTCCACAACACGAAGTGTCCTTCCCGTAGGGACCTGTGGTTGGAAACCTTAATGCACCCCTCTGACCTTGATGATTGACAAGGACTATGGCCCTGCGTAAGATACCTGGCTTGCAGTAGGTTATCCGGCTGATCCTGGAGCTGGCGTAGTTTGGCAGGGGCGAATGGGATTTGCCGGGTAGTTTTTCAACAATGGTCCCGGCTGTTATATGGGAGCAGGCACTTATGAAGAAAATGGTGTATTTTTTCGGTAAGGGCAAAGCTGAAGGTCACTCCAAGATGAAGGAGCTGCTGGGAGGCAAGGGAGCCAATCTGGCGGAGATGACCAACATCGCTTTGCCGGTACCGCCGGGCTTTACGATTACCACCCGGGTATGCGATGAGTATTACAAGTCGGGCCGGAAGTTCCCGGCGGGGCTCTCGGAGCAGATCGATAAGAACCTGGCCAAGCTGGAAAGGGTCATGAAGGCCAAGCTGGGCGACAACAAAAATCCGCTTTTGGTCAGCGTTCGCAGCGGGGCGGCGGTGTCCATGCCCGGAATGATGGACACGGTGCTGAACCTGGGTCTGACGGACAAATCCATGATCGGCCTGGCCAAGCAGACCAACGAAAGGACGGCCTGGGACGCCTATCGCCGTTTGATCAACATGTTCGGGGACGTGGTTATGGGGGTGGGTCACGAGCGTTTCGAGAATGCCATGACCGCTCTGAAGAAAAAGGCCCGGGTGAAGCTGGATACTGACCTGAAAGTTTCCCATCTGAAAGAGCTGGTGAAGAAATATAAATCCCTCTATAGGAAACACACCGGGGAAAATTTTCCTCAGAATCCCAAGGTGCAACTGCGCAAGGCGATTGAGGCCGTGTTCAGCTCATGGAATACTCCCCGGGCGGTTAAGTATCGGCAGATTAATAACATCACCGGGCTGCTGGGCACAGCGGTAAACGTTCAGACCATGGTCTTCGGAAATATGGGGGCGACCTCGGGGACCGGGGTGTGTTTTACCCGCAATCCTTCGACGGGGGAGAACGTCTTCTACGGCGAGTTTCTGATGAACGCCCAGGGCGAGGACGTGGTGGCCGGCATCCGCACGCCGCTGCCGATCGAGCGACTCAACGATTATCTGCCGGACTGCTACGAGGAACTGCTGGCGATCAAGGACATCCTGGAAAAGCACTACAAGGACGTGCAGGATTTTGAGTTCACCATTCAGAACGGCACCCTGTACATGCTGCAGACGCGTACGGGCAAGAGGACGGGCCTGGCGGCGGTCCGCATTGCCGTGGAGATGGTCAAGGAGAAACTGATCAACAAGGAGACAGCTATTTTGCGGGTCGAGCCGTCAGCCCTGGATCAGTTGTTGCATCCCCAGTTCGACCCCAAGGCAGCAAAGAAAATTATAGCTACGGGATTGGCGGCTTCACCGGGGGCGGCCTCGGGAAAGATCGCCTTTACCGCCGAGGATGCTGAAAGACGAGCCGAGCTGGGCGAGCGCGTGCTGCTGGTTCGGCGGGAAACCTCTCCCGAAGATATCGGGGGAATGAACGCAGCGGTGGGGATTCTGACCAGCACCGGGGGAATGACCTCGCACGCAGCGGTCGTTGCTCGTGGCATGGGAACTCCTTGCGTGGCGGGCTGTGGCGTCCTGCACATAGACGCCAAGAGCAAGACCATGAAGGTCAACGGCAAAACCTACAACAGCAAGGACTGGCTGAGCATTGACGGATCCACGGGGGATGTGATGGCCGATAGGGTTCCCACTGTGGAGCCTGAGTTGAGCGGGCAGTTTTCGACGTTGATGAAATGGGCGGACTCGGTGCGGAGGATGAAGGTTCGCACCAACGCGGACACGCCGGAGGATTCAAAAGTGGCCCGGGACTTCGGGGCCCAGGGGATCGGGCTTTGCCGCACCGAGCACATGTTCTTCGAGGGTGAACGCATCTGGGCGATGCGGGAGATGATCCTGGCCGACGATAAGAAGGGCAGACTCAAGGCCCTACGTAAGCTGTTGCCGATCCAGCGCCGGGACTTTGTGGGGATCTTCAAGGCTATGAAGGGACTGCCGGTAACCATTCGACTGTTGGACCCGCCGCTCCACGAGTTTCTGCCTCAGGATCAGAAGGCTCAGCGAGAAATGGCCCGTCGTTTGAAGATATCGGTCAAGGATGTGCAGGTCAAGGTGGCCCAGCTTCATGAGATGAATCCGATGCTGGGGCATCGGGGTTGTCGGCTGGCGGTGACTTATCCGGAAATTGCCGACATGCAGGTCCGGGCAATTATTGAGGCCGCCTGTGCCGTCAAGAAAAAGGGGATAAAGGTCTTGCCGGAAATTATGATTCCCTTGGTGGGTACGGTGAACGAGCTGAGCTTCCTGAAGGCCCGGGCTCGGGCTGTGGCTGCGGAGGTCATCGCCAGGAAGGGTGTGAGACTCAAATACATGATCGGAACGATGATCGAGATTCCGCGGGCGGCCCTGACGGCTGATGAGATTGCCGCTGAGGCTGAGTTCTTCAGCTTTGGGACTAATGACCTCACCCAGATGACCTTCGGCTATAGCCGCGATGACGTGGGGACATTTGTACCGCATTACCTGGCCACGGAGATTTTACCGCGGGATCCGTTCCAAACCCTCGATCTTGGCGGGGTGGGGCAATTGGTGAAGATGGGCCTGGAGCGTGGGCGAGAGACCAGACCCGACCTGAAGGTGGGCATTTGCGGCGAGCACGGCGGCGACCCGGACTCGGTCAAGTTCTGTCATAATATCGGGATGGACTACGTTTCTTGCAGCCCCTACCGGGTGCCGATTGCTCGGCTAGCGGCCGCCCATGCAGTCCTTGAAGAGAAGAACTAAAATGACGAAGTCGACTCAAGATCGCATTGCGATCAATCAACTGCGGGCCGGAGACAGGTGCGAGCAGGTTTTCCTGGTGGCCTCGCGGGAGCTGCGACAGACCAAGGCGGGCAAATACTACATCCGGGCTGTGCTGCAGGACAGCAGCGGTCAAATGGATGCGGTGATGTGGGACGCTAGCGAGTCCATAGCCGCGGATATGCCCCCGGAAAGTTTTATCAAGGCCCAGGTCCGCGTCGAGCAGTACCAGGGTACTTTGCAGATGGTGCTCGAGTCATTTCGGCCGGTGGGAGCTGAAACGGTGAAGCTGGGGGATTTTTTGCAGCATACGGACAAAGACGTCGGCGAGCTGTCCAAAAGCGTCCTGGGGCATTTGCGGAAGGTCAAAGACAAGGCCCTGCTGCAATTGATCAAGCAATTCGTGGCCGATGAGCAACTGATGGAGCGTTTCCGCTCAGCCCCGGCGGCGATGGGCATGCACCATGCTTATGTGGGCGGGCTGCTGGAGCACACAGAGAACATGTTGGCCAGCGCATCGCGACTGCTGGAGGTTTATCCGCAGTTGAATGCTGATTTGCTGCTGACGGGTATCTTTCTGCACGACATCGGCAAGACGGCCGAGCTTAGTTATACGACCAGCATCCAGTACACCGATCCGGGACAACTCCTGGGGCACCTGGTACAGGCGGTGCTGATGCTGCAGGAAAAGGCCAAGCTCGCCGGCAAGGATTTGGGGGGTGAATTTCCCGCCGAAACGCTGAATCAACTGATGCACATTATTTTGAGCCATCACGGGCAATACGAGTTCGGCTCGCCTGTATTGCCCGCCACTGCCGAGGCGGTGATGATTCATTATCTGGACAATATAGATGCCAAGCTCAACGGTTTGCAGCAGGCCTTGGACTCAGCCTTGCCGGGGGACGGAAACTGGACCGGCTGGCTGAAAATGTTCGAGAGAAGAATGTACAATCCGAAGGGATAAATCTTACTTAGGCTTGGCATTATCTTCCGGCAGGCCGCTCTTACTCGATTTGGGTTCCGCCTCTGGTAGAGCGGCCTTGGTCTTGACCGCCAGCGGAGCGTCCTCGACCAAAACCACCAGGGTAACCAAATCCTCGAGGGAGATGACCTGGGCCTGATTGCTCAGGTCATACAGGTATCCATTGGCGGGTGTTCTTAGGCGTCGCCGATGAGCGGATTCGGCGAGTCTGCTTTTGAGTTGCAAGTCTGTCTGCTTCTCCGCATCCTCTTCCTGGTAGGCAAAGCCGCGACGCTGGTAAAGCGCTTCCGTTTGTTGCTGAGCGGACTCAGGTGCAAGAGCGCCCAATAGTTTCTTCTCGTCTTTGACAGAGACGCTGAGCACGGTGGGTTTTTGTCCCTGGAGCTGCTCGTCAATGTCCTGGGCCTGTCTGCGGGTGGTGCGTACGAATATGCTGTTCCTGGTTTCGGCCCTGGTGTTTTTGCCGGGCTGGCCCTGATAAACCACCTGGGCGTAAGCGGGAAAGTTGACCTTTGCCGAGGCTTCGTTGAGATCGATGAGCGAATTGCTCAGGGCCCAGTGCTGGACGAATTGCAGGGTCTTGGCCGAGTCTTTGGAGACCACCTTGACGTTGAGCGGCTCGGCCTCGAACTTCAGATTCTCGGCCATGCCCTGGTTGACAAAGTTGTAGCTCAAAACCTGACGTTCGAGAGGTACGGCTTTCCTCTTTAGCAAAGCACTCTGCACGCTGATGCCAGCTTGGTAAGCCTCGTCACTGGTCTCGGCAGACTTGGCGCCGGATCTAGGGACATCCCCAGCGAATGCCAACGCATCGCGAGCACCTTGCTCTAGTTGAGCGGCTTCCTTGCGGGGGGCCTTCAGGGCGCCGGCTAATTCTTGTGCTTGCTCGGTTTCGACTGATCGCCTGTCGGCCATTGCCGTACTATCTACATAAGCAGCCCCACGTGATTTGGCGGGAGCGTCCTTGAGGGGGCCGGAGCGGGCAATGCGTGGGCCGCCTTTGCCTGCGTAGGGTGTTTCGGTGGGACGTCTTGGCAAGCTGGCGGCAATTTCCTCGCCGCCCCGCTCGGAAGTTTCTTTTGCCTTTGCGATGTAGCCCAGGCTGGGCTTGGCCGAAGGCGCTGATTCGCGGCCCAGAACCATATCCGAAGAATCTTTGCCCTCGTAATCTTCGACGCCGGCGATAATAACCGACTCGGCAGGTGCGCCGGCCGGGGCGACTCGTCCGGGCCAAGCGTGGTAGCCCAGTATGCCCAGCGAAGCACCTACCAGAAGGCTGGCGGCCATGGACAACGTCCAACGAAACCTGGAGGGACGCGATTGCCTCTGTTGTGTCGGCCCCAGCAGCTGGCTGCGTTCGGCGTGGGCGGTGATTGTAGCAGCCAGCTCCGGCGGGGCCGAAACCCGCGGCAAAGAACGGACCAGATGAGCTGTCTTTTGCAGGCCTTCGTATTCGCGGCGCAGCTCCTGGTCGGTTTCCAGGGCGGCGCGCACGGCCTTGGCCCTCTGCTCGTCGAGCTCACCGTCGATAAAACTGCAAAGGATTTCGGTATCAATCTTCATGTCGAGACCACAGCTGGAAAGTCCTGTTATTCTACTAAATCGGCCAGATATTGCCTCAGGGCCAGTCTGCCCCGATGCACTCGGCTCTTTACGGTTCCGACGGGCACGCCGACGATCTGGGCGATTTCCCGGTAATTCAAGTCCTCCACGTCCCGCAGGACAATCACGGTTTTATACTGCTGGGCCAATTGGTCCAAGGCAGCGGCGACCTTAATGTTTCGCTCGGCCTGCTCTGCTCGCTCGGCAGGGTCCGGGCAGTCGTTCCCGCCCAGGCGACTGGCCTGAGAGGCCAGTTCGAGTGTCCCGTCAGGCTCATCCAGGGACTGCCAGCGCCTCCTGCCGGCCCGTCGGTGATGCGAACGGGTCAGATTCAAGGCAATACGAAACAGCCACGTATAAAACTTTGCATCTCCGCGAAATCCAGCTATGCCTCTAAGCGCTCGTAAAAAGGTTTCCTGGCTGAGCTCACAGGCGTCCTGGTAATTTCCGCAGAGCCGATATGTCGCATTGAACAGCCTATCCTGATATTTCTCCACCAGCAAGGAAAAGGCCGTCATGTCACCTTGGCGGCACTGCGCCAGAAGGTCCCGGTCGTCCGGGGCCTGACCGGCCCAGGACTCTCCGTCACTGGGGCGAAGCCCCAACGTACCTGTTGCAGTTTCTTCCGCCATTGATTTAGACTCCCCAGATCCCGGGCGGTTCCCGAAAAAACCACTCTATCCTACCACCGCCAAGGCCTGGGCTCAACCGTCCTTGCCGGGCCGGGCCTGGAATTAGCGATGATTCGAGCATATTCGGACCCCAGCGGTTGCCCAAATGGGCCTGTGTCTATACAATCGGCAAGCTACAGATCGACCTCTTGCCTGAAACCCGGAGGACCCCAAATGAGCACTCAAGCCCTGATGCAAACCGAAGTAAAGGATTTTCCAGCCGCCCACGGCAAGGTCCGGGACATCTACGACCTGGGAACCGAACTGCTGATCGTAGCCACCGACCGGATCAGTGCCTTCGACGTAGTCATGCCCAACGGCATACCGGACAAGGGCAAGATTCTTACGCAAATGTCGCTGTTCTGGTTCGATTTTTTGGCCGATTACGCCAAGCATCACCTGATTAGTGCGGATATCGCCGATTTTCCCCAGGCCTTTCGCCAACAGCCGGAGGTCTTCGCCGGCCGCTCCATGCTGGT
Organism: Actinomycetes bacterium; assembly: GCA_030614915.1. Classification (GTDB taxonomy): domain Bacteria; phylum Planctomycetota; class Phycisphaerae; order JAACET01; family JAACET01; genus JAACET01. Next base: position 98,173 of record JAUXAG010000008.1, on the reverse strand, counting down.
CCGCAAGGCCCAGGTGCTCCCCGTGGAGTGCGTCGTGCGGGGCTATCTAGCCGGCTCGGGATGGAAAGACTATCAGGCCAACGGTTCGATCTGTGGGATTGAATTGCCGGCCGGGCTCAAGCAGTGCCAGCAACTTCCCGAACCAATCTTCACCCCAGCCACCAAGGCCACCAGCGGCCACGATGAGAACATCCCCTTCGCCGAAGCTGTCAAAACTGCTGGCCAAGATGTGGCTACCTCATTGCGCGATATGTCCATCGAGATATACAAAACCGCAGCCGACTATGCTGCCGGTCGCGGAGTGATTATTTCCGACACCAAGTTCGAGTGGGGACAAGTGGGCGAGGAGTTCATCCTGGTCGATGAGGTGCTGACGCCGGATTCTTCGCGCTTTTGGCCCGCCGATAAGTACGAACCCGGCCGGGATCAGGAATCTTTCGACAAGCAGTTCGTGCGGAATTATCTCGAGACCTGCGATTGGGACAAGACTCCGCCCTCGCCCGCCTTGCCCGACGATATCGTCGCCGCCACGCGGGAGAAATATCTGGATGGCTATCGACGGCTGACCGGAAAAGAGTTCTCAGCGTAGAAAAATCAAGATGCAAAATGACAAAGTAAAACTCAAGATTTGTCTTTTGATACTCTGCGCATTGGCCGTGGCCGGCTGCCAGTCTCCGTTTGTACCTCAAAGGCTGGAACTTCAGTCCGAACCGGTTGTTGTGCCGATGCGCCTGGAAAAAAATGTTCCGTTGGTCGAGGTCTTCATCAACGAGCAGGGCCCCTACACGTTCTTGCTTGATACTGGTGCCGGCGCAGTGCACATTTCTGCCCAGCTTGCCGACGAACTCAACTTGCCCGACATTTGGTGGATGAAGTATACGGCCGTGACAGGCTCAGGCAAGGAAGTCAAATGTGATCTTGTTCACATCGAGAAACTACAAATTGGGAGCGCGGAATTTGGCGAATTCAAAGCAAGCATAATGGATCTCGCCAAAGTGAGTCATGCCATAGGCGCGGAGCTAGATGGCATAGTAGGATTCTCGCTGTTTGCCGACTGCCTGCTGACGATGGATTTTCCGAAGAGTGAGATCATTATTGAGAAGGGAAAACTACCAAAGGCAAACGGACTGGATCTGCTTCCCATGGATGTGCGTGATGACACACCGGTCATTCCCGTTTTTGTCTGTGCAAAGCTGCGACGCTTCCTGGTTGATACAGGCTGTAATGGTGGGTTTGACTTGTCGGATAGGTTGGTGGGTAAAACAGTTCCTATCAAAGAGAAATTGGAAGGCCAATCCGAGTCGTGGACATTTGCTGGTCCTGAGCAAAACTGGTTTGCTCGGCTTGACGGAGATATCCGCGTAGGCTCCTGCGTGTCAGCAGATCCAGTGGTGGCCGTGTCTTCAATGAAAGACAACGATGGGCACCTCGGCACGCTCTGGCTGAGTCGGTTCGCTGTCACCTTTGATCAGCAGCACAAGGTGGTACGATTACGCTTTGGAATCCGTTTGCCGGAGCTGAGAGGAGCTACGATGCGAACCGGGTCTGAAGGCTGGTTGGTGACCAAAATCAAAGAGGGATCGTCGGCAGAGCACGTGGGCCTGAAAGTGGGGGATATGATCCTACAGCTTAATGATCAGCCAGTTGGGTTGCTCCGGCCTGAAAGCGTTAGACAGCTCGCCAAGATAACCCAGTTGCGCAAACTGGTTGTGACTCGCGACGGTGAGCGCATGGAGATAGAAGTAGCGGAGAAGGAATCTTCTGCAAGTGAGGCCGCCCCTGCTGCCAGTCCGTGAAGACCTGTCATTCCCCGCGCTAAGAAAAGCGGGAATCCAGTCTTATTTGTTTAGTTTTACCTTCGTGAACTTGGTACTCTGCGAAGTAGCCTTCGCTACGAAGCACGAGTCGTGCCTTCGTGGTGAATTGATTCTTGACTCAAGTCTCAAGCCTCAGGCCTCAAGCCTACTTCTCGATGAGTGTTTCTTCGACCTTCATTCCGAAGTGTCGGCCGGAGGCTTCGGTGTGGGCGAGGACCTTATCGCCGACTTTGACCTTGGCAACGCTGATGGGCTGGCCTTGGAGTGAGGTCAGGCGAATGGTCTCAGCGTTCTGGAGGACCAGCGAAGTGTCTTTACCGTCGAGCTCGGCCCGGATGAGCATCAGCGGTCTGCGTTCGACCTTTACTCGGCCAACGTAGGCGCTGCGCGTAGAGCCGCTGTGTCCGACGAGCAGGACCTCCTGGCCGGCACGTAAGTCGGAAAGATACGCTGTCTTGCCGCCGGGCAGCAGGGCGTAGGCGTGGACAGCCCCGGCATTTACCCTGAACGGCCGAGCGGCAACGTACGGATTCTCCACACTCTCCGAATGTACCAGCAAAAACCCCGTGGCGGTATTGCCGATGAGCATACCTTCGCCGACGCTCATGTTCGAGCAGGTATCCACGCAGACCCTATCGCCCATGCCCAGCGATTCGATGCCGGTAATGGTAGCTTCGGCCAATTCCACCTTGGGACTGCTGCGCTGGACAATTTCAGCAGCCTTTTTGATTTGATTGATGTCCCGAGTGTCCAGCAGGATCCCGTCAACACCTTTTTCCAGGACTTCCAGCATGACCCGGGCCTGGGAGGCGTCGCTGATCTGGGCTATGAGGTTGTCTCGCTGGGCGATGAGATTCTCCAGGGGGATGATGGTCCAGTCGGCCATCTTTACTACCAGGGGTTTGTCGGCAGGGAGTTTCGCAGCGGCGATTTCGTCCGCCTTGGAGCTAATTTCCAGGAAACAGACGTCCTGGTCTGGTTTGAGGTCGCCATCGGGGGCTACGGTGGTAATCCGCCCGAGCTGCTTGACCTTCTCGGAGCAGCCGGCCGGCAGGACCACAGCCTGGGCCCCGCTTTCCAGGGCAGCTATGACCAACTGCTTATCGTAGGGATCGATCTTGACCCAAAGGCGTTTCACATTTGGGCTCCACCGGTCAGGAACTTCTTGGCCTGGGCTATGGTAGCGTTTTCGTGGACCATCTTGGAGATAGCCTCCACGATTCGCTGGGGGTCGGCGTGCTGGAAGGCATTGCGACCGATGCTGGCGCCGGCGGCCCCGGCCTTCAGGGCCCCATCGACCATGGCGAAGAGCTCTTCGTCGGTTTCGACCTTCTCGCCGCCGGCTATGACCACCGGGACGGTGCAGCCGTTGATTACTTCGCGGAAGCTCTCGGTTGAGCCGGTGTAGTTGACCTTAACGATATCGGCTCCGAGCTCGGCTCCCACGCGGGCGGCGTGCTTGACAGCTTCTACGGCGTACTCGCTCTTTACCTTTTTGCCGCGGGTGTACACCATGGCCACCAGGGGCATGCCCCATTCCAGGCAGGATTCCGACACGGCGCCGAACTGCTCGAGCATATCGCCCTCGGTTTCATCGGCCAGGTTGACCTGGATGCTGACGGCGTCGGCACCGAGCTTGATGGCCTCTTCCACGGTGCAGACCAGTCGCTTGGCGTTGGGGTAGGGGCTTAGAACGGTGCTGGCGGAGAGGTGTATTATGAGGCCGACGTCTCGGCCGGCCTTGCGATGCCCGGCCCCGACCATGCCCTTGTGCATGAGAATGGCATTGGCCCCGCCGCTTACAATCTTGCTCACTGTGGTGCGCATATCAGCCAGGCCTGGTATGGGCCCCAGGGTTACGCCGTGGTCCATGGGCACGATGACCGTTCTGCCCGAGTCGCGATCAACAATGCGTTCTAATCGTATGTCTTTGCCGAGCATGTCTGCAGCCTCCTGGCAGTTTGCCTGCCATCATGTTTTCTAACGACCCGTTCGATATGTCCAAGCTGCCGGGCAGAGCGTCCTGGCGGCCAAGTAACGCTAATGATACTTCATCGACCACAAAAGGCAAGTAGTTTGCCGCGGGGGCTTTGTAGGGGAAGTTTTGGCAAGTATCTTGCCAAGTAAGCGCAATGCAGGGTATAAGGCCACTGGCGGATTGATTGGACCGGCTGGACCGGGGTTCTGAGAGTCAGGGGTTCTAATGCGTTATTTGGGCGTAAATTATGGGGCCAAGCGGATCGGGCTCGCCGTCTGTGACGAGTTGGAGATCTCGGCTGGGCCGCTGGCTCAGATTGAAGGGTCGGGGGCACGGAACCTGCTGGCCGATGCCTTGGCGGTGGCAAAGATAGCCCAGGAGTACGGCGTGGATGAGTATGTGGTGGGCCTGCCATATAACATGGACGGCTCTGTCGGTTCGCAGGGGCAACTGTGCCAGGAATTCGCCCGGATGCTCGCCCAGGCCACGGGGAAAAAGGTACACCTGTTCGACGAGCGGCTCAGCTCCGAGGCCGCCGAGGCGAAACTGCTAAAGGCTGGTTTGACCAGGAAAAAACGCCGAGCACGAACGGACATGCTGGCCGCAGCTATTATCCTGCAATCTTTCCTGGACGCGAAGAAGCACTAGTCCGGCCCAACGTCAATCCAATCAGATCAATATCAGAATGAGTGAGTGCCAAAGTGGCTGATGGGGATGGGGGGTGATGGCTCTGCCGGCGCAAAAAGAGGGTGTGAGAAGCAAACTCTCTCTCACACCCAAGAGAAAAGGAGAAAAGGCAAAAGTTTTTTATCCCCTAACGCTCTAGGAACTAGTTTACCTGGAGTTGGCCAGGATGTCAAGCATTTTTTTATTTTTTCGGCTTTTATCCAAGGCGAAGTAGGCCTTGATTTGCGAAAAACAAGAGCTTGGGTCTGATAACAGTGGCCTTTTTCAGGCTCAAAATGCTGTTTTGGCCGGAAAAAAGGCTGGCAGTTCAGCCGACGTCTATGAGCTCAAGGCTCTGGGCGAATTGGCTTTGCAGGGCAGATTTGAGCTCCTGGTGATCCGGGTGGGCGAGCTTAGGGTCGTCGGCGATAATCTCGAAGGCATCCTTACGGGCCAGACGCAGCAGGTCCATATCCTCGATGATGTTGGCGACGCGGAGTTGGGGCAGACCATGCTGGCGGGTGCCGAAGAACTCACCCGGCCCGCGAATTCGCAGGTCCTCCTCCCCAATGCGGAAGCCGTCGGAAGTAGCTACAAAAATGTCGAGGCGGCGCTGGGCATCCTCGGTCCCAGGCCGGGCAAAGGCCAGGCAGTATCCCTTGTACGGGCCGCGGGCGATGCGTCCCCGCAACTGGTGGAGCTGGGCGAGCCCGAAACGCTCAGCGTTCTCGATGACCATCACCGTAGCGTTGGGCACATCGATGCCGACCTCAACTACCACGGTGCAGACCAGGAGGTCGATTTGGCCGCTGCGGAATCGGGTCATTATGTTCTCTTTTTCGCGGCTGGTCATTCGGCCGTGGAGCAGGGCAACGCTGAAGTTGCCGAAGACGTCTTGGGCTAATCTGTCGGCCTCGTCGGTGGCGGCCTTTACGGCCTCGTTGTCGCCGGGATCGATCAGAGGATACACCACGTAGGCTTGTCTGCCGGTTTGGAGTTGTTGGCGGACGAACTCGAAGGCCTCTATAACCTTTTCGGGAGGAATGAGCGAAGTGAGCACTGGTTGGCGGCCGGGAGGGAAATCATCCAGTACGGATACGTCCAGGTCGCCGAAGACGGTAAGGGCCAGGGTGCGGGGGATGGGCGTGGCGGTCATTACCAAGCAGTGGGGGGCGGTGCCCTTGGCCCGAACGCGAGCCCGCTGGCGGACGCCGAACTTGTGCTGCTCGTCCACCACCACCAGACCGAGGCGATTGAAAAGCACGTCTTTTTCCAGCAGGGCCTGGGTGCCCACAACTATGTCCACTTGGCCCTCGGCGATCTTGGCCAGCAGTTCGCTGCGGGCCTTGCCGGTAAGGCCGCCGGTGAGCAGCACTCGGCGGACACGGGAGCCAGCCAAGTATTTTTCGATTCGCTCAAAGTGCTGCTCAGCCAATATCTCCGTTGGGGCCATGATGGCAGCTTGAGTGCCGTTGGCCACGGCGACCAGAACCCCGTGCAAGGCCACCACGGTTTTGCCCGAACCCACATCGCCCTGGAGCAGGCGGTTCATGGGCCGGGATTTTGCCAGGTCGCCCACAATCTGAGCCGTTACTTTCTCCTGACCGGGGGTAAAGCCAAAGGGAAAGCGGGCCCGGATGCGTTTTTCAATCTGCTCGGAAGTGGGCAGGGCTATAGCCTCTTCCGTGTGGCGAGTGTGCCAGTGCCTGATGGCAATGCCCAGCTCCATGAGGAAGAGCTCGTCATAGGCCAGGCGGCGGCGGGCCAATTTGGGCTGATCGGCCGAGCTGGGCCGGTGCGCCCAACGATAGGCCTGGGAAATACTGGGAAGGTCGCGAGCGGCACGGTAGGAGGGGCTGAACCACTCGGGCAAGAGGCTGAGCACCTCATTGAGAGCGTGGTCGATGAGTTTGGCGAACATGGCGCTGCTCAGCGAGCTGATGGCTGGATAGACCGGGACGATCCGCCCGGTCGCTTGGGTGGGATCGAATTGACCTTCTTTGAGCAGTTCAAACTTGGGATTGGCAAACTGGAGGATGTTGTCGTAGGACTGGACCTTTCCCCAGACCAGCAGCCGCTGATCGATTTGGAATTGTTTGCGGAGATAGCCACCGTGAAACCAGATGACTCGGCAGGAGCTGGTGGAGTCAGCCAACTCGATCTGCAGGCGGGGCAGGCGTCCGAAGCGGCGAAAGGTGATTTTCTCAATGATGCCGCAGACGGCGGACTCGGAGCCTTCGCGCAGCTCGGCGATGTTTATGACCTCGGGCCGATATTGATAATCGCGGGGCAGGTGTTTGAGCAGATCAGCGACGGTGTGGATTTCTACCCGCTCAAGCAGGGCCCCGCGGGCTGGGCCGGCCCCCTTGACGTACTGCACGGGACTCTCAAGGGTCAGATCCGCCACAGGTGGTTCCCGTTCCAACTGATAGGGTAATAATGACGCCGCGGTTTTTTTATATTCCCTGACCCAGTAATTGATCTGGGCCTTGAAGGAGGTCGATGAGCTTGGCCATAAATTCGGCGCCCACGGCACCATCGACGACGCGGTGATCGGCTGAGAGGGTCATCCGCATCACCGAGCCGGCAACTACTTGGTTGTTCTCATCGACCACAGCGGTCTTGCTGATTTGCCCCACGGCCAAGATTGCGACCTCCGGGGGATTGATGATCGCTGCGAACTGCTCGACGGGCCCACTGCCAAGGTTGCTGACGGTGAAGGAACCGCCGGACATCTCCTGGGGACTTAGCTTGCCGGTGCGAGCTTTGTCCACCAAGGCGGCACGGTCGGCCACGATTTGCCCCAAAGGGCGAGGGCCTACGTCCCGGATGACGGGCACGACCAGGCCATCGGGAACGGCCACGGCTAATCCCACGTTGGCCTGGGCCGCCAAGTGGATTTGTTCTCCGTCAAAGGTGGCGTTGATCGTGGGGTAATCCAGCAGAGCCAGGCCCACGGCTTTGATCACCAAATCGGTGTAGGTCAGGCGGGAGCCGGCAGTCTTTTTGACCTCGTCCACCAGTTCAGTGCGAAGCTTGATGAGCTCGTCAACGCGGGCCTGAACGGTCAGATAGTAGTGGGGGATAGTCTGCTTGGATTGCAGTAGGCGCCGGGCGATGACCTTTCGCATCCTGGACATGGGCACAGACTGTGCCGGCGGAGCAGATGGGGCTGGGGTTTGCACGAAGTGCCCTTCGGGAGGGGCGGCTCCGGCTTCAACCAGGGCCAGAACGTCCTCTTTAGTAATTCGGCCGCCGGGACCGCTGCCCCGAACCTGCTGGAGGTCCAATCCGTGCTGCTTGGCTAGTTTGCGGGCTGCGGGGGAAATCTTTATCCGCCTGGCATCTGCGGCTGCTGCGGAGGGCTGGGCTGGGACTGCTGCCAGGGCTGGGGCGGTGGGGGCAGAGATGGCCTGGGCGGGTTTTTCCGTGGGGGTTTCGGGCAGAGGCTCATCCATACTGTCGGCGATGTAACCAATGATTTTGGCCACGGGAATCTGCTCCTCGGAAGCCGGGGTCAGAATCTTCCGGAGGTAGCCGTCTGCGGGGGACTCGGCCTCGAAGGCGGCTTTGTCGGTGGTTACTTCGAAAAGCGGCTCGCCCTTGGTAACCTTATCACCCTCGGCCTTTCGCCAGGCGGTAATTTGGCCTTCGTCCATGGTTTCGCCGAGCATGGGCAGGATGATCTCGTGAATCACGGCAGAACCTCCCTGATACCCTCGATAATACTTTCCTTGGACGGTATTGCCAATGCCTCCAATACGGGGCTTTTGGGCATGGGCACGTCGGCGCCGGCAACTCGCTTGACCGGAGCATCGAGGTAATCGAAGGCTTCTTCCATTATCCGCATGCCGATTTCGGCCCCTGCGCCGCCGGTGATAGTATCTTCCTCGACGATAACGGCCCGGCTGGTCTTGCGGATCGATTCGACGATGGTCTCAACATCCAGGGGCAAAAGCGTGCGCAAGTCGACGATTTCGACATCAATGCCTTCGCCGGCTAATTCCTCGGCCGCCTCCTGACAGAAAAGCAGTTGCCGGGAGTAGCTCAGGACGGTTACGTCCTTGCCTGGCCGTTTGACGTCGGCTTTGCCGATGGGGATGGTGTAATCGTCCTCGGGGACGAGGCCCTTAGAGTTGTAAAGCATCTTGTGTTCGATGTAGACCACGGTGTTGTCGTCGCGGATGCTGGAGAGCAGCAGTCCTTTGGCGTCGTAAGGGGTGGCCGGCATGACCACCTTGATGCCGGGAATGTGCATAAACCAGGATTCGAGCGATTGGCTGTGGTGAGCCCCGAGAGTTCTGCCGGCCCCGCCTTCGGTGCGGATGGTCAGGGGGACCTTGGTTTTTCCACCGAACATGTATCGGAGCTTGGCGGCCTGGTTGCAAAGCTGGTCCATAACCAGGGACATGAAGTCGACGTACATAATCTCGACGACGGGGCGCATGCCGGTTATGGCCGCACCAATGCCAGCGCCGACGATGGCGGCCTCGGAGATGCCGGTGTCGCGGATGCGTTCCTCACCGTATTTATCTAATAAACCTCGGGTTACGCCATATGCCCCGCCGTAGATAGCGACGTCCTCGCCCATGACAAAGACCGACTCGTCGCGGGCCATCTCCTGGTCCAGGGCCTCATTGATAGCCTGGCTGTAGGTCAAAACTCTCTGGTCTTGATCGGTAGAGGTATTGACTGGGGTTTTGGTTTGTTCAGTGGTCACGATCTGCTCCAACACGACTGACAAGAAGTTTTACGCATAAACGTCTGTACACAGCTCACTTGGGTCGGGCAGCGGGCTGTCGATGGCAAAGCGGATGGCCTGCTCGATGTCTTCGGTGGTACCGGCGTCGAGTGCCTGGATCTCTTTTTCGCTGAGCAGACCGATGTCGGTGCAATGGGCGCTGAAAAGTTTGATGGGGTCACGGTCCTTCCAATAGGCCTCTTCCTCTCTGGTGCGGTAGGCTCGCGGGTCGCTTCGGCTGTGGCCGTAATAGCGGTAAGTGTTGGCTATCAACAGAGACGGACCTTTCCCGCTCCGGGCGTGCTCAACGCAGGTAGCAGTGGCATCACGAACGGCCAAGACATCCTGGCCGTCAACGGTACTGCTGGGCATATCGTAGGCTATGGCCCGCTTGGCGTGGTCTTCCAGCCGAGAGGAGCGGGCAATGGCTACGCTCATGCCGTAGAGGTTGTTTTCCACAAGGTATATCACGGGCAGGGTCCATTTGGCCGCCATGTTCATGCACTCGTGTACGATCCCCTCGTTCATGGCCCCGTCGCCAAAGAAACAGATGACCACTTTGTCGTCGCCGCGCATCTTGATTGACAAGCCAGCCCCGGTGGCGATTCCGAGACCGCCGGCAACGACGCCGTTGGCGCCGAGATTTCCGGTAGAAACGTCAGCCAGGTGCAGTGAGCCGCCCTTGCCCCGGCAGCAGCCTGTTGCTTTGCCGAGGATTTCGGCCATGAGCTCGTTGAGTTTGCCGCCCTTGGCGATGCAATGGCCGTGGCCCCGGTGAGTGCTGGCGATGTAATCGTCGGGCTGCAGGGCAGCCATGGCGCCTACGGCCACGGCCTCTTCACCGGCGTAGAGGTGCGAGCCGCCCTGAGCAATATTCTTGGTCATAAGGTCCATCATCCCGTCTTCGAACTTGCGGATGTGCATCATCTGGCGCAAGTAGTGTTGGGCCTGTTCCTTAGAGCAGGTCAGCTCGCTTTCGGGAGACTTTGTTCCGGCGGGTTGGTCCTTTTTTGAAGACTTGGTCATCCCTTGATGCTCCTCAAACACGGATTGGGTCGCTTGTTTACCACTGGCGGGCTACGTATTCTCCCATTATCCACAAATTGCCCGCTAACTCAAGCCTTGCCCCTCTGTCTACCACTATTCATTGCTGGTTTTTTTGTATTCGGCGAGGATAAGTTGGCCGAGCTTCTCGTCGGGGGCCACACCGCAGACCTCGTTAACCACCGTCTCTACCCCCTTTTCGGCGATCATCTTCTGGAGGCGGAGGGCAGATTCGTCAGCGGGGTTATCATAGTGTAGAGCCAGGGCGATGGTGTGGATGATACCCTCGGGGATAATGTCTTCCGACAAGCACAATCGTGCCGGGCCGATCAGTCGCCCCCCGGGGCCACTGAGTTTGCGGATGGGGTCCCTGCTGACGCGCTGGATGGTATCGCCCAGGGCCCGGCAGCGGAATCTCCGCAGCAGATCATAAACGTTTTCAGCCAATCCGACGGGGTCGAGGCTGCGTCTTTTTGCCAAGACCTTGCAGACCGCGGACATAGCTGTGAGGACTCTCTGCTGGATTTGCCTGTCCGAGGCTGCCTGCCAGACGTAGACGTATTCGAAACCGGCGGCGTAGCCCATGTAGGCGCACATGCTGTGCATAGCATTGTGAACGTAGAGTTTGCGCTCGACATAGCCCTGGAAATCCTCGGCCAGGATGAGGCCTTTGACCGCCGGGGCCTCGCCCCGGATGGCCGCGGCATCGATGGGCAGGAAGGGATAGGACTCGGCCACGACCAGCAGGGGGTCCTTGGCCAACATCTCGGCAGTGCGGACCGGGACCATGCGGGCCACGACAGACTGGACAAAGCCTATCGATTCGTCCAGATACACGCTGGGGGGACAGTTGGGCTGCTTTTGGAGGAGCTCCCGGAGGTATTGGGCCCCCTGCTTGAGGTTTTCGCAGATGACAATGTTGACTGGCGGGGCATGATTCTCCCGCCGTTTTCGCAAACCCGGGGCCAGAAGTTCACTTATTGACGGCAGAGCCTGGACACCCGAAGCCGTGCAGATGAAGTCGGCTCGGCAGAGAGCTTCGGTGACGGCATCGCTTTGGCTGGCTTTGAGCGATCGGATGTTGCTGATGGTCAACGTTTCATTGCGATCGCCGACGAGTTGGAGCGGATAGCTGCCGCGTTCGTTCAGAGCGTCAACCAGATCGGCATCCACATCTACAAAGACGACCTCGTAGCCACTTTCACTAAGAAGTTGCCCGAGAAAACCACGGCCGATACCTCCGGCCCCGAATTGCACAGCCAGTTTCATGCTTTTGCCTCGTAATTATTTTTTGACATACGCTTGGTGCCCAAACTGGGTTCGACGAGTTTCATTTTGGCAGATTTTGGAAGCAAAGTATATCACAAAAACGCCGCGGGCTGTGCTCTGACGTGGAGACACTGGGCTTAGGGCTTGAAAGACGGCGGTTCGGGGCCTATGATTCACGTGGCAAGAAAGCTCGGAAGAAGATTGCTAGATGTCTATGAAAACTTGGGTTAGATATGGTAAGGGCCGTTTGGACTTCAGTGTACCCGATGGTGCGAGAGTTATTCAATGCCCGGCGGTGGAGCCTTTGGCGGACCCTGTGGGACGGATCAACGAGGCTTTGGAGCGTCCGATCGGCTCGGAACCACTGACCACACTGGCCGGAAAGCTCGGCCCGGGGGCCAAGGTGGTGGTGGTTATATCGGATATTACCCGCCCGGTGCCTAACCAGGTGCTTCTTGAGCCGCTGTTGGCGAAGCTGGAGGCCTGCGGCCTCGAGCGGGGGCAAATTACTATCTTGATTGCGGCGGGGATGCATCGGCCGAGCACGGCCAAGGAGAAGATCGAGCTGGTTGGTGAACGCCTCGCTCGATGCTACCGTATTGTGGACCACCGGGCGGACAAGCCCCAATCACTGGTGGCTCTGGATGCTTGGACACCACATGGGCGACAGGTGTGGGTTAACCGTCTGTATTATCAGGCGGATTTAAAGATTGTTACCGGTTTCATTGAGCCGCACATGATGGCCGGTTACTCCGGCGGGCGCAAGGCCATCTGTCCAGGTCTAGTCAATCTGGATACAATTCAGCAGTTTCACGGGCCTGAATTATTGGAAAATCCCGAGACCAGAGCGGGGGTTCTGGACGGCAACCCGTGTCATCAGGAAGCCTTGGCCGTGGCCAGGGCGGCCGGTGCGGATTTTCTGCTCAATGTGATAGTCAATCCCGATAAGCAAATCCTGGCGGTTGTTGCCGGTGAGCTGGAAGGCGCTCATGCGCAAGGTGTAGGTTGGTTGGAAGAGCATTGCACAATATCTGACGTAGGTCTCTATGATATCGTGGTAACTTGCGGCGGGGGTTACCCACTGGATGCCACTTTTTACCAGGCGGTCAAGGGCATGATCTTTGCAGAGCCGCTGATCAAGCCCGCGGGCACGATGGTGATTGCCAGCTCCTGCAGCGAGGGAATAGGTTCGGAGGATTATCAGCGGATTCTCTTCCAATACAGCCACAGTTGGAAAGACTTTATGAGAGATATTCTCTCCAGAGAGCAGGTCCAGCGCGATCAATGGGAATTACAGGTGCAGTGTGGAGTACTGAAGAAAATCTCAAAGCCCAATCTGCTGTTCGTCACTGACGGTATCGAGCCGGAAACGTTGGCCAAATGCAATGTAACCCCGGCAACGCGGCTGCTGCCCGAGGCAGCGAGCGCGCCGGCTGTACCGATGCAGGCAGTTCTGGACCGGGTGACCAGCGAGCATCCTAAGGCAAGCTGGGCGGTTATACCCGATGGGCCTTACATTCTGATCAAAACTCCAACTAATTCTAAATAAAGCACTTAGAGTAAATCACGGGTTTGGAAAGTCTCTCAGCCCGGCCGAATCACTTCCCCAAGGCGTCGGCGATGCCCTGGCAAGTCCACGAGTCCAGCGAGAGACGCTCGCCTTAGCTTGCGGCGGTTTCGGAAAAGGCGCTTGCCGTGTTCCCTCCAGAAGCAGTGGCTATCGCTTGAAAGTGTCTCGAGGATTAAGAAAAGATTCATTTACTATCCGGCTAGGCCTCGGCGATCTGTGCGAAGCGCGCCGTGGACGATTTTATCCACAAAAATCCCGCCAGTTGTGGACAAGCGGTGCAGAAAAAAAATGTTTGGCGCGCAACTCTCACTCGTATCAATGGTAGCGGCTCTGTGGAAAAAAAGTTTGAGTTTTCTGCTTGCTTGAGTTTGTCAGCTTGGTATTATCAAGGTCGAACCTGGTTTCAAAAGGTCCCATCGGACCCGAGCGAAGGGGCAAATCGCTGGTTGATTTTTGCAAGAGGTGCTAATCAAAACGGAGAGTTGGAGAAATCATCTCGTGAATTCTTGCACAACACTTGCTCTTGAACAATTCCTCGAAGCCTTGGCTGACAAGATAGGCCCACAGCGCTACAAGGTTTGGTTTGCAAACTTGGCCAAAGTAGAATTGACCGACAGCACCGTGGCCGTGACGGTGCCCAACAATTTTGTGGGCAACTGGATTCAAAAGCATTATGCGAATTTGCTGCTGGGAACGGCAAGTGAAGTTGTCGGACATGCCTGCAAGCTGCGGGTGAGGGTTTCGGCCCAAGGCGTCAAGAGCTCCACCGAACAATCCCTGCAAAAGAGCAAAGGTTCTTCAACAATAGAAAGACAAAAAGTTTCGGCCGGGAAGGCCAGACCTTTGCGGCGGGGCGAGTCGCTGAGGTTTTCGCTGGACGAGTTCGTGGTGGGTCCATCGAATCAGTTGGCCTTTGCCACGGCACAGAGCATCGTCGGCCAGAATTGCGCTCTGTTCAACCCTTTGTTTATTCACGGCTCGTGCGGTTTGGGCAAAACACACCTTTTACAGGGCATTTGCAATGCTATTCGCAGCAGCCGGCCTCAGGCCAGATGTATTTACATCTCCGGCGAAGAGTTTACCAACCAGTTCATCCTGGGCCTGAGGAGCAATCGGGTAAGCGGTTTCCGCCAGCGTTTCCGGCAGGTGGATGTGCTGGCTATTGACGACATTCATTTCCTGGCAAACAAGCGGGCTACCCAGGAGGAGTTTCTGCACACCTTTAACTCCATTGAAACTCAGGGCAAGCAGGTGATCCTGGCCAGCGACACGCACCCGAAGTTACTGGGCAAGGTTATTGATTCTTTAATCAGCCGCTTTCTGGCGGGCATGGTCGTGAAGATTGAACCACCGGATTACGAAACCCGCCTGGCTATTTTGCTCAAGCAGGATCAACGTCTGGAGTTGGGAGCGGACAAAGCGGTTTTAGAATACGTAGCCCAACATGTGCGAGGCAATGTGAGGGAATTAGAAGGGGCAATGTTGAAGCTCAAGGCCTACGGGAGTTTGTCACGTCAAGTTGTTTCTCTGCCTATGGCCGCACACGTATTGGCCGATCATCTGCGGACGGTCGCCGGACCGGTGGGGATGGATACCTTGCAGCAGGTGGTGGCCGATTACTTTGGACTCTCACCGGCCGATTTGCAATCTGGCCGGCGGAACAATGTGCTGAGCCTGGCCAGGTCGTTGGCCATGTACCTGGCTCGCAAGCACACCCGGATGAGTTATCCGGAAATCGGACGAGCTTTTGGACGGAGAAGTCATGCCTCGGTAATATCGGCTTATAAGAAACTAGAGAGATCATTGGAGGAAAAGAAGGTTCTCGAATGGACCACCGCCGGGGGACGCTCCGAGCGGCAGAATACGGCCCAGGTGGTCTCAAAACTGTCTGAACAAATCAGCAAGGCCACCGAAAACACTGTCGTAACTAGCCGACGACAAAAGGCTTAGCCTGCTTACGCCACCCTGGGCGAAAATGGTACCACCGGCTGCAGGGTTTGGCGAGGGTGGTCTTGGTCGGGTGATATATAGAACCAAACCGATTCCGGCCAAAGGATGGGCCGGTTCGTTGCGGACGCGAAAGGGACGTCGCGTCCGCAGTTTTTTGCACATCTGCATCGGTTCGCCAATAGAACAGGCCCGGCAGTACAAAAGCTTCCCAGGCGGTATGGTTTCGGGTTAGGCCGCGTTCCGGCTGAGCCCTGGGCTCAGGAGCAGGCGGCATTGCTGATCTTTCTACTTTAGCCGCTGGGTTGTTGGGGGGAGGTGGTGGGAACAGGGGTGAGTATTCTTGGGATGATAAGGGTGAAGGCCGAGCCTTTGCCGAGCTCGGAAGTCAGGGTGAGCTCACCGCCGAGCAGGCCGGCGAGTTCCTTGGCAATGGCCAAGCCGAGGCCCGCACCGCCGTGGGGACGGGTGGCTGAGGTATCGACCTGAGTGAACTTGTCGAAGATGTGCTCCTGATCCTCCTTGCTGATGCCGGGGCCGTTGTCCATGACGCTGACAGCGAGAGAATCGTCGGTGGTCATCTCGGCCTCGATGCGAATCTGCCCGCCGGAGGGCGTGAACTTGATGGAATTGCTCAAGAGATTGTAGAGAATCTGCTGGAGCTTGCCGCCGTCGGTTTCCAACAAAGGAATGTCCTCAGCGAGCTGGAGTTGGACCTGCAGGTTCTTGCTGTCAGTGAGGGGAGCGGTAAGGCGCAAGAGATCCTCGCATATGCCGGTGAGGGAGGTTTTGTCGATGTGGAGGATGATCTTTCCGGCTTCGATTTTTGCCAAGTCTAGGAGGTCGTTGATGATTTCGAGCAGGCCGCGGCCAGAACTGAGGATGTTTTCGGCGTACTTGGCGGCCCTTTGGTCGGTCTGATTGTTGGCAATTTCGGTGAGCAGCTCGGCGAAACCGATTATGGAATTGAGAGGGGTGCGGAGCTCGTGGGAGACGTTGGCAATAAACTCGCTCTTTAGCTTGTTGGCTTCGGAGAGTGCGACATTGGCCCTCGAGACTTCCTCGAGCTTTACGTCCAGACTTCGGTTGATGGCCTGGAGCTGTTCGCGGGCGTCGCTGAGACGGGCCAACATGGAGTTGAAGGTATCAGAGAGCTGTTCGAACTCGTCTCCGGTGCGGATGTGGGATCGGACTTCGATGTTTCCCTTTGCGACTTTGTCGGCGGAGCGTCGGAGTTGGCGAAGTGGTCGCAGGAACATGCGATGGGCGATGAGCTGAAAGAGGAGCATGGCCAAGACGCCAGCCATGGTGGCAATCCAGATAACGGTCAAGAGATTACTCCAGTATCCGAATTGGCGGGGGCTTACGCGAATGAATCCCTGAATGGGGCCGGTCTGGGCGGCGGGGTCCTGAAGAGAGCCCTGGGCCGGGGCTCTAAGGGCAAGGACATAGTGCCGTGGGCTGGTGGCCGAAGGAACCGCTAGAAACTCGACGGGTTTTGCTTCGCGGCCGGGCTCATCGAGCTGTCGGGCCAAGTCGGCGAGGGATTTATCCTGCTTGGCGAGGTCAAGACTGATGAGCTGGGGCGCTTTGACTTGTGGGAGCTGTCCAAGCCAAAGGCTTTCGAGCCTTTTATTCGCTGCGTCGAAGTCTGCAATAGGCCAGCCGAGGAGCCTACGGGCCAGGAGGGCATGTCCGCGGGCTTCGCGGTAGGTGAGCTCGTCGACCAATGAACCCATCCACCACCAGGCTGCCCCCAGGGCACAACCGAGAATGAGGGTTACCGCCAAGGAGAACAAGATCAGGGTTTTGGTTCCCAGAGACAGGCGAGGCTGGATTTTTTTGGCCTTGCTTTTGGGCATGAACTCTAGCGTACCATTGGGGGTTTTAGCTGTCCAGAGGCTGGCAGGTGGGGCATATGTGTGTGCTTCGTCCGGCGACGATCAGGCGCTGGATTTTTGTTCGGCAGCGGGGGCAGTTTTTTCCGGTCCTTTGATAGACCTTGAGCTTAGTTTGAAATCGGCCGGGGTTGCCGTCACTGCGACGGAAATCTCTGATGGTTGAACCTCCAGCGGCGATGGCCTGTTTGAATATTCGTTTCATAGCCCGATACAGCCGGGCGACGGCGACGGGGCTGAGTAGGTCGGCGGGCTCGGCTGGGTGTATGCGGGCGGCGAAGAGGGATTCATCGGTATAGATGTTTCCGAAGCCGACGATGACGGACTGATCGAGAAGGAGGGCTTTAATCATTCGACGACGGCCCAGAAGCTCTTTGAAATGGGGCAAACTGATACGGAGAGGTTCAGGGCCGAGCTTCCCTATTGCGGGGTCAGCGAAGAGGTGAGCTTTGGAGCGATACAGCTTGAGCCGACCGAAGCGGCGGACATCGCGGAAGTGAAGGACCTGATCACTTTGCTCGAATTCCAGCCGAAGGTGAGTGTGGCGGTCTGGACGGCAGGTGGAGCTGGCCCAGTAGAGTTGGCCGGTCATGCCCAAGTGAATGAGCAAACATTGGCCGGAGTCAAACCAGATAAGGATGTTTTTTCCACGGCGGGTTATTCGGACTAATTTGGCCCGAACTAATGAGGCGATGGGACGGGATGCGAATTTATTGGTCTGTTTCAGGCGGACGCCACTGATGGGAGTTCGGGGCATGAATCTCTTGAGGCCGCGGACTATGGTCTCAACCTCGGGAAGTTCGGGCATTGATAGGCCTCCTGAGCTGTTGGGCTGGGGAAAACTGGGATACGTTTTTGACTTATCCAAACTCGATTGGCAAGGTCGCTTTTACTTATTTTTCTCGATGTTGGTGATTTGCCGTTGGGTTTTCATAGCTTCGGGGCTGGTTGGGGGAGGTTTTCTGAAAGCGTACCTTCTTGTATACTAAGGAGATAGAGCGATTGACCAGACAATCGCCAGGAAATTACGAAAAAAGTGAAAAAAGTCTTGAATAGCCGGTCAATTTGTGGTATCATAGCCGTGGGTGTGAGAGAGCGTGCCTGTTTGCGGGCTCATCACGCCTATTTTTTTGTATGTGCAAGCGCTCTAAGAGAGAAAAGGAGAAACCCCCCGCACAAGCTGCGATAAAGTACCAGGCTTCACTTGCCGGACGTTCAGTCCGTCAAGATTATCATAAATCGTCTCAAGTTTATAGTTTCTAGAGAGAAGAAAGGAAAAGTTATGAGAAAGTTAATTTTAAGCATATTTATTCTCTGTTTGCTGGCAGCAAATGCCAATGCCACCCTGTACGACATTGACAAAGACCTAGGCCATGTTCTTTACGGCAAATTGGCCCAAAATGACCCTGCTCTAATTGCTCTTGTCGGTGCGCCTGTTGCGGGCGTTGCTTGTGGTCCTGTGGCAGTGACAAACTCCTACAGGTATCTTGAAAACCAGTATCCCGGTGTCTATGGGAACAATCTGACAGGTGGTAATCTGGCTCAGACCGCCGCTACTTTGTGCGGCTTAATGGGTACAGTGCCCCCTGGTGGCACATTCTGGGACGACCTTATCTGGTACAAGATGAACGATATCGAATCCAAGGTGCCGGGTAAAACTGTCTATGAGGCCCAACGCAACCCCGCCTGGAACTGGGCTATTTGGGACGTCCCAAACGCTGTCGAGCCTTCTTGGGTAACGCCGATTTTGCCTACCTGGCAGTTCATTTGGAACGAACTGTCCGATTGTGAGGACCTTGAGATACTTCTGAGCTGGGCCGACGGCGGCCACTACCTGACGGTCAAAAGCTTCCTCTGGAACGATGCGAACAATGATTTTATTATCCAACAGGCCGAGGGCGCCACGTTTGACTACATCGACCCCTGCAATGGTGCAGTGGCTGTATCGGGTCTCTGGCAAACTGCCTACGGCGGCATCCTCGAGACTGACTACAACATGTACGGTCCCACTATTACAATGGCGGTATCGGAAAGTATTCCTGAGCCGTATACGCTGGGATTGCTGCTGATCGGTGGGTTGGCTCTGCTACGGCGACGGCGGTAAGTCGAGCCGAGTTTGAAGTTATATATAGTCTAATTCGTCCGAAGCGGAGCTTTAGGGGCTATCTGTCCGTGAGGCCCTGTTTTTTGGGCAAGTTGGGCGTGGCAGAGGAGACCAGGGACGGCGTTGGAGAGCGGGGGGGAGTGACTGATGAGCTCTGCAAGCGTAACTACTTGTGTCGGCAGATGTTATGCGATAATAAGCGGAGACAAAAAATTTTATTATGGGGGCTTGACACTGACTGGGCCAGAAGTTATGATATATTCTGGTGGAAGGTGCATTGAGAGATGTGCCTTTGGGGACATTTCTTCCGGTCGAGCCGCGCGGGTGTGCTCTAACGCCCGCTAAGCAGCGGTGTGATCGGCTGTGGGTGCACCCGCCTTTTTGCGTGGTGCTCCGAAAAAATTCGGAAAATTCTGCTGACTGGCGTTTTTGAGGCTGGGAATGCGGTTTTTTTCCTGGGCCGGTGGTCAAGTTTTCGGCGGAAATAGTCGATTTTTCGAGTTGACACCTCGTGTAAAGACCCTACAATGTTGCGTCTCGGCCAGCTGGATGAAGGCTGGCCGGTAGAAACAATTGCTCATTGACATCCTAACAGTTGGCCGCCACGAGAGTGTGATACCGTAAAGAAGCGTCACGGCTTCTTCTCGGTATAAATTGGTGTGCGGTCCCGTAAGGGACCCATTTCAAACATTCTCGTGACAAGTAATGTTTGAGCCCATTGATCTTCTCTGCTGGTTCTTCGGAGCCGGTGGATGGTCAATATATCAATCGAAGAGTTTGATCCTGGCTCAGAACGAACGCTGGCGGCGTGGCTGAGACATGCAAGTCGCACGGAACTGCTTTTGGGTAACTAAGAACAGTTTAGTGGCGAAAGGGTGAGTAATGCATGGGTAACGTACCCCGGGCACCGGGATAGCAGCGTCTGCTTCGGCAGGCTACCGAAAGGGCTGGTAATACCGGATGTGATCAAGAGCACTGCGGTGCTTTTGATCAAAGGTTGGGGATCCGCTTCGGCGGACCTAATGGCCTGGGAGCGGCCCATGTTCCATCAGCTAGTTGGTAAGGTAACGGCTTACCAAGGCTGCGACGGATACCGGGGCTGAGAGGCCGATCCGGCACATTGGGACTGAGACACTGCCCAGACCCCCACGGGGGGCTGCAGTAACGAATCTTCCGCAATGGACGCAAGTCTGACGGAGCGACGCCGCGTGTGGGATGAATTCCCTCGGGATGTAAACCACTGTCAGGGCTATGGAAACAAACCGCAGTAATATAGCGGGGCGTAGACCTAACCCAGAGGAAGCCACGGCTAACTTCGTGCCAGCAGCCGCGGTAATACGAAGGTGGCAAGCGTTGTTCGGAATAACTGGGCTTAAAGAGCACGTAGGCGGCTGGTCAAGCATTTTGTGAAATCCCTCGGCTCAACCGAGGAATTGCGAGGTGAACTGGCCGGCTTGAGCTGCAGATGGGTGACTGGAACTCTAGGTGGAGTGGTGAAATACGTAGATATCTAGAGGAACGCCGGTGGTGAAAACGGGTCACTGGCTGCATGCTGACGCTGAGGTGCGAAAGCGTGGGGAGCGAACGGGATTAGATACCCCGGTAGTCCACGCCGTAAACGATGGGCACTAGGTTCGGGGGAGTTTGACCTTTTCCGGGCCGAAGCAAAAGTACTAAGTGCCCCGCCTGGGGAGTACGGTCGCAAGGCTAAAACTCAAAGGAATTGACGGGGGCTCACACAAGCGGTGGAGCATGTGGCTCAATTCGAGGCAACGCGAAGAACCTTATCCTGGGTTTGACATGGTTGGATGCCCTCGGTGAAAGCCGAGTAAGCTGCCTTCGGGTGAAACTTCCACAGGTGCTGCATGGCTGTCGTCAGCTCGTGCTGTGAAGTGTTGGGTTAAGTCCCCTAACGAGCGAAACCCTTGTCTCTAGTTACCAGCGGGTAGTGCCGGGGACTCTAGAGAGACTGCCGGTGTTAAACCGGAGGAAGGTGGGGATGACGTCAAGTCCTCATGGCCTTTATGCCCAGGGCTGCACACGTGCTACAATGGTCGGTACAAACCGAAGCAATACCGCGAGGTGGAGCAAATCGGAAAAAACCGATCCCAGTTCGGATTGCAGGCTGCAATTCGCCTGCATGAAGTTGGAATCGCTAGTAATCGCAGATCAGCTATGCTGCGGTGAATATGTTCCTGAGCCTTGTACACACCGCCCGTCAAGTCATGGAAGCCGGGAGTACCTGAAGTCCCGACAATTCGGTCGGGCCGATGGTAAGCTTGGTAACCGGGACTAAGTCGTAACAAGGTAGCCGTAGGGGAACCTGCGGCTGGATCACCTCCTTTCTAGGGATGCCTAGGACCAGGTTTATTTACCTGGTAAAGTCAACTCATTCTCGCTGTCCGAGTCTTTATTGGCTCGGCGGCGGCCAACTGTTTTGGGTTTATTCAAGCTCCCAAGCTTGAATGAGCCGCGTGCAAGCCAAGTGCTGGTGCTACCAGAAGCGAGTGAGTCTGGATGGGCTCGTAGCTCAGTTGGTTAGAGCGCGTCCCTGATAAGGACGAGGTCGATAGTTCGAGTCTATCCGGGCCCATCAGGTATGCAAAACTTGGTGGCGGGCACCTGCCAAAGGGGAGCTTTTCGGAAAGGGGGGCTTTTCGGCAGGCCAGGGCCTTAGCGGATACCGGGGCCGTAGCTCAGTCGGGAGAGCGACTGGTTTGCAACCAGTAGGTCGGCGGTTCGAGTCCGCTCGGCTCCATATACTGCTGAACGAGCGGCGAGCACGGGTAAAAATATTTCCGGTGTATTCCGGCGGCTGGAGGGCTGTCCTTCGGCCGAGATTGCTCTTTGACAAGTAAATTGCTGGATAAGTGGTGTGGCTGATCAAATTTGGTCAGTCCTCACCGGACATCGCGATCGCATCATGGCCTAGGCTGTGCTGTCCGCGCGATGTAGAGCGTTCGAGAGGAATTTGACAGGCTAGGAACCTTTTTGAATCGGGCTGGTTCTGATTCGACAGGGCGAAATAGTTGTGGTCAAGCTCCTAAGAGTGCATGGTGGATGTCTAGGCGCCAAGAATCGATGAAGGACGTGGTAGGCTGCGATAAGCCCCGGGGAGTTGTCAAACGAGCCTTGATCCGGGGATTTCCGAATGGGGTAACCCGTCGTCACTGTCTTTTAGGCGGATGGCGTCACCCGCGGCTGAATGTATAGGCCGTGTGGAGATAACGCAGGGAACTGAGACATCTAATTACCTGCAGGAAAGGAAATCAAGTGAGACTCCGTCAGTAGCGGCGAGCGAAAGCGGACATAGCCCAAACCAGTCTTCGGACTGGGGTTGCGGGGAACGTGTAGGAGTTACAAAGGCATCGATAGTCGAAGGGTCCTGGAAAGGCCCACCGCAGAAGGTGAAAGTCCTGTAGGCGGTATCGAGAGCCCTCCGTTAGGCATGTTCTTCCAGAGTAGCACGGATCTCGTGGAACTCCGTGTGAAGCTGGGGGGCCCACCCTCCAAGGCTAAGTATTCCTTGGCGACCGATAGTGTACAAGTAGCGCGAGCGAATGATGAAAAGAACCCCTATTAGGGGAGTTAACGAACCTGAAACCATGTACTTACAAGCAGTCGGAGCCCTATGGTCAGCTCTTCGGAGCTGACAACGGGTGACGGCGTACCTTTTGCATAATGGACCGGCGAGTTACCGTTTGTGGCGAGGTTAACCTGTTACGCAGGGTAGCCGTAGCGAAAGCGAGTCTGAATAGGGCGTAGGGCTCCCCACCCGCGATTCATCGCGGGCGGGGTCCCCGTTAGTCGCAGGTGGTAGACCCGAACCCGAGTGATCTACCCATGGCCAGGTTGAAGGGGATGTAAAAGTCCCTGGAGGACCGAAGCCGTAAACGTTGAAAAGTTTTGGCATGAGCTGTGGGGAGGAGTAAAAGTCTAATCAAACTCGGAGATATCTGGTTCTCGGCGAAATAGCTCTTGGGCTAGCCTCGGGCAACTACGTTATGGGGGTAGAGCTACTGAATGAAATGAGGGGTCTACCCGACTACCTCCTTCAATCAAACTCCGAATACCATAACGACTATCCCGGGAGTCAGACTACGAGGAATAACCTCCGTGGTCAAAAGGGAAACAACCCAGACCGCCGGCTAAGGTCCCTAAGATCTGCTAAGTGCGTAAGGAAGTTGAATTGCAAAGACAGCCAGGATGTTGGCTTAGAAGCAGCCACCATTTAAAAAGTGCGTAATAGCTTACTGGTCGAGCAGTTTGGCGCCGATAATGAACGGGACTAAGCAGATCACCGAAGCCGCGGATTTCCACTTTTAGTGGAAGTGGTAGCCGAGCGTTGCACTCCGCGTTGAAGCCGTACCGTAAGGAGCGGTGGAGCGTGTGCAAGTGACTATGCCGGTATGAGTAACGATAAGGCAGGTGAGAATCCTGCCCGCCGTAAGCCTAAGGTTTCCTGGGGAAGGTAAATCCGCCCAGGGTTAGTCGGGCCCTAAGTCGAGGCTGAAAGGCGTAGACGATGGACAGCAGGTTAATATTCCTGCACTGTGCAGCCCGGGTTTGAACTTAAGGGGTGACGCCATTGGAAAAGCCAGCGCACGATTGGACGTGTGCGTTGGGGACAGCGAGCTGATCGGTAGGCAAATCCGCCGATCATCAAGGCAAGCTGTCAGCTCGAGGCCGATTTACGTTGCCGAAGTGGCTGGACTGATGGCCGAGAAAAACCTCGTAAGGACTTGGTTGCACATCCGTACTAAAACTGACACAGGTAGGCGAGGAGAATATCCTCAGGCGCTCGAGAGAACTCTGGTTAAGGAACTCGGCAAATTGACCCCGTAAGTTCGCAATAAGGGGTCCCTCCCGGCTAATCTTCATGTTTACATTTGGATTGGCTGGAGGGCGCAGTGAAGTGGCTCTGGCGACTGTTTATCAAAAACACAGGTCTCTGCTAAGTCCTACAGACGATGTATAGAGACTGACGCCTGCTCGGTGCCGGAAGGTTAAGGAAGGCGGTTATTGTCCCGACTTGTCGGGATGAGAAGCTGGCGACCGAAGCCCCGGTTAACGGCGGCCGTAACTATGACGGTCCTAAGGTAGCGAAGTTCCTTGTCGGGTAAGTTCCGACGTGCATGAATGGCGTAACGACTGGAGCACTGTCTCAACCAGAGACTCGGTGAAATTGAAGTAGTGGTGAAGATGCCACTTACCCGCGGCAAGACGGAAAGACCCCGTGAACCTTTACTGTAGCCTGGTATTGGATGTTTGTGTCAGATGCGTAGGATAGGTGGGAGGCGATGAAGCAGCGCTTTCGGGCGCTGCCGAGCCAACCTTGAAATACCACCCTTCTGCCACGAGCCTCCTCACCACGTACCGTGAATCCGGTCGTGGGACCGTGCTAGGTGGGCAGTTTGACTGGGGCGGTCTCCTCCTAAAGAGTAACGGAGGAGTTCAAAGGTACCCTCAGTGCGGTTGGCAATCGCATGTAGAGCGCAAGGGTATAAGGGTACTTAACTGCGAGATGTATCGATCGAGCAGATGGGAAACCAGGACCTAGTGACCCAGTGGTTCCGAGTGGAAGGGCCATTGATCAACAGATAAAAGGTACTCCGGGGATAACAGGCTGATCGCCTCCGAGCGTCCATAGCGGCGAGGCGGTTTGGCACCTCGATGTCGGCTCATCACATCCTGGGGCTGAAGGCGGTCCCAAGGGTTTGGCTGTTCGCCAATTAAAGTGGTACGCGAGCTGGGTTCAGACCGGCGTGAGCCAGGTCGGTCCCTATCTGCCGTGGGCGTTGCAGACTTGAGAGGATTCCACCCTAGTACGAGAGGACTCGGTGGGACTGGCCTCTGGTGTACCAGTTGTCCTGCCAAGGGCACTGCTGGGTAGCTATGCCGGGAAAGGATAACCGCTGAAAGCATCTAAGTGGGAAGCCCCCCTCAAGATTAGGTCTGCCGGCTCCCCTTCGGGGTTGAGTGAGAGTCCCCTGGTAGACTACCAGGTTGATAGGCTGGGTGTGTAAGTGCAGAAATGCATGTGCTAACCAGTACTAACGGACGAGTGCTTGACCGCATCTATTTTGCCCTGTTGAAGCTCTCGAAGGCTCTATCTAATCCAGCAATTTACCCCCAATCAAAAAAATGATCCGCTTATGGCGGATTTATGACTTTGCCGGTGACTTTACGTCAGGGGTCACACCGCATCCCATTCCGAACTGCGAAGTTAAGCCCTGACGGCCGATGGTAGTCCTTACGGGCGAGAGTAGGTGATTGCCGGCATTTATAAGGGCCCAGTGGCAAGAGCATTGGGCCTTTTCCTTTGGGCATTATTGACTCCAGATTTACCCTGGGGGGTTTTTAGTTTGGGGAGGACTCGATCGCCAGGAATTTGCTTGGACAGGGTGGCAGGCAGGCAGGATAATGGTCAAACCCAAACTGGCCGATAATAACCTACAAGTGCGAACGGCTACTTAAAAGCGTGAAAAAATGACCGAACAGGGCGGAACATTGTTGGCCCAAACGTCCATACAGCAAGGTAATATCCTGCTGCTGGTGGGGCTGGCTATATTCGGGGGAACAGTGGGGGCTCGAATCTTCAAACGGCTAAGGATTCCGCAGGTACTGGGCTATATTTTTATCGGTATTCTAGCCGGAGAGGCTGTTCTGGGGATCGTAAAACGCCAAACCGTAAGCGATCTAGGGGAACTAAGCTTCTTAGCATTGGGCTTTATCGGTTTCATGATCGGCGGTGAGCTGCGCTGGGAGATCTTCAAGAAATACGGCCGACAGCTCATGGCCATCCTATTGACCGAGGGATTGGGGCCCCTTGTGGCAGTGGGGGCCTTGACCTTTGGCGTAACCTATTGGGCCACCGGAGATGTAAAGTCGGCAGGGGTACTGGGGCTGCTTTTGGGAGCTATTGCCTCAGCCACGGCCCCGGCGGCAACAGTAGCCGTACTGTGGGAGTACAAAACGCGGGGGGCCCTGACCACGGCCATATTGGCCATCATTGCCCTCGATGATGGGCTGGCCTTGCTGCTCTACGGTTTTGCCAGCAGTCTGGCCGGGATGATCAGCGGTAACGATGAATCATTGCTGCGGGTGATTATACTCGGGCCGATGCGGGAGATCGGAGGTGCGGTGCTGTTGGGGGCGGCGGCCGGTTGGGTGCTGTCGTTTGTGATCAAGCGGAGGCGAGAGCAGGCCCTGATCCTGGCAATCTCGGTGGGATTGATCTTGCTGGTAGTGGGCTTGGCCCAGACGCTGGAATTCGATGTGATTCTCTCAGCCATGGTTTTGGGGCTGACCGTGGCTAATCTGGTACCTCGCCGGAGCCGGGATACATTTGAGCTAATCAAGGCCTTTGCCCCACCGATTTACGTGCTGTTCTTTGTGATGGTGGGCGCCCGTCTTAGTCTGGAGAACGTCGGCGGCTGGATTCTGTGGTTGTCAATTGCTTATGTGCTGGGGCGGGTTGTGGGAAAAGTATTCGGCACTTGGCTTGGAGCCAGTTGGTCCAGGGCACCCAAGAGCGTACAGAACTACCTGGGCATGTGTCTGTTCAGCCAGGGCGGTGTGGCAGTAGGCCTGGCGGTAATCGCTACGCATAGATTCTCGGTGGCGGTCCCCGGAACTACTATTGTGCCTGGAGAAATCATAGTGCTGGTGATTATCGCAACCACCGTTTTGTTTGAGATACTGGGTCCACCGATGGTCAAGCTGGGAGTCAAGAAGGCCGGGGAGATCGGTCTGGACGTGACGGAGAAGGATTTGATCGAGTCCTACAGCGTGGGCGATGTGATGGAGAAGAACCCGCCGGTCCTTCAGGAAAACAGCCCAGCCGGGCAAATCCTGAAAGTATTTAGCGAACACGAGAGCTTGTGTTATCCGGTGGTCAATGCTGAAGGAAAGCTGACGGGGATGATAACCATCGGCGAAGTGAAGGAGGCCTTTGCGACGCGAGCTTTTCAGGAATGGGTACTGGCATATGACTTGATGGAAGCGGTGTTGGACAAGACCACGGCCCAGACGCCTCTGCATGAGGCCTTGGAACGGATGCGGCAGTTCAAGCTGGACTATCTGCCGGTGGTGGCCGGGGCGGATGACGATCAACTGGTGGGGCTGGTCGAGCAGCGCAGCGTCAACCGGGCCTTGGCTGAAGAAATCGTTCGCCGGCAGAGCATAGCAGATAATTCGCACAACAATATCTGAGAGTGTCGACGAAGGTTCTGGGGCGGCTAGCGACAACAGCGAGATATCAAGAACAAGGACGAAAGAGACGATTTAAGGTCAACTGAGCGATTTTTTGCTGTCCGGCACGGAGGCGGTCAGGTATGTTTTGACAGGGCAATGGCCAGGATTGAGAACAAAATGGACAGGAGCCCGGCATGAGTTTGAAGGTTTGGATGAACGGCGAGCTAGTCGCAGGAGAAGACGCCAAGATAGGTGTTTACGACCATGGTCTTTTATATGGCGACGGCGTATTCGAGGGCATTCGAACTTATCAGGGAATCGCCTTTCGACTGGAACAACACCTCGAGCGTTTGTACAGCTCAGCCGAGGCGATCCGCTTGGTCATACCATATACCCCCCAGCAGCTCAGCGGAGCAATCTATGAGACGATGAAGGCCAACGGTCAATCGGAGGCCTATATTCGCTTGGCGGTAACTCGAGGCGTGGGGGATTTGGGGGTGGACCCGATTACGACGAAGAGGCCGACGGTGTTTATCATTACGGATAAGATAGCTCTATATCCCAAGGAAATGTACGAGAAGGGGATGAGCATAATAACCGCCAAAACCATTCGCACGCCGTCGGGGTCCCTGAATCCGAAGATAAAGTCGATGAACTATCTGAATAACATCCTGGCTAAGATAGAGGCCAGCGATGCGGGCGTGGCTGAAGCCCTGATGCTTAACTACGAGGGTTATGTAGCCGAGTGCACAGGCGACAACATCTTCATCGTGCGCCAGGGGAAGGTGCTGACATCTCCGGTGGCCTCGGGAATCCTGGAAGGGATTACACGCGATTGTGTGCTGGAGTTGGCCGGCCAAAATGGAATCGAGGCAAAAGAGACAAATTTGCTACCCGATGATTTGTACGGCGCGGATGAATGCTTTCTGACGGGGACGGCGGCGGAAATTATTCCGGTGACCAAAATAGACGGCCGGACTATCGGAACGGGCGAGCCCGGCCCGATCACCAAGGGCCTGATAGAGAGTTTCCACAAATACGTTAATAGCCAGGGGCATTCGAAGCCTCTGGGTTCTCCCTAATCGTGTTTATCATTTAAAAAACGCCTAGGCTAAGCGGCTGCGCAGTTGGCTGGCGCTGAGGCTGAGGACAAGGATTTGTTTGCGCGCTTGGGTTTGGCCGCTGAGAATCTGTATCTGAGCGGGGCGAAGACCGAGCCGTTTGCCAAGGAGTTTGAGCAGGGCCTTGTTGGCGGCGCCTTTTTCAGGAGCAGCGGAGACAGCGACCTTGAGGGCTTGGCCGAGGGTGCCGACGATGCGGTCGCGAGAGGAGCCCGGCACGACCTTGACGGCCAAACGGCAGCCAAGGGGGGTATCGGTGATCTTCAAGTCTGACAGATCAGACGGCATAGTCTATAGATGCTAGGACAAGCCTTTCGACGCACTTCGCCCGCTCAAGACAAGCCTTTCGACTTACTCAAGACAAGCCGGCGGGGGGAATCGAACCCTCAACCCCAGCTTTACGAAAGCTGTGCTCTACCGTTGAGCTACGCCGGCATAAACTGTCGAACCGTACTCATCTTACCAAAGGGAACGGGGCGGTACAACGGGGAGCTCTCGCGGGCAGGGCGCTTTTATTGTACGGGAGGTTCGGGTAAGGTGGGGCAATAGCTACAAAGTTGGGGACATATTGGAAGGGATGGCAAAGCGGAATGGCAGGAGTGTCAGGAGAGAATAGTGGACAAGGGCTGAAGGTTCTGGCGATAGAGACCTCCAGCCGAGTGGGTTCGCTGGCCTTGGCTGTGGGGGGGGAACTGGTGGCGGTCCAAGAGTTTCGGCGGAATCTGAGGCATGTGGCCGAGCTGCTGCCGGCTATGGATCGGGCCACAGGGCAACTGGGCTGGCGAGCCGAGGACCTCGACCAGGTGTATGTATCAGCTGGGCCGGGGTCCTTCACGGGACTGCGGATCGGTATAACCGTGGCCAAAACGCTGGCGATGGCCTGTGGAGTGCGGCTAGTGGCGGTGGGGTCGATAGAGGTGATAGCAGCCAACGCTCCGGCAGGAGCCATCAACGTGGGGGTGGTGCTGGACGCCAAGCGAGGGCAAGTTTTTGGGGGAAGATTCGAGCGGCGTGAGGGGCGCCTGGTGACCACGTTGGAGGCCTGTTTGACGGAGCCGAGGAAGTTCGTGGCGGAAAGTGCCAAGCCGATGCTGCTGCTGGGTGAGGGGCTAAGGCATCATCAGGAGGCCCTGAAGGCTGAGGGGGTCCAGGTCGGGGCTGAATCGCTGTGGTGGCCCAAGGCCCAAGAGGTGTGTAAGATAGGCTGGGCCATGGGGCGAAAAGGAGAATTTTCCGATCCGGTGAGTTTGAGACCGATCTATCTGCGAGTGCCGGAGGCTGAAGAATTGTGGAACAAGAGGCACGGGCGTTGACCTGATGGATGTAAGAAAACTGAAAAGGGATATTGTGTTCCGGCAGCGGCTGCGGGGCATGGACTTTACGTTTCATTCGACTTGGGGACTGTTCAGTCCTCGGGCGGTGGACGAGGGCTCGCGGCTGCTGATAGAACAGTTGGAGATAGAGGCTGACGATATTTGCCTGGACCTGGGTTGCGGCTATGGTCCGATCGGTCTGGCTATGGGACGGCTGGCCAGGAATGGCGAGGTGTATATGGTGGATCGGGACTTTGTGGCTGTGGAATATGCGACTAAAAATGTGAAAGTAAACGGACTAAGCAACTGCAAGGTGCGATTGGGCAACGGCTTTGAGGGTCTGGCAACGGGTAAGTTCAATGTGGTGGCGGCCAATTTACCGGCTAAGGTTGGTAAAGAGCTGTTGTACATTCTGCTGAGCGATGCGAAGAGGAGATTGCTGTCTGGCGGGGTGTTGTATCTGGTCAGCCTGAGCGGTTTGCGAGTGTTTATCAAGCGGGTCTGTGAAGAGATATTCGGCAACTATGAGAAGCTGAAACAGGGGAGGCATTATACGGTGGCTAAGGCGGTCAAAAGCAGGCGAAAGGACAGGCATGAAAACGAGGGCGGCTGATAAAGATTTTGATGTGATCCTATACGCCGACGGGGCCTGTTCGGGTAATCCGGGCCCAGGGGGCTGGGGAGTGATTCTCAAACACCCGGCTACGGGCAGGGCAAAGCGAATGTCAGGGGGTGAGAAGATGACGACCAACAATCGAATGGAATTGACGGCGGTGATTTCAGGGCTGGAGACTATCAAAAAGCCGAGCAAGGTCAAGGTGATGACCGATTCGCAGTACGTGAGCAAAGGGATGACCGAGTGGATCACGAAGTGGGTCGAGAAAAACTGGCGGACTGCTGGTAAGAAGCCGGTGAAGAACGCCGAGCTGTGGCAAAGACTGCTGGAGCTCAGCGGGGTGCATGAAGTGAGCTGGGAATGGATTGCCGGACATGCGGGGCATCCGGAAAACGAGGAGTGTGACCGCTTGGCAGTGGCAGCCGCGGGGAAGCTGTGAGCTTGCGGTGGGCCCAGACTGCTTTATAATAAGACAGGGGCAAGGACGGGCCGGATGAATCTGCCGACCAAAATTACCTTCACGCGGATAGTAGGCAGTCCGCTGTTCATCATTTCTTTTTACCTGGGCTGGGAGGTACACAAGGGGTTTTTGTGGGTGGCCTTGGCCCTGGTGGTGGCCTTCGAGATAACGGATTTGATTGACGGGCTGCTGGCCAGACGCTGGGGGCAAGTTACCGACCTGGGCAAGGTTCTGGATCCGTTTGCGGACTGCATTAGCCGGTTCAGCGTTTTTCTGTGTTTTATGCTCGCGGAGTATGCCCATATTTTTATGGTGGCTTTGATATTTTACCGCGACATCATCGTGGCTAATATCCGGATCGCGGCGGCTATGAAAGGGACGGTCATTCAGGCTAGGACCAGCGGGAAGGTCAAGGCAGTAGCCCAAGCGGTGGTGATCCTGACCGTGATGACGGGTATAAACCTTTTCGGGAAGGGGGCAGGACCTTTTCAAGACTTTTCCCTATGGGCTATGGGGATATTGACAGCGGTGACGGTTTGGAGCGGTGTGGACTACGTGCTGGGTTATCTAAAGATAGTGCGCCCGGCTAAGGATTAGTAGGCGGATTAGACTCCGGAGGAATACAAATGGGTGCAATGAGTCTTCTGGCACAGGTGTCTGCCGAATCAAGCGAAGCAGTCAGCCAAGAAGCGATGATCGAGCAGATTTACCAAGCGGCGCAGAATTTACCGGCGGGCGGTCTGCGGCTGATACTGATTGTCAGCATTATCAGCCTGGTGGGGATACTCTGGCTGGTTCATCGGCAACAGAAGCTGGCCCGGAACCAAGTAAAGCTGGCTGGTATTCTGGAAGAGATGGCGGAGCGGTCGAGCAAGTAGGGGTTTTACAAATCCCTGGTCTGCGAGTTGCCCTCAAGGACGCTGGGGTCGTTGGACCTGAATTGGCCGGTCTTCTCGTCATACATCCAGCCGCCGGAACCGTCCTGGAGGGGACTGATATCTCGAGAACCATCGAGGGGATTGGCGGGAACCTGCAAGAGGTAAGGCCCACAGGAACCGCGGGCCGAACAGCTGCCGTTAGCTTTGGTTTTGCTGAGCATCTGTTGTTGCCAATCAGCCAAGCTGGGGAAGCTATCGTTGTGCTGGAGTTTATAATACTGCAATTGGGTGCGGACCGTCTGCAGAGTGGCGGCCAAGGCAGCAAGGTCAGGCTCGGCTGAAGCCCTTCCCAATTGGGGGACCACCAGAGCGGCCAAGGCGGCCAAGATGATCACAGCGATGATGATTTCCACAAAGGTAAAGCCTTTTTTTCCGGTGGACAGGCAGTGCATCAGGTCTCTCCGATGGGCAGGTCCTTGGAAAATCCGCTGCAGGGTTTTTCGGCCTCGCCATATTCGACCAAACCCCAGCTAACAACAAGATTATCGGTGTTACGAGGGTAAGTCTTGAAGAGAAAGGGAATAGGATGGGCTAACAGTCCGGTCCCATAATCGGTGCAAACACAGGACCCCTGGGCAGCCGAGGGAGATGCCCTAACTGAGCAGAGAAGTTGTGGCGGGGGAGAAAAGACGCACGCCGCCATGATCCAATTGGACCAGAATGCCCTGGAAAGGGTCCAGATCGACCACTCGCCCGGAATAGCGACGGCCCTGGCAGCTGAGCCGGACGGCTCGGCCCAAGAGGTCGGACATTTGCAGGTACCCCTGGCGGATATGCTGGCGGCGGTCGCTCAGGCAACAATCGATCCAGGATTCGAGGTGGGCGAGGATCGAGCGGGCCAAGGTGTGACGGTCGATGATTCGGCCAGACGCCTGGCGTAAAGAAGTGGCCTTGGGGGGCAGCTCGTCCGGGGAACAATTGCAGTTCAAGCCGATGCCGATTATCAGGGCTGGGGTATCTGAAGAGTCCGAGCAGACTTCGACGAGGATGCCGGCAGCCTTCCGGCTGTCTATGAGCAGGTCGTTGGGCCATTTGAGTTTGGGCTGGAGGCTGGTAACTTCGCCCACGGCCTCGACCAGGGCCAGTCCCGAGGCCAGGGTGAGCAGGTGGGGCTTGAGGCGGCGTTGGCGGTCGAAGAGCAAGACACTGAAGAGCAAATTCAGGCCCGCAGGTGAGCTCCAGGAGGCGCCCTGTCGGCCGCGCCCGGCGGTTTGGAACTCGGCGAAGATGGCCAGCCCATCGTTGGCGGGATCGGCGGCGGCCCGGCGGGCCAAATCGTTGGTGCTGCTGGTAGTCTGGACTAGTTTGACGCCCTGAGCAAGGCGGCGGCAAGCGGGGGGCTTCAATAGCTCGACCCAGAGGGGTTCGGGTGTGACTACGTAGCGATAACCGTCCACAGGGGAGAGGTCGATGTGAAAACCGCGGCTGCGGATCTCGGCCATGGCTTTGGTGATCTGCTGTGGGCGGGCGGAGAATTCGCGGCAGAGGCCCTCCATGGCCAGCCACTGCTGGGGACGCTCCTGCAGAAACTTCAACAATCGCAGTTTCACTTTTGAATAAACTCCATGGAGAAATCAAAGGCTGGGGCTGAGTGGGTCAAGGCTCCGACGGAAATGCGCTCGACGCCGGTGCGAGCCACCTGCTTGACATTTCCCAGGGTGATGTTGCCGGAAGCCTCCAGAATCAATTTTCCGGCCAGACCGGCCTCGTTGCGGAGTTTTACGGCTTGAGCAAGGTGGGCTAGAGAGAAATTGTCGAGCAAGACCATGTCCAGGTCCAAGTCCAAATCCAAGACTTGTTGGAATTGCGGCAGATCGTCAACCTCCAACTGAATGAAGCCGCCGGGGGGTAATTGTGTTCGCAGTTTTGGCAGGCGTTGGCTCAGGACAGCAAAGTGATCCGGGCTGCTGGTCTCGCTGCTCAAGGATAGCAGATGGTTGTCCTTGATCATGGCAGAGTCGAAGAGTCCCAGGCGGTGATTGGAGCCGCCGCCGGCGCGGACGGCGTATTTTTCGAGGGTCCGCAGGCCGGGTATCGTCTTGCGGGTATCACAAATGATAGCCTGGGTGCCCTGAACGGCCTGAACGAATTTGCTGGTGAGGGTGGCTATTCCGCTCAGATGGGCGAGGAAGTTTAGAGCCACGCGTTCGAAGGCCAGAATTCCGCGCACCTGGCCTGCGATTCGGGCAACTTGCCGCCCGGCGCAAAGAGCTTGGCCGTCCGATGCTCTTGGTTCGACTTGCAACGGTTCGGCCAAAAGCTCGGCCAGGGGTCCGAGGATGAACATTCCGGCCAGGATTCCCTCTTGCTTGGCCAGGATTACGGCCCCGGCCGAGAGATTTTCATCGACCAAGGCCTGGGAGGTAATATCGCCGGGGCCAAGGTCCTCGGCCAAAGCACGCTTCAAAAGGTCGATGAAAGTAGATGGTGCAGGTGGATCGAGCTTCATAAGTATTTTAGTAGCAGTCGAAGGTGGTAATGTCAAGCCTGGGGGCGTTGTTGACATAATGAAGGCAAAGGATATGATGTGTGTAGGCGGAATTGTTGAATGAATCTGGTCGAGCAGATTTGTCGGGACTCGACAATTCAAGCCCTGGCTAAGCAGATCGGCTCAGCGAAAGAGCAAGGGGGGTGGGTCTGGGCCAAGGGTGTGTGGGGATCGTCTGCGCCGCTGGTGGTGGCGTGTCTGGGGCGGCTTCTGAAGCGTCCTATCCTGCTGGTGGCCGCTCACATTGACAATGCCGACGACGCCCAAGACGATCTGGATGTTTTTGCCCAGCAGGACGTCGAGCTATTTCCGGCCTGGGAACTAATCCCCAAGGAAATAACGGCAACAGACGAGATATTGGGCCAAAGGCTGCGTCTGTGCAGAAGGCTGCTGGCCGAAGAGGCGGGGGATTTAATAATAAGCACATCGGTGTTGGCCCTACTGGAACCGCTGCCCAGCAAAGCTGCCTTGAAATCCGATAGTCTGCGGCTGAGGCGTTCGAGCCAACAGGATCGCGACGAGCTGTTGGCCTGGCTGGTCCGGGGCGGCTACGAACGGGTGGATATGGCGGAGGTGCCTGGTGAGTTCGCAGTGCGGGGGGGGATTGTGGACGTGTTTGTGCCGGGCTGGCGGGAACCGGCCCGCGTAGAGTTTTCAGGCGATACCGTCGAATCGATCCGCAAGATCGATCTGGATACCCAACGCTCCAGCGGGCAGATGGATGAAGTGGAATTGGCGGGGGCCGGTTACGCGGAGGCGGGGGCCGGCCAAGAGCGGGGGACTCTGTTCGACTATTTACCGAAAGAGACGATCATCGTCTGGAATGAGCCGTTGGAGATCAGTGAGATCGCTCGGGTTTTTCTCAACCGGGTTCTCAACCCCCAGAAGTATTACCGGCTGGAAGATATTTTTAGCTCGGCCAATGCCTTTTACCAGATGGAGCTGAGCCGATTCGGATCGGGGCGAGCCGAAGAAGAATTTTCGCTGCGATTCGGGTCGATGCAGAGATTCGAGACCTCGCCGGGGCAGGCACTGCAGGAGCTTGCCGAGCTGGCCGGGGAGAACGACGTTTATGTTTACTGTGATAATCCGTCGCAGCGGCAGCGGCTGGAAGAGATGTTCTCGGCCCAGAAGCTGGACTTTCCGGCGCGGCTGAGCTGTCCGCTGGGGTTCATTCACCAAGGCTTTCGGATGCCGGGGTTGAAGATAGTGGTGGCCGGCCATCATGAGATATTCCACCGCTACGAGCATCGGCGTCGGATTCGGCGGTTGCCCAGCAGCCGTCCGGTGGACAGTTTTGCCGAGCTGAACTCCAGTGACTACGTGGTGCACGCGGCTCATGGGATAGGCAGATTCGAGGGGTTGAAGATTCTGGAAAGACACGGCCGACGCGAGGAGTTTCTGTCGGTGCGTTTTGGCGAAGGTGCCCTGCTGCACGTGCCGACGAGCCGAGTTGATCTGATTCAGCGGTACATCGGGGGCTTTGGGGGCCATCCGCCGCTATCGAAGCTGGGTACCGGCACCTGGCGAAGACAGCGGGACAAGGCCCAGCGGGCAGTAACCGACCTGGCCGCTGAGCTGCTGGAGCTGCAGGCCAGGCGCCAGGCAGAGCAGGGGGATGCATATCCGCAGGACACGCCGTGGCAAAAGGAGTTCGAGGCCTCGTTTATTTACCAGGAGACGGCGGATCAATTGACGGCCCTGGAAGAGATCAAAGCAGACATGTGCCAAGCCCAGCCCATGGAACGGCTGCTGTGCGGGGACGTGGGTTACGGCAAGACGGAGCTGGCCATCCGGGCGGCCTTCAAGGTGGTTGAGGCGGGCCGCCAAGTGGCGGTACTGGTGCCGACGACGGTGCTGGCTCAGCAGCATTACAGGACTTTCAGTGAGCGACTGGCGGACTATCCGTTTCTGGTGGAGGTGTTGAGTCGATTCCGTACGGGCCCAGAGCAGAAGAAGATTATCGAGCGGGCAATGACCGGGCGAGTGGATATAGTGATCGGGACGCATAGGCTACTCAGTGAAGACGTGAGCTTTTCGAATCTGGGTCTGGTGATTATCGACGAGGAGCAGCGTTTCGGCGTGGAACACAAGGAGCGGCTCAAACGGCTGAGGGAGACGGTGGACGTGCTGACGATGACGGCCACGCCGATCCCGCGGACGCTGCATATGGGATTGCTGGGCTTGCGGGATATTTCGTCACTGACGAGCCCGCCGCAAGACCGGCGGAGCATCGTAACGGAGCTCTGCCCTTATGACAGGCAGAAGGTACGTTCGGCGATCTTGCGGGAACTGAACCGGGATGGACAGATTTACTTTCTGCACAACCGGGTGCACTCGATTCAGGCTGCGGCTGAGCAACTGGGAGATATTGTTCCCGAGGCTCGGATCGGGATCGGGCACGGGCAGATGCCCAAGAGGCAGTTGGAAAAGGTGATGCTGGATTTTGTGGGCAGGCGGATTGACGTCCTGGTGTGCACGACGATTATCGAAAGCGGGCTGGATATACCGACGGTGAACACGATTATTATCACCGACGCCGACCGGTTTGGGCTGGCCGAGCTGCACCAGCTTCGGGGCAGGGTGGGTCGATACAAGCACCGGGCGTATGCCTACATGGTTTTGCCGCGGTCGAGGCCTTTGATGCCGACGGCGGCCAAACGGCTCAAGGCCATCGAGGAATACAGCGAACTGGGGGCGGGCTTTCGGATCGCTCTGCGGGATTTGGAGATTCGAGGGGCAGGGAATATTCTGGGGGCCCAGCAGAGCGGGCATATCCAGGCTGTGGGCTATGAGATGTATTGCCAACTGCTCAAGGCCGCGGTCGCCAAACTCAAAGGTGCCGAAGCACCGGAAAAGCCGTACGTTCATCTGGAGCTGGGGATAGTGGGCCTGATCGACAAGAGCTACGCGGCCAGCGATCGACAGCGAGTGGAATTGTATCGGCGATTGGCCCGAGCCCAAACGCTCCAGGACCTGGAGCAGTTGGAACAGGATATGAAAGACATGTTCGGCCCGCTGAGCAGCCGGACGCGGGCAGCGGTGGATTTGGCCCAGCTTCGAATACTGGCCGGCAGATGGAAGATAAACTCGATAATCAGGGATAACTTTGATCTGGTCTTTACGGTGCGCCAGATGGACCTAGCCGAACCCTTATTCAAGGATGCCCCGGGTACGGTGCGGATAGTGGACGCCCAGACGGTGTATATGCGGCTGGAGAAGAGCTATTTCGCTCCCGATACGCTCTTGGCGGTGTTGAGAAAGCTGTTGAAAAAATAGGGGCAACGCATAGACGTAGGCCCTGTGAAGGAGTCCCCCAGCGTGTAACAGGCTTGGCTCAATCGCGTCAGGCTTTTTTTGTCAATTTTCCAAAAAAAGTAATTGATTATCCCCCCCTCGGCTGATAAGGTACCAGCAGAATGAGTCTAACTGCATTACAGCAGTGTACGCAATGTCAGCAGTTTCAAACCTGGTGGAGTTGGTTCAAAGGGCGGGAAGCGTCTCCCGCCTACTGGAGCCGGCCAGATCCTGAGCAGTTCGGAGTTGGCTGACCTTACCAGCACCGTCCCGGCTGAGGACAAACAAGTGACAGGAGACAAAAATGGGTAACAAATCAACTGTTCTGGCTGTTTTAGGGACTATACTTGTTGTATGTGCTGTAGGCGTAGCTGGTCCCCCTTTGCCGTTACACACGATTGAGGGCAACAGCGGTGTGTTGATCACCAGCACAGCCTATCTGGCAAATCCGCCTGAAGAAGGTGAAATACTCGGCAAACCCAGCGTGTCGGCAAGTGCAATTTTCGCGGGCAACAAGGATCTGCATTCCTTTGCAGTCACCGAAAACATTTACGGCCAATTCGAAATCGGCTATGCATTTGAGCGTTTTGGATTAGGCGATTGGCCCACCGACGTTATGGCGGCGGTCGGTGCAAAAGTACATGACCATATAGGCATGCACAATCTCAATCTGAGGGCGATGTTCATTCAGGAAGGAGATTTTGATTGCCCCTGGATGCCGGCAATCACTTTTGGTACCCATTTTAAATGGAATGAGAGTACATCCGAACTTGACCGCGACCTTGGTGGGCTCTTAAACACTCTTGGCTCAGACCATAACAGTGGAACGGAGTTCACTCTTGTGGCCAGTAAAACCATAACGGAGTTGCTGCCTCAGCCGATCATCATATCTGCCGGGATTCGCAACGGCGATGCGATACACACAGGGCTTTTTGGATTTGCAGGCCAAAGGCGCACGACTTTTGAAGGCAGTATCATTGCTTTCCTGACAGACAGGCTGGCCTTTGCCGCGGAATATCGTCAAAAATCGGACTTACTCACTGAGCTCAGCGCAGGTGGTTACCACCTGGTTAAAGCAGAAAACGACTGGTGGAGTCTGTGTCTGGCCTATGTAATCAACGACAACATGACTATTTCCGGCGGCTATGCCAACCTCGGCAATCTTGCCAACAGTCAAGAGAATGGTGCATGGGGAATTCAACTGAAGTACGAGTTCTAAGCGGAACGAGTTTCTGAATTGAGGGATGAACGCTCGTACCTCATTCACCTTTGTGTCAATGGCAGGAGCATCGACTTTGAGAGTCCTTTGAGCCTGCCGTCTAACTCTTCGACTACTTTTTTTGCCGGGTTGGGGTCACATCTTTTCGCGGCCCGTGGGCTGGGCAACGGCTCGGTGGTTGCAGTATCTGGTGATATTTGTATCAGCTAATAATTGCCGCTCGGGGCCGCTTCGAGAGGTTGGGGTGGACTTTGGGCCAAATGCGTGATAAAATAGCCGCCGGGCATACAAAAAAATCAGTAAAGCAAACTTTACTAGCCCGTTGACGCGGAAGTGATCTGCGGAGGAGTAATAGAACAGCTTTAGGACGGGATGGCGAAAAATAGTGAGAAAAAGAATGTTTGGACGCCGGATCAATCGCAACTGGGCAAGATACCTAGCTATGGGTGTGTGCGCGGGAGTGCTAGGGGTCTGGGCCGGGAGTTGCATTCGCCCCGCATCTTTCCGCAGTACCAAGGAGCCGAGGATGGGCCGAGCCTTGCAAAAAGTGGCTATCGTCTATTCGACAAACTACGAGATCAATATGGCGGGGCTGGAAAAACTCCACCCCTTCGACATTCACAAGTACGCCAAGATTTACCTGCAACTGCAGACGGACGGTTACCTTCGTCCCGATGACGTGTTCGTGCCTGAGCCACTGAGTAAGGAACAAATTCTGTTGGTTCATACGGATGAGTTTTGCCGCTCGCTGAAAGATCCACAACGTGTGGCCCAATACCTGGAAGTAGAAATTGTCGGAAAGGTCCCGACCAAAATGGTCGATGCCGGCTTTCTGAGCAGTTTTCGCTGGGCAAGCGGGGGCACCATCATGGCTGGGCGAGAAACCCTCAAATATGGAATAGCTATCAATCTCGCTGGTGGCTATCACCATGCCAAGCCCGACGCCGGGGAAGGTTTTTGTGTATACAACGATCTAGCCATTGCCATCCGCTCCTTGCAGAAAGACGGGCTGATTCAGCGGGCTTGCCTGGTGGATCTGGACGTACATCAGGGCAACGGCACAGCTGTTATCTTTGCCGGTGACGACAATGTATTCACTTTCTCCATGCACCAACATGATATATATCCCATACCCAAAGAGACCAGCGACTGGGATATTGAACTGACCGCTGGAACTACGGACGAGGTTTATTTGAGATTACTCCAAGACGCTCTGCCGGAGGTGCTCGCACAGGCCAAGCCTGATATCGTGTTCCTGCAGGCCGGCTGCGATACGCTCCAAAGCGACCCATTGGCTAGCCTGGCAATGACCCCATCCGGGATCGTCCAGCGCGATGCCCTGGTGATAGATGCCTGCGTGTCGCGTGGAATTCCTGTAGTTATGACCCTGGGTGGCGGCTACGGACCCCAAGCCTGGAAGACTCAATACGACAGTATTGCCCGAACAATTGATAAATACGGATTAGCCGGCGCCGGCCCAGCCTACCAGCGTCGTTCGCCCACTGCTAAAGAAAAGTTCTACACAAAATAACCAATTTAAATTAAAATAGGAACCTCCAAATAGTGAGAAAAAGAATGTTTGGACGCCGGATCAATCGCAACTGGGCAAGATACCTAGCTATGGGGTTGTGTGTGGGGATGCTGGTCGGCTGGAGTGGGGGCTGTTGGAGCAAGGCGAAAGAGGAAGCAGCCGATCCAGCCGAAACGATCGAGCCCCAAGCGATTGACGAGCAAGACCCGGGGCCTTTGCTGATGGAAGGCCAACTGGTGGCGGGGGTGTTGCTAGAGGTCCAACAGGAGGTGATTACCACCTCGGACGCCTTGAGCGCCCTGGCTGAGCCGCTGGAAGAATTGGGTAAGAGAACCCGGGGCCAGCAGTTCAGGGTCCAGGCTGGGCAACTGATTGTGCAGTATCTGCGGGGTCGGATGGCGGACATCGTGCTACGTAACGAAGCGGAAGAGAGGTTGGACGAGGGCCGAAGGACCCTGGTCCAAAGGCAGACAGAGGCCTACGAGCAGAAGTTGCTGCGAGACTGCAACAATTCTCGGACGCGGCTTGGGAATAAGCTGCGCGCGGAAGGGACGACTCTCGAAGAGAAGCTGAAAGATTTCAGGCGTGAGCTGGTGCTAGTGACGTATCTGAGAGGCCAGTTCACCAGCCGGATCAACATTACCCGGCAAGATATAGTGCATTACTACAAGCAGCATCACGAGCAGTACAGCAGCCCGATGAAAGTTGAACTGCTGAAGATTCAGATCATAACGGCCAAGCACTCCCAGAGCAGCGAAGGGCTCTCCGAAGCCCAAGAGCGGGCTCGGCAAATCGCCCAGGAGGCCTGGAATGAACTGTCTGAGGGAGTTGAGTTTGGGGAAGTAGCCAGGAAGTACTCGGACGTTCGCAAAGAGCAGGGGGGCAACTGGGGCCAGGTTAATCCAGCCAGCCTGATGGAGGCCAAGGAGCGGCAGGCGATCGAAAGGCTCAAAAAAGGAGAGTACTCGGGCGTTTTGGAAAACGCCCTGGGATACTGCATCGTCGGTATAGCTAAGATTATTCCGGCCAGTCAGACGCCCCTGGAAGAGGTTCAGAAGGATATCAAGCAGACGCTGTGGAACAAGCAATACAAGCGGCTGGAAGACGAGCGGCTGACGGAGCTTCGCCAGCGAGCGGTAATCACATCTTCACCGTTGGCGATGAGGCTGGCGGTGGACCTGGCCCAGCGGCAGTTCGAGCGGGGGAATTAGCCGGCCAAGGTCTGGGGCCCAGCAGAAGAGGGGGCCAATTAATTCTGGGCAAATAAAAAGCAGATAACTCAGTAGGCTCTCAAATGTAACCGATGCCCAAGTCGGAGCAGTTTGAGCAGGGCTAGGGCCCCGGTGTAGTAACTAAGCACGACAGCAGGAGCTTGAGTATGGGATTTATGCCTGAAAAACGGCGATTTACGCGGGAACCGCTTAGCGCACCGATCTGGGTAATACGAGACGAGCGGCAATTGGTGGTGCGGGCACAGACCGATAACCTTTCTTATGGCGGGGCACATCTGCTCTTGGAGGACG
Organism: Actinomycetes bacterium; assembly: GCA_030614915.1. Lineage (GTDB taxonomy): Bacteria > Planctomycetota > Phycisphaerae > JAACET01 > JAACET01 > JAACET01. The sequence continues at coordinate 56,437 of JAUXAG010000008.1, read as the reverse complement.
CTTCGCTGATGAGCGTGGGGGATAATATCCGGGTGCGCATGGTACTGCCGGACACCTTCGAACAGACAGAGAGCTTCTGCTCAGTGGACAGCCCGGCCAAGGTAGCCTGGATGCGTCCTTTTGCAGAATCCCAGAGCGGGCAGGTCGAAATGGGGCTGGAGTTCAAGTCGCCGATTCCCGTTCCGCTGCTCTCTGCGGTAAGCTGAATTTAGCCACAGATCACACAAAAGAATAATTAGCCAAAATTCACGAGTTCTTTGTTTAGCCCCCAGGTTTATCCTGGGGGTTTCTTTGCTTAGACCATGATTTCCACAGAACCTTAATGCACCCCTGGAATTGTCCAGGCTTGACTTGGCAGAGAAAAGCAGCTTAGAATACCAACAGTTAAGGACAGAAGCGCCCAAAGATTCTTCGGATATAAGGAGTGCCCAAAAATGATGGGTTGCCATTTGGGAAGGTGTTTCCAGGTTACGGTCGCCGGCGGATCCTACCAGGACGGGCTGACGGCTATTCTGCAAGGTGTGCCTCCGGGTATGTTGTTGACCGAACAGGAGATTTACGGCGACCTGCTGCTGAGAAAACCCGGAGCTGATGAACTTTCTTCGCCGAGAAAAGAGCCGGATCTGCCGATCATTTACACCGGCCTGAACGCGGCTGACACTATCGCCGGCGCGGCCAACAGGAATCATACCAATGGAACTCCGGTTTCGATTTTGATTGCGAACCTTGATCGCCATTTCATTCATATCAAACAGTACCAGGACACCAACCGTACGCCTCGTCCGGGGCACGCGTCTTACGCATCGTTTCAGAAGTACGGGCCGGATGACGATGCTATTGGGGCTGGGATTTTCAGCGGGCGTTATACCTGCACGATAGTTGCCGCCGGTTCCGTAGCCAAAAAGATCCTCAAGCTATGCGGTATCGACGTATTTTCCTACATCAAAGAGATGGCCGGTGTTCGCTGCGATCACGTTTGTCATGGCGATGCCTTGAAATACACCGAGGCCTACAAACGTATGCGGCGCGACTGTGATCCCTTCTACCAGGAGATCTATGTAAAGGGGCGGATTACACCTGAGATGCGTTTTTTGGAAAAGACCAAGATACTGGCTGAGGTAGAGCAGGAAATTGACGCCATCCGGGCTAAGGCCCCGAAGATCGACGCAGCCTCGATAAGGGAAAAATACGGTGTGCATCACATAGTCAACTCTCCCGACTTGGCCGCTGCCCAGGCCATGGTGGACGCCTGCAACAAGATCGCGGCTACCGGTGATTCTTCTGGAGGGGTTGTGGAAGTTATAGCCAGGGGTGTTCCCGTGGGTCTGGGAGAACCGGTATTCGCAAAACTCGACGCTGAGTTGGGCCGCATGTTGGGCATCGGTGCTGTCAAGGGCGTGGAAGTCGGTGCTGGATTCGCCGTCAAAGACATGACCGGCATCCAATCCAACGATGCTATGCGCGCCGAGGATGGCAAGGTGGTCTTCGAGTCCAACAACGCCGGCGGCATTACCGGCGGACTCACTACCTCTCAGCCCATTGTCGTAAGGCTGACCGTAAAGCCGACGCCGACCATCGACAAACCGCAGAAGACCATCGACAAGTACACGTTGGAAAACAAGGATTTGGCGGCCATCACTCGGCGGGACCCGACCATTGTGGGGCGTATTTGGCCGGTAGCTGAGAATTACACGGCCCTGGTTCTGCTCGACCACCTGATGGCCCATTACGGCTACCAGGCGTTGAAAGAGCGGGTCGCGCCGGCTAAATAGCCTATTCACACGTCCTTATATTAGCTCCAATGCTAGTCATCAATTCGACAAAATTGGGGAAGGTAACGGCAGCCGCCTCGGCGGTGTCGACAGTGCTGGTTCCCTTGGCAGCCAGACCGGCGACCACCAGGGCCATCACGATTCGATGGTCTCCGTAACCGCATAGCTCGGCCCCCTTGAGTGAGCCGCCGTGAATAATCAGACCGTCGGGCAGTTCCTCACAGCGGATGCCCATCTTGGCCAGTTCCTTGGCCATGCCGGCAATGCGGTCGGTCTCTTTGATCCGTGCCTGGGCCACGTTGAAAAGGCGAGATTGTCCCTTGGCCACGGCGGCGGCGACGGCCATGGCCGGTAAGGCATCGGGCATAGCGTTCATATCAATATCCACGGCTTCCAGTTGGCCGCCGGTAATCTTTATCCGGTCGTGTTGACGTTCGACGATGGCCCCCATGAGCTCAAGATAATGGACCACGGCCTTGTCGCCCTGGGAGTCGGACATTTCCAGCCCGTCAAGAGTGAGCGTGGAGCCGGTGACCGCAGCAGCAACGAGGAAAAAAGTAGCTGAGGAAAAATCGGCGGGAATGGCTCTGCGGAAGCCGCCATACGTTTGTCCGCCTTGAACCAGGAAGCGGTTCCAATCCTCCTGCTGGTATTTGATACCCTGGCTGTTTAGCCAGTTGAGGGTAATCTGAACGTAGGGCCATTCGTTAAGATTGTTGACTCGGATCTCCGAATCGTCTTTGGCCAGCGGGCAGGCCAAGAGCAGGCTGCTGAGATATTGACTGCTGGTGCCGTCGACGGTGGTTTTGCCGCCGGTGAGTTGCCCGGAGATTTCCAAAGGGGCAGTGCCGTCACCAGCGATGGAGCGGGCCTTGGCCCCAAGGTCGTTTAGAGATTGCAGGAGAGGTCCATGGGGTCGGCGGCGAATCTGCTCGTCGCCGGTGAAGGTTACCTTGGCGGAGGCCGGCAGTAAGGCGGCTGAGCCCATGGCGATGCGCAAGGCGGTCCCGGAGTTTCCGACGTCGATTGTCTCCTTGGGGGCTTGAAGCCGTCCGGCAGTACCATCGATGTGCCAGTGGAGGCCCGTGGTGTCGACCAGGGCTCCGAGGGCTCGATAGGTATTGACCGCAGCCTGGGTGTCAAGGGAATCCAAGGGCTGCTCGATGACCGACTCACCATGGGCCAGGCAGGCGATGGCCACCGCCCGGATGGTGTGGGACTTTGAGCCCGGAATCTGGACGCTGCCGCTGAGGCTGGATGGCTGTATCTTTATGCGCATGGGCGACCTCGAAGATACGATTGCGGCTGTCCCCCAGAGCAGGCCCGCCAGGCAGCCATGATATCAGAATCGGCGGGCATTTCAACAGTAGCCTAAGCGCGGGGTGCCTAAGGTTTCCGACCACTCACGTGGTGATGTTACGCAAGGTCCCTACGGGAAGGACACTTCGTGTTGTGGATCATGCTATATTTAGCCCCCGGCTTTACGCCGGGGGTCCCAACGCCCCCAGGCTGTACTACTCTGCGAAGCGCTGCGAAGCACGAGCGTCCTGGGGGTTTCTTTGTTTAGCCCCCAGGTTTACCCTGGGGGTTTCTTATATTTAGCCCCCGGCTGCGTCCTGGGGGGGGCTTCGAAGCCGCGAATTTGGGGCCCGCTCCCTCGGCTCCCGCATAACCTCTCCTTCCGGCTCATCTGCAATTTTAATCGTGAAACTACCCGGCCACGCGGTTATCCTGTAGGTCTAAAACTGGTCGATTATTTATGCTTGCGGAGAGAAGATGAAATCCATTCATATCATCGCCAAGACCCTGCCGGCGGCCTGGGAGAAGGCGGTCATCGAATGTTGGCACAACGGCAGCGAGTTCCGCACCGAATACGACAAACCCGAAGAGCCCAGCTCTCGGGACGTCCTGGCCACTATTTGGGCCCAGGAACCTTTTGCCGAACCCCGCGTCCACCGGGCCTTTCCCGGCGGACTCGACGATCTGGAGAAATATCGGGCTGAAATACTCTACGGAGTGCATGACCATTGGGTGGACCCCAAGCTCAACAAATGGGAGTACACTTATCATCAGCGGCTCTTTGAATACAGCTTGCCGGACGGGCAGCTTGTCGACCAGATAGCCGCCGTCGTGGACAAGCTCCGCCAGGTCAGCTTTACCCGCCGGGCCCAGGCCGTCACCTGGAAAGCCTGGGAAGACCACCAGGTCTACGATCCGCCGTGTTTGCAGCGCCTCTGGTTCAGGGTCGAAAATGACCGCCTAAATATGGTCGCTCATATGCGATCAAACGATGCTTACAAGGCTGCCTTCATGAACATGTACGCCTTCACCGAGTTGCAGGCCGAAATAGCCGGGCAGCTGGACCTCCAGCCGGGCGAGTATATCCACATAGCCGACTCCTTTCACATCTATGGCTCCTACTTCCAGGAGTTTTCCGCCTTTCTGAAGACCATCCAGGACCGCTCTCCTGAGCAGCGTTACTTTCATAGCGATTTTTGTCGGGAGTTTTTCGTCGAGGGCATCGACCAGCTCTTGGCCGAGAAAGATATGCCCTCCGACAAGAAGCTCCTCTTGCAGGCTCGCCGCGAAGAGTTGCTCCAACCTCCCAAGTAGCAAGTCAGGAAGCAGTAACCATGGCCCAGATCAGCCCCTTCAAAGCCATAAGATACAACACCCAGCAACAGCGAGACCTCTCTTCCGTCTTGGCCCCGCCCTACGACGTCATTGATCAGGACCGTCGCGATCTTTTGGCCGCTCGTGATCAGCACAATATCGTTCATATTGATCTGCCGCACATGCCCCCAGCCAGCCTCGGACCACCCGCAGCCTACGCCCGCTCTGCCGGCCTCCTCAAGGACTGGCTCGAACGCAAAGTCCTGGTCACAGAACCCCAGCCCGCATTCTACTATTATCAGCAGACCTTCAAAATCGGCTCAGCCTCTCACACCAGAAGGGCCTTCTTTTGCCGCGTAAAGCTCGAGCCCCTCGGCCAAGGCGCCATCAGGCCCCACGAGCAGACCCTCTCGGGGCCCAAGGAGGACCGCCTGGCCCTGACCAAGGCCACCCGCTGCAATCTTTCCCCCGTCTTTGCCCTCTACCCGGACCAGGACAATCAGGTCTTGGCCGCTCTTGAGCCCGGCACAGCCGAGCCCGACTGCTTTGGGGATTTGGACGGCGTTCGCAACGAGCTTTGGGTCGTCCGCGACCCCGAAGCCATTAATCACACCACCAAGTTATTTGCCGATAAGAAAATCTACATCGCCGATGGCCACCATCGTTACAGCACCAGCCTGAACTATCTCCAATTCCTACGGCAAGCGGGCCAATCGATTCCCGATGATCACCGGGCCAATTTCTTGAACATGGTCCTGGTTTGCACCACCGACCCTGGCTTGGTGATTCTGCCCACCCATCGGCTCGTGCGAGGTCTGGGCGATAATTTTCTCCCAGCCCTTCGGAACATGACTTCCCAACAATTCAGCTGGATCGACTCCGGCCTGGACGCATCCAAAGCCGACCAATTTGAATCTGCCCTGGCCCGCGCCCACCACCGAGCCATCGGCTTGTACGATCCCCGCCAAGATCAGTTTTTCGTTTTGGTACCGAAGTCTGAAGATCCTTTAGCCGATTGTGCTGCCGATATCTCGCCAGCCTTGCGCAGTCTATCGGTAGTGATTCTGCACGAATATTTGTTGGGTCAAAAGATGCTCAGCCAAATATCTCCCAGCTCTGGGCCCGAGATCAGCTATTCTAAAGACCTACTTGAGGTTGTGGACCTGACTAGGCAAGGCCGATATCAAGCAGCCTTCTTGCTGCAAAGCACCACCATGGCCCAGCTACTAGCCGTCGTTGAAGCCGGTGAACTCATGCCGCCAAAAAGTACGTTCTTTTATCCGAAGGTCCCCACCGGCCTGGTCATTAATCCCCTCTATTAGCACCGCCTCACCAAACCTTGACCAGTCCAATCCCGCTCGCCCCGCTATACGGGTCGATGTATGGCACTACATCCATTCCCAGAATCTGCAACTGGCGTTCACCAGCGACGCTGTGACCAATCACGTAGCCCATGGCTGCTCCGAAGATCACATCTGAAGCCCAATGCTCCCCGGTAATCATCCGCTCATACATCACCAGCCCGGTCAGGGCATACAGCGGAGCAGCCGGCCAAATACCATAATACTCATGCACCACCGAAGCCACCGTTATCGTTGAGGAGGTATGCCCGCTCGGCCAGCCGAAGAACTCTCCGTTTGGCGAGTGGTTCCAGGCCACCAGCTTCAGTCCCACCGTAGCCAGCCCGTTGAGCACCAGGGCCTGCGTCAGCGTCTTACCGAAGTCGTAACTCCCCGAGTTCTCCGTGAGCAGCCCATGCGTATAAATGGCCAGGGCCACCGTAAAGTGCGTCCCCGGATTACCTGCCGTGCCCACCGCAATGGTCCAATCTTTATTGATTATCTTTCGCCCCCGCAGTTGCTCATCCACGTGGTTGTCGAAGTCGAATTCTCCCCAGATCGACAAGCCACCCGCCACGCCCAGTATCACCAGATTGGTTGGGTTCTGCACCACCGTTTGGGCATCATCCCAGGCCACCCCCGGCAGACCCCACAGATCCGACATCGCCGTATCCCATTTACTCACCCCTCCTGGCTCACTGACCCCTTCAGTCGCAGCCGCTGTGCCGGCCGAGTCATAGCCCATGCTTTCCAAAGATTCAAAGCCCGCCAGGCGCACCATCCGGCCGTTCTGCTTTGACTGCCCAACCTTATCATGCCCGCCATTACCTGGCCCAGCGTAACGGATAGCCGCATCATCCGATATCCTAGCCGAGTCCGTTTGACAGCCCGCCCCAAACAATAGCCCCGCTACCAATACAGCAACCAAAATCAAATCAATCGAAACTCTCCTGTCCGCTCCGTCTGCCCGAATACATCCTTGCATCACTTAAACTCCTCAGTCTTGATCAACAAATCCAGCACTACTCTTAGCCAATCAGAATACTATCAGCCAACCGGCATAATTGACAGAAGTTAATTCCCAGCGGTTCTTACCTGGCTCACGTTACTACTCCTTTCCCCTGGCTATAGCGTTCTATTACTCCTTCTTCCGTTTGCGAAACAGTTTCTTCAATTCCTCGGAGACGTCCCTGAAGGGCTTGGCCTGGACTTGCAGCTCAGCCAGGGGGCCATTGATCTCGGCGACCACGGCTTGCGGAAAGGACGGCAGCTTCGACCAGATATTATCCGGCGGATCACGCTTGACCACCACCGCCAGCCAATCCTTCTTCCTGTCGTACACCCCCATCCCCCCCATTCGCAAAGCGGGGCCGTCCAGAATAATCTTCGTAAAGACGACGTTCTGCCCCTGCAGATAAAAATCCACTTCCACCGTTTCAAAGGCATTGGCCTTGGCCGGCTGCAGGCTCAGCGTCCGCATTATCCGGATCATCAACGGCAGCTTATACAATTGAGCCTGGTCGATATAAACTCGTCCCCGCCCACCCGTACTGTCCGGCTCATTGAATTGGCCCTCCAGCCTCACCGAGCCCTTCAATCTCCCTTCTACTTGCGGATCGCTCTGGCCGTTCTTGGTAAACCTTTCGGGTTCAGCCGACTTGATCTGCCTTATAAGTTCCGCCAAGTCCACATTCTCAACCTGCAGCAGGGCCGAGTAGCTCCCCTGGGCCCCCTTGCTGCCCTTGATATACCCCACTGCCTGCCCCCCAGCCAGGTCCGCCCGGATGTTGTGGATACTCCATTGATCGCTGTCTTTGGAGCCCTTCGTTAATGTCCCGCTCAGCTTTCCCAGCCGAAGCGGCCCCACCTTCAATTCCGGCAATTCCAGCTCCCCCAGGAGCACTACTTGCAATCCCTGGTCCCCGGATTGCATCGTGCCGCTGATCTTGCCCGACAGATCCCGGCAGGCTAGCGGTTTATTCAAGCTTAGCTCCTTCAGCACCAGGCTGCCCTCCAGACCCAACCATCCCGCCCCCGAGGCATCCTGAACATGATTTAGAGAATCAATCTTCACGTCTACGCTGCCTGCCGGCTCAAATACCTCCCACAATCCCCGCACCTTTTCCGGCAATACAATTTTCAATTTCTCATCCAGAACAACATCTTCAGCAAACACAGCCAGTTTCACCAACCGTTCTTCTTTGTGCTGTCTGATATGCCCTGCAATCTTGACTGCCGGATCGCTCCCCCAGATATCCACGCTAACCTGTTCCGATTCTATGATTAGCTCCCCCGACAAATTCCCCAGGGTGTAGGGCAACGGTTTGTAGGTAATTTGGACCCCCCGAGGCTCGACCTTCAACTGGTAGTTCAACCGCCCTCCCGGATCATTAATAATCTTGAGCCTCACGTCGCATTTTCCCTCCGGCTGCAGCTGGTCCCATAGCTGCTGTTGTTGGGGTTTGAGGCTCTCATAAACCAGATCGTCCAGTTGCACGTCCCGGCCGTTGATAGTCAGGTCCGCCTCGTAGTGTTCGTTATCTTTGGTGGCCACCACCCCGCTGCCGGTAAAAGACGCCGGGCCTTGGCGGGCACCAAAATCCAGCAGTTCAAATTTCCCCGGCGAAAGCCGCACATGGCCCTTCACTTGCTCCAGCGGATAGGGAAAATCCTTATGGCGGCACGTTGCACCTTTGGGCCAAACGTCAATCAGGAAATCCGGCTCTTCGCTCTTGGCCTTCGAGCGGATTATTTTTCCGGAAATGTCCGCCGAGCCCGAAGGATTCAGTATCTGGTATAACTTCCGTGCTTCCGGCGGCAGGGCCTTGACCAATACCTCGTCAAACTCCAGCCCCTGAGCGTTCACTTCCAGGTTCATCAACTCATCTGGGCCTCCCAGATTGTCCACCACGCCGCGAAGTTGTATGTTGGCCTTTCCTGCCCGTCCGCTGACGAACTCTCCCTGGCCGCGGCGTTCATCGTTTGGCCCGGTTCCTTCGCCCATCCCCCGCCCCATCTTGACCTTATCCGGGCCGATGTACACCCTGCCCCGAAGGTCCCGCAGCGGATAGGGAAACTCCCTGGCCGTGGCACTGACCCCCGTCAGTTCCGCCTCGATGTACGCTTTCCACTTCGCCTCATCTTCGGGCTCGTAAACCACTCGGCAGCGCACCTCTGTAGTCCCAGATGGGCTGAACATATCCCATTTGGCTTTGTCTTCATCCCGCAGGGCTGCCCGTAATTCATCATCCAAAATCAACCCCGTGATGGTCATGTTAAAATCTGCCCGAGGCTTTTCGTAGGGCGCCAGCACATGCCCGCTCCCGCTGAGTTGGGCGAATTTGCTCGGATCGTTCGTGTTTTGATGTCTGGCCCGGAAATCTTCCAGCAAAGTCTCTTTCGGATCGAATCGTATTAATCCGCTCACGTTCTGCACCGGATAGGGGAAATGCCGGAAGGTGCCCGCCGCATCTATGCACCTCACTTGGCCGCTGACCTGAATCTCCGGCTTGACCCCGGAAATCCTTTTGATATTGCTGTCTATGGCGATCAGCCCACTCGCATCCCAATCCTCAAGAATCATCCGCAGTATCTTCGGCAGGCTCTTGATCAGCTCCGGATCGCGAGGCAGTGACAGCTTCTCACAGCTTATCTCCAGGTCGAAATCCGCCCGGCTCTGGTAACCCAGAAATTTCCCCCCAATCGCCCATTGGGCCCCCAAGGCCCCGAACCGCAGCGGTTCTTTCCTGCCCGACTCACCCGACTCCCACGCCCCAAGCAATATGGCCTCATCAGTAAACTGCAGTTGTCCCCGGGCATTGCTTATTGTTACGGAGTTTTGCTCGTTTAGTGGTAAACGAAAGTCGATCCCCTCCAGTTCGGCTGTGATCCGTGTCCGAGCTCGCGGGCCGTAATGTCCACTCACCGACAGTTGGCCACTGATGTTGTATTTATCCATCCAGGCCCGGGTCTGACGCGGCAGGCTCTGACGAACCATCTCGCTCAAGCTGATCTGGGCGGCAATCTCGCTGAACGTCCCCGAGACCGTGTCGAAGCGACCTTTCAGCCGGACTACCGTCTGTTCACCCACAGTGGTTTCCACTCGCCCGAAATAGTCTTTCTCTTGTGGCCCTCTTGGTTCGAAGTTTGCCGTAAGCCCAAAGCTTCCTCCCAGGATGGGCTTGCCTGCCACATCTTCGTAATAGTGAATTCGCCCTTCTCGCAAGATAATCCTGGGCAGTGGTCGGATAAGCTTGAAGTCCCGGTCGATGAACAACGGCTCGAAATTCCAAGCACCGCTACTGCTCTCCACCAAGAAAACCTCCGGGCGAAACGCCGAAATCTCCGTAGCTATCAAGCGCCTTTGCAGCAGCGTCATCCAACTCAGATGCAGATTAACGGCCTCGGCTTTGAACACCAGGTTGCCCGGAGCTTCTCCCTCTTTCGTCAGAATACGGATATTCGACAGCTTGATCCCCTGCGTAAAGCTAAACGAAGCCCGCTCCACTTCAACCTCCCCATTGACCAGGCGTTTGAGGTAACGCTCTGCCGACCTTCGCACGTTCCTCGGGTTACTCAGGTAGAAGAACGTCCCGATCAGCACCGCCAGCACCCCCAGCAGCACAAAGCCCCACTGTCGCCGCCAGCCTCCCTTGCGCCCCAGCCGTCGCCGCAAACTTTGCAACGGAGCTTTGATCAACTGAATAGACTGTTTTTCTCGCTGGCCCATCACAATCCCACTCGCTTGGCTAACTTGCTACTACAACAGGACTTACCATACTCTAATACCTTTACCTCCTAACTGCTCCCCCTGCTGGCAGAGTCATTTCCACCGGCAGGACAATTCAATTATCCTGCGGCTCTGGGGCCCCAATCGTCCCCGCTGGGCCAGCCGATAGCCCACCACCCATATCGGTCCCTGCTCGTCAGCCAAGATAGCCGTCAGCCCTTGCAGCAGCTTGGGTATCTTGCAGCTCAGCAGGAATTCTTTCATTGTACAGGCCTTGCCGCCCAGGGGCTCAAAGATTTCAGCGGGCCTTGCCGGCCTGATCAGCAGTTGCCCTCGCACGCTGTCGGCGTCGATCACTTCGAGGTTTGCATCCTCTGCTCGCCGCCGGCTCGACGGATCGCTCTGCTCTGTCAACACCTTCGCCTGCACCTTTAGCCCCAGAAGCTTTACCTTCGCCTGTCCGGGCACACACAGTTCCACCGCCTCAAAGCCTTTCGGTCCCCGTCCCTTGGCCTTCAACAGAAGCTTGCCGAACTGATAGACTGCCTCGCCACCCCCCGGCAGTGCCAGCCGTCCGAGGCGTTTAGTCTGGAGGTGTTCGCGTCCGGCCGCCAGGATCTTTTCAATCATCGCCAGGCTCATATCTCGCTGCGGTAATTCCAGTCGTTCCCAGCCCAGCCGCAGGAGTTGCCCTTGCACCGCCGGGTGTTCTTTGCCCAGTTTCACCAAGTCAATGCAGACCAGCCAATCGAAATCCCGAGCCACCTTCTCGAACACCTTGGCCGTCTGCTCAGCCAGAAAATCGTTCACCTGTTCAGCCAGCCCCGCCAACCGCAGCACAGCCTGCTCGACCCGGGGATTGAACTTCTCTCGCAACAACCCCAACAGTTCATGGCGTATCTTGTTGCGGGTCGCCTTTAGTTCCAGGTTGGTATGATCGACTCGCCAACTCTGCGACTTTTCGAGCAGGAATTGTTCTATCTCCGCTCGTCGGCAGCTCAGCATGGGCCGAACAACTCGAATCTCGCCTTCTCGGCTCAGCACTCGGCTCGGCCGCATCCCTGAGAGTCCCCCCAACCCCGTGCCACGGGCGATCCGGTGCAGAACTGTCTCCACTTGGTCGAGGGCCTGATGGGCCAGGGCCACCACCGAGCAATGCCGCTGCTTAGCCGTCCGGCTGAAAAACTCGTAGCGGGCCCGCCGAGCTGCCGTTTCCAACGACACCTTTAGCTCTGCTGCCAGAGCCGGCACATCGACCGACTCACTGCAGACGGGCAAATCCAGCTTTTGGGCCAGCTCGGCTACGAATTGAGCGTCCGCCCGCCCCTCTGCGCCCCTTATGCAATGATCCACATGCCCAACGCTAAGCTCCAGCCCCAACCCTCTTTCACGGCTAAGTTCCACTAGCACCAGTAGCAACCCCACTGAATCCGCCCCTCCGGACACCCCCACCAGCACTCGCTCAGCCGCCTGCAGCAGTTGATGCTCTTGGACGTATTGCTCAACTTTTTCGACCAGGCTGTGCATAGGGATTCTTCCGCGATAGAGTCGCTCTTTCTCCACAAACCAGCAGATATACGATACTAATGCCCCCTGCTGCCCTTGTCCACACCATTGAGCCCGCCGTTACCCTGCCGAACCACTGGCTGTGCGGACAGGATGGGAATGAGGAAAAGTGGGGCATGATGGCGAGACGTACCAGCGGCTGGGGAGAGATGTACAGCTAGAGCATCTGAATGTACAATATCCTCAGCAATGTCAGTCACCGTGCCCGCCCTCGTCCGGCGACGGTGGCGGGGGGTAGAATTTGTGGTGTTTCCGGGTATTTATGGCGAACAAAGGGCACAGTTCTGCGTCTAATTAATGAGAGGGCTAGAAAGCAAGCGGACATTACTTTAGAGGAGAAGATTAATGCTTAGATATATAAAATACTCGATTATCTTTATACTTTTATTTGTAGTAGTTTTACTTGTTTATGCGTATATGAAGAACGATGAGGGAGAAGAAAAGGTGACGCCTTCGATGTTTTCAACTGTGACAATCTATCGTACAGACTATCTTGATTCTAGAGATTTAGATTCGGAATCGCTTGCCAAGATACCTAACGTGGTTTGGGATGAGAAATCAACCCACGAAATCTTCAGCAATGCAGAGTATCATCGTCGTACCAGAAGAGTGTGGAAAGTTCCTCGGCTGGCTGTTGCAAAGCTTAGAGATGGTAGGGAAAAACGAATGGCAATAGGTCGTTACAATGGGTATTTCATGATATCCGGTCAACGCGGTTATTATGTGCTTACTGAAGAATCTCATGACGTTTATTTCAAAAGAATTACAGAAGTCGACCAGAGTTGGGCAAGTGAAACAGATGTCCCTCAAGCTGAGTAATTTCAAACACCCGTACACCGTCTCGGCCCCCTGGCCGGCGACGGTGCTGGGGCATTCCAAATTAAGGCTGCAGATAAATCGGAAGATACTTGCTTGGAGGACTAAAATGAAAACGATGTGGCACAATCTACGGAAGCGAAAGCTAGGCGTAGTGGGAACTGCCGTTCTAATGGCACTGCTGCTGGCCTTGATGGCCTGGATGTTTAGTGGTGAGAATATGCGTAATATGCTTTATCATGTGGTTAGTGGTCGGTTGTTTGCCGTGTTTGCCGAGCAATGGGATACCACGTCCCCGGGATACTACCTTGATCTGCCGAACCCCGGTAGAGGGTACGCCCTCTTTGCGGTGATAGCTGTGATAGTGCTTCCTTATGTGGCGTTGGTGCGGAAAATATGTGCCAGAAGGACTCGGTTAGAATACTGGACATTCGTGATCCCCACGGTGATCCTGTGCCTGTTACTGATCTGCATAGTCACCGTGCCATTTTGCTGGTCGATTAAATGGATGGATGCTGCGGGCAGTGGCCCTGGGGGAATGGTTGTTGGACTCGGTGGATATATTATTGTTCTAGGGTTTTTCTTCTGGGCTATCAGGCCTCCTAAAAGAAAAGAGGAGTCGGAGAACCTATCAACACCAGACACGCAGAGCGGAGCACAACTCTAGTGGGGTTACGAGGGGATGCCGCTGAAGATACCTATTCCCAACCACACGGCTGCCCTTGCAACTTTTACGAAACTCCCAGGCTTCTACTTGCCTAATCTGCCAGCAGTTGGTTACAATGGCAGCGGGCGGACGTTACCCCTCCCCCAACCCCGCCTAAGCAGGACTGACGATGACCACAGCAGCCTATTTCGATTGTTTCAGTGGTGCCAGTGGCGACATGATCCTCGCTTCTCTGGTGGACGCCGGGGCTGAGTTGGACCGAATTCGCGATTCCCTGAACTCCTTACCCTTGGGCGACTTTGAATTGACCACCAGCCAAGTCAAGCGCGGCCTGCTGCGGGCCTGCCAAGTGCAAGTGGTCATTTCTTCGACCGACCAGCCGCACCGAAACCTATCGGATATCCTCAAGCTCCTCGATGAGGGCGAGCTGGACGACTCCGTCAAGTCGCTGGCCGGCAAGATCTTCCAGCGCCTGGCCCAGGCTGAGGCCACCGCCCACGGCAGCGACCCCCAAAAGGTCCATTTCCACGAGGTCGGGGCCGTGGACTCGATAGTCGATATCGTTGGCTCTTGCCTGGCCCTGAATCTGCTGGACATAGAAAAGGTTTACTGCTCCCAGATTGCCACCGGTTCGGGAACAGTTCATTGCGCCCACGGCGACTTACCCGTACCCGCCCCAGCCACCGCCCAGCTCCTTTTGGGCATCCCCACAAGAGTCGGCTATCCCGGCTATGAGCTCACCACTCCTACCGGCGCTGCCATTTTGACCACTTTGGCCGAGCACTTCGGCCCCGCCCCCGATATGTCCGCTGAAAAGCTCGGATATGGAGCCGGCCAGGCGGATCTGCTCGACCATCCCAACGTACTTCGAGTCACCATCGGACGCTTGCAATCTTCACCAGCCCACGCGACCGCTCAAACCGACCAGGTTTGGCTCGTCCAGACCAATCTCGACGACGCCCCCCCGGAGCTCATCGGGCCTTTGTACGACCTTCTACTCGACCGCGGTGCTTTGGACGTCTATGTTACTCCAGTGCAGATGAAAAAGAATCGTCCCGGTATCGTGCTCTGCGTTCTAGTGCAGCCGGACAAGCTCGCCGAAATTGAGGACCTCTTATTTGAGTACACGCCCACCTTCGGCCTGCGCAGGCATTTATGCCAGCGTTCCAAGCTGGCCCGTAAAACCGTGCAGCTGCAGACACGCTATGGTACGCTCCGCGTCAAGGTGGGATACCGGGGCACCAAAGAACTCACCGTTTCCCCGGAGTTTGAGGATTGCCAGGACGCAGCCACCCGTCACGGTGTGTCCCCGCGAGAGGTTTACAACGAAGTCCTCGTCTGTTATCGGCAAATGGCCAAGCCCCCAGCCCAGGCCCACAAAGAGGTGCAGGACAAGTGACTCCCGGCCGGAAGGATAATCACGAACTTGATCTTTCTGCTTTGGTCTGTCAGCTACAGCAGCTCGCTGAGCAGATCCGTTGCCAAGTCGACCGGGAGTTGGCCCGCACGGAACAGACGCGGTACCGGGCAGCCCAGCAGAGCCAACCAATGTCCGACACTCTCAAAAAGCATCAGGAAATTTACAGTCTGGCTGAGCAGGGCTTGCAGTCTTTGGAGATTGCCCGGCAGACCGGCAAAACCCTCGGCGAGGTCCAGGTAATCCTTGCTTTGCGCAAATCCGAATGACTCTAAAGAAAGCTACAACTCACACCGGTCCTAGAAAAAAGAACCCGCACTCTACAAGTCGTACTGCCGCGTCCTTTTCCAAGGAGACGCTCCGCCAAAAAGGTGCCCGGGCAAAGCAGATCGATAAACGCCTCGCCGCAGCCTATCCCGATGCTCGCTGTACCTTGAATTTCAAGAACCCCCTCGAGCTGTTGGTAGCTACCATCCTGGCTGCCCAGTGCACCGACGAAAGGGTTAACCGCCTCACACGCAAGCTATTCAGGAAATACCGTAGCGCCAAGGCCTATGCTCAGGCCGAGGCCGACATCTTTGAGAAGGATATTACCTCGGCGGGCTTTTTTCGCAACAAGACCAAATCGATACTGGCCTGCGGACGCGTCCTGCTCGAGCGTTATTCCGGCAAAGTGCCCAAGACCATGGAAGAGTTACTTAGCCTGCCCGGCGTGGGCCGAAAAACCGCCAACGTAATTCTGGGCAACGCCTTCGGTATTCCGGGAATCGTGGTCGATACGCACCTAGGTCGGCTCTCACGCCGGCTCGGGCTCTCCAACCAGCGCGATCCCGACAAAGTTGAGCAGGACCTCATGCCTCTGATTCCTCAGAACCGCTGGACTATCTTCAGTCATCTGCTCGTTTTCCACGGTCGCCGTATCTGCTTGGCCCGCAAACCCGACTGCCCCAACTGCCTCCTCAACGATCTGTGCCCATCGGCCTTTGGAGTATAGCTCGCCCAGACCGTTGGTCCTCGGCTCAAAGCACCCGGTCCAGCCGGAACTCTCCGAGTTTTTTAGCGGTGATTTGCTGCCAGCACCGAACTTGTGTTCTGTCCTTAACTCTGCTCAGGCTGCTTGGGTTGTGATTATTTTTCCTGGTTTTGGGCCTCTGTTTTGGCAGCGACCTCGGCTAAGGACTCCTCGTAGTCGTAGAATAGACGGTAGCGTTTTCGTAAGTATCCCCCGCCGACCGCTTCGACGGCATTGAGCACCACGCCGTGGATGTGGCTGTTCAGCCTGCTGATTTCCTCGCGCATGCGGTTAAGTTCTCCCCGTAAATTCTTCCCCGCTCGGGCCACGAAGACAATTCCCGCCACTTGTCCCGACAAGGTCAAGGCATCGGCGCTCAGCAGAGCCGGCGGACCGTCCAGGATAACTTGGTCGAATTGGTTGCTGAGTTGCTCAATTACCGCTGCCGGCCTTGAACCTCCCAGCAGCCCAGAATGGTGGCCTGATATCTGACCGTTACCCATAACCCACAACCCCGGCGTATCCGATTGGGCGATAGTCTGTTCAGTTGATGCCTTGCCCGACAGTAGCTGGGCAAAACCCGCATCTGGCAGATTTGGGAACAGTCGCTTCAGGGCTGGTTTGCGAAAATTGGCATCGATCAGTAAGACTTTTTTTCCGCTCAGGGCAATCGAAGCCGCCAGGTTCACAGCGATGCAGGTCCGCCCGTCATCGGGTGCCGCACTGGTTATCAGCATTGACCGGGATTTCTCCGTGTCGCAGGAGAACATGATATTCGTGCGGATTTGGCGAAAGGCCTCTGCCAGCAGAGACCGTGGCGCATGAGTGACCACCGAATACATATCCTCTGGATTGGCTTCGTCTTCCTCCAGGGCCGGTATCGAACCCAGCAAGCTCAGGTTGGTATGACGGCGAATGTCCTGAGAGCTCCGTACCGACTTGTCCAAAAATTCCAGCAGAAAGGCCAAGCCACAGCCCGCCATAATGCTCAGAAAGAAGGTCGCAATCAGGTTCACCATTAGTTTGGGGCTTGAGCGTTCCGGCGCCGGCATGGCTCGAGACACCAGAGTCACCTGCGTACCTCTGCCCTTGGCTTCCTCGAGAGTGGCCCTGGTATTATTGATCATGTTTCTAACTGTTGCGAGGAACTCCTCCAGTCCCGTTTTGCTAACCACCATGTTCCGGTAAGTTAGAATCTTCACGGCAAGAACGTCTTGTTCGTTGCCGATCTCGGTTAGCCGGTTTTTGATCTGGGCAAGTGTTGCTTCACTGCTCAACTCGGCCTGCCGTAAACCGTTCAAAGTTTCTCCAAAAAGCTGTTGCTTGAGTTTCGCCCGCTCGGTCAGCAGATCTCGCTCGCTGATACGGATCCGCTCCTCAAGTCGTTTGATATACAGATGATCATGGCCGAGTCTTTTGCTTTGGGTCTCTCGTTCTTGCTCCAGGTTCAGCAGATATGCTCTAAGAGTTTGGACGTTCGGATCTCCGTCGATACGCGCCTGGCTCCTGGCGTCGGGAATCCAGCTCGCTGGGCTTTGCCCCTCCATATTCTGCAGAGCAGTTATGACAGAGCCTTGCATCATTTGAGTGTCACTGTATGCCCTTGCCCAACTGGCCAATTCTGTTTCCACCTCTGTCTGCCGCTCGAGCAAGGGAATCTTCTCCGCCTTGACGAACCTGTCGATCTCCGCACTCTGAAGGATAAGTTCCTGCGCCAAGCTCGCTTCCTGCCCCGATAGACTGTCCAGCCTGCTGCGCAGATCAGCTTCGGCCAAGCGCAGGCGGTCAGCTAGGTACAGTCGTGTCAGGGTGTTGACTATACGCGGAGCATCCTCTGGGTTCCTGCTGTGAAAGCTTACCCGGACCAGCGGTGTATCCCGGATTGGGCCGACCGAAAGTTCTTCCTCAAAGTCAGCCAAGGCAGTGTCTTTGTGCTTAGCGTACCAATCTGTATCTAGGACCTTTAGATCCCGCAGCACAGCATCAGCGTATTTCCGCGCCCTGATGCGGTTGGCTTCTGCCCGTGCGAACATCTCCAGCAAATTAGCCGCCGGCACTTGTCTTTGTACCACCAGGGCTTGTTGGATCATCGGTGATTCCACCTGCAGTATGGCGACGCCCGGCCAACTCGGCCACCACAACAACCAGGCAAGGTTAATGCCAATGCCCAGAACTATAAGAATCACCGAGGTAATAACTACCACCCACACTCGTCTTCTGATGATTCGCCAAACGTCGCTTGGGGTAATCCCAGCGGCTCCAGTTGCTCCGGTTGGCCGTGGACGAGCCGCCACAACGCCACTGGTCGGCATGGCCCCGGCACCGGCTCCCAAAGGGTTGTTAGGAACGTTCATCATTGACCTCGATTAAAAGAACAGCAAAACAATCTAAAAATCAGATCCGCTGAACACCAACGGACTTCGCTACTATTATGGCTTTCCTGTTGCAGGCTCATTCTTGCTCCAGTTCCTCAATTAGGGCCCTAACCTCCGCCCCGATCTGCTCTTTGTAGGTGGCATCGTTCTCCAGCAATTTCTCTGCTTCCCGCAGTGCTTTCAATGCTCGGCGATGCTCCCCGGCCTCTTTGAGAGCCAGCCCCAGGTGGTAGTTGTTTATACCGGAGGCCCCAGCACTGACGGATCGGCTGAGCTTCTCGATCGCCCGGTTGGTCTGCCCCGCTTTCAACAGTGCCCAGCCATATGTATCGAGCAGGTTGGGCTCCTGGGGATTCTGCTGTAAGGCCTTTTCGATATACTCCAGGGCCTCTTCCGGCTTGTTTAGCATGTCTGTGAGAATATATGCCAAGTTGTTCAATGACGCAATGTCGTTGGGAAGCACTCTCAGCACTTTGGTATACATGCTCCTGGCCTGTTCGTACATTTCAAGCTTGAAGTAAATCTCAGCCAATTGCCGTTCTGCCGTCAGTCGTATACTTACACTGAGATTGCCTTGCTGAACCAGAGATTGCAGTAGGCCAACTGCTCGGTTCAGATCTGCGTTGGCCTGTGCCTCTTGGTCGCTACCTAGCCGTTTCTGGGCCCGGCGGCTAAGCAGCATAGCCAGCAAAGTGCGGTTATGAGTATCCCCAGGATTCTTGCTCGCCCAAATTTCACTCGATTCGATAACCTCATCCAGCCCCAGCATCGCCTCCAGCTCTCTTGTCACCATGTTGTAGGTGGTCCAATCGCCTTCAGCCTTATCCAGTGCTTGGCGGTACAACGCCACCGTTCGACGTTTCAGTTGTTCCAGCTCCTGCGTACTCATCGTCGGACTGGACGCGGATTTACCCTGCCCCCATCTGCCCCGCTCTGCCCTGGCCAGGTTCATTAGAATTCGGTAGTTATGTTTGTGGGCCTCTGGAACTGTGGCCTCGTAGAAAGCCACGCACCTATTGTATTGACCTCGAAGGTTCAGAACCGCCATCACCTCCGCCACCCTCGACGAATCATTACCCGACTTGGTCGCGGCTTCCAGGGCGTAATCCAGGGCTTTGTCACCGCGTTGTTCGGCCGGCTTGTCCGTGCGGCTCAGCCACAGCCTCGATAGCTGGCTAGGCCAAAAGTATTCGTCCGTTTCAACTTCCCTTCCTTTCTCCAGTACTATTTCTGCTTGAGCGTATCTGCCTTGGCTTATCCATAGGTCCGCCAATACTTGCCTGACTACCCTGTTACCCGGGTGTTTTTCAAGGACTAGTTGGTACTGTCTCGCTGCCCCGCCGATTTTCCCCTCGAACCGGTAGAGAATTGCCAGTTCGAGCCGTACCTTGGGCTGATTAACTCCGGAGTTGATGGCCTGCTCGAGCATTCGGATGGCGGCTTGGTATTGCCGCTGGGCGGTATGGGCCCTGGCCAACATGACATAAGCGTCGGTGGCTCCGGCCCCGCCTCCAACTTGTTCTACCACATTTTCCAGCAATTCCTGGGCTTCGGCCGGTTTGTTCCCCGCCAGCAGCGCTGCCGCCAAAATTATCTTTTGGTCTAGGGATTCTGGGAATAAGCTCAGACCTCGGCGGGCCCACTTGATGCTTTCCTCCGGCTCGGCGTTGTGACGATAAAAGTGTACCAACATCTGGATCGCATATTTGTTGTCATTCTCAGCCAGCGGCAGAACCGTAGCTATCGCTGCCTGCCGGGCACCGCTGTTGAACATCAGCCGCGAAAGATTGCAGACCGCCTTCAGGTCTTCAGGTCGGTATTGTTTGGCGTTGGCAATGGCCTGCTGAAATGCCCTGAGTGCATTCTCTTGGCGTCCCAGCCGTGCTTCCAGCAAACCCAGGAGTTGGTAGGCCCGGCCTTTTTCTTCCTCCTTAGTCCTGCTCAGGAAGCTCTGCAGGCAGGCCGTAGCTTTGTCCGGTTCGTTGTTCAAACGGTAGGTCTCTGCCAATGTCACCGCCACACTTAGCCGTTCCGGCCATTGCTGCTGGGCAGACTGTAGCACTCCTAGAGCTTCGTCGTATTGCCTGATCTGGTTATAGTACTTGGCCAGAAGCAACACCAGCTCGGGTGAGTCAGGCTGCTTGGCGATAAGAGCTACAAGCACCTGTCTTAGCTCTTCTATCTTCTTTTCCCTCTGGTAGATTCCAAGCAGGTGTTGCAGATTGGCACGGTCGCTTGGGTCCTTTTCCAGTAAGGCTAAACGCTCCTTTATGGCTCTATCGGTGTCATACTCATCCAAGTAGGCCCTCTTGAAAAGTTCTGCTTTATGGTAATTTGGGTCGAGTTTTAGGGCCTGTTGAGCCAGTTCGTATGTTTCTTCAGCGAACCGTCTAGCCTCCGCCGGATTCTCCGCGGTTTTGGCTCGATTCCATTCACCAGCCGTCAGCACCAGCAGCATGCGCACGCCCGTATGGTCTGTTGGATTCTGTCCTATCGCTATCCGGGCACTCTCCAATGCTGCTTCGTGTCGTTCTAGGTGGTGCTCGGCCCGGGCCTTTTCCAGCCAGCCTTGGTAGAACTTCTTGCGCCTCTGTACTGCTTCTTCCAGGCATTTCAGCGCTTTTTGATACTCCTTGTTGGCAGCCTGCTCATCTTCGCTCGCCAGGCTCTCCCCCTTTGCGTTATGCAGTCGGCCCCTGGAGTATAACCCTTCCACCCCATCCCAATTCTCTTCTTCGGCCCTGGCCACGATCTTCTCCGCTTTCTCCCAATCCCTACCCGCTAGATAGTAGGACAGGAGAGTTTGGTGAACACTAGGATCACCCGCTCGAATCTCGTACACTTGCTCCAGCGACTGCATAGCCAGTTCACTGTTCTGGGTGGCTTGTTTGCGGGCTTCTTCGGCTAACTCAGTTTTCCCTTCCTGGGCGTGCTTGATGGCTTGGGCGTTATAGTATGAGTAATCTTGGCGATACAGTCGGAATAGACTCATGTGCCGTTGCAGGGGATCGCTGGTATCTTTCAGAAGTTTTCTCAGCATTTGCTGGCGTTCTTCGCGATCCGTTTTCCGGATTATCGCAGTCATCTGCGATAGAACTTGCCCCAATTCTGGATTCTCGGCGATAGTCTTTTGCACTAGAGCTTCCGCTTTGTCGTACTGCTCTAGACGCAGGTACAACGCAGTCAATCGCCTCACTGGGGCCGAACTATCCGGACGCAAGGCCATCCATCGTTTCAGAACGGCCTCCATTTCCACGCTGTCAGTCTGCTGCTCCTGGCCCAAGATTTCAACTTGCCGAGCGATGGCCCACTCGGCCATCTCCGGGTAGTGTTCCTCGATGTATTGGGCCGTTGCCAGGGCGTCTTGGGTCTTGTCCTGAAGTTCGAACTGCCGTATTCGTCGTCTAAGTGCCTCCCCCAGCAGCTTTGCCTGTTTTTCATCGGATTCCCCCGGGCTCTGGGAAATCTGCTCAATTGCTTCATCCAGGGTCTGCTCGGCCTTGTCTACATGCCGGTTCTTTAGCTGCAAATCCGCCAAAAACAGCATGGTTGGTGGGCCGATGGTCAAACGTATCTTGCTGCTCGAAAGCATCAGCCGAACCGTTTTGACAGCTTTGCTGAGCGATTCTTCAGCCGCCCCGCTCTGGCCGTCAACGTTATAGGCCTGGGCCAGCCTAACCAACAGCCGGCTGTATTGCAGAATATTTTGTCTCAGCGCTACTGCGCTCATGTTCTCCATCTCATCCCGCGCCTGTTCATACAATTGGATAGCTTGCCGGTTATTCTGCCGGGTTTTAGGACGCCGAAGTTGAGCTATTTGCCCGCGAACAATCAGAGTTGGGTATTGGTACCTAAGCCTCCCTTCTATTATGGCCAGGCTGGCTTCGAGGTGCTCCTCAGCTCGGTCCAGCAAGGTATTCACCTCTTCAACGGCACTGGCGTCTGTACCTGTGATTTCACTGTTCAGCTCCACCAGGATCTGGGCAGCGGATTGGTGCAGCAGGCGGATCCTCCACCGCAAGGCCCTGGCTCTGACTATTCCCAGATCCAGAGGTATGGTCACGGCTTGCTCACATATCTTCAGAGCTTTTCTCCTTTGACCATCCTGTTTGTACGCGTCGGCGATTTGCAAATAGAGCCCTAGCTTGCTGATAATATCCGACTCGTGATCCGCGGCCTTTTCCAGACTGACCCTGACTTTATCCAGGTCTCTTCTACTTGGGTGCTGCCACCAGATTGCTTTAGTCAGTTGCACCGATACGATGTCCGTGCCCAGCTTTTCAGCCTCCTGGAGATACTCTTCTATCAGCCGATCTGCCGCACTGTTCACCTCACTCAACGCTGGCCGTGCTGAATTATCTGCCCATGCCTTCAGATAAGCCTCCAGCAGTGCCCGGTCATCTAATCCGCTGCTGATCTGCGGATCTTCAGCAACTTCATCCCGCTGGTCACGTTCGCTCCAGGCTTTCACTTGGTATAGCTCGTCGGTCAGAAGCGCTAAAGCTGCTCCGGAGTTGGGGTTTTGTTCACAGAATCGTTTGGCAATGTTTTGGGCCTCATACAAGTGCTTCACGGCCGAGGTGCGATCTTCTTTCGGCAACGGTGTATGTATGATCGAAATCTGATCGGCTATACGCATATGCGTTTGCATCAGTGCCTTGCAGTAATCCACCGAACTCGGGTGGTATTTGTAGGCCTTTGCAACGAACTCTAACGCTTCTTGTCTGGTTTTCAGCACCTCCAAAGGCGTCGTGTCTCGCTGCATTTCAATTACTGTTAACGTGGCCAATCCACGCAGGTAATGAGCCCGGGCGTTGTCCTCATCCAGCTTCTTTTCCGCAGACAAGCTGATTAGTTCGATTAGATCGTCGGCGTATTGTTGCAGGTCTTGCCAGGCTCCCAGCCACTGGGGGTCCCGTATGTCCCGGGTCCTTTCGTACTGCATTTCCAGCCGGGCCTTCCGAGCCTCGATACTCTGTGGGTCTTTGGTGACCGCTTGCTCCAATACGCTCACCGCCTGCAGCACGGCGTGTTCGGTTTCTATGTGGGGAAGCGCTCGGCTAATCTTCACCAGGGCTGTGACCTGCGTGGCCGTATCTCCCTTTGTCGCTGCCCATCTGCTGGCTTGACTGTATTGGACTGTCGCCTCTTTGTATTGCCCTTGGGCAAATAGCTCGTCTCCCATAACCAGGTACGGTCGAGGGTCGCGTTGCCGCATTCTCCCTTGCCACCATCCCCAGCCAAACCCCACCAGCAGAATAAGTCCACCCACTAACATCACCAAAAGTCTTTTGTTGACCCGATGTCTAGCCATAAAACCTTATCCGTCCACTCCACTAATGGTTCAAAGAAACCCTTGTTTCCAGGGGCGCCCACGATGCCCGGACCTACTTTACGGTCCTTTGCTCAGTTCTTCCCAGTCTGGCCAAATTCGAATCATCTCCGGCAAAGCTAATTTCAAAAACTTCTTGGCCGTCGCAATGCACTCGGCCTTGTCGTTGGATTGAGGGAAAGTCAACCGGAAAAAGCCGTAGTAGCTGTACTTGTCCCAGAAGTAAGCCTGCGGTGCGCCTAAGTGCCAGCGGACCCGCTTCCAGTCGTCAAAGTATTCGCCATTGGCTACGAAGAAATAGATGATGGGAAAGGACCTGGATTGCCCGGTTCTGGTATCGGTCCCGGCGAAAGTGCTGGCCCGCACCGTCAGCTTATCTCCGGGCAGTCCCAGCCCAGCTACCTTTACTTCAAAGGTTTCCGACCCTGTCTGCGTGTAGCCCGCCGCTGCCTGGCAACGCTCCGGAACGTGCGGCACCAGCTCAGCCTTGTCCGTGTAGTAGGTCGAAAATACCGACACCACCACGGAGGACAGCCCTTCTGCTATGTCAGAATCTTTGTAGTTGCGATCCAGATATATATCCGTGTTCAGGACATCTACGAAGTCCTCGGGTAATACCCTGTCTATTTCCATCTCGCCTGTCTTGGAATTCTTAAAACTTACAGCTTCAAAGCTTCCCAATTTGCTGGGCAGCGACGTCAACGGCGCCCTCGGCCACGCCGGCCTTTTCAGCAGATGAACCTTCAACGCCTTGATCGATCCCTGCAACACGCCCGCCGCCAGCAGCACAATTACCAGGCAGGCCAGGAAATGTTTATCCCCTATGATCTGCCGCCAGGTCCCACCGCTGCCGGGACGTCGGCCAGCTTGTTCCTTTTGCTCGCTGAGAACCGCAGCTGACTGGCCCACTTTTAAGCCAGAAGACCCATATCCCTGCGAACTCTCAGATTCAGATGGTTTTAGAGCGTTGGCCTGACTTTGCCCGCTTGCTTGTACTTCTGAGTACTCTTCTATGACCAGCATGTTCATCAGCTTAGCCAGGCCCAGGTATATTAGCCCCGCCGGGATCAGCATTAACAAGCCCGTAAAGGTGTGAAACAGGCCCTGGGCGTATCTAGGATGCCCTAGATAATAAAGAATGCCCGTAATAACCACTCGAAGAAGGTTGCACAGGATTGCTACCGGCAGAGCGGAGACTATCAAAACAATTCGCTCCCACGTCGGCCTGTCCGACAGATAGGAAATCGCCACCGCCAGTGCCCCGAAAGCCATCAGCAAACGCATACCCGAGCAGGCCTCTTCCACGTTCAACTGACGCATGTTTCCCCTCGCGTCCCACATGCTGATTACCGTCTCCGCCTGCCCCAGTTCACCGGCCATGTCCGCCTGAATCCCCAACACTTGCAGTACTACCACCGACGCCTTGGCCGCGAACTGTTGAAATTCATAGGCCACGTTCCTGTAGATCATTTCCGGAACGTTAACCGCAAAAATCAGGAACAGAATTGGCACCCACACAATTTTTATCACCTGCCAGCCGCCCAGCCACAGAACCATGCCGAACAGCAGCCCGATCATTCCCAGGTACACCCCGTAGCTGTTCCGCAGCCAGAAGGCCAGAGCCTGCATCGCTAGCCCCATCAGCACTAGCAGCAATCCGCTGTAAGCCGGTTTGACTTTCACCTTCAGAAGCTTTTGGTAGTTGCTGGCCAGAAAGTACAGGCAGAACAGCGGAATGATAAATCCGTGTGACCAATCCGGCTCGTTGTACCATACCTTCACCAATTTGGCTAGATACTTATGGTTTAACAATAGGAACGCCCCAGCCAGAAGCAACATCTTCCAGCTGTTCGCCGGACTGAAGATGGTGGCCCGAATCAGCCCTCGCTTACACAGGTAATCCGGCAGGGCGCTAATTTGCTCTGCTTTGCTGGAAGTCATTGGATAAACACACTTCCGTATAGTGGGGCCTCTCCCGGTTATCAGATTTGCCCGGAAGCGGTTTTACCAGAACAACAAATTGGGCAACTCGAACGGCCGGAACTGATCCCGGTCCGCGTAGTTGCGATCGTAAACGAATCCGAATCCATAGGTCGCCCGGAAGCCGTTCCGCAGAACAGCCAGCCAGGGTGATACAGGAGACGTTCCCACGTTGATTGTATCATCACGTTTGATATAGTAATCCGGCTGCACGCCCGCAAAGATCTTGGCCAGGTCTACTTGCACTATCTGCTGTTTATGCTCGCCAATCCGCCGGGTAATATCTACTTTGGTCGGCTCGGCCAGTACATTCAAACTGCCCGCCCCGGCGATAGCCCGCGTCAGGGTTACCGGAATTGCACCAAGTTGGTAGGCTCCCGGCCGGTTCACGTTGCCCATCATGTAGTAAAACCCGAGCCCCGCCAGAGGTACGTGGATCACATCATCCTTACGAATTACGATATTGTAGTTGGCGTTGCCGGCTCGCAGCTCCTTCAGTGGTATCCTGATTACCCGTCCGGCGAAGGGCAGTTTCTTGCCGCTGGTTGCTGCCGACCAGTCAAAATCTTTATGCTCGCCTCGCCCCGCCTGCCTGCTTGACTTGCTCCCCGCGGACACATCTGAAAAATGCAGGACGTTCGACATATTCGCGTTATCATTGCCTGCAGACTTACCGGGAATAGCTTTCAGCAATTCTTCCAGCTCTTCCTCCGGCGAGAGTTGTGGTGGGCCTACTTTGGCCGGCACCACCGGGGATGGGACTGCGCGGCCCGGCTCTGCTTCTGGTGTTTCCACACCTTCAACCACTTCTGCTCTTGGCGGTCGGCGGATCACATAGACATAAGGGATGTTGACATCATAGATATCCTGAGCCTGAGCCAGGGCGTGAAGCAGTCGATAGTCAGCCTTGTCCAAGGCGTATCGCTGCGGTTCACGCACCGCCCCGATAATGGCGAACGTCCGATGCCTCCGGGTAAGCACCATTACCGCAACCCGCGGATCTTTGAGAATGTTCGGGTAAAGTACTTCCTTGATCCGCTCGCTCAGTTCCACTGAGGTTAGCCCCTCGGCTCTGATTTGCCCCACGTGCTGGATGATGATAAAGCCAAGGTCGTCAACCACGAGCTGTTCTACGTATGGAATATCAGGTTGCAGCAACTCGAATACCTGCACGTTAATCACATCCCCGGGGCCTATGGTATAATCTTCGGTTATTACCTGCAGATCCTCAGGTGTAGGGTCTTCGGCATTGGCGAATTCTTGGTCTGTGGTTTCTTCCGCCGCCGAGAGTGTCTGCAGGATCCGCTGCTGGACGGGCTTGGCCTTCCATCGGCCCAGAGACCCGGTTGGGTCAGTAACACTCCAGCCAGCGCAGCCGCTCAGGGCCAAACAAAGCAATGCCCACCATAGCCTTATTACCCCCTGTCGCACGCCAGCGGCGCTTCTTAGTCGGCGGACACTTCCAATAAGTCGAAATGGGCTATAAAACACGGCTCAGGTACCTCTCACTGCCCGATCATCTCGGGCACTATACAGTTAGTACATACCCTCGTATCTGTTTGTTCCAAAGAGCTTTACACGCTTGCCGGGCTTAGGAAAACCGAATCTGCTCCCAGCGGAGCTCCAAAGGCCAGTACCTATCTCGCCGATAAAACCAGCTCATTGTCCCAGGCACTGCTCCTCCTGCACAAATATATCGGTTTGCCGTTTATAAGACCTTGATAAAAAAGCGCCATAACCGACAAAACCATAAATATTTACCGATATGCACTTCCTGCCGGATGTTGCCTTTCTCTGCCTCTGGACTTTTGGTCCGACCTCAAGGTCATTATCAGTACTGCCAGGGCAGTTTTCTCCTCCGAAATCTTATCCGCGCTCCCCGCATGTATCCGAGCTCTTTCACCCGTGCGACTGCCAGAACTACTACCGTTTTGGGCTCTTGACGGTTCGGTGAAAATCATCTGAGAGTGGACCCCACAGCAGAAAACTGCCAGATAGACACTCTTGGGCCCAATGGCCTAGCTCGAGCGCGTCCGCTGGCACTCTCAATGACGGTCGCCAGCTAGGAGTACGAGAAACTCTCTTTAGAGAGAAAAACAGCACAAGTTCCACTACGGCAAGTAGTTATGCGCCGCTATGGATTTCGACAATCCTCACCCGTAGGTATTCTTGCCGATGTCCTTTGTGCGTACGAGAGTTTTTCCGCCGCCGGAATTTGAGCATCTTGAGCTTGGTTCCCTTGACAGGCCCATTTACCTTGGCCACGACCTTCGCGCCCGTCAGGATCGGCGTGCCAACATGGGTTCCCTTGTCATCTTTGATCAGCAGAACTTGCTCGAATTCTACAGTATCCTGCCCCTCGGCGAGCTCACACCTTTCGATATCAACAACGTCGCCCTGGCAAAGAAAGTACTGTTTTCCGCCATTTTCTATAATTGCGTACACCGCAAGCTCCAAAAAAGCGTCTATTTTGCGAAATCCCGGCCTTGGGCCTTCGCCCAATCTCCACGGATGTTATACTAGCCCCACAGGCCTAGGCAAGGGAAAAGCGGCGATCTGACCGTTTTACGCTCACCATTTTCTAGTTGCCGTCCCCTTCGGTCCTTTTGGGAGGCCAAATGGCGGTTCTAGCTGGTATAGATGAAGCTGGTTACGGCCCACTTCTGGGACCGTTGGTCTCGGCGGCTACGGTCTTTTCTGTTCCTAAAGCCTTATCTAACAAATCCTTATGGAATGTTCTGGCTGCCAGTATCGCCCTCCACCCCGCCAGAAGCTCCGGCAGACTCGCCGTGGCTGACAGCAAAAAACTCTTCACCCGTCGTGACGGTTTGGTTCGCCTGGAGCGATCCGCCCTGACTTTCATGCATTTACTCGCCCAACCGGCTGACCATTTGAGCCAGTTGCTCAGGTCTCTGGGCGCCGATTGTCAGCAGCAGATGAATAATTACCCTTGGTATGAGGGCCAATCGGTCCGGTTGCCCCTTGCTGCCGACCCTATGGACTTGGCTACCTGCCTGAACGCCCTGCGCGTCGACACTGAGCGCAACGGTATTGCCTTTCTCGCTGCCCGAAGCCAGGTCCTTCTGGTTGGTCGATACAACGACTTGGCCGAAAAAACCCGAAACAAGTCCGCGGTATTATTCAGTCTCGTCGGAAAGTATATTACTGCCCTGGTCAAGACCTACGCCCGGGACGACTTGGTTATTTATGCCGACAAACTTGGAGGCCGGGTACGCTACCGCCGGCTTCTGCAGCAATTGTTCCCCGATTGGGACCTGCGGATACTCCAGGAAACGCGCCAGACCAGCGGCTATCAGTTCAGCAAGAACTCCCTCAGCTGGCAGGTCCACTTTCAAGCCAAGGCCGAAGCGAGCCATTTGCCCGTTGCTTTAGCTAGCATATATGCCAAGTACGTTCGCGAGCTATTCATAGAGCTTCTGAATCGGTACTGGTGTCGTGAGGCAGCTGGCTTGCGCCCCACCGCCGGCTATTATAAGGACGGGCGTCGTTTTCTCGCCGACATTGCCCAGCAGTGCAAAAGGCTCAAAACCCCCATGCACCGGCTCCTCAGGATCAGGTAGCCCGCCCAGCGCTAAGTGGCGCAAAGAAAACGCGGCGTCTTCGACGGAACGCCGCGATTTTTTGAGTCTTTCCTAAACCGTGGCCGGTGTTCTTTGTTCGCTTTTGCCCGGCTGGGAGGAACTTAACTGCTCTGCGATCAGCTCCGCACCGCGAACACCGCTCAAGAGCATCGATCCGAATGTAGGTCCCATCCGCGGCAAACCGTAAGTGCTGGATACGGCCATGCCTATGACAATCAGCCCCGGATAGACAAAGCCGGTCTTCGCTACTACCGCATCTTCGCTGCGTTCGACCGCCATCGGGCCGCACCCCGGTACCTCCAGCTTACCCAATTCCTTCAGACGCGAGGCCGCCACCGCATCGTGGCCGCTGGCGTCCACCAGCACCTTACACTCGATAGCCACCGGGTCCACGCAGGATATCTGCCGCGGCAGAGCCTGCACCGCCGACCAGTTGATGACCGCCCCGTTGACCCGCCCGTCTTGGGCCAGTACCAAATCCTCGAAGCTGGTCATATTCAAGATCTTAGCTCCTGCATCGCAGGCCGCCCCGATCAATTTCGCGCAGGCATGAGGCCCATCCGCCACGAACAAGCCCGGAGAATGCTCAGTGTAGGGAACGCCGAGTTCGTCGAGCATCTTTTGGGCCGGGGCCCGAATCGTCAGCTTGTTCATGAGGTAGCCTCCGATCCAGAATCCACCCCCGCAGTAATTATTCCGCTCAACGATCAGGACCTTGATTCCCTTTTGCGCCAAGGCCCTTCCGCAGCACAGCCCGCTAGGGCCGGCCCCGATGATCGTCACGTCGCTTTCCACGTAGCTATCCAGCTCGGCTGAAAATGCCCCCAGAATAGCCCGGGTGATCTCCTTCTCCGAGGAAGGGCTGAAAATGTTGTCTTTACCTGCCATGGTTTACGTCCTTTCGTTGGCTGAGTATTGTGGTTATGTCTCAGTCGGTAGGTCCATTATTGCCCGGCAAGGGCCGGGATCAGCACATCTATACTAACAATAGCACTTAGAGTCCAAAAGTCAACAATTTAGAGTAGGCGTTTTTCGCCTGATTCGGAATTCGCAATAAATCTTCTCACTACTTCTTCAGCCGCATCGGCCAGCAGCTCCGGCGCCCGGGCCATCGACTCCTGGACCGACATCGATTCGGGCTTGATCGCGAGATACTCCACGATTCCTTCGCTGAGCACTTGCTGGGCTCCCGGACCGATCTGCCCCGCCAAGGCCACCGCCGGCACCTTCAGGCGCCTGGCCAATCTGCCTACTCCTGCCACCGTTTTGCCATGGGCCGTCTGGGAGTCCAATTTACCTTCTCCGGTTATGCACAGCTGGGCCCCGGCCAATCTGTCCGCCAAGCCCACTGCCTCGATTACCAGTTCCACCCCGCTTCTTAGTCGTCCGGCTAGAAACCCTACCAGCCCCGCTCCCAGACCGCCGGCCGCACCTGCTCCGGGTACACCCTTTATATCCTGGCCCAGTTGCTCGGCCATTTTTTCAGCTAGTCGAGCCAACCCCGCTTCCAACTGCTCCACCATCGCTGGCGTAGCTCCTTTTTGAGGACCGAATATCCGCGACGCACCACGCTGCCCCACCAACGGATTATTCACATCGGATGCCACCTCGATTCGCACATCTTTGACTCGTTTGTCCAACTCGCTGGCATCTATTGTTTCCAATTTCCCCAAGCTGCCTCCGCCTTCGGGCAATTCATTTCCTGCTCCGTCCAGAAACCGCACTCCCAGCGCCCGGGCCATTCCTGTGCCCCCGTCCACTGTGGCCGAGCCGCCTATTCCTACGATTATCCGTTGTACGCCCGCCTCCAGCGCCGCCAGTATCAGCTCTCCGGTGCCCCGCGTACTGGTCAGAAGCGGATTTCGTTCCTTCGGCTTGAGAAGTCCCAGCCCGCTGGCCTCGGCCATCTCTATGACCGCCCACTGGCCTTTGCCCAGCAGAGCGAAGCTCGCCTGCACCTCTCGACCCAGCGGGTCGTGCACCATCCGGCGGCAATAAACCCCTCCCGTCGCGGACACCAGGGCCTCAACCGTACCCTCTCCGCCGTCAGCCATGGGCACAGAGTCTATTTGGGCATCCGGGCAAGCCCGCCTGACCCCTCGGGCCATCGCCCGGGCCACCTCCACGCTCGAGAGGCTTTCCTTGAACGAGTCTGGTGCCAGTACTACTTTCAACGTTGCCACCGCCCAGCCTCGCCGGATTTCCTGCTCAGGTTCACACTCAGCCCCGCTCCAATTGGCTGCACCACTTTTGCACAAAGCACTTTCCTTGTTTTCATGTCGATATTCTAAACCTGGATATATCAGTCAGATTTCACTGTGTCAGAAATGGATTGCAAGGCCCATTGTAGCCATCGGTCCCATTTCGGCCCTGATATGATTAGGAAGCTCCTGGTTGTCTTCATAATCAATTATTTCGTAAATCAATCCCATGTTAAAAAACAACCTCAAATCGTCCTTGCTGTAAAGCAGATACTTCCCCATAAGGTCCACGCTCCAGATATATGGAGTATTAGAAATAGGTATCGGAGCCAATGCTTGGGCGGAAACAAACAGTTTCTCTGATATGTCCCAATTTAGTGCTAAACCCAGACGCCCGCCTACTTTTGAATAATAACGCGAAACCTCGGGGCCGCCAACTCCGGCTAGACGGTAACCAAAATCAAACAAAGCAATTTCCGCTATCGGATCAATTGAAAATGAGTCCGAGGGAATATTAATTAAGTTCCGAAATTGACACCCCAGAGAATAGAAGCTAAGTTCCAAATCTGAGTTGACTCGAGAGCCTGCTGCGAAAAGCATAGTTCTACTTATTAGATCCCGCGAAAGTAAAGCTGAATCGGATATGCTAATGTAATTCATGCCCAGGTATATATTATAATCAGCATTTATAAAGCTCAGCTTGCCGGTAACCGTTCCTATCGAATCAATGCCAAGTTCTTTAAAAGTAGGTCTCTCCGCGCTGGAAGAACCGGGCGTCCCTCCCGCTGGTGTTTGCAGAAACCCTCGGATATTACCATACTGGTAGAGCGATTCAAACGTGATCTCGTAACCTTTGTCTTCTTTTGCCGTTTCCGCTAAAGGCTTTGAATCGTTATTTTCCTGATTCAATTGTGCCTGCCTTGCCAATAATGAACTATCGGCCTGAGAGTATTGAGTTAGCTGAGAAAATGTATTATTTGATAACAACAAAAGAATCACTGAATAAGTTATATTAAAACCAAGTTTACTCACGACGATTCTCCTT
This sequence comes from Actinomycetes bacterium, assembly GCA_030614915.1. GTDB lineage: Bacteria > Planctomycetota > Phycisphaerae > JAACET01 > JAACET01 > JAACET01. Next base: position 23,970 of record JAUXAG010000008.1, on the reverse strand, counting down.
CATCTGAAATCTCCCAGCTACTCTTTGGCCCACAATCGCTGTGGACCAGCACAGAGCATTATAGCACAACGAAGCAATTCCGGCAAAGATAGCTGGTGCCAGCACTACTTTCAAAATCTCCGCCTTATCGTGCCTGTGCCGCTCTGCGCTGTATTGATATTCCCAGTAATTCCCTGCGGGACCAGCCCAGCATAACGTCTTGCCCGGTTGTAATTTCTTCCAGGGCCTCAGCCAAAACTTCGCTGTCTTCCAACTGCTGCTGCCCGATAGCGAAGACCAGGTCCCCTACACGCACCCCCGCCCGCCGAGCTGGGCCACCGTTCTGGACAGCCGTTACCCGGTAGCCGGCCGTCTCCGCCGAGGGCTCGTCCGAGGTGTCCAGCCGCATGCCCAGCTTGTCCCAGGCCAACTTTCCCACATCCGCCAGGGGTCTATGTTGGGCCCGAAGTTCCACTCCTTTGGCAACTGGCCCGCTGGGCTCGGGACGTAGCAATTCCACGGCCACCTTTTCACCTTCCCTCAGGTCTTGCCAGGCCAGATGATAATCGGCGAGGCCGGTTATTCTTTTGTCCGCCACTGCCACGATAATATCTCCGCCGCGGATTCGGGCCCGTGCGGCGCTCGAGCCAGCCGCCACCTTCTCAACTTGCACCTCGAGCCCAGCCTGGCCTGTTTTCCTGGCGAGCCTGACCGTCATCCCTGCCCACATTTGCGGGACCCCCTTGGGCCGAAGCAGCTTACCCAGCCGCTGCGTCAGTTCGTCTATGCTCATGGCAAAGCCGATGTTCTGAGCATCGAACCGGATAGCCGTGTTTATCCCCACCACTTCGCCGTTGATATTCAGCAGCGGCCCACCGCTCGAGCCCGGATTGATCGGCGCGCTGGTCTGGATTAGGTTCCTGTATTCCAGCCCCTCGCCGAATTCCAGCCTTCTACCCACCGCGCTGGCCACCCCCGTCGTCACCGTATGGTGATAACCCAGCGGATTGCCCACTGCTATGACTGTCTCGCCCACCATCAGGTCCCTGGCCGTCCCCAGACATATCGCCGTCAAAGCCTCTGCCGTTTCCACTTTCAGCACCGCCAAGTCGTGCCCGGCATCCGCCCGCAGCAGCTTGGCCGCAAACTCCCGCCCATCCGATGTGCTCACCAGGATATCCGTCGCCCTGGCCACCACGTGGTAGTTGGTCACCACGTAGCCATCAGTGTGGATCACGAATCCGGAGCCCAGGTTCGTCAGCCGCTTTTTAGCTCCGAAAGGTCCGGGCAGTCGGAATATATCCCCGAAAATGTCCAGCCCGCCCGGCACTACTCGGCTCGAGGATATGTTCACCACCGAACCCTGAACCTTCTCGTAAACCTCCACGACAGGCGTCCGACGCGGATAGACCTTTGCTTTGTCCACCGCTTGGCCTGCAAAACTCATCCCCGCAGCCAGGACCAAGGCCACAAATATTTGTTTACTTCTTTTCATCCTCGGCATTGTAGCACCTTTGGGCCGCTTATCAAACATTACAGCGCTGCCTTGGCATATCTGCTCTGCCTGTTATACTGATTTGCATGTCTGCTGACTTGCCGCCACCGCCTGCTGGGCCCAGCTTCATCTGCGATGCCATGCTTGGCGGCCTGGCCCGCTGGCTCCGGGCTGCCGGCTACGACGCCTATTGGCAGTATGGCCAACACGACCGCCAGCTCATCCAGCTTGCCCAAAGCCGCCAGGGGGTCCTCTTGACCAGCGACGGCGGCATCATGCAGCGCAACATCATCCGCGATGGGACCGTCCGCGCTCTTTTCATCCCTCACCAGCTCGACCGTTACCAGCAGTTGGCCTTTGTCCTGCGCCGTCTGAATCTTCCCCTGGCCGAAGCCCGCTGCATGAGTTGCGGCGGTTCTCTCAAAGTCATCTCCCGCGAGCTCGCCCAGCCCCATGTGCCACCCAAGGCCTGGCAATTTCACCAGACGTTCTTTCGTTGTCAGCGCTGCGGCACGGTCCTCTGGCGCGGTACACACTGGAAGCGCATAGCCGAACGCTTAGCCCATATAGACGACTACTTCCCACACCTGCCTTCTAATGAAGATTAGATTCTCTGATCCCCCCTGGTGATTGTTGTCAGCCCCCTTTAGTGCCGCTTGCCTCTGCCTACCAGCAACATCAAGCCACCCACCAGCACCAGCCCAACCGTAGCCGGCTCCGGAGTAACCGCAGCCTCACTCGAACCATCCGGAAAAGCTATCACATGTACGCCGATGCGCAGTGTCCCGTACTCCAGGCCCTCGACCACCTCGCTTACGCTGCTCCCGCCGACCAGATCGAAAATAATGGCCACCCACTCATTTGGATCATTGTTGACGCCATTCGTCGGTGGCGGCTCATCGGCACTGGCCATGAAATCCAGAGTCTTCTCAAACACGGGAACAAGATCGTGACCGGCCGGTAAATCGAGCGGGCTGCCTCCTTCGCTAAAGGAAGTTCCCGGCCCATTGACTATACCGTTATCAGCAATCCCCAACAGCAAATCGAGGTCATCATCAAAATAGATCCGGGCTATGGAAGAGTCCACGCTGCTGTCGTTGTGAAACTCAAAGCGAACTTGATCCACGGCCCCTCCGCTGACTTCCACGAACAAATTCATCCCGAGATCGTCCGCATAGATCCCGTTATCCGTGAAAATATCCAGGTAGATAGGTAACGCTTGAGAATTCTCAGCCGGCAAACCGACAGCCAAGCCGAACAATAGAATCGGCACCAGGCCCCATCTGCTTGTCATTTTAGTATCCTCTCTTTCCCCGAGGACCCGAGCGAATCGGGTCCAGGACTCTCTCACTCCTATGGGTTAAGTTTACCTCCGTTTTCTCCTGTAGCCAAAAAACTGCCGATTATTTGGTACCCTAACTTCTTTCTTGTCGAGCCGCCAATCTCGTCAGCCCTTAATTGCTCGCCGCCGGGTATTTTTATCGGCCCACTCCTACCAGCACTTAAGCTCCTCATCATGCTGGGCGGACTTTACTCTTCTGTGCACCTTGCCCGCTGGAGCTAGTGATTGTTTCGCACTTAGGGCGCCAAAAGCGACCCACTGACAAATATGGGGGAGACACTCTCTCTCTGAGGGCCTCTCTCACCGACCAAAATATTAGCACAAATGACCTGCCTTGTCAAGTCTTTTTTCCCGTACAGGCCACAGTTTTTCCACAAATCCGCTTTTTTTTCACAAATCCCCCTTTTCTGCCCCGTCTCAGGCCTCTTTCCGCCCCCGCCTTCTCAACACAGCCAATCCCCCCGCCAGCAGTAAGCAGCCGGCAATAAAGAAGATAATCCTCCGTTTTTGCGCTCCGGAAATCTCTGGGACAGTCCCCCGGCCATTCGCTATACTGTTTCACTCACAGTCGCCTTTTATCCTCTGCTGCCCTCTACTTTTGGAGGCCGATGCCATGAAGAACTTCGACCAGTTGCTCGATCTCATCAAGGACAAGCCGGTTTGCACCATCGCCGTCGCCGCCGCTGACGACCATAGTGTCATCGAAGCCGCCCACTTAGCCCGCCAGGCCAACATCGCCCGAACCATCCTTATCGGCCGCAAGGAGGGCATTTTGCAAAAGGCCGCCGAAATCAATTTCCCCCTCGAGGCCAAGGACGTCATTGACGAGCCCGACGATATCCGGGCCGCCTCTCGGGCCGTTTCCCTCACCGCCAGCGGAAAGGCCGACATCGTCATGAAGGGCTACCTACACACCGACGATTATCTCCGGGCCGTCCTCCAGCGCGAAGGCGGCCTGCGCACCGGCGTGGTCATGAGTCACGTTTTTGTCATTGAGGTCCCTGAGTTTGACAGGTTCCTTTTCATTACCGATGGGGCTATGAACATCGCCCCCGATCTTCAGCAAAAGGCCGAGATAATTCTCAACGCCGTTCACTTGGCCAATCTTTTTGGCATCACAAAGCCCAAGGTCGCCGTCTTGGGCGCCGTCGAGTTGGTCAATCCCAACATGCCCGCCACCCTCGATGCCGCCGTCTTGGCCAAAATGAGTCAGCGCAGCCAATTTCGCCCCGAGGTCGTAATTGGCGGCCCCTTCGCCCTCGATAATGCTATCTCCCAGATTGCCGCCAAGCACAAGGGCATTACCGGGCCGGTTGCCGGCTTGGCCGACATCCTCATGGTCCCCAACATCGAGGCTGGCAACATGCTGGCCAAGTCCTTGGTTTACTTAGGTCATTATCGCTTGGCCGGCGTCCTGGTCGGCGCCGCTACCCCCGTGGTCTTGACCAGCCGAGCGGATTCAGCCGAATCGAAGATGCTCTCCATGGCCGCCGCCGTCATGATGGTTACTGCCCAGCGGCTATTACGCCTCAAGATCGGCAAATTGCACTACTAAGTTGCCTGCCTTGCCTGCACCCGTTGGAGGCTTCTTATTGACAATCAACACCCGAAGGGGTAAAAAAACGTCTCCTGATAACCCGCTGTGCTAACCGGGAGTTTCTGTTCGATGTCGGTCAATAAAATTGCCCCCGTCGGCCAGGGCAACGGGTTACATCTCGTTGCCTTTTGTTGTGCCAACAGTTCTGCCAAGGCCGCAGAGCTGTCCAAAGCCCCTTTCGAGGTGGATAGGGTTAGAGTCCGCCTGGCCCAGTTGGCCTGCTCCAGTAAGATTGAGGTCCTTCATGTCCTCCGGGCCCTGGAGACCGGCGCCGATGGGGTGGCCCTCTGGACCTGTCCCCAAGATTCCTGTCGCTTCGGGCGCGGCTGCATCCGGGCTGCCAAACGCATCGAGCGGGCCCGACGAATCCTCGAGCAGATCGCTGTAGGCGGCCAGCGGGTCTTCCTGCAATCCTTGGACCCCAACGACCCTGATGCCCTGGACAAGGCCCTGAGGGAGGCCACCGGCCGGCTCGTCGAACTTGGAAAAAGTCCTTTGAAAACCGTAGGTGTAAAATGATTGTTGCCCAAGCCAAAGACATAAACGAAATTGCCGACAAGCTCACCAACTACGAGAAAATTCTCGTAGCCGGCTGCGCCACCTGTGTAGCCGAGTGCATGGCCGGCGGTGAGAAAGAGGTCGCCATCACCGCCAGCGCTCTGCGCATGGCCCTGCGCCTGCGAGGCTGTCAAGCTCAAGTCGCCGAAGTTACCGCCGACCGCCAGTGCGAGTGGGAACTCATCGAGGAAATCGCCCCGCAGGTCGAGGCTGCCGACGTCGTCGTTTCCCTGGCTTGCGGCGTGGGCGTTGCCTGCATGTGGGACCGCTTCGAGCCCAAGCCCATCATCCCCGGCGTCAACACGGTCTTCCTGGGCCATCGGGAAAAGCCCGGCCTGTGGCTCGAGCGATGTGCTGCCTGTGGTGATTGCACTATCGATCGCACCGCTGGAATCTGTCCCATAGCCCGCTGCGCCAAGAGCCTCCAGAATGGCCCCTGCGGCGGCTCAACCGACGGCAAATGCGAGATCGACCCCGAGCTCGATTGTGCCTGGCACCTGATTATCGAACGGCTCAAGGCCATGAACCAGCTGGACACCCTTAGGGAAAACACCCCCCCCAGGGACTGGTCAACCAGCCGGGATGGCGGCCCACGTCGCGTTGTTGTGGAGGACGTTGAGGAATGAGTTCTACCAGCAATTTACAACGAGTCCTCTCCGCTGGCCATTTTGCCGTGACCGGCGAGGTCGGCCCACCCACCGGCGCCGATGCCCAGGCCCTAAAGGCCAAGGCCGACATCCTTCGCGGATGTTGCGACGCCTACAACGTTACCGACAACCAGACCGCCGTGGTCCGCATGAGCAGCATTGCTGCCAGTGCCATCCTTTTGGCCGAGGGTCTAGAGCCGGTCATGCAGATGGTTTGTCGCGACCGCAACCGCATCGCCATCCAGTCCGACATCCTCGGAGCTGCCGCTCTGGGCATTCGTAACTGCCTCTGCCTCTCCGGAGACCATCAATCTTTCGGCGCGGCCGGTAAGCTCCACGGCCATCCCGGGGCCAAGAACGTTTACGATATTGATTCGGTCCAACTGCTGAGCATCATCCGCGACCTGCGGGATAAGTCGCTCCAGCAGGGCGGCGATTCCGTTACCGTAGCTCCCGACATGCTGATCGGCGCCGCCTGGACCCCGCTGGGTGATCCGATCGACTTCCGCGTAATCCGCCTGGCCAAGAAGGTCGCTGCCGGTGCCCAGTTCATCCAGACCCAGTCCATCTTCGAGGTGTCCCGTTTTGCCGAGCAGATGAAACTCGTCCGCAACGAAGGCCTACACGAAAAAGTCGCCATCTTGGCTGGAATTATCGTGCCCAAGTCCGCCGGGATGCTCAGATACATGAATAAGAATGTCGCCGGCGTAACCGTGCCCGACGAACTTATCGAAAGAATGGACCAGGCATCCGATCGCAAAGAGGAAGGTTTGAAGGTTACCGTCGAGCTCATAGAGCAGGTTAAGGCTATCGAGGGTGTCCGCGGCGTGCACATCCAGGCCATCGAGGCCGAGCACCTTATTCCCGAGATCGTCAAGCGGGCTGATCTCTTGCCGCGTCCTGCCAGCGGAGAGGCCAGCTAGTATGCCCGCTAGGTATCACATAATTGTCGAGCCGGTCGCCGATCGGTTTATTTCACCCGGACCTCGTATTGCTATAGAGCGAGACGGTTGCCTGGGCTGCCTGGACTGCGTCAAGCGCCAGTGTATCTACGACGTCTTCAAACTTGGCGGTTACAGCCCCGAGCAGCTTCGCGACTCTGCGGACTCTCTTTGCCGCAACTGCCTCTGGTGCGTTCAACAGTGCAAGAGGGTTCTGTTCTCCCGCCAGACCAACCCCGAGTTCGAGACTATGGGCGATGCCTACTGGAGACCGCGAATTATCGACGCCATCTGGTCCCAGGCCAAGGACGGCAGAGTTCCCGTCAGCGGGTCCGGATATACCGGCCCATTCACAGGCCCCGGATTCGACCAGATCTGGACCGATATGTCCGAGATCGTTCGGCCGACCCGCGACGGCATTCATGGACGCGAGTACATAAACGCCTCCGTCGATATCGGGCGCAGGCCCAGCCGGCTCACCTTCGACCGGACCGGCAATCTGAGCTGCCCCGATTATCCCCTCGTTAATATGTCGCTGCCCATCGTCATCAATTTGCTTCCTTTCGGTGCCGTTGGTGAGTCTCTGAGCGAGGCCATCGCCTTGGCCGCCAAACAGCTCGACATATTAGCAGTCCGCTTGGCCTGTGAACTCACTGAGCACGGCTGGCCCAGCGATACTGCCGCCCACATGGTCCCCTATATCCGGGCGGGTGAATCCCTCGAGCCCTACGCCGAGCTACTCAGTCAGGTTCGGGCCGTCGAGATAGACGACGCAGTCGATCTGTGCGAGCGCATCACCCGGATCAAAAAAATATCCGCTCGTTCCAACGGCGAACCGGTGGTCATAGTTCGTCTGCCTCTTACCCCCGGCATTGCCGAGCGTGCCGTCGAACTTACCCGGGCCGACGTCGAAGCCCTGCACTTGTATGCCGATTATCAGGGCCGAGAGTTGCAGAGTTCCGCCGGGGGCGACTCTTGCCCCGAGGTTGCCTCGCCTGGGGACTCTCGCTTTGTTACCGATGCCGTCGCCGAGGTCCATGAGGCCCTCATCCGTGCCGGCCTGCGCGATACCCTCAGCCTCATCGTCTCCGGTGGAATTGCTCTGGCCGAGCACGTAGCCAAAATCATCATTTGCGGCGCCGATGTAGCCGGCGTGGACATACCGATATTGTTGGCCAATCAGTGCCGCGTCTGTCTGAATTGTCGCCGCGGACAGCCTTGTCCCGTCCGGATTGACACAGTCGAGCTCGACTGGAGCCGCCAGCGAATCATCAACTTGTTTGGTTCCTGGCACGCCCAGATTATTGAGGTCCTCGGGGCCATGGGCCTTCGCGAGGCCCGTCGCCTCCGCGGTGAGTCCGGCCGGGCTATGTTCTTCCGCGACCTCGAACGCGAAAGTTTCGCGCCCATCTTTGGCCGACGACTAGACGAAAAGGAAAAGGCAAAGTCCCCATGAAGGCCAAAGAAGCTCCAGAACGTTTTCGCAACCCCATTGGTCGCTACATCATCCTCCGCGACCCGGACCTGTGTACGCGCTGCGGCACTTGCATGCGCACCTGCCCTGCTGGCGTATTCTCTGTAACTGACAAACTTGCCCTGCGCCCCCGCGACTGGCTCTGCCCCGGCCCCTGCGAGTCCGGCCAATTCGCATGTGTCCAGGCCTGTCCTGCCGGCGCTATTACCGTTCGAGCCAATCCCTTGCTCAACACCCTCGGCGATTTCCGTTGGCCCGCCGAACTAATACTCGACACCTGGGAAATGGCCCGCAGCGGAAGGACCCCTGCCGCCGACGAGCTCCGCTACAATCTGGGAAATTCCGGTGGCGGCTTTGACCGCATGCGACTGCGTTTTCCAGACAAACCCGCCAAGAAGGTCGATCCTGCCAAGGTCGATCTGTCCATTGCACTGAACCGCCGCCAGCACGGCCAACCCTTGACCATCGGCGTACCATACTACGGTGGCGGCATGAGTTTCGGCTCGGTCAGCAGCTCCACCATGATTTCCCGGGCCCGCGCCTTTGCGAGCCTCAACTCCTTGGTCTGCACCGGTGAGGGCGGATACCCCACTGTTCTCTATCCTTACGATCATCACGTTATTACCCAAGTAGCTACTGGCCTATTCGGCGTCAGCGAAGAAACCATCCAGCGAGTCCGCATGGTCGAGTTCAAATATGCCCAGGGAGCCAAGCCCGGCCTGGGCGGACACCTCCTCGGCGACAAAGTTACCGCCTCGGTCGCCCGCATGCGCGAAGCCGTCCAGGGCAGCGCCCTGTTTAGTCCCTTCCCTTTCCACAGTGTCTACTCCGTCGAGGACCACAAAAAGCACGTCGATTGGATCCTGGCCATAAACCCCGATGCCGTGGTCAGTGTCAAGGTCTCCACTCCCACCGACGTGGACATGGTGGCCGTCGGCTCCTATTACGCCGGGGCCCACGTAATCCACCTCGACGGCTCCTATGGCGGTACCGGGGCGGCGCCCGACATTGCTAAGAAGAACATCGCCATGCCCATCGAGTACGCCATCCCCAAGGTCCACGGCTTTCTCCGGGACGAGGGCGTACGCGAGAAGATGACCTTCATCGCCTCCGGCGGTATTCGTTCCGCTCACGACATTATCAAGGCCATTGCCTTGGGCGCCGATGGGGTGGTAACCGGCACCGCCGACATGATGGCCCTGGGCTGTATTCGCTGCGGGGCCTGCGAGTCCGGCCGCGGCTGTGCCCGCGGCATCGCTACCACCGACGATGAATTGGCCCAGCAGTTCGACCCCGAATGGGGCGCCCAGAGGATTTTCAATCTATTCAACGCCTGGAACAGCCAGTTGCGCCAGATACTCGCTCGTTTTGGTTTGACCAGCATCACCGAACTCGTCGGTCGAACTGACTTGCTCACTCACCTCGATTACGAGTCCTCGGAGCTTGCCCACGATGACTGATTACGCCAAGCAGATCATCGCTTCCCGCCGCTGGTTATGCAGCGGGCAAATCCCATCGGCTAAACAAGCCGAGGAGGGCGGCTGTGGTGTGGTGGGCTTTGCCTGCAATGTACCCGTATCCGGCCGCCACATCTTCGCGCCGTCCATGCAGATGCACAACCGGGGCAACGGCAAAGGTGGTGGCATCGCCGCCGTCGGCTTCGATCCGGATAAGCTGGGCGTGTCGCGCGAAGTCCTGGATAACGATTATCTGCTACAAGTTGCTTATCTACAGCCTCAGGTGCGCCGGAAAGTTGAACGAGAGATTATTAAGCCCAGTTATACTATTGACCATCAAGCCTGGGCAGCAACGATCGATGACTATCGCGATATTGGCTTAGATGCCGAGCCGCCCGCCGTTTATCGTTATTTTGTTCGACCGGCTCCGGAGGCTCTGGAAGGTTTTGCCAAAGATCGCGGCCTGGAAGGTCTATCCGATCGAGCTCTGGAGGATGAGTTTGTTTATCAAACCAGCTATCGGCTCAATAAGCGCTATTACGCTTCCCTTGGTGATAAGGCTGCCTTCGTCCTCAGCCACGGACGAAACATGTTCATCCTCAAGATCGTGGGCTATGCCGAGCAACTCGCCCAGTATTACAAGCTCGAAGACTTCCGTGCCCATCTCTGGATCGCTCATCAGCGTTACCCCACCAAGGGACGCGTCTGGCACCCGGGTGGCGCCCATCCTTTCATCGGACTGAACGAAGCTCTGGTCCACAACGGCGACTTTGCCAACTACCGCTCTGTAACCGACTACCTCCGCCAGCGCAACATTGAGCCCCTCTTTCTGACCGACACCGAGGTCAGCGTCCAGCTTTTCGATCTGCTTGCCCGAGTTTACGGCTATCCGCTCGAATATGTCATCGAGGCCCTGGCCCCCACCACCGAGTTGGATTTCGACCTGCTGCCCCAGGCCAAGCAGAAGATTTATCGCCGCATTCAGGCCAGCCACATCGCCGGCTCACCCGACGGCCCATGGTTCTTCATCATTGCCCGCAACGATCCGGCCAACAATCAATTCCAGCTGATCGGCATTACCGATACTGCCATGCTCCGCCCCCAGGTCTTCGCCTTGCAGGATGGGGATGTTCAGATCGGCCTGGTTGCCAGCGAAAAGCAGGCCATCGACGCCACGCTAGAGTCTTTAGCTGCCGAAGATGAGCGTTTCAGTCCCATTGCCGACCGCTACTGGAACGCCCGCGGCGGTTCCCACACCGACGGAGGCGCCTTTATCTTCACCCTCAAGAACGACGCCTCCGGGCCCACACTCATTTGCACCGACAAGTTTGCTCGGCCCATAGAAATCCCTTCCGCCCAGCAGTGCCGCTTCGGCAAGGCCAAGCCCACCTCAATTGACCATGAGCATCTCGAACGACTGCTCGCAGAACCCCCTGGCGACGATACCGCCATCCAGCTCTTCGAATTGGCCGTTGAGCGCACTGCCGATTGGACCTTTGAAAATCTGGCCGCCTTTTGTCAGGCCCTCCAAGGCTACCGGGCCAACAGCGACGACCACAAGCAAACCGCCCTTGAGCTGCTGACTCTGCTCAACGATCGAAAGTACCCTGTAGGTAACAAGAAGCCCGCCTCGGTTCTGGAATGGATCCGCCAAACGCTGCGCAACATTTTGCTTGCTACCCCTAAAATCAGCGACCAGAGCACCAGCCGTTTTCAGCTTATTGACTGCCGGACCGCCTCGGGCCTGCGACCACCGGCCGATGGCGAGCAGGTCCTGGTCATTGATGCCCATGATTTTCCGCCGGAGGGTCCGCAAAGCGATGCCAGCTTGTTGGTCGGGGCTGCCGAACTGGGCTGGAAGCGCTTTATTGCTTTCAACTATGCCGGCCAGCGTTTCCTCGGCTGCGGCCTTGGCCCGGATACGGCTGGCATCAGGATCGACGCCTACGGCTCCGTCGGCGACTATTTAGGCAGCGGCATGGACGGCCTGGAGCTTCACGTCCACGGCAACGCCCAGGACCAACTCGGCCAGATACTCAAATCCGGCAAATTGGTCGTCCACGGCGACGTCGGCCAGACCTTCATGTACGGGGCCAAGGGCGGCGAAGTCTACGTCCTGGGCAATGCTGCCGGCCGGCCGCTCATCAATGCCGTCGGACGACCACGTGTGGTCATCAACGGTACCTGCCTCGACTTCTTGGCCGAGTCCTTCATGGCCGGCGACCCCCTCAACGGCGGCGGCTTCGTGGTCCTCAATGGCATCTGCCTTGACCAGAGTGGAAACCTTGAGGAACTGCCCACCCCCTACCCCGGCTCAAACCTCTTCAGCATGGCTTCCGGCGGGGCCATTTATGTACGCGACCCCCATGCCCGCCTGGTCAACGAGCAGCTCAACGGCGGCGAGTTCGCTAACGTCACCGAGGAGGATTGGAATCTCATCCTGCCTTATTTACAGGAAAACGAACACCTTTTCGGCATCCGCATAGAGGATTTGCTCACCGTTTACGGCGTCCGACGGCCATTCGAGCAGGTCTATCGTAAGGTTAAGGCCGTTCGCCTAGCCGTCCTGGCCAGTATGATCCAGGATTCCGAGGACTAAACCGCATATTGCATGAACGCTCGAGCTTGGGGGGGAATACTACAGAAAACAAGGCCATTGGGCCATCAGAACCCAAGAGCCATGCAATATCCGTGTTAGCTTCATCAGCTGGCCGGAGTGTTTGGCCTCTGTAACATCAGCTTCTGATGGCGCGTACGCCTCTGTGGTTGACCAGAAAAAAACTGAAAAATTGGCAGATTTTGATTGGCTAGCTGGGCCGCTTATGGTATACTACTAGGTGGTGTGAGAGAGCTTTTCTCACATCTTTTTGTTGGGACCAAAACTATCGGCACGTGCGGCAGAGAGAGCCTGTGTGTCGTTTTTTAATGGTCGGACAGAAGAGAAAAGGAGAAAATGACGAAAGCAAGATTTGTATTGATTGGTGCAGTTTGTGCACTGCTGGCGTGCGTCTCGTCGTTGCAGGCGGCGGTTATCATTGAGACCGTCCCCGTGGGCAACGCGGGCAACGCCGACGACACGCACGGCGACGGCTACGGCGGTGTGGGCTACACCTACAACATCGGCAAGTACGAGGTGACGGCCGGGCAGTACTGCGAGTTCCTCAACGCCGTGGCAGACACGGACACCTACGGGCTGTACTACCCAATGATGGACTACGATGCCAACCCTGAAGATTGGGGCTGCAACATCAAGCGCAACGGCTCGTCGGGCACCTACACGTACAGTGTGGCTTCCGACTGGGCCAACCGGCCGGTGAACTACGTCGACTGGGGCGATGCTGCCCGCTTTACCAACTGGCTGCACAACGGCCAACCGACCGGCGTACAAGGTAACAGCACCACCGAGGACGGGGCGTATTACCTGAACGGCGCGACGGGCAACGCGGCCCTGCTGGCCGTCAGCCGCGAGCTGGACGCTACCTGGGTGATCCCCACCGAGGATGAGTGGTACAAGGCGGCCTATCACAAAAACGACGGCGTCACGGGCAACTACTTCGATTACCCGACGAGCAGCGACACGACGCCGAGCAACGATCTTGTAGAGCCGAGCGACCCCGGCAACAACGCAACTTTCTACGACAACGACTACACGATCGGCAGTCCGTACTACCGGACGGAGGTCGGCGCCCACGAGAACTCCGAGAGCCCGTACGATACGTTCGACCAGGGCGGGAACCTCTGGGAGTGGAACGAGGCGATCATCCAAGAATCCTATCGCGGCATGCGGGGCGGGTCGTTCTTCCTCAACGACAGCTACCTGCACGCGTCGTACCGCCACAGCTCCTACCCGTCGTACGAGTACGTCAGTGTCGGGTTCCGTGTCTCCGAGATTCCTGAGCCCGCTACGATGGTGTTATTGGTTTTAGGCGGGTTGGCGATGCTGTGCCCACGCAGGAAGTAATCTGCTTTTGCAAGTAAGAAAGGGGCAGGCTCTTAGGGTCCTGCCCCTTTTTATTCTCCAGGTCATCGCCTCAGGTTGTTTACAGGACACCGCCTGCGGCCAAAACAGTCTGTTAGTCTAATCACTCCCACAGACTATGACTAAGTCATTTGATCTGCTAGGCTTACAAAAACCCGCCCAAAACCTCATGAAATATCCGGGCTAGACCGATTAGGAACGGACCGGATGGTCCCCAAGTATATCCATCAGCAATCCCGACACCTGATCAACCGCCCCAATCATCTCTTTCGAAGGCGGCTCCCCAAAGCGCACGTGCTTTGGCTGGGCCCCCAGCAGCATCACCTTACTCTGACACTGGGCCTGGAGATACTCCTCGATGAGTTTCAGCGACGCGCTGTGTGTGCTGAAGCTCGACTCGTTCAGCTCCTGGGGGTCCAGCAATCTGATCTCACCGGCCTGGCCGCCGAAGTGGGCCGAATCTATCAGCAGCACCACGTCCGGGGCCAGCTTGGCAATCTTGCCCAGGTAGTTCTCCGGCACATTCTCAGCATCGATTACCTCAGCGTCCACCTTGCCGGCTATGCGTCTGGCTACTAATGGCCCGAACATATCGTCCCCCCGCGACCGGCTGCCCACGCACAGGATCGCCACCTTACCCGTGAGTCTTGCTTGTAATTTTGACTTTAGATCTTCTGCAGACAAAAGGTACAACCCCTCCCTTCGCCCAACACTGTGGCTTCTGAACTATTGCAGCGCCTTATACCACCAGGGCGGTCTCTTGTCTACATTTAGGGCAGAGAATTCGAATACGGTCGCCGCGCCGTAGCGGAATCTGCTCCCTATCGATACGCGGCATTTCGTCTGCAGCCCCCAACGACTGTAAGCTCGTCAGCATCAGCAGCGGGTTGCCGAAGGCCCGCGGTCCCAGCCGCTTGGCTACCCACTTAATATGATCCACAGCCCCGATGATCTCGTCGCAGGCTTCGCAGAGGAGCACTTCCTTTTCCACCTCTTCTTGCATATCCCCCCGATCCAAGGCCGAGAGCTCGAACTCATGGCTCAGGGTAATACCCTTTTCCGTAATGCAGTTTACCTGGCAGGTCCCGCAGAAAATGCACATGTCGTAGCGGCAAATCATGCGGCGCAGCTTGGTCTGGGCCGATTCTTCCATAGTAATGGCCTTGGCCGGACACACCAGGGCACAGGTCCCACAGCCCACACATTCATTCTCGTCGAAGTAGGGCTTGCCCCGATAGCGTTCCGGCACCTCCGGCATTTCGGCAGGGAACTTGCTCGTATAAGGCCCGACAATTACCGCCTTGATCGCTTCGGCTAGTTCACGTAGTTTCGGTTTCTTCATCTTCGATACTCGTTGGTTGCGGCTCGACCTCCTGGTACAGGTCCACTACCGTAGGTTCCTTGAGTTTCACGCCGTATTTGTATGCTCCCCGGGCCAGAGCGTGGGCCGCCGTCGGAGCTGTAATCGCCAAAAAGCCGATACACAACAGAGATTTCATCCCCATGGCCCCAAAACCGCCCGCAAAGCCGTAAATCGCTACTCCACCCAGCGTCAGGCACGTCCCCAGGGTTACGCATTTGGTTGCCGCCTGCAGACGCGTGTACACGTCCGGGAAACGCACCAGACCTATACAGCCGAAAAGGTTGAACAGCACACCAATGCCAATAAGAATCGCTGCTATAATTTCACTCATCAAAGCCCCGTCCTTCCAGGTACTTACTCAAACCCACCGTACCGATAAAGGCCAGCAAAGCCCAGGCTATAGCCAGGGTGATGTAAAAGTCCCGTTTGGTAATTATTGCCATGATCGCACAGAAGCTCACCAGGATTACGCCCAGGATATCGATAGCCACGGTCCTGTCCGGCGCGGTAGGTCCTCGGCTGATCCGATACATGCACAGGTAAATACAAATCATCAGCACGACTATGGCCACATACAGAAACACTTCAAAGCCGCTCATTAGCCTGTCCTCTCCGGATTAGTCGAATATTTTTTCCAAGAAATACTCGAAGCGGTTGACAATGATCTCGGTAGCCTTATCCTCTTCGGCGCTTTCGACCACCAGCCAGTGAACGTAGAGCTCATTGTCATTTATCACGTCGACAGTCAGCGTTCCCGGCGTAAGAGTAATGGAGTTTGCCAGGGCGGTTACCCCGCTCTCGCTGGTGAGCTTGGTTTTGACCTTGACGATTCCCGGCTTGATGGGCATATCCGGGTGCAGTACCAGGTACATCACCTGCAGATTGGCCTTGATGCAATAATAGAAAAAGACCGGCAAATAGACGATCACCCAGAAAATGTGCAGGGGGTTGAAAAGATTCTTCGGCTTATTGGTCAACGCCCCCCCGAACAGAATCGCCACCAGCAGGGCCACCCCCAAACCCAGCAGCAAACTCCCCGTGTCCCAGGCCGTCCCGTCTGTGCCTATACGATTCTGGTCGTAAGGCCAGACCAGTCCACACCATAATAGATAGCTCACTATGAAAATTACTATTCGCCGCATGATTGCTCCACTCTATTTAGGGCCTTGCTCGGCCACTTCCGGCCGAGTTGTTTTAGCCGCCCGAACCGAGCAACGTCATGACCACCTCTTGATAGCCTTTTACTCCCTGATACAAAGCGTCTCGAGCTGGTTCCAGAACCGCCTCCCTCAGACCAGGCACCAACAGCAGACCCATCGCCACGCACAGAACCGCCAGCAGCACCATGCTGCACTGCATAGTCAGGGGCACTTCGCGCACCTGGGCCCACTTGTCTTTCAGCTTGCCGTAGAACGCGTTCTTCTGCACCTTCAGGAAGTAAGCCAAGGTCACGATACTGATTATCACCGCACACAGGGCAAATCCCCAGCGCCCCGCTGCCACGCAGGCTATGATAATCAGCAGCTTGCTGAAGAATCCGTTGAATGGCGGGATCCCGGCAATGCTCATCGAGCCCACAAGACACGTTCGGCCCGTGATGGGCATTTTCTGAGCCAGCCCGCCCATCTCGTCCAACTGCCTCGTCCCCGTCCGGTACTGCACCGCTCCGGAGGTCAAGAACAGCAAAGATTTGAAGATCGCGTGGTTCGCCAGGTGGAACAGACCCGCCAGAATCCCCAGCGGCGTCCCCAGCCCGATAGCCAGCACCACGTAGCCGATCTGGCTGATACTCGAGTATGCCAACAGCCGCTTGAAATCTCCCTGCCTCATGGCCAGCACTCCGCCGACGATCATCGATAAGGTGCCCAGGACCATCAGGGCCATCCCCAGCTCAGGGGTCCAACCATAAACGTTGAAGACCACTCTGATAATCGCGTAAACCCCGATGGCCTTGATCAGCACCCCGCTGAGCATCGCCGAGATCGGCGCCGGCGCCGACGGGTGAGCATCAGGAAGCCAGGCGTGAAAGGGTACCAGCGCCGCCTTTACTCCCAGACCCGCCAGCAGCATCATCAAGGCCAGCAGCGATCCCTTGTTGACCCCTAGCTCTGCCATCCGCTCGCCCAATTGGGCCATGTTTAGAGCCCCGAATTGTGCGTACAGCAGGGCAATACTCAGCAGGATAAAGCTCGAAGCCACGCAGCCCAGAATCAGGTACTTGAACGAAGCCTCCAGCTCGTCGCTCTCGCAGCCGAAGGCCACCAAGGCATAGCTCGATACCGCCGCAATCTCCAGGAATACGAACAGGTTGAACATATCCCCGGTCAGCACACAGCCGTTCATTCCCGCTATCATCAGCATGAACAGCCCGTAATACTTGGATCGCCCCGTGTATTGATCCATGTAGCGGCTGCTGAACAATGTCGACGCGAAGCTCACCACCGACACCAGCACCAGCATAAGGGCGCTGAGCCCATCCAACACCAGATTGATACCGAATACCGTTCCGCCGGCGGTTATGCGCCAACCGCCCATCCAATAGACTTCCGCTCCGCCACCCTGCAGACGCCCCACCAGCAGGATTATCGACAGGCACACCAGCGACGCCGTCGCCAGATTAGCCGCTACGTCCGCCAGCCGCGTCAGTTTCTTGCCCAAGAGAGGCAGAATAAAACCCATCCCCAGCGGTATGGCTATTGCCAGCGGCAGAATTGTTTGAATATCGATTTTCATTGGCTCAAGCTTCCTGTTCTTCTCGTCTTTTGCCTTATTTAGCCCCCGGATTTAGGGGTCCCCAATCGCGATATTTCGCGATTGGGGGGCCCACCGGGGGTTTCTTTTCTTATTTACCCCTTTGTGCCTTTCTTCTTCTTGCCTCCAGCCTCAAGCCTCCAGCCTCAAGCCTTCTTTTATCCTCTCAGCCGTCGGATCTCGGTTATGTCATACGTCCCGTACTTCTGGTACAGCCGCATGGCTATGGCAATCGCCAACGCCAGCACGGCAAGGTTGATCACGATGGCTGTCAGTACCATCGCCTGCGGCAGCGGATCCACCGCCCCCGAGAGAAATTTATCCAGACCCGTCCCGCTTTCCATGATCGGCGCCTTGCCATCTTTGCGGTAGCCCACCATAATCAGAAACATGTTGACCGCATACTCCATGATCCCCAGACCAATGATCAGCTTGATCAGGTTCTTTTGGCTCAATACGCCGTACAGCCCCACCAGGAATAGGATCAGGCACAATACGTAAATCATCAGTCCACCTCTTTAGAGCGGAAGTCTATTTGCTCATCTTTGCCGAACATTCGCACGCTGGACAGAATAAAGAATACCAAAAACAACGACATGCATACTTTTATGGCTATAGCCACGTTGGCCAGCGGAATAATCCCCCCATTGAAAACGTGGAAAGCCTTACCTGCCCACTTCTGCTGCAGCCAATTGGTAAAGAACAATCCGCCCCCGACCATACCCACCAATGCCAAGGCCAAAAAGGCCAAGGCCCCAAAACTGTCCAGGCGAGACGCCACTGCCCGCGGCAGCACACGCAAGGCATGTTCGCCACCGTACGCCAGGGTTATCAGGATGTAAGCACAGGCCAAGATCACTCCCCCCGCAAAACCTCCACCGGGGCCCAGATGCCCGTAGGCTACCACATAAGCCCCGTAGAGAAAGATCAGGGCCGCCGTCCAGCGGGTTACCGTTTTGACTATAACCGTCATACCGGTCATCTTTATTCCTCCAAGGGCTTGCGGGCCTGCTGACGCATCAGCACCAGGGCCCCGATAATGGCTGTAAACAAGACTGTAGCCTCACCCAAGGTGTCGTAAGCCCGGTAGTCCAGCAGCACCGCAGTGACGATATTCGCCGAGCCCGTCTCGCTCAATCCCTGTTGCAGGTAATGGCTGGACGCCAACTCCATCTGTGGCCCGACGCCAAACGACAGCCCCGAGAACACGGGCAAGACCAGCAGCAGAATCAGCAGTACCAGTACCACCGCCACCGCCGAGCCGAAGACCTCTCGTTGGCCCGAAACCGTTCGTACGCCCCGCCAGATGGTCGCCCGGATCAGCAGCAGCAGGGTCAGCACCTCCACCGCTATCTGGGTGATAGCCACGTCCGGGGCTCGAAGCAGCAGAAAGGCCACGCTCACCCCGAAGCCCACCGCTCCGACGGATATCACCGCCGAGAGCAGATTCTTGGTCTGCAGAGCCGCCACCGCCGCAATAATCATAAACAGCAGCAGGAAAATCAGCAGGTTTGTAACCATTATCGTCCTACTCCATCGTATTGCTATTTACTCGCCGAGACGAATAACCACAGCAGCACCACCAGGCCCAGCACGCACCAGGCCACGTAGGTCAGCAGCAGCCCCGAGTGCAGGGCCCGCAGCCCGCCGCCGACGTAGAATATCAATCTTCGCCCCAGGGCGTAGAAGTCATACCAGCTCTTCTCGGCCTGCACGTATAACCGCCGCAGTACGGGCATCTCCTTGGAGATCGTCTGGTAGAAATCCGCGGCACTGAAACGCATATCCGGCTCGGCGCTTACGTCGGCCCCTCCTACGTAGCTGTCGTCCCGCCGTACCTTCACCGCAGTGCCCAGCAGATAGATAACCAGACCCGCCGCGATTGCCAACAGGATCAGCCCTGTAGCCAGTTGCGGCTCCCAAATGCTCAACTGTGTCGGGATCCCCGTCGCCGGGAAGATCATCCTGCCCAGCGGAAGCTGCATCGCCCAGATACCGAAGACCACGCACGCCCCAGCCAGAACCACCATGCTTATCCGCATCCCCAGCCCAGCCTTGGGACCGACCGGTGCCTTCTCCGGCCCTTTATATTCCTGACCCAGAAAAACCGAATGTATTACCTTCACGAAGCTGGCCAGCGTCAAGGCACTGCCGAACACCGCCGCCACCAGCAAGACTATCCACAGCCAACCGCCAGTCGTCTGCCCCATTTCGATGACTGCCTGATACACCATCCATTTGCTGAAGAAACCGTTCAGCGGCGGTATCCCCGAAATAGCCAAGGCCGCGATCACCGCAGCCAGGAAAGTTACCGGCAAGGCCTTATATAACCCGCCCATCTTGTCCAACTCCCCCGTGCCCGCCCGACGCTCAGCCGACCCAGCCGTCAGAAACAGACACGACTTATAAATGGCGTGGTTGAGCATGTGGAACACACCACCGGCTATACCCAGGATGCTGCCGGTGCCGATGCCCAGGATCATGTAACCCACCTGGCTCACCGCGTGAAAGCCCAGCAGCCTCCGCAAATTATGCTGGATCAGGGCCATTGTCACTGCTGCGACGATGGTGATCGCTCCTAAGATCATCAACAGGCTGCTCAACCAGCCGCCCGGTGTTATTGAAAAACTATGCAGAGAGATTCGGGCCAACAGGTAGATGCCCAGCAGTTTATCCACCGAGGCCGGCAAAAATGCGACCACCGGAACCGGTGCCGTCTCGGCCACGTCCGGTATCCACGAATGCAGCGGCATACCACCGGCCTTAGCGAAGGCCGCGGCCGAGAAGCACAAAAACGCACCGGCCATTGCGGCATTCGAGGTGGCAATCTCGCCATACAATCCGAGCTTGTGGCCGCTGGCCAGCAGTAAACCAATACCCAAGAGCAGCAGCGAGTCCGACGCCCCGGTGATGATGAACATCTTCTTGCCCGCGGCCTCGCAGTTCTCTTTGCCCATATTGATCAGCAAATAGAACGGCAGACCCATGAACCCCCAGAAGATAGCCAGGGTTACGAAATCATTGGCCAACAATGCCCCGGCCGCCGCCGCCAATGCTGCAAGTATATGCCCATAAAAATACCCGTTGGCCAGCTCCTTACCCCTAACCGAACTCAGCGAGTATATGACTATCAACAGAGCGAACAAGCACGCCGCCGCCAGCATAAACCCGCTCAGGGCATCAACGTGGAGCACCGGCGTGTCGCGCAGAGTTCCCAGCCATTGCCAATTGGGCAGGGTCCACGACGCCTTCTCAGCCGTTCCAGCCGCCAGCCACCAGACTCGAACGCCAAGCCACAGCGTCAAAGCGGTACCGGCCAAGCCCACCAGTCGAGCCAATATACTCAGCCGCCGTCCCAGCAAATGGGCGATTCCCGCCAGCACCAGCGGCACAGCTACCACGTGTAGTAGCTCATTGCTCATAAGCCGAATTCCTTTCGCAGTCTGGCCGTCTTTTCTTGCGAGAGCCTTACCAGGTCCTCGCCGGTCATAATCGGCTCTCTGGGATCTCCCTTATGTTTATACACTGCCATCCGTTCCGTGCAGCAGTAGCACGGATCGATAGCCGCCAGGATAATCGTCGCATCGGTTATCGACGCCCCCACCACCGAGGCCTTGTAGGTAGGCAGATTCATATACGTCGGGGCCCGTATCTTGTGCCGAATCGGCCGATTCGTCCCGTCCGAGCGCACGTAGTGGAAGACCTCGCCCCGTGGTGCCTCGTGATGGCCGATCCCCTCTCCTGCGGGTACGGTCTTGGGGTTGGAGTCGATTTCACCCTCGGGCATCTTCGTCAGACACTCTTTGACGATTCTTATCGACTCGTACATCTCCAGTACCCGGACTACGGCCTTGGCGAATACGTCGCCCCAAGGTGCAGTAATTACATCCCAGTCCACCAGCCCATAGGCTGCGTATGGATCATCCCGCCGGACGTCGCCCGGCACGCCGGAGGCTCTCGATGTCGGACCAACCCCCCCGTACTCGTGCATATCTTCGGTGGTCATTACGCCGACGCCCTTTAGCCGAGCGTGTAAGACCGGGTCATCAAGCACTGCCCCTTTGATCAGGTCCGTGAATTTCACTAGCTCGGGTATTCGCTCCAGGATGTAATCGACGTGTTCGGGCAGAATATCCCGCCGTACACCGCCCACTTTCATCATCGCATAGTGATTACGATTGCCCGTAACCGTTTCACAGATGTCCAATACCGGTTCGCGGTATTTCCAGCTCCACATCCACACCGTATTGTAACCCAGAAAGTGGCCCGCCAAGCCCACCCACAGCAGATGCGAGTGGATTCGCTCCAGTTCGGCGATAATCGTTCGGATATACAAAGCCCGCTCGGGGACTTCGATATCCCCCGCTTCCTCCACCGCCTGCACATAGGCCAACGGGTGCGAGGTCGAGCATATACCGCAGATTCTCTCGACCACGAAAGGTACTTGATCGTAGGTCTTCGTTTCGCAGAGCTTCTCGATACCCCGGTGGTTCCAGCCGACCTCTACGTCCAGGTCCACTACCGTTTCACCGTCAACCTCCAGCCGAAACAGCTCCGGCTCCTCCTGCAGAGGATGATACGGGCCTATCGGTATGATTCGCCGATCATTCATGATTTCTTGTCCTTCACTCAGCACTCGGGACAGACGTTACCGGTGACTAAAATCCTTTCGCAGCGGATACACGCCTTCGGGCCAATGTTCGGAGGATAAGATCAACCTTCGCATGTCCGGATGACCTTCAAACTCCACGCCCATCAATTCGTTCATCTCCCGCTCGATCCAGCTGGCAGCCTTGATTACAGTGGCCAAGGATGGCATGCTGGGCTTTTCTCGGCTCAACACGCTGCGTATCGACACCATAACTCCGCCCTCCCGGTCGAGACTGAAGTGATGGATTACCTCGAAGCTGGTACGATTATCAACCGTCGTCGCTATCGCGTAGCGGGCCCCGCGATCCTTCCAGAGGTAACGGCCAACCTCGCGGATAGCTTTCGGGTCAATATCTATGTACACCCTTTGGGAATTCTTTATGACAACACTCTTGATCTTCTTACCCAGGGCTTGCTGAATTTCTTGAACGATCTTTTCGGTCATGGTTTTCTACTCGTTTGGCTTCTTTTATTTCGCTACCAGCGACCCCAAGGCCTTGACGATCCCTGCAATCATAGTTTCCGGCTTGGGCGGACACCCCGGTACATAGGCGTGCACCGGAATAAGCTCATCCAGCGGCACCGGATTGGCTGTGTAGCAGTCCTTGAACAACCCTTGGCTGCACGCACAGCCTCCAATGGCGAACACCAGACACGGCTTGGGAGCCTGCTCCCATAGTTTTTTTACAAGTGGGGCCGTCTTCTTGGTCACGATACCCGTTACCAGCAGAGCGTCGGCATGTCTGATAGAGCCGACCAGCACCGCCCCGAAACGTTCCACGTCGAACCGGGGCGTCAACAGATCCAGAATCTCGATATCACAATTGTTGCACGAGCCCCCTGCACAAAGGTGATACACCCACGGCGATTTGGTCAGAGCTTTGATTTTTAGACTCATCTTCGTCCTCTTGCCGGTTCTCTAGAGCCAGCCGATTTTCAACTGTTCTCCTATAAACGCCAGGATCACCGCAATAACCGCCAGCAGGGTTACATGGCCCCAGAAAAACTTTATCGCATTCTTAATTTGCAGCCGCGGGTTCGTATTGCGAATCAACACCACCAGAACCAGCAGGCCGACGTATTTCAGGACGCCCAGGATGATACCCAAAATAAACGGGCCTAGGGCCTCGTTCTCGCGGACAACGTCAATGCCGCCGCACAGCAGCACCACCACGAACATCGGCACCACAACGTACAGCATCGCCCTGGTCAGCTTGAACACCGCCAACGGCGTCCCCGAGTATTCCACCATTATTCCCCCGGTCAGTTCCGTCTCTGCCTCGGCCGCATCGAAGGGCACCTGGCCCAGCTTGGCCTGCGTACACAGAATCGCCACAATCAAAGCCAACACCCCCGATATACTCCCCACATACACCCCATTGGCCTGCTGATCTGCTATCAGAGCACCTAATCCCAACTCGCCGCCGCTCTTGATCAGCACTACCACGATCATCAGAATAAACGGCAGCTCGTAGGCTAGGACCAGCTTCATCTCCCGGCTCGCTCCCACGCTGGCCAGAGGATTAGCCGACGCCAAGCCCCCGAAAATCATCGCCAACGCCGGCAGAATCAGCAGATACACCGCCACAATCAGGTCCCCAATGGCATTAGGATAAGCATTTCTTTCGTGCAAGATCACGTGGCATGGTTAGATATGGGTAAACCTCTGTATGACGTCTGATTCGACGTGGTTCCACGCGACCAGGGCGTATCGGGTTGCGACAACGAGCTATATCG
>JAUXAG010000031.1 GCA_030614915.1 Actinomycetes bacterium | reverse complement strand
CCCCTCACGTCTAATCATGACGCTGGATTATAACACAGTTTATAGTTATGCTAACCAGTACGATTTTAAGACGTTTATTACAAATTTAGCAGGGTGGGCTCCAGATCCATGCGGAATGCACGGGGACAATCTGATGGAAGTCACTTTCGTTGATGGCCACGTTGAGGAGGTCAATCGAATAGACCCGGAATACTTTGACGACGGGGTGACACATTGGATCCCCAAGGTACATTGGTAGTGGTAGCAGGGTTGGAGACCTTAGGGAGTGTTGGTCTTTCTTTGAGCAGAATCCCGGAACATACATTGCATTGCCGCTGTGTGGCGGCGTCATGGAGACAGGCGACGGGTGTTTCGTGGTTACGGCCTATGCAGGCCTGAAGGCTGTCAAACGTTCGAGGATAAACTAAGGAGATATTCAGCTATGTCTAAGAAAATGCAGGTGTGGAAGATGAAACTCTTGTTAGTGATACTTTCTCAGGGCTTATTTTGGACCGCTGCCGGAGGAGCCGTCAGGGCGAATGAGCTCGTCCTTATCAGTGGCGGCAAGGCCCATATGGTAATCGCTTACGGTGACCAATCGACACATCAGGAACGCGATGCCGCAAAGCGGCTCGAAAACTTCCTGGCCAGAATGACGGGAGTTTCTGTGGACATTGTGACGGTGTCCAAAGCCCCGGCGGGCGTTGGACGCATCCTTCTCGGGCCCGGCGCAGCCAAGACCGTGGGTATCGACATCGCCCAGACATATCCGGGGGGTGAGCGAGTCATCGTGAAAAGAGTCGGCAAAGATCTTGTGATTGCAGGCAATGACGCTCAGGTCTATCAGGGTACGAGACACGCTGTAGATATGTTTTTGGCAGAGCTGGGAAGCGAATGTTTTTCGGCGGACCCCAATTGGCATGTGGTACCAAAGACGGACAAAATTGCCATCGGTGATATCGACATCGATACTTCACCTGACTTCGGGTATCGCTCACTCTTCTTTTTTACACATCCCTCTGGGGACCTTAGCCATCCGGACTTTGATCGCGGTTCCTGGGGCCTGGGCGGCACACTGGTTCATATGCCGCATAATTACGAAAATATTGTTCCGTACAGCCTGCTTGAGGAACACCCGGAGTACTTTGCCCTGGTCAACGGGGTGCGGACAGGTAGGGGGGCACAGATATGCTTCTCTAACCCGGAGGTTGTTGCTCGAGCAGTGCGGGCTGCTCGAAGCCACTTTGACAATAACCCGGCTCAACTGATGTTCAGCCTGAGCGCTAACGACACTGCTGGCTTCTGCGAATGCCCGGGGTGTAAGAAACTCGGTGAAAACCCTGCCGGCCAGACCCTGTCCTTTTGCAATGCAGTGGTCCGTGAATTACGCAAGACCCATCCGGATAAATCCGTTGCGACCATAGCTTACCTCGCCACGATGGAGGCCCCCAAGCGGGTCAAATCCGGGCCCGGGGTCGTTGTGTTCGTCGTCAACCAATCCTGCAGGGCTCATTCGCTGGACAACGAAGCCTGTCCGTCCAAGAAACCCTATAAGGAAAACTTCCAGGCCTGGCGGGCGACTGGCGCTGAAGTAACCGGGATTTATGAGTACTATATGACTGCCTGGGGCGGCTACAAACATGTTCCGGCGTTCCTGGGCGACGCGGCCTTACGCGATCTGCGATACTACAAGGCCAACGGTATCACGGGCGTATATTGTGAAGGTGCGGCCTTTGCGACGATCGAAGATTCTCCGATCCAGTGGCCTTTGCATTATGTCATGGCCAAGGGATTGTGGGACACGGACCTTACGGCTGAGCAGATTTTGCGGCCGGCCTGCCAGAAGCTTTTCGGGGCGGCGGCAGAGCCGATGCTTGCTTTTTACATGGAATGCGCCAAGGCCCTGGAGGCCAATCCAAATCACGGCGCAATGTGGGGCATTCCACACGCAAGCCTGACATATACGCCCGAGGTGCTCAAAACAATCAGAGGGCTGCTTGGTCAAGCGATGCAGATGGGAGCGGAAGAATCGCCCGAGGTGATTGGCCGTATCTTTGATGTGGTCGAATGCTGGAACCGGACGGAGGACAGATTTGTCGAAGATAAGATCAAGCAGCAATATCCAAAATACCTCAAGAATGTCCTCAATGGTCAGCCCGGTGTAGAGTTAATACCTCAAAACCTGATTAATACTCCGACCGTGGCCAAGACAGCTATTCCAAGCGGAGACTGCGCGTTCACTCTGTTCTTCGTAGGTACTGTGAAAAAGTTTGATGGTTCGTCCGTCCTGATGGGCTGGGGGAATGGACAGGGAGTAAGCCAACTGTCGGCCATTGAAATACAGGGCGACAGAATAGATTGGGCAACAGGTTGGGGGGAGGATGCCGTCACTGCGGCCGGTTCGTTCAAAGATTATTTCGACAGGCCGGTGGTCATTTGCATAAGAAAGAGGCCCGGACCTATTAATAAGACAACAAGCATCTGGTTAGATGGCAAAGAGATACCCCTTACTGAGAAGAGCAGTTCCAGGACACCGGAGATTCGGAAGACAGGCGTTCGTATCGGTGGAACAGATATGATCGTTGGGGAGGTCATACTCTATAACCGTGCTTTGCCGGACGCAGTGGCCGACGGAGTTGGTTCCTATTTGGCAGAGAAGTTCAGGCTGCATACGGCTTATTCGGGCGGCGACAAAGCAGTGATGCCCGATAAGCTAAGTGGACTTTGCGCCTGGTTCAAGGTGGCGATGCCGGAGCGGCCAAAGACGGCGGCGGCGGCGGAGGTTCACAAGGATAACTTCAATAGTTACGCGGACGATGCACAGTTGCGAGCCGACCTGGGCAAGCTCAAATGGTCCAAAGCCGTGCTAGGCGGCGGAGACCAGCAGTTAAAGGTCGTGGGCGGCGTGGTTCAGAGGCAGACTGCCGGTCCCTGGTCCAGGGGAGCTTTTGCTACGAGTCCACTTCACCAGGGCCAAGCCTACGCAAGAGTGCAAGCAGATGTAAAGTACTCGGCCTATAACAACGCTCAGCATGCGGGCGTATTCTTAAATGCCACCAAATGGAACAGAGGGGAAATTGGTAAATATGGCAGCAAGAACCTGTACAAGGCGAGCATAGATACGGAAGGTTTCTTCACCCTTGTCGGAAACAGCGACCGTAGCGGGAAAGGTTTCAGCTCCGGCAGGCGCTCGCCATCAACTCCATTCGAGTTTGACAAGTGGTACACACTTATCCTCGAGGCCCATTATGCGGCCGGGAAGGTTACTCTTGACGTCACGATCAAGAGGACCAGCGACGGGAAGGTCATGGGCACGTACAGCTACGTTGACACTGACGTGCTGCTGAGCGGCGGTGCTGCAGGAATGCACATGTACGATTCCTCTACTTCGGCGTTGCGCTTGGATAACTTCGAGCTGGAGTATCGACACCGAGCCGACAGGGATTGATGCCGTCAGTTATTAACATTCCAGTCCCGCAGAGTCTGCAAAGAGCCTGATTGCTGCGAACGGAAGCTTCTGCAGTCCCAGCCAAGGCAAAAAAACACAGATGGCACAAGAGAGCATTGTCAATCCCGCCCTTGCTGCATTGACTCCACGTGAGCGGTTCCGGCGACAGATGCACTATCAGCCCATCGACCGCGGCGTTCACTGGGAGTTCAGGTATGTTCAGGAGACTATCGAGCGATGGCATAAGGAAGGCCTGCCAACGCAGATCATAAGTAACACAGAATGGGAATCGCTCGATGCGGTCGAGGCATACTTCGGCGTGGACGAGGTCGTCTATGCGCCTGTGATGGTCGAGGTTTATCCTCCGTTCGAGTCAGGTTTCAAGGTCCTGGAAAAGACAGAGCACAGCGAGATCCGTCAGTACGCCGACGGTACCATTTGCGAGGAAAAGACCAGTGGGGTGAAAACAATTCCTCACTATATCAAGTTCCCCATCTCCGGGCGGGACGACTGGCAACGATATAAGGAACGCCTGGATCCTGCCATTCCGCAGCGGCATCAGGTGGACTGGAAGAGTCTGGGCCGGAAGTTGCGCCACGAGACCAGACCCGTGGGGGTCTTTTTCGGCAGCTACTTCGGCTGGCTGAGAAACTGGGTCGGCTTTGAGAACATCAGCCTGATGGTCTATGACGATCGCGAGTTGGTGGAGGAGATGGTTGAGACGATTACGCAACTGGTCCAGAGCCAGCTCGAAATGGCACTTAAGGAGGTTCAGGTTGACTTTGCTTACGGATGGGAGGATATTTGTTACTGCAATGGGCCGATTATCAGCCCGCAGATGTTCTCAGAGATTGTCATCCCGCGGCTGAAAAGAGTGACCTCTTTGCTCAGGCAGCACGGTTGCGATGTAATCTGGACCGACTGCGACGGCGACATCCGAAAGCTGGTCCCGCTCTGGTTGGATGCAGGACTCAACTGCATGTTCCCCCTGGAGGTGCACCCGGGCAGCGATCCAGTGCAATTACGGAAACAGTACGGCAAGCAGATTCTGCTGCGAGGCGGGCTGGCGAAATTCGAGTTCACCAAGACGCGGCGTGATATCCTGAATGAATTGAAACGAGTTGAGAAGGTCTTTGAAGAAGGCGGTTACATCCCCCACGCCGACCACAACATTCCCGAGGATGTCCCGTATGACAACTATCGCTACTACGTCCGCGAGAAATTGGCAATGATGGGCTGGAACAAAGGAGATATCTCGGCCATCTGGCCGCTGCGCAACCTGCTGTGAGCCTGGTCAGGTGACGGGTAGGCGTGTGGTTCGATTGGGCTTGGTCGGTGTGATTCAGATTTTGTCTTAAAGAGAAAGGTAACGTAACATGTGCTCACGAAGTAACCATCTCAGCTCTAACTACGAACGCAACATTATCTTTGGAGTAAACGTCAACTTCGGCAATTTCGTCTATTCTCCCCAGGAAACCCTCAGAATAGCCAGAGAGGAGCTAGGTTTTTGCCATGCGGAGATGGTCTCTGATATAGCCACCAATGTACCTCTGTTCATTTCGGATCGGCAGGAGTTCGAAAAATTCCACCTTCAGATAGGTGAATATGCCCATAAGATAGGTATCAAGATAGCTACTACCTTTAACTTTTACCGGGATAACTATTCGCTGACTCATTCTTCGGCTCAGTTTAGAGAAGTTGGACTTAACACTTTGAAGGCCATACTGCTCCAGGCAGAATGTTAT
Organism: Actinomycetes bacterium; assembly: GCA_030614915.1. Lineage (GTDB taxonomy): Bacteria > Planctomycetota > Phycisphaerae > JAACET01 > JAACET01 > JAACET01. Next base: position 5,270 of record JAUXAG010000031.1, on the reverse strand, counting down.
CGTAAGGCAGGTCATCCCACCAAATATGCTGGGGCGAGCTTTGGCAGCCTGTATAAAGAAGATTATCTTAACAAGGAATTGAGGAAACAGCTTCTCAGATACGGTATGGATGCCTGGAAGGAACTGATGCAGGAAGGGGCCAGAATCGGCCTTTCCGGCTTAACGGTGGAGCATATGTCCACTTTGAGAGAACCGCCGGCAACTATAGAGCAGGCCGTTGAAATGCTGGGGGAATTCAACCAATATCACCGCCTGAATCCGGATTCTACTGTGCCTGTGTTCCTAATTTATGATACCGGCCACGGCGTCAGCGAAACAGAAGGTTCCCAGAGTGACCGCAGGTTTAGTGACTGGTTTAAGACTTTCCCCGCTGACATCGTGGAGATTCACCTCAAGAATACTGACCAGGATTTTCAGTCCACTTGGCCTTTCACCAAGAAGTACAGGAAAGAAGGAATTATAGACGAATTTGCCCTCATCGAGGCTGCCAGGGATTATCTCCAGGGCCCTGAACTATATCTGATTTTGGAGATGGGTGGTAAGAAGGGAAGAGAAATCGGGGAGAAGGCAACCCTGACCAATATTCTTGAGTCAGCGGAGAATGTAAGAAAGGCACTCGACAAAGCTGGATATAGGCAAAGTAAAGAGGGTATCTGGTCCCTCCAGTAGCGGCGGTTGTCTTTGAGAAAGTTCTCCGGGTTTTCTTCGTGGTCATTCGGCTGCTGCGCAGCCTGCCGTGAGCCAACTAGCGCATTTTCGCCAGGCGGTAATTCTCGCGGCCAAGTTTCTGTCCGATACATTCTTTAATCTGAATATAAGGGTCCTTGCCGCTGACCTGTTGTAACAGGTGTCCGGAACCTGTGAGCCTGAGCGGTTTTGGCAGTGATCCCTCGATGAAATTCTCGCGCTTGATTAAGTCTAAGGCTGCCATTTCAACTGCCACGATATCGTCGCTGGCAATAATACCGATGTCGGGGACAATAGACGGTGTGGTGAATCCCCAGCAGTCGCAGAAAGGGGTTACGTCCAACAGTACGGTAATATAAAACACACTGCCGGGCTTGAACATCCGCAAAACTTCGCGAGTAGCCAGGCTCATGCCGTGCTGGAAGTAACGATAACCCCGCTGGTCGATAGTGATGGCGTTCGTGGGACAAGCCGTAGTACAGTGCATACAGTATCTGCAGTTATGGTCAAAGATTGAAATTTTCCCATCCGTAAAACTAATCGCCTCCCCTGGGCAGTTGTCACGACACAGAAGGCAGCCGGTGCATTTGGCCTTATTCCACTTGAACTTGGCCATCATTAGCCGGTGAATCTGTCCGCGGGTCCATGAATCCACGCAGCCCATAGCGATGTTTTTGATCGCCCCGCCGAAGCCGCTATGGCCATGCCCCTTACCATGCGAAAGCACGATCATAGCGTCAGCATCAGCAATTGCCCCACCAATATGTATTTCTCTCAGCGTGCGATACCTGACCCGGCGCAAATAAACGTACTTGTCGGCTTGCCCGGCCACTGGAACCAGCGGGGCCGCCAAAACCTCGCTGGTGTAGCCTCGCACTCTGGCGTTCACGACGCCGCCCGGCGTGTCCGTAACAAAGGGTATGCCGCCGGCTTCGCTGACAGCCCGGACTACCCGTCCTACCAGCAGTGGGTGAATTGTCGAATAACCGACATTACCTCCCAGATGCATCTTGATAGCCACTCTCTTGCCGCCGAACCGCTTCTTGAACTTCCACCCGGCAAGCATGCGGTCCAGTAACATCGGTAAGGTCGCTTCTGCCCGAAGCTCTTTGGGCTGAGCCGATGCAAACGTAACTTTAGGACTGTTCTTTGACATTTACTTTAGACCTCTATTTCCCGTTCAGACGGATGCGTGGTATTTAAATGTTTACAGGCGCCTGTTATTCGTCAAAGTTGTCGAATTCGTCGTAGATTCTGTGCTTTACGCCTATGGAGTCTATGGCCTTGATGTCCTGGCCCGAAAGCTCCCAGTCGAACACGCTTAGGTTCTGTTTTAGATGCTCCTCCGAGCTGGCCTTTGGTATGACCACCAGTCCCTTGCCCAGCAGCCATTTCAGCGCAACCTGTGCTGGCGTCCTAGAAGTCTTTTCCGCTATCTGGGCTATTGTTTCATCCTTCAGAATAGCGCCCGTGCCAAGCGGCGAATATGCTGTTATGATTATGTTGTTCTGCTTGCAGAAATCCAGCAGCTCCTTTTGGTAGAGATGCGGGTGAAACTCCACTTGATTGACGCTTATGGGAACGCCAGTCTCAAACGCCTCCTTGAGGTGCCTGATGGTGAAGTTGCTTACTCCTATGGACCGTATCTTGTCCATATCCTGCAGTTCTTTCAGCGCCTTCAGCGTTTCCGCCATCGCTATTTCCGGGTTGGGCCAGTGAATGAGGTAAAGGTCCATGTAATCAATCCCAAGCGCGGAAAGCGCCTTGTCGCATGCCTTGTGAAGGTCGTCATGCCTGAGAACATCCCTCCATACCTTGGACGTTATCCACAGCTCTGACCTGTCAAAACCCACAATGCTCCTGCCCACTTCCCTGTGGTTATCATATACCTCTGCGGTGTCTATGTGGTTGTAGCCGAGCTCCAGTGCCTTCCTTACAGAATCCGCGCCTTTGCTCCCCGTCAACTGCCATGTCCCGAGCCCCAAAACAGGAATCGAGTTGCCGCTCTTGAGCTTGATTCTAGGTATTTCCATTTTATCACCCTTCGTGTTTTCGATTTACAGTTTAAGGACCATACAGCATTTAGCGTTCGGAACGCCTATAACTCCAGCCATCCATACAATCAAATCAGTCTCAGATGCACCACCTGAATCTGGAAATCGGGGTTCAAAATTCCTTCTCAATACCAATTAGCCGACCATATCCATGCCGAGGCTTCTTGCGTTTTGGCTCACAGGGAGGTCGGCTTTTGTCCAATGGCGTCGGTGAAGTGCGTCTTGCTGTAGTCATTGAGGCGGCCACCGGCGTCTTTCAGGATTTTTTCCCAGGCCAGCTTGAACGCTTCGGCTGATTCGCCTTTGAGCCCGCCATCCGCAAGGTCATGAGACAACTTGGGGTCTGCCTGCAGGTCAAACACGTGCGGGTTGCCGCCGTCAACGGTGGCGGTGATCCACCATCTTTGATCCCGATACCAGGCCGTGTGATCATATAGACTGGTAACATACGCTTGGGCCCCACGATAAGGATCATCTTTCAGGGCCTCAAGTAGGTTGTTTCCATCTATGGGCTGAGAGGGTTTTACTCCCGCGGCAGCATAAACGGTGGCGGGGACATCGGTATTATATCTAAGCCCGTCTATACGTTTGCCCTGGGCCGACACGGCTGGATCACGCACGATCAGGGGCAGGTGCATGGTACCAGGAAGCAGATACTGACTTGGCTTGCCCACGACGCTCCATAGGTTATTCCCGAAATTGGTTCCGTGATCGGAGGTAAAGATAACCATTGTCGAGCCAGTTAAAGCCAATTCGTCCAGCTTGTCGAGTAGCCGCCCAAACCACTCGTCCACCAGCGTGATCAAGCCGTAATAGTGGGCCTTTGCGTCAGCTATCTGCTGTTCGGTCAAACCGGCCAGGTCCGGCTCATAAGGAAAGTGGACGATGGTCTTTCCCTGATAGTTGCCATCGGCGTAAAGACGGTAGTACTCCGGGGGAGCTTCCCAAGGTTCGTGAGGATCGAAGCAGTCAATCATCAGGTAAAATGGCACAGGCTGATTGTCTTCGAGGAACTTCATGGCCCATTGGAAGGTGCGGGCGGTGCAGGTCGTCTCGGCTGTGAGGTATCCGTCAGTGTTGGCCACGTGATATCGGGAGGAGTTGTAGGGATCAGCAGCGTCGGCGTTGTGAATACTTCCTAGGCGCGAGGGGTCTGCCGCGTGTACGCTGGCCCACCGGTCCTGCTGCTGGCCTCGAATAAACTGCCACTGATAGAAACCACGGGTGAAATTCATACCCGGAGCAAAGTATGGCAGTGTATCAGTGACAAATCCCGTATGGTAACCCCCGTGGGCCAAATCCTCGGCCAAGGTGGACTCATCATCATCCATCGGCTGCCAGCCCGGCAAATATACGATGTCCCAAGGTAGGGGACGATATTTAGCAAACGGAAAGGCTCGACGACCGGTGTGCAAAGCTCTGCGAACCGGGATAGTCGGCAAGGACTCGGGATAGGCCTCTGTAAAGACTGCTGCCGAGCCGGCAAACCTGTCGATATTGGGCGTGCGGACCGTCTTGTTGCCGTAGCAGCCCAAAGAGGCAGTGCGAAGCGTGTCGCTGACGACGACTATCACATTTGTCTTCTTTACGGACATCATGGACTCTTAGAGGGGGATAAAGCCTTTGATTTCTTCGAGCGTCACTTAAAACGAGCTTGAAGAAAGAGGACTAGATTATATCCCTTTCACCAAGCGGAGTTTTTTAGTCGCTCTGAGTTTGTTCTTCCTCAGCAGTGTCCGCCTGAGCTATGATAGTGTCCTCTTCGGCGGCGAGGTGATGGCCGACAATTCGACCGTCGTCTCGATCATCCCGCTTGAGGGTCCTCAGGCGGGCAAATAAAAACCTTAGATCGCGAACTCCGCCGGCCACGAACCAGAACATGGCGACGATGCTGATACAAACATGGAGCCACACCCAGAACTTCCAGTAGCCGCTCCACCAGCCAAGGGAGATCGGCTTGACCATGTAGTTGACGATGATAGCTATGATAAAGACGGCCCACCAGCCGAGATTCCAGACAACAAAGCCGCAGGCCAGGATTCTATCCCAGCGTGTGAATTCCTGGGTGATGCCGACGAATTTCAACCAGATGCTCTTGACAGCGTCATCTGCTTTCTTGTGGGAGCCTGTTATGTCGTACTTGCCCCGGTGCAGCATGCGGTCGAGGTTATAAGGCTTGCGCATCTCGATGAGCGAGAGAATCACGTAAAACGTTATACAAATGAGCATGATGAAGAACCACAGGTACTGGCTGTTTATGCCGTTTATCCAGTCAAAAAACCGAAAGATGAGGTTCTTGTCGGGCATGTCGGCGATTTTGGTTTCGAACTGCTGCACTACTAGGCGTGTGATCGATAGCACTGCACCAAGAGACACCGCGACGTATGTGGCAATCGTTCCGCCATACTTCCAGTACAGGCCTCCTATGATGGCGCACCCGAGGCCGGCGATGATGGCGAGCGTGATCGCGAAATACATCTGGATAAACTCGGTCGGCTTGTAAATACAGGCGAAGACAAAGGAGAACAC
>JAUXAG010000028.1 GCA_030614915.1 Actinomycetes bacterium | reverse complement strand
TGCGACTTACTGCGATTGGGGGTGCCCCGCCGTCCTTTTGCCCGCCGCTGGCGTCGTTCGTTGTCAATAATGCCCCCTGCATCGTATCCTCCTCGCTTCTAGGCGGCAACCAAAATTTCAGGCGTCGCGGCCGCGTCAGGTTTTGTTAGAGTGCCTTAGTCTGGGCCGAGTTCCCTGCCCACGCAAGCAAAAACTGCCCGCACCACATTCCCCCCTTTACCCTCTTTCCCTGACATTGTTCCCATAAGCACCCAAGAATGTGTAAAAAAACTCCCCCGCCATCCCTCTGCCCCGCCGCCTCTGCCCCCCCCAATCACCCACCTGAGGTGTCCTGCCGACGTCAAGGCCCATCATCTTGTAGTTTGCCGTCTTAGTGCGCCAATCCAATTTTTTGTCCTTCCGATACCAGATTTTCCTTGACCAAAGTCTCAGTATGTGCTAAAATGTGCACACCTTTGATGGCTAAGCGCCACTTTTGAGGAGCACCGGGAGTACATCTAGGGAGAGACTCTTCTTCTTTCTATAAAAACAGATGAATCTGTGGGACTGAAGATGTCTCTACTGAGGTCATGGCCAATTGGCCTTAACTGATAGCTGCCGAAACTCAGTGGCCCTGGCGTCATGAGTTCGCAGCCTGATTCGGCTGAGCCGTAAGTGGTGGGCTCAGTTGACAAGCTAGCCTGGAGTGAGAGAGAGAAAATGTCTGCCCACGCCGTAACGGCCCGGGCCGATCTTGACGGCTATTTAACCGTTCTCATCGGCCGGGGCCTCTTGGACAATCAACAAGCCTTTATTGAGCTCGATGCGATGTTTCGGCCCACAATAGTTGATTTCTTACGCAGGGCCTGCGGCGATCACTGCCTAGCCGATGAGTTGGCCAACGAGACCTTTTTGCGGGCCTATCGCTCTTTGCCCAGCTTTTGCGGCCGAAGCCGGCGGCAGTTTCGGTCCTTCCTGTTCACTATTGCTTCCAACTTACTCAAAGACCACTATCGCCGCCGAAAGCAACTCCGGACCACTCCTTCCGAACCTCAAGCCGGCAACTCGCCCGACCAGCCTGTTGACTCTACGGCTGAGAAGCCTCTCGAAACACAGGAGAGGGCACTAATGCTCCGACAGGCCTTGGCCTCTTTAGGGCCCGAGCGGGCCAAACTCATCCGCCTCGCTCACATCCGGCGCCTTAAGGCCGAGCAAATTGCCGCCATATTGGGCAAACCTTCTGCCCAGGCCGTTCGCACCTCCCTTTGCCGAGCCATGAAGGAACTCAGAGCCGCACTTCAACGCCAGGGATATTTCGACAAGGTCTCCGCCTGAACCCCCCGCTTCCCCCGCCCCCAATTCTGTCATTTTGCTCGGACTTCAACAGCCTTCATCCATCTAATTTTCAGAATTACTCGGCTTGAGGGATCTTTCTTTCACTTGCCCAACTCTGGAAGACTTCTTCCATTTTTTTGACACGAGCGTCTTGAGATACTCCGGTAATCGTATAATGACCACGTTGACCGACTATCGCAAAACTCCAGGCATAACGAGCCATTACTAGTCGCTTTTCCTTGCCATCTTTAAGTTTTGCAACAGCTAAGAAAGGGATTTTCCACAGCACATAACTACGAGGATGATACTGTACACTGTTGAAGATTTCGTGGGTCGATTCCTCATTCCAAAGCACGCTGGGTATCTTGGCAAGCGATTCCGAATCTAAATTTCTGGAATAAAAAGCACCGATATTATAGATTCTTACAGTTGAAAACATTGAAGGCTTCACCTTTTCTTCCCAGCCAGCTCTAATATGACTATAACCGTAAGCAAGCAAAACTATTACAACGGCAAATATTGCACCAAAGCAACTATAGTAAACGGCTTTACGAACACTAAGCCCATGGAAGTTTATCCTTGCATAGAGCCATTTGAGTTGCAGCAGGCTGCCGATTGTGCACCAAACTGGTGTAAGCGGCAGGACGGTATAGACCAAAAACATGAATACGCCAGCGGGTATGAATTCCAAGCATAGCCCAAACAAATATAGCTCAAATAAGTATAGTTCAAACAAGAATATCGCAAAATAGATAGTAGAAACCGCAATGGCGTAACCGTTGGCGAAAAGGACCCGTTTGACGCGACGTCGATTTGGATGTTGAAAGGAACGCCCGATGAAGTTATCACCACGAATAAGAGCAACCGGGACAAGCAGGAGTATAAAGAAATGTAACCAAGTGGGCATGGGATCAGGAGTCAGCGTGCCGAACACATTAACTGCGGCATCAATCAAAATAACAATGATGGAAATGATAATTGAAAATATCCAGAGCAATGTGCGAGACCACGCTGGCGGATTGGCTGGGCGGTTTTCACTAACTCTGTTTTGGTCTGGGGAACGATCTGTGGCATAATCAGCTTGCTCATTAGGCTGGTTGCGAAGCTCTTGAGTGCGATCAGGTTTTGAGCTGTCTCCAGACATGGGCAATCTCCATTATTTGCTCGATTGTCGCTTCTTTGTGGCCCGCTGGTTATTATACTTGTTTGCCCGTTCTTCAACAGCCTTAGTCCATCTAATTTTTAAAATTACTCTGGTTGAGGGATGTTTGTTTCACTTGCCCAACTCCGGTAGGTTTCGCTCGTTGTTTTGTCATACGCGTCACGAGATTCTCCGGTAATCGTATAATAACCACTTTGACCGAATATCATGAAATATCCATTAGTAGGAGTTATTGCTATTCGCTTTTCCCTGCCATCTCTAAGCTTTACAACAGCTAGCATAGGGACTTTCCACACCTCTCCAAAAGTGCGAAAGTTTAGTTTGAACACTTGTTAACAATTGTCAACGGTCGCACTAGCCAGCTGGGCTGGTAATCACCGGCGGGGCGGGGGGTGTCAAATCGTGCAGTTCATAGAAGTGCGAGGGGCTCTCCGGCTGACCCGTCCGAGCCGACAGATAGGCTGCCTCAATTACTGCCATGGGCAGTAAGTGCTCCCGCCCCGTAGAAGTCCCCGCCTGCTCACCCCGCAAGACCTGCACCAACTCGCCGGCCTGTCGCTCGTAAGGCTTGGCCGCCCTGTCCCGAAAACGCCGCAGGATCGCCTTGCCGTCCATCGGCTTGAAGCTCACCGAGCCTGGGCCAAGGCTCAACTGCCCGCCAGCTCCGTGCCAGACCGTCTGCCTGCCCGCCTGGGCCGCCGCCCGTAAAGCCACACTGTACCCCAGCGTCCCCGAGCCGAAACTCAGTTCCACCAGGCTCAGGTCTTCGGTCTCATAAGGCCTTTCGCTCTGCCCGCACAGCCCCGTCTTGGTCACGCAGTGAACCAGCTCTGGCAGCCCAAACTGACTCGTAATCAGTTCCAGCCCAGAGTAGGCCCCTTCCAGCAGCACCCCGCCACCGGCTTGGGCCTTGCTCGCCCGCCAGCCCGTCACCGGACAGCCCAGCTCAGCCGGCAAAAAATACTCATCCTCAATCAGATGCACCTGCCCCAAGGTGCCCAGCCAGTGAGCCAGGGGCTCGTAGCCTCCGCAATAGCGATACGGACTGCTCACATAAAGGCCCAGATTAGCCTTGGCAAACCGCTTGACGAAGCTCACTGCCTCGTCAAAATCGCGCCCCAGCGGATAAGGCTTCCACAGGGCGATCCCCAGCTCCGCCGCCAAGGCCAGCAGTTCAGCTTCCTGATGCCGAGGCACATTGACAAACACAATCTCCGGCCGAGTCTCGAGCAGCATAGTCCGATGGTCGTCATAAACTCCCAACCCCGTGGACTCGGCAAAGTGCTCGAGCCGTTCCCGTTCGGCATCAGCCAGCCCCACCACCTTTAGCCCTGGGGTACTTCGCAGACCGTCCAGAATAGTCCCCGCCGGCTCGGCCAGCCCAATGACTGCCGCACAGATACTCCCAGCCATGATCTGCCCTCAAACCCTAATTGTTGCAGTTTTCCTCGACAAATAGACTAAGGAGACCCCGCCTGATTGCAAGCATAATCCCAGCCCAGGCACTACCGCAGCACTGGTGGCGCACTCTCGGAGCACGCTAATCGTACCCGATACGCCACAATAGCGCCACAATAGGGGTCTAAAAAGAGGCTACTCAGATTGGGCGGCTCAGACTGTCGTACCGTCCTCTCAAATCTCCAGCGAAAATGCGGTTTTTCTTGGTTTTGCCCCGTCACGCCTAGCCGAATTCCCTCGTCTTGCCTAACAGAGACAGTATGCACGGGCTGGGCTGTTTATCCCTGAAACCGCACGTGCGTCTGTGAGCAGTTGGGCTAGGACCTGGAACGGAGGAAACAGCGAACAAAAGGAGTAAAATATGTTTAAGACACTGAGTATTTCGATGGCTGTATTTGCATTGATATTCCTGTCTTCGGAGGCTTTGGCAGATGATTTATTCCCGCCTGACTGGCGTGGTCAGCCAAACACCCTAAGAGCCCAGTGGCTAACTTGGGATCACGATTATCCTGGCCCCATACTGCCGTGGTGGTGGGGCTTCACACCGCCTACTCTAGACCACCCTGTGGCCTGGGCCGAAAATGCAACCCGCCTGCTTGAGTTTGGGGGTGGGCTGAACGTACTGGAGATTCACGGCGATGACGGTCTGATTTTTGAGATCGACAACTACAACGAGCAAGGGCCCCAAAAGCACATACGCGTACAGATTACCTATTATTATGACCCACCAGGAATACCGGCTGGTACCTTCGGGCAACCGACCGCTTTTGACGTTACGCCGTGGTATGACCGGACGCCAGGCCAGGACCAGCTAATCCCTGCCGTAGTGGCAGACAAGAGCGACCCGGACCCAAACGGCTGGATAACCGCTGCGTACGATTTCACTATTGAGCCAAACCCGGATAAAGAGTATATCGGTCTGAAGTTCAGTTCGTATCCGGCCTATGTGGATCAGGTGGTCATCGACACCTGGTGTGTTCCCGAACCCGCCACGCTGGCCCTGCTTCTGGGCGGCTTGGCTCTATTGAATCGCAAACGGTCGGGCTGAGACTGCGACACAACACGCTTGAAGCAAAGGGGCTGGCTTGACGGCTGGCCCCTTTTGCTATGTGCCTGTTTCCCAGCCCGGCGGCTTCGACTGCAAGGATGTGATTTTCTCAGACTTTAACCATCACACCCGGCGGGTTTCTCTCGTCTTGCCTACTGAGAGGCAGGAAGGTGTGTCTACTGTCCTAAAGGAGACGCCTATGATCAAAATCACGTGCTGATGTGAGATAGTGTTGAGCATTATTGGCTGGGAAGTTTTAGAAAGATGAAAGGAATAAGTCATGTCTGGATTACTGAATGTTTCGATTGGCGTGTTGGCCGCCATACTCCTGGCTTCCACGGGTCTTGTTCAGGCCGAGCCGTTGTTATGCGGTGTTAGTTTGTATGGTGATTTCACCCATATCGATCCGGTGATCGGGCAGGTGCCACCGACGCGAAATGATCTGCCCGCGTCCTTGCAGGCACTTGCTTGGTCCCCCGGAGGAACTCTCTATGCTGGCCGGTCCGGCGACCTTTACACCGTCGATCCATGGACTGGGCACATTACGCACTATTTATCCATTACCTCGGATGTTCGGGGGATGGCCTTTTCACCCTCGGGAGCATTGTACGTCACTGCTGGTGACGTACCGCAAGAGTTGCGTATTATCAACCTGACCGATGGCACTTATACAAGTGTAGGTCAGTTGACGGGGGGTGAACAGAGCGCCCAAGGCATGGCTTTCGCACAGGACGGGACGCTATACGGGGTAAGTCCGCATGCTCATATTATTGGCACTTATACGTTGTCGACTATTGATTTGGACGATGCCGAAATGCATGTTGTTGGCACCTACACAACAGCAAATATCAACCAGTCGATCACCTTTACACCCGACGGGCATCTGTACGCCTTAGGCGAATCGCAGTTCGCTGAGTTGGATCCTACCAACGGAGCCATCATCAGTCCGATTATTGGACTCGTTGGCGACTACCGAGGCCTGGCTTATGTTCCTGAACCGGCCACGCTGGGCCTGCTGCTGGCCGGTGGTTTGGCCCTACTGAACACAAGGAGACTGAAATAATGAAAAGAACTATTAGTATTTCAATCATGGTGGTCGGAGTAATACTTGCTACAGGATTTGCCAATAATGCAGTCTGGGCGGGTTTGGTTACAGGCGATCCCTCGCTGCCGCCGACGGAGGGGGAATATCGTTCGCCATCGGAATATGGGCCGGAGTTCTTCGGGCCGGACATTCAGATCGTTGTGCAGGACATCGTCTACCAGGCGCTGGCTATTCCGTCGCCGGTACGCACAAACGTTGGAGCAGACGAGGCGGAGGCATTTGAGTCGACGCTTACTGCTATGGTTAACATCACTCTTTTTGGTGTGCCACAGGCGCTTGTGCCCTTAACTCTGTCAGGGCCATCGGAGTGGATGGCCTATGGCAAGGTCGGCAACGTTACCGGAATGTTCACTGTCGAGATCGTCTCGATGGAACTATCCGGCGAGGTAATTGTGCCGATACTTGGCCCTGTACCAATCATCTTACGGGAAAGCCCGACACTGCCGTCTATGGGCGAAACCACGATCACAGATATAGGCGGCGGCCTTTACCATATAGACAGCTTCTTCGACGTGTTCGCAGAAGTCTCACCTGCTGGCGGTCCCTTCATACCGGCGACGGACAGCGTGCACATTGAACTGGTGCCCGAACCGGCCACACTGGGGGTCCTGGTTCTCGGCGGTGCGGTTCTAACTCTGAGCAGCAGGTTTAGATACCAGCATAGTGTAGCAAGACGTAAGACAATCTAAGGCACGAGGAGCAGAGAGTAGATGTTTGGGTTGTGTGCTTTGCGGGTTGCACTCTTTTTAAGTGAAATCAAATTGGGTTACCTGTTCATAGGAGAATGAAAATGAAGAAGTTACTAGTGTTTTTGGGAATTGTTTTAGTGCTGGGCCTGGTGAGCAGCGCCAGGGCGAACTTGGTTGTCAACGGTGACTGGTCTACCGGCGATGAGACCGGTTGGACCCGATGGCGGGCCCCCTGGGGCTCAGGGGAACAGTGGAACGTCACCAACAATGGTCCGACCCCGCCCGAAGGCACGGCGTCGCTCAGCAACGGGATAGGCAGTTGGGGCTGGTTCCAGCGAATTCCGGTCTCTGTTCCCGGCCCGTACACAGTCTCGGCAGATTGGGCTGGTGACATCGATGGACTTGGCTGGGCAGAGGTGATGTTGTTCTCCTGCACGGATGGCCTATCGAATGATGATGTAATCGCACGCATCGACGTTGGCAACTTTGAGGACATCGCCTTCAAGAAGGATTCCTGGGGTATGAATACTCCGCCAACGGCCTGGGGCTGGGAGGCTGCGAGCCTTTCGCCGCATCCGCAAGGTAACGGTGGCGTTATCGAAGCTACCTGTCCTGAGATCGTGGTGGCGCTGAAGCTCGGTAGTACCCTCAACGCGGCCAGATGGACGTCATGGGATAACATAACTGTCGTCCCCGAACCGACCGCGCTGGTCCTGCTGCTGATTGGAGGTTTGGCAATGCTGAGGCGTAAACGATCAACCTGAGTTTTCCAGGTTGCATTGATCTTGTACCAAGGGGCTGGCTTGACGGCTGGCCCCTTTTGCTATGTGTCTGTTTCCCAGCCGGGTGGCTGCGACTGTAAGGCCGTTCCGTCACATATCTCCAAAACAATGTGATTTTCTCGGACTTAGACCCGTCACACCTGACGTTCTGCCCTCGTCTTACCTATTGAAGGGCAAAGACACCCTGTTTGTGTGACTCCAAATTGGGAGTAACTGCCTAAGCTGTAATGCGCTGACCGTAAAGATTGAGTGTTTATTAGGATACCGTTCAAAACCCGAAAGGAGCAAAACATGAAAAAGCTCATGGTAATTTGTGTAGTTGCGGTCTTGATGGCCATGTCAGGTACGGTGTGGGCCGGCCTCACGACGTTGGACGACCTTCTGGAGGGAGGATCAATCACGAGCGGAGACAAGGTGTTCTCCAGCTTCCGGAACTACAGTTCACAGGTTAGTGTAACTTCCGGGACGGCCTTGTCCGTGAATCCGCCTGATGTGTACGTTACCCCCTACCAGGATACAGCAGGGGACTACGGACTGAAGTTCACGTCGAACGCGTTCACCATCACTGGTGGCACGCTTTCACAGTTGACGGTGTTTGACTACACCGTGACGGCTGGTGCCGGCTATCTCATCTCCGGCAACACGCTGGCGATAGTCGCTACGGCTGCTGATGGCGGAATCACCGTTACCGAGAACGCCTACCAAGCGGGAACGGGAATGACGAACCTGCTGGCAACTAAACTCGCTCTAGTGCAGCCATTCTTCAGTATACTTTCCGATTCCAAGACCTATACAAGTGCTTTTCCGGCAGTTGATGTACACAAGTCCATCAGCCTGTACATGGCCGGCGGCAACAACGAGACCAATACCCTCACCGAGTTCACGCAAACCTTCTCTCAGATCCCCGAACCGGCCACACTGGGGGTCCTGGTTCTCGGCGGTCTGGCAATGTTGAGGCGTAGGCGGTAGAAGTTATCCAACGCAGACTATCTACCAAGGGGCTGGCTTGACGGCTGGCCCCTTTTGCTATGGACAAATACCGGCTGGGCTTGCAAAAGACGATAGAACTCTTGAATTTCGGCGCATAAAAAAAGGTCGCCCGCCAGCTAAAACCGCTTGAGTAGCCTCTCGTCGTGGCCCATCTGCTCCTGCGTTGGCCGTCGTAGCAAAGATTACCCCCCGATGTTGACTTGTATCAGCCGTCAAAAAATCTTATACTTACCGCTTGTCAGCCGAAGTGGCGAAATTGGCAGACGCGCAGGATTCAAAATCCTGTCCGGTTCACCCCGGGTGTGGGTTCGACTCCCACCTTCGGCATTTCTTCAGAGGGGCATTCAGGGGTGCGAGAAACGCTGTATTCCGGCTGTTCTTCGCTTTTAAGAGGTCCTCAAACTTCTTGCTCTATGTGTTAGCCCCCTTCAGCATGCGGCGTATCCTCTCTAGATTCTCTGCGTGAGATTTTCTGTACTCAGCAAACTTGGCAACGATTGTGCTTACACCCTCCGGTGTGGAATTACCTGAATCAACATAGTCGAGCCACTCTCTTTCCTTCGCCACAAACTGCTCGCAGATAAGTGCAATCTCTGGGGCCAGGTTTATCGGGATGGTTGTGATACCATCCGCGTCACCATGCAGTAGATCACCAGGCTTGATTGTGACTCCGCCGACCTCGATCGGTACATTTATCGCTAGGCCCCGCGGGTAACCATGCGACACGTTCTGGCTACGAGCAAACAGCGGTAACCGTTTCTTGCGGATGGCGACTGTGTCGCGGGCTCCGCCCGAGGTTATGATGCCGACACATCCGAATGCCATATAGGTTGAAGCCACGATTTCACCGAACGACGCGCCGAGCGGTTCCTTGTCCACATCCTGAAAAACCACCACCCGGGGAGCAGGTACGCTAAGCAAGGCCTCAACCTGCTTACCGATATCGTCGTACTCCACCTTGCCTCCCGCGGGCTCCTTCGCCGAAGTGAATTTGCGCGTTACCGCATAGCCGACCATCGGAGGAAGCTCTGGGAACAACGCCCGAATCGAGTGATGCAGAAACCCCTCCGTGTGCGGCCTGATCCCGAATAACTCAATCACATTACAGACGGTTGGCGAGTCGTGCTTCTTCAATATCTCGATGTACTTGGGATCGACGGTTTTCATCTAGCAACTCCTTACTTGGGGAATTTCATGGGATATTTCACACCGTAGCCCAGCTCAGGTAATCTGCACTAAGAATATGTCAATTGTTTCCAGCCCTAACGGACCATTCGCCTCAACTGCTCTGATTTCCGCACGTATGTGGTTAGCCCGAGTTCTTTGATTTTACGGGCCCGTGGGACACCGATTTCGTCCCAGTCTCGCAATTTATAGTATTCATCCAACATTGCTCCTAACGTGGCAAGTTTATCCTCGAATTTACCGCTGCCCCGTTTTTGCATTAGCAATCGATGAGGCAACACATCGTCTTTACGCGTGATGCCGCAGCGAATGTTATAGAGCCGCTTTAGATTAAATATCCTTTCACCTATACGGAGAAACTCTTTCTTGTTGATATTGAGGCCCGTCACTAACTCCAATGCCTTGACCAAAGGATTAAGCGATACCCCAAAAAAGATAATAAACTTACAGCAATGCAACGAATCAATCATGCTCATCAGGTGTTGGAATTTCATAACCAGCTCGGGCTTGCGATTGGTTTCGAACCGCTCGATAGGATCCCTAAAGCCCATCTCCGGCGCGGTGCCGTCATACTCATGGGTGAAAGAAAAAGCCTGTAAATGGCACGCTCCGCGGTTGGAGGTGGCGTATTCCAAAGCCAAGCCGAGAAGAGCCCGGGGGTCATGGGCCGGCGTTTCCAAGCCCTTAACATGGAGGGCAAATTCCCCAGCGTAAGAACCGATTTTTTCGGCAATTCTCTTGGTACCTTCACCCAGTAGTTTCCCAACACCTTCCCTGCGACCAATCTTATTAATCATCGTGATCACCGCTTTACTATTGCCCCAGATCAGATCGATACCATCGAGATCTTTCTTACTGACCAAGCCCCGCTCGTAACACTCCATGACCATGGCCAGTACCGAGCCGGTAGAAATCGTATCCATGCCATAGCGATTACATAATTCATTGAATTTGGCGATAGCTTTTATGTCATGGATTAGGAGATTGGAACCCATCATACCTATCGTTTCGTATTCTGGGCCACCAATGACTCCATCGGTCTTGTACGGACCCTTTTCAATTTCGATAATTCGGCCACAGCCAATTACACAGCGGCCGCAATAATAACGTTTCTTCAGAATTGTCCGGGCCATTTCCTGGCCGCTAATTTTGCTGGCATATTTAAATCGACGTTCGCTGTAGTTCTTGATAGGTAGGTCACCCTTAATCTCAGCTCTTGGCACACCACCCGACGTACCGGCAAAACGTAGACCTTGACTAGCCTCGACCATATTTTTGGCGTATTTTTTAAAGAATCTATCCAGACCCAACTGGTCGCTGATACTAAATTGTCGGTCGCCGCTGACGACAATGGCCTTGAGTTTCTTAGCTCCCATAACCGCGCCACAGCCAGCACGTCCGGTAACACGGGCATCCACACCGCTGGTGACAATGGCGGCGTACTTAACCAGCCTCTCACCTGCCGGGCCGATACAGGCGACTTCTGCCTGGGGGTTCTTTTTCTTCAGTTTTGCCTGAGCTTGGAAGGTATCTAATCCCCATATTCCGGCAGCGCTTCTGATCTCAACGACTCTGTTATGAATCCAAAGGTAAACCGGCCTTTTGGCTTTGCCACGGATTATGATGCCGTCGTAGCCGCTTCTCTTAAGCGTGGAGCCCCAGCGGCCGCCGCAATCGGACTCGGCATAGATTCCGGTCAGCGGTGATTTGGTGATAACCTCAAACCGGTCCGAAGAAAACGCCTTAGTGCCAGTGAGCGGGCCGGTCATAAAGATGATAACGTTGTCCTCACCCAATGGATCAGTTTCCGGACCGGTCAGTTCATAAAGAAACTTCGCCCCCAAGCCGCTGCCGCCAATAAAATCCCTGACATCTTTCCTTTTCAGGTCTTTCTCGTCAATCTTTTCTGTACTCAAGTCAACCCTTAGAATCTTTCCCATGTAGCCGTTCATTGCTGTGCCTCTTAATAACAATAAAGTAAAGCCATTCAATGCGGAATAAAGGTACCACTAGGCCCTTCGGCATTTCCTCTGTATCAACTCGAATATTACGCCACCAATCTTCTCGGTATCCAGGTACGCAAATCCTCCCACTGGCGTGCGTCCTATTTGCAATACGCCGATACCCGCCTCTGCACAAAGTCGAATTTTCTCGTCCATGTCTTTGACATCAAAACCGATATGATGTAAACCCTCGCCCTTTTCTTTTAGGAAATCATGGTAAACGGTGGGGCCGGTAACTGGCTCAATAAGCTCCAATTCCACAGGGCCCAGAGAGCAAAAGCCCAGACGCCACAACGAATCTGTGGGTTTGCCGTGGTAGTACTGATTAGTATAAGTAATCTTGAGCTCAACAAATGGACCCAAGCCCAGCTCCTTTTCATAGTGTGCCATCACTTGATCCAAATCTCTCGTTACGACTCCAATTTGACTCACATTCGGCAGATTTAGTTTTTGTATTATTTTGCGATTGAGTTCCATGGCCAATGCTCTCCTTTTCCAAGAATAGCTAACAATTCAAATACTTGCTGTATCGCCCTGCAGTTCTTGGACAGTGTATTAGACATAACCACACTGCCTTCTCCTTGGGTTTGCCAGCATTTCTTCTGACCTGAGCGAGGGGTCTGACAGCCCAACATGGAGAGTCACACGTCGCCGGGCTCATATAGCCCAGCGAACTGTGCGGCCGATAGTGATTATAATTCATCCGCCAGCGATCCACAATATAAGGCAGCTCGTCAATATCTAAGAACAACTCCCTATCTAACAGCTGCGATACGCGAAAACTCACCTCGGCCAGGGCTCGGGTCTGGATAATTCCCTACCGCACAGCTGGCCGTGTGGATGGGAAGAAATACCCGGTCTCACGTATAGTCCAAGCATATGCCCCCGTGCCTCAAGGCCGAGCGGTGAGACCTCATTGGAGGGTCAATACAAAGCAGCTATCTGCGACGGGTGGTATAATTAACGTCTTTCCGTCGACCTCCATCTTTATCGGGTTACCACTGGTTTTCCCGAAATCTGTCCGCCTGACGAGCACGCGGTTGCCTATTCTCAGCCCCGAAATGACAGGACTAGGTTGTTTGGCAACAGCAAAGCTTATTGGTGTACCCCGATTCAGCCATTCCGAGTACTCCAGACTTGCAGTGTAGACCTCATGAACTAACCGTGTTTCCTCCGCTGATTCAGCCGCGGGACACCACATAAACAAGCCGTCCGTGCCCCGCAGCAGCATGTGCCAGAGCAGTTCTTTGTAGGCCCACTTACTCATCTGTTTGACCGCTGGATCTGGCTTACCATCTACAACAACTGTATGCCAGTGAACAAAAGCAATGATGGGAATTTTATAATCCGTATGCTGGCCAGCGTTCGAGGCAACCAGCAGCATGTTATAGAACCATCGATAGTCAGGGTCATCGAAATCGTACCATAAGAAGGTATCATGCCAGGGATAGACAGTCGGCATGGCGAAGGTGTAGCCGGTTAGTGCGAACTCGTGGAACCATTTACGATAGCGGGCACGCTGATCAACGATGTGAGGATGGTAATCGACAAAATACTCGAAATAATCCCACCAATAGTGATATCCATCATGCGGATATACCGCATAGTTACCAACAAGTGCCTTCGGATAGCGTGAGAGGATAGGCTCGGTATAGCAACGGCGAGTCATTTCCGCTCGTTTTAGACGTATTGCTCTCTGATATGATTCGAAGGTCTCGATGTTAGGGATGTTCTTCTGGCAGACTGCACAACGCTTGGCCGCTTCCCAGGATCGATTGAATTCGTGCGGGCCGTCGATTTCCCAATCGCCCCAGACAAGATCCAAAGGTAATCCTTCCTTTTTGTAGGCTCGAACAAAGTAGTCGATCTGTTCGGTCATAGCCGCATAGCGGAAATCTAGGGTGAAGGCGCAACCCATCTTGTGCCCTTTCCCGAAAGACTCGTCAAAGAAGCGATTCCCCTCAGCATCAACGTGTGAGGTCTTCGGGTCGCCATTGAAGAAGCTATACATGGAGGGATTAGCGTTGGCCACAACCGGTAGTCCAAGCTTCTGTTGAATTGCGGCGATGCGTAGTGACTGGGTCAACGATATTTCCTTTTTCCCGTAATCCCACGTTGCAATCATGGAGACCCCCCGCTGGTCCAATTCGCGAATTATGACTTCCTGGAGCTCATTGTCTTCCACAACTCCCCCCAGCACTGGCCATAACAGCAGTGGCAGCCGCCCATTGCGGGGATGCTTCAAGGGTGTTGTGTTTTCAAGCACAGTCTGAATAGAACGGGGAAAAGTTGGTTCGGTTGCCATAGCTACACCTGTCACCAATAAGGAAACAAGAAGGCAAAAAGGCATATATAGCATTCTAAGATGCGCCAATTTCATTTCTAGATCACTCCGGATAGTCTGCAAAGGACAGATTATACATAGTCGACTTTATATATGAAATCCTTTTTGGGCTCTCTGCTTTGTCTGATGGGGCAAGCTTGTCTGCTAACCGAGCGGTATGGGCTGGACAGACTATGTTCACCGGTTGACGGATTTCGAGAGATAAGGCCTACCATCCCTCGCGGATTCAGCTATAATCCCTGCCTCTGCCCGTCCTCTCCCCCATCCCTCCGTACCTCAACGCCGAGCGGAGAGGGTGATGGCATCTCCCGGTGGATTGGGGTATGATGGAGGGAAATGGCTGAGACGGTGATAGGCTCAGATGACTTGACAGCCCACTTTCATAGATGGGAAATCCCAGTCGATTCAAGCAGGGGAAACTACAATGGAAAAGAGAAAATTCGGCAAGACCAATCTCGAAGTTATGCCTCTGGGAATCGGGGCAGCATTCCATGGCATTACAGATTTTAGCCAGGAAGATTGCGACAAGCTTCTGAATATTGTTCTAGATGAAGGAGTGAATTTTGTCGATACGGCAGCCTGCTATGGAGATTCAGAGGAGAAAATTGGCAAAGCAATATCATCGAGGCGAGGCGATTATATTTTGCTGACAAAGTGCGGGCATAAAGCCAACGATCTGAACGCGGACGAATGGTCTACTAATATCGTGACCGAATCGCTTGAGCGCTCACTGAAACTTCTGAAGACCGACTATGTTGATATTCTTCTTCTACATTCCTGCCCTATGGAGATATTAGAAAATGACGATATTATAGATGCTGTCTGTAAGTGCCGTGATTCAGGGAAGACTCACTTCATCGGTTACAGCGGCGACAATAAACCTGCCCTCAAGGCTATTGGCATGAACATTTTTGACGTGCTGGAAACCTCCGTTAACATCTTTGACCAGCGGGCAATTGATGATTATCTTCCACAGGCCAAACAAACGGGCCTGGGAGTCGTGGCCAAACGGCCTCTGGCCAACACCTGCTGGCGAGATTTGAACGGCTACAGCGAATCTTACGCCCAGTATGGCGAGCCGTATGCAAAGCGCTTGAAGGAAATGAATTTTACACCACAAACATTGGGCTTCGATGGTGACTGGTTGGAATTGGCCCTGCGCTTCACAGCATGGCAAGAAGGAGTGAGCGTTTGCATCACTGGTAGTAAGAACCCCGACCACATACGGCAGAATATCAAAGTCCTTCAGAAAGGTCCGCTCGACGAAGAGACGGTTGGGAAGATTCGTCAGTTGTGGACCCAGAACGACAACGGCTCTTGGGAGGGTCAAATTTGATAGGCTCTTCGGCAGAGATGACGTGCACGAGAGATGCCGGCCCATTTATCTGTTTCTCACGACAAAGCTTCGGGGAAAGTATTATTCGGGCCCGGATAAAGCAGTAATGCCCGATCAGGTGAATGGGATTTGTGGCTGGTTCAAGGAGCCTTATGGGATAGAATGACACTTCGATTGCTCAATCGAATCGGCAGGAAGTTCCCTAACGAATTGCCCTAGGAATGCCAAGGCCCGGCTGATACTATATGAGCAGAGTCGACGAATGAAAGACCAGGTTGTGCGAATGTTGAAAGGTGATCCCATATTTCGGAGGTATAAATTGATGAACCAGTTCAAGCACATCTCGTTTACTGTTTTTCTGTTAGTTTTCGCGGCTATGTGTTCTTGGGGCTGTCCGGCCAGCGGAGAGACGACCTCAGTCCCAGCCACAGTGGTTCAGGACAACGTCTTCAGCAAAACCCACGCCTTTCATCCGCTGCTCAACGTGGTGGACGTACGGGCGGACCTGGCTAAGCGGCAGCAGCGACCAGCCAGGGGCACGCACTGGTTCTGGGAAGCGGAGGACTTCGCCTTCATCGGCACGCTCGTAGATACCGAGTGGACCCGCCGGGCCCCAGCCTGGCCGGTGTTTCATCCCGCAGCCTTCTGCATGGCCGGGCCCAACCGCGTATGCGCCTTCCGCTGGTCGATCGTCAGTCCGACGGTGACTCCGGCCAAGGCTGGACCGCACCGCCTCTGGATCCGACGAGTGCAGTGGCGCCAAATCGCAGCACCCCTCGTTGTCCGCATCTTGCAGGCCGGGAAGGCTGTTGCCCAGGCCACTCTGGGGGACAACATAAATGAGGCCGGCCAATACCAGGCGCGCGTCCTTTGGGATCCGATGGACGTTACGCTCAAGGCCTTGCCGCTGATTATCGAGATCGAGAAGCCAGCGGACGAAGGCCTAGCCGGTGACCGCATCATTGATGCCGTCTATCTGACCTCCGACCTGAACTATGAACCTGTCGGCCGGACACAGCTGCCCTCCCTGGACATCCTCCAGGAGCGGGCCAAAAAAATCGGCCGAGGCGAAAAACTTCTAGTCTGGCCAGCCGAGGAGCCCTGGATAAGTTTTGGCATCCACGACTGGCCCACCGGTGGAGAGTTGTCCACACAGGTGGCCATCGAGGCCTGCCAGGACGAACTTGAGCCGGCGCTGGTACGGCTGACGTCGATGGTGAACCAGCCGCTAAGGCTCAGTATCTCTGCCGGGCCGCTCAAAGACGCCCAGGGCCTCTCGTATCCGGCCCCGGAGGTCCGAGTGGTGGGCTTCCTGAATACAGGCCGCTATGGCTGGCAACCTTTGCCGCTGCTGCGCCGCCGGGCTGTTGGCCTGGCCCCGTACCACACTGCCGGACTGTGGATCACCGTGGACACCCACGACATGCCTGCCGGCAGCTATAACAGCACGATCGCCCTGAGCGGAGATGGAGTGGACCAGAACATCGATGTAAAGCTCACCGTCCATCCAATCCGTATTCCACGCGATCCGGAATTCTGGACGTATGTTTGGGGCGGGCCTACGGCAGCGCCGGCAGGCTTCGATGCCAAGGCGGCCTACCTGCGTGACATCGCAGCACATGGGAACAATTGCCTCTATCACACCGAGGTGGCCCTGCAATATCGCAATCTGGTCAAACAACTGGGTTTTGTCTCGGGCTTCTCCCGCGGAGTCGACTGGGACTTTGCTCGGTCCCGCAAGGATTACGACAGCGCAGAATACCGCAAGGTCATTGCCGAAGGCATCGCCAAGGCTCGCAAGGTGGCCGAGAAGTTGGGCTTCGATGAAAAACACTTCAGCACGCAGTTTTTCGACGAGCCACCTCTGGACGATCACTGGTTTAATGTCCACAAGGTAGGCAAGGAGATCAAAGGTGGTGTCATGATTTGGGTCGACCCTATCGACGTCACCCCCCAGCAGGCAAAGCGATTCCTGCCGGTCATCGACTACTGGGCGGTTCACGAGTTGAACCTGACTCGGCCCGAGACCATGCGGATTCTCAAGAGTGGGCCGGGCAGAGTAACTTTCTATAACCACTTCACCCAGGATTCGGCCAACCCGGCCAAGAGCTGGACCTGGTTCCGCCGGATGCCCTGGCACGCCTGGGAGCAGCAATTGGACGGCTGCTCGTTTTACTCGTACAACAGCCCCTACGGGAATCCGTGGGACCATCGTCCGAACAGCGTCGGAATGTACTATGTGGTGGTATATCCTGGCACGGCCGGAGCTATTCCCTCGCCGAGCTGGGAGGCCTGGCGTGAAGGGCGTGAAGACCGCGACCGCCTCGCTGTGCTCCAAAAGGCAATTGACGACGCCCGCAAGCGAGGCGACGATTTGGCTGCGGATCAGGCCCAGGCGACTATGCGATGG
Organism: Actinomycetes bacterium; assembly: GCA_030614915.1. Taxonomy (GTDB): domain Bacteria; phylum Planctomycetota; class Phycisphaerae; order JAACET01; family JAACET01; genus JAACET01. Next base: position 476 of record JAUXAG010000028.1, on the reverse strand, counting down.
GCGGTCGATAAGGCCCTGAACGCCAGCTCGCCGGCAGACTACCGCCGGGCCAACCAGCGCGTCATCCACCAGATCCTGGAGCTCAGGTGAGACGGCAAAGCTAAACTGTATGGCAATTAGAATATTCAAGTGATTTCTTTTTCAATTAACTGGAGTTGTAAGTATGGGTATCGAATCGACAAATGATTTTTCTGTGCCTTCCCCGGACGTTATACGCAAGACGGGCGTTCATATTGAACTTGTCGACGGCGTTCAAAGTATGGTGGCCGGCGACAGGCCGTTTTTTGGTTTAATGTACACTTTTAATGTTCGCGAATATCTTCCGTACTTGAAGTCGCTTCGCTCGATGTACGAACAGGGCGTCAGACTTTTTAGTTTCACATACCGATTGCGAATCGCGTGGGATCAACCCGGCCCATATGACTTTTCCCTGCTCGACGAACTTCACGATAAGATATTACAGGCTGCGCCCGAGG
>JAUXAG010000021.1 GCA_030614915.1 Actinomycetes bacterium | reverse complement strand
CAGCATCGTCTTTGAGGCCCAGCAGTCGTTGGAAAAACTTACGGGTGCTTCGTTCCAGACTAGTCGGGCCTGGCAAAGTTGGTTGGATGAAAACGGCGACCCGTTTGCCTCGGTCAAGATTTTAGCTAAACCGGCCGAGTGATGCAGAAGAGAGTAAAAAGAGTAAGATGAGTGCCAAATCAGTTTCCGGCGAAGCCAAGCGAATGAAGGCAGCGGTCTTCCGGGAAGGCAAGCTCAAGCTGGTCCGGGATTATCCTGTTCCGGTCCCGGCTAAGGGCGAGGCCCTGATTAAGGTTTTGCAGGCCGGCATCTGCGCAACGGACTTGGAGATATTGAAGGGGTATATGAAGTTCGAGGGGGTAGGGGGACATGAGTTCGTTGGGCAAGTGGTGCGGACCTCCGAAGCGAGCCTGGCGGACAGGCGAGTGGTGGGGCAAATCAATTGCGTTTGCGGACAATGCGATATGTGCTCGTCGGGCCTGAGCAACCATTGCCGGAATCGCACGGTGCTGGGCATTGCCGGTCGGGACGGGGCCTTTGCCGAATACCTGGTTTTGCCGCAGGATAACCTACATGTACTTGACGAGAAGCTCACAGATGAACAGGCGGTTTTCGTGGAGCCGTTGGCTGCGGCATTGCAGATCGTCAAGCAGGTCTCCATAGATAAGCGGTGGAAGATAGCTGTGCTGGGTGACGGGCGGCTGGGGCTGTTGGCCTGTCAGGTGTTGGCTAGGGATAACCGATCGGTCCTGCTGGTAGGCAAGCACCGCCATAAGCTATTGGTGGCAGATAAAAAGGGGATCCGAGTAAGCCTGGTCGATGAGGTGGTCGGGCGGAACGACTACGACCTGGTGGTAGACTGCACCGGCTCGCCGACGGGTTTGAAGTTGGCGGTCAAGATGGTGCGTCCGAGAGGTACGATCATATTGAAAACCACCATTGCCGCTCCCGTCGAGTGCGATTTGTCGCCGTTGGTGATTAACGAGGTCCGCCTGATCGGTTCCCGTTGTGGTACCTTCAGTGATGCAATCGAAGCCTTGAGCAGCGGTGAAATCGACATATCCGGATTGATTAGTCGGACTTTCCCACTGGAGCGGATTGACGAAGCCTTGAAATTTGCCGCCGAGCCAGACAGTATCAAGGTGCTGCTGAGAATGCAGGCCTGAGACTTGAGGCCTGAGGCTTGAGGGGAAAGGTTAAGAGCGGAAGGGGATTGCGAAATTCGCAATTCAGGCCAAGCCGAATCCGCGGGGAGGTCCAGAATCCCGATTATGCGTGCTTTGGATTTACTCGATCAGGTTGACCACCGGGACGTCCACAGCAAATCCCTTCTTGCCCCGCATCAGCTCCAACCGGACAGCATCGGTCTCTTCGAATAGAGTAGAAAAGCTACTGTTATTGAACTCGGAAAAAGGCTGTCCGTTGACCGTCAATACTTGATCACCAATTTTGAGGCCCAGTTGAGCGGCCGGCGTGTTTGGGTTGATAAACTCTATGGCCGCCGTGCCCTTTTTCACCCCAATGATCAGTCCGATGCCACGTACAGGCGGGATTCGGATTGGGTCATCGTCGTTGCGTGAAAAGCGGACCGAACCGCTGGTCTGATCTAGTGTAACTACGAAATGCTTCAGTATCTTCATACCCAGCAGGTTTCTACCCTTTGTCCCGGCGTCCCAACCGATGATCGGATCAATCACTATATGCCGGCCGAAAACCAGCTTGCCTTTTACCCTTGCCTGGTAGGTAGAAACCACGCCGCTGTCAGTGGCGTGGCGCCTTTCAAATGGAGCTGCATGAAAAGAAAAGGTCTTGGCAATCGGCTCGGACGAGTTCACACAGTTCTGGCTTCCAGAATCAATCAACAGTTCCACCTCCGTTCGCCCAACAGACACCACTAGCTCTGGTCCTGCCTTACCAAGGGACAGCCCAAAAACATCGTGTCCGTCCGGTTCCGGCAGAGTACCTCTTTGCAAGATGAGCTGTTGATTCGGAAAATCCAGGGTTAGCAGTAATTCCCGGAAACAGTGATATCCGATTATTCCATCCACCTGTGTATCGTTTGTACTCAACAATCTATGACCGATAGGATCGATAACGGCTGCGAAACGCAGGAATTCCGCCTGGCCTACACGTAGTGAATCCACTCGAACAAGCGAATACTCACGAGTGTTTCCCGCGGCATCATGCAAGGTGGTTTTAGTGTCCATTTCAGGTAAGCTCAGTTTCTTGACCAAACAGGGACAAATATGGACGTTGCTTGAGCCAGTATCTAACACAAGTCTGTATGGCCCGCGCTGATTGATCATTACTTCCACTACGGGCAGGCCGTTTACCAGCCGGAACGGCAGTTTCACCACGGGCTGGGACAAGCGTGTGTAGCTAAAGGGCTTCGATGCAGGCTGAAAGATTGTCTTGGTCAAGCGGAAAACAACAATGCAGATCAGTACAGCCAGGAAAAGGCCCAATACTATCTTTAGTAGCCTGCTTTTGCGTGTGGCGTGTGTTGGAGCGTCGGATGAAGTCATCGCTTCCTCAAGATGTTCAGCTATTTACTTGAGCCGCCAACAATACTGGATTCCTGCTTTTGCAGGAATGACAGACACAAATTGAGCTATGACAGAGCTAGCTGACTAGACAACTTTTTCCAGGGGGCCGAGGGCGACAGTGGTGGTGCGGTCGATAGTGAGTTCGCGAGCTAATCGATTGACCTGCTCGGCGGTTACGGCGCGAATGGAATCCAAATCCGCAGCTAAGCTGCGATACTGTTGCAGATACTGCCAATTCATTCCAAGAGAAACGAAGCGGCCCATGGGGACCTCCGAGCTGAGGGTAAGGGCTGAGGCAGTCTTGTTGGCTGAACGGGCAAGCTCATCGGGAGTAATGCCGTCCTGAGTGAAGCGGGTTAGCTCTGCGCGGGCTATCTTTACGACCTTCTCGGCCTGGTCCGGATCGCAGCAGAAATAGCTCATGAACATTCCGGCACCGTCGAGCGGTTGATAAGCGCAACAAGCAACATCGGCCAAGGCGGGCTCGACCAGGGCCCAGAAATATCGGCTGCCGGTCTCGTCGCCGACGGCATTGGCTAATATGGCTGCGGCAAACCGATCCTGGTCCTGGGCGCTGGGAGCAGGGGAGATAAGAAGCAAGTGCTGGCGAGTCAGGGTGGTCTTCTGGAAAGTCTGAGTGCCCAGAGAGGGTTTGGCTGGCGTAAGGTCTCGCTGGGCAGAAACCTTATCCCATTGGCTGCAGCGTTCGGAAATCAAATCGACGAATTGGCCAAAATCCAAGGCCCCGGCAGCTACGGCGAGCATATTGCCGGCGGCGTAACGTCTGCTGAAATAGTCGCGCATCTGGGCGGAGGTTAGGCCGGTGATGCTCTGCTTGGTACCAATGACCGGGTTGCCCAGGCCGTGCTCGCCGAAATGGGTTTTGAGGGCCTTGTCGGCCAAATCGTGCTGCGGCAAATCCTCGTACATGGCCATCTCCTCCAGGATGACCTTTTTCTCCATGTCGAAATCTTCCTGCCGCAAGGAAGGTCGCATCATGTCTGCTAAAAGGTCGGCCAGGCGAGGCAAGAACTCCGGCAGAACGTTTCCGTAGTACACGGTATTCTCGTTGGAGGTGAAGGCATTGTACTTGGCGCCCATTTCGTCAAACTCACGGTTGACGTCGTGGGCACTGCGGCGGTCGGTACCCTTGAACATCATATGCTCGAGAAAATGGCTCAGGCCAATCTCCGGGCCGAGTTCGTCTCGGCCGCCGGTGCGGATGAAGAAGCCGAAGGCCACGGAGCGGGCGGTATCGGAGGATTCAGCGACGATATGCAGGCCATTGTCCAGCTTGGCCTGGTGAAACTTCAGCATGGGACCTCCAGTTTTTTGCTGCCCAAGGTGAGGATGGTAAAATCAGTCGGAGGGAACTGCTGCAGATGATCGAGCAGGTCGGAAACGCGGACGGCATCGATGGCGTCGCTGATCTCATCAAGAGAGCGAACCCGGGCAAGATGATAATAATCAGCGGCGGCAGAAGCCGAGCGCGCGGTGGTGGATTCGCCCTGCATGATAAGGCTGGCCTTGAGGCCGATCTTGGCCCGGTCGAGCTCGGCCTGGGTGATACCTTCGGGCAGACGCTTGAGCTCGGCGAGGGTAACGTCGAGGGTCTGCTGAGCTCGGTCATCGGCGGTGCCGGCATAACAGAGCACCGTGCCGCGGCCCTTGAGGACGTGGTGCCTGGCGGCAACGTGATAACACAAGCCTCGCTTCTCGCGGACCTCGGTGAAGAGCCGTCCGCTCATTCCTCCGGAAAGGACGGCTACGGCCAGGCAGGCCCGGTAATAGCCCGGATGAGTTGGCGGCACCGAATCATAGGCAATGCCGATCTGCGTTTGAGCAGTTTGCTGACTGAGGTGGTCAGTCTTGGGGCCGGCTGAGCCGAGTTCAGGCTCGGGGGCAGGTTGGCCCGACCAGTCGGTAAAAAGAGAAGAGACTTTTTCGCGAAGCTTGGGCCAATCGAAGCTGCCGGCCACGGCCAGAATGGTTCGGTCGGGAAGATAGGACTTTTGGTGAAGATCGGCAACCGTGGAGCCCTGCAAGACAGATAATTGGTCGTGAACGCCGAGGGGGTTTCGGCCGAGAGGCTCGGGGAAGTGGCGTTTGCGAAGCCCGACCATGAGCTTGCTGCGGGGATCATCGTCCTGGCTGGCCAACTGCTGGAGGACAAGCTGACGGGAAGGGTCGAAGCGCTCGGCGGGCAGGTGGGGGCGGCGGATGATGCCAGCATAGGCATCGAGGGCCTGATGTAGGTTGTCGCCCAAGAGGGCTCCAGCGAGGACGGTGTACTCGATGGCCACGGAACTTTCGCGGTGCAAGCCCAGGCCGTCGAGAAGACTGTCGAGCTGGCGGGAATCTAGGTTTCCGGCTCCGCGGAAGACCCAGTCGAGCAGGACGGCGGCCGATCCCAGGCCGTCAGCAGGGTCGTGCTTGGCGCCAGCGGGCAGTAGAAAGGTAAAGGAGGCTGAGGAGACGGCCTCCATGTGTTCGGCCACCAAAACAAAGCCGTTGTCCAGTTGATGGGTATATATCTTGCTCGGGTCCACAAACGCCTCCTACAGAAGATATCAATCCGTGGTTGGAGTATTGTAAGCGGAGGAGCAGACATAATCCACCACTTTTGAGCGTGATTGGAACGGATGAGGCATTGCGGGAAGCAGCGAGTGTTTCAGATGGATTAGGCTTGAGTCGGTTGCTTTAGTAGCTATAATAGCAGGGAAAATGCAGGACGCTGTCCAGGGTGTGCCTTGGGGATTTGAAAGCGTGGGAGGTTTTTTGCCGAGTTTTAGCAGGATTGATCGGAGGTTAGCAAGGCGATGTCGGTAGCGAAAGGAAATTGTCTGATTGCTCAATCGGGAGGGCCGACGGCGGTGATCAATGCCAGCGTGGCCGGGGCTGCTGAAGAAGCGATGAAGCATTCGGAGATCAGCGGGGTATACGCGGCTTTGAATGGGATTCGCGGAGTGCTGCTGGAGGAGCTATTCGATCTAGGTAAAGAGCCGAGCAAGCATATCAGGGGGCTGCACTGCACGCCGTCGGCGGCGCTAGGCTCTTGCCGGTATAAGCTCAAAGAGCTCCAGAGCAGCCAGGCGGACTATGAACGCATCCTGGAGGTCTTCAAGGCTCACAATATCCACTACTTCTTCTACGCCGGCGGCAACGACTCGATGGATACGGCGGACAAGACAGCTAAGCTGGCTGCGGAGACGGGTTACGAACTGGTGGCTGTGGGTATACCCAAGACCATCGATAACGATCTGGCATACACGGACCATTGCCCGGGATACGGCTCGGTGGCCAAATATGTGGCTACGGTGGCAATGGAGGCTGGGCGAGATACCGAAGCCCTTTACACCACGGATACCTGTACGGTGCTGGAGGTAATGGGGCGCAATACCGGCTGGATCGCAGCGGCTACGGGGTTGGCCAGGCGGTGCGATGAAGATGCCCCGCATCTGATCTATTTACCGGAAGCTGCGTTCAGCCTGGAACAATTTGTGGCTGACGTGAAGTCCGTGCAGTCCAAGCTGGGCCGAGCGTTCATCATAGTGGGCGAGGGACTAAAGGATAAAAACGGCAACTACGTTACTACGCAGACGGGAGACTTCGCCAAGGATTCGTTTGGGCATATTCAGTTGGGGGGGGTAGCGGAAATGCTCAAAAATGTGGTGGAGCAGGAGGCGGGTTTCAAGTGCCGATATATCAAACTCGGCACGGCCCAGCGCAATGCCATGCACTTTGCCTCGGCTACTGACGCTGAGGAGGCGGCGATGTGCGGGCGGGCTGCTGTGCAAGCAGCCATGTCCGGGGTCTGGTGTAAGATGATAACCCTGGTGAGAAAGGAAAACGGTGACGGTTATGAGTGCACCACGGGATTGGCGGACTTGTCCGCGGTAGCCAACGGCGAGAAAAAAGTGCCGGCTGAGTTCATCAATCAAGAGGGGAATTTTATCACCGAGGCTTTCAGGCAATATGCAGGGCCCTTGATTCGCGGGCAAGTGGACGTAGAAGTAGGTGAGGACGGCCTGCCGGTGTACGTGCGTCTGGAAAAACACATGCTGGACAAAAAGACAGCGGCTTATGCTTTGGAATAAACGGGAAGCGAGACGCGATGCTCAACTTTAAGGTGTACATCAAAGGCCGACGTCCCAAGAGGCTGTTGCTGCGTGGGGCGTACCTTTTCGGGCAAGACGACATACCTGCTCCGGCAGAGATCGTTTATAGTGATAATCTACTGCAATGCAGTAAACACAGCCCGGGATTGGCAGGGCTGACCCTACTTTGGCCGGTAGAGGGCATAGGACAGTTCATGATGAACACCACGCGTCTGGAGGAACGGGACGAGCCTTATAATCTGAATCTGGAACTGGCCCGGTCGCGACTGATGCGAGTACTTCAAAAACGCGAGGACTGGGGTCTGTTTGACTATGACGGTATCGAGAAACTGGCTGAACAGACGGATGAGGCGACAAACCTGTTTTTGGAAGCTATGAGCACGGATAATCAGGCCAAGGCCGCCAAACTGGCAGATGAATCAGTGGCCAAATCGGTGGATGTTTCCGATCGATGGGCCGATTTCTGCGCTACCGTGCTATTGGACCACAGAGTACAGGCTGGAACAATTCACTCTACATGGATAGCCAGTGGAATTAATCCGGCCTGTACCAACAAGCTTTACAAGGAACGGCTGCTGGAAGGGTTCGGCCATTTTTACCTGCCGATCTACTGGCGGGATGTGGAAGCCAGAGAGCGTGAGTTCAATTGGGAACAGACCGACAAATGGATCAGTTGGTTAGCTGAGCAGCATTTGCCGGTACGATGCGGCCCGCTGATCAGTCTTTCGGCCCGGCACCTTCCCGACTGGGTTTACCTTTGGGAGAATGACTTCGAGGGTCTCCGCGATTTGATGTACGAACACGTTCAGCGAACCGTGAGCCGTTATGGTGATCAGGTGGCGGCCTGGGACGTAGCTAGCGGGCTAAACTCTGAGAATCCCTTCAAGTTTTCCTTGGAGCAATTAATCGAGCTGACCCGAGTGGCAGCCCTGGCGACCAAGCGCCTGATGCCACGCTGCAATGCGATCATAGAACTGATCGAACCGTGGGGAGAGTATCGGGCCAAGGATGTTCAGACGGTTCCGGCGGCAATGTTTGCGGATATGGCTGTACAGGGGGGAGTGAACTTCGATGCCCTGGGAGTAAGGCTATACTTCGGGATCGGCCAGGGGGGACTGTTCATGCGGGACTTTTTCCAGATTTCGTCGCTGTTGGACGAGTTTGCCTCGCTGGGCAAGCCGCTGCACATAACCGGAGTAGAAGTGCCTTCAAGTAGCAAGGCCGATCCGCGTGATGCCTGGGGGGGGTCCTTGACGGCCAAGAGCGGCGGTTATTGGCACCGCCCCTGGGACGAGGAGCTGCAAACTGAATGGCTGCGGAAGTTTGTGCATATCGCGATCTCCAAACCATTCGTGGAATCCATATGCTGGACAGACCTGGCTGATGCCCATCCCCATAATTTGCCGTATTCAGGACTGCTGAACGCCAACTATTCACCCAAGCCGGCATATAAGGCGCTGCTAGAGCTGACGGCGCAATACAACGAGCGATCAGGCCGAGGCGGCTCTTCCCTAACGTAAAAGATGACAGTAAAACAGGGGGGATAATGTGCTAACCCCCGGTAAAACCGGGGGCTAAATATGCTGGGGGGAATGAGGGGCCAGGTCGGGACCGAAGAGCTTCTCGACGGCTTTGTGGAAGGTCTGAGAAGAATCAGTCAAGAACTTGTGAGCCTCGACGATTCGCAGGTCGGATTGCTTTAGGTTGAGGTTGCCCGTCGAGCCGACGTGAGTGCGGGCAGAAATGGCAGCGGCAGGGTCGCGGTCGGCGAGCTTATTCAAATCCTTGGCAATCTGTCGGTAAGCGTCGCGGAATGGCGTACCCTTAGCTACGAGCTCTAAGGCGGCATCGGTGGCGAAAACACTCGGGTCAAAACCGTCCAGTAGAGCCGACTCGTTGACCTTGAGCTTAGCAATGGTCAATTTGGTTACCCGAACACAGCCGATGGTTGTATTAAGGCCACGCATGAACGGCCCTTTGGTCTGCTGCAGGTCACGGTTGTAGCCGGCCGGCAGACCGGTCATAATGTTGAGCATCTCGGCCAAAGCAGCAGTAACGGTGGAGGCCTTGGCACGGAGCAACTCCAGGCCACAAGGATTGCGTTTCTGGGGCATGATACTCGAGCCGGTGCAGAGCTCCTGGGGGATGGTGAAATATCCAAATTCAGGCATGGAAAAGATAATCAGGTCCTGAGCCAAACGCGAGAGATCCGTGCAGACCTGGGCGGCGGCAGAAAGAATGACTGACTCGATTTTGCCCCGGGAATTGTTGGCATAAAGCACGTTGTTGGTCAAGCGGGCGAAGCCGAGCAAATCAGAGGTGTATTGGCGATCGATGGGCAGAGGCACGCCATAGCTGGCGGCTGAGCCGAGAGGGCATTGATCGTTTAGCTTGAAGGCACAGAGCAGCAGTTCGACGTCATCAAGCAGACTTTCCATATAGGCGGCGGCCCAGAGAGCCAGGCTGGACGGCATGGCCCGCTGCATGTGGGTACGGCCGACCATGGGAACGTTGCGGTGTTCATCGGCAAAATTGAGCAGGATGGTGGCTAACTCAAGGGTGTTTTGCATGAGCTCAAACAGCCGAACCTTGCCGTAAATCCGTAAAGCAGCAGTAACCTGGTCGTTCCGCGAGCGGGCGGTGTGAATGCGTTTTCCCAAGTCGCCGAGCTTTTCGGTCAAACGGTTCTCAATGGCCGTGTGGCAATCTTCCTGTTCGGGAGTGATAGTAAACTTGCCCGCTTGTGCGTCATCGATAATGGCAGCCAACTCGGCCACCAACTTATCGGCCTGGTCGGGTTTCAGGATGCCGATTTTGGCCAACATCCGGGCATGAGCGGCTGAGGCGATACAGTCCGGCTCCACCAGGGCCAAGTCCAAGAGATAGTCGTCACCCACCGTAAAGCGATGCAGCTCACGGTCAACCTTGTAGCCCTTATCCCAAAGTCTGGCCATAATACACCTTTTGCCTTGGTAGAGACACGGGAACCAAATGCCTATTCACCGGTTACTAGGGTACCGGTTAACTTTTTTTCATGGCCGCGCTGCGTTTGGCCAAAATCTCGAAGGGCAAACCGCGGATTTTGGCGGCATTCGCGGACCAACGCTGGTCGAACCCGCTGGCTTTTATGGAGCGGATTTCCCGGCTAAACAGCGAGGAATCGGAGACCCGCTTGGTAATTTCGATATTGCCCTTGTAGAGCGAGGCGGTGATCCGGCCGTTGACCACGTTCTGAGTAGCCAAGATGAAAGCGTCCAAAGCATTCTTGAGCGGATGATACCATTCGCCGTGGTAAGTCATGTAGGCCCAGCGGTCCTCAACGATATTTTTGAAATGAATCTCCTCCTTGGTCAGGCACTGGGCCTCGAGGTCGCGATGGAGTTTGAGGATCACCTCCGCGGCCGGGGCTTCGTAGATTTCCCGACTCTTGAGAGACATAATACCGTCCTCAAACATGTCAATAAGGCCCAGGCCGCTGCGTCCGGCTATGAGATTAAGCTCGGCCACCAGATCATCCAGAGGCAAGTCCTTGCCGTTGAGCTTGACGGGCAAGCCTTCGACAAAATCCAAGGTTACTGACTCGGACTTGTCCTGGGCTTTGGCTGGCGGAACATACCACATCCAGATGTCGTCGGGGAGGACCTGGTCGAGGTCGATGGCGCCGGAGGCAATCGAACGGCACCAGAGAGTCTTGTCGTCACCGCCAGTTATGCCTTCGGTAACCGGAACGCCCCAAAGGCGACAAAGCTCCTCCTCCTGCGAGCGGGTCAGGTCAAAATCGCGTACGGGCACAAGGATGGTAAGCTCGGGAGCGAAAAACTTGAATACATTATGCATGCGGTACTGGTCATTACCTTTGCCAGTGGAACCTTCGAGGACAGCGTCGCAGCCTTGCTTGCGAGCTTCCAGGGCTACGATGCGAGCCACCAGCTGGCGGGTCATAGAAGTGCTGACCGGATAGCCGTTGTAATCGGAGTTGGCCTGAATGGCCTTGGTGAGCCACTGGGTGCTGAATTCCTCCTTGGCGTCAATGATGATGGGCTGGATACCTAATTGCTTAGCCTTGGCATTGCCGAGGTCAATTTCCTCCTGGCCCTGGCCAACGTCGATAGTAATAGGCACGATTTTCTCGGCCTTGTACACCCGGCGCAGGAGCTCTATAGCCAAGGATGAATCCAAGCCGCCGGAATAGGCGACCGCGACTTTGCTCACGGAGGCAACCTGCTGATTCAGTACTTTCTTTTCGATATCCGAATTTGCCATTTGGTGTTTCCTAATCACAGGGAACAAAACGACGCGGACCAGCGTAGTACCTACATCGCTGAGACGAAACCAAGATGTCAGACAATGGTCGAGCCGGCAGCCTGCTCACCTTGGTCAAGCGGGGATTTTAGCAGGTAAACCGGGCCAGCGTCAATAGAGGATATCCCCGAAGGCAAGAACGGAGGTTCCATGGTGCCGGCCTGGCAACGGGTTGGAAGCGGCAAACCAAGGCCACAAGCGGCGGTATTGACTAAAGCCAAAAAGGCAGATATAAGAGCGTCATATGGCTGAGGTAGACTTTACTGATTTGATTGCCAGCAGCCGCCCACGCCGTAGGCTGACTAAGATCGGCACGTTCATTCTGATCGGCTTTATACTGCTGATCTGGAGCCTGCTTATTTCCCCGGAAACCGAGCAGGGCCAATTGATTCGCATGTTGCTGAGCTTGGTCATTCTCGTCGGTCTGGGGATATCGGTAATCAGGAGTGTTACGCGGCGAAAAGTTTTGGCCAAATGTTCCCAACAGGTGTCGGACCTTTGCCTGCAGGAGAAATGGTCGCAGGCTATTGAGCCGCTGCGTCGGTTGCTTGGCAAGCCGGTGGCCCTGGCCCAGATCCGCTACCAAGGCTTACTGGAGTTGGCAGGGGTAGCCGAACACACTGGACAGCTGAAAGGGGCCACAGAAATATACGAAGCCATCGCCCGGGAACAGCCGCATGGCCTATTGGGCAGCCTGGCGCTGGTTGGAAAGGCAATTGTTCTATTGAAATTGGACCAACTAGCCGATGCAGATACTATCATCCGTCGGCTGGAGGTAAGTGTGGAAAGCCGGAGTCTGAAATCGCTGGTACTGCTGGGGCGGTTGTACCAGCAGATCAAGACCGGTCACTACTCCGATGCCCTGACAGAAAGCTCAAACAAATGCGAGCTGGCTCGGACAGGAATGAGTAGCAAAGCGGCGTATGTTTATGCCCTTCTAGGCCTGGCGTACAGACATCAGGAGATGTCTGCATCCAGCGATGAATCGCCCGGTAATAGTCCAGAGGCCGGTGGCAGCAATGCAGAAGTGCTCTGGCAGCAAGCGACCATGCTACTGGGGCCAGACATACTAGTGGAAAAGTTTCCGGAATTAGCCGAGCTGGAGGAGAGCTATCCGAGTGCTCCGCCACTGCCGGGAACCACTGAGGGCTAGGCGCCAGAACACACGGTACAACGATTAGCAAATTTCAAGAAATGGATGAAAACAATAGAGGAACAATAAAGGCAAATGTCGAATAGAAGAACAATAACCTTTATATAAGAGATGAAAATGAAAACCTATTTTATTTTTATTTGCATAATGATAACTATAGGTGTATGTATTTATTTTGCCGCCAATTTTTTTTCCAAGACCGATACAATTGAACTTTCTGATATAATCAATTATCCAGAATCTTATGTTGAACAAATTTTTACTAATCGAGTAATAATAATAGACTGGAATTGCTTTGCAAATAAAGAAGATGGTCAATCTTTTACCTTAGAAATGTCTTATGCTTTAGAAAACCAGGTAAAAACTCTTTTCGAAATATACAAGAAAAATAAAGAGGTTAAAATTACATATTGGTTATATAATTGGGATATATTTGTTCAACTTGAAGAATGTCGTCAAGATACCCAGAAGATTCTACCACAAATTGCATTCGAACTAGATTCAGAAACTATTTTTGTTGAAGATATAAATTCTATTGGTATTCTCCTTCATATAGAGGTTCCGCAATATTATTAAGCTGTTTCTTTTTTCAGAGGCTGGGAGTTTTTTTAGTCAATTCTTTTGATATTCTCTTAATTAAAAATTAGGTGTTGTACGATATTAGTAATAAAGGAGATATAACAGGGGGTATTACTGAGGGCTAGGCAGCATAAAAGGTTCCATGATCAGCGACCAACAGGCCGAACAACTTATACGTCGGGCATACAACAGCATCCGACTGACGCGTGCGGTGCGCGGCGGACTGCTGTGCGCTTTGTTTTACGGCCTGGTCAGGGCCTCAGACTCCAACGATGGTACCACGGGAACCAGCGTGCTTATAGCCGTGTGCGTCGTCTGGATAGGCCTGAGCATCCAAGCCAGACGAAAAGCCAACTTAACCACCAGGGCCAGCCAATTAATCGCGGCGGGACAACTGTCCCAGGCCCGGGAGATCCTCTCAGGGGTCTGCCGAGGTTTATGCATATACAAACCTGTGCTCCTGATGGCCTGTCACAATCTGGCTGTGATCCTTCAGAAACAAAGACAATGGCCGGCGGCGTGGCAATTCTGCGAACTGGTGCGGAACTGGGCTCGTAAAAACAGCAATAGAATACGTATCCTGTCGGAGGCGATACGGGCTGAGTGCAGCCTGGCCATGAATAACCTGGTTGGGGCCTACGAATCGTTATCAGTGCTCAGCAGGACGGCCTTGAACATTAGCGAGCGATTGGGCGTACTGCAGGCGGAGATAAGCTACGGCATCCGGGTCGGACGGAGCGATACGGTAATGGCCGATCTGCCTAATAAGGTGGCCCTGGCGGGATTACTACCGACAGAGCAGGCGGGACTGGCCCACGCGTCTTTGGCACTGGCGGCTCATTTTGCGGGCCAATCAGCCCGGCGAGATTGGCTGTGGCGAAAGGCTAGTCTATATTGTCCTGCAAAAGAATTGTTAGCTGGGCAGCCAGCCTTTGGACCGGTGGCACAGGCGATAAGCACTGGTGAAACACAGGCTTGCAAGAACGTTAGTGGCCAGGTATAATTCCGAGCCGATGAACTGGATAACAAAAACGAGCCAAACTGGCGGCCCCGTTTGGCTGGAGAAAAAGCGGAGATGTCTTATGAAATTTTTCAAGCCCGTTGTGACTATGCTGGTAATGATCTGCCTGGGACCGAAATCAAGTCTATGTATCGGCCAGCAGTTGCAGGCAGACGGTCCAGAAGCGGTACTGTCGGCCATGCTCACTGATTTGGCCCAGTGCGATGCTCGCAGCCAAGATGCTGACCTTCGAGCTGTAAGCACTATGCTGGAAGCTGCCAGACGGTTAGATGAATCCAACCCCGATGCCATTATCCTGCTGGCGGAAAGTTTAGAAGCCCTGGGCGACGGTTGGGGGGCTGCCAAAGCACTGGGCAATTACATAGCCCTGGCACCAGAAGATGAGGTTGCCTTGGCCAAAGCAATCTCCTTGAATCTGGAGGCCCTACAAACGAGCGAACAACGTCAGGAGTACCTTTCTAGTCTGGCAATACGGGCAGGGGTTCCGGACGGCGTCAAAGGGGTGATTTTCCAAGAGCTGGCCAGATTGAGCTTTGAGGCTGCCGAAGAAGAGCGTGCTTGGGCCCTAGTCAATCAAGCCATCACGGCCGATGCCTATAACTTGGCTGCCCGGCAAAAAATGCTCGAGCACCCGGAGGTCGAGGGCAATATCTTCCAACGACTGAGGTTGCTGACTCAGATGGTGCGGATCAACCCCCTGCGGGTGCAAGTGATATGGGACTTCGCCAATACTCTGGATGAGATCGGCTTACATTTAGAAGCGCAGAAGTGGTACAAATACGCCTTGGGGGTACACTTGGCCGGTGCCAGCGGATCGGAAATCACGGCTGATGTACTACTGGATTTGGGGTCAAGTTACGTACTCAGCCAAGATTACGATAAGGCATTACTAATTCTGGATCGCCTGGTCAAGCAACATCCCGAGCGGGTGGACATACGAATCTGGCTCTCGCGGGCGAAGGCAGGCAGGGGGCAAAAGGAAGACGCTGAGACTCAATTATCCGCCACTGAAGAACTGTTATTGGAACAGGTCCAACAGAACCCGTCGGATTTGACGGCGGTGAGTCAGGCGGCCTGGTTTTATCTGCAAGACAAGCCAGACAAAGATAAAGCCATGGAGTTGTCTAATAAGGCGATGGAGCTGGATGCGGAGAACAGTCGGGCCCAACTTTGCATGGGTTTGGCTCTGCTTGGCGATGGACAAATAGGCGCAGCTCGAACCCAGTTGGAGCCGCTGACTGAAAATGAAGCCTGGGCCCGTCTGGGCATGATCCGGGCGATGTTGGCGGAGGAGGGCACCGAAGAGAAGGAAGAAGAAATTATGCGGGCCGTGCAAGCGGCCTTTAGCCTGCACCCCGGCGGCTGGGTGGGTTTGGCCCTGCGCGAACTGGCCCGGACGCAAGACGTCAACATCGACATGAACGCATATGTTGATTCATATCGACAAACAATAGGCATGGAACTAGGCAACGCAGCGGAGTTGCGGGACTTCTACCGCCATCCGGAGGATTACCTGTTTCTGAAAATTCTGCCGAGTAAACCAGACTATGACTATCGTGAGCCGGTGATGCTGCACATTTCGCTGAGCAACATGGGCTCGATGGTCATAGCCATGGGGCCGGGCATGATGCTTAACCCGCGGGTCGTTATGTCTGTCCGACTCAGTGGTGGCTTACAAAGGGAGCTGAAACACGACTTCGTCTCGCTATACAAGAAACGGCGTATGAATCCAGGTCAAGGCCTGAGCACCACGGTGCGGCTGGATCGCGGTGAGCTGCGGAAACTCCTGCGTCAGTGCCCGCAGGAAACAGTAACCATCAGGATATCATGCATTCTGGATCCTCAGGTTGTGGGCCAAGACGAGTATTTTCCTTCACTGGCAGGGCAAGCCAGTAAAGAGGCGGTGCTGGTGCATTATGGCTTCCGCCCCAGCCGGGAAGCGATGGAACGATTGTACCGGGTGCTCGAAGAAGGTTCGGTACGCAGTAAAATCCACACCACAGTGCTGCTGGGCGATCTACTAGCCAATAGTCAGCATCCACAGGCAATTGCGGAGGCCAAAAAGCCCCGGGCGGTCAATGAGGAACAAATAACCGCGGCCTTGGTTGAAACAGCCCAGGATGCCGATTGGCGGGTCAGAGCCTGGTTGGGAGAGGCCCTGCAGTTTGTCAGACTCGATGGGCAACTCAGTAAGGCCCTGGCAGACCAAATCCGCGATCCGCATTGGTTCGTACGATTAATGGGTGTCAGAGCAGCCGGAAACCGGGGCCAGAGCTGGCGTGAAATACTCCGACGCGTAGCCGAAACGGACAGCGATCCGCTCGTTCGCCAGATGGCCAGCATCTATGTCAGCGGCGGTGCGGCTGCTGAAGACAAGTAAGGATTTGGAGCAAACGACTTTGTCGATGAGGCCGATATACACAACCTGTGACGGCTCCAAGCCCTACGTCCGATAACTAAAGCCCCTAAGAAATCTATGCCTCCAACAGAACCAAACCAAGAAAGTAGTGCTCCTCTGCCGGAGCCCAAGCGGCAGGGGATAGTCGCGTTGCGCTGGATATTCATCCGGGTAGTGCATCTGGGGATCTTTTTCCTCAGCCTGTTCGGGGCTTTCTTGTTGCGGTTCGATTTTTCCTGGAATCCTGATCCGGATATGGGCAGACCAGACTGGTGGGGGCAGCATTTCTTCCCGATATTCTGGTTTGTTGTGGCGATGAAGTTTTTCGTTTTCCACCACTACGGTTTGTACCGCGGATGGTGGCGATACGTGGGAATGCGCGATCTGTTCGCGGCCCTCAAGGCCACCTGGGTGAGCACGGCCCTGCTTTTTATGTTCGTATACACCATGCGCCTTTTCGGTTCGTATGTGCTGCACAGGCCGCTGTTGAGAGGCTGGCCGAGATCCATATTTCTGCTGGATTTGATGCTAACCATCGGGATGGTCAGCGGGGTACGCATTCTGGTGCGATTCTATTACGAAGAATGGCGGCCAATCGCTAAAGAAGGGCTCAAACGGTTGCTGATCGTCGGGGCTGGCAGCGCCGGCGAAACTGTGCTGCGCCAGATCCGCCGAACGCCGGTGGAACAATACGACGTAGTCGGGTTCGTTGATGATGATCCAACCAAGATGCATCTACTCATCCATGGCGCAGCGGTGCTGGGGCCGCTATCGCGTCTGGCGACAATCTGCCAGCGGTACATGGTTGAAGAGCTACTGATCGCCATGCCCGGGGCGGACCGGAGGCAAATGCGGTGGATTATCGAACAATGCCAGGCCACGAAGCTGCGTTTCCGCACGATTCCGGCGATGAGCGATCTGATCGACGGCAAAATCACGATCTCGCAGATCCGCGATGTGGACATCGACGACCTGCTGGGGCGAGAACCGGTGTCTCTGGATGCCGAGGCTATCGGTAAATTCCTCACCGGTCGTGTTGTGCTGGTTACCGGGGCCGGAGGGAGCATCGGTTCGGAAATCTGCCGCCAGGTCCTACGTTTCTTGCCGTCGCGTATCGTAGCTATGGAACAGGCCGAAAACCCTCTCTTTCATGTGGAGTCGGAGATCAAGGAGCTTTTCCCCGAGGCCCCATGGTTTAGTTACATCTGCGACGTGTGCGATGATAATCGGGTGGGTGATATTTTCCAACGTGAGAAACCAGACGTGGTCTTCCACGCGGCCGCTCACAAGCATGTGCCCCTAATGGAGAACAATCCCGGCGAAGCAATCAAGAATAATGTATTCGGCACGCGCACCATTGCTGAAGCAGCCGTGAAATCCGGATGCCAGGCCTTTGTTATGATCTCCACAGACAAGGCGGTTAATCCCACCAGCGTCATGGGGGCAAGTAAACGGGTCGCGGAGATGGTTATTCAGGAGTTGGGGACACGGTCGGCTACGAAGTTCGAGACGGTGCGTTTCGGTAACGTGCTGGGCTCAAACGGGTCGGTGGTTCCGATTTTCCGGGAACAGATCCGCAACGGTGGTCCGGTGACAGTTACCGACGAACGAATGACACGCTACTTCATGACCATCCCGGAAGCGTCACAGCTGGTTCTGCAGGCGGCAGCCATGGGCCAAGGGGCGGAGATATTCGTGCTGGATATGGGCGAGCCGGTCAAAATCATTGATCTGGCCACGGAACTTATCAAGTTGTCAGGGCTACGGCCCGGAGTGGACATTGATATTACTTTCACCGGTATCCGTCCGGGCGAAAAGCTCTTCGAAGAATTGTCGACCAAGGGCGAAGACATGGTTCGGACTAAGCACGAGAAGATTTTCGTTTGGCAATGCCGTCCCTGGGACCCCGAGGAATTAAGAAGTACT
The DNA here is from genome assembly GCA_030614915.1 of Actinomycetes bacterium. Taxonomy (GTDB): domain Bacteria; phylum Planctomycetota; class Phycisphaerae; order JAACET01; family JAACET01; genus JAACET01. The sequence continues at coordinate 21,232 of JAUXAG010000021.1, read as the reverse complement.
ATGAAGAAGCTCCAGGCCGCTGTGCTCAGGGCGTCTAACGGGCAAATCTTGCGGGCGTTGCAAGAGGCGGTACCGGAATTTCGCCCTGCCGGTGCGGCTGAGTCGAGCAACGACCGCAGCTAATACGTGCGAAACAACTCCAGGCAACTAGAGGAGACCAAGGTGTGAAGGCACTGGTAACAGGCGGAGCCGGATTCATCGGTTCGCATCTTTGCGAGGCCCTGCTTGAACGAGGCGATGACGTCGTGGCCCTTGACGACCTGTCCACAGGTCGGCTGGAGAACATCGGTCACTTGATGGAGAAAGGTGGATTTCAATTCATCCAAGGATCAGCAGCGAATCAGGCCCTGGTGGACGAACTGGCCGAGCAATGCAATCTAATCTATCACTTGGCTGCAGCTGTGGGGGTGGAACTAATCGTAAGCGAGCCGGTCAAGACCATCCAGACTAATCTGCAGACCAGCGAAGCGATTCTCTCCGCGGCGGCGCAGTTCGGGCGGTGCGTATTGCTAACTTCTTCCAGCGAGGTATACGGCAAAGGTAAAGCTGTGCCTTTTCACGAGGATGACGATACAAGGCTAGGACCGACTTCGCTGAGTCGTTGGTCGTATGCGGCCAGCAAAATCGTCAACGAACACTTGGCCCTGGCTTACCATCGGCAACAGCGTCTGCCAGTAATTATCGTGCGATTGTTCAACACCGTGGGCCCCCGGCAAACAGGTAGATACGGGATGGTCATACCGCGCTTCGTCCAGGCGGCACTCGATGGGGAAGACCTCTGCGTCTACGGCTCGGGGCGACAGACCCGCTGCTTTGTGGACGTGGCCGACGTGGTGGAAGCCTTGCTGAAACTGCCGGCGGAAGGGCAGGCCATCGGGCAGGTATTCAATCTGGGCAGCGACGAGGAAGTGAGTATAAATCAACTTGCCAAAAAAGTAATCACGGTCACGGGCAGCAAGTCACGGATCCGGCGAATGAGCTATGAGCAGGCATATGGAGTGGGTTTTGAGGATTTGTTGCGCCGCCGACCCAGCCTGGAAAAGATCAGAAAACTCATCGACTATCGGCCTCGGAGGTCGCTCGACGAGATTTTAGCTAGAACTGCCCGCCACTTCAAAGATGCCGGTCAACCTTAGAAGTAAATACGAGAGTTTCGAAGATGGGACAACTAAGGGTGTATCGGTCCGGCTGGGTGGAGGGCCTGGGTCGGCCGGGTTGGGTTTTGCCTCTGAGCTTGACGGGGGAGCTCCCGGCAGATATCTTAAGCACAGGATATCCGAGCCTTGCTTTACCGGAGCAAGTTTGTCAAATTTCATTCGGAGCCTTTAGAGATGGCTGGTAAACCGATAATTGACTTAAAAGCGATTGATACTAACAAGGTTGTAGCCACCATTAAAGACATCCGCAAAGTGATTCCCCATCGTTACGAATTTGAAATGCTTTCAGGAATCCTATACATCGATCATGAGAAGCGAAGAATTGCGGCATACAAGGATGTGCGGGATAACGATTTCTGGGCCCGGGGGCACTTGCCGGGGCGGCCTATTATGCCCGGCGTACTGATAGCCGAAGCCGCGGCGCAGATGACATGCTATCTGGCAATGAGCATATACGAAGACTGTCCGTTCATTGGTTTTGCCCGTTTGGACAGGGTTAGATTCCGTAAGCAGGTAGTACCGCCCTGCACGCTGATTCTCACGGGCGAGTTGGAAACCCTATCGAGTCGCCACGTGATCAGCAACTGTCAGGCCTATGTAGACTCCATACTGGTTTTCGAGGGTAAGATCACGGGGATGCGTTTGCCCAATCCCTCATAGACAGGAGCTTGGGGAAGGTTTTGCCCAAGCAAACAAAGCAGTATATTCAGCAAGTCTCATGGATTTCGACGGTTCCATAGAAGTGCCGGCTGATCAAGAACTCCAGCAATGGACTCTGGCGCTGCCGGCCCGGGCGGGGGTTTATTTGCTGTGTGGGGCCAAACGTGAAGCAATTCTGTTGGCCACAAGCGGGTCAGTGCGGGCGTCGGTGCGAAGGAAACTCGCTCGATCTGAAAGTGAAACTCTGAGTCGTCGAACAGAACTGGCCGAGATTACCAAAGGGGTGAGTTGGACACAGGCCGATTCGAGCTTCGTGAGCTACTGGCAGTTTCACCAGTTGGCCAGGGCAATCTATCCGAGCAGCTATGGCGAGATGCTGGGTTGGTCGGACGCCTGGTGGATCAGGATTTGCTTGTCGGAGCCTTTTGGACGATTACTAACTGCCCGCAAAATCGGCCCACCTGGTCCGGATGAATATATAGGCCCGTTCGTCAATGGCAAGGCGGCCAAATACTTCGTCGATCTGGCTAGCGACATGTATGGTCTGTGCCGCGATTACGAGATTTTGCAACAGACAAACACGGAGAAAGCGGCCCAGGCTTGTGCCTACGCCCAAATGGGTAAGTGCTGCGGGGCCTGCTTGGGCCGAGTATCCGCCAGCGAGTACCGGGAACTTCTGCTGGAGGCGATCAAGCTGGCTGAGCCAGAGGAGCGACTTGGCCAGCGGCGTCGATTGGAGGAGCAGATGAACCGGGCGGCGGCCAAACTGGACTTCGAATCGGCTGCGAAGAACAAGAAGCTCATAAAAAGAATAGGCAAATTGGAGGAGGAAGATTTCGGCTGGGCTGGGAGCTTGCGGCGATTTGAATATCTAATCATTGCCCCGGGGCAAGATCGGCATCAGGTCCGGCCCTGGCGGGTAAATGGGGGGACGGTCGAGCCGGGTGAGGCCGTCAGACTGGGTGAGGTCGAAAGACAGATCGGGGAAATTGTGGACTGGGCCAGGAGGGCCAATTATCGCCCGCCAGCGAATGTCTCCGAGATCCAGCAGTGGCGGGAAAGCATAGGGCTGGTGAGCTATTTTCTTTTTCGCTCACACAGCGATAAGTGCCTGTACTACAAGCTGGACCATCTGCCGAAGGCGGCTGATTTGGTGGAGCAGATCAGTAGCAAGTTCGGTCGAAGCAAGGCCCGCGGGGCCAAGGGCCATGCTGCAATTAGACAAAATATAGGCTTAAAAAGTCCACCAAATACGAAATAATCCTTGTATAAGTGGTTGGTGACTGTAAAAAGGCAAGGAGAAAAGTAGATTTCCAGCCGTTCTGTGGGTAAGAGCTTTACTGTGCAAAGGAGGCTAGTATGAAAAAGAACTTATATTTGTTGGGTCTGTTGATTATGGCTTGTAGTGCCGGCTGTATTGGACGGGCGATTCGGGAAGGTTACTCCGGAGCTACGGGAGCCACCGGTCGGGCAAGGCCGATCCAGTCGGTGACGGCGAATCTGGCTGACTACGATGCGGTGGTGGTGGAGCCTTTCTCGGATGACAGCCAAGGCCTAGGTAATGAGGCGTTCATGGCGGTACTGCCGGCGAAGATTAGCGAGGAAATCATCCAGAAGACTTACCTGAGGCGCCAGGGCAGCAAAGTACTGCGGATCACGGGCAGGCTGATTAACTATGACCCGGGCACGACTACAGATAAAATAGCCAGTCCCATGGAACAAGCAGTCTGCCGGGTCAAACTGATCGATGCGGCTAGCGGAGATGTACTGGGGATAGCCAGTTGCGACAGCCGGGCGAAATCATCCTTCCGCAAAGGGCCGGAGGAACTGGCTGAAGGCATGGGCAGGGTCATCGCCGAGTGGATTATCGAACACGACAGCCGCGGAGCTCGGTCGGAGGAAAAAGATTAGCCTACAGGGCAGAGGCTCGAGGCCAGCTGAGAAGTTGACTGACTGAAAGCACTGCCAAGAAACCAGAAGATGGGGCATCTGAGGAACATGCTTTTGGCCGGGACCGGGTCTGGGCTGGGCGCGAAATTACGGCTGGCCTGGGGGAAGATCCGCCGGTTCTATCTTGGCCATTTTCGCCTAGGTTACGTGGAATCAAAGATAAACCTGCGCCGGGGAGAATGTCTGCGTTGCGGGGCTTGCTGTAGACTGCTTTACGTTTGCCCTGAGCTGGAAGAGTTGGCCGACGGGAGCACCCGCTGCCGAATCCACGAGAAGCGAGCGAAGAATTGCCGCATCTTCCCGGTGGACCAGACGGACCTTAACGACCGGGGCCTCGTGGGCGGGGACATGAATGAACGACCCTGCGGATTCAGCTTCGGGGAATCGAGTCAGGCGCTGCGCTGGAGAGGCGAGTGATCGACGGAATCCGGTATGCGGGCGAATACGGTCTGCCACAAATCGACGGACTCGATTTTGTAGCGATAGTCGATGTGTAGACCGGTGGCTTTGATCAATTCCTGCAGTGACAAATCCGAACGCCAGCCCAAGTGCACACACAAGGGGCAGATCAGCGTCTCGATCAGGCCGATCATCCGATTTGCCGAACGGAAGTGATTTATGATTACAATGCGGCAACCGGGCTTGCCAAGGTAATATGCCAAACGAATTAATTGCACTGGGTCGGAGACCACGCTGATTACGTGACTGAGCAGGATGTGATCGAAGCTCTGCGGGGCGAAGTTGCAGAACATGGCGTCGGCACAAAGCAAGTCGACATTGTGCAAGTCAAGGCTGGCCAGCTTTCGCCTAGCCTTGGCCAACATTCTTTCCGAAAGGTCCAGACCCACGACATGGCAATAGTCAGGGTAAGCATCAAGAGACAGCCCAGTTCCAATACCTATATCCAAGACTCGTTGGCCGGGCTGAATATGCATGCGCTTTATGGCAGCGCGCTGCCGACGAGCCAAGGTACGCGAGGCGAGCTGGTCGTAGAAATGAGACTGAAAATCGTAAATAAGCCTGGTTTTCGCTTCCTGCATAGCTTCCTTCTCAAACTTGACATGATGGGCAACTTGCCGGTGCCATACTACGATGGTGCAGTGCACAAAGGCAAGCGAAAAAACGCTGTTAGCGACCAAAGGCCAGGGCAGCGGCGCTGGCAGCTCCAATCATCCCAGCCTGGTTGCCCAGCTTGGCCAGGACGATCTGGACACCCCCGGCACCCTCCAGCTTCCAGCAGAGCTGCTGGAAATGCTTGCGGACTGGATTAAGCAGGATATCTCCGGCCTGGGCCATTCCACCGCCCAGGACGATTATTTGCGGGTCTACTACGTGCCAAACGTCTACACTCAACAAGGCCAAATAATAGGCTGACTGATCGAGGATCTTGACAGCAAGGGCATCACCCTGACGGGCATGGTCGGCAACATCCTTGGCTGTGAGGGCACCTTCGGCCCGGAGAACTTGACTGAGAGAAGATTCGCATCCCTGTTGAAGAGCTTGAGCAGCCCGTGCGGCAGTGCTGTTGGCTGAGGCATAGGCCTCGGCGCAGCCGCGTTGGCCACAGGCGCACTGCCGGCCATCAGGCTCAACGATAATGTGGCCCAATTCCGCTGCATTGCCCTGGGCCCCGTGCAGAGCTTTGCCATCTATGACAATTCCCCCGCCGATACCAGTGCCGAGAGTGTACATGGCCAAGACCCTGATCCGGGGGTCGGCTTGATGATGGTATTCACCGAGAGCTGCGGCATTGGCATCGTTTTCGAGGATGGCGGGAAGGCCGAGCTCTTCGTTCAAGAGCTTAGACAAGGGAATATTGCGCCAGCCGTGGATATTGGGAGAATCGCATATTATGCCCGCCTCCAGATCGAGGGGTCCCGGCGAGGCGACCCCCACAGCCGCAATATCGGCTACAGTCATACCGGCCTTGGCCACAGCCTGGCGGACAGAGGCGAGAATTGCCTCCAGAACCTCCTTGGCGTCCTTGCCGGCGGTATCTATCACAAAAGTGGCTTTGAGGTCCTTTTCGGGGGAGACAACGCCTGTTTTGACCGAGGTGGCGCCTAAGTCAATTCCCAAATAATAAGGCTTTTCAGTCATGGCACACCCGGCTCTTTGTTGCTGCTCTGGCGGAGATTGAGGGTTTTGGTCTTCAGTTGGTCCAGTCTGTCGGATAAAGGCGGCCGGCTCAGGCCGGGAAGATGAGCATTTTCCAAGACTGATATCAGCTCCAGGGCAGCAGCAATATTCTTGGAAGCAACAGGCAGATCGAGGCGCGTCTGGAGATAGTCCAGAGCCAGGTTGAGGGCGTCCTCTTCCAGGAGCGACGGAGCGACAGCAATGGCACCAAGGTGCTCTACGGCCTGGTCAAAATCGCCCTGATTCAACAGGGCCTTGAGCAGCTTCAAAGCCAATCTGTCACGAGTGTCCAAAATACTTGGGGCGGGGATAGTCTTGGCCTGATCATAGGCCAAGCGGTACTTCATAGCGGCAGCTTCCCAGCTTTTCAAAGTTTCAAAGCGATCACCGAGCTTTTCGCGGACTTCGATCAACCGGACTGGGTTGGTCCGGGCCTCGGCTAATTTGACCTCCAGAATTCCAAGAACCTGTTCGTGCCGCTCAGGATCGTCAACGACAACAGCTTTCCGTTCCCATTTGTTGAGGATGTCCAAACCGGCCTTGGCAAGCAAATTTATAATTACGCGCCAGACCGCATCCCGCTCATCGTCATCGAGTTCAACGTTGGGGGCAAGCCTTTTTTCAAGAGCTTCCAACGCTCCAAGATCGGCGAAATATTCGAGGGCTCGAAGAACTTCGAGACGCACGCCGCGGTCATGGTCAACGAGCAAAGAACGAATAGCGGCGAGGGTTTCCTTCCTGCTATTATCAGGGGAAAGGCTTTGTAAGCCTTCGAGGGCAGCGATGCGGCTAAGAGCCGAGCTGTCATTCAGAGCCTGGAGGAAAAGCGGACGGAAGGAGGACGAGCCGACTTGAACCATGGCTGAAAGGATATCGCTGCGAAGCCTGGCATCGGCCCCATTGGTTGTTGGGGCGGTCTCTTTATATTGGTCAAGTAAGGCCTGCACAATAGAGGCCTTTAGAGGGCCAACGTCCTCAGCAGAAGCCAGGTTCCCCAGAGCCGAAGCGGCCTTTCCAACTACCAGAGGGTCAGGGTCTGCCAGCAGCTCGATTAGAGGCTGGACTGCTTCGGCGCCGCCTATATAGCCCAAAGCGTCAGCAAAACTGGCACGGACCCCTGGGTCGGTTTCCTGAGGTAATTGCTCGAGAAGAATCTTTGCGGATTGCTTGTCGCGGAGGTCACGGAGCAACTCAGCAGCCAAGACCCGCACGGGAGGGAAAGGGTCGGCGAGAAGCTCACGAATATTGCCTCGTAATTCCTCTGGAAAGGCCCCAGGGGCAAGGTCCCTCTTGGCCAAAAACAAGGCCTGCAGACGGACGTCTTCCAAGGGATTATCGAGGAACTTCTCGAGGAGTTGGGCCTTGTCCTGGGCGTTTTCCCAGCGGACTTCAATCTGGCTTCGAAGCTGCTCTGCTAATAGCTCGGCTCTCTTTTGCAGTTCGCGGTTCTGGTTCATCAGAGCCGCTATAAACAGTTCCCGCCATTCAGCGAGTTCTTTGTCTTTGTACTGTTGCCACCATTGCCGCCAAGCAGCATTATCGTCGCCGAAGCGAATGCTGGTCAGGTACTGCAGGCCCTGACGGCATCGAGCTGAAAGCTGGGGATTCTCATCGTCGAGGGCCTCTATGAGGATTTGGGCGGATTTTTTGTCCTTGATGCGTTCGACGGCAGCAACGGCAGCCAATCGGGTGGTTTCGGTGGTGGCGAGGTCCGGCTGAAGAATGATCCGGCTTAGTTGGGGCAGAACCTCGAGGTTATAGTTTGCTACGGCCCAGGCGGCTGCCTGGCGTAGGTCTTCGTCCTCGGCAGAGAGGGCAGCAATCAGAGGCTCAAGAAAGCGGTTCCGCAGGAGTCCGAGCTCGGGGAAGGCCTCGGCTAAGGCTTCGGCTACAGCCAACTGGCCCTGGGAGTCCTCATTATTCTCCAGGACGGTGAGCACCTCGTCGATGCCTTCAGGCCAGCCACGTCCGAGCAGGAGAAGGGCTGCTGTCCTCCGGTGGTCCAGAATGTAGGCCGGGCTGCGAAGAACCCCACAAAGAAACTCAAATTCCTGATTGTTTTCAGGGGAGAGTGGCTCGGCAGCGGGGGTAATTAGGGGATCGGCGGCACTGACCGGGGCGGCCAGCAGGCATATTGTCAGCAGGGCTAAAGAGAGGCTATGAAATACCCGCACAGCCGGCATGATAAATGACTCTCCCACGGATTTGGGACCATCGGTATTTCCGCTTTTTCAGCTTAGCGGACCGCTGAGCAACTGTCAAACACAAAGCCAGAAACAGACCATAAAAGGCCGCCAAGGTAGAGATGAGATAAAAAAACCTTCGACTGGGCTTGGCAATTCCGGGCAAAATCTGATATGAAAAGGATATGGTATCGGCATCGAATCCATCAGGACCTGAGCCGCCAAGAGGGGCGGGGATTGCTGTACGAGCCCCTGGCGGAGGAAAGGTCAAAAAGCTCCTGAGTATGGGCGGAACTTTCCTGACGGTGGCGGTGCTGACCGGGCTGCTGTGGGTCTGGGCTGACCAGTCACAGCTGGATATCCAGGAGATTCCTCTGAGCTTTGTCCTGGCTACGGAGGCGGACTCCTCCCTGATACTGCTGTCGGTCGATGACGGTTCCGAAGAAGCGCTTGCGGATCCTGATCCTGCCACGGGCGGCAAGCGCATAGAAGCCAAGGTGAAGTTCAGAGGCACGCGCAGCCGGCTGAAAGAACTTCAAGCCGATCTGCAAGCCGGCCAACTGCAACTGGTGAGTTACATTTCGAAGGACAGCTACTGGGCTACTGCTGATAAGATTGCAGTAATCGACCTGCTGAACGCCAGTGACGAGCTCCGGGAGCGTGGAGTTACGGTTGTGGAGGCTGAGCCGGCGAATATTACCGTCGAGCTGGATAAATGGGTACATATAGACAAAATTAAATTGGCTCTGAAGGATACGGCCGGGAGTCACAGGTTCGAGCCCTCTATCGAACCGCCAGAAATCGCAGTGGATGTACCGTCGAGGCTAAAGGATGCCCTGCCGGAGGAATTGCTGGTGGAGCTGGAGCAGATTCCGCAGGAAATCACCCCCGACCTGCAGCTGACCGGAACCGTGCAGAGCGAACTTGCAGATCTGCCGATCAGGCCAGAACCCTCCAAGGTCACGGTAATTCTGCAGCCGAGAGAACAGAGCCGCGCTGAACTGGGACCTTTACTGCTATATGCCGTTCTGCCTGTGGATATGATCGGCAAGTATGACTTGAAGTTTGAGAAGGAGGCTGACAAGGTAGTGATGGTGAATGTGGTCGGTCCGGTTGGCGAGCTGGCTAAACTAGAAACGCCCACGCAGGAAAAGGTGCGGGCCTACATCGATCTGGGCCCCCAACACGCCAAGGCTACCGACGCTTATTATCCAGTCACGGTAAGGTTCGAATTTGACGATGATGTCCACGAAGTCAAAATTTCCGGCGCGCCCAAGACAGTAAAGGTTCGTTTAGAAAGAAAGCCGACGGAGTGATGAATAAGATAAGTAAGACAGTAGAAGATGACTATATTCTGGATTTGGCCCAACGGGCCAAGCAGGCGGCTGGAGTCTTGGCAAGCAGCTCGGGCAAGCAGCGCAGGGAGGCTCTGGGGGGGATGGCCCGGAATCTGCGTTCGCAGGCCGAGCAGATCATTAAGGCCAACGGTCAGGATCTGGCAGCGGCTAGAAAGGCCGGGCTGAGTGAGGCGATGCTGGATCGACTGAGGCTCGATGAGGGGCGCATAGGAAGAATGGCGGAGAGTATCGAGCAGATTGCCCTGGGCATCGACCCGGTCGGCCAAATTATAGACGGCTGGACCCTGCCGGACGGTATGGTAATTCATAAACGGCGTGTGCCGCTGGGAGTGGTGGCAATAATCTATGAATCCCGGCCTAACGTGACTTCGGATGCGGCGGCCTTGTGCCTCAAATCCGCCAATGCGGTGATACTTCGGGGGGGAAAGGAAGCCCTGGCATCTAATGGTGCTATTGCCCGGATAATCCGCCAGGCCTTGGACGAGGCCGGCTTGCCAAAGGACGCAGTAGGCTTCGTGGAGCATAGCGAGCACGAACTGGTCAATAATCTGCTCAAGCAGGAAGGGCTGATCGACGTGGTTATACCTCGCGGGGGGAAATCACTGATCAGAGCGGTAGTGGAAAACTCCCATATCCCGGTGATCAAACACTACGAGGGTATCTGCCATGTGTACGTGGACGCGGGGGCAGACCTGGAGATGGCCCATCAAATCGTGATGAACGCCAAGGTTCAGCGGCCCGGGGTGTGCAACGCAGCGGAGACGCTAGTGGTGCACGCGGAAGTGGCGGAGGAGTTCCTGCCCAGCGCCTGCGACGAGTTGGCTGAAGCCGGCGTGGAACTGCGCGGCTGTGAGCGGACCCGCAAGTTGTACCACTCGATGGGCGTGGCCAGCGAAGACGACTGGTCCAGTGAGTATCTGGCGATGATTCTGAGTATCAAAATTGTCTCCAGCCTCGATGAGGCCATCGAGCACATCAACCGCTATGGGTCGGGCCATACCGACGCAATTGTGACGCAGAACATCGAGGCGGCCGAGGATTTCGCCGCTCGGGTTGACTCGGCCTCGGTAATGGTTAATGCCTCGACGCGACTGAGCGACGGCGGAGTCTATGGGCTCGGAGCAGAGGTGGGCATCAGCACTGACAAACTGCATGCCCGTGGCCCAATGGGTGCGACAGATTTGACCACCTATAAATATGTGGTCTATGGCCGAGGGCACCTGCGACAATAATATCCAATCTGGTTGAGGTGTCTTGCCCAAGCGGGGATCAATTCGGTTTTCCTTACGGTGAAAAACACCTACCACAAGAGCGTCAGGTCCAAAGAGCTTCTACTCGACGGCTGTTGTGTGTGAAGATAAGCCCTGCCGATGAAACCTTCTTTTCGGGATGGTAAAGGGGCATTTGTCGGACGGGCTGGGTGGGTGCGGGTTTTAAGTCTTGACTTGTGGGGAAGTTACGACTAAAAGAGTATGCAGCACATGATCTGCAATGAGCCTGGCCCGTGTGGCCCAGATGCACAAACTGCTATAACTTCTTTTATTAGGGATGGTTCGAGAGAGCAGTTCGCAGAAGCGGAAGACTGTATTTGCAGAATCAGGGCGGCAGAGGCTAAAGGAGTCTTTTAGGTATCAGGAGAACGAATAATGGCAACAGTAGAAGAACGGGTCAAGGCTGTAACCGGTCGGGTTTTGAATATCGACCCGAAGACAATGAAGGCATCGGACAACTTCGCAGTCGATCTGGGGGCTGAGAGCGTCCAGTCGGTGGAACTGGTAGCCATGTTCGAAGAGGAGTTCGGTATCGAAATGGATGAGGACGGGGCTTTGGCGGTGGAGACGGTCGGGGGAGCAATCGAGTTCATTGCCAAGGTATGCAAAGAGCAGGGAGTGGATGCATAGAACCGCAGGGCATGTAAAGTACGAAGGGAGTTTTATGGCTGACAGGAAAAAGAACCATCGCCTTGTGGCGGTGGCAGAACCCAATTTGCTGGACGAGACGTTTGATTACGACCTTCCACCTCTGATCAAATTCGACGGCCCAATCATAGAGTACATTGACGGTGAGCCGATCGAGTTCGATCCCAAGTCGCTCAAGAGTCGTGATATCCACATAACAGACACAACTTTCCGCGACGGTCAGCAGGCTCGCCCTCCGTATACGATCGAACAGATGGTAAGAATCTACGACCTTTTGGCCCGGCTGAGCGGCCCCAAGGGGGTGATACGCCAGACAGAGTTTTTCCTATACACCAAAAACGACCGCGAGACGCTGGACCGCTGCCGAGCACTGGGACACACTTATCCCGAATGCACCGGGTGGATTCGGGCGGTGAAGGGTGATTTTCGTCTGGTCAAGGAGGCAGGACTCAAGGAAACGGGTATGCTCACCAGCTGCTCGGACTATCATATCTTTTTGAAATCCAAGATGGACCGTTCGCAAGCCATGGCAACGTACCTGGAAGTAGTCGATGCGGCCCTGGAAGCGGGTGTGCGTCCGCGCTGCCATCTGGAAGACATCACCCGGGCAGACATTGAGGGATTTGTTCTGCCGTTTGTGGATGAGCTGATGGAGAGAAGCCGACAGGTGCCCGAGGAACTGTCGGTAAAGATCCGCCTGTGCGATACGATGGGCTTCGGTATTTCCTACCCGGGTGCTGAGCTGCCGCGAAGCATTGCCAAGCTGATTTACAAGCTCAACCAGGAATGCGGGGTGCCCAGCAGTCGGCTAGAGTGGCACGGACACAACGACTTTCACAAGGTACACACTAACGCTGCAACAGCCTGGCTGTACGGCTGCGATGCGGCCAACACCTCGATTTTCGGCTTCGGCGAGCGGACGGGGAACCAGCCCCTGGAAGGAGCGGTTATCGAGTATATCGGCCTGAAAGGTGATTTGTGCGGTGTGGATACGACTGCTATTACCGAACTGGCTGATTATTTGCGTTCGATCGGCTTGCCTATTCCGGACAACTATCCGTTCGTGGGCAAGGCCTTCAATACTACGCGGGCGGGAATCCACGCCGGTGGGCTCCGCCAGGACGAGAGAATCTACAACATCTTTGACACGACCAAACTCCTGGGCCGCCCACCCAAGGTGGCCATCACAGACAAGAGCGGTACGGACGGAGTAGTGGTATGGATAAACGAATTCTTCGGCCTGGAAGGCGAAGAGCGAATCAACAAGATTAAGATCCACAAACTGGCCCGCTGGGTTATGGATCAATACGAAGTGCACGGTCGGCTCACGGCCATCAGTAACCAGGAGCTTGAAGCCAAGGTCAAGGAACTCTTGCCCAAATACTGGAAGAAGTATAAGGCACTCTAACAACACCTGACGCGGCCGCGACGCCTGGATTTTTGGTTGCCGCCTAGAAGCGAGGAGGATACGATGCAGCGAGTATCATTGACGACGAGCGACGCCGGCGGCGGGCAAAAGGACGGCGGGGCACCCCCAATCGCAGTAAGTCGCGATTGGGGACCCCATCCCCTTCGGGTTGCGAGCCAAATCGACGTCTGCTGCGTCAGAACTCCTAAGCATACCATCCAGGTATGCCGCCGTCGTTCTTCCTTGCATCCATCCGATTTGTCTGGCAACGCGGCTCACGTCAGGTCTTGTTAGAGTGCCTAAGGGTAAGGACGCGGGGTAGAGACTTGGGCTGGAGGGCCGCGGGTTTGGGTGAGCTCTGTATTTTTTGACCATTATCTGCGGATGGTAGGCGGATTTGGGAAGGGGCAATCGGCTTGAAAGAGCATTGTCGCCAGCCGGTCCGATAAGCAGTGTGGCTTAGAAATGTACTCGCGGGGGGCTAGCTTTCATCCGAAAAACAGATAGGCAGGATACGTGCAATTTGGGGGGCACGATGCTATAATCGTAAGCGGGTTGGGGCTATTTTTGAGGCTGACAGAAAATGAAGCTTCGCATAGTTTTGAATATCGTGCTTCCGATAATACTCTTGGCTGGGGCGGTGCTTGTCGGGACCTGGCTGATCGCCTGGCGTCGGCAGCCGGCCCAGCGAGTACCCCACAAGGTCGTCCCCAGGGTGGTGGCCCCGCCGATAGAGCCACGGCTGAATCAGCGAGTAGAGATTATCGGTTACGGTTCGGCCCGTCCAAAGATTCAACTGAAAATTACGCCGCAGGTTACAGGTATTATTGTCGAAAAAGCCCCCAATTTTCTGTCGGGCAAATACGTCAGCGAAGGCCAAGTGCTCTGTCGTATCGAAGAGACGGACTACAAGTTGGCAGTGGAACGGGTGGAAAAGAGCATCGAACTGCTCAACGCCCAGCTGGAGCGTTTGAATCAAGAGGAGAAGAACCTCGAGGAGTCCCAGCAAATCGAGACCGAACGGCGTGAGCTGGCCCGGAGCCAGGTGAAGAAGGTTAGCAGGCTAGTGGAGCGCAACGCAGCCAGCGACAATGAACTGGATTTAGCTAGAGAAGAGCTACTAAGTCAAGAAGTACGGTTGCAAGATATGGTTAACAAGTTAGCTTTAATTGGGCCGGATCGAGCCAAGCTGGAAGCGGAGATTGCTTCGAAGAAGGTGGAGCTTAAACAGGCCCAAACGAACTTAGCCCGCTGCATTCTGAAGAGTCCAGTCGCTGGGCGGGTGCTAAGCTGTAATATCGAAGTCGGCGAACAGGTTCAGACCGGGGCCAACTGCGGAGAAATCTACGGCACGGATATCATGGAAGTGCCTGTCTCGATTGCCTACACCGACTTGGAGTGGATGGATAAGGAACTGCTGGAGCCCAGCAAGGAAGTGAATGAGACCGAGTCAGGTGAAGATATAGAAGCAATCATCGAATGGCAGCGGCCGGGTAATGGACAAACGGTGAGTTGGCGAGGTCGGATCGATCGAATCGAAGCCGGGCTCGAGGCCAAGACACGCACGGCCAGCCTAGTGGCCCAGGTGAAGAACCCAAGGCTAAAAAGGACATCTAATAATACCCTCAGCCGATCACCGTCGTATATGAACGGGCGCCGGTCAAATGAAGACAAGCCGATGCTCGAGGTCAATATGTTCTGTAAAGTTACAGTTCTGGGCAAGAAGCTAGCCGAGGTCTATATCCTTCCGCGGCAGGCTGTTCTGCCGGACGGCAGCGTGTACAAGGTGGTTGATGGGCGACTGGCCAAAGAGCCGGTCAAGGTGGGTCGGTTTGCCGGCGAAGAGGCCATAATTCTGCCGGGGTCAGGCATTAGTCGAGGGGATAGGGTAGTGATAAACACGATTGCCAAGCCGGTCATCGGTATGACTGTCGAAGCTGTTGACTCAATAACCTCCAATCCAAATGCTGCGTCTGAAAATAGGACGAAAGAGAAGGTTTCCAGGCTAAAACCCGCTGCCCAGGTCCAACCGTAGGAAAATACAGATGAGCGTGATCCAGAGAATGGTGCGCAATCCCGTGGCCAGCAATATGCTGATGATCTTGATCCTCGGCGGTGGACTAGCAGCAGGTTTTTTGCTTCCGCGGGAGATATTTCCGGAATTCAGCATAAATATGGTTACGGTTTCCCTAGCGTATCCGGGAGCGAGTCCGGATGATATCGAACAGAGCATCTGTCTGAAAATCGAAGATCGTCTGGCAGGAATGGAAGGGGTCAAAGAACTCAGCTCTCAGAGCCGAGAGGGGATGGGCACGGTTGTCCTGGAACTACAGAGCGAAGCCGACGTACGCAAGGTGCTGGATGATGTTAAAAGCGAAGTGGAGAAGATAGATTTTCCGGAAGATGCTGAAGATCCGTCAGTGGTAGAGTTAACCAGGCGGCAACACGTGATCCACGTGGCGGTGGCAGGAAATGCTGAAGAAAGAACTCTCAAAGAACTCGCTCAAGAAATCCGGGATGAGATCAACGATTTGCCGGAAATCTCGCAAGTGATTGTCTCGGGAGTGCGGGACTTCGAGATTACGGTGGAAGTTTCGGAAGAAGCTCTGCGCAGGCACGGGCTTACTTTGGGGAAAGTAGCTCAGGTGGTGGCCGAAAGCAGCTTCGATTTGCCGGCGGGGAGCATCAAGACCAGCGGGGGGGAGCTGAGTATTCGAGTGGTGGGGCAGAAGAATACGGCCCAAGAATATGAGAATATCGTAGTGCTGAGCAAGCCGGACGGCACGGTGGTGCGTCTGTCGGATGTGGCTACCGTGCGTGAAGGCTTTGAGGATGTGGACGTGGGGGGGCAATTCAACGGTCAGCCTGCGGCCCTGGTGAGCGTTTATAAGACCGCAGATGAGGACAGCATTAAAATTGCCAGCGCGGTGCGCGAATACGTGGATCGCAAGAGAGCGGAAATGCCCGAGGGGATTACGCTGGAGACCTGGTCGGATATGTCCAAGTTCATCCTGGATCGCTTGAATATGCTGAAGGGTAACGGGATCAAGGGTCTGATGCTGGTGTTCGTGATTTTGTGGATATTTTTGGGGATGAGGCTGTCTTTTTGGGTTGCCCTGGGGATTCCGGTTTCGATCTTAGGAACGCTGTTGGTGATGAATCTGGCGGGGCAGAGCTTGAATATGATGAACATGTTCGCATTGATCATGACTTTGGGTTTGATCGTGGACGATGCGATTGTAGTGGGAGAGAACGTCTATAGAAAGATCGAGTTTGGTGAGCATCCGATGGCAGCAGCAGTAACAGGGACGCGTAGTGTGCTAATGCCGGTGGTGGCGGCGGTGACGACGACGTGGGTGGCCTTTCTGCCGTTGATGTTTATTCCAGGGTTGATGGGGACGTTCATCGAGATTATTCCAATAACGGTTATTGTGGCGCTAGCGTTTTCGCTGGTAGAATGCATTTTGATTCTGCCGCCTCACTTGGCTCACAGCCTACGGAGATTACCGGGGCTTGATGAGACAAATATCAATTTTGTCAAGCAGTTTGCCAGGGGCATACGCAGGCGGATAGATACTGGGGTGCGTTGGTTTATCGGAGTACCGTTTACGAGAATCTTTCGGCTAGCGACCGGGAATCGTTATGTGACGCTGGCTGTGGCTGCGGGGGTATTGGTGATAATGGTAGGAGCGATGCTGGGAGGGCACATACAGGTAATCGGATTTCCTAAGTTCGATAGCGATACACTGCGGGCTCAGGTAACGCTGCAGAGCGGTACACCGTTCGAACGGACTTCACAAGTGGCTCGGCAGCTGACTATGGCAGTTCTAAAGATCAACGAAACACTCAAAGACCAGGAAGGTAGCCGGGTGATTCGACACGCCTACGCCCTGCTGGGCCAAATGACCGGGTCAGGCGGCCAGGAAGGGGTAACAAGCGATGGCGGGGGCCATGTGTGCGAGGTAATCGTAGAACTGGCCCCGGCTGAACGGCGAACCAATGGGGTGACCAGCGAACAGATTACTCAACTATGGCGAAAGAATACCGGATACATCCCCGATGCCCTCAGTGTGGAGTTTGGGACTTTTCACGGCGGACCTGGGGGCAAGGCTCTGGAATTTAGAATGCTGGGGCCTAGCACTGATTATGTCAAACCGGCAGCGGAACTGCTCAAGGCCCGGTTGGCCAAGTTCAAGGGGGTAAGCGATATCCGTGACGACGCTTTGCCGGGCAAGATGGAGATGAAAATTAGACTAAAGATGGGGGCAGAGAATCTGGGGATTCAACTGAAGACCCTGGCGTGGCAACTTCGCGATGCCTTCTACGGCAATGAGAGCTTGAAGATTCAGCGAGGACGCGATGAGATCAAAGTTATGGTGCGCTATCCGGAGTGGCAGCGGCGGAGTCTTGGCGACGTGGAGAATATGCGGGTGCGGACGGCGACGGGAGCGGAAGTGCCGTTTGCAGAGGTGGCGGAAGTGGAAATGAAGCGGGGATATACCACTCTGCGGCGGGTAGAACGAAACAATGTGATCAATGTCTCGGCTGACGTGGATGAGGAAGCAGCCAATGCGGAACAGATTCTCCAGGAGCTGAATCGCGAGGATGGGTTCTTTGCAGAGCTGCGAGCGAAGTTCCCGAAGCTAAAAATTGATCTGTGGGGGCAGAGGCAACAGATTTTCGAGTCGCTCAGCGCCCTGTTTATCTGGTTTCCGATGGCTCTGCTGGGGATTTATACGATATTGGCGGCTTTGTTCCGCAGCTACCTTCAGCCGCTGATCATTATGGTGGCTATTCCCTTTGGACTGGTGGGGGCGGTGGTGGGGCACTGGATTGTGGGGTTCGAGGTTACGCTGCTGAGCATGTTCGGGATGGTGGCGTTGGCGGGGATTGTGGTCAACGACTCGCTGGTACTGGTAGATTTGGTGAACCGGCGGGTGCGAGCGGGCGGAGGAGTTTATCAATCGGTGGAGGAAGGGGCCAGGATAAGATTTCGGCCGATTATTTTGACGACGTTGACGACGGTGGCGGGTATTACGCCGCTGCTGTTCGAGCGGTCGCTCCAGGCCCAAGTCCTAAAACCCATGGCGGTGTCGATTGTCTTTGGGTTGATGTTCGCTACGATGCTGACCTTGCTGGTGGTGCCCAGCCTGTACCTAGTCGGCAACGACATCCGCCGGGCGCTGCGCTGGCTGCGGACGGGCCAGTGGGTCGAGCCGGAGGCGGTTATCAAACGAGATGAAGCGGCAACGAACACAGACAACACAAACAGGATCCAGAAGGGGAGAGCGTAAGCTCTAGGGTGGATACGGCTTGGATTTGACGGGTTGGACACTAACTCAGGCAAGAGCTATATCAGATGGTCTATCTTCGTGCAAGAAAGATTGATGCAACGTAGAAGGGCGAGGTGTCGAAATAGCCCACGCCCAGTTCCAGCGCCCGCCTGACCGTGGCGATGCCTTCGGCTCGCGAGTGTTGGCTAAGACAGGCTCCTCCTAAGCCGATTACGCTGACAGATTCGCCTCTTTGTCGGTAGTGCCGCGGTAAATCATTTAAAATTAAGAGCTATTACCTGCACAATTCCACAATGCGAGGCAAACACTCACAAATCGCAAACATAACCTGTTCGGAATCAAACAGTTACACCTTAGTCACCAACAGTTGACGACAGAAGCACCAGTTCAACTGTTAGGGAACCTTTCCGTAGAAATTACGATCCCAGGCGTGCTGTTTTAGCCGCGAGACCATCTCCGCCGGCAGGGGGCCTTTTTCCGAGACGGCGCAATTCGCTTCCACATGTACCACACTGCGCATTCCGGGAATCACCGTGCTTACCGCCTCGTGACTGAGGCAGAATCGCAGCGCCCCGGAGACTATGCTGTCCACCTCGTCTCCCACCAGCCATTCTTCTATCGCTCGAACCCTCTGGTAGGTCTGTTCTTTGCGATCTCCCTTGAAGTAATTGCTGCGCCAATCGTCTTCTGCGAATTCTGTTTCCGGCCTGATCTTACCCGTCAGGCCACCCTCGTCCAAAGGGCAACGGACGATAATGCCCACCGCCAGTTCCTGGGCCAAGGGAAAAAGTTCAGCCTCTGGGCTCTGGTCGAAAATGTTGTATATCACCTGCACGCTGTCGATCAGGCCTGTACTAATCACCTCCAGGCAACTGTTGGGGGCGTGGCTGTCGACCGATATACCGAAGGCCAAAATCTTGCCTTGCTTCTTGAGTTGTTCTGCCGCCTTCTGCCATTCGTCGGCTTCAGCCCATTGATCCGTCCAGGTGTGCAACTGCTGCAGAGCCAGGCATTCCAGGCCCAGTCGCCTGAGGCTGGCTTCTGTACATTCGATGATATACTCTTTAGGGAACACCTCATTAATCGTCCCGGTAGGCGGCGACCAAATACGGTTTTTGGGGCTGACTTTCGTAGCTACATAAACCTGCTCGTTGCGCCCCTTGAGCGCCCGCCGAATGAGTTCCTCGCTCAGGCCGTTGCCGTAGACCATTGCCGTGTCAAAGAAGTTCACACCCATATCGACGGCTCGGTTCAACGCTCGCACGGACTCGTCATCGTCGCGCTGCCCCCAACCCCCGCTGATGCCCCATGCCCCGAAGCTGATTTCCGAAATTTTCAAACCGCTTTTACCTAGTTTTCGATATTCCACGCTTGTTACCTCACATGAAGTTATTCACTTTTCTATACCAACCAACTCATTGAACCGACATTTCCTGTTTTTCTATTTCGACTCCGGCCTGCTAAGAGCTTTTGAGCTGGGCGGCTCGCGATAAGGGCGTTTGGCTTGGTACAATTTCAGCCGGTTCCGAATATCCTTGGCCAATTCTTGCTGCCCCGCAGCCAAGGCTAAGCGGACAGCCTTTTGGGCAGTTTCGACGGCCTGGTCGAATTGGCCTGCTTCCGCGTACGCGGCCGCTAAAGTATCCAGAACTGCAGGATTTTTGTAATTCTCCAGTTGGCAGGCTCGTTCTGCAAGGCGAAGAGCTTCAGCCCCATTACGAAGTTCAGGATCCTCGTGCGTAGCTAGTATCCAGGCCAAGTCATTTAGTAACTCCGGCCAGTCGCCATGCAGCTCTAATGCCTGGCGGTAGTGCTTGGTAGCCTCTTTGGCCCTGCCCAACGCCATTAACGCCTGGCCGATGGCCTTGTGGCTCAGAGCATCTGCGGGATTCAGCACGATGGCCTGGTCGAAATCCCGTATAGCTCGATCGTAGTCGCCTTTGCCCTTGTACGCCATACCCCGGTTGCTATAGGCCTTGGCATATGCGGGATCCAACGCGATGGCCTTGTTGCAAGCGCGGATGGCTTGGTCGTAGTCACCCTTGGCCAAGTACGCTACGCCCCGGTTGCTGTAGGCCTTGGCATATGCGGGATCCAATGCGATGGCCCGGTCGAAATCCCCTATGGCCCGATCGTAGTCACCCTTGGCCAAGTACGCAACGCCCCGGTTGATGTAGGCCTCGGCATCTGCGGGATTCAACTCGATGGCCTCGTTGTAATCGCGGATGGCCTGCTCAAGGTCACCCTTGCCTCGGTAGGCGAGGCCTCTGTTGTAGTAGACATTGGCATCTGCGGGATGCAACGCGATGACCTGGTCGAAATCCCGTATAGCTCGATCGTAGTCACCCTTGGCCAAGTACACAACGCCCCGGTTGCCGTAGGCCTCGGTATCTGCGGGATCCAACGCGATGGCCTGGTCGAAATCCCGTATGGCCCGATCGTAGTCGCCTTTGCCCTTGTACGCCATGCCCCGGTTGCCGTAGGCCTTGGGATCTGCGGGATTCAACTCGATGCCCTTGTTGCAAGCGCGGATGGCTTGGTCGTAGTCACCCCTGGTCCTATACAGCACCCCCAGGTTGTTCCAGGCCATCGATGCCCCAGGGTTCCTGCGGATCGTCGTTTTCCAGAGACTTTCAACGTCTTCGTACATAAGGGCCTGAGCGTAGGTGAGATAGCCCAGCAAAAGCAGAACAATTGAGGTCAAAAGAATTCGAGCACCAGGAAAGACTGAGAATTTGAATAGCTGGGTACAGAAACGCTTACACAGGCCGTGTCCCAAACCAACGAACAGAGTGATGCAAAAGATCGAAGCCAAATACTGGAAATGGTCAGCCACAAATGAATAGCGGAAAGGATAGACATTAAAAAAGCCTAAGGCGGGAAAGAGGGTAATGACAAACCCCGCCCAGGCTGCCAGCGGGGCTCGTCCAATTGATTTTCGCCTAGACCACAAGACGATGGTCAGGGCAACCGCAGCCGCGGGCCAAAGCAGACCAAGCGTAGAGAACTCCGCCGGATTCCAACGAGGATAAATGAAGACCAGATTGACGGGCCAAAGCAGTTTGGAAACATAGAAAAACAAAGCCCGGCCGGCAATGACCCAACGCTGCCAAAAAGCGATTTCCCATTCTGCCCCGACGGCTCCCACTCTGTAGCGTTCAAGG
>JAUXAG010000009.1 GCA_030614915.1 Actinomycetes bacterium | reverse complement strand
CCCCACACGCCTGGTAGAGAGCAGTAGAGACCATCAGAGATGATTGTGTTGACTGGTGTTCAGAGGTGAGCTGTTCAGATCTGAGTCGGGTTTGAGGTCCGGCTCGGTTGTTTTCCCAGGCTCATGGCCAATTGGGCCAGTCATAAGCCTGGTAGAGAGAAGGAGAGAAGATGAGTCATATTAGTAAGCTTGGTTTCCTTTTAATCCGATTCACATTTGCCTTTTGGTTTTCTTGTTCATGTCTCATCAGGCAAGACGGGAAAAGTGGGGCGGGTATGACGGATAAATCTGAAAAAATCCCAAACAAGTAAAGAACCCCGTGCCCAAGCACGGGGTATTATGGCGACAAAAGACAAGATGGATTACCGCCAAAGCGGTGATAAGCCCGCCTGCGCGGGAATGACAGCGAAAAATAAAGGCAAGCGGGGCGGGCTAAACGGCTGCGGGTACGAAGTATCCCTGGCGAAGAAGTACCTTGTGGAGGTTTTGCATGGCCCGGTGTAAGGCGGCACGGACGGCCTGGGCACTGGGCTTGGAGAGAGTACGGGCAATCTGCTCGGCGGAGAGCTGGTCGAAATGGGCGAGGCTAATCAGGGCGGCTTGATCGGGGGGGAGCTGATCGAGGGCCCGGCGGAGCATTTGAGCACGTTCCTGGGTCTCCAGGCAGTCAAAGGGCAGGGCCTGGTGGTAGTCGGCGGGGGCTGGGCAGTTGTCCCAGGAAGCGTCCTGGGGGGTCACAGTGGGTAGATGCTTGCCTCGGTGATGGTCACAAAGCAAATTGGCGGCGGTGCGGAATAAAAAAGATAAGAAGCTGGCCTCCCGGTGCTTTTGGAGAGTGGGTAAGGCTCGATGGGCCCGGAGGAAAGTGTCGTTAGTGAGTTCGTCGGTGAGCCAGTAATCGCCAGTGGTGTTATATAGGAACTTGGCCACGCGGGGGCGAAAGAGGTCGTACAAGCGGCTAAAAGCCGACTGATCGCCCGATTGGGCCTGCTGAATCAGGTTCTCGACGGAATCCTGGTCAGATGTGTGCGTGGATAGACTATCTAGGTAGGCTGCCTCTGCCATAGCTCTCTCTCCTTCAGATAAGTTGTTCTATAAGCTAAGACGAGGTTTGAGGGGTGAGTGTGACGGATATTTAAAAAAAGACCTCAGCGAACCGGCAGGGCTGGACAGGGATGCATAAAGGTTTTTGTGGAAAATCACGGTGTAAAGAAAGGCACAAGCATTGGTTATTAGTCATTAGCTATCAGCTATTTGTCATTTTGAAGAAGCCCAAGGCTTCGGGGCAAATAACAAATAACGAATGACTGATGACTAATAGCTAATGATTGACATAGCCCGGAGGCGTTGGAAGAAACCCCCGGTGGGCCCCTAATCGCGAAATATCGCGATTGGGGAGCCCTAAAACCGGGGGCTAAATAAAAAACAGAAACCCCCAGGATAACGCGTAGCGTCCTTCCCGTAGGGACCTGTGGTCGGAACCTGGGGGCTAAACAAAGATCTCGTTAATCTTGAGTGCATTAAGGTTTCCGAGAAGGGGCAGGTGCTTGAATGGGGGCCGCTGGGCACCTATAGTAAAATGAATGAGCTGGCGGCGGTGTTGGGGGAGAGGATAGCGACAGGAGCGGTTATGGCTGGGACAGCTTTTGAACTGGTTACACAGATGGAGCCGCGGGGGGATCAGCCAGAGGCTATCGAGAGCCTGGTCAAGGAGCTGGAGGCGGGGCAGCGGTACTGCTGTCTGCTGGGGGTGACGGGTTCGGGCAAGACGTTTACGATGGCTCAGGTGGCGGCGAGGCTGAACCGGCCCATACTGGTGATCAGCCATAACAAGACACTGGCGGCCCAGCTCTTCGAGGAATTCAAAGAACTTTTTCCCAAGAATGCGGTTGAATACTTCGTCAGCTATTACGACTACTATCAGCCGGAGGCCTACATTCCGCAGCGAGATATCTATATAGAAAAGGATGCGAGCCGAAACGACGACCTGGATCGGCTGAGATTGGCAGCGACCAGCTCCCTGACCAGCCGACGGGATACGCTGATCGTGGCCAGCGTGTCGTGCATCTTTGGGCTGGGTTCGCCGGAAGACTATAAGCGGATGGTCGTGGGCATTTCGGTGGGGCTGAATGTGGAGCGGAACGAACTGCTGCGTCGGCTGGCGGACATTCAGTACAGCCGTAACGATTATGACTTCAAGCGGGGGACGTTCAGAGTGCGCGGGGATACGGTAGAGATATATCCAGCATACGAGCAGTTCGCCTATCGAGTGGAGTTCTTCGGGGACCAGATCGAAAGTATAACAGCAATTGCTCCCTTGACGGGTAAGACGCTGTCGGAGCCTCGGCAGATATTTATTTTTCCGGCGGCACACTACATGATGCCGGAAGACCGGATCGAGGCGGCCTTGGCAGGTATCAAGGTCGAATTGGAAGAGCGGGTGACAGAACTGAGGCAGCAGGGCAAGCTACTGGAGGCCCAGCGGTTGTTGGCCCGGACGAATTACGACATGGAGATGATCAGAGAGGTAGGGTACTGCTCGGGGATAGAAAACTATGCGAGGCATTTGGCGGGTTTGGAGCCGGGGGCCAGGCCCTTTACGCTGATAGATTACTTTCCGGAGGATTACCTGCTGTTTATCGATGAATCCCACGTGACTGTTCCGCAACTGCGGGCAATGTGGGTTGGGGATCGGCATCGCAAGGAAACGCTGGTGGAGCACGGATTTCGTCTGCCCAGCGCGTTGGACAACCGTCCTCTGCGGTTCGAAGAATTTGTGGGGCGGTGGAATCAAGTGGTATTCGTTTCGGCGACGCCGGCGGACTATGAGCTGGCAAAGTGCGAAGGGCGAGTAGTCGAACAGATAATCAGGCCGACGGGACTGGTGGACCCGAAGGTTACGGTGGAAAGTGCGGGCTCCCAGGTGGCAGACTTGATGGAACGAATCAAGGGGCGGGCCCAGGTCAGCGAGCGAGTGCTGGTAACGACGCTGACCAAACGGATGGCGGAGGACCTTACGGATTACTACCGGGAGCAAGGTCTACGGGTGGAGTATCTGCACAGCGAGATCAACACGCTGGAACGGGTGGAGATCCTGCGGAATCTTCGGAGGGGGGCGTTTGATACGTTGATTGGGGTGAATTTGCTGCGTGAGGGGCTGGATTTGCCGGAAGTTTCGTTGGTGGCCATACTGGATGCGGACAAAGAAGGGTTTCTGCGGTCCCAGACGTCGCTGGTGCAGACCATCGGACGGACGGCACGGAACGTAAATGCAGAAGTGGTTCTCTATGCGGACAGGATTACGGGGTCGATGCAACGGGCTATCGATGAGACGAATCGGCGGCGGCAGTTGCAGCAGGAGTATAACCGCAAGCACAACATTACGCCGGAAACCATTGTCAAGGAGATCAGGCGGAGTCTGGAGTCGGAATTGGATGCTGAGCGGATAGCGAGGCAGGCGGCGGGTATCGAGGGGGATGATTACGAACGGGGGGAACTGGAAAACATGCTGGAAAAGGAGATGCTCGAAGCGGCTGATAATCTGGAATTCGAGCGGGCGGCCAAGCTGCGGGATAAACTGGGCAAGCTGCGGGAGACGCCGATTCTTGGGGAGGCGGGCTCGGGAGCGAATGCGGGGCGGGGTTTGAGCAAATCGCTGACGACTCGTAAAAAAGGCAGGAGGAAAGGCCGATCGAGGAGGCCGAAGCTGTAGGCTCATCTCCACAAGAATTACACGGCCTTTTTGAAATAGCGTCCAGCCGTTCGGGATCGGATGGGCAAAAGAGATAAAAACCCCGGGTGAAACCCGGGGCTGAATAGAAGAACAGAAACCCCCAGGATAAACCTGGGGGCTAAATATAAGAGAGATTGCCACGGCCTGCTTTGCAGGCCTCGCAATGACAGAAAAAAAGACGGATTCGCGCTATCGCGCGGATAAGTCTGCCTCCGCAGGAATGACAGCGTGGGCAAGAAAGGTCTAAGCACGGTCGATAAAATCGTTTCTGGGGGTTTGACAGAGGGGATGCGGAGTTTTTTTTTGCGCGGATTTGCCTAAGGGCGTTTCCTGGGGTAGTCTTCAATTGACGGCTAAGAAAACTATTCTGCTGAAGACGAACTTACGGCTGAGAGAGAGAAGTAAGGGGTCAAGAAGCGGAACACAACAGTCGTTTTCCCCCTCTTGAGAGAAGTGTTGCCGGGCAGAGCAAAGATCTGTCATGTCCAGAGCTGCGGATTGAAAATCCGTCGGCAATCATCTGTACCAAGCAGCTAGAAAAACTAAGTGCTCAAAGCGGCAGTATCGTTAGAGGCCTGTGCTTGAGTGTCCGGCCTGAAGGACAACTGATGAGCAGGTACGGATCAGGATGGGAGATTTTTATGCGGAGATCAATTGGCAAGGTAATTTTCTGGTGCCTTCTGGGAGTTTTGACGGTGGTTTGGCCGGCCTATGCCGAGCTGCCGCTGGAGGCTGCGCCCGAGAGAAGCGCAGGAGAGAAGATGGGCCCGGCGATCGAGGCTCGGTCGGGCAGGCTAGCGGTCAGGCCGGAGCCGGCGACGCTGATGGTGCTGACAGGCAGCGGCTTAATGGCTGTGAGCGTGAGAGTAATGCGAAGATGCCGCAGCAGCTTGCGGTAAGACACGGGCGAGATTGCACAAAAGACCAAGCATTTGGTCAGTGCGGAGAGAAAAGAGGTTAGCTTTCGAGCCGTCCTGCTGGCACAGAGCGGCTCAATTGCTAGACCGGAGCAAGGCGAAGGGGAATTGACCTGATTCCTAATCGGTCCAGATCTGTACTACTGGTAGCAAAAGCTTTTGAGAGCAACGGCTAGCCCGAATATTCCACAAGAGTTTTGGTTTTGGCCGGCTATTTTGCCCAGCTTCTGCGTTCTCGGCTCTAAATGTCCTCGACGTATACATTTATACGACTCCGGTCATTTAGAACCTGCGGCCTTGAATCTGAGCAAAATTTCTCGGCCAAAACAGGGTGTTATTTCAATCTAGGCCGAAAATGATAGTTAACTCATTTATTCTACCTAAATTACCAAACACCGTGCAAAATCTCGTGAAATATCCGGGCTAGGGGAACAAGCTTTCAACCAGGGCCCAAATTGTGCCAAAAATATCTCAGCCTTGTGCGGCGGTGGTCCGGGCAAGCTTTGAATTTAAAAGATGGGAATATACGGTTAGGAGGCGGATTTTGCTTGGTCAATGTGCGGGGATTTGGTAGAATATGGCCCGGTGATTCTGCGGAGCCGAACAACTTGGCAGCAGTAAGCAAGCGGAGGCAACTGATGAGCATGTCTGAGCAGCGAGTGTGCGTGGGGGATCTGCAATTCGGATTATATAATCGCCCGGCTCATCCGGAACTGTTCAAAATCGATCACCGCCAAGATATAGAAGAGCGAATGTATTGGGCGAGCGTCTGGCTGATCGAAGGCGGACACGTAGTAACCTTCTGCTGGAAAAAGCAGTTCATGGTGGAAGTTCTGGGGCCGACAGATGGTCTGCGTCCGCGGAACGGTGTGCTTCAGAAATTTCCTCTGCGAGGGGAAAGGACTTGCCGTCAGTGCTGTGAAGAAGGATTAAGATACGTGATGGCCGGCCAAGTGGAGCGGATGAGCAAGAAAGTGTTTGGCAGTGTGTATGAGGATGTTCTGGCCCGAGCCCAGAGCCGAGGAACGCTGGTTCTGCACGGCCGGACTGATATGGCTGAGTCGCGATTTGCCTACGTGGAGATCGAGGCCCGGGAGCGGGAACTGCACGTTACCGCCTGCCATGCGTTTCCGGAAGAACTGGCGATGGCTAAGACGCAGTCGATCTTCAAGGCCCCGGCCAAATCGCGGCAAGTGGGCAAGCCAGCCAAAAAAAGCGACCGAGGACGATCCCCTAAACAATAGAGCCCGGAATTGAAGGCACCTGCCAGCGAGACGTTTGAGCAAGCAAACATACTCGGGAAGATTCGCTGTCTGCTCTTGGATATCGACGGCACAATCGTCCTGGGGCAAAAGCAGACGCCCGGTGCAGAGAGACTCTTCGAGGCCATCGAAGAGAGCGGGCGGAGCTTCCTGGTAGTAACCAACAACAACTCGATCAGCGTGGGCGAACATGCTGCGCGTCTGAGGGGAGCTGGGCTGCCGGTGGAAGCAGAGAACATTCTCAGCAGCGCGGAGGTGGCGGCTGAGTTCCTGAAAACAGAATGGAAATGCAACTCGGTAATGGTTCTGGGAGCCAAGGCGTTGCGGAATGCTCTTTTGGCGAAGGGTTTGAAGCTGACGGATGAGAATCCGGACTGCGTGGTGGTGGGCTTCGATACCGAATTGTGCTACGAACGGCTCAAGAGAGCTTGCTTTGAGATTGAGGGAGGTTGTAAGTGGTTGGCGACGCACCCGGACGTGGCTATGCCTTCGCCTGAAGGTCTTTGGCCGGACTGTGGGGCAATCACCGCGGCAATTTGTACGACCACCGGACAAGAGCCAGATATAGTACTTGGAAAGCCTTGCAAGTACATGGGCCAAGCGGCTATCAGGCGGAGCGGCTTTACAGCTGAGCAGGTGATGATGGTCGGCGACCGAGCTGAGACGGACGTGTTGCTGGCTAAAGAAAACGGGATGTACAGCACACTGGTGCTGACGGGAGCAACGTCAAGCAAAGACGCCCAGCGGTCGGGGGCGGACCTGATCGTGGATAACCTGGGGCAACTGGCGAAACTTCTTTTAGCTAACGTTCCCAAATAAAATCTTAGAATTTCTACTTGCCTAAGATCAGCGTGCCATACTGCTGCGGGATGTGATTGTGGCCATAGGTAGGTGACCACTGAGTGAGCTCTCCTGACTGGGCTCGATTGCGCACGACTTCAAGACCTATCCGTTGCCCGGGCGTCGGTGGTTCCATCTGCAGCGTAGCCCAGGGGACGGCCACTTCCAACGTCCAGGCCTCGGCTTCACGGCCGGTCTTGGCTGTGAACAATCCATTCCACGCTCTGCTAGCCCCGATGGCATCGTAACTGCTAGCCCCGATGGCATCGTAAGCCACGGCCGCTGGATTAAAGACCAATTGGAAATAAGTCTTACGATCCAAATTCGTATCGAGGAATATCTCCACCGAGTCATCGAACCAGACACTCCCGTCGCGATCGGTCACGTTGATGACCAGTCCGGCAAGGTTGGGCTCATGGCAACGGAAAGACAAGTAGAGGTTCTCTCGGTCGTGCGAGCTGCGGACTTGGGTGGCGAACTTCGCAGGCCTGCTGGCATCGGCAGTGAAAAACTTACTAAAGACAGGAGTGCTCTGCCAAACATCGTCATCGAGCTTGCCGTCAATAACTGGTGGCGCAGCCGCGGCAGGGCATTGACCTAGCACAAATGCTTTTACCGGTGGTCCCATGCTAGTTGTGATCGGTTCGAGGCCTGCCCGGGCGAATGTAATCGAAAACCCCGGCGCGGGATACGCCTGTTCACGACTAGGGACCGTCGCGACAAAACGCCTGGCCTGTACCCGGCCACCCGCTTTGAGCAGAGCCTCCTGAATCTCAGGTTCTATCCTCCATTGAGAAGCCGTTCCCATAACGGGTTTGATCGTCACCGTGACATCCTCTGAAAGCAAAGTACTGAGCGAGACGTCAATTACAGTCTGACCGCCATTAGCTGGAACCTCAATCGGCGCGAAGCTAACTATTTGCGGCAGCATCAGCGTGTCACTGTTGACCAGTGTATCAGCCTTGACCGCCCCGGGCCCAATCACGGCCATCTGCCATCTATTGCCCCTTACTTTGACGAGGCAATAATGGTAGAAGTCTCCGCTCGATTCGTCGTTGCCGATTTCCGCACCACCCCCGCCGCTAACGTAATAATGCACACCGTCAACAACTGGAAACCTCATATACTTGTGCACGTGTCCGGCAAAGACAGCCGAGACACCATGTTTCGCTAGGATAGGATGGACGTCTTCCATCCAGTGTTTCCCGCTCTCTGAACCTATGGGATAATTCTGCCACAACGGTTTGTGCAGGAAAACAAATGTGACTTTGGCATCCTTATGCCCGGCCAGATCGTTGGCCAACCATCGGAGTTGATCGTCGGCGATGCGATTTATCGGCTCGCCCTTTTCGCCCAGTGTTTCGGAATCAAGAATGACGAAGTGCACGCCTTTGTGGCTGAAGGAAAAATAGGTTGTTCCATATCGTCGCCGGTAAATCTGGTCCGAGTTGGTATCCCATATATCGTGATTGCCGGGGACCATCACCAGGGGCACTTTGAAAGCTTTGACGACAGCGTCGAATTTGTCCCACATGGCCTCGATTGTCTGGACCTCGTTGGCGTAACCGTTAATCAGGTCGCCGGTATCGATGACAAAGTCCGGATCAAGTAAGTTGATTTCCTTAATATGCTGCTTAAAAACAGCGAGGCCAGTTCTGGTGTCGCCAATGACCACAAAGTTGAAGGTTTCCTGGGTCTGAATGTTAGCCAAGGGACCACCGCCAGCGGGCGTCTTGGGTTGCTCAGAACCCGAATCTTCTTGGCAGCCGACGAACAACGCTGGCAACAGCAACACGGCTAGAAGTAACTTGCAAAAACATTTTCCTAATGAACGATTAGAGAACATGAGTTTCTCCTTGGCTAACTTTAGGCATTTTGCCGTTAGCCGGGATACCCCCCAGGATAAACCTGGAGGCTAAACAAAGAACTCCCGAGTTTTGACGCAAATGGTTATGCTATCAAGTCAGCCTCGAATGGGCCAGCTAAATATGGGGAATCCGGGCTTGTTAATAACAATGAAATTAGATATCCGCGGGTAGGGCATCGAGAGTATCGGTAACCTGGCGCATGGCGTTGAAAGAAACGGCGGCTGGATCAATCAGGCGCATGTTCTGCAGAGCAAGCGAAACGTTGGCGGGCATATCGAGGTGCTGGTCTCTCTGCTCCAGAGTGGTTTGATACTGCTCAATGGTTAGGGCAAACTTACTGTGGTCGGAGTACACAAGAGCCAACCTGTAGTGCAACTCTATAGATTCGGTATCAATCTGAACAGTGCGGTCGAGGAGTTCGCGTGCCTGGTCGCTTTTTTCGTTTCGTTGAAGAGCGAGGGCCAACTTGATCTGAGCCTTGAGATAGGCGGGGTTGATAGCCAAGGCCTGGCGGAATTGGTCAATGGCTTGGTCAGGGCAATTGCGAGCTTCCAAGAGTAAGCCATAGCGATAGTGCAGATCGGCGTTATTGGAATGAGCTGGGATTAGGTGGGCATGAGCAGCGATCTGCTGGTCAAGTAGGAAATTGTCGTTGTGGTCACGAGAGGCTTGGGGAGTGGGTGCGGAGTTGGCGGAGAAATTGCTCTGGCGGGATTCGATGATGTGTTTTAGGTGGAGCCTTGCCATTTCAGCAAACAAGAGAGTGGTGTTTGGCTCAATAGAGGCGGCCATATCAAAGCTGGACTGAGCGTCTTGGGGGTTTCCCAGACGTGATTGAGCGACGCCGAGGCCAACATAAGCGACAAGGAGATTGTCGTTTATCTCGACGGCCCGTGCGAAACATCCGGCGGCGTCCATGAAACGGTTCATGCGGAGATGATGAGCTCCGAGGCGAACGACGGCCTCAAGAAAATTAGGATGTATCTGCAAGGATTGCTGAAAATGGTCCAGGGCCATTTGATCGTGGCCGGCCTGGGCGTATAAGCCGGCGAGGCGCAACTGCAGTCCGGCACAGGCGGGCTGCTTGGCGATTTCGGCGGCGACGTGCTCAATGGCCTCGGTATAGAGACCGGCTTTGACCAAGGCGTCGGCCAAGTCGTCACTGGCCTGCCAGTTGTCGGGCTCGATGAGCAAGGCCCGCTGAAACATATCGACGGCCAAGGCCGGCTGGTCGGAGCAGAGGTAGAGGTTTCCGAGGCAAACGAGGACAAAGACTGAGCCGGGATGGTCGGTGCGCAGGATTTCGTACTGTTCTATGGCCCTGTCGAACTGATTGAGGCGGAGGAAGATGGCGGCCAGGCGATAGCGGGCGGGAGAATAGCCCTGGTCAAGTTCCAAGACCTTCTGATAGTGGTTGATGGCGGCGTTGACGTCGCCGGCCCGCTCGTGGCAAAAGGCCAGGGCAAAACAGAGCCGGGGGTCCGGGCCGAGGGTTTTTAGAGCATTGCGGAGCTGCTCGATGGCCTGGTCGTCATTGCCGAGTCTCAGGAAAGCCAACAGCAGAGCCAAGTGGGCCTGGCGGGAATCGCCGGCGAGGCGCAAGGCGGCGGCAAATTGCTCGGCGGCCAGTTGAAAAGACATTTGCTGCATATGCAACAGGCCGAGCTGGAGGTGATGATCAGGACATTCGGGATGGCGACGTACTTCTTGATCCAACTGATCAATATCGTCGGGGCTGTCGAGGCGGGGCAGATCGTCGGCGAAAAAGTCGGCAAAATCGGTGATGAGCTCACGGCCCAACATTTGAAGTACGTAACTCATGGCGATCCTTACAAAAGCCCCAGGTGCAGCCAACGACTACTCGGTGCGGCAGACAGCAAGAAGTTGTTTTGAGTTGTGAGCATCTCTAATAAGCTCCCTTGGTGGAGATAACCGCGGGGATGGTCTGGAGAAGTATGGACAGGTCGAGCAGAAAACAGCGATGCTCGATGTAGTATAGGTCGAGGAGTATCCACTCGGGATAAGGGATGCTGGAACGACCGCAGATTTGCCAAAGGCAAGTCATTCCAGGAGTAATCAGGAGTCGGCATCGCTCGGGGGGCGAATAGTGGACGGCCTCAGAGGGGATGGGCGGTCGCGGGCCGACGAGGGACATTTGGCCGGCGAAGACGTTGAAAAGTTGAGGGAGCTCGTCGATGCTTGAGCGGCGTAGAAAGCGTCCGAGCCTGGTGACTCGGGGGTCGTCGGAGATTTTGAAGACCGGGCCTTCGGTCTGGTCGAGTTGCTGGACGAGGCCCCGCTCGTCCTGAGCATAGGCATGCATGGAGCGAAACTTCAACATGCGGAAAGGCTGGGCGTGTAAGCCCAGACGCCATTGGGAAAAGAAGACCGGGCCGGGACTGGTGAGCTTGATGGCTATGGCGGTGATGAGCATCAGGGGCGAAAGGATGATAATAAGTATGGCCGAGGCGATGATGTCCAGCAGGCGCTTAGAGGCAATGTATAAAGGCACGTGAGGCAGATTGGCCCTGGTGGCAATACGGTGCCATTGAACGGGACGACGTGCGGCCCATGCCGGATCTATCGGGGCGACGAAGCCTGACGCAAGGCGCATAGGTAGGCGTCCTCCATTTGTTGGGCAATGCGGTCCCAGGAAAACATGCGGCTAACATGAAGTCGAGCGTCCTTGGCGCGCTGGGCAGCGGGCCGGTGGTCGTTGAGCAGTTGGGCCAGGGCGCGCTGGAGGTCCTGGGTCGAACCAGGCTGAAAATAGTAAGCGAAATTTCCCAAGGTGTGACGATGGGCCCGGATGTCGGCGGCGATAACGGGGCAGGCGTGTGAAGCGGCCTCGAGGAGTACCAGAGGCATGCCCTCCAAGCGGGAAGGTAATACACAAACGTCGGCCTGGGAGTAAAGGGAGGCCAGGGAGGAAGGATCAACAACGCCGAGAAAATGAGTGGCTGGGCCGGCAAGGCGGCGGAGCCGGCAAACATAAGAGTCCGAGAAAGTGGAATCGCCGGCCAAGAGCAAATGGGTATCGGCAAAGGCGGGTTGAGCGATGAGGTTTTGAAAGGCCTGGATGAGCACGTGAACATCCTTTTCGGGGACCAATCGGCCGGCAAAAAGTATGAACCTTTGGGCCGATATTCCGAAACGGTCCGATAAGTCAAGCGGGACTGCCTTTTGGACGGCAATGCCATTGGGAATGTAGACCGCCTTTACAGCGTAAGTATCGGCTAGAAAGTCGACCATCGATAGCGAGACGGTAGTAAGCAAATTGGCGGATCTGACGGCTAGATCCAGGGCTCGGCGCAGACAGAATCGAGCGGGGGTGGACCACTTGTCGCGGAGCCAATCGGCAGCGTGAATGGTGACGACGGTGGGCAAGCCAGTTAGGCGGGCCAAGGGGGTGAGAACGGCTGGGCCCACGGAATGCAGATGGATAATATCAACGTCGCTGCCGAAAAGATCGAGCAGGGAAAAGGCAGTGTGAGAGAGGGCGTCGAGGTGCTTGGTGGGAATCGAAGAGAGAAGGCGCAAATCGATGCCGCGGTAAGAGGCAG
Organism: Actinomycetes bacterium; assembly: GCA_030614915.1. GTDB lineage: Bacteria > Planctomycetota > Phycisphaerae > JAACET01 > JAACET01 > JAACET01. Next base: position 98,032 of record JAUXAG010000009.1, on the reverse strand, counting down.
GGGTGTTGGGCGGGGTGTAGTTGCGTCGGCAGTAGGCGGTGACCTTGTGGCCGCGAGCAACGAGGGCAGCGGACAGGTGCTCTACGCAAGTCTCGACGCCGCCGAAAGTGGCGGGGATACCCTTCTGTCCGATCATGGCGATCTTCACTGGTGGAACTCCTGTGCTCGGCGGTAAATCTCGATGAGAGTGCAGTAAAAGCGTTCGGGATGGTGATCTTGAATGATCCGCTGTTTGGCGGCGCGGCCAAGGCGGGCGCTGCCCTGGGGATCGGTGAAGGCCTGACTCATGGCCTGGGCGAGGCTGTCCGGTTGGCCGGGGGTTATAAGCCAGCCGTTGTGGCGGTCGGTGATGAGCTCGTCAATGCCGCCGAGGTCGCTGGCAATGACTGGGCAAGACTGAGCGGCGGATTCGAGGATAACGTTGGGACAATTCTCGGGAAGAAGAGAGGGGACGATGCTAGCGGTGGCGTTGCGGAAAAGCTGTGCCAGGACCTGTTCGTTCTGGAAGTCCAAGAGGCGGACATTGGAAAGTTGATGACGCTGAATAAAGGCAGACATTTGCTGGCGGGCTGGTCCTCGGCCGGCGATCAGAAGGGGGATGTTGGGCTTGCGGCGGGCGGCTTCGAGGAGGATAAATAGCCCCTTGTCCGAGGTCAGTCGAGAAGCGCAGAAAAGATAGCGGTTGGGCAGGTCCAGGGCAGCGGAGTCGGTGGCGAGGGGAGTATTGGTTGAAGGTGCGGTGACGAAATTGGGCAGGGTCAGGACTCGGGAAGCTCGAAAACCGCGGGAAACAATTTGGCAGTGAAGGAATCGGCTGGGGCAGATGTAGAAGTCCACGCAACGACGATAAAAGCCAAACAGGTCCTGGGCGAGGGCTTCGAAGGCGAGTCCCACGGAACGGGCTAAGGAGTGCTGGGAGCAACGGTGCAGAAGGAGCGGCCAAATGCGGTGGCCCAGGCAAAGGTTGCAGAAACGCCCGCGGCGGAACATGTAGATGGCTGGGCAGATGAGCTTGGGGTCTCTAAGGTGAAGGACGGTAGGTATGTTGTGGCGGGCTAAGACGGGCAAGATAGAGGGCGAAAGGTGATGGTAGATATTGTTCAAGTGGGCGACGTCCGGGCGGACGCGGCGAAGCAGGCGAGAGAGGGCTTGGGCAGCGGGGCGGTTGTAGATCATTTGAGCCAGGGCGGCAGGGGCAGTAAGAAAATAAGACAACCGGTCCAGTTGGCCGGAAGTGGGAAAGAAGGATTCATAGGGTGAGGGGATGTTTTGGGGATGGCGGCAGGCGAAATGGATGACCTCGTGGCCGTGAGCTTTGAGCAAGTCGGTTATGGCAAAGAAGGAGCGCTCGGCCCCGCCGCGAAGATATAAATAGTTGTTGATGAGCAGTACGCGCACGGTGAGTTATCCTTGGTGGCTGGAAGCGGAAAGTGGTTTTGAGTGGGCGCGGCATTTATGAGCGAGAATCCAAAGCAATATCTTTATTGGGTGGGCTCGGTAATAACTACGGGCGGTGCAGACCATCCAGCATCGGCGGTCACACTTGCGCAGGCCCCGGCGGATGGCGTGGGCGGAGGGTGAAAACCAGATACGGTCAAAGTCGTCTTCGATAATGTTGCCCAAAGGTGGTGAGCAGACGTTGCAGGGGTAAATTGTGCCGTCGGCCTGGAGGAAAAAGGAATCGTCGGCGGCGGAGCAGGGGAAGGGGGGCAAAGAGCCGGTGATGTATTGGCCGACTCGATGGGCGAAATGGGCGCGGAGCCAGAGTTTTGGCGACGCGGAGCGGAGGAGCTGATTGATAAAGACATCGAGCTGAGGCAAGAGGACGTTTAATTTGGGCGAGGCGACTTTGGCAGCGAAAAAATGAACGGCAGAGGCGTGAGCGGGGACGATGCCGAGCTCGAGGTCGAGCTTTCGGGCTAGCTCAGCAACGGGCAAGAGCTGGTCGGAATTGGCCTGGGAGAGGGTCATGGCCAGTCGCAGGCCCCGGAAGCGGGCCTGTTTCAGGTGCTCGATGGTCTGGATGGCGTGGTCGAAGGCGCCGGGCAGGCCGCGGATGCGGTCGTGGGCGTCGGCCAGGCCGTCAAGGCTGACAGCAATGCGCAGACGGCGGTCGCGGATTAGGAGGTCGGGAAGCATTTGGCGGATACGATCGGGAAGCAGAGCGTTGGTGGAAATGGTAATGGTAGAGCGGGGCAGGTTTGTGCGAACGGCGGAGATGAAGTCGGGCAGTCGGGGATGAAGAAACGGTTCGCCGCCGGTAATATTGACGGTGCGGAGGGAGCGGGGGAGCCTGGCAAGGTGGGCGGGGGTGAGGAGGTCGCGGTGTTTGCTGCGCCAGATGCTGCACATAGTGCAGCGGGCGTTGCAGCGGTAAGTAATGGCAATAACAGCATCGGAAGGAGGCATAGGAAGGTCCGATAAACGAGCGAAAGAAATCTGTAGCTAAGCACTACTTCTATCGGTAAAAGGGGGGATATAGCATAGAGCCTATATTTTTTAGGCCCCTTAAAGGGGGGATTTTGTTATTGTTTTGTGGACACTTCTTAAGGGTATTTTAGGGGAAGAAATAATGTGGGATAAGATAAAATTGGAACATCTGACATTTGGGCTTTTGTGTCTTGTGGCTCTTGGAGGGGCTATCAAATGGATAATAGATACATTGTTGAACAGACGGAGGGATAGGAAGCAGAGGGACTTTGCCAGAGAAACAGAGGAGAGACAGAAAAATCTTAGTAAAGATATAGAAGGTCTAAAGGCTGAATATGCCAAAAAGCAGACAATTCATAAGGTTCAATTTGAGACAGAGTTTAATATTTACAAGGATTTATGGAAACATCTATTAGAAATATCAAACTTAACAACTACCATTGACCCTTATGTATCAAGCGGAAGAGATACTGCCGAGAAGAAGAACTTATGTAGTAAGAAGATAATTGAGACAATGGCTTTGGTTACGAAAACAGGTGATATTGTTGGTGGCAATATGCCCTTTTATTCAACAGAGATATTTGAATTATGTAACGAATTAACTTCACAATGCCTTAATCACCTAACCGCTCTTATGGATAAATTTGATAGAGGAGTGTATACAGATAAAATCGGTGCGGCTCTTTTGGAAGAGATAGTAAGCCCTATTTTGCGCCAAATTCGTACAGCCATCCGAAAAAGAATAGATTTTATAGAAGAAACTGAAGAAGTTGAATAGAATTAGGAATTATAATGAACAAACAACAACATATTTTTATATGGATTGATATAGCGTTAATTAGTTTTATGGCTATATTTTCATCCCATAAGAACTATTAGCAGGAGAATACTATGAGTGAAGCAGCAATTGCAATATACAAGTCCCTGGACTCTATTGAGAAAATCCAGGATAATAACGGAGACACAGAGACACTTCACCTTGAGTGTAAGGCTCCGCACAGACCTCAGCTTGACCAAAAACTGCAAGTCCATCTTTCGAAGGCATTGTCTGGCTTTTCCAACACAGCGGGGGGTGTCATTCTCTATGGAGTTGAGACCGACAAGCATTTGCAGAGCAAATTGGACGTATTAACTCAAATAGTTCATGTAGGCAATTGTGATGGTTTCGCCCGTCAGGTCCAGGCGAAAATACCAAGCCTGACTACACCATCAATAACGAATGCACAGATTAAGACGTTGAAGCAGAATGTCAGCCATACAAAAGGAGTTGTGGTTGTTTGCGTTCTACAGACATCTGGGGACCCGGTCCAAGTCGTTAGGGACAGGCATTTCTACTACCACACTGGCATAGGATTCGAGAAATGCCCCCACGAGATGATAAAAAGACTTTTTGCCGCAACTGAAAGCCCAGTACTCGTGCCTGATATAATGGAGGAAGTAATCACCAAGAAAGACGAAAAGCATTGGGAACTACCCATCCGCATAAAGAACCTATCCAGTGCGATTGCTGAACACGCAGTAGTAACTGTCGAAGTTCGCAACGCTGAAGAATTTGAAGCAATCAAGGGAGTAAAGGGTCTTAGAGACGTATCCAACATCAATCCTGGACAATCCTTATACGGGTTTCGCTTTAAGGAAGTAATTCACAGGCAATTACCCATTCATTGCGGTTCCATTTGTTTTACTAGCAAGCCTTCCTCTCTTAAATTGGAATTGAACGTTCGAGTGTTTGCTAATAGGATGCGTGCCACTCTATGGCATTTTTCAATTGTTCTTGGTGATTCCCCAGATATTACACGCTCTGCTGGTCAGTATTTCTAGCCGCCTCTTCTTCCATTCCAAAAGGTCTTGATAGCCTCATTTTATTCCTACTTCTCAAATCACATACCAAACATTAAATCTTTTATTAAATCTTGAAAGAAAAACGAACTGGATCCCCGCCCCTGCCTTCGCAGGGACAAGCCTGCGCGGGGATGACAATCAAGGCAAGCAATACTTGTATCGGTCAAGAGGGCTCAAGACAGCAGTTCGAAGAGGCCTTCAAAGGCCGTGATCATGGAGGGGATAGAAAAGCGTTTCTGGCGGGCGAAGCGGCGAGCCCGCTCAGCGAGGGCAGTTCGTCGGTCGGGGTCGCTGAGCAGAGCGAGAATAGCCTGGGCCAAGCGGTGTGGTCGGCCAGCCCGGACCAATAGGCCGGTGCGATTATGGTTGATGAGAGATCGCAGGGCAGGGGTGTCGGTGGCGATGACCGGCAGGCCAACGGCCATGGCTTCCAGGAGGGCCAGGCCAAAAGACTCCCTGTAAGAAGGTAAAACGAAGAGGTTACAGTGACAGAGCAACTGGGGGACATCCAAACGTTGGCCAAGAAATATGATGCGGTTTCGGTCGATCTTTAGGAGGTCGATATGGCGGCGGATAACTTCGTCCTGAGGACCTTGGCCGATGAGCAGGAAATAGACGTTGTAGTGGTGGGGAAGGACCTCGGCGGCGGCGTCGATGAGAACATCGTGGGCCTTTACGGGACGCAAGTTGGCAACGGTGGCGATTAGAAAGGCGCCGGCTGGAAGATTCAGGTTATTACGAAAGGAGGCCAACTGGCGGGCGGAAGGTGTTTGAGTCGAAGCGGCGGCGGCAGGGGGCAGGGCGTTCTCGATGAGTTCGATGCGCGAGGTGGGAATGTGCAGGACGCGGGTAAGGGCCTGAGCCTGGGCGGCAGAGACGGCTACAAAGGTGCTGGTAATGGTGCGCAGAAGCCGATTGAACCGTTCAAAGGTGGGCTCAGCGAGGGTAGGGTATGAATGGCACCAAAGAAGCAGGGGACGAGCGGTCAGCAGAGAAGCCAGCGAAGAGAAGAACATGCGGTCGCCACCATTGCCGACGGAAACGAGTAAATCGATGCGGCGGCGAAGAATCAGGCGAACCATGGAAGGCAGAACGGAGAGGTCGAATTTGTGAGCAGAGAAGTTGTGATAAAAGTGAACTGAGCGGGGCAGCTTGGGGGCTAGAGGGCCGGGGTCCTGAAGGCAGAGCAGAGAAGTGCTGAAGCGCTGGGGATTGAGACCTTGGAGGAGGGTAAGGGTGAGCTGCTCGGCACCGCCGGGGGCAAGAGTGTTGAGGATAAAGAGAATGTGTTTGGGACGAGTAGCGTGTTTGATCAGTTTTTCGGCCGCGAACGGTTGAGATTGCTTCGTCGCTTCGCTTCTCGCAATGACATTCGGGGATTTGGGGACACTATCACGGAGATTGTTCAGGGCTGGGAGAAGGCCGCGAAGGATTCCGGCGAGCCAGGCCAAGTGGCTGGAGGTGTTTCCTAAAATGGTGAATAACAGGTGAGCAGAGCAGAGGCCGATGAGCTGCCAGAGCAAAACGACCAAGGTGCCGATGCGAAGGCCGGTGTGCTTGCAAGTGATGTAGAGGAGATTGCGGGCTAACATCCTGCCCATGGTCAAACGGTCCGGGCGGTGCAGGGGGTCGTGGTGATGGCGGATTCGCAGGGCGGTGCAGCGGTATAACTGCCATCGGTCGGGCAGGGAAAAACTGAGGTCAAGGTCCTCGGCCAAGGCATAGTCGGCCAGACGCTGATCAAAGCGGAGATTGTGGAGTGCAGCTCGGCGATAAGTGACTACGCCAGGGAGAAAGGAGGCGGGGCGCAGGCCAAAGCGAAAGCAGACGGCTTGTGAGAATATCGGGCGAGAGGGGCGATGGGGCAAGGACCACAGGCCGGTGAGGTGCATGAGGAATTGCCATAAGCGATCGCCGGGGCCGGGGCGATGGTCCCAGGGCTCGAGAACGGGCGCCAATCCGCCGAGGCGAGCGGTGGTATCGGCAGCAAAGACCTGCTCGACGGCGTGCAGATAATCGGGGGCAGGGGTGGTATCGTCATCGAAAAAACTCAGCAAGTCTCCGGAGGCGTGGGCCAGGGCCAGATTGCGCGAGGCGGTCAGACCGGGTGAGGATCGGCGAAGATAGCAGACCTGGACAGCTTTGCCCCTGAAGGCGCTTAGCATCTCGCGGGGCTCGGGGCCTTGGCGGTCCTCAACGATGACGAGCTGATCGGGCAGGCGCTGCTGGGCAAGTAGGGCTCGGAGCAAACCGGCCAGGCCGGCGGGGCGATTGGAGGTGCAGATTATGGCTGAAATCTTCACGAAGAGGACCCCTTGGACCAAAAGCGTTTGAGAGCTTGGAGGAAAGAATCAATCGCGTACTGCTTGTCCTGGGCAGAAAAAAACAGGCCAGAGAAGACGACCAGTAGTATTAGAAGGAGAAATGAGCCCACCAGAAAAAAATAATTGGGGATGAGTAAAAGTGCGGGGCAGGCGAGGACGATCCAGGTAGAGATTGATAAATAACAACGTCGAGAAGCCAGCATGAGCAGGCCGAGTCCGGTGGCTAGGCTCAGGCCCAAGGCGGCGGAGAGTGCGGCACCGGTTATGCCGTAAGCGGGAATGAGAAGGTAACCGGCGGCGAGGAGGGTGACAGTGCCAAAGGTCAAGGCCAATACGCGCAGGCCGGGGCGTTCGAGCAAATGGGCCAAGAGATGAACCAATCCGAAGTTGGCGGCCAAGAGAGCAGGTAAACATAGGAAGCGGACATGTTGGGCTCCGGCGGTAAATCCAGCGGGAAACAAACGACTCAATAAAGGGGCGCCAAGGGTAAGGGCAAGGCAGATGAGTAACAGAAGTAAAGAAAAAGCTCGAAAGCCGACCTCGACGGTAGAACGGGCCAGCTCATACTTGGCCTGGACCCAGCGGCGAACGGCGTGGATGTTCATGACCGACCAGAAGGGGACAGAGACAAAAAAGATGATATTGACCAAGCGGAAATAGGCGGAGTAGGTTCCGGCGGTGCCTGGGCCGTGAGTTCGATTCAAATACCAAAGAGGGAAAACCAGTAACAATCGCCAAGTAATGGTTCCGGGCAAGCCCCAGACGGCAAAGGCGGCAAAACGAGAGAGGTATCGGCTGGAAGAGATCGAGTGATTCTGGTCTGTGGAGGACCGCAGATTGAGGAGCAGTAACGATCCCAAGAGTGCGGCAGTGAGGGCCATGCTCAGGGCTTGAGCGGAGAGGACAACTATGGGCTGGCGAAGGTAGCCGAGCAGCAGGGCAACGGCCAAGGCGGTGAACAACAGGGCTTGAGTGAGCTCCAAAGCGGCGACGGCCCGGAAGAAGCGCAGGCCCTTGAGACAGGAGACGATCATATGAAAACAAGCGGCGGCAAAAACCGCAGCAATACAGGCGGCTGTGAGCTGAGAGAATTGGTGTATGGTTTGAATGCTGGCTGGATCAAAAGTAGTGAGGCTGAATACTAGAGATGAGAGGAAGTCTATATTCAGGGCCAGGAGCACAACGCCCAGGACGACGATAGCCAGACATACGGGGATGATGCGTCGGAGGAAGGCCTTGAGGCGATGAGTGTTCTGATAGAGGGGGATGTAGCGTTCCAGGGCTGAGGGGGCACCGAGCAAGACCATAGAGGCAGTAATGTTGGTAAAGGCCAAGGCAACACTGAACAGGCCAAATTGGGTCTGCCCTAGGATCCAGGTTAGAAGGACCATGCGGGCAAAACCAACGGCGCGGAAGAGAATGTGAGCCAACGAATATAGGCGTAGGTTTGCGGAAAGAGAATCGGCAGAAAAGAGAATCTTGGAAAACTTGGTCATGCTTTCAGAGGCGAGCTAAGCCCTTCGTTAGCCAGGACGAAGTCCAGGCCGGCGATCAAGGCGGCAAAGAACATCAATAGACCGGTGGTATAGGGGTAGTAAGAGGGGTCAGAGGTAATGCTCATCAGGGCGGTCTGAAGATAGAGGACCCAGAAGAGGACTACGAAGTCACGCCAGACAAAGCCGTCGGGCCGGCGGGGTAGCCGGCGATAGAGACGGATGCTGGGCAGGAGGATAGCGAAGAAGACGGCTAAGTAGAGGGCCAGTCCGATCAGACCGGTCTCGCAGAGCACGGAGAGGACGCCAACGGATTGGCTCAGATGGCGGGCATAGATGCCGGTGGTGCCGGTGAGGTCCATGCTCCTTGCCAAGACGGCCTGGCGATAATGCCCAAAGCCCACGCCGAAGAAGGGATGCTTGGCGGTTAATTCCAGAGCCAATTTACTGACGGCAAGTCGTCCGAGAATGGGGCGCATCTCGGCGAGGCCGCCGGCGGTTCGTTCCTTGCCGGAGACGGTGGCCCAGTTGAGGGCTACGGTGACTAAGAGAATGGCGGTAATGATGGCCAGGGCAGCCGAACGTTGCAAGCGCCCGGCAACAAGCCAGATCCAGAGTACCGCACAGCTCAGCAGGCAGACGTAGCCGGTACGGGTGTATGTGAAGTAAATGGCAGCGAGGACGGGAAGATTGAACATCCAAAGGAAGATTCGCAAGGGTCTTTTGGCGCGTTTGGCGAGGAATAGATTGACGAAGAAGAGAAAGCTGAGGGTCAGAGCCATGGCAAAGGCCTCGGCGAAGGGCCCGCGAGCCCGGCCGAAGTTCAGGCCGACGCTGGAGTCGGCGATGAATCGGGGCCAAACCAGGGACCAAAGGCGGAAATGCTCGCAGAAAGCAGTGAAGGTAAGATAGAGGCCGAAGGCAAAGAAGATCCACAAGATGCCGGTAATAAGGCGTTGGTAATAGCGGGAGTCAACAGTTTGAGCAGCGTTGGGGGAGCGGGGAAATGCGGCCAAGGTAAAGACGAAAGCGGTAAAAGGAAAGACATAACCGACGAAGAGGCGGTAGTAGGGGGGTGCGGCAGAGATGGTGAGAATCCAACCGGCCCGCCAAGCGGAAAAAGCAAAATAGGCGGTGAGTATAGCCATCAGGGCCACGATTTTGACGGGCAGGCGGGGCAGGCCGCGGAGAAAAGAGCGCAATAAGAACAAGAGTCCCAAAATGACAACGGCGATGCGTCCTATGGTAACGTTGAAGAATCCGGGCAGGTCAAAGCGCCAGAAATGGCCCGGAAAAAAGGCGGTGAGAATCAGCCAAACCAGTACGCCGTGGGCGAAATTTCCCCTCCAGAGCCAGACCAGAAGAGCCAAGATAACCGCCAGGCCCAGCCAGACCAAATGGGCGTAAGGACCGAGTTGTGCGGGGAGGATCAGCAGTAGTGCGGCGGTGGCCAAGAGCAACAGCAACAGGAGCAAAGGCAGTCGAGTATGAGTAGCAGCAAGCACTGGCAGACCTCAGTGAATAAGGCTGAACACGATTCAGGACAGTCATACTCGGCTGTAAAGAATCCCGGGCACGGGATGGCGGCGACGATTGAGGACGGTGCCAAGTAGGTTGGCGCCGGTGGTCTGGATAATCTGCTTGGCTTTGGTTACAGCCTCGCGAGGGGCCTGATCCACATCGATAACCACGACGACGGCATCAAACATGGGAGCAATAATCTGGGCATCGGGATAGTGATTGACCGGGGCGGTGTCCACTACGAGGACATCAAATCGGGAGGTCAAGGCATTAACCAAGCCGGCCATCGCTTCGCGACGGAGGAGGGCCAAGGGATCGGCGCTGACCTGGCCGGCAGGAATGACCAGGAGGTTGGAGTGGACGCCGAGGGCATAGCCAAGCTCGGCAGGGTCAGTGGTTCCGGAAAGGGCATCGCCGGCTCCTGGAGAAGCGGGGATCTGGAAGAGCCGTTCCATTGCCGGGGCACGGAAGTTACAGTCGAGCAGAGCCAAGCGAAGGTCGGGGTTGGCCTGAGCTGCGGTCAAGGCTGATCCGGAGGCCAAGGTCGAGGCCCCCTGTCGTGGTCCGGGACTGACAAAGAGGATCGACTTAGGAGGCTTCTCTGCAGCGACGGAGAAAATGGAACTCCAGACGCGGGCGAAATCCAAACCGGCGGCAGTTTTGACGTAAGCGATTCCGGAAGGAGCAGCGGCGGCGGAAGCAGTCATAAGATAACTCCTCAGAAGAAAGGCTTGAGGCTTGAGGCGGAAAAACCGTAGCAGGCCCAAAGCCTACTCAAGCCTGAAGCCTACTTGCGAACGATGATTTTGCGGCCCAAGTTCTGGACAGAACCCAAGACGGGCAAATCTAGATATCTCTCGGCCTGCTCGACAGTTTTGAAGCGATGATCATAGTAGTCGGCGACGAAGGCGTAACCCAAGGCCAACAACAGGGCGGCAATGGCTCCGACAGTAGCGTTTATCCAGAGAATGGGGCGAATGGGCTTATAGGGCAGAGAAGCGGTGTCGAGTTGAGATAAGAATACCTGTTGTTCGGCGACGGATTCGGCGGTTTGAGCTCTCTTGAGTTCGTCCTTTTTTGACAGATACTCCTTCCTGGCGCTTTCTTTGTTATCCAGCAGACGAGTGTGCTCGACGTGCTTTCCGGAGAGCTGCTTCATGTAGGCCTGATCGCGAGCGAGGATTTCCTGGAGCTTGCTCAGACGTGCTCTGGAAGCGGCGATATCCTGTTGTAGAGCGGTACTTATTCGAGCGAGATTATCGACCAGGAGCCTGCTGGTAGCGCGGATTTCCTGGGCGATGTTCTGGCGTTGGCGGAAGTCGGGCGTATAACGAGGCTGAAGCTCGATGGCTTTTAATCGCAAGTCGGTGAGCTTTTCGGCGAGGGCCAAGATGGGGAGATTGTCCTTGAGAAGGCGTTCGGGAAGAACGGGGATGTTGGCGGTATCCAAGGGGTCCAGGTCTGAAAGATTAGCGACGCGGGAGAACTCTCTGTCGATTTCGGCCTTGAGGGCGGCCCTTTCGTCCAGATCGGCCTGGAGGGTTTTGACCTCCTGATCAAAGGCGGCGGCGACGCCGGCTATAGAGATAGGTGTAGCAGCAGAAGCTATGGCCCGAAGGGCGATAAGATCGCCCCTGAGGTTGGTGGAGATAAAGTCGGCCAAGGCTTGATTGGCCTGGTCGAGCTGGGCTTCGAGGGCTTGGAGCTCGGCCTGCAAGATCGTGGTGCTTCGCGAGAGGGGCAACTTCTGGAGGGCGTCGAACTTGGCGCGGTATTCCTCGACGATCAGATCAGTCAGGGTTTGAGTTTGAAGTGGGTCGTCGGCGAACTCAACGTTGATGAAGAAGACCTCGGAGTTGGCGAAGTTTTCGCCAATGGGGGTGGTAACCTTTATGTGCTTGATCTGTCGGTGGAGCCTTTGCTGCTGGGTCTGTCGTATGAGCTGGGCAGCGGAGTTGATGCCATCGGGAGTCCGGGCTCCGTCCAGTCGGGCCAGTGCCCGAGAGACGACTGCCTCGGAGAGGATAACGGCCTGCTGAGTTCGCAGGAAGACCTCGGTCGGCAGGAAGGGATTCTGGGGGGAATCAAGGGGATTTATGGGCCGGGGCCTTCTGGTTTCGAAGCTGACTCGGCTTAGATACCACTTGGGGGCCCGGATGGTGGCGGCGACCGTTGCCCCAGCGATGATTAGAAAGATGACAAGGATACCCGGCCAACGGGTGAAGAAAACGCGCATGATCTCGCGCTTGGTGCTAGGGGTGAAAGTCTCAGGCATGTTGACACTCCAGGACAAGAAGGTTTAGCAGAGCGACATTTAGAAGCCGCCGTAAGGATTTACCCTTTTGATTTCGTAATCGAAGGTCAGGCTATAGGGCAAGACACCGCGTAGGCCGCGCCTGAAAACCTGGTCGATCCATTCGTTGCTCTTGGCCAAGTCGGTGCGGGGCACATAGACGATGTCCCCGTCCTCGAGGAAGATGTCGTAAGTCAACAAGGAGAAGTCGGGGATGCTCTGGCCGTTGATTTTCTTTTCGGCGTCCATGATAGCGTCAAAGTCGAGAACGGCGCCTTCGGGAACTGGTAGATTATTTCGTCTGACCAAAATAACCTTGTTGCGTGCGCCGGTGGGCATGATTCCTCCAGCCATGGCAACGGCTTGGATCAGAGTGCTGTTGTGGTCGGTGGGGAGTAGGCCGGGCCGACGAACTTCGCCGAAAACGTAGACCTTCTGGGGCCGAACGGTTTGGACGTTTACGGTAACTTCGATTTCATCAATGCCAGCATCAATGTAGGCTTGGTTGAGGTCGGCGTGTAATTCAGTAATGGTTTTTCCGGCGGCGGGAATATCAACGATAAATGGCAGGGAGATGTTGCCGTCAGGTTTGATGGGGACGAGGCGGCTTTGGCCGCGAGGTGCGGTGGTGATAGCTTTCTTGAGCTCCTTGATCTTTACGTTGGATTCCTCAAAGGTTACGGTAATAACCGGGTCCTTGAGATAGCGGCGATAACCTTCGATTAACTCGTCGGTGAGTTTCTCTATGGTGAGGTTAATAGCCTTGACCCTGCCGAGCAGAATGACGCTAATGTGGCCGTCAGAATGGACAGACTGACGCTGGTCCAACTCGGGATTGAAGGGGAAACGGATATTGATAACGTCTTCGATTTTGAGCTTATAGGGAGTATCTTCTTTCACTTGAGCCCGGACGTGATAGATGATCTCTAGCTTGTCGCCGGGCTTGAGCCGATAGTCCCGGCGGACCATGAGGTTCTCTGGGATGGCGGTGGGGGGGGTGAACGACGAATAAGGAGACACGGCCGGCGTGAGGGGTGTGTAGGCAGCTTTTTTATCGTTTTTCTCCCAGCATCCTATGGTGGCGAGGTAGCCGGCAATGGCCAAGAGTAAAAGAACATGAAACTTGATTGGATGTGTGAGTTTGGCAGGCATATAGTGATTTTCTCCAAGAGCAAGTCAGAGGCCCCCGGCAGCGGCAAGAGCGTTTGCCGAGGGACCTTCAGGGAACAATGCGGGCTTTGGCGAGCCGGGGCTTGATGGCAGCCAAGGCGTCTTTGGCCCGTTCGAGATCAGGAAACTCCCCATAGAGATTGACGTATTGCCATCCGACGGGCCCTCGCCGGGCCTGGCAGCGGAGCTGAGGGGAAAGGTCTGCGAATTCCCGGCGCTGCCGGCTGGCGAGCTCGAATGAGGCAAACCGGCCCAGCTCGATGGCGTAGTGGGTCCAGCCAAGATGCTTCCGAACGGAGGGCAGGATATCCGCTTCGGGAAAAAGTCGCAGAATACGTGCGAACTGAACGTCGGCCTGCTTCCATTGGCCGAGGGCCTGGAGAACCAGAGCATAACGGTAGTAAGCCAAGTGAAAAGGCTCTCGGCGAGGCAAGTCATCAAGGTAGGAACCATAAAACTCACCGGCAGTAGGGTAATCGCGGCGTTCAAAGGCCAAGTTGGCCAAGGCCAAACGAACGTAATGCTTCAAGATGGGCACATCAGCAACAGCCAAGGCGAAATTAAAAGCGTCTTCGGCCCGGTCCGGCTGACTGATGTGGATCCGACACAAGCCAATCATGTAATGGGCCTCGCCGACTTCGTCGCTGCGCGGGTAAGCCTCGAGAAACTTGCCCAGTTCGTCAGCAGCGACCAAGTAAGAGCCTTTCCTAATCAGCTTCGCAGATGAACGGAGCTGACGTTTGCCCTGCTCTGTAATCTGCGAGCGACACGAGGTACAAACCAGCAGAAAAATCGGCAACAGCAGGCAGAGGATCCTGGCGAACATCCCTTGGCTTCGAGGCATCGGCTGCACTTCTGAAAAGCATCTAACCACAGCGTATATAAGCAACAACGAACCATAGATGGTAATCGGCAGTAAGAGGTATGAGACTTAACTAAAACAGCAACAAGGTGTTTGGAAGGCGAGGATTATGGTTGCCGGTCCCCGGCCAATACTGTAGTTTTTCGTTGATAATGAGGCGAGGTTCTCAGGTCCGATAATATTTGGCTTTTTTGAGCTGTTAGGGCCCTCTAAGGCAGGTGAAGTGAGCAGGAAGAAAGCATCTGAAATGGTGTGGCGCAGGATGGCCGATATAGGAATCAAAGGAGGCAAGAGTTGCTGAAGGACTACATCCAGCTACTGCGGCCGAAACACTGGATCAAAAACGTCTTCCTATTCGCGGGGATCGTCTTCGGGAAGGAACTGCTGGGAATCGAGGCGTTCGTGGGGGTGATTCAGGGATTCGTGTGCTTTTGCGGGCTGAGCAGCGGGGCTTACATATTCAACGATCTGTGGGACGTGGAGGCGGACCGGCAACACCGGCTCAAGAGGAATCGTCCCCTGGCGGCGGGGAAGATTTCGCCGTCGGCGGCAACACTGCTGGGTATTGTCTTGACGGCGGCGATGCTGGGGTGGGCCTTTTGGCTGGGCAGTGTCTTCGGGATAATAGGAGCAGCATATACGGGGTTGAATCTGGGCTACACCTTTTGGTTCAAACATGAGCCGATCGTGGACGTGATAGCCATCAGTTTGGGCTTTGTGCTGCGGGCGGTGGCGGGGGTGGCGTTATTGGAGGGAGTGGAACTTTCGCCGTGGCTGATTGTCTGCACCTTTTGCTTGTGTTTGTTTCTGGGTTTCGGCAAACGGCGGAGCGAACTGACAGAATACGGCGAACAGGCCAGCGAGTTCCGCAGAGTACACGAACTGTATAGCAAAGGGATGCTGGATCAGATGCTTTCGATTACCTCGGGAGTTACGGTGGTAGCGTTTCTGATGTACACGCTGCATCCGCGGACCATTGCCTGGATCGGAAACTACTACCTGGTGTATACGACTCCTCTGGTGCTGTACGGGATATTCAGATTCCTGCTGCTGATTGAGACGGGCAAGGCGAGGGGTCCGGTGGAGGTGATCGTCCGGGATCGGCCATTTCAGTTGACGCTGGTGGCTTGGGCGCTGGCCTGTCTGGGAATAATATACGGCAGCAAATTGAGTGCAATGTGGTCGGCTGCAGGCTAGCCCAATAATCTATCTATGGAAAAGGTCAAACGATGAGCCGAGCTAAGGTGGCCGTATTGAGGACGGACTGCGAGCGAGTGTTCGCCGATTTCCATCGTCTGATGAGGCTGGCGGATTATCAAGAATCGCTGAAGGCGGAGCACTCTACGGCATTGAAAATCAATATCAGTTGGCATTATTTTTTCCCGGCCTGCTCGACGAATCCCTGGCAATTGGAGGCAGTGGTGCGGGCCCTGCTGAAGGACGGCTACGCCAAGGAAAAGATTTACGCCTGTCATAATCGGACGGTGGTGGTTTCGGCCAAGCGCGGGGAGCGGGCTAATAAGCATAAGTACGTGGTGGACAAATACGCCCTGGAAAACGTGCACCTCTACGAGGGCGAAAAGTGGGTGCGGTATGAGCCCAAGGGGAAGATCAGAGTGCTGAACAATATTTTCCCCAAGGGGATTCATATACCCCAGAGGTTTTTCGGGAATAATATTATCCATTTGCCGACGATGAAGACGCACGTGTTCACGACCATGACCGGGGCGATGAAGAATGCGTTCGGGGGTTTATTACATGAGCGGAGGCACTGGACGCACTCGGTGATTCACGAGACACTGGTGGATTTGCTGACGATTCAGAAGGAGATTCATCCGGGGATTCTGGCGGTGATGGATGGGACGTTTGCCGGGGACGGGCCTGGGCCGAGGTGTATGAGGCCTCATGTAAAGAATGTGATTCTGGCCAGTACGGATCAGGTGGCGATCGACGCGGTCGCGGCGAAGATGATGGGCTTTGATCCGATGAGCCTGGATTTTATCCGGTTGGCCCATGAGGCGGGGCTGGGAGTGGGCAGGCCGGCGGAGATCGAAGTGGTTGGAGAAGATATATCAAAGGTCAACTGGCATTTCCAAGGCCAACAAAACACCTTTGCCTCGCGAGGGCAGAAGGCTATTTATTGGGGGCCCTTGAAGCCGTTGGAGAAGCTTCTGCTGCGGACGGCGTTGGTGCCGTGGTCGTATATGGCGAGCTGGCTCTACCACGACTGCTATTGGTATCCGGTTCACGGCAGGGCGAAGGTGGTCGAGGCGTACAAGTCGCCATGGGGCAGGCTGTTCAAAGATTATGAGCATGCTCAGCGTAGCGAAGTGGGCTTTGAAGGCGTATGAATAAACGAAAGGCACATGATCATTAATCATTAGTCATCAGTTATTTGTTATGCATAGCATCACCACGTGATTTGCTATTGTTCACAACGTATTTAATGAAGAACGATCAAATAGTAACTAGAAAGGCTAATGTATGTTACATACTATATCACTAGTAGTGGCATTGTTGTGTATTGCGGCGATGAATTTGTTAATCAAGGCTGGGGCCCGGGCGATGGAAGGCCAGCAGGTGGGGGCGAGTCTATCGCTGCTGTCGATGGTAAAAACGGCGTTGGTAAATCCGTGGATTATTGGCGGAATGATCTGTGGCATTTTGAATCTGGCTACTTATACCTTTGCTCTTAGAAGATTTCCGGTGAGCACGGCCTACCCAATTATGATCGGCATCAGTTATGCGATTATCGTCTGCGGAGCGGCGGTGTGGTTTTCGGAACGGCTAAATCACTGGCAGATAGCGGGGATGGTGCTGATTATTGCAGGGGTGTGGATGGTAGCGGGGTTGGCGAAGACGGCATGAAAGTTCGAGAGGGAATCAAACTAATTGAGCCTTGCGAAGAGCTGGCGGAGGCGTACTTGGATTATGTCAAGGAGTTCAGTGCGGCTGAAGAGGGATATATACACGGCTCCGGTGTGGAGCTGAAAGATGATTTTGGCGAGTTCGTGCGGTTGCTGCAGGACTATGCGAAGGGAATTAATCTACCGGAGGGCTGGGTACCGGCCAGCACGTATTGGCTTCTGAGCGAGGGGCGGGTTCTGGGCGTGAGCAATCTTCGACATGCCTTGACAGAGTTTCTGCTGCGCGAAGGCGGACATATAGGTTACAGCGTGCGGCCATCGGAGCGGGGGAAAGGTTATGGCACGGCGATGGTGAGGCTGGTCCTGGAAAAGGCTAAAGAGCTGGGACTAGAAAAGGTGTTGATAACTTGTGATAAGGACAATCCGGCCTCGGCACAGGTGATTGAAAAAAACGGGGGCAAGCTGGACAATGAGTTGGTATCAAAGGAATCGGGGAAGATGAAGCAGCGGTATTGGATTGAGCTTTAGAATCTCTGGCAATTGGCCAGAGATTACACAGACGAAGAAAGGGACAAAGGCACAGAGACACAAAGCAGAAAAAAGAAAAAGAAAGAGCTCACCACGAAGGCACGAAGGACACCAAGAAGAACAAAAGATGATTAGCCACAGATTTCACAGATTACACAGATGAAAGAGAGAGAACAAAAATCAGTGAAGCTTGCCCCTGTAAAAACAGGCATCTGTGTCCATCTGTGGCTACACAATCTTTCAGCGTAATCTGCGTCAAATGTTTTTTTCTTCGTGTCCTTTCGACAAGCTCAAGATAAACCTTCGTGGTAAGTGGTCTTCCGGTGAGAAGTTGATTATGAGCAAGGCGCGGTTTTTTTCTGCGGAGCTGGGGGGGCAAGTAATAGAGCTGGGCGGGGCGGAGGCTCATCATCTTCTGAATGTGCGGCGGGTGCGGATAGGCGAAGAGGTGGAGCTGTTCGACGGGAAAGGGCGGAAGCTACGGGGAAGAGTGAGCAGGACAGGTAAAAAGGCAGCGATAATCGAGGTGCTGGAAAGATACGCAAAGGCTCCGGCGGGTCTGGAGATCGTGGTGGCCTGTGCGCTGGCTAAGGGGAACAGGTGGGATTGGCTGTTGGAAAAATGCGTGGAGCTGGGGGCGGGAAAGATTTGGCCGGTGATCTTCGAGCGGTCGGTGGTGAAGGGGTCGGGATCGGCGGAGCAATTGAGCAAATGGAACAGACGCTGCGTAGAAGCGGCCAAGCAGTGCGGGCAGGCATATTTGCCGGAAATTTCCCAGCCGAGAGGCCTGAAGGAAATTCTGGAAGGAACAAAGGGCAATTGGCTGGGTTTGGTGGGGGCGCTGAATGCATCGGCTGAGCCGATATTGCGGGTTTTGCAAAAGGCCAATCGGGCTGGTGGCTTGGTGCTACTGGTCGGGCCGGAAGGGGGACTAACTGCCCAAGAACAGAGGCGGGCAGAAGAGCGGGGCTATGAGGCGGTGTTCCTGGGGGAAAATACATTGCGGGTGGAGACGGCAACGATAGGCCTTTTGGCAGCGGTGCGAGCGTGGATGGAAGCCAAATCAAATATCAAAAATCAAAATGCAAAATGACAAATCAAAAGGCAAAAATTTAAGACACTTTGCACTTCCGAAGAACGCTAAGCGTTAATTTCTAGTATTAGCTCTCATCGGGGGGGAGGTAAAGGAGTCGCTGGCAGTTGGGGCACTGCTTGATCTCGTCTTTACTCATAAGAAAATCGACGGTATCAATGGTAATACTCATGTGACAACCGCTGCAAGAATAAGCGGAAGCGCGGGGGTCGTTGAGGGTGACAGCGGCCATGGCTTGGCCGTTGTAGTTTTGTCCAACTCGCTGAAACTGATTTAGAACAGAGGCAGGAATGGAATCGGCCAGATGGGATTTGTCCTGCTCAAGCTTGGCCAAATCCTGCTCGCTTTGGGCCTGGTCGTCCTGCTGGGCCCGGCGGAGAGAGTCGAGGCGGTCCTGGGTCTGAGCGATCTGCTGCTGTGCCTGGCGGCACTCGTCGTCGATCTGATCAATCTGGGTCAGCAGGGCCAAGACCTTCTCTTCCTGACGGGCAATATCGGTCCGGTCGCTGTTTATCTGGGAGAGAATGGCGTTGTACTCCTTGTTGGTCCTGGCAGTATTGAGGGCATTACGGAGCTTTCCGATTTCAGACTCCTGGGTTTTTATGTCCAACTCCTGGCTGGCGGCGTCGGCCTGGGCGTGCTTTAGCTGATCTCGCTTCTGCTGGGTCTGCTGCTGGAGCTGGAGGAGTTTTCTCTGCTGAGCATTGACCGAGCGGTTCTTTGCGGCTAATGCATCGCGCAGAGCCCAAAGCTGGGTTTCAATTTTCTGAAGACAAAGGAGCGATTGAATGACAGGGCCCATAGAGCCTCTCAAGAGAACATAACAGAAAGGCTATTATGCTCTGGAAGCAGCGAGGAGGCAAGGGCTAATGTGAGTTTGTCGACAAGAAAAGCCGCCAGGGAGAAGCGGAGGGTAAAGGAAGAGCCCCAGGACGCAGGAAAGGGGGCGTTGGAACCCCCGGTAACGCGTAGCGTCCTTCCCGTAGGGACCTGTGGTCGGAAACCCTAAGAAACCCCCAGGATAACGCGTAGGGTCCTTCGGAACCTGGGGGTACGCAAAGAAACCCCCGGCGTAAAGCCGGGGGCTAAATATAAACAAAACCAATAAGAAAGCAATGGTCCCCTAGAGCTCATCGGGGTCGGGCAGATTTTTGGGCCCTTCGTCGAGAAAGCTCTCCAGTTTTCGGGAGCGGACGGGGTGCTGGAGCTTATTGATGGCCTTGGCCTCGACCTGCCTGACACGCTCCCTGGTGACCTGGAAAATGCGTCCGACCTCCTCGAGGGTGTAAGTGTAACCGTCCCCGATACCGTAACGGAGCTTTATGATCTCACGCTCGCGATAGGTGAGGGTGGTGAGGACGGCTTCGATTTTGTCCTTGAGCATTTCCTGGCTGGCGGCCTGGACGGGTGACTCGGCCTGGTCGTCCTCGATGAAGTCTCCGAAATAGCTATCCTCGCTCTCTCCGACGGGGCGATCGAGAGAAATGGGGTGGCGAGAGATTTTCAAGACCCGACGAACCTCACTGACGGACAAGTCGGCAAGGTCGGCGATCTCCTCAATAGTGGGCTCGCGGCCCAAAGACTGGAGCAAGACCTTGGAGATGTTGCGGAGTCGAGACATGGTCTCAATCATGTGCACGGGGATGCGTATGGTTCGGGCATGATCGGCAATGGCTCTGGTAATCGCCTGTCGAATCCACCAGGTGGCGTAAGTGCTGAACTTATAACCACGGCGATACTCGTACTTGTCAACGGCCCGCATCAGGCCGGTGTTGCCCTCCTGGATGATATCCAGGAAGCTCAGGCCGCGGTTGCGGTATTTCTTGGCGATGGAGACGACCAGGCGAAGGTTTCCACCGGAGAGCTTGCGTTTAGCTTCCTCATACTCGCCAAAAAACTTTTCGGTGTCTAATACGCGTTTGTTCAGGTCCTGTGGGCTTTCCATGGCCAAGTCTGAAAGTCCCTCGAACTCCTGGCGGATGACGAAGAGCTCTTCCGGATTTCCGTCGGCTTTTTCCAGGTCGTGGATTTGGCAGACAAGTTTGGCAATCTTTTGGGAGATATTCCTCATTTTTTTCATAAAGGGCTGAACGCGACTGGTTCTGAGGCTGAGCTCTTCGACGAGGGTTGTGGCGCGTCGGCGGCGAGCATAGAGCCGTTTGACCAAGGCGTTTTGACCGTTATGGCCGCTGTCTTTGCGGAGCTTGGCCCAATCGGCGCGGTTCTGGGCCAACATCCTGCGGGCAGTCCTTAGGTTCTCGGGGAGTCGTTTGATGATGGTTGCCTTTGCGAGGGTCTCGGCGGTTGAGACCTTCATGTTGCGGTCAAAGGGCAACTCACCGGCGGAGACCTGGGAGAGGATTTCAACGGCCCCGGTTAAGGCCAGGTCGGACTCCAAGACTTTTCGGCGAAAACGCCTTCGGGACCATTCGATTTTTTTTGCCAGGGCGATTTCCTCTGGGCGGGTAAGCAGGGGGATCTCTCCCATCTGCTGGAGATACATGCGAACGGGGTCGTCGATGCGAGCGGTGACCTCAACAAGGTCGCTGGTTCGGGCTGAGGGGGCTGTCCCGGTCTTGATCTGGCCATCAGCCTGGGCTTGGGGCTGCTTGGGTACGTCTTCCTCGTCGAGCAGATCGATTCGCAAGTCGTCCAGGGTCATCAAGAGTTGGTCGAGACGGTCCGGCGAAACGCCCTCCTCAGGAAGAGAGCGATTCATCTCCTCGTAAGTGAGGTAGCCCCTGCGTTTGCCTCGCTCCAGGAGGGTCTTGATGTTCTGTTCCAACTTCTCCACTTAAGCTTCCTCCAAATTGGCATGTTCAGCAGTACAGTCAACCTCAGCAAAGGCAACTCAAACACGGAGGCCGGGGTTTCTCTGATCGTGGGTCCGCAGCTGCGATTGGACTTGCTGCAACATTTGGTTTATCTGCTGGTCAGACAAATCAGCCTGAGCATTACGAAGAGCCTCTGCGGTCTGGCGCAATTGGTTCTGCCGGTGATGAGTGTTAATATAGTCGAGGGCCCCGGCGAGATTGTCCTGGAAATTACCTTTTTGAGAACCCTCCTGGGCCAAAGAAGTAATCAAATCGGCCTGTTCGAGGTCGGCATGGTCGGCGAGCAACTGTGCCAGCTGGGGCTGGTCCGAGCCGGCGGCCCATTTGAAGATTGCCTGGGCGAGCGGTCCCAGAGCGGGGTCGGTGAAGTCATCGGGGCCAAGTACGGCGGCGACCTTTTCGATATATGAGGGCTTATTGAGCAGGACCTGAAGCAGCTGTCGCAGGGCTCTTTCAAAAGTGGTCAAAGGCCCCTGGGTCTGGGCAGGTGAATCTGACGAGGGGGGAGTTCGGCCGGTAAAGCCAGGTACTTGGGCCTTGAGCCGATTGACCATGGCCAAGACCTGTGGCGGGGGCACGGAAAGCAATTTGGCCAGGTGATTGAGCAGTAGTCCCCGCCAGACCGGATCGCTGGCGTCGAAATACGCTGAGCGAGCTACGGCCAAGAGGAACTCGCGGATAGCGCGGTGCTTGGCGGCGGGGCTTGCGGGGTCTGCCTGAGCCTGGCGAGTGAGCTGCCACTTATACTCCAGGGCGTCGGCGGCGTTGGCGATTAGTTGCTCGAAGGCCTCGGAGCCATGCTTGTCGATGTAATCGCAGGGGTCCTTGTCGTCGGGCACGCGAGCGACCTTCAGGGCAATGCGTGGGCGGAGGAAGATATCCAGGGCCCTCTCGGCGGCGGCCCGGCCGGCCTGGTCGGAGTCGAAGACCACGACCACGCGGTCGCAGAATCGCCTGAGGATTGCGGCGTGTTCGCTGGTCAGGGCAGTACCCATAGTAGCGACCACGTTGGCCAGGCCATTCTGATGGGCCATCAGGCAGTCGGTGTAGCCCTCGACGACGATGGCCTGGTTCTTGCGGGCAATGGCCTGGCGGGCAGCGTTGAGGCCGTAAAGACAGGAACTCTTGTCGAAAAGAACGGTCTGGGGCGAATTGAGATACTTGGGTGTGTTGGCATCCGAGTCGGGGTCGAGAACCCGGCCGGCAAAAGCGACAACCCGCTGGGCGACATCGACAATAGGGAATATCAAGCGATTGCGAAACCTGTCATAAGGAGCGCGAGCTGATTGGGAGGCGGTTACCAAACCGGCGGCGATGAGCAGCTCGGAGCTGTGTCCGGCAGTGGTGGCGGCTCTGATAAGATTGTCCCATCCGGGCAGAGCCAAGCCGAGCTTGAACTCTTCCTGAATCTGAGCGGTCAGGCCTCGGTCATCGAGGTATCGACGTACGGCCCGACCGTGGTCGGGGTGGAGGAGATTCTTGCGAAACAGGCCGGCGGCCCATTGATTGACATCAGCCAAGTGAATCTTGCGCTGGTCATCGGGACCGGCCTGGCGCTGGGCTATGGGAATTCCCAACTGCTGAGCCAAGCTGCGGACGGCCTCGGGGAAACTGATGCGATCTTTGCGCATAAGGAACTGGAAGACACTTCCACCGGCGCCGCATCCAAAACATTTGAAGATGCCCTTGGTGGGACTGACACTGAAGGAAGGGGTTTTTTCTTCGTGGAAGGGACACAGGCCGAGGAAGTTTCTTCCGGCCCTTTTGAGGGAGACGTGCTGGCCGATAATTTCGACGATATCGGCGGCGTTCTGCACTTGCCTGATGGTAGTCTGGTCTATCACTGTCCGGGCACTCTCTCTCTCGGCTGGTAGGTTCCTACAGAGGCTGCCATGGCCGCTTCTTGAGTTCCGCGGGACTTGGTGGTCCGAATAAAGGTCGATTTGGAGCCCACAAAGCCACTACCTAGATAATCCAGAACTTTGTAAGTATATAAGTATAGCACATCAGGAACAAATAGTCAAAAAAACTGTAAAGACACAAAAGAATTATCAATGCGAAGGCAGAAGCAGCGAACTGGTGGATTCTCACAAGGCGTTTGTTTTATGACGCTTCCGTCAGGCCGTCAAGCAGGTGATTGCAGGAGGCTGCGGTGCCGGGTCCGTTGCGGCGCGGGCTGAAGTCCGGCTGCGCCCTGCCGGAGCGAAAGGCAATGTTATTTCAGACCAGCCGAGGGCACTTCCAGATCCCTGGGCACAATAAAGATCTCCACTCGCCTGTTGAGGGGATTGCCTTGGTTGTTGGGGGCATTGTCAGCAATGGGCTTGAATTGTCCAAAGCCCATGACCGCGAGGCGATCTTCAGGCATAGATTTCTTGAGGAGCTCCATGACAGCGATGGCCCGATGTACGGAAAGATGCCAATTGGTAGGATGCTTGGCCTTGGTCTGGGAGCGAACTATGGGTAAGTCATCGGTATGACCGACAATGAGGATCTGGCAATCCTGGGCCAGCTCGGAGGAGCAGATTTGGGCTAAGGCGGCCAAAACGGGCTTGGCCTGGGCCTTAACTTGGTCCGAACCCAAGGTGAAGATAACATCGGACTTGAGACGGACACGGCCCGTTAAGGGGTCGTAGCTGAGCAGTTCGCTGTTGGTCTCGGCAAGAGCGGTGAGCATGGCGTCGAGTTTGTCGGGGAGAGGTCCGGTGCGGCCGGCCCTTTCGGCCATGGCATCGAGCTCTGCTGAGAGCTTGTCAAACTCGGCCTGCTGGCGCTGAGCTTCCTGCTGAATCCTCCAGGCCAAGGCTTGCTGGCTGGTCAATTCGCCCTGAAGGCGGTTATTCTCATCGCGGGCGTTCTGGATGTCGCTTTCGAGTTCGGTGATCCGCTGTTGAGAGCGGCGGCGCTGAGCCCCAAAGCGAGTATCAGGTGAGCAGCCCGCCGAGAGGAGCAGAGCAAGAATCAATCCGCAGGTTAGCAAAGACGTGAGCCGGCGCATAAAAGCCTCCTTTCTTTTTGGGTAGGTGCGGCGACGAGCAACTGGTGATAGTCGGTCGTATAGCGTTTCAATGCGGCTAGAAGCCATCCCAAAACCCCAATTTCTGCTGCGAACGGCCCTTTTGCCGTCTGGCTGCGTCGCTCAAACTCAATATATTCTCCAAATATGTATCGTTTTCGCTTCTTGCCAGCCGCCAAAATTGCTCGTTCTCGCTACGAAAGCAGGTTTTGGGATGACTTCTACTTACTAAGGACAGCGCCGAGGACAAAGACTACTAGAGCAACAACGACCGAAGCTATCAGAAAGTACAACAAGTTTTGACAAACAAAAACTAAATAACCGGGCATGATGCCCTGTAGAACGGCGGCGACGGCGCTCAAGGCCAAGGCTAGCAAAGCGACTGCCAAAAACATGCCGACGATGAAGGGTTTAGCAGCCCTGACAATCCTGTCCTGAGCCAATTGGGCAGCATCAACGGCAGGGCCCCGTTCAGCCTGAGGCTCGGCAGCTTCGGGGGTCAAGGCTGAGGCCAAACCGGTGCCTAACCCAGCGGCGATTCCAGAGCCCAGGCCCGAAAGACCGGCTGCAGTGTCTTCCTTACTGGGATAGATTTCATCCAAAACGGCACCAAGGGAAGTGTCGTCCCCCTCTCGGGTGAGATCGAGCAGACCGGAACCACTGCCCGAACCGTCAAGCTGCAAGACGTCTTGGTCAGAACCGCCGGTGCCCTCAGCAGAACTTGGGGTCTCGGTGTCAGCCAAGGCGAGCTGGTCTTCATCAACGGGCTGGACATCTGGGGCGCCAAGGGCGGTGTCGGCCCTTCCGGTGCCCGAAGCCCCGGCGGCGGTACTGTCGGCCATTTCCAGAGCAAATCCACCAGCATCGGTGTCGGGCGGGGCTGGACGCTTGGAAGAGGCCTGGGCGGCAGCGAGGGCGTCGACCTGGTCGGCCTTGAAAACGCGTCTGGGGCCGTCGTGCAACTCGCGGAGCTTGTCCTGCTGAATGAGGGCCCGGATGGCCCCGTCATCCAGGCCGAGCATAGTTTTGACTTCGTCAACAGTATAAAACATCTTAGCCATTTTCAGGCTCCTATCCGGCAAGCCAAGGAGCAAGCCAGTCGTGGGTTATCAAAATCTCATAGAACCCTTATATTATACCCCGGTACATACCAGAAGCAAGCCTATTTGGGGGCTGAGAGCTCAGGGGGAGCGGATTCCGGTTCGGCCGGAACCACCGCGTCCGGAGCTTGAAACCCAAGCGGGGTCTCGGAGGCAGCTTCGATCAACTTGCGGATCTCCTGGGGCGAGGGTTTGCCGGCATTGAAGTCGAGCAACTGCCTATCGTAACGAAAACTGCGGGCACAAAGCAAAGATAGGCCTCTGGTGCCGAGCCCGCCATACCTATAGAGTAGTATAGTCTGATTCCTGGTGTCAATCAAATAGAGGCCATAAGTATCGGCACTCAAGCGGGCCTGGATGGCAAATAGGCCGTCGGCGGAAGGAGGATAAGCCTCGGATAAGGCCAAGGTGGTGGCAGGAGTAAAGACGCTGATGGCCAGGCAAGCGGCCAAGGCGCCGATGAGGCCGGCGAGGATGTACTTTCCCCAGGAACGCCGGGCGGAAAGGCCCAGAGAAGAGCGTGGTTCTAGAACAGCCATGAATCGCCTCGAAGAATCCTGTGGCAAATAACGTTGACAAGTCAATTATATCGGCTGGGGCCCGGCATACAACTATGATTTGGTGGCGAGGGGGCAGAAGGTGGAATGGGCAATGCAAGAGTTTTTTAGACAAGGGTTTAGGTAAGTGGCCCGGAGGATATTTTTAGGGCCTTGCCGGGTGAAAGGGCTTGGCCTAGAATGTAAGCTTTCCACTGAGGGCAATCAGGGCCTAACTTGAGACTTGAGGCGGAAAACGGAGACAGAAATACAGGAAGAGAATTAGCCACAGATTCCACTGATGAACACAGATAATAACGGAAAGAAATACAGACAGAAGGATCAGAAGCTATGGGAATGACGATTACGGAAAAGATACTGGCTGAGCACAGCGGTCGGGAGCAAGTCAGGCCGGGCGAAATCGTCTGGGTGGGAGTTGATGTGCTGATGACCCACGACGTGTGCGGTCCGGCTAGCATAGGTATATTCCACGAGCGGTTCGGGGCAGAGGCGAAGGTGTTCGATGCGGGGAAGGTGGTGGTTATCGGGGACCATTACATTCATACCAAAGACGAAAAATGCCTGAGAAACGTGGACGTTCTGCGGGATTTCGTGAAAGAACAAGGTATCAGATACTTCTATGAACCGGGGACGGAGAGTTATCGGGGAGTGTGCCACGTGGCTCTGCCGCAAGAAGGACATACCCGGCCGGGTGAGATTCTGCTGGGGACCGACTCGCACACGTGCACGCATGGAGCGTTCGGGGAGCTGGCGACGGGAATAGGTAATACCGAGGCTGCCTTCGTAATGGGTACGGGTAAGCTTTGGCTGAGGGTGCCGGAAACGATGCGGTTTGTATTCGATGGGCAACTGGATGAGCGGGTGATGGCCAAGGATATGATTCTTACGGTGATAGGGGATATCGGCGTGGACGGGGCGAATTACCGAAGTATGGAGTTTACCGGGGCGACGGTGAAGGACTGCAGCATGGAAGAACGGATGACACTTTGCAACATGGCGGTGGAAGCGGGGGGCAAAAATGGGATTATAGCTGCAGATGAGAAAGTGGAACAATACCTGGCCAAGCACGATAAGAGCGGAAAGAAATACACGCTGCTGGGTAATGATAGGGATGCAAAGTTTGCCAGTGTGCATGAGTATGATGCGAAAGAGATTGAGCCGATGGTGGCCCGTCCGCACAGTCCGGCTAACAGGGCGACGGCCCGGAGCCTGAAGGGTGTGAGTATCGAGCGGGTGTATATAGGCTCGTGCACAGGGGGCAAGACGACGGATATGGCGGCGGCGGCGAGTCTGCTGGTGGGGCGAAGTGTAAAGGCGGAGACCTTTGTGGTGCCGGCAACGGTCCAAGTGGATAACGACCTGGACGAGCAAAAGATTGACGGGCAATCGCTGCGAGAGATTTTCGAGCGGGCGGGAGCCAAGATCGGGCGGCCATCGTGTGCGGCGTGCCTGGGAGGTCCGGCGGATACGTTCGGACGGGTGAATGAGCCGCTGCGCTGCGTGAGTACGACCAATCGAAACTTTCCCGGGCGAATGGGACATAAAGGAGCGGAGATTTTTCTGGCTTCGCCAATGACTGCAGCGGCATCGGCAATCAGGGGTGAGATTACGGATCCGCGGGAGATATAACTCGTGCTTCGCAGCGCTTTCACCCTTCGCAGTGCCTACTCCGCCGAAGTGGCTACGAAGGCTGGAAGCTGCTACGGAGAACGGGTCGCAGAGTAGTAAAGGTAGGAATCATGGAAATGATTATAAGCGGCAAGGCGTATGTGCTGGGCGATAATGTGGATACGGATCAGATCATCCCGGCGGAATATCTGATGTATGACCCGAGCAGGGCTGATGAGCGGCGGCTGTTCGGACGATTCGCCCTGAGCGGGGTGCCGGCGGAGCAGGCGGGGCTGCCGGACGGGAAAGTTGTGTTTGTGGATCAAGGCGACGAAGAAAATAGCCGGAGCGAATTCGGGGTGATTATCGCGGGGAAGAACTTCGGGTGCGGTTCGAGCCGAGAACATGCCCCGCTGGCCCTGGCAGAGGCGGGGGTAAAGGCGGTGGTGGCTGAGTCCTATGCTCGGATATTTTTTCGCAACGCGGTCAACGGTGGATATGTGCTGCCGCTGGAGTCGCCGCGGCGTCTGTGCGAGATGATCCGAACGGGGCAGGAAGTGGAAATAAACATGGCTGGGCCGAGTCTGAAAGTGGCCGACTCACAGAAAGGTACGATTGAACTGCGCGGGCTTGGTGATGTTTCGGCAATTATTGAGGCTGGGGGGTTGTTCGCCTATGCTGAACAAATAGGGATGATCAGGTAGCAGGCAAGGGGGACGATCATGGCGGATCACTTGGCGATTCTGAAGCAGGCCTACCTGGAGCTGATCCTGGCGGGCCAAAAAACCATCGAGTGCCGACTGACGCGAACGTCCAAGCCGCCGTTCGAGGTGTTGGAAAAGGGGGAACGTATATACCTGAAGGAATCATCGGGGCCGGTGCGGGGCGTGGCCAGAGCGGGTAAGGTTATTTGCCGGAGAATCAATGGCAGCGAAGATCTAAGAAGGATACGGCAGAAGTACGGCGAGGGGATAATGGCCAAAGATGATTTCTGGGAATCGAACTGCGGGGCCCGGTACTGCACATTGATTTTTTTGGAAGGGGTGCGGGCCTTGCGTGAGCCGTTCCGGATCAGCAAAAATGATATGCGCGGCTGGGTGGTGCTGGACGGGACAGAGGGATTTGATTTTCCTGTGATACGGACTTGAGAACAATGGCAAGAGGTTCTGAATTCACGGACTAGCGGAGGAAGCAAAGTTGTAAGGCAGAAGACGCAAGTCCGTCATATCTCGGCGTGTTGGCTATAAGACTCTATTCCATTCGTATTTGGCGGTCTTCACAAGGTGTGCGCTATCTGAATAGTAAGAGCAATAGCCGCAAAGGGTATCGCCGTTATTAACGAGCATAAGGGAGAAACTCCCCCTATCCAGGAAAGCCCGCTGGGAAGCTTCATAAGTTCCGGTTAGAATTAAATTGCGGAAAGTTCCAGTCGCAAGATATGTCCGGCCTTCATCAGAAGCAGACGTACGGGAAATCGTCAGAGTGACGTTATGGCCTTTGCGAAGCAAGTTAATCGTTTCTCGAGTCTCTATGCCTTCCATGTTAAGCGTTGCCCTCCATTGAGCCTCGATTTTAGCATCGTGGTATACCTGCTCCTCGTACCAAGGAAGAATATTTCTTACCCACAGCTGTCTTAAAACAAGACAAAGGAAACTCACTATCAAACCGGCGAAAAGACCAGCAACTAATGCTGACGTGAATTGCATGTTTATTACCCTCCATAATTAATCAGATAAGACCACTTGAAAAAAACAGCTAGGAAAAATATTCTATTCGTGCCACAGGTTCGCATTGAAATTAACTCTGAGTGGAACTCGGCAGATGAGAACGCGATTGCTGTGATTTTATGGCTCGGACGATGGCGTCGGCGGTGGCAACGGCGGCGGCGCCGTCGGAGCCAGTAACTATGGGCTGAGCAGAAGTGCGGACGCAATGAACGAAGTTTTCGAGCTGCAGACGCATGGGCTCGGCGTCTTCGATGCTTAGAGGCTCGGTCTGGATAAGGTCGGTCCAGTTGGCGGGGGGACTGGGGGCTTGAGCATTGTCGAGTTTGGCGAGGGCGTCCTTTACTCTATCGGCGTTTCGGGATTTGCTGACAACAAAGCCGGTTTTCTTGTGTAAATCCAGACTGACATACAAGTCGTCGGAGAAGACCCGAAGGGTTCGGCTGGTTCCCAGGGCCAAGCGAGAACAGGTGAGCTTGGCTACGCAGCCGTCGGCAAAGGTGAAGCGGACGTCGGCGAGGTCTTCGTGGGGGCCTAGAAGAGCGGCTCCGACGGCCTGGATATTAACGGGCTGGGCTTTGGTGAGGTGCAGGACGAGGTCGATGTCGTGGATCATCAAATCAAAGACGGCACCGACGTCCATAGAGCGGAAAGGGAAGGGTGAGACGCGGACGGCCTCTATGAATCGAGGGGAAAAGTCGTAGCGGTTGAGGGCTATGACGGCGGGGTTGAAGCGCTCGGTGTGGCCGACTTGTATAAAGGTGTGGTGCTGTTGGGCCAGAGCCAAGAGCTGCTGGGCCTGGTCGGCGGAGGGAGCGAGAGGCTTTTCGATCAAAGTGGGGATGCCGAGCTCGAGGAAGGGGGTTGCACTTTGCAGGTGAGTCTCAGTGGGCGAGGCGATGCTGAGGGCCTGGACTTGGGCACTGAGGTCTGCGAGAGTAGGCAGGACCTTGGTATGATACTTTTGGGCCAAGGGTGCGGCGCGGGCGGGGTCGATATCGACGATGCCGACTAGTTCTACGTTGGGCAGCTGGGAGTAGACACGGGCGTGCAGTTGGCCCATACGCCCGGCACCGACCAGGCCGACTCGCAGGGTTTTCACGCCTTTTCTCCTTGGTTGTTGAGCTGCCAGGCGGCTTTGGCCCCGATCAAAGAGGGAGCCCAGGGGTGCTCGCAACCTTCCCAGATGTTATCGTCACGACTGACTTGGCCCAAGTAAACGGCTTCGAGAAACCTGTTGTGCTGATGACAGGCGCTGCGTCTGAGGCTGCGGACTAGGTGGAGGACATTTTCGTCGTGAATAGCTTCGGTTTCGAATTCATCGACGAGTTGTTTTTTGGGGACCCCGCTGCGGAAGAGGCGACGAAAGGCGCGTTTGAGGGCCTTGATATTTTCTTCACTGAAATCGGCCTGGCGGAGTCCGACCTCGTTTATACAACGGACCTTGCAAGGGTAGCCTCCGGCCATGACCGTAAAAGGCGGGACATCTCGAGTAACAGCCGAGACTCCGCCGACATAGCAATAGCGTCCAAAAGTGACAAAGGGATGGGAGCCGACTATGCCACTGAGGCAGGTGTTGGACTCGAGGTGGGCGTGGCCGCCCAAATTGGTAGCGTTAACTATCAAGCAGTTATCGCTTATATAACTATCGTGGGGTATATGGGCGTTAATCATAAACAGGCCATTGTTGCCGATTTGGGTGAGGTTGCAGAATTTGTCTGAACCGCCATTTATGGTAACACTTTCGCGAAAGATATTGCTGTCTCCGATACGTACTTTGCACAGGCCATTGTGATAGGTCAGGTCCTGGGGAGGCGCCCCAACAACGACATTGGCGAAGAACTGATTATCGGCGCCTATAACGACGTCGCCACAGATGGTTACATTGTTGTGCAGAACGCATCGGGGTCCAATGCGAACCTGTGGTCCTATGACGCAGAAAGGGCCGATGGAAGTGTCGTCGGCAATCTGTGCGGCTGGATCAACACAAGCAAGAGGGCTTATTTTCGACATTTGTTCTGGTTTCCTGGAGTAAGACAAGGTCATCAAGTGGTCATGTAAAGGATCGGAAATAAGTCATTAGCCAGGGTCGGCGTCGACGAGCATAAACTTAAGCTCGGCTTCAGCGACAAGCTTGTCGCCCACAAGGGCGCGGCATCGGCAGTGTCCGGTTCGGGAACGAACTCTGAGCATTTGAGCCTCGAGAATCAACTGGTCTCCGGGTACGACGGGTCGGCGAATCTTGACTCTGTCCATGGAGAGCAAGACGGCCAATTGGCCGGTGTGCTCCAACCTTTGACTGAAGAGTATTCCGGATATCTGGGCCAAGGCCTCGACTATCAAGACGCCGGGCATGATGGGAGTTCCGGGGAAGTGCCCCTGGAAGAATTGCTCGTTGAAGGTTACGTTTTTGATTCCTACAACCCGACGTTCGTCATCGACTTCGATTACGCGGTCGACCATGAGGAAAGGATAGCGGTGAGGTAGGATGCGCAGCAAGTGCTGGATATCGAGGGCCGGTTGAGCCAGGGATTTTTCGGCCGTGGCCGCTCTGCGGAGCTTGCGGACCAACTGGTGGGCCAAGGCGTGCCCGGAGCGGTGGGCGATAATTCGTGCTTGTAGAGGTCGCCCCAGGAGGGCCAAATCTCCGAGGAGGTCGGCAACCTTGTGGCGTATGAGCTCGTCGGGAAAGCGGAGCTTGTTGGCGACGGGCTTGCCGGTGGGGCTGATGACCAGGACGTCGGCATAAGTAAGATGCTTTCCAATTCCCTGCTGGCGATACTGCTGGACCTCCGGCTCGAAGAGAAAGGTTCTGGCTTTGGCTAACTCCTTCATGTATCGGCGAGGGTCAGCAGTGAAGCTGTAGACCTGGTGTCCCAAGCTGGGGACGGCCTGGTATTCCAGTTCACACAATATGTTCAGACTGGGATCCTCGCAGGGTAGGGCGGCAATGCTGGCTGAACCTTCGCTGACAAAGACGGGCTGGGTGAGTTTAAAAACCCGGCGATCGACGTCCTGCTGGACAATTCCGCCGGCGAGCAGGGCCTTGGCGTAAGGCTCTGGTGAACCGTCCAAGCCGGGCATTTCGCAAGCCTGGGTGTGGACAATAAGGTTGTCGATTCCCAATCCGTAGGCAGCGGAGAGGCAGTGCTCGACCAAATCGACGCTGAAGGAGCCGTTCTGCAAAGAAGTTCGGCGAGGCTTGGGCACTACATTGTCAACCAGGGCAGCGACCTGTAAAAGCTTATCGGCCCGGGTGCAGACGAAAACAACGCCGGTGTCCGGCTTGGCGGGCTTGAAACGGACCTTTGTGGGTTCACCACTGAAGAGTCCTCGCCCGGACAATTCAATCTCTTTGGCAATGGTCTGCTGCTGACTCAAGGTCTGTCAACCTCTGCTCTAGTTTTTTTATCCTTGCGGGCCAATGAGGGAGCCTGCGCAAGACGGCCTGCTCCCGTAAAGCCTGTCTTCGTTCCAAAGCGGGCACTCCGAAGACGATCGCTCCGGGGGGCAGATCGTGGTGGATGGCGGTTCTAGCGGCGGCGACGACACCATCGGCGACAGTGATGTTATCACGAACACCAACCTGTCCTCCGAAGACGACTCGGTCGCCCACAACGGCTGAGCCGGCAATACCGGTTTGGGCGGCGATGAGACAGTATTCGCCCAAGCGAACATTATGAGCGATGGTGACAAGATTATCAATCTTTGTGCCCCGGCCGATAACGGTGAATCCGAATTTAGCCCGGTCAACGCAAGTTCCGGCACCAATCTCAACGTCGTCTCCGATGCGGACGGCGCCCAGATGGGGTACGTGGCATTGTTGTCCGTCGCGACAGCGATAGCCGAAGCCCTCGGAGCCGATTACGACGTTTTGGCCGAGGACCACGCGATTGCCGATCTGGCTTCTGTCGGCGACAATGACGCCTGGAGCAAAGCAGCATTGTTGACCAACAAGACAATCGCGACCGAGATAACAACCGGCTTGGATGACCGAGCCGTCGCCGACGGTGGTTCCGTCCTCGACAACTACACAGGGCCCGATGGCCACGTCTGTTCCCAGAGTGGCATCGGGAGCGATCAGGGCTGAGGGATGAATGCCGGGGGTGGGCTTGAGGGGCTTGGCGAAGAGCTCCAGGGCCAAATTGATGGCCTCGGGAACGTCGCTGACCCAGACCATGGGTAGGGAAACCGGGGCAAGCGAATCACTGATCAGGACGGCTGCAGCCTTGGTGGTCTTGGCGGCTTCGAGATGGTGTTCGTTAATCAGAAAGGAGAGCTCAGCGGGTCCGGCCAACTGCAGTTCGGCGATACCGGCAATCTCGGTGTGGTCCGGGCCTTCCAATCTGCCGGCGACATGAGCAGCCAGGCGAGCCAGAGTTACTTTATTTTCGGCCATCAGTGCGTGCTCCCCGAAGTTAGGGGCAAAGTGGCGTCCTTTTAACAGCGGATGGTCAAGGCTGACTCAAGCAAGAGCAAAAAAGGTTTTCCGCGGTTGGACAGTTTTATCCGCGCAGCTCATAATCGGTGTTAAGCTGCTCGACCACCTCGGCGGTGATATCTATGGCATCGTCAGCAAAGATGACATGCCGACGGTAGTATATCCTGGCCATCAGGTCTTCGAAACTCTGGCTGGGCAGAGTGAGGTCCTCTTTGGTGAGGACCAAGGCCAGATTTTTTCTAACGGCGACCTTCTGCACGGCCTTATATATGTCCTGGTAGCAGGTGTCGGTAATCTGGATCTCGCGTCGGCGAAGCTCACCCTGTGAGAGCTCCCGGAAGTTTTTGGTTTCGATAGCTTTTTTGATCACTTCGGCTCTTCTGCGCTCGAAATCGGGGGAACCGGGAAGCAGACCGCTGGCGGCCAAGGCTTCTTGCATTTCCTTTAGCTGCTGGTTTGCGGCGTTGGCCTCAGCCTGGATGGTGTTACCATCGGCCCCGAGGGCGGCTCGCAACTCGATGGTTTTCTTGTACTGCTGAAAGGCCTTGTGGATATCGCAGACGGCCAGAGGGCCAAGCGGGGCATTGGCCTGGGCAGTGCCCGTTTGGCAGTAGATCCAGAAACCAAGGCCTGTGGTAAGAAGGACAAGAAGAGAAATCAATTTTGTTCTAGTATTCATAAGTTATTCCTTTCATGAGGTTGACATTGCTACAGGGTGACGAACAAAGGCAGCGGTCGGCTCAGACTAAGCGATATCCATTATAGCATAGGGGTATAGGCAAAGCTACCAAAAGGTAGTTGCGAAATAGAAACTGAAGACGCGGGTATCGTCATCGTCATCCCTATAAAGCGGCCAGGCGAAATCGGCGGAAAGGGGGATGGGGGCTAAATAGGGCACCATCAAACGGATACTGAAGCCGGTGGAAACGCGATAGGGCC
Source organism: Actinomycetes bacterium (assembly GCA_030614915.1). Classification (GTDB taxonomy): domain Bacteria; phylum Planctomycetota; class Phycisphaerae; order JAACET01; family JAACET01; genus JAACET01. Next base: position 63,390 of record JAUXAG010000009.1, on the reverse strand, counting down.
CATCCTCAAGGGCAGCGGTATCAAGAAAAGCGGCGGCCCGGAGGTTTTCACCGACGAGGGGGAAGGAATACTCGGTGCCGGCGAGGACGAGCCAGTCACTGCCAACGGCTGTGGGATCGGCAGTAATTACAGAGGGGACGCGGGGACTAACGCCGCGGTAGTCGAAACCGCGAACAGTGGCAATTCCGCCGGCATAGTAGCGTTCAAAGAAGGGGGCGTCTCCAAGAACGGTGGCCAGCCTGGCCCGGAAGGCGAGGATGCCCTTGCGGTCAAGGGAGTCGGTATGGGTGGTGAAGAAACGATCGTACCTGGCCTCGATGCGTCCGAAATCGAAATCACCACCAAGCAGACCAGTCTGCTCGTAAGATATCTTGAAGAGGTCTCCTTTGCTGGGGAGGAAGATACTGTCGGTGGTGTCGCGTACAAAGGTTCCCTTGACGGCGGTTAGATTGTGCGAGCCGTCGCTGGCCAGAATCTCCGCGGCGGTGTCGTCGTCGATGTCATCGATAGTAGCCTGCTCGAGCTTGAAGGCGCCTTCGATTTCCCATCCGTCCCAGAAGCGGTAGCCCAAAGACCAAAGAGCACCCAGACGCTGTTCGTCATAGTCCCGGCGATGGCGGCTGCGAAGATAGATACTTTGGCCGAAACTTATGGGCAAGTCAGCCACGTAGGGTTCACGAAAGTCAATGGAAAATTGAGCGAGCTTGGCACCGGGCGCAGCCCGGAAACGAAGATACTGCCCGGCGCCTCGGAAAGTGGGAAAATCAAAAAGGTCGAAATTGCGCTGGACAAAACTGAAATTGCCAACCAGGCCGGCATCAGAGTCTACACTCACACCCATCATGAGCCAAGCGGTGGGCATTTCGGTGACGTCAATCTTAATGTCGCGGCGAAAATTGGGGGCGGGGACGTCGGAGATCTGCACCTGGCTAAACAACATGGATTCCCGCAATCTCTGCCAGCTGCGCTGCATCTTGGTGGTATCGTAGAGGTCGTCTGGAGCCAAGAGTAATCGGCGTCGGATGACGCGATCCTGCGTAACTTCATTACCAAGTATATCGATGGTACCAACTCGGAACTGGGGGCCTTGGGCTATATTGTAGAGCAGGTCGACGAAGCCAGGCTCATCCGGCAGATAGACGGGAGCAAAATGGATCTGAGCATCTACGTATCCCTGCCGGCCATAAGCTTCGCGGATGCGCTGAGTATTAGTCCAGGTAATGTGGGAGTGAACAGGGACATCGCCGGGGCCAATCTTCAACGTTTTGAGCAGGTCGGGGCTGGAAATATTTTCATTGCCCTGGAAACGGACCCGGCGGACCTGGTAAAGGGGACCTTCGTTGACCAAGAAGGTAAGGCTGACCCACTTCTGATCGGGGGAGTAGTCCAGGGGGCGTTTATCGACCCGGGCGTCGAGATATCCTTTTTCGCGGAGGTATTGGAGAAGCTTGATAACGTCGTTGTCGATCTGCCGGCGGTCCAAATTGCCGGCGGAAAAAATGAGAGTGTGAGGCTTGGTGGCAATTTGAGATCGCAACTGTCTGGATGAGATTTGTTCGTTGCCCTCGAAGGCAATTTTGCGTATGCGGATTCTGGGGCCTTCGACTATGCGATAGAGGAGCTTTCCCTGTGAGGCCAGGAGGCTGGGGTCGGCAGTTACCTGCACGCGATCATATCCAGCTTGGCGATAGTGGGCGATCAAGGCTTCTCTACCACGAGCCAACAAATGAGTATCGGCAAAGTCACCGGCCCGCAGAAGAAGGAGCTTGTGGAGCTCATCATCGGGGAACCGTCGATTTCCGGCGAACTCAATAGAGCTGACAACCGGTTCTTCGAGCACCTGGAAGATGAGGACCAACTTCTCGGGGGTGTCCTTGACGGAAAGATAAACGGCGTGAATTCCCCTCAGCTGCTGAAGGCTCTTGATGTCCTGGTTGATGGTCTGGTCCTGATAGGGCTGGCCGGGCTTGGAACGGATTTTGGCGAGAATGGTGGAGGTTGCGATCCGGCTGTTGCCTTTGATCTGAATTTCGGTGATGGTTCGGCCTTGAAGATCAGAGGCGGGGGTTTGAGCGGAGGCGGGATTAGTGGTAAGCCAGGTGGCCTGGGCGGTGAATAAACAGCCGAGCAGAACGACACTGCAGATGAAGCCAAGATGACGTTGGGGACCAAGCCGGGACGAACGTTTCAAAATGGGACCTCCGCGCGGGGTTCCTGAGAGACTTCCGTGGGAAAACCCTGGTAAGCTTGGCCGAAGCTGGTGCAGGCGGCATTCCAACTCAGGTGGACCGAACCGGTGGGTCCGTTGCGCTGCTTGGCAACGATGAGTTCGGCTTGCTCCTGGGGAGCTTCTTCGTTATAGACACCTTCACGATGGAGTAGAAGGACGACATCGGCGTCCTGTTCGATGGCCCCACTTTCCCTCAGGTCCGACATTCTGGGGGTGCCTTTTTCGCGCTGCTCGGGAGCGCGGTTGAGTTGGGAAATGGCGATTACGGGGATGTCGAGCTCTCGGGCGAGGGCCTTGATCCCGCGGGACATTTCGGCGATCTCCTGTTGGCGATTTTCGCTTCGTCTGGAAGATCCGGCAGAGGGGGCCAGGAGCTGGAGATAATCGACGATGACACACTGGACGTCCTGCTTGAGCTTGAGGCGACGGGCCTTGGCCCGCAACTGCAAGACGCTCAGGGTGGGCGAATCATCGATAAATAAGGGTGCGGGCTCGAGCTCCTGAGCGGCCTGGGCGAGGTCGCGGTGTTCCTGAGGACTCAGCTTTCCGCGACGGAGTTTTTGGCTGTCAATCTTTCCGTAGGAGCAGAGCAGCCTCTGGGCCAACTGCTGACGGGACATTTCCAGGCTGAAAAAGGCCACGGGCAAGTGGTTGTCGGCAGCGATATGTTCAGCGATATTGAGGGCCAGGGCGGACTTGCCCATTGCGGGCCTGGCGGCGAGGACGATCATATCTCCCTTCTGCAGGCCGCCGAGCATCTCGTCGAGCTTGGGGAACGAAGTGGTCAGGCCGGTGACCCTGGTGCCGTCATATTGCTCGATCTGCTTGAAGACCTGTTGGAGGAGGTCCTTGAGGGCGACGGCTTGAGAGGAAATCTTCATTCCGGTGATCTCGAAAATGCGTCGCTCGGCTTCTTCGAGGATTTCCTCGGGATCTTCCCGTCCCTGGTAAGCGCGGGAGACGATCTGGGAGGAGGCGGAAATGAGCTTGCGCAACAGGGCGCGGTCGCGGACGATGTTGGCGTAATAGACGGCGTTGGAACTGTCCGGGACGCTCTCGACGATGGTCAGGAGGTAGGGGACACCGCCGATTTGCTCCAACTTTGCCAGTTGGCTGAGCTCTTCGCGCAAGAGGACCAGGTCGAGGGGCTTTTGGTGGTCGTAAAGATCGCAAAGGACGTCGAAAATGGTCTGGTGGTCAGCGAGGTAAAAACAGTCGCGGTCGATGATCTGAATGACCTCGCCGATCTCATCGCGGTCGAGGATCATAGATCCGAGCAGACTTCTCTCGGCGTCCAAAGACTGGGGAGGCAGGCGTTCGGGATCAACGGCAGGTGGTTTGATATTGGAATCGGCCATGCGAGCGTCCTTTCGTGCGGCCGGGGAGTTTCTCGCAAGTCCCGGTCAGAACAGGCCAGCTAGTCGCTGGGCTCAAGGCTCTGCGGTTGAGCTGGTGAATCAGCCTGCTGCTCGTCTTGCTCCAAATCCTGGGGTGCGTCAGGCAAGGGCGTTTCCGGTAGAACGGTGAGCTTAATTCGGGCAACAGCTTCATCAGCAAATTCAATCTGAAGGTCATACTGGCCAATCTCTTTGATGTGCGGTTCGAGGCTGATGTTCTGGTCGGGGACATCAAAGCCCATTTCGTGCAGGGCCACGGCTACATCGGCGGGTCCGACACTGCCGAAGAGATGCCCGAGCTCATTGGCCCTGGCCTTTATGCTTAGCTCCAAGCCGTCGAGGGTCTGAGCCCGGGCCTGGAACTCCTGCAAGAGGCGAAACTCCTGCTTCCTGGCGACGGCCCGCAATTCCTCGACCCGTTTGAGGTTGGCTTCGGAGGGCACCAGGGCCAAACCGTGAGGTAATAAATAGTTTCGGGCGTAGCCGGAACTGACCTCGACGAGGTCCCCGGCCTTTCCGAGCTTTTCGATGTTGCGTTGAAGCAAGAGCTTCATTTTTGTTCTCCATCGTTGTCGGCAAATTCAGGCGTTGTGATCGTAGTGGCAAGCGCTATTGAGCAAAGGCCATAAGAGCCAGAAAGCGTGAGCGTTTGAGGGCAATTATAGCCTGTCGCTGGTGCTTTCTGCAATTTCCGGAACGTTTGCGACTGAATAGTTTGCCGCGCGTGGTAACCAACTTGGTCAGGACGGGAAGGTCCTTGTAGTCGATCCTCTGGACCTTGTCACGACAAAAGCGGCAGCGATTGCTGTCTTTGAAGCCTGGTCTGCGTTTTCGCTGGGCGAATCTTTTTCTTCTCTGAAAAGCCATTGTAAAACCTCATCATCTGCTCTTGGCGATCAAAATACTATTGGAGTACGTTCACAGCGTCCTTCCATGGTCTCGATAATCCAATGGTCCACTGGGCCAATAGCCAAGTGGAGGGGCCCAACTAGAAGGGGATGTCATCCTCCTTAGGTCCGTCGGCGGAAGGCTGCTGGGGCTCGGACTGTTCCGAGGCGGCTGACTTGTCTGGAGGCGCGGCCTCCTGTTCGGCGGGGCCTCGGGCAGAGCGGTCGGGCGAGCCCAGGAACTGAAAAGACTGCACAAAGACGCGGTGCTTTGAACGGCGTTGTCCTTCCTGCGAGGTCCAGGTGTTGAATTGGAGGCGTCCTTCGATGAAGATCTGGTTTCCTTTGCGCATGTATTTATTGAGGGTTTCGGCCGAGCGTCCGTAGCATCGGCAATCCACGAAGCAAACTTCTTCTTTCTGCTCGCCGGTGGTCTTGTCGGTCCACTTTCGATTGGTGGCCAGTCCGAACTCGACTACGGGGGTCTGGGACGGCAAATAGGAAAGCTGCGGGTCTCCGGTGAGATTACCTATCATCATGATTTTGTTCAAATTGGCCATGGCGGTCTCCGATTATTTCGTCAAAGTATTGTTTCCTAAGCGAGGCAGTTAACTGTGGCTCGTCGAGTGCCAGTCATTTTATTACGTAGGCTCGGTAGGGTCTTTTTCCGACTGAGGCACTGATGCGTCCTCGGTGGAGGCATCGACAGTCGGGGCATCGTCGGCGGGGATATCCTCGGTCGGGGCATCTTCAGTGGGCGTATCCTCTGTAGGGGCATCTTCAGTGGGCGTATCCTCGGTCGGGGCATCTTCAGTGGGCGTATCCTCTGTAGGGGCATCCTCGGTGGGCTGCTGCTGGATGGGCGGTCCGGCAGCCGGTCCGGCGGGCGGAGGAGTGTGGCGATCGGACTCGGACAAGCCTTTGATTCGCTCGAGCTCCTCGGGGCTGATATGGTCGGCGCGAAGTACCAAGACCCGGAGGAGATGCTCAGAGAGTTGTACGTCGCGTTCCATACTACTGACGGCAGTGCCGTTGGCCCGGAAGTAACAGAGGACATAGGCAGCCCGCTTGTGCTTGTCGATATCATAGGCCAGCCGCCTTTCATCCCACAAGCGACAGACGAGCAACTCGGCGTGGGCGCGATCCATAATGGTCTGGATCATACCCTTGGTGGCTTCGGAATCGGAGGCTATATTGGTTTCCACCAAGAACATTGCTTCATATAATCTCGAATTTTGCAGTGCCAATTGTGTCTCCTTATCTGATCAAATCAAAATTCAAACAGGCTATAGGCTGGAGACCGGAGGCTGTAGGCAAGCCCCGGTTCCGGTTTGCTAGGAGTTTCCAGCCCCAACTGTAATCTTGGTTCTTGCATTCTACAATTCCTCGGGAGCATTAAAGTTGTTCATTGCTACGTCTATTCCATCACGAGCCCAGCAACTGACAGTTTGGACAGCTTTGTTAAGTGCGGCGGCGATGCTTGGCCACTGCTGATCAGAAAACTCAGCCAGGACGTAATCGGCAGGGTCGGGCAGGTCAGAGGGTCCGATTCCGATTCGCAGGCGGGGGAAGTTCTCCGAGGCCAAATACTGGCTGATACTGGCCAAGCCATTGTGGCCGCCATCCGAGCCGGCCCGGCGGAGTCTGAGCTTTCCCGGTGCCAGGGCCATGTCGTCGGTAATCACCAATAAGCTCTCCAAAGGCAACTTGTAAAAACTGATGGCCTGCTCGACGGCAACGCCGCTGAGATTCATGAAGGTGGTGGGCTTGAGCAGTCCCAGCGGCTGCTCATCGATAAAGACGCGGTTGAAGAGCCCTGCAAATTTCTCCTGCTGCTTGGGACCGGAGCAAAGGCGAAGGATCTGATCAACGACCATGAATCCGACGTTGTGCCTAGTTTGAGCATATCTGGGTCCGGGATTTCCCAACCCGACGACCAACTTCATATTATTGGGCTATTGCTCCTTCTTTTCGGACTGTTCCTGTTCGGCCTGACCGATGACTTCGGGCTCTTCGGCCTGGGGCTCGGCTTCGGGGAGGGCCTCTTCGACGGCGATCTCAGCGGCTACAATCTTGACGCTGACCACCAGGACTTCGGGGTCGGAGAGTACAGTGAGGCCCTGCTCGACGGGGAGGTCCTTGACGCGGATACTCTCGCCAAGTTCGAGCTTGCCGACCGGGAGCTGAATGCTATCGGGAATGTTGCTGGCCAAGCACTCGATTTCGAGCTCAGAAAGATGCTGCTCGACGACACCTCCGCCGTGACTGGAGGCATCGACGGCACCACGGAGCTCAATGGGAATAGTGAGACGGATTTTCTCGTCGAGGGAGACCCTGACCAAGTCCAGATGAACGATATTCATACCCAGATGGTCGTGCTGGACGTCCTTTATGAGGACTTTGTGGGGCTTTTTATCGAGAGTAATATCGAGCAGGCGAGCGCCGTGGGCCAATAAGAGCTCCACGTCGTGTTGGGGTAGGCAGACGGGCAGGGCCTGCTCACCATGTCCGTAGATGACGGCGGGGATGAGGTGGCGGTCCCTGAGGTGGCGGCAAGCGGCGGTGCCGGTTTGCTTCCGGGAGGTTACTTTCAATTTAGTAGATGGCATGACAATTCCTATGTTTTAGAAATCATTCGCCGGGACAGAGACTCTCAAGCGGTACCACTTTCCACCAGGCTGCTGACGGAGAGGTCAAAATGTATTCGGCGGATGGCCTCGGCAAGTAATCCGGCGACACTGAGGATTTTCAAGTTTGCAAGCTGCTTTGATTTCTGGGGGTCGATGGGTACGGTGTCGGTGACGACTATGTTTTCAATGGGGGCGGCTCGGAGCCTTTCCACGGCCGGTCCGCAAAGAACGGCGTGAGTGGCCCCGACGTAGATTTTTCCGGCGTCTTGTTGCTTTAGGATATCAGCAGCAGCACAAATGGTTGCGGCGGTGGTGATCATATCGTCAAACATGAGAATGGTTCGGCCGGCGACGTCGCCAATGATGTTGCAGGCTTCGACCTCCGAATCGGAGATTCGGCGTTTATCTATAATAGCCAGGTCCGAACCAAGTTGACGGGCAAATCCGCCGTCCACTTTGACATTGCCGACGTCGGGGGAGACGAGGGTCAAAGATTGCAGGTTCTGTTGGAGGAAATAACGGACAAAGACGGGCTGAGCCTGCAAATGGTCCAGGGGAATGTCGAAGAAGCCCTGTATCTGGGCGGCGTGGAGGTCCATGGTCAGGACACGGTCAGCCCCGGCGGTGGTGATAAGGTTGGCCATAAGCTTGGCACTGATGGGTGTTCGTCCTTCATGTTTGCGGTCCTGGCGGGCGTAGCCGAAATAAGGTATGACGGCGGTGACGCGTCTGGCGGAGGCCCGGCGGGCACAGTCGAGCATAATGAGCAGTTCCATCATGTGCTTATTGACGGGCTGGCAGGTGGGCTGAACGATGAAAACGTCCCTTCCACGGATGTCCTCGTCGACCTTGAAGAAGGTCTCAGAGTCGGGGAAGTCCTCTATGCGGGTCTGGGCCAAGGTTATGCCGAGGTGTTTGCAGATATGTTGAGCCAAGGAGGGGTTTGCCCGGCCGGAAAAAACCTTCAGGTCGTTATCACTGACAGTCCTTTGTTCATGTGTTTGCATGTTAGGTGTCTTTCCGCTGGATTTTGGAATGGTCTGGGGTTCCGTCGGGCCCGGCTGAGGGTCTGTTATTCTGGGAGTTAACAATAGAGCCCGGAGGAATCTTCGAATGGCCGGGTACGTGGATGGGGGCAACGAGGATGGATCCGCTGGCCACGTAGGTATCGTCGTCTATAACGGTTGGGCTGACCTTTTGGCCGTCGTAATTGGCAGTAATGGTTCCGGCCCCGATGTTGACGCGGGAGCCGACTTTGGCGTCGCCGATATAAGAGAGGTGACGGACGCGGGAGCCGGAGCCAAAGGTGGATTTTTTGACCTCGGTAAAGACGCCAAGGACAACGTCGTCTTCGAGGACGGTACCGTCACGCAGGTAAGCGAAAGGCCCGATGGCGCAGTTTTTGCCGATGGTGACCCTGCCGCTGATGTAGGTGAAAGGATGGATGACAGTATCCTGGCCAATCGCAGCCCGGGCATCGATGTAAGTGTTGTCGGGATCGACGACGGTAACGCCGCTGTCCATGAGGCGGTCGAGGATGCGGTGCTTCATGACATTGCCGACGGCGGCGAGATCGTGGCGGGAATTGATGCTGAAGACGTCCCCGGGCTTTACGGCAGTGATGGCGACGACCTTGTGTCCGGCCCGCAACATCAGGCTAAGGGTGTCGGTGAGGTAATACTCGTGCTTCTTATTGTCGGGCCGAACCTGGTCCAAGGCCTCGAAGAGCCGGGGCGTGTCGAAACAATAATAGCTGGGATTGATCTCGGTGATGCGCAATTGCTCGGGGGTGCAGTCGTTCTGCTCGACGATGCCCTGGAAGTTGCCATACTCGTCCCTGATGATGCGTCCCATGCCGGTGGGGTCTTCCAAAGTAGCGGTGGCCAAGGTGGTGGCGGCCCGCTCCTGAGCGTGCTTGGCGAGCAGTTGGTGGATGACCTCCGAGCGAATGAGAGGACCGTCGCCGCAAAGGACCAGACAATTACCAGTGTAGCCCTGCAGGGCATCGCGGCAGGACATGACGGCGTGTCCGGTGCCGTGGCGGGCCTGGTCCTGGGTTATCCAGGTAATTGCGGAGTCGCCCTGGAAGGCAGCTAAGACCTCCTCCTTGCGATAGCCTACGATGACCAAGAGGTCATCAACGCCAGCCCGTCTGCAGGCGTCGATAACGTAAGCCAACATGGGTCGACCACAGACCTCGTGGAGGACCTTGGGGGTGTCTGTAATCATGCGGGTGCTTTTGCCGGCGGCTAAGATTATGGCTTTGGTTTGAGTCATAGGCTTGATGGAACCGTCAGATCGGGTTATCGAACACTCGAGCAAGTTATTGGCGACTAAGGGGCAAAGACAACGATTAAGAAAATCTACCCGGCCAGGACTCGAACCTGGAACGGGAGTACCAAAAACTCCTGTGTTACCTATTACACCACCGGGTAATCGTCGCCGGCTTAGCCCTGACGAGTGCCCTTTATAGCACCAAGTCGGGCGCTGTGCCAGAGAGCAGGGGCCAGATCGCAACAGATTGGGGCAAGCCACGGAGGAGACGCGGTGAATGACAGGTACCTTCTGAGGCTTGAGCTAGTACGCCGCGTGCGTCTATCCCACTGTCACCTACCAGGCGAACGGCCCCGTACGAAAGGCGATCAATTACTCGTCGGAGAGTCTAGGGGCAGGGGCGGGGCAGGTCAAGATAAATTTTGTGGGGCTCAGATTGGGCGAAAAAGGTTGGTTTAGGGGGGCAATTCTGCTAGGATGGTCCTTAGCGGAGCGTAGCTCAGCTTGGCTAGAGCGCTGCGTTCGGGACGCAGAGGTCGGAGGTTCAAATCCTCTCGCTCCGATTTTTTGCCCACTGCCGGGCAAAAAATAGAGCAGGCGAGCAGGTGACAGTAGAACAGGTGAAAGACAAGAGAGCCGCTCGCCTGCGGTCTACTGCTCTATTATTCGACTGATCAAGCGGGTTGATTGCCGGGAGTTCGTTGGTTTCCCAAAGGGATCCTCGCCCAAAGGGCTCGAAAAATAGAACAGGCGAACAGGTGACAGTAGAACAGGTGAAAGATAAGAGATCCGCTCGCCTGTGGTCTACTGCTCTATTGTTCGACTGTTCAAGAAAGAGGGCAAAATGGCCTTCATGTTCGAGAACCTCGGCGTGTAGCGCAAAGCCGTTGATTTCATCGACCAGGTCACTTCTTTGAGCGAACAGTTTCCACGGGGCTACTACTTCCTAGCCAATCAACTGAACAGGGCGGCGCTTTCGATTGCTACAAATCTGGCCGAAGGCAATGGCAGGTTCACAAAAGCAGACCGAAGGAACTTCTTTATCATTGCTCGTGGCTCTGTGCAGGAATGTATCCCGCTATTGGAACTAGCCCGCCGTAAAGGTCTTATCGAGGACATGGCAATTCACGAGCTTCGAGATCAGCTTGAGGTCATCGCTAAAATGCTCTCAGGCCTAATGAAAGGGCTGGATAAGCGGAAAGCATGATCGGCGGATTCTTATGCCGTGTGCTCTCTGAAGAGGTAGTTTACGTCAACGTGTTCATCAAATCCCATTTGACTAGCCGGGCGCTGAAATATATGATTTCGGGCTGGTCCGTAGCCGGCAAACGGAGATTTTGTGTGGAATAACTAGTTCGCCATATGAGAAGGGATTGTGAATTATGGGCCGGCTCCTCATTCTAACTCTATATTTATGCTGCACTACGCCTTCGACGTACAACGACAGGCTCATAATTGACGCAAAAGTCAACGGCGAATCCGTCCGTCTTGGCTTTGATACGGGCGCTGAGTTCAGTATTCTGTTCCGCCGGACAGTCAAACGCCTCGGGCTGAAGGTGACGGAGCCGCCAGCGAATGCGAAAGCTGACCCCGGCGAGGTTCTACTCGGCAGGGCCGAGGAATGCCGTTTTGAACTGGGCAATTCCATGACCAAAGCTAGGTTTCGTGTTTTTGATCTGCCCCACTATCTCGATCCGGGGGTGGACGGAGTCTTAGCGTGGGCAGACGTACGGGACAACATCGTGTGGATCGCTGCTGACACGAAAAGACTCTCAACCTTAACGGCTTTTCCGGAGGATATAGATACATGGACAAAATGGAAGATACAGCAAGATTCCCGTTATCTCGAAATCAGATTGTCTTTGGCTTCCGGAAAAGACGGAACCATCCTCATCGATACCGGCAGCCCCTTTGGAGTTCAATTGAGTCCGCAACAATGGAAGCAATGGCGTGATAAGCATAAAGATCAGCCCGTGAGCGTACAAGCCGAGTATACGCCAGGCATAGGCCTCAGGGTCTATGAGGAGGCCTGGGCCGATAGTCTGAACATTGGGAAGTTCTCTCTCACGGATGTACCGGTGAGAGAATCAGCGCCGGTCAAAACTCTCATGTTCACGAACTACCAAGCCACACTCGGCCTGTTCTCCCTTACTCGTTTGGATATTATCATCGATGGCAAGAATGCAAGTATCTACACCCGATCGAATCCAAAGCCAACATCGAGGTATCAATACAACCGGCTGGGAGCTGTCTTTGTCCCGGCCAATATGAAGAGGGATCATCTCGTAGCACACGTGGCAGAGAACAGTCCGGCCCAGGAAGCTGGTATCCGCAATGGTGATGTTCTGCGGAGAATAGGTGATCTCGACGTCACGAAATGGCGGACTGACTCCCGGGTGCTTCCGTTGAGCCGGTTCTGGTCTCGCCCTGCTGGGACTGAGTTGGAACTGACACTCGTGCGAGATAATAATCATATCAAGGTTAAAGTTAAACTGAAGGAGCTGTTTGTGCAAGGCGGCGCAGATAAGAGCGTGTCTCCAAAGCGTCGGCATGGCCAAGCAATCGCTCCAGCGGACGCCGACAAGCCGCGCCGTTGAAGAGCTACGTTGGTTGCAAGAGAAATGAAGGTATTGCTCGCAATTTCTGTGCTGGGGCTTCTATAATAGATGGATTGGCCTGAGGCCCCACCGCCGAAAAGACGAAGGAGGCAGGAGAACATTTCGCGGCTGGGACTCTCACTAAACTTGGATCAGTTTTTATGGGGCAGCTCAGTGAAAAACCTCCTCCTTATTCTGAGCGCGTTGGCGGTTTTTCTGAGCGGATGTGATTCAGCCGCCGGGCCGCAGAGCCCCGGCCGAGAAGACCAGAGCGTTCCCACCTTCCTGATCCAGATCAACGGCCATTCTTTTCACGTGGAGTTGGCCGAGAGCCTCCAGCGCCGACGCCAAGGTCTGGCGGGTCGCGATCATCTGGCTCCCGATGGGGGAATGCTCTTTGTCCTGCCCGCTCCGAGCAGAGTAACTATGTGGATGAAGGGTTGCAAAATCCCCCTGGACGTCTTGTTCTTCGACCACAACAAATGCCTCATTAACTTTCACACTATGGCTGTTGACTCGCCCGGGCAAGCCGACCACAGCCTGGCTAGGTATCCGTCCGATAAGCCCGCCAAGTATGCCCTCGAGGTCCCTGCGGGCACCGCCCGCCGTCTGCGGATAAAACCCGGCGCGGCCATAAGCTTCTGCCCGGAGTTGCTAAAGGCCTTGGACAAAGGGACCGAATAACACACTGAGTGCACAGCGGTTAGAGCACCTCACCGCGCGGGAAGATACTGCTCGTCCCGCCCAAACTCCGTTGCTGACTCGGTGTAGATATGTCCACTGTAGCCAATATCGTAGTCATCGCTGAAGATCACCCTCTGCCGGACGCACTTTCGGCAGCCCTAGCCCGACAAGAATTCCAGGTAGAGCGCATCGACTTGGCCACCGCCGCCTCTTCCAGCCAGGTGCTCGACCAGGCCGACGGCGTCGTCGTCGCGGCCCGCGATATCAATCCCAGCCAATGGACCGAATTGGCTCGGGTGCTCGACAGCCTGGAGTCCCGCAACATTGCCAGCCTGGTCATGCTCCCCGAGGAGCATCAGGGCCGCCCTATATCCGTCTCTCGCAGCGACGGCCTTACTTGCATGAGCACCACCGACTCGGCAGAGGAAATCTGGGCTCGCCTCTCCACAATAGCCTCCCACCGCTCCGTCATCCGCCACTTGGAACAAGAGCTCTCCGCCTTTTATCGTCGCCAGCCAAATCTTGCCCAGCACCTCGGCGAGATGGACGAAGAGATGCGCCTGGCCAGCCGTTTACAGAGGGATTTCTTACCCCGCACCATTCCTGTCGTGGCCCCGGTCAGCTTCGAAATACTCTTTCAGCCCTGCAGTTGGGTCAGCGGAGACATCTACGACGTTTTTCGACTGGATGAGCAGACCCTCGGTTTCTATATTGTTGATGTAGTCGGACACGGCATGCCCGCTGCCCTGCTGACCATTTTCATAAAACGGGCCTTACAGACCAAACGCATTGTCGGCCACAAATACGAGCTCATTCACCCCGAAGAATCCCTGACCCTGCTCAACCAGGACCTTGTCGAGCAGAACCTCGCTCACTGCCAGTTTGCGACTGCCTGTTATTGCACGCTGAATACCCGCAGCTTGCAGCTCGACGTAGCCCGGGCCGGCCATCCTTATCCTCTGCTTATAAAGGCTGACCGCAGCATCATCCAACTCGGCCAGGCCGGCGCCCTGCTCGGTGTCCTGCCCGGCGAGATTTATGAGTCCGCTTCCTACCGCCTCGCTCCCGGCGATAAGCTGCTCATGTACTCTGACGGCCTGGAGGACGCCTTGTTTGCCCCCGTTGCCCACGACGGCGAGCATCCCTATTCTCCCGATTTTTTGGATATCCTCGACCTGGACCTAAAAGACCTTCTGCCTAACTTGTCCCAGCAACTGGCGGGACTGACCCCTCCCGGAAGGCTCCGCGATGATATGACCGTTGTGGCCCTGCAAATCGACTCCCAATAATCAAGCTGTTTCTATTCCCCTCTTTGGCTATTGCTCAAAGTGCGCCGTCCATCTTTAATATTTAATCCCCATCCTTGCCTTGGGGGTCTTCGGACTGCCTACAGCAGCTCGACTCCTCTGGCCCTCCGCACCCGCATTCGGACTCGGTTCCCCGCAAGGCTCCACTGATCACTGCTGCCGCACAACCCACTCCAGCCTCCACCGCCACCGCTTCAGTGGGGCAGTTTCTCGCACAGGCCCCACATTCCATGCACCCGTCGCGATCCACAATCTGGGCCTTTCCGGCCTCCAACACAAACACCTCGTGCGGGCAAACTTCGAGGCACCTCCCGCAGCCCACGCATTTTTCCTCGTCCAACGCCAGGGTAACCACGTTCGCCAAATATCTCAACTCAGGCATAACAGTACTCCTCGTTTATCTCGGGGGTTTATCCTGGGGCTTCCCTTCACGCAAATCTTTCAGCTACCCATAGTCCCAATCCCAAGAGCCCACAGAGAGCCTGGATCGGCCCTGCGGTTCGCACCTCCCGCCGCACACCCGAAAGCGAAGTATAGGTCGAAGCTCCCGTAAAGTTCATCATCAAAAAGCTGGCCATCGCCACCAACATAAAAAACCACCCTGCTACACTAAGTCGGCTGGCGAAAACGCCTGGATTATTTAAAGAGTAACCAAGTACTGCCAGCCCCCCAGCCAGTCCGACCCATAGACCTTTTATCGAAAACGCCCGCCCCGGAAGCCAGGGCAGCAACAACACAGGTACGGCCGCTCCTACCAAATAACCTCCTACCAAAATCAGTACACTTCGAAGTGCAATTACCATACCCCGATCCCAAGAATAACCATCGGTGCCGAGCCCCCCCAGCAGGAACAGTCCAAGGGCAACGGCTAGCAGATACTTAGCTGACATTCTCAACTCCATCGGAATCAACACCACCCGGTCAGCGAGATTAAAGCGCACTTTTCGCATCTGGGCCGTGGCCTTCATCCCCGCTGCCAGAAATTCCGGCAAATCCTCCGCTCGAATGGGACCATAGACCACGTCAAATCCGCAGCCAGATTTCACCTCGTGAGCACTAACGCCGGGCCCGGCCAATTGCGGCAAGATTAGCCTACGGTGCGAAACAATTTTTTCCAACTCAACAGCTCTGACCCGCTCTATGATCTCTTCGGTGCCAAAGGTGCCCTTCCCCGCAGCACACCAGACGTTGATCCCCTTGGTATCCAGGACCATAATCCAGGCATCAATCCGAGCCAATTGTGACCTGAGCCTATCGAAACTCATTTTGTAGTTGGCTGTGACCAGTACCACCGATTCAGCCGTCGGCTGCCCCACAGCATACAACCCCGGTTCCACTGTATAGCGCATCCGCTTGATTCCCCAGCGGGCCTTTGCCGAGCCGAGACGGTCCGCAAAGCTCAGAGCAGTGGCCACGCAAGGTATTGGCCCGGCCGCGGTGTCCACATAGCCCCTCATCCAGGGCTCAGAACCCTTGAGCCCCCCATTGCCCATATCGCCCTCTTGAACCCCGCAGCAGCTGCTGGACGCACCGCTGGCGGAGGCCTCCGTGATGATATGATCGTTGTGGCTGGGCAAAATAGACTCCCAATAATTCTTTGCGGTTTTCCTCTACCACCGCCAGTCTATGGTATAATGGCATATACGCCCGGATTTCCCATATTCAAGTGACGCATCTGAGACTGATTTGATAGTATAAAGCTTATAGAGGCAATTCAAGCCAGTTTTGCTCTTCTGATTTGGAGAAGCCTATGGTTGAAAGCAGAGTCGAGGCATCCCAAGCCGTGTTATTATCGACATTTTTACGAAAACCGCCTCGACAACAAAATTCTTGATTGCTCAAGATGATTTGGGCAAAATTATCGATGCCGTAGGAAGGAATTTATGTTTTCTAAGCGTCTATATGGGAAATCCCAGTTAGAAAAAGGAAGCGGCGGATGAAGTCGACAACTGTACATCTACATAGCGAGTTTCAGATAGGAAAGGTGGATGAGAGAATCTTCGGAGGATTCCTGGAGCACCTTGGCCGAGCTGTCTATCAGGGGGTATACGATCCGGAGAACCCTCAAGCTGACGAAGACGGTTTGCGTGAGGACCTCCGGCAGGTTCTGGCACGGCTGAAGATGCCGGTTATGAGGTATCCCGGGGGGAACTTTGCCAGCGGCTACCACTGGCAGGACGGTGTGGGACCACGTGAAGACCGGCCGATGTTGAGAGACCTGACCTGGAACAGCTTAGAGCCAAACGCGTTCGGCACTGACGAGTTTATCAAGCTCTGCCGTAAGCTCCACTGGGATCCGATGCTGACGGTAAACCTAGGCACAGGAAGCCCGGAAGAAGCCCGGAATTGGGTGGAGTATTGTAATTGTCCGTCGGGTACGAGGTACTCCGATCTGCGTACTGCCAATGGCTCGGCCGAGCCGTACGGTGTCAAGCTCTGGTGCCTGGGCAACGAAATGGACGGTGAGTGGCAGCTTGGCCACATTCCGGCACCGCAGTACGCAATTCGGGCTCAGCAGGCCGCCAAGATGATGAAGGACACCGATCCCAGCATTGAACTGATAGTCTGCGGTTCATCCAACATCACCATGCCTTCCTACTTGGAGTGGGATCGAGTCGTTCTGGAATACTGCGGTGACGCGGTCGATTACTTGAGCGCGCACCGCTACGCACAACCTGCAGGGGATGATACAGAAGACTTTCTGGCTATTACGAATTCAATCGACAGGCAGATTGAGGAACTGGATACAGTGTGCCACTTCGTCCAAACTCGCCGCCGCAGCAACAGACGCGTGTCAATCTGCATGGATGAATGGAACGTCTGGTACAAGGACATGGACGGTAATGGGCAGGGCAAATTTGCCCCTCACTTACTGGAGGAGGTTTTCAACCTGGAAGACACGCTGGTAGTGGCGGGCTTTCTGAACAGCTTTCTCCGCCACGCGGATGTTGTCAAGATGGCCAACCTAGCACAGATCGTCAACGTGGCTGCACCGGTACAGACCGCAGATCAGGGGATCCTGATCCAGTCTATATTCTACGTCCTGGAGATGGTTTCCAAACGGCGTAATGGTGTTTCTCTCCGAACGTCGGTCTGTGGGCCGACTTACACCGGCAAGACAAACGGCACGGTCACTTACATTGACGCGACTGCGATTCTGGACTGTCAGAGGCTCTCAGTATTTCTGATCAATAGGAGCAGTGCCGAACCGTCAGAAGTGGTGGTCAGCCTGGCGGATATGTGCATCACGGCTATGGAGAACGGCGAGCTTCTCACCGGCCCGGAGGCCAAGGCGGCCAACAGCTGGGATGAGCCGGCGATAATCAAGGCGGTAGATATGACGGAGGTAGCCGTGTCTGATGGTCGGGCGCGGCTGAAGCTGCCGCCGCTGTCCTTCGCGGCAGTTACATTGCGGATCGAATGAAGAGTAATCTCAGGCTGAGACGATATCCTTTTCAAGTGCCGTGGGCTATCAGCTCAGGATATAGGTGATTCTGTAGTAGAACACGTCTTTGCCGCAGTCTTCAATATAAAGCTGTACCCTGTTGGCCTTTTCATCCAGCACATGTTCGTAATCATGCTCATTGCCGAGTGATTATAGCTATGCAAGAAAGACAATATAACAGTAGATATGAAGGTGAAAATCTCGATAAGGTGGCCTTCCCTTTAGGCGGTATCGGGGCAGGTATGATTTGTCTCGAAGGTTGTGGGGCCTTGTCGCATGTTTCTTTGCGAAACCAGCCGGATATTTTGAATGAGCCACAGGTTTTTTCCGCCCTTTGCGTGAAGAGTCAGACAAACGATGGTCGAAATGTCGCCCGGGTGCTTGAAGGCCCCGTTCCGCGATGGAAGATCGCTCTGTACCGGAACTTTGGGTATGGTGTCGGCGGCGGAGGTGGTGGGACAACCTATGGCCTGCCGCGATTCCGGCAGGTAAGTTTTGAGGCCAGGTTCCCGTTCGCGACCGTCTCGCTTTCAGATAAGGCGGTTCCGGTGGAGGTGGAGATTACCGGTTGGAGCCCATTCACGCCCCCTGAGCCTGACGATAGCAGTCTGCCGGTCGCGGCGCTGGAATTCCGCTTCCTCAATACGACAGACAAAGAAATTGAAGCGGTCTATTCGTTCAATGCCTGGAAATTCATCGCTGGTGTCAATCCCGATGATGCAGTTGTGCGCAGTGCCGAAGGCGGCTTTGAATTCTATCAGGCGGGCAGCAACGAAAAACCGTGGAATGAAGGTTCATTCTGCGCGGTTACAGATGATTCTGCCGTAAAGGTCAATTACGCCTGGTTCCGTGGCAACTGGTTCGACCCGTTGACAATGGCCTGGAAATCCGTAGCAGCCGGCCAGGTGCTCGAGCAGCCGCCAATCGCCGAAGGCAAGGCCAGCCCGGGTGCTAGTCTCTATGTACCGTTCCGGCTCTCACCGGGCGGTGAGAAAACCATCAGGCTGCTGCTAGGCTGGTATGTACCGAACAGCAAAGTTCGTTATTCACCTGACATGCCTGAAGCAACCTGGTATCAGCAGTATACAGACAACGATCAGCCGACCTACCAGCCGTGGTATGTCTCGAAGTTCACCAATATTGACGAGGTGATGAGATACTGGCGAGAGAATTTCGGCCGACTGCGAGAGAGATCGCAGACTTTTGCCGACTGTTTCTATGATACGACGCTACCGGCGGAGGTCATCGAGGCCATAGCAGCTAATCTTACTATTCTCAAGAGTCCCACCTGCCTGCGCCAGAAAGATGGTCGCTTCTGGGCTTGGGAAGGCTGCGGTGATATATTTGGTGCTTGCTTTGGCACCTGTACTCACGTGTGGAATTACGCGCAGGCTCTGCCCCATTTGTTCCCCTGTTTGGAGAGGACTATTCGCCAGACCGAGTTCAACGAAAGTCTCCGGAATGATGGGTTCCAATGGCATCGGAGCCCCATTCCGATTCGCAATATGACAACGCCTACGACCGGTCTCGGGGCTAACATACCAGCCGCAGCCGACGGCCAACTCGGTAGTATCATGCGCGTCTATCGCGAGTGGCAGATCAGCGGTGATACAGCCTGGCTA
This sequence comes from Actinomycetes bacterium, assembly GCA_030614915.1. Lineage (GTDB taxonomy): Bacteria > Planctomycetota > Phycisphaerae > JAACET01 > JAACET01 > JAACET01. The sequence continues at coordinate 44,317 of JAUXAG010000009.1, read as the reverse complement.
AAAGAACTTTGGCCCAAGGTTAGGCTAAGCCTGGATTTCTGTATCGAAACATGGGATCCGCAGCACATCGGGGTTCCGGTCGAACCGCATCTCACTACCTACGATGTCCAGTTCTGGGGCCCGGACAGTATGTGTAGCAGCATGTATCTAGGAGCGTTGAAAGCCGCTATAACAATAGGCCGGGCACTTGACGATGATATATCACAATACGAGTCTCTGTTCGAAAGAGGCAGAAGATATCTGGAAGGGGAACTGTTCGACGGCGAATATTTCTTCCAGAAAGTGATATGGAAAGGGTTGCGAGCTGCCGACCCGACTGTGATGGGATTCGAAGCAGACAATTGTTTCAATGTCAATTATGATTCGCCAGAATCAATGGAATTGCTGCGTAAGGAAGGACCTAAGTATCAGTACGGCACGGGGTGCCTCTCGGATGGTGTTCTGGGCGCCTGGATTGCTGAGGTTTGCGGGGTCGGCGAGATTCTCGACCCCAATAAGCTTGAAAGTCATTTGCTGGCGGTTCACAAATATAATTTCCGTGAAGATCTGTCCAGTCATGCTAATCCGCAGCGGTCGACATACGCGCTGAATGACGAAGCTGGATTGTTGCTGTGTTCCTGGCCGAAAGGAGGACAACCATCGCTGCCCTTTGCCTATGGTAACGAGGTTTGGACCGGCACTGAATACCAGGTTGCTGCACACCTAATGACCATGGGGCATATTGAGAAAGGCCTGGAGATTGTCCGCGCCTGCCGCGACCGTTACGACGGCAGAGTTCGCAACCCCTTCAACGAGTACGAGGCCGGCCATTGGTACGCTCGGGCGATGTCAAGTTATGGGATGCTGCAAGGGTTGACGGGAATTCGCTACGACGCCGTTGAGAAAGTACTCTATTTCAGGCCTCGAATAAAAGGCGATTTCAGAAGCTTTCTCTCTACCGCCGGGGGTTACGGCACCGCCGGAATAAAAAACAAAAAACCGTTCCTTGAAGTAGCCTTCGGAAATATCCCTGTAAATCGAATTGAATATGACCCCGCTTAGGACTTCGGCTATTAGTATGTGTTTGAAGAGAATTTGCAGATTGCAGACTAATCGCCTTGTGAAAACATTACAAAGATAGAAAGGTACGGATGATGTCGGCTTGGGCAGACAAAGATTTCTGTCAATCACATAGGTTTTACTCCATGATATATACCCCATTCCGGAGTCGGATATGGCCAAGTTCAAGGTCGCTCTGCTTTTTTGTACTCTAGTCTGTTTTTGCCCGGTCGGTCCAGCCCAATCGGCTGATGAAAGCTCTGATTCCCCGGCTCCGGAGCAGTTGCTGGCAGAGAAAATTGCAGCCCAACATCTGCTAGCCCGCATCAAGGCTGACGAGCTGATGGCTCAGCACAAGTTTGGGTTGGCTCGCCACACCGTTCGCCGTGCACAGCAAGCCCTGATTTCACGCCGTGACGATATCCCCCAAACCATCTTCACCTTTCTCGAGACGTTGGGCTGCCAGAAACTCTCGGCCATCGATAGCCAGGAGTTGATCTTCTTACGCAAGCGCGTTGCCAACGAAAGAGCTGGCCGAGCCGAACTCGCTAGCAAAGTTCCCCAGACCCCTCCCGAAGGGCACTTCGTGCAGGCTCCTGCGACTCTGTTGCCCCCCAAAGCCTCCGCCACAGCAAAAGCGACAGCCCCGCTCAAGCCAATCCCAACACCCCGGCTCGCTGCCGGCGCACTTCGCTGGGTCCGCAGAGGCCTGCAGAGGCGTATGTCCATCGTTCAATACGACGACACACCCCTGAGCGAGGTTCTGGATGATCTCCGCGACAAAACCGGAACCAATATCGTTGCCAATTGGCAGTCGTTGGCCAATTTCGGCATTGACAAAACCACTGCCGTAAGTCTGAATCTGCGAAACGTCTCCGCCGGCCAGGTCTTGAAACTCATTCTCCAGAAGCTCTCGAGCCCCTACGCCCGCATCTCTTATATAATCCAGGACGACGTCGTCTTCATCGCCTCGGGCGAGGACCTGGACATGATTTTAGAATTGAGGGTTTACGAGATTGCTGACCTTTTGATGGAAACCAAAGACAAGCGTGGCGGCCCGCAATTCTCCCCAGGCGGCAATGACCGCGACGGTTCTGACCGCCAACGCCCAGACAACTCGCCGGGCCCCCGCTGATCCGGCGCACTGTGGGCATATTTCACAAGGGGCCATTACCTGCGTTTTTGGTAGGTAGCGATGAATTTTTCTACGCTGCGGTCGTAGGTTTTTTCTACGTCCTTGGGGAACAGGCAGCCCGGCAGCTCACCTGCGCTCCAGTGCGAACGCAGACACTCGCAGCACAGGCCCCTTTTCCCGCAGGAGGTATAGGTACACGTGCAATCAGCCTTGTTTTGCTCCAGATTACATTCCGGCATTTTTTGACCTTTCTAAACGAGCCTTGTCCAATTTCACCGGAAATTATAAGCCCAAGTGGCATCGCCGGCAACAATTACCCTTTGCATTTGCCGCTGATGTGCGTATTATTAGCCGAACAAAATCGCCCAACTGCTGCTTGGTCCCCTGACTTGACCTCCAGGCCATGCCCAAACGCACAGACATCAACAAAATCATGATCATCGGCTCTGGGCCTATTATTATTGGGCAGGGCTGCGAGTTCGACTATTCCGGCACCCAGGCCTGCAAGGCCCTGGGCCAGGAGGGCTATAAGGTCATACTGGTAAACTCCAATCCTGCCACCATCATGACGGATCCGGAGTTTGCCCACCGTACCTACATCGAGCCGATCACCCCCCAGGCCGTTGCCAAGATCATCGAACGCGAGCGTCCCGATGCTTTGCTACCCACCCTCGGTGGTCAGACCGGCCTGAACACCGCCGTGGCCGTGGCTGAGAATGGCATCCTGAAAAAATTCAACGTCGAGATGATCGGGGCCACCGTAAAAGCCATCCGCAAGGCCGAGGACCGCGAGGAATTTGCCCAGGCTATGGGCAACATCAAGCTGGATTTGCCCCGCGGCCTGATCCTGCGGGCCCTGGTGCGGCCGCGCCCGAAAGGCCTGGACGCCAAAGCCCTGGATCGCTGGGAAACCGCCCGCAGCAAGGCCATCGCCGACGTCTTGAGCGAAAGCCTCGACCAGGTGGTGGCCGAGATCGGCCTGCCCTGCATTATCAGGCCCAGCTTCACTCTGGGCGGAACCGGAGGCGGCATCGCCTACAATATCGACGAGCTCCGCGAAATTGCCGCCCGAGGTCTCCAGTACTCGATGATCTCCGAGATCCTCGTCGAGGAATCCCTCATCGGCTGGAAGGAGTACGAACTCGAGGTCATGCGCGACCACAACGACAACGTGGTCATCGTCTGTTCCATCGAAAACTTCGACCCCATGGGGGTCCACACCGGGGATTCCATTACCGTTGCCCCGGCCCAGACGCTCACCGACAAGGAATACCAACGCCTCCGCGACGCTTCCATCGCCATCATCCGCGAAATCGGCGTAGCCACGGGCGGCTCAAATATCCAGTTCGCCGTCAACCCCCGCGACGGCAAAATGGTAGTCATCGAAATGAACCCCCGCGTCTCCCGCAGTTCCGCCCTGGCCAGCAAGGCCACCGGATTCCCCATCGCCAAGATCGCCGCCAAACTGGCCGTCGGTTATACTCTCGACGAAATCCCCAACGATATCACTCGCCAGACCCCGGCCTGTTTCGAGCCCACCATCGACTACACCGTGGTGAAGATTCCCCGCTGGACATTTGAAAAATTCCCCGACGCCGACGAAACCCTCACCACCCAGATGAAAAGCGTCGGCGAAGCCATGAGCATCGGCCGAACCTTCAAGCAGGCCCTCCAGAAGGGCATTCGTTCCATGGAGGTCCAGCGTTTTGGCATCGGTCTCGACGCCAACGACAAATGGCTGGCCGCCAAGCGGCACCGACCAGCCCGAGGTGACCAAGGCATCGAATGGCCTATCGAACGAGAAAAACTCCTCCGCAAGCTCTCCGTACCGTCCCAAGGTCGAATCTACTACGTCCGCTACGCCCTCAAAGACGGTATGAGCGTAGATGAAGTCCATAAGCAAACCGGCATTGACCCCTGGTTCCTTCAGAACATAAAGGACCTCGCCGACTTCGAACAGTCATTGCTAGACCACGAAGACCTGGCCAAGGTCCCCGGCAATCTGTTGGCCCAGGCCAAACGCTTCGGATACTCCGACCGCCAGTTGGCAAACGTCTACGAAACTTCCGAGAAGGACGTTCGCCAGAGACGCGCCGAACTTGGCATCGAGGCTGCCTACAAGCTCGTCGACACCTGCGCCGCCGAATTCGAGGCTTATACGCCTTACTACTATTCTGCCTACGAGGTCCCCGCCATCCACGTCAACAACGGCAAGACCACAACCGTCATCGATGATGAGATCCGTATCACCGACAAGAAGAAAATCGTAATTCTCGGCGGCGGCCCTAATCGTGTCGGACAAGGAATAGAGTTTGACTACTGCTGTGTTCATGCCGCCTTTGCCGTCCAGGAGCTCGGCTTCGAAGCCGTCATGATAAACTCCAACCCCGAAACCGTCAGCACCGACTACGATACTTCAGATCTGCTCTTCTTCGAGCCTCTCACCCTTGAAGATGTCTTGAGCATTTGCAAGAAATTCGGTTCCAAGCTCCACGGACTCATCGTCCAGTTCGGTGGCCAAACACCTCTGAACCTCGCTCACGGCCTAGCCGCCGCGGGCGTGCCCATCATCGGCACCTCCGTCGAGGCTATCGACCTGGCAGAGGACCGCTACCGCTTTCAGCAGATACTCATGGAGCTGGGTCTGCGACAACCCGCCAACGGCACTGCCAATAACACCGAGCAGGCCCTGCAAATCGCCCGACAGATCGGTTATCCTGTACTGCTTCGTCCGAGTTACGTCCTCGGCGGACGGGCCATGCAAATCGTTTCCGACGACAAAGCACTCGAATACTATATGGTCCACGCGGTCCAGGCCTCCCCCGAGCACCCGGTTTTGATCGACCAGTTTCTCGACGCGGCCATCGAGGTCGATGTCGATGCCGTTTCCGACGGCCGGCGCACCGTAATCTGTGGGATAATGGAGCACATCGAAGAAGCCGGAATACACTCGGGAGACTCCACTTGCGTCTTGCCCCCGCATTCCTTGCCCGAAAAGCTCCTCGATGAGATTCGCCGTCAGAGCGTCTGCCTCGCCCAGCGTCTCGGCGTCTGCGGCCTGATGAACGTCCAATACGCCGTCAAAGACGGCCAAGTTTTCGTCCTGGAGGTCAACCCCAGAGCCTCCCGCACCATCCCCTTTGTTTCCAAAGCCACCGGAATGCCTTGGGCAAAAATCGCTGCCAAAGTCATGGCCGGTAAAACTCTCGACGAACTCCAGGTCCAAGAGCTGCCCAACCCAAAACACATCGCCGTCAAGCAGAGCATCTTTCCCTTCCAGAAGTTCCCCGGCGTTGACGTCATCTTCGGCCCCGAGATGCACTCCACCGGCGAGGTCATGGGTATCGACGCCAGCCTCCCCCTGGCCCTAGCCAAGGCCCAGATGTCCGCAAACTTGGCCCCGCCCACTCGCGGAACCGTCTTTCTCAGCGTCCGCAATGCCGACAAACCCGCGATCGTCCCGGTGGCTCGCCAGCTAGTGGAGATGGGCTTTCGCGTTTTTTCTACTCCCGGCACTCACGCCTTCCTCAAGCAAGCCGGCGTAAAGGTCAAATTCATCCGCAAGATTGCCGAGGGCCGTCCCAATATAATCGACCTGATTATCAACAACGAGGTCCACCTGGTCATCAATACCCCCACCCGCAAGGGCCCTTTGACCGACGAGGGCAAAATCCGAGCCACCACCGTTATGCACAACGTTCCTCTCATTGCCACGGTCACCGCTGCCCGTTCCGTCGTCCAGGCTATCCGGGCCCTCCGCGCCGGCGACTGGTCAGTCAGACCCCTTCAGGACTACTTCTCCGCCGGCAAAACCGCTTAGCAAAAACCCTAAGGCTCCCTTATGTCCAAGGTAAGCCCATCTCAGTTAGCCGCCTGTATTGACCACACTCTGCTCAAGCCCGAAGCTACGGCTTGGCAGATAGATCAGCTCTGCGACCAGGCCGTCGAGCTTGGCTGTTGGGCTGTCTGTGTCAACCTCTTCTGGCTGCCGCGTGTCGCTGAACGCCTGGCCTGTTCAAACTCCCCCGTCAAGGTAGACGTTCCAGTTGCCTACCCCACCGGTGCCATCCCCACTGCCCTGAAGGTTGCCCAAGTTCGTTGGGCCCTGGATCACGGGGCCGACGAAATAGACATGGTCGCGAATATCGGCGCCCTCTGTGACAGCCAAGACCAACTCGTCCAGGACGACATCGCCGCCCTGGTCGAGGTCGTGCACACCGCCTCAGCGGATAAGCTCCTCAAGGTCATTCTGGAGACCGCCGCTTTAACCACCGATCAAAAAATTCTCGCTTGCCGCTTAGCCGCGACTGCCGGCGCCGATTTTGTCAAGACTTCTACCGGCACTCATCCGGCCGGCGGGGCAAGCCTGCAAGACGTGAGGCTGTTGGCTAAGCACGCAGGCGGCATGAAGGTCAAGGCCGCCGGTGGCATCCGCGACGCCGAGACGGCCCTGGCTATGATCGAGGCCGGCGCTGAGCGCCTCGGCACCTCCGCTAGCCCTGTGATTATTTCTCAGCTTAGCCAAGGCAAAAACGCCGCACACTGACGCGCCGCCCAACAACAGCCCCTATTTATTGACGTTTGAATAACTAATTGAACGATGGCCCCTCCGACCGTCATTCCCGCCCCGCATCTCTGAAAGATGCTTCGCAAAGTGCGGGATAAACTCCGGCGGGGATCCATCTTTGTTCATACATCATTAGCCTGGATTACCGCTAAGCTTGTCCCTGCGAAGGCAAGGAGCGGTGATAAGCCCGCTTTCGCGGGAATGACAAAATGTTGTTTCCGCAACAGTGACTATTTATTACAAGAAGATTTTTCTGTTTTTAGGTTATGCGTTTTTTGCGGTCATCTTCCCCGCGGGCTTATCAGTCGCTTTCTTAGAGTCTCCAGCAAGCGGCGGCCCAATGGCCTGCTCCGGGCGGAAAGGATGAGGATCCCCCAGACCTGCTTCAAAGCCGACCAGCATCGCCCCTGCCGAAAGTAGGCCAGGGCCAAATCACAACGGGCTTCGATTAGCCCCGGCTGCAGTACGAGTGCCCGCCGGCAATGCTCCAGGGCCTCATCCAGCAGATTGATTCTCAAACACGCTGTTGCAAACGCGTGATGAGCCTGGGCCTGGTCCGGAGCCAATTTCAGCAGCCTTCCCAGACACTCCGCCGCCGCTTTCGCCTGGCCCGCTTCCAGCAGGGCTTTGCCCAGCTCCAACAGAGCAAACTTATCCTGCGGCTTATTCGCCCATTCAGCCAGCAAGTGCTGTCGGGCCTCGGCCAGCCGCCCCAGCTTCAGATAGCTCTTGCCCAAGTGTAGGTTCGCCAGCGGATACCGCGGTTCCTCAGCAAGAACCCCTTCCAGCAGCCTCGCCGCTCGGATGGGCTGATTTCTAAGCACGGCAATCTCGCCCAGGCAGGCCCGGGCCGAGAGGTTACCCGGCTCCAGCTCCAGCACAAAGTTGAACTTCTCCTGGGCCGGGTCCAGCTCCTGCTTATCCAGCAGCATCGATCCATAGTCCAGCAATACATCTATGTGCCCCGGATCATCCCGCAGGGCCAGGCCGAAGTGCCTCTTTGCCCTGTCCAGATCTTCCATGCCCCAGTAGGCCTCGGCGATCCGGGCATGAACCTCCGGATACTCAGGCTCAAGTTCCAAGGCCTCTTTCCAGCAGGCGATAGCCCGATCGTATTGCCCTCGGGCCAGCAGGCTCATCCCCATGTTGTAGTCGCAGATAGGGCATTTATCCTTGATTTGCCTGGCCAGGTAGAACATCTCTTCCGCCTTGTCGTGTTGGCCCATCTGAGAGTAGGTAACTATGCGGTAACCGTAGCAGGGCTCAAATCCCGGATCGATCCGCTGGGCCTGTTCAAAATACCCCAGGGCCTGTTTGAATTGCTTCTGCCGTGTGCTGTCCACTCCCAGAGCCGTCAGCGTCTCCACGTCCGAGGGGCTCAGGGCCAAGGCCTGCCTGTAGGCCTCGATGGCCTGGGCGTATTCATTCATCGCGTCCAGCGTCAGTCCCATGTTATAGTACCAGTCCGCGTTGTAGGGATTAATCCGCACCGCTTCCCGCAACTCACGCAGGGCCTCGGCCCACTTGCCCAGATCGTAAAGATTGTAAGCCCGCTCAACCCGCCCTTCTGCTTCCGACCAGTCGTCCATAGTTATTCTCAGGCCTCTTCAATAATGCGGAGGATTTGTGGTTCCAATTTGGGTAAATCATCAGTGGCTGTTTTCCATACTACCTCAATGTTGACTCCAAAGTAATCGTGAATGAGTTTATCACGAATAGCCGCCATTTCTGGCCAAGGCACTTTTGGGTAACGCTCCCTGTCGTTTGTGGGGATGTGCTTTGTTGCTTCTCCTATGATCTCCAAGGCCCGAATAACTGCAAATATAGTTTTGTCATCTTTAGCAAATTGATCAAAAGTCATCCCTTCGATAAATTTTTTGACCTTAGCAATTGCATCCAGGATATCTTCCAAATAATCTGTATATACACGTTTTGATTTCATATTGGCACAGCTTCATTCAAAATGTGTTGACCTATCCTTGGCTTGAGCGCGCTTTGCATTACCAAATCTACCTTAGTACCTAATAAATCAGTTAAGTAGTTCTCTAACTCGATAAATTTCAACAAACCGGGCGTTTCACTGAAAGTTACCAGCAAGTCTAAATCACTATCTGTGTTTTGCTCATGATGAACATATGAACCGAACACTGCCAACGTTTTTACTTTATACTGCCGCCCAAGCAAAGGTAATTGATGATGCAATTTTTTCCGTATGGTCGTAAGAATTTTGTTATCCTTCATACTGTATCCTGCCGCTGCATGTACCGTTTCTCTGGCCTGTCCTTTCCCTGTTTGGCCGAACATTATTATACACCCATTCCGCCAGGGGATAAAAGACAATTGTCGCGGCGCAGAGCCGCCCCCCCTGGCCAAACCCTTGGTATTAGAAGCCATCCCCAAACCCCAATTTCTGCTGCGAACGGCCCTCTTTGCTCTGCGAAGCGCTACGCAAAGCACGAGTTTGTCGTCTGGCTGCGTCGCTCAAACTCAATATATTCTCCAAATATGTATCGTTTTCGCTTCTTGCCAGCCGACAAAATTGCTCGTTCTCGCTACGAAAGCAGCTTTGGGGATGACTTCTGGTAAGATTTGCCTGTATAATGCCTTGGACTTGGGTAGCCATCGCCAAATTCGGCCCTTGGGAGCCCAAAACAAGGCAGGGCCTCAATGAAGGACCAACCTGAATTTCGCCGTTACCTGGTTTCGTTTGACGCCTCCTCCCTCGGCCAGGTCTTCACCGACTGCCTGGTCATCGGGGCCGGTATTGCCGGAGTAAGAGCTGCTCTGCAGGCCGCCCAACAAGCTCGCGTACTGGTCCTTTGCAAAGGAAGCTTGGATGAATCAAACACCTGGCACGCCCAGGGTGGAATAGCCGCGGTCTTCGACCCGGCCGACAGCCTGGGTGCCCACATCAAAGATACCCTCCTTGCCGGTGGCGGCCTTTCCGACGAGAAAGTCGTAGATTTAGTCATCCGCAGCGGTCCGGCCTTGGTCCAAGAACTCATCCGGTGGGGTGCCGCTTTCGATCGCCAGGAGGGCCGACTTGCCTTGGCCCGTGAAGGAGGCCATAGTGCCAACCGAATCGTCCATGCCCACGGCGATGCCACCGGCCAGGCCATCACCACTTCCCTCATCGAGCGCCTAAAGGAGCAGCCAGCCATCCGCCTCATGGAGAATAGCTTTGTGGTCGATTTGCTCACGCAGCAGGACCGATGCGTCGGGGCCCTGGTTGCTCAGCCTAAAAAGGAATTGACAATAATCTGGGCCAAACGCGTTATCCTCGCCGCCGGCGGGATCGGGCAGATATACCGCGAAACCACCAATCCCCCCGGAGCCACCGGTGACGGGTACGCCCTGGCCTACCGGGCCGGCGCCCGACTGGCCGATATGGAGATGATCCAGTTCCATCCCACCACTCTTTACGTCGCCGGTGCCAGCCGAACCCTTATCAGTGAGGCCGTCCGTGGTGAAGGGGCCACACTCCTCGACCACAGCGGCCACCGCTTTATGCCCGACTACCATCGGGATGCTGAGCTGGCCCCCCGCGACATCGTCAGCCGGGCCATCCTCCAGCACATGGCCAAGACCGGCCGGGCCAATGTCTTACTCGACGTTCGCCACATGGGTCCCAAAAAGTTCCGCACCAGGTTCCCCCAAATCTCCGCCATGTGCGAGTCTTTTGATATCACACCGGGTAAGGACCTTATTCCCGTTCGCCCCAGTGCCCACTACATGATCGGCGGGGTAACCGTCGATATAAACGGCCGGACTTCTCTTGAGAATCTCTATGCCTGCGGAGAAGTCGCCGCCACCGCCTTGCATGGCGCCAATCGCCTGGGCTCCAATTCGCTTCTCGAAGGGCTCGTCTTCGGCAAGCTCGCCGGGGAACATGCCGCTCAAGCCGCCCGGCAGCAAACTCAACGCCTGGCTCCCTTGCCCCTGGGTAACTCCATCACCCCCAGCCACAAAACCAGGCTCGATGTCCCCGACGTCAGTAATTCTCTGCGCTCGCTGATGTGGAGAAACGTGGGCATGACTCGCGATGCGGACCATTTAGCCGAAGCCATCGAGATAATCGAGTTTTGGAGTCGTTACGTTATGGACAAAGTTTTCGATGAGCCCCAGGGCTGGGAGTGTCAGAACATGCTGACCGTAGCCCGCACCATGGCCGCTGCCGCCCTGGCCCGACAGGAAAGTCGCGGCGTGCATTTCCGCAGCGATTTCCCCCAAAGCGACGAGAAAAACTGGCGCAAGCACATAACCTTTACAGCTAACGACCCCCTCGCCAAACTGGGGAACTAAGGCACTCTAACAACACCTGACGCGGCCGCGACGCCTGGGATTTCGGTTGCCGACTAGAAGCGAGGAGGATACGATGCAGGGAGCATCATTGACGACGAGCGACGCCGGCGGCGGGCAAAAGGACGGCGGGGTTCTTCCTTGCATCCATCCGATTTTTCTCGCAACGCGGCTCACATCAGGTGTTGTTAGAGTGCCTAAGCAGCGGATCAGGCTGGAGCTGGGCATCGTTTGCAAGACCGATCGGCATATTCCTGCTGAGCCGGACTGCTATCGAGAAGTTTATCCCATTCGGCCTGATTAAAAATGCACCCGGGGTCGTTGGCCTTGATCGATCCAAAGTAGGCGTCAGCCCGGGCTCGGCAGCCCCCGCAATAATTCTTATACCGGCATATCTTGCAGTGGCCATCGCGCTGTGAGCGATCCCACAACGCATCCCAGTAAGGCGAACTCCGGAAGAGCTCCAGCAAACCCCGGCGGCGGACATTCCCGAAGGGCCGATTCGGCATATACACGCAGGGGGTAACATCGCCGTTCGGTTCCAGGCAGACGTAGGTCCGCCCCGCTCCGCAACCTCCCAGGTATTTGGCTACCACCCGTGCAGCCAAACCACCACCGCCCCCAGCGTGACTGACGGACATCCGCCCTTCCAACGGCTCAAACGCCAAAGCCACCCGCCCGAACTGCGGAGCTGTGCTCAGAATCCCGATCTTACCTTCCTGCGAGTGACGGTTCAGCAGCCGCAGCAGCTCTTCCCTTTGTTGGGGCCTTAGGTCTTGCTCGGCCCAATCTTTTCCCCGCCCCACCGGAATAAAATTAAAGTGAGCAAAACACGTCACCCCCAGGCTCTTGGCCAACTCGATCACATCTTCCACTTCGTCGTAGTTGTCCTGATGAACGCACATAGCCAAGCCCGGCCTGATCCGGTCCACGGCCGCAACGTTCTTGATCCCCTGCACCGTTCGTTCCCACATTCCAGGATGACCTCGAAAGGCATCGTGCTTGCCCGGATCCGTGCTGTCCAGGGATATCTCCACGTAACGGACCCCTGCATCCCGCAAGGCCCGCACCCGTGCCAGGCTCAGATTCGTGCCGTTGGTAGCCACGGTGGTGTGAATACCGTAACCCTGGCAGCGCTTCAGAACTGCAAGCAAATCCTCACTCATGGTCGGCTCGCCACCGGCAAAAGCTATCATCGGCACATAAGCCTTTCCCAGCTCATCCACGACCTGCAGTTTTTCCGCCAGGCTCAGTTCGTCAGCCCCCCGCTGCGACCCCGACGACTGATAGCAGTGCCGGCAGTGCAGATTGCACTGGTTGGTGAAGTTCCAGACCACAAACAACGGCACCGCGAACTTCTGTGGCAAAGTCAAGCCGAACTCCGCCAGCGACCGGGCCGTCGCTACAATCCCCCGCACCGTCGAACTGTGCCCAGCCACCTTCTTGCGAAACGACTCATCCGTCATCGAGCCCTTCATTCGCCGGATAAACTTATGTAGCGGCCAAAAGAGTATCTTCTCCCCCAGCGGAATCTGGGGGTCAGCATAGGAGCGGATCATCCTCTCCAGGAGCGTACCGGCTGGCCTGTCCCTGCTCAACCAACCCAGAAGATGCCGCCCCAGGTGCGAACCGAAAAAACTCTCAATGCCTAGATGAAATTCCCTGTCGATGTAAGCCCGGCCGTCCCCCTGACCGTTGCCCCCCGCTTCGGGGCCTCTACGGTGCCTGTCAGCTTGGCCGTAATCCCAGCTCGTCGGTGCTTGGCCTCTTACTGAATCGTTCGTTCTACTGACCATGAGCTTGTCTGTAGGCCTCCAGCGTGCACGAGTGAATCTGCTCCACGAATTCGCGATACGTCGGCCCCGAGTTATAAGTACAGAAAGGGAAAATTCCTTCCAGTGTGCTATAGGGTACCGCGCAACGTTTGACCCGCTCCACATCGAAATTATAGCGGTCTTGAAAGTGCATCCCTGCAGCCATCAACGTCCGATAGGTTTTCTGTCCCGCTTGGCCGCGGCCTTTGCTCTTATCGACCATGCCCATCAGGGCCTTGACAAACTTGCCCACGGTCAGGTCCCTCGGCCCGACACCTTTTTTGAAATGTCTCCGGAACAGCCGATAAATCGCCCATTTGTCCAGCCAATTGATCTGATTCTTACCCGCCAGTCGCTTGGCCAAGGAGTTCATCTGGGTGAACAGCCCTTCTATGTCGAAGACCAGGGGAAACGGATAGGCCTTGCCTTGGGGGCTCACCAGCAGATAGGTCCCCAGGCTGCAATCCGGATGGCAGTTGCAGGTAATCTTCGGGGCCTTCTGCAGCGCCTGCAGCAGTGTGCTCAGGGGCTTGACAATGCTCAGCGGATAAAAATCTCGATATACTTCGCAGTTCTCCAGACTCTCGCTTATGGCCCAGGCCAAGTCTCCCAGCGTATAACGTTGGCGCTGCCGCTGGGCCTGGTCGATTCGCCCCGTAAAGCACACCGGCTGATACGAAATCCCCGAAACCACATCAACATTCTCAATGGCAAATTGCAGAATCTTCCCCACCTGCTCGTCGTTGGTCCCCTTGATGATCGTCGGCACCAGGCAGACCTTGATCCCATTTTGCCGACAGTTTTCTATGCACCTGAGCTTTTCCTGCCAGATATTTCGGTTCCGCAGGGTCCGATAGACCTCCTCGCCCACTCCGTCGAACTGCAGGTAGATGGTATGCAGTCCGGCTTGAGCACAGCTTCGAGCAAATTCCTTCTGGGCCAGTTTCAAGCCGTTGGTCGCTGCCTGAACGTGCGAAAATCCCATCGAGTTAGCCTGAGCCACAATCCGCTCAAACTCCGGATGCAGGGTCGGCTCACCACCGGCAAACTGAATAGCTGTTGCCGGTACCGGCCGTAGATCCCGCAACTGCTGCAAAAGCCCCAGCACCTGCTCAAAGCTGGGCTCGCTCACTCTGCCCGTAGCATTCGCATTGGCAAAACAAATCGGGCAGCCCAGGTTGCAGCGGTTGGTCAGATCAATCTGGGAAAGCAGCCCGCTGGAAATGTGTTGATTGCAGTAGCCGCAATTGCTGGGGCAATGGTGAGCATCCCGAACCTGCGGAAATTGCTGTCCCGGACCTTCCTCGAAGCTCCAATGGCTGGACTTGAGATATAGCCGCCCATCCGAGTTGATACAATCCCTGAAGTAGCCGTGTTCCGGGCAGGTCTTTTCCGTCAAGACCTTACCGTCAGCCAAGTAATATCTCCCCAGCAGTATTGCCCCGCACTGGGGGCACAGCGTCTCCACTGTCCTCGGCAGCGACCGGACCACGGGGCGAATGGGCGTGCCGGAAAACGTCTTTTCCGCCGAGCCTGGCCGGTCCGAAACGCCCTGCGTAAAAATCGCGTCGTAGTGCACCTGGCGCGATTGGCCGCACTGCGGGCAATTCTTCGATAAAACCACTTGCCCGTCGACAAGCTCAAAACGCCCTTCCACCAGCTCGTCGCAACCCAGGCAATGCGACTGCACAACCAGCGGTAACTTATGCCCCTCTTGGCAGAACCTGCGCATGGCTTGGCGGAACTCTCCCAACCGTCTCCTCCCACGCGCCGGCATAACATCCGGCATTAGCGGAGAGAGCCCCTCTCGGCCGTTGCCCCCAATACCATTCAATACTCCAGTCTCCGGGCGTTGTTCATCCGCAGCCATGATTTGTTCCGCGTTTAGTTTGACTCGCCCTACCGGAGTACCCCGGCCCGCGCCTTTCTGCTCTGGGCCAGATATGTCGCCGCCGCCTGAGCATCTTCCTGGGCCTGTTCGGCTCTGCCCATCCTCCCCGCAATCCCGCCCCTGGCCTCATGGACAAGCCCCAGCATCCCCAAGACCTGCCAGTTCCACTCGGCGCGTTCGAGCCTCTTTACGACCGCATCAGGCGGGCTGTCTGACTTGAGCCGGCCTAATGCCGTCTTCCACAGTGTCTGCTCTGCCGAATTCAGGTCTTCCAATGCTGCTTGGTGAGTCTGGCCAATGCTGGCCTCGATTGGGGTTGTATCTATTCGCGTCGAGTCCATCACAAGACCCGCCGCGGTCAGCTGTTTTATTTGCTCAACTCGGGACTGCACACGCTCGAGCACCCCGATCTTCTGCTCTCGCAGCCCGGCCAGGCTAATCTGGGCCCGGGCCACGCTCACTGCCAAAGCCACTTCCTCGTCTAACTCAACCAGCATCTCGACTCGCTCATCAATCTCGGCCTCAGCCGGCAGGTCAGCCTTGAACTTGCTGAATCTTTGACGCCGCTCCACAGCTCCTTTCAGGGCCTGCTGAAAATGACTGACCGCTTCACTTTGCCTGGCTATCAGCCGCTCGTAGGCAGCCGAGAGCTCCCTGCCCGAATCGTTGAATGCCTCCACTTGTTTGAGCAGTTGTCCAGCCGATTTTTCTGCCGCCGCTTGGGCGCTCTGCTCATCCAGGTTGCTCTTACTGACCATGACCGTGTGAGCCTTAATCAATTGCTCCACATGCCCAAGGGATTTCCGCAGCCCGGCCAACGCCGATTCCCGGCGAATCTCATCTTCTTTGGCTCTGAGCAGGGCCAACTCCTGGCCCGATGCCGCAATCCCCAGCCTGTCCGCCTCCAGGCGTTTGGCTGTCCCCTCTTTCATTTTACTGAGCTGTTCATCGCCGCTGGCCTTAGCTGCTTCGAGCAAAATACCATCAGCCTCCGTAGCTGCGGCCAAGGCTGCCTTTTTAGCTGCTGCCAGCTTTTGCTCCAGTGCTGTCCGTATCCTCGCCGCCTCGTCCCTGGCCTGCCGGGCCGCGGGGATCTGGGCCAAAAGTTCTTTGCGGTATTCCTGAAGCTTTTCATCATCGCTGCCTTTAAGACCAACGGCATAAGCCAGCGCCCCGGCTTTGCGCGAAAGCTCACTTAGACTACGGCTCAGGCCAAGGTCAGCCTCGTCAAAACTCTCAACCACATCATCCAGCTCGCTCAGCTGACGGGCGGTGGTCTCGCTCAACAAAGTAGCGAAAAGCTCGTTGGCCCTCTGCTTGCCGATGCTGTTGGCCCGGGGTGTTTCCAAGGCCTTCCGCAGCAGCTGTTCAGCCTGCTCGTACGAGCCCTTGGTCGGATCTTTCATCAACTGGCGGGCTTGGGCCACCTTCGTGGCTATTTTCTTAGCCGCCGCCAATTCCGATGGCTCAGAACATCCCACCAAAATCAACCCCGTCAACAGCAGACCACAGCTAAAGATTTTTTCGTATCGCACAGCTAAAACTCCACCTGAGAAAAAAACAAAGCTCACCACTCCAAAGCCTAATTCGCCATATCCGCGCTTCGAAACAGCCCCCAACCTGTTCGCACTTTCATTATCTCTCCTGCCCTGAGCCTGTCAACGGTAAATTATGCCCACTTCTCCTAAGCCCGCCTTCCACAATATGATACCTTCAGCCATTTCTCTCGCCCAACTCCTCCCTCATCCCCCATCGCCTTTACTCAGCGGCTGTTTTCTTGACAGCACTGTTCATTTACGCTATTCTTGCTCTCCTTCGGGTTTGAAAGGCTTACAAGAATTCCCTCGATGCCTGAAGACTTCGGCCTAGCCGTCTGCCCTTATGGTGGGGGCATAGCTCAGTCCGGGAGAGCGCTTGCATGGCATGCAAGAGGTCACGGGTTCGAATCCCGTTGCCTCCACCATTTTTAATCCTTTATTCGCAAAGCGTTATCGATTTCGGTCTCAACCTGCTTGGCCTGTCAGGTAGGCGCCAGTGTCATTCCAGTGTCAGTTTTATCCTGAGTTTCGGCTGGGTTGATGGCACTCTGGGTCCCATGGACTCCCCCGAGGGGCTGTCTTTGACGTCGGCAGAACGGCCCGTGACGGTCATAGGCGAGAGGATAAATGGTGCTGCTGTCGTTAACTGTTGGTGACTCCTGTGTAACTGTTTGATTCCGAATAAGTTATGTTCGCGATTTGGGAGTTTTCACCTCGTATTGTGGAATTGTGCAGGTAATAGCTTTAATTATTTTCAATGAGTTAGCGCGTCACGACCAACGGTGGATGGAACAAGCACCAAATTTTCACAAGAACTGCCCCGGCAACGAAAATACTTGACCGCTCAAGATAATTTTAGTTAAATCGTTGATGTCGTGCGGAGAGAACTATGTTTTCTAAGCGTGTAAATGGGAAATCCCATCTTGTTGAGTTTTCGAATATGCAAGAAGAAAACGCGGTAAGCAGACACCTGCCGTCCAAAGGTCGTTTTGGTCATTTGCTGATGGCATTGTTTATGGTCATCGTCTGTGGCTGGATGATCTCTTTTAAGCTTGCCTCGATTGGGAAGCTACCCTTTTTCGATTCCAATGACGGCGAAGGTTTCTATTGGACGGAATCAGCCTTTCATTTTCGCCATGCTCGAATGATTTCCGAGGGGAAGAGAATTCCCCGACTCGACAGAGATATACAATATCCCGAAGGGTTGGATACGACTCGATATATTACACCTGTCATGGACCGCGTTACAGGGTCATTACATCGCGTCTTTTTTCAGGAAATTCCGCTGCACGTTTTTTTGGTATTTTTCAGTTGTATTTTTTCAACGTTTTCAATTGTCGCCGTGTTTCTTACAGCTAAGTTTCTATGGCGGTCCGCCGGCGCGGGTTTTATATCGGCTTTTTGTTATGCCCTTGGTCCTGCAAGCTTTGGCCGCGCAGCCAGCGGCGGGTTGTTAAGGGAACATTTTGCCCTTCCGTTTATTTTCTTTAGTTTCGCATGTTTCATATATTGCCTGCAAAAGGATCGTTTGCCTGTAGCCGTAATGGGCTCGCTATTTCTGGCGATTGGGCTTGCGTCGTGGCATGCAACTCAATTCTATGTATTCTTTTTAGTGGTCGGCTTTGTGGTCGTGTTTTTCCTGCGAGGTGGTGAGAATTTTCCACGCGTTAGCATTGCAGTTTTTACCATCGCCATTGCTGCTGCTTCTGTCGCACTGGCCGTGCTCCGCGCAAAGTGGTTTATATTTTCACCTCAAATGATGATGTGCTATGGTCTGCTGGTGTCGTTGTGGCTGCTGCCTCACTGGGGTGTAAAAGGACGCACCAAAACCATTTTGTGGGGAGGGGCGGTGATTATAGGCTTCCTAATAGCAGGTCTGATAGTGCAAAGGTTATGGGGCAGTCATTCTCATGTTTATAATTTAATCCTGGGAAAGTTGCGATACTGGGGTGAGCTGCCCTTAGATGCTACGAAACTGCCGTTTGAAACAAAGGTAATGTGGACGTCAGGCTTTGGTAGTCCCGGGCTGAGGGACGTCTTCATGATATTGTCAGTCAGTCTTGTGTTGGGAGCAATTGCGGTAACTTGGTCGATCTTTCGCATCGTCAAAGCTAAGGCCGGGCGTGCTGAGATTATGGTGGTTTATTCTGCGTTGGCCAGTTTTGTCTTGTTTCTTATGATCCGAAGGATGCACGTCTTTACCGGCTTTTTCCTTGCCGTTCCTATTGGTTCTGTGGTGTTGGTCAAGGGCCGTATATTGAAGCCGTTGGCTTATGTGTGTCTTGGAGGATGTTTTCTTTACGGTGTTCACTTTATTGGCACACTTCATTTGGGGCATGGACGGCCCCCTCAGGAATACGTTAAGGATATGATACATTACATAAAGGGGGAGACCGGCCCCGATGAGGCGGTGCTTACCGCTTTCCAGTTTGGGCCCTCTATCGCCGCTTATGCTCGTCGGCCTGTAATCCTGCATCCCAAGTTTGAGTCACAACTGATTCGGGATAAGGTTAAGGATGTGTATACATCACTGTATTGCAGCGAGGAAGATTTTTATCAGACGTGTAAGCGGTACGATGCAAGTCTGTTTGTATTCTATCTAGGCATGGCTACAGATGATCGGCCCGGAAGTATCCGCTATATGATCGGCGCGACCAATCTCAGAAAGGATTCTGCCGCGGCCATGTTCCGCTTTGCGCCGGATGAATTAAGACACTTCCGTTTTGTTCACCAGAATCGTTTTATTCGCATCTTCCGGGTGGTGAAAAGCTCTGAAGCCGGCATGTAACTGCAATTTGCCGGATCATATAGTTAGCGGAAGCCGCCGGTTAGTAGTGTGTCGCTGCCCCATCAACAATGGTATGCCTACCCCTCCCGCATCTTCGGCTATAATACCAGCCCCTGTCCCCATCCCACCGTGCCTCAATGCCGAGCGGAGGGGCTCCCGAACGCCAGGCGCAGCGAGGTAGGCAGCCTCAAGCTACGAGCGGGCGGGCCTAAGTTCTATCGCAACAGTGGGCAGACCGACGCAGCCAAGTGTAGACTTTCAATGTGGCCGGAGGTACAATGAGTAAGCAATAGGTGGCTCCTTATGTGCTGCGGAGAAAAACGAGTTGATCAATGGTAGAAAGGAGGGTCGCAACATGAAAACCTTTAGGCTCATATTAGCATTGATGTTCATAGCCTCCGTTATGGTCGGCTGTGCCTCAAGAATCTCCAGCAACGTGTACTCACGCGAACAAGCCCAAAGAGTTCACCACGTCGATGAGGGAGAAATAATAAATGTCAGACCGGTAGAAATAGAGGGCTCAGTGTCCGGCCTGGGTACGATAGCAGGAGCCATAATAGGCCACGCTGTTGGCGGTACGATTGGCGAAGGTTCGGGCCAAGAAGTCGCCAGAGCTTTGGGCACGATTGGTGGGGCTTTGCTGGGCACGGCCGTAGAAGAGGGGGCATCGCATCAGAGGGGCCTGGAAATTACAGTACAACTGGATTATGGGGAAGTCGTAGCAATTATTCAAGCGGCCGATGAAGGATTCCAAGTCGGAGACAGGGTCAGGGTTCTGAGGCTTGCTGACGGGTCAGCGCGTGTCGTGCAGCAAAGTTATGGTAGTTTAGTTAGACTTTCTTACTGAATTGCCTTGGCTCATCCTGCTGGGGCTTTCGCTGGAGAGCTCAGGACAATAACATCCCTCATACGTCGTGCAACTACCGGATCAATAATAATGTAGTCGCATCCGCCCCCAAGCCCCCCTGCCTCAACGCCGAGCGGAGACGTTCTCTGTGTTTGCAAGTGCGTTTTTGATGTTTTTGCCAACAGACTGCCCTACTCTTCAATTTCCGTTGACCGTCTCGTAGCACAGGCCTTTAGGCTGTGACCCTTCAAAGGACGCCCGATATGAACCATTATGATACTGGTCGCAATCGTAAACGGGCCTCCTCGACAGTATCGCAGATCTCGAAGAGCTTGTCCAAGCGGCAGATGGTCAGCGTCTCGCGAACCTTCGGCTGAAGCCCAGCGAGCATAAATCGCCGCCCCTCACCTTTGAACTTCTGCAGCAGAGCTACCAGCACACCGATTGAAATGCTGAGGAGCATTTCAACTTTCGACATGTCCAGCACCACGGGCATGCCTGGCGCCCCGTCGGCGGCCTTGGCGACTTCCGTCTGCATGGTGCGGGCATGCTCATCATCCACCTGCGTGCACTCGAACATACCCAGCACCATTTCCTCAGTGGTATCGACGACTATTTCTCTTCCTTGTGACATTTCGAACCTCGCTTATGCTCACAGATTATAACGGCCCGGGCCAACTCTGTCGCTGCGGCCAGCACTACCCGCCTGCTCCCCCCCGAATATTCGCGGTTTTTATTCCCCGCATTGCCATGGCCAACGCCTCGGGGCGGGATGCCCAACGCATGGCCTCCGTTCCTGAGATCAGACCTTCCTGGAGAAGCGTTAGGATATGCTGATCGAAGCTCTGCATTCCGGCCTCCCCGGCCTCGATGTAATCTGCCAACTCAAGGAGCCGATTTTCGCGGATGAACTTCTGGGTCACCGGCGTCCCGCGCAGGATCTCGACCGCCGGCCTGCGCTGGCCATTGAGCGTGGTAAGCAGACGCTGTGAGATGATTGCTTCGATAGAACTCGTAAGTTGCGACAACAACAACTTGTGCTCAGCGGGAGGAAACATGGCGATAATCCGCTCGACGGTCTGGGCGGCATTGGAGCTGTGCACGGTGGAAAAGACCTGGTGACCGGTATCGGCCGCCTGCAGAGCGATGCGCAGGGATGCGACGTCGCGTAGCTCACCGACCAGGATCACGTCCGGGTCCTGACGGAGAGACTGACGTATCGCGTGGGAGAACGACGGCGTATCCAGGCCGACTTCGAGCTGGCTGATCAGGGCCTTTTTATTGGTATGCACAAACTCGATGGGGTCTTCTATTGTAATTATCTTGGTCTGGTAGGTGCTGTTGATCAGATCGATCATGGCGGCCAGGGTTGTGCTTTTCCCGCTTCCGGTAGTACCGGTCAACAGGGTCAGTCCCCGTCGGGCCAGGGCGATGTCATGGATCACTTTCGGCAGATGCAATGCCTCGATGGAGGGGATTTCCGACCGGACGATCCGCATGACCATACCCGGCTGGCCCAGGTGGCGGTAAGCGCTGCATCGGAAACGGCAGAGGTGGGGAATGGCGTAGGAGAAATCGAGGCCCCGGATGATCGCGGCTTCAAGGTCGTCCTCGAAGTTCTTGGGCACAATTGAAGCAATGAAGTCCAGCGTCTGTTTCTTCGTCAATGGCTCGGCGTCCTTCAGGGACCGTATCTGACCGCTGATCCGTACCATCGGCTCGGCCAGGGCTTGCAGGTGCACGTCAGAAGCGTTGTTTTCCACAGCGAATCGGAGGAGCTCTTGAAGGTCTGCAGACATGTGCTTGTCACTCTCTTGGGGACTGCATTTCATACGACGGTCGCACAGGTACGGTGCGGCCTGACATCCCGGATTATTGACTCACGATTATACCACAAGTAGGCGACGTGTCAACGCCGCTGACCGAAATTCTCGGGCTGGCTAACATCAAGGAGGCTTGCCTATTTCCACGGGAGCGGTATCGCCTAACGCCCTAGATGAAGCCTGCATCTCCCCGCGGATTCGGGTAGGATGGGGGGAGAAGAGATGGTTGGCTAACACTGTGGGTGAACAGGTCCTATCTACCAAGCAGCTGTTGCTGCCTGGCAGATAGCAGCTTCTAACTCACTCTTCAACTGGCTTGCCCTCGCCAAGGATTACTCGGGGAAACTTTCGAGACCAGTACGAACTTTCCAGAGCCCGTTTTCGCGGAGCAGTTTGATCTTGATCGTAGCCGGCTTTCCATCGGGCCTCTTGCCGCTAGCAAAGACTGTGGCATTGTCCCCTTCGATAACTTGACGCTTCAGCTTGGTCTGGCCATTCTGAAAAAAAGCGTAGGTGGCACTCCAGCCTACCACCGTCAGGCCAGCTGCCTTTACAGGCTCGGTTCTCCTCGCCCGGCCATGCTTGCGGAAAATCGCGTCGATCTGTCTTGCCGCGGCCTCGGCAGCGACCAATCCGAGTAGCGTGTCTTTATCTCTCTCCTCGAGTGCCTTGATCAACACAGCAGCGACCTGTTCTGGGGAGCTATCCCCTGAAAGGCTCGAAGGATACTCAAGCAGGCCTGAGGACTGGCCTTCGGAGCTACCACCCGATCCGGATTCATAGTCATCGGCATCTCCTCCGCAGCCCGATACTACGACAACCAACGAAACTGCTGCCAAAAACAACATGCGCCCTGAGGCCTTGGAGTTTTTTCTTGCCATTATCTGTTCCCACCTATCTGACCGAGATTTCACACATCCCGGTCATTGACAGCGTCTTGTTATACCTAGCTCTATCCTTGCGAAGCTGGCCGGCAGGAGGCCTGGCTTACATAGTTTCCGAAAACTCCGCCCTGCTTATAATATAAGGAGTTATGGATCTTGAGTAAAGCTCTACTTTGGCAGGATTAGGGAACTAAGGTTGTGATTGCTTTATACCGGAATATTCATCTATGCCAAGGGAGCTGTATATTCCCAAGGGGAGGAAGGGCTCCCCATCAATAGTGATGTTTCCGTTCGAATTTATGGGTATGGAAGGGGTCTTGCTGGAGAGATCAAATTTCACTTTTTCAAGTACACTAGCTTCCGAAAAGTACTTTATTCGGGAAACGAGACAACCCTTTATGAAGAGCAGATACCAGGTACTTGCATCTACCTCATCGGCACCAGCAAGCTTGAAGGCGTTAACAACAAGATCAAGCTGATAAAACGTAAAGCCTACGGCTAGCATGACGACAACTACTTCGCCCTGAAGGTCAAACAAACCTTCGCGGGCAAGAAATTAACCAACTTTATTGGATGAGAACCATTCTTTTGAAACACACTTAATCCTACATGTTAAGCAGATTCAAAATATTATTTCCCAAAATATTAGCTTTTGCTTCTTTTGAGATATCCATGTTCTGAATTATTTCGATATCGTGTTTGGTAACCATCTTATCATTCCATGGAAAATCCAAACCATAGATGAATTTGCCATCTCCTGCAAGTTCAACGAATTCCTTTAACCTTTCCTCTCCGAGATACCACAGTCGATTGTAGCTCTCAGGAGGTTATGAAATGGCTTCTAGCTATTCGAAAGGATACCTCAGTTTCCATTGCCTGCGAAGTTCATCCATAGTGTCCATTATTGACAGCGACTCATCGAGTGGCATGATCCTACTTTCAGTACGGCCAGCCTGCAAGCATTGGGCAACTTCCTCTATCTGATAGACAAAGCCATTTTTGGCGCAAGGCACATCGATAACCTCATCTTCTCCGTTTGTAGGTGACAGAGTCATCTTGCTGCCTGCCGCCCATTGGCTGTGAAGCCTGATTGAACCTTCGGTACCGACAATTATTGCTTCGTTTAGCAGAGCAGTTCTTATTGCACATGTCAGGACGACCAGTTGGCCTTTATCGTAAACCAACACAGCCGCTGCATGAGGGCACGGATGGAACTTATAGCCCTCATGCCTCCGAGAAACTCATCGAACGGATTTCGAAGGCAAAGATGATAACGTATTTATCAACAAATGGTTAGACGATACCTAGGCAACCATCAGAATCGCTGGACCACCACAGAGGGGGGCAGGAAAGCAGCTTAGAATAACAACAGTTAACAGCAGAAGCACCGAGTTTTCGATACCCACAATTTATCTGTCAACTCTTGCGGTTCCGCCTTTCATAACCTTTTCAACTTCAGCTAAGCTGGCTGTAGTGGTGTCACCTGGGCTTGTCATGGCGAGTGCGCCATGCGCAGCACCATAGTTAACTGCCTCTTCTGGAGTTTTATTTTCTAATAGGCCATAGATGAGGCCCGAAGCAAAACTGTCTCCACCACCTACTCTGTCATAAATCTCGAGGTTTTCTCTGAGGATTGCCTCATAAAGCTTACCGCCTGTGTAGATAACCGCACCCCAGTCATTTATGCAGGCGGTTTTTGCATTTCTAAGTGTTGTAGCAACAACTTTAAAGTTTGGGTATTGCTTGATAGCCTGCTCAATCATCTTGCCGAAATTAGTTGGGTCAAGTTTTGATATATTTTCATCCATGCCTGGAACTTCAAAGCCTAAACATGCAGTGAAATCTTCTTCGTTGCCCATCATAACATCTATATAAGGGGCAATTTTGTGGTTAACTTCCTGAGCCTTGGATTGCCCGCCTATTGATTTCCAAAGTGAAGGTCTGTAATTCAGGTCATAAGATACAATAGTGCCGTACTTCTTAGCTACTTCAATAGCTTCTATTACAACATCAGGAGTGGTGTCTGATAAAGCTGCGAATATTCCTCCAGTGTGGAACCAGCGAACGCCGTCTTGACCAAATATTGTTTCCCAAT
The DNA here is from genome assembly GCA_030614915.1 of Actinomycetes bacterium. GTDB lineage: Bacteria > Planctomycetota > Phycisphaerae > JAACET01 > JAACET01 > JAACET01. Next base: position 19,598 of record JAUXAG010000009.1, on the reverse strand, counting down.
CTATATCGCCTTTTTTGAGTTGCGATGCAGCGGAATGGCCTCTGTCCGAGCATCCTTTGGCAGCTCTAACGCCAAATCCTTTTTCGGTGAAGTTCAGGCCTACTCTAACATCTCTGCCCACACCATCAAATGGAACCCATTTGACATATTCCATATTTACACCGCCCTGCAGTATTAAATCTTCCAGCAGCATTCCCACAGGGCAGTCTGGTATAGCAGTGACGACAGCTGCTCTTTGACCAAAGCATCTTTTGAGTCCTCTTGCCACATTATATTCGCCACCACCTTCCCAGACTTTAAAGCTTCTTGTGGTGTGTATCCTATCATCACCGGGGTCGAGTCTGAGCATTATCTCGCCAAGTGACAATATATCGTATTTACATTGATCTTTGGGCTTTACATTTAATACTGACATTGTTATTTCCCTCTTATCTCTTTAATTAACTCTATTGTTTCAGTAACCTTTTTAGTGATTCCTGCATAATCCTTAGCTGCCAATAGTTCTTTTGTGAGAAGCTTTGATCCCATACCCGCACACACAATGCCTGCATCGAACCATTCTGTCAGAGATTCTTTTGTTGGCGATACTCCACCAGTCGGCATAAGTTCTGTCCAGGGGCATGGTCCCTTGACTGCTTTTGCAAATGCCGGTCCGCCAACCTGAGCGCCTGGAAATATCTTGCAGATTTCAACACCAAGAGCGTGTGCTTTATGTATTTCTGATACGCTGCCGCAACCGGGTGAATATGGGATCTTTCTTTTATTACAGATTAGGGCTGTTTCTTCATCGAGCAGCGGCCCAACCACGAAATCGGCACCTGCTGCGATATACATAGCTGCCGTTGGGGCATCGCAGATGGAGCCAACGCCAAGAATGATATCAGGTCTTTCAGTATCTCTGTATTCAGCGATTTTTGTAAATACGTTAATAGCCCTGTCGCCCCTATTGGTGAATTCGATACATTTTGCTCCACCGTCAGCACAGGCGGTTACAACGTTCTTAGCTATTTCGAAATCGCCATTATAAAAGACAGGGATCAGTCCTATTTCTTTCATTGCGCTTAGAACTTTTAATCGTGAATGTTTAGCCATGATTTTCTCCAAATTTATCAAATAATATTAAATACCTTCGTAAGCACTCATTCCACCATCAACTACAAGTGTCGCTTTAAATGCCTCTGCAGTGCCTCATTTTAAATATTCATCCATGTTCATATCTAATTCTTCAGCGAGCTTTTTTAGATTTATAACCACATCTTCGGGAAGCTCGATGCCTTCTTTTAGCTGCCGGTCATATTTTTCCCATTCCATCTCGCCCGGCAGATATATCTTTTCAATACCATCCACTTTTGGAGCATCGTGGATTTGATTAATCATCTTATTCATTCGTGATTCGAAATCTGCTATTGGAATAATCTTTTTTATATCGATGGCAATAAAGGCATGGCCCTGATTGGCAGGCTTTGAAAAATCTCTTACCCAGCAGGGAACATCCAAAGTAAATGACGCACCTGTGACAATAGCAGACAGGACCTCAATCAACACTGCTATTCCGTAACCCTTATGCCCTGCCATAGGCAATATGCAGGCGTCTTGGGGGTATTTCATTGGGTCATTGGTAGGCTTGCCATCAGAATCTATCAGCCAGCCATCAGGTATTGATTTACCAAGTATTTTGGCTGCAAAGATTTTGCTTACTGCCGATACACTTGTTGCGATATCCAGGAACACACTTTTGCCATTTGATGTTGGTATGGCATAGGCTATAGGATTTGTGCCAAAGTGAGGAGTCTTACCGCCGGGAACTGCCATACATGGGTCGACGTTGCTCATTGATAGTCCTATCAGGCCTTCTTTGGCAGCCATATTTGCATAGAAGCCAGCTGCTCCGAAATGGCTGCTACCTTTGACTCCGACATAAGCAATGCCTGTCTCTTTGGCTTTTTTGATAGCTAAATTCATTGCTTTGGTTGCAGTAACCATAGGCATTGCGAAGTTGCCGTCAATTACTGCGAAGCCGGGGCCCTCGTCAACAACTTCAGGCTTTGTCTTTACACTAAGGCCGCCTTCTTTCATGTTTTTTAATAAGAGATAGAGTTGTTTGCTGCCATGAGTATTGATGCCCATCAGGTCTGTTGTTACCATAACATCTGCGGTAGTTTCGGCGTCTGATTTATCCATGTCGAACTTTACCATCGCATCTACGCAAAACGCACGTAGTAATTCGTGCTTAACTTTCATAAAATTTCTTCCTATTGTGTGCAAATTAATTGCTTAAGCTTTTGATACATCGTGCAGTTCGCAAACTTCACCGTCAGGGCCGTAAAAGTAAAGTACCCAGACACTGGGTCTAAATTCTACTGGCTCACCTACAAACTCAACACCTTTGTCCTTCAATTGCTGCATCTTTTGATGGAAATTGTCAACCTCGAAGCCAATATGTACTATGCCGTGGTCTCTTTGCTGGAGCGTTTTTGCTTTGTTAATGCCTCTTTTGGGCTCGTAATATTCAAAGAGTTCCAGCACACCATCTCCAAGCTTTAAGTGAGTGATCTTGCACTTTGTGCCGGGGATGCCTATCACCCGTGCCTGACGGTCATCAGAGATGTCGAGTTCTAGAACAACTTCCATATCCAACAAGTCTCTGTAAAACTCTATTGATCTTTGAGTGTTAGCAACACTTAGGCCCACATGTCCCATTGACGGTATCTTCACAATAAACCCTTATGTTAATATTATGCTGATTTAAAAGGTCCAACCTGTTCCAGGCCATATACACTCTTCCAGCCTTCGCTGAAAGGCTCTCTAAGATAAGGCTCAAGCTCCTTTGGATCTCGTAGAGAGACCTTATCTGTCGGAGGAACTTTGCCAGGCGGGAACGCCTCTAATGTCTCTTCAATCAGCATTGTGATATATTTCATAATGGCCAGCACAGGCTTTTTGGCTTTTTCAGCATCACCAAGAGTTGGTTTGCCAACAACACCTTCGGGTGTGCCTTTAATTTCGATTGCAGCGTGGCCTTCACATTCGCTCCATCGACTCGGCCGGCCATAGGCGTCCACAGATGTGTCCATGTGTCCGCCTGGCATAAGCAATTCAGCCTCTGTCTCGACCGCTTTACTCATGTCAACCATATCCGGAAACATCAACAAGCCCACGGAGGTCTCCGCTTCATCGGCATGGATGAAGGGAGTATCAAATGGCCCCCCGTATTCTTTGGTACGCCAGAACTCACGAGTCGCACGGTGCCAATCTATTACGCGAAAAAGCCCGGGCAGCTGGTACCTCTTGCAGAACTGTTGGATGGCAGCTTCTAGAACCCACAAATGCCCGTGATTGTTCACCAATATTTGCTTGCGAAAACCATCGTTATACAGACCCAGCATTACATCGATAAGAAATTCTTTAGCCACATTCTCCCTGATGATTACCGTGCCCGGCATGCCGATGTGGTGATATGGATGGCAGCCATACATAAGCGGAGGCAGTGCCAAGTTCACGGCCTTGCCCTGCTTGGCGGTGTAACGTCGAACGCCTTCACAGATCCCGGTTACAAATAGCGTGTCCATAGCACTAACAGTATGGGCGCCATGAAGTTCGGTACAGCCAACGGGAATAAGGACAATATCATTCTTCCGGCGGTTTTGTTCAACTTCATGGCGTATGGTTGTTTGAATGTAACTACCGGCTTTGCACCACTCCGGCGGAGAGGGTACTTCAAATTCAGCTAGCTGTTTATCTATCTGTTCATCACTGGCATCCCAGATTTCTTTTTTTAGTTTACCGACAGCGGAATTCTCAAAAAACAAGTCCGGCTGATTTGTGCTTAAAAGTTTTGGATTTTGTGACATTTTTGTTTTCCAATTTTTTTAGGGTTTCTTTAAAAATCTATAACGATTTTGCCGCTTCCTGTTCCTTTATTTCCAAGATCAAATGCTTCTTGCATTTGATCAAATTTAAACCTGTGTGTGATAATTTTCGTTGGGTCATTAAGTTTGCGCGACATATAAGCCAAAGTTTTTAGTGTAAAGTCTGGGCTGTCGCAGGATCCGGTTATAGTCGCATGTTTCCATATCAGTTTTCCAAGCTCGGCAGGAATTTGTAATCCCATACTTTGGCCCGTCAAAACAATCTTACCATCAACACCAACAATATCAATGGTACTAGCAATACCCTCTCTACTGCCTGAACATTCAATGATTAAAGTGAGACCTAAGCCATCCGTGAGTTTCATCACTCTTTCTGTCAAATTCTCATTAGACGGGTCAATTATGGCCTCAGCTCCCATGTCCCGTGCCATTTTTTGGCGATACTCAGCAGGCTCCACAACAATCACCTGGGCTCCTGAAGCCTGGGCAATTTGCATGGCAAAAAGACCGATAGGGCCTGCGCCGATGATTCCTACCCTGTCGTGCGGCCCAACTCCGCCACCGCGGCCCCAGACGGCGTGGTATGCAACAGATATAGGTTCGATGAGAACAGCTTCATCATCAGTCATTGAAACCGGAAGTTTTGGCAACCTTTCTTCTGGTGAAGTGTGATATTCGGCAAGGCCGCCAGGCGCCTGTGGCTGAAAACCATAATACGCATGATTGGGGCAAAATGCGGATATCCCACCATTTCGACAAATCGCACAACTATGGCAGGGAATAAAACATTCGCCGGTAACACGGTCGCCTACTTTAAGAGTTTTAACCTCAGGCCCCGCTTCGACCACCTCACCTGCCCATTCATGTCCCAGCACAAATGGAAATACGCCTTCAAAATTAGTGCCGGCCCACATGTGTACATCTGTGCCACAAACACCCGAGATATTGACTTTGACCAAAACTTCATTAGCTTTTGGCTTCGGATCTGGTATTTCTTCCAGCCTTAGATCTTTCACTCCATGTAAAACAGCTGCTTTCATATCAAATTGCTCCTCGGATAGCTTTGCTTATCAGACCATTTTTCTACTATATGCTTATTATTTCAATTTCGCTCTTTCTCATAACACTCGAAATTCTTTTGCTGCTTCGAACATTGCAGCGACATTTTCTGTCGGTACATCGGCTTGTATATCCTGACACGGCGCAAAGACATATCCGCCATTTTTGCCAAGTATTTCCATGCGTTCTTTCACCTGTTCCCGAATTTCCTCAGGTTTACCAAAGGGTAATGTACTTTGCGTGTCACAGCCTCCGCCCCAAAATACGAGTTCGTCCCCAAACTCATCTTTCAACGTCTTTGGGTCCATATTGGCCGTCTCACACTGTATCGGGTTCAGAATGTCTGTGCCCATCTCAATGATATAAGGTATTACTTTGTAGATTGAGCCGCATGAATGTAACAAACACTTCCAGTCGGTATTTTTATGAACCCAGTCAAAAATCAATTTATATGGTTCCACACAAAGTCTTTGAAATGTTCTAGGCGAAAGAACTTCGGCCCTTTGTGTTCCAAAGTCCTGATAGAGAGCAAAAACATTGACATAAGGACCAACGGCCTGGAAAAGCTGCTTGGCTTTTGCCAGCAAATTCTCTGCTTTTTTCATATGCAGATCAAAGACTGTTTCCGGGTCGGCAGCCATTCCGTACAGCCAGTTAGCTATTGAGGTGTTCCAGCGAATATTCTCCTCCAGCTCGACAATAAGTGCTTTGTCGGTAGTTTCATACAGCTCTTTAGCAACATCGTGACGAAACTGCAAATCCTCATCCGTCAACAATAGAAATTCCTGTGTATCAGGGCCAGGCGGATCCACAAGGGCATCTAAACCTCCTGCGCCCATACCGGTATTGACCACCTCGGCAAAATGATGACCATTTTTTGGCATTTTACCTTTTACCTGATCATCAACAACAATAAGCAAGTTCCCATCTTTGTCTTCAACGGGATTAAAATCAGCAGGAACCTCTACGTCTGTTCCATCAAACAGCTTCCATTTTTTCCAATTGTTTATTGGAATACCAAAACGAGGACATAAAGCAGGCACGAGCATTGTATCTATCTGTAAATAATTGATTACTTCCATATCAGGGAGAACCAACATTCCGAAAACATTAAAAATCTTAACTGGTTCACTCCCCAGCCCTATCCTTTTTATAAGCCTTGCGTATGTACTCGCTACAACTCCGCTGGAAGCAAGACTGAATGCATCTATCGGCACCTTATCTGGTTCTTGTTTGTTAATTGCAGCTATGACCCTTTCCCTCGAATTCATTGATATTATGCCCTGTGGGTCCCGAAAATTCCGTCCTACTTATCATACAAGACTTATAGATCTTGAGCAAATCTCTATTCTGAACTATTATTCTCCGTCCCGAAAGAGAATAAGGAGGGCAAATTGAGCATCTGCTGGATAATCAAGGCAATCTTTAAGGGGGATGAGCCGGATTGCGTCGTTGAGCTGGATGGTATCCGCAATGAATTGTGGGTTATTCACGATTAGTGTACGCTTGTCAAGACGCGCTTAGTTGTTCGATGGCTTGCTGAAGTTCGGGATCAAGCGGTCCGTCTTGTGCAGCGTCCACGCACTCGGTTAGCTCTCTGGGATTGGCGGAACCAACAAGAACCGTGGCGATGGCTGGATCGCAAAGCAGATATCGGATAGCCAGAGCCGCAAGTGTGAGGCCGGACGAGGCCTGTAGTCTGTTGAGCCGGTCATCATGGCTATGGCCGCTGGCTACTCCGACGCTTTTGAGCACACCCGCTGCGATGTAAGCTATCTGTTTTTTACGAGCCGCTGGCAACACTGTTTGACGGGCCTTCCGTTCGAGTAAGGTGTACTCATAGGCTAGCAGACATGCGTCGATATCCACATAACGCAGGATCTGCGCCAGCGGTTCGGCATGATCAGCTGTTATGCCGATGAATCGACACACCCCACGCTCTTTGGCTTCGTGGAGTACTTGCATAATGGGCGCATCCGCGAAATCATAGTGACCGTGTAGGTCCAGCAATTCATTGGGAGCAACATCGTCTTTCCACCAGCAGGCCCGCTCGGCTAAATGGACCTGAAGAATGTCCACACGATCGCGCCGCAAGGCACGCAGGTTTTCCCACAACTGAGCGCGCAGAGCCTTCGGCGAGCGATAGTCAGCCGCGGTGGCTAAATAACCGAGTTTCGTGGCTATTAGGTGGGGCTCACTGCATTTGGCAAGTGCCGTACCCATTATGATTTGTGAAGCGCCCTGGCAATAGGCAGGTGATGTATCGAAGTAATTGATACCCAGTTCAAGTGCACGGCGGACAGTGGCTACTCCCTCAGCCAAACCGTGCCCAGCGAGAGCAGCGCCACCCAAGCCGATGACTGTGACCTTCTCTCCGGTCTTGCCGTATGGACGTTGCGCTAATAAGGGGCTCATTTTTACTGTTTCTCCGAATTTCCTAAAAGACTCTACTGAAGCAGAGTGTACTGCATGACATTTTCTGCCCGACCGTTCAGTCACTGGTGTGGTGCTTGTTCCATCCACTGTTGGTAGTGCCACGGTAACTCATTGAAAATAAAGCTATTACTTGCACAATTCCACAATACGAGGTAAAAACTCACAAATCGCGAACATAACTTATTCGGAATCAAACAGTTACACCGGAGTAACCAACAGTTATCGACAGAAGCACCAGAATGTTGCTTGTGGACAAGCCACGGTTTCTGCCTACAAGTGAGATACCCCCCGAAATCTGAAATCCGCAATTGCATCACTCTTTGGCCATGTAGGGATAGCGGAAGTCGCGAGCGGGCATGAAGTTCTCCTTGATGGCCCGGGGACTGACCCAGCGTTCGAGGTTCAGCCAGCTACCGGCCTTGTCGTTGGTTCCGCTGGCCCGCGTGCCGCCGAAGGGCTGCTGGCCGACGACCGCGCCGGTGGGCTTATCGTTTATATAGAAATTACCGGCTGCGTAACGCAGCTTCTGCATGGCCAGGCGAATCGCGGCACGGTCAGTGGCGAAGATGGCCCCGGTCAGGGCATAGGGGGAAGTCTGGTCGCATAGGTCCAAGGTTTCGCTGTACTGCTTCTGGGGATAGACGAAGACCGTCAGCAGCGGGCCGAAGATCTCCTCGACCATCATCCTGTTCTTCGGCTGGCGGGCCAGAACGATGGTGGGCTCGATAAAGTAGCCGCTTGTGCTGTCACACTTGCCGCCGCAGAGGATTTCGCAGTCGGTGGAGCTCTTGGCGAAGTCAATGTATCCACTGATCGAATCGAAGGCGTTCTGGTCGATCACACTGCCCATGAAGTTGGTGAAGTCGCAGACGTCCCCCATCCGGGTCTGGGCTGTATGCTCCAGGAGCTTCTGCTTGACCTGCGGCCAGATGGAGTCGGGGATGTATGCCCGGCTGGCGGCGGAGCATTTCTGCCCCTGATACTCGAAGGCCCCGCGGAGTAGGGCCGTGGCCAGGGCCTCGATGTCGGTGGAAACATGGGCAAAGATGAAGTTCTTGCCGCCGGTCTCGCCGACGATCCGCGGGTAACAGATGTACTTGCGGATGTCGGAGCCGATGGCCAGCCAGATGGTGCTGAAGACCTTGGTGCTGCCGGTGAAGTGTACGCCTCCGAGGTCGACGTGGTCCAAGGCGGGCGGGGCGACGACCGGCCCGGAGCCGGGCACCATGTTGATCACGCCGTCCGGCAGGCCGGCCTCCTTGAGGATATTCATAATGAAGTGTGCCGGCAGCACGGCGCTGCTGGCCGGCTTCCAGACGACGGTGTTGCCCATCAGAGCCGGGGCGGTCGGTAGATTGCCTGCGATGGAGGTGAAGTTGAACGGTGTCAGGGCCAGCACGAATCCATCCAGGGGGCGGTGGTCCATGTAGTTGAGGACGCCGTGCTGCGAGGTCGGTTGATCGCCGTAGATGACCTGCATGTAGTAGGGGTTGAACCGCCAGAAATCGATCAGCTCGCAGGCCGAATCGATCTCCGCCTGCTGGGCTGTCTTCGACATGTTCAGCATGGTCGCGGCATTGAGGACCGCCCGGTACTTCGTCGAGAGCAACTCGGCGGCCTTGAGCAGGACGGTGGCCCGGCAGTCCCAGCTCATGGCGGCCCATTCGGGCTTGGCCTCGTTGGCGGCGGAGATGGCCTGCTCGACGTAGGAGGCATTGCCGAGGTGGTAGCGGCCCAGCTCGTGCTGGTGGTCGTGGGGGCAGACCATGGCGGCTGTGGTGTCGCCGTGCACCTCCTTGCCGGCGATGACCATCGGCACCTCGGTCTGCTGGGCTAGCAACTGCTGCAAGGCGGCCTTGAGCTCGGCCCGCTCCGGTGAGCCGGGGGCGTAGCTGAGAACCTTCTCGTTCGTCGGCTTGGGGATGTTGAAGATGCCGTTGAACATACATCGCTCCTTTGGTTAGAAGATTCCTTTCTGCCAATCCGGGGCCGGAGTCCGTTCCTGGCTCTTAGGGGTAGCGAAAAACGAAGTGGCATAATCCCCCATTAGGGCATCCAGGTCAAGGGTCAAAGCCCCAAGCTCTGGGTCTGTTGCCAAAGTCGAGATTGCCGCGTCGTTATAATAGACTATCTCCTCCGCAATGTTATCAAGTAACATTTTACCAACAACGGCCGCCGAGTGAGTCATCACCTCGTTGCGCTTGGCTTTCCAGGGCCGCTTCACTCGGTGCTGACTCACTGCGGAAAGGGTATCAAGCATGGGGGGATGGTATCAGGTGTAGTTCCTGCCATTCGATTAGCACCAAGGGCGGCTGAGATCAACGAGCAACGCTGAAGTTCTTGTATTGCCGAACCATGCTTGACGGACGGTGAACCTGAACCAGCGTATAGGGCGGCATGCTGTAGGTTACTCCCAGTCGGTCCCGGCTGCTTTCTTCTTTTTCGAGATCGCCCAATCCGATTGCGTCCAACAGCGCCTCCGGGGTATCAAACCCAGTCGTCTGTCCGAGAATCTGCTTACATACGCCGTCCTTTGAGATAATCAACTCCAGAGTCATCAGCGGTTCTGGCAGCGGTGATAGCTCCTGGCGGTAGACAAGCCGCTTCTCCTGGAAATGCTTTTGCATCAACTGTCTATCCATTTGTTGTAATCGGGCGTGGGCTTCGCTCTCTCCCCTTTTACTTGGGTCTCCCAACATCTCCTTGATTTCTTCTTCAGACTTTCCGAGATATTGCGTTACATCAGTCGTTGGAGTGGTAGGCCCACATCCAATCAGAGCAACCATAAGGCCTAGAGCAAATAAAGACGCGTCGATCTTCTTAATCATTATTTTTTCCTTCCTAACAACGGTACTCGGGGGCCGTGCCTCGAAAAACGAAGTGGCATAATCGCCCATTAGGGCATCCAGGTCAAGGGTCAAACCCTCAAGCTCTTCTGGGGTGCGGTATTTTACGGCATCGGGGCACTGGCTTTGATGAAATCAATTTGAGCTGATAAGTCCCATTGAAAAACGCGGCCATTGGAGGTATCATTACGCGTGGTCGATTGTTTCAGGCAGCCGATCATGGCAGGGCCAAAAAGGAAAATCAGTATCAATAAGCTAATCTTTATAACACTATTGTTCGTTCTTTGCTTGGGGGTATTAGGAATAGCTGAAACTCAAGATTTTCCTGAGTTCGTTCGGGATGTTGTTAAGAAAAACATTGTCATCGAACGTTCCTACAAAATCGAAACTGAGGAGAGTTTTGTTCTTACAGCGGGCCAGGGTGCCCGTCTTGATTTCGAAGACAATCCTGCCGGCGTTGCAGAGTTTATCTTTTTCTATGACCATGAAACAGTGCACATCATCTACCGTTACATTGGTGGCGCAAAGGAAGAATATGAAGGGACCGACTGTCGTTTGGAAAAGAGGAAGAGCTATAGAAGCATTTATGCTACCAGAGGTGCACCGTTGCTGCATTTTTTCTACGAACTTGAGCCAAAGAACGGCAAGGCAGTTGTAAGATTTCGCAGCACTCTGTCGCTTTCAGAAAAAGACCGGGATCAGATAAAAGAAATAGATAAAGCAAGTAGACGCAGGAGAGCAGTAGAACTACAGGCAAAACTAAAGGCTATATCAGAGTTAGAATGGGACTTCGAGGAGAAAGTCCCGCCTTTGAAGATTATTATGGATGATCCGAATGGCCCAAATATGGTCAAATTGCGAAATAGATATGATCTGGAAGGGCTCGTCAGCGGTGCCAAAGATGATTACGAAAAACTTAGACTGATAACAGGCTGGGCACAAAAACAATGGAGACACACCGGCAATAACAAACCTTCGAAGTCCGATCCTCTAACTATTCTTAAGGAGGCGTCTGAAGGTAAACGCTTTCGATGCGTTGAGTATGCGATTGTGGTTGCAGCTTGTGCAAGGTCACTGGGCATGCCTTCACGCAGGCTTGCTTTGAAGCGTCCGGATGTTGAAACTGCCAAATCTAGTGCTGGCCACGTCGTAGCGGAGGTCTGGCTGGATCAATTCAATAAGTGGGTGTTTGTTGATGGCCAATGGGGCGCAATTCCCGAGAAGGACGGAGTACCTCTCAACGCCGTAGAGTTTCAGGATGCGATCGCTCGAAAAACACCTGGATTAATAATACGTTTCGTCTCGAAAGGCAAGCAAGAAAATTATATCAAGTGGATTGTATCTTATCTTTATTATTTTGACTTCCATCCTGATCAGAGGTTTTATAGAACAAAAGCTGAAAAGAAGCGGATTTCCGGCTCGAATGGCAAGATTATGCTTGTTCCCAAAGGCGCCAAAAAACCCAAAGTGTTTCAAAGAAAATCTCCAATAAAGAACTGCACGTATATTTCTAACCCTAAAGCTTTTTATCCGCAAATGAATAGGTGAAAAACTGTAGTCTGGACTGGATGTTAACAGTCTTGTATGTATCAGCAGGACACGAAAAAGGAGGAGTTGTAACCCGTGATAGACGATCTGCACGAAGAATGCGGCGTGGCGGCTGTGTGCCGATTATCCGGTAAGCGCCCCTTGAAAGGTCCGAACAACCTGGTGAGCAGCTCTAATGTCTCCGGCCTGATCCCCTCGCTGCTGCTGGACCTGCAGAACCGGGGACAGTTGAGCTGCGGGATATCCAGCTATAACCCCAAGCGGGGCCAAATTATCGATACCTACAAGGACATTGGCGTGGTCTCGGACGTCTTCCGCCTGTCGCATCCGGCCAAGGCCCTGGCCATTCTCGAGGAGTACGCCGGCCAAGCCGCCATCGGCCACACTCGCTATGCCACCTGTGGACAAGACGACGCGTCTTACGCCCAGCCCCTCGAGCGTCATCACGGCCGCCGCTGGAAGTGGTTCTCCTTCGCCTTCAACGGCCAATTGGCCAACGTCCAGGACCTCCGCAAGCAACTGCTGCAGCGGGACGAGTACCACATCGTTCGCCATACGGACACCGAGATCATCATGCACAGTTTGAGCTACCTCCTGCGGGGCGATAAACCCCCGGACCTACTGGATGTTTTTTCTGGCTTGGCCCAGCGTTTCGACGGTTCTTACAACATAGTCTTTCTAAACGCTCTGGGCCAGGTCATCGTAGCCCGCGACCCTCTGGGTTTTCGGCCCCTCTGCTACGCGGTTGCCGGCAATATCTTTGCTGCAGCCTCCGAGAGTGTTGCCCTGGCTAACGCGGGCTTTTCCAACATAAAGTCGGTCGAGCCCGGCACCATGATCCTTATCGATAACGGGCGAATGCGCATCGAGCGCTACGCCCCTGTGCAGAAGCCCGCTCGTTGTTTCTTCGAGTGGGTGTACTTCGCCAACGCCGGCAGCACTATAGACTCTTGCGGTGTGTATGTCTGTCGAGCCAACCTCGGTATAGCCTTGGCCAAGATTGAAACCGAGCCCATTGACCCCGAAGACTGCGTGGTGGTCCCCGTCCCCGACACTGCCAAGCCCGCCGCCGACGCCTTGGCCCACGAGTTGGGCCTGCCCTGCGTCGAAGGCCTGCTCCGCAACCGCTACGTCGGCAGAACCTTCATCGAAAGCAGCTCCCGCCAGGACCGCGCCAAACGTAAATACACCCCCGTACCCGAGGTCATGCAGGGCAAGCGCGTCTTCCTGGTCGAAGACTCCATCGTCCGGGCCACCACCCTGAACGTTTTGGCCGAGCAGATCAAAACCCGCGGACGGGCCCGCGAGATTCACCTTCGCGTGTCCTGCCCGCCGATTCTGAGCCCCTGTTTTTACGGCATCGATATGTCCACGGTCTCCGAGCTCTTTGCCCCCACTTACCTGCCGCGGTGTTATCGAGGCGAAATCCCCGAGAAGTTCACCGGCAAGATGGCCCACGCCGTCCATGCCGATTCGCTGAAGTATCTCCCGCTCAGCACCTTGGCCGAGTGCATCGGTATGCCCGAGGATCAGCTCTGCTTGGCCTGCCTGAACCACCATTATCCTACGCCAGCCGGCGAACGGCTCTACCGCAGGGTTCTGAGACGGGCCCGAAACAACGACCATCGACGGGCATACGAATAAATATCAAAAATCAAAATGTAAAAATCAAAATTACAGATCAAAAATAAAATATTCCAAACACCTCAATTTTACATCCAAAGTTGTTTTGACTTTTACATTTTGCATTTTGAATTGTAATTTTGATATTTGATTTTTGCATTTTGATACTTAGGACATGCTTATTACAAACCGCGAAAGATTTATGCAACTGGCTCTGCGTTTGGCTGCTAAGGGCCGCGGCAAGGTCGAACCCAATCCCATGGTCGGGGCCCTGCTGATCCGCGAGGGCCAAGTTATCAGCCAGGGCTATCATGAGCGTTTTGGTGCTGCCCACGCCGAGATCAATGCCCTGGAGAATTGCCCCCAATCCCCAGCCGGTGCAACTATGTACGTAACTCTCGAGCCCTGCTGCTGCCAGGGCAAGACTGGCCCCTGCAGCGAAGCCCTCATCCGCGCCGGTCTGGCCGAGGTCGTAGTGGCCAGCAAGGATCCTTCGGAAAAGGTTTGCGGCCGAGGGCTCGAACAACTTCGCCGGGCGGGAATAAAAGTAACACTCGGGCCAGCCGGACCTGCTGCCAGACGGCTCAATGCCGCCTTTTTCAAGCTTCACCGCAAAGGCCGCCCCTTCGTCCTCCTTAAGTGGGCTCAGAGCCTCGACGGCAAGATTGCCAGGCCCAGCGGTGAATCCCGCTGGATTTCAAATGAAAAATCTCGCCGATTCGCCCATCGTCTCCGCAGAGACAGCCAGGCCGTCCTTATCGGCATCGGTACCGCCCTGGCTGACGATCCGCTCTTGACGCCCCGCCCTGCTCTGGGTCAGCGACTGCCCCTGCGCATCGTCGTTGACAGCCGACTGCGCTTGCCGGTGGACTCCCAATTGGCCCGCACGGCCGGTAAGGCCCCACTGCTGATTGCCACCACCGAGCAGGCCCTGCAAACCAATAGGGACACAGCGGCCGCACTGAAAGACGCTGGTGCCGAGTTGTGCGCGGTCAACGCCGGCCCCGGGCCGGTCGATCTGGCCAAGTTACTCGATATTCTCGGCCAGCGAGAGATTCTCAATCTGATGGTCGAAGGCGGCTCACAAATCCTCAGCGAATTTCTCAAACACAATTTAGCCGATGAAATCTGCGCCTTCGTCTGCCCCCTGCTCATTGGTTCGGCCGAAGCCCCCGGACCGTTAGCCGGCGTTGGCCATGACGACATCGGCCAAGCTCTCAAACTCCAGAACATCAGCACGCGAAGATTTGGGAACGATCTAATGATCCGCGCCGACTTGCCCGGCCTCGATTATCTCTACGAATAGCTAATATCCCGACCAGCCTTTGTGCCGTCTGCACTCCTGTAAGAGCAGAAAGATCAGCAGGGCCGCGTGCTCCTCAGCCCAAGGCTCAGCCTCCGTCCTGCCAAGCAGATAATCGGTCAACTCCCCAGCGTTTCCGCTCGGCCGATGCAGCCGCCCCTTTTTGATAGCCTCAGCCGCTATCAATCTGACGGCCTCGAGCCGTTCGGCTCGCAGAGCCATCACCATCTGCTCAAAGCACCTCCGCCCCTCATGATCCACCACTTCTTCGCCCAGGGCCTCATCCACAGCTTCTTCCAGCACGCCCGCCATCCCCTGGGCCTCCTGACGGCGAATCCGGTAGTACAAATCCCCCCCGTGCACGAGGTTTGCCAAGGCCAAAGCCAGCTCCCGCTGGGCCAAACGCGTCTGAGCCGAGCGAAACTGTTCGAAAACCGCTCCCAACGATTCGCGCACGTTCAGCCGTGACAGGGCGATCGCCGCAGATCTCCGCACGAAACTGTCTTCATCTTCCATCAGCATCCTCTGAAGGTTCGGCACTGCCTGATGAGCATCCAGTTTGCCCAGGGCCCGTGCCGCCCGCCCCCGAAGCAGTTCGTTAGAGGCCCCCAGAGCTATTATCAACTCGGGTACAGCCCGCCGGTCCCCCAGCTCACCCAGGGCCCAGGCCGCCTCAGGCTGAATGTCCAGCTCCGGCTGATCCAGTACTTCCAGCAGGGCCTCGTACGAGTGGTAATCTGTCCGCGAGGCCAATGCGTTCACCGAAGCCAGCCGCACGTCATAGCTGGCATCCCGCAATCCTGCTACCAAACCTTCATATGCCAGCGGACTGTCCGTCTGGGCCAGCTTATGCACCAGATTCAATCGCCCATCCTCCGGAAGCGCCGTATCAATCCGCGAGACCATCCACACCGTCTGGAAAGGACGATTGAACATGGCCGCCAGCACCGTCCAGGGCGTCCGGCCGGGTTGGCCGGGAAACTTGCGGCACAACCATATTAAAGCCAGCCAAACTCCCACGGCAATGAGGAACAGCACCTTGTAACCATCGAGAATCAGCCAATTGTCTCCACGGGTAATCGTCCAGCCGTCCAGCCATTTCAGGACAACGCTGCCCAAGCCCCCGGCAGCGGCCATACCCAGGGTTATACATACGGTCCGTATGGCCAGCAGCACCGGACTGACACGCTCGGGGATATGGTTAAGAACTACTCGCGTGGCGCTCATCATTATCCCCGCTCTGAAGATACCTAGCCCGAGGGATCCGAGCACAACCAGGCATTTGGTTACTAGGCCATCATTTCCCGCTACGACCCAACACAGGGCGCCGAGCACCATACCGAGAAATCCTAGCTGAGCGACGGCCCGGTCTCCGAGTCTGTCAGCCACGGTGCCCCAGAAGATATTGCTCAGGGCGAATCCCAGCGTGAGAATCCACAACATATCAAGAGCCGCGCTGTACGACCAGTCAAGGCTTTTGGTAAGAAAGTAAAGCTGAAAAATAGTAAAAAAAGAAATCCCGAACCAGGCCAAAGTGTCCACCCCCGTAGCCCGGATGCTCAAAGGATTCTCCCGAATCACCCGCCAAGCTTCCGACCAGCTCACTGCCTTGGGCCGAGTGGGCGTCCGGTGTTCCACAACACTGTGCAACGGCCAGAACATCAGCCAATACAATCCCCCCGCCAAACCGATCAATACCATCAATAGAGGTATTTCTGCCTCTTTCCCGATCAGCCTTGCTATCCCAGCCATGGCAGCCGCGCTGACAAGGCCCCAGTACATCCGCATCCGCCCGAGAAAGGCTCCCCGGCGACTGGGCAGCGTAATCATCTGGACCATGGGAAACCAAGGTACCCCCATAACAGATCCACTAACCCTCTGAGCTGCCAGTAAGGCCCAG
Organism: Actinomycetes bacterium; assembly: GCA_030614915.1. GTDB lineage: Bacteria > Planctomycetota > Phycisphaerae > JAACET01 > JAACET01 > JAACET01. Next base: position 3,014 of record JAUXAG010000009.1, on the reverse strand, counting down.
CCGACCATTAGCATTGCGGCCAGTTCCCAACGGGCCTTGATTTGAGGCAGGATAAGCAAAGCTGTAATGAATAAACCAGTAGGCACCAGAGCCCAGCCCATCATCCGTTTGCGACCGATTTTGACGGCCAATCCGGCACAAAAGATGCTGGCAATGCCAAAAGGTGTAGCCCAAGCCATCAATTTGCCCAATTGCGGAGCGGTAACGCCGAGCTGTATGAGATATATGCCGAAGACCCCGCTGGGGGATATAAGCATAATGGAAATGCTAATAAGAACAGCCATGACGATGAAGGCCCGTTGACTGCGGCGACGTTCACGGTCCGAGAGCGGTCTACTCAGGCCTGAACCTGCATTCTGGTTGGCTGAGTCGGACATTTTTGCTCTGTTCCTTTTTGTACGACCGCTGTGAGGCGTACTCCAGCGTAAGCTCAAAGACCATGTAGCCAGGAAGGCTTTACGCTGCCGGGGTTATTCTATTGAGAGAATAATAAAAGGAAAGGAGAACTTCAGAAACAACCTGGCGTGAGCGAACCCCGTGGCCTTGAGTTTTAATATCGCTCCATTTGGTTATACCGGCGAATGATGTCCTTTAGTTGATTCATGTGGGTGATGGTGAAGTCCGGCTTGGTGTAGGGCATCCATCGGTCGCGCAAGTTGCGGGGCTGATTATAGTCCTTGAGCACGGCAATCATGCCTACCCGGCGAGCACCGCGGACATCGGTGCGAGGGACGTCGCCGACAAAGATGACCTGCCGGGGCTGACAGGATAACTGACGCAGAGCCAAGCGAAATATCTTTCGACTGGGCTTGCGAAACTTGGTATCGCAGGAATATAGACGAACCGGAAAATAGTCCAGCAAACCTTCCCGGGCCAAGTGTTTATCGAGCACGGCACCGGGAATGAAGGTATTGGAAATGATACCCAGCTTGATCTTGCGCTGGACCAGCCAGTCGAGGACCTGTCGGGCTTGGGCCGCGGCATTGGCTGTGTTGCTCAAAGGCACATACCATCGCCAGGAGAGGTCCTCCAACTGGTCCTGGGTGAGGTCGAGCCCCATGCTCAAGGAGATTCTGCGCAGGGTGTGCAGGGCATTGAAATCGCGGCGAATCGTCCGGGCCCAAGCTACCCGCCAAAGCATCTGGCGTAACTGACGGCGATGGTAATTGGTAAAAGAGGGTAAGCGATAGCCCTGCTCTTGGAGACGTTCGTAGGCCCGGCGAGCTCCAATCTCGAACATTTTTTTGATATCTTCGTCTTTGCAGCCGAAGTCTAAAAGGGTGTTGCCCAAATCAAAGAGCACGGCTTTTATCGAATCAGTGCGTGTCATTTAGTGTAGGTCCCGCCTATCCCGGCAAAAATGGCCGATAAAGAAAGGCTAACAATCAGGAGCTCAGTTTGCAACCCCAAAAACAGTTGTGGATGCGTTAAGGTTTCCGACCACAGGTCCCTACGGGAAGGACACTTCGTGTCGCCGAATCAGGATGCCAGGTCCTTTATGCGGAAGTCGAGGCATGCGGGCTCTTGACAGCAATAGTCGTTTGACTACACTAGGGTTGATTCGTGCAGTATAAGGCACCCGAGCCGAAGAAAGCAGCAAGACGATGGCCAAGAATGCTCTCAAGCAATGCCAGGATATCATAGGCTATCACTTCGGCGACGAGGAATTACTGGGGACGGCCCTGAGGCATTCGTCGGCCTGCGAGCGGCGGGTGGATTCGAACGAACGGCTGGAGTTTTTAGGCGATGCGGTGCTGGATATAGTTATCTGTGAGGAGTTGTTTCGGCGATTCCCCCAGTACCTCGAAGGAGACTTGACCATCCTGAAGAGCGCTGTGGTCTCAGGCAGGAGTTGTGTCCGGGTGGCCCGCAAGCTGGAACTGCAACCATTTTTGCGGGTGGGTAAAGGTATCACCGAACGGCGTGAAGTTCCGGATTCGCTCAGCGCGGCTATGCTGGAGGCCATCATCGGGGCTATCTACCTGGACGGCGGGCTGGAAAAAGCCCGGAAGTTTGTGCTGAGGCACTTTGAGCCGTTGATCAAATTGGCCAGTGAGGATCAGTACCACTGGGACTACAAGTCAATGCTCCAGCAGCACGCGCAGAGCGAGCTGGGGGTGGTGCTGAGCTACGAGCTGCTGGATGAGAAGGGCCCCGACCACGCCAAGGCCTTTGAGATCGGTGTGAGCATGGTCATTGAGGGCAAGACCCGCAGATTTACACCAGCCTGGGGGATTTCCAAAAAAGAAGCCGAACAAGAGGCAGCAAAGAGAGCCCTGGAAGAGCTGGGGGTGCTCGAAAAGGGGCCATAGACAGATCAAATTGCAAAACGACATTCATCCTTCCTGGCATAAGGTCCGCTGAAGAAATGCCGAAGGTGGGAGTCGAACCCACCGACGACCCCTGTAAGCACAAGCACTTACAGAAGACTATTGACGAAAAAGCGCCGAAAAGCACCGTTTTGGGGGCAAAATCTAACCAAATCCCACCAGAACTAACCACCGTCATAAAGGCCTGGCCGGACCTGCCAGAGCCCATTAAGGCGGGGATTCTGGCTATGGTCCAGGCGGCAAGACAAAGTTAGGAATCCCTAATCATTTCGGTATCACGGAGGAACTGAACGTGCCAAGATTCCACTTCAATACCAAGCCGCTGGCCGATTCATCCTGCAAACTGAGCATCTTCTACCTGAAGAAAACGGGGATGCTTCAGGGACATTGCAGCACCGTCATGACCTGGACAAGCAGCTGGAGTGAGCAAAGGGCAACCGTGAAGGTCGAAGTTAACATGGAAGCAAGGCCGCATATTCGGCTTAAGTACACGGTCACGGACTCTGAAGGCGACAGTACCGACTACGACGATCAAGTCTTCCTGGCCAGTACGCACTGGCTTCTAATTACATCGGATGAGCACGAGGCTGATTTGCTCCACACCTACACAGAGACTGTGGCTGCTATCTACGAGCTGCCTCCTTTGAAACGGTCACCGCTGACAGTGTACTGCTCCTGGTACTT
>JAUXAG010000018.1 GCA_030614915.1 Actinomycetes bacterium | reverse complement strand
GCACGAGCGTCCTGGGGGGCGGTTTTATCACACCACCTTCTCCGAGGCCGTTATGTCCATATAGGCATCTTCCAGAGATTGCCCGTCTTTGACCAGGTTTGCCAGCGAGTCATCGGCCAGCAGCTTGCCCGAGCTTATGATCAGTACCCTGGAGCAGATTTGCTCGACCTCGCTGAGAATGTGCGTGCTCAGCAGCACCGTACAGTTCGCAGCCAGTGAGCGAATCATCTGCCGTGTTTCTTTGATCTGCACCGGGTCCAGTCCGATGGTCGGCTCATCGAGGATGACCACTTTGGGCTTGGCCACCAACGTCTGGGCCAGGCCCACTCGCTGCCGGTAGCCTTTGCTCAGAGTCCCCACCAGCCGCCGGCGCATATTGCTTATCTGGCAATGATCCATAGCCGCTTCGACAGCTGCCTTTCGCTCCCGCACGGCTACGCCGCGCATAGCCGCCATGTATTTTAGAAACTCGCCCACCCGCATATCGTCGTACAAGGCCACGTTCTCCGGCATATAGCCGAGGATTTTGCAGACTTCCAGCGACTCGCTCAGGCAGTCGTAGCCCCCTATCCGCGCCCTGCCCGAGGTGGGGCTCAGCAGGCCCGCCAACATCCGCAGCGTCGTGGTCTTGCCCGCCGCGTTGGCTCCCAGAAAGCCCACGACGGTGTTGGCTCGCACCTGGAAGCTCACATCATCCACAGCCAGCACCGGCCCAAACCGCTTGACCAGATTCGATACTTCTATCATACGCAACTCCACTGGGCCTGCGACTGCTCGGACCCCCACAGCGGATATTCAAGCCAACATGTTAGCTCTTGTCCGCTATAATCTCAAGCCGAGAAAAACCAAGTTCTCGGTACCGGCATTTAAGCCTGGATCACTTGCTTCCACGAAGCGCCAGCGAAATAGAGGTCAGGGGCATCCAATTGTTAGGAGCATTCCTGTGCCTTGATGATACTGTCGACGTGGCCAAAGTGAACGCCTGTGTGCACCTGAGTGATAGCGAGCCAATTCGCTATGCATAGATCCTTGGGGGACCCATCCGGTACGACGAAGAAATCGTCAGCAGATAAGCCATTGATGAATGAACGGGTAGCGACCCTGACCTTCTTATGCCATTCTATGATGAAGCCAAGGTCTGGAATTAGATCCGAGATTACATCGAGACCTTCTCCGGCCATGACCAGCGGATCGAGTTCAGGATGAAGCAACTGTCTGCGAGGGCGTTCAAGAAATTGGCCGACATGTACTTCTTCCTTGTGAACGATATGAGCCAAGTGCCAGATGATGGGCTTTTCAGTTCGGATCGGTAACGCGTAGAGATCAACGCCAGCCCGTTTGAGCAGTTCATAGTCCAGTTTGGAGTACCAGAAATCATCGCTGTACATGTAGAGGAAGTGCTCCTTCAGATTCATGGTATGCTCCTAACGTGGCCATCAGCGGCGGGAATCGATCCGCATTTTAGCTCTTGTCCGCCATAGACTCAAGTGCTTTGCTGCTGGGCTGTTCTGAGACAAGCTTGACTCGCGGCGTCCGGGCAGATATGCTATGCCGACCGCTAGGAACAGGAGCAGTGCATGTCGATCGTGGCCGTAATTCCGGCTCGCTATGGCTCAACGCGCTTTCCAGGTAAGCCCCTGGCCAAGGCCACGGGAAAGTATCTCATCCAACACGTTTACGAATGCGTCCGCGCCTGCGATCTGATAGAGAAGGTCATTATAGCCACCGATGACGAGCGCATCGTCCGGGCCGCCCGCGAATTTTCCGCTGATTGCCGGATGACCAGGGCCGATCATCCCAGCGGCACTGACCGCATCGCCGAGGTGGCTGCTGAGCTGCGGGCTGAGATTATCATTAATGTCCAGGGCGATGAGCCGGACATGGACTCAGCAGTCCTCGAAACGCTCATTAGCCGAATGCAGGCCCAGCCGCAGATCAAAATGGCCACCCTGGCCAGGCGTTTCACCGCCCCGGAGGACCCCTCCGATCCCAATCTCGTCAAAGTGGTCCTGGACCATCAGGGTTATGCCCTGTATTTTTCAAGGAGTGCGATACCTTTCGGCCGAGACTCCTCCCGCGGCCTCGCTCAGGCCGATCAGTACCTGCTGCATCTGGGCATTTACGGTTATCGCCGAGACTTTCTGCTGGCCATGGCCAATATGGAGCCCTCGATCCTGGAGAAACTCGAAAAGCTCGAGCAGCTCCGGGCTCTACAGGCCGGGGTCCGCATAGCCGTCGACGTAGTTGATTATCACGGCCAAGGAATTGATACGCCCGAGCAATACGCCGCCTGGGCACGCTCGAAACAGCCGACTACTCCGCTCCAACAGGAGAAGCCATAATTATGGAAGCCCGTGACCTACTCGCCAGTGTCGGCAGCCTCAGCGAGGAGACCGAGTTCTACACCCCCCTGCCCGACGGTTACAAGCTCGGCCAATGCCGTTACGTCATCGTCGTCGGCACGGTGATGAGCGGCCTGGGCAAGGGCATATTCTCCAGTTCGTTGGCCAAGCTGCTCAAGGACAAGGGCTTTGTCGTCGCTCCCATTAAGCTCGAAGGATACCTCAACATCGATTCGGGCACCTTGAATCCCTATCGCCACGGCGAGGTCTTCGTCCTCGACGACGGCAAAGAGTGCGACATGGACCTGGGCACTTACGAGCGGATGCTCGACCAGGACCTTTCCTCCGACAATTTCGCCACCTCTGGCCAAATCCTCACCGAAGTGCTCAACAAGGAGCGGCAAGGCGGCTACCTCGGCCGCGATGTCCAGATGATCCCCCACGTTACCGGCGAAGTCAAAATGAAGCTCCGCAACTTGGCCCTCAAGAGTGGAGCCGATGTCGTCTTCGTTGAAGTCGGCGGCACCGTCGGGGACTATGAGAACGCCTATTACATCGAGGCCGCCCGCGAGCTGGCCTACGAAGAAGGGCCCGGCAAGGTCTGCTTCGTGGCTCTGACCTACATCATGGAGCCCACTACCCTCGGCGAGCAGAAAAGCAAAGCCGCCCAGCTCGGCGTCAAACGCCTGATGGAAATGGGCATTCAGCCCCACATCATAGCCTGCCGCGCCGCTTCCCCAGCCACCAAGAAGGTCAGGCAGAAAATCTCCATCTATACCAACGTCCCTCTCGAACGTGTCGTCTCTATGCACGACCGCGAGTCAATCTATATGATTCCCGGGCAGCTTCGCCAGGCCGGCATCGATCGTCAGGTCCTTGATATCCTGGGTCTGACGGATCGAATGGACGAAAAAGAGGACCAGTTGCATCACCGCCAGTGGGCTGACTTTGTCCGGCGCATCAAGGAAGCCGACCGGAAACTCACTATCGGAATTACCGGAAAATACACCGCCCTGCGCGACAGCTACGCCAGCATCATCAAGGCCCTCGAACATGCCGGCACCCATCTGGACGCCAAGGTGTCTATCCAGTGGATTGATACCACCGAGGTCAACGGCCAAAACGTTCCTGAACTACTCAAAAATGTCCAGGGCATTATCGTGCCCGGCGGTTTCGGCATCCGGGGGACTCAGGGTAAGATTGCCTGCATCGAGTACGCTCGAATTCACAAGCTGCCCTATCTGGGCATATGTCTGGGCTTCCAGATGGCCGTGCTGGAGTTCGCCCGCAACGTTTGCGGCCTGAGCGAGGCCAACAGCACCGAGATCCAGCCCGATTGTGCCCTGCCAGTCATTGATATCCTGCCCGAGCAGAAAAAGATCGAGGGCCTCGGCGGCAACATGCGCCTTGGCGGCCAAGATATCAACATCACGCCGGGAACCCTCGCCGCCGATCTTTTCGCCGGAGCCGACCGGATCCGCATGCGCTTTCGCCACCGTTATGAAGTGGACCCCAAGTACATCGAGCAGCTGGAAAAGGCCGGCCTTATCTTTTCGGGCCGTCATCCGAGCCAGCCCATAATGCAGATTCTCGAGCTGCCCCGCGAGCTGCATCCCTACTTCATCGGCACTCAAGCCCATCCTTGCCTGACCTCCCGCCCTCTACGGCCCAGCCCCATGTTCTTGGGCCTGGTAGAGGCAGCTCTAAGATGGGCTCAGTAGTCCAGTTCTAAACTTACCCGCTACCAACAGATGATAATTGAGGATTCACCGATCAATGAAAAATGACAAAGACAAAGACAAAGAGCCCAAGCTGCACATTGACGACGACTGGAAGGCCCAGGCCCAGGCCGAGAAGGAAAAGCTCAGCAAAGAAGAGCCCGCTGCCGAGCCCGAGACCGACAGAGGCCCTTTACCCCCGCCGAGTTTCACCCTCCTGGTGATTTCCCTGGTTACTCAGGCCCGCATTTGCCTTGCTGATATGGACAACCCCATCACCAGGAAGAAGCAGCTCGACCTTGAGGCCGCCAAGCACCATATCGACATGCTGGAAATGCTCGATCTCAAGACCAAGGGCAATCTCAGCGACGAGGAGAAAAAACTTCTGGACTCTGTGCTCTACGAGTTGAGGCTGCGCTACGTGCAGCTATCCTGAAATGCTTGATGCTATCCCTAGGCAACCACATATTCAGCCTGTGTAGTTGGCTCTGGGATTGGCTCGCCGTCTTTGATAAGCCCTTGAATATGTGCTTCGATGGCCTCGCGTATAAGTTTCTTTGCGTGCTTTGGCGTATCCTGTCCCACGGCAACACAACCCGACAAATCAGGCACATAGGCGCTATAGCTGCCGTCCTGGGCCTGCTCAATCACAACCAAGTACTTTCTATAAGGCATAGCTCACCTCGTCTTTCTTATGCCCGCCTGTTTCATTATACTATTGAGAGTCCCCGGAGGCACGTCCTTATTAAGATTTCCTACGATTGTAACTCGACCCGACTTGATTCGGTGCTTAAATTGCCGATGTCCGCCCTTAGCAGGAACTCTGTACCAGCCGTCTTTTGCAATCATCCTGATTATCTCTCTGGCTTTCATTGGCTGCATAATTCTTTCTATAAGCAACACTTAGTGACAATGCGAGAGCAAGAGGGAAGATTTTATTGATCCGCCCAAAAAAGGTCTCGTCCCAGGGCATCGCCTCGCACAGCGGTTTATTCCTTGCGTGCTGCTGTCCAGGCAATATAATAACCTCTGCTTTGCCAGGCAGGAAACAGATAATCAGGAGATAATGAACGATGGGTGCCAGACGTGACCGACTCGACGGCCGGCTTGCCAAAGCCATCAAGACTCGCCGACAGAACTCACCCCTAAAGACCAAGGAGCGCAGCCGGCGGGCAGCCAACATGATCGCCCTGATCAAACGCAGCAAGCCGCCCTATACCCCTGCGGTAATGAGTTGGCTCAGCCGTCAGCTCGGCAAACCCGCCAAAAAAATCACCCCCCAGGACATCAAGGCCCTTCTGACCTGAGCGGGGCTATACCGGAAATAGGTAACTGTCCCTTATTACCTCAGACTGCCGGAAGAGACAGTTCCCTTGAATTCTTCCTGCGCTTGCGACGGATTACAAGGGCGAATGACGCTAAAGCAGCCGGAACTGCGGCTATGCACAAGTTAGCCGCGAGTCGAGGAATGTCTATCTTTCCATACCAAAAACCGTGCTCTACGGAGCTATCAAAGTAAAACGCCCAAAAAGGCCATCCAAAGTGCCTACGTTCATAAGCCAAAACTTTGTCTTTCGGGCCAGGATTACTCAACAGAACGTATCGGCCCGGAAAGTCGTCAGGTTCGCGACGCGCAGTCCATCGGTTCTCTTCGAACGCCTTTACAACGCCCTCATTGCCACTGACTGCCATGAGACACGCAAAGATCACAACGGTGAATGCCACAAATTTCAAGAGGAGATTTTTCATGTCGAAACTCCTTTCCGGAAATAGGGGACAATTACCTATTTTGGCGTGCCAGAGGTTTGTTTCACTACGGCGAACCCGATTATTTGTCATCAGTCATTTGACTGAAAGACTCGTCTTAAAAATAACCAATAACAAATAATTGATGACTAATAACCAATGATTTTCTTTTGTTCTTCACCTTTCTACTATCTACTCTCTACTTTCTCCTGAGGCCTACGGCCTCAGGCGCCTCAAGCCTACTTTCCTGGCTTCTCCAGGCGTTTAACGATGCGGGCGGGGTTTCCAGCGACCAGGGTGTAGTCGGGCACATCATGGGCCACAACCGCACCCATGGCGACGACCGCTCCTTGGCCGATGGTGCATTTGTTGAGAATAACGGCCTGGGAGCCTATCAGAGCGTAGTCCTTGACGATGACTTCGCCGGAGATGCGGGCTCCGGGATGCACGCTGGCGAATTTACCGAGGCGGACGTCATGAGCGATGGTGCAACCCATATTTACCAGGACGGCCTGATCCAAATAGACGTTGACGGTAATCACACAAGCCGCAGCGATGAATACCCCGTCCTGGACCGAACTATCGCCTCCAATAGTTGAGCTGGGATGGATGATGGTGGCTAGAGGAACATTATTGTGTTGGGCGGTACGAGCGAATTTTTCGCGCACGTAGCCATCACCGGTAGCGGCGACGGCCCACAAATCGGTGGATTTATATTCGCCGAGCTGCTCCACGGTTCCCAGAACAGGCAGATCGAGGAGTTTCTGGCCGCGCAGTGTCTGCTTATCATCGAGGTAACCGAGCAGCTCAAAGGTTGGGCAAATACTATTGATCTGGGCCACGGCGTTGGCCAATTCGCGGGCCAAGCCCCCGGCGCCCATTATGATGAGCTTCTTGGGCGGTTTGGCCAGAGATGATGATCTGGATTTGCGTTTTGTCTGGGCAGAAGAGGGGTCCACTTTGATAAAACCTCCGAAAGCAGCAAGAGCAGCCACTGCTGCCAGGATCAGGACGTATAATAGGGCTATGTGTCTGGTTCTCAGCGCCAAAGTGCCCACGGCAACGACCACGGCCAGTATGGCCAAGCCGTAGCTAACCACCACGGTCGTGCGGATGGAGAGACCTCGATCGACGAGCTGGTCGTAGAAGTGACTGCGGTCTCCTCCGAAGATGGGGCGTTTATTGCGAAGTCGGCGTACTAGAGCCAAAGCAGTATCGAATATGGGCAGGCCCATAATCATCAGGCCGGCCAAGAACCATTTGATCATACCCGGCTTGTCGGCAAAGAGAATAATAAACACTGCGGCCAGGTATCCCAGGAAGGTGCTGCCGGCGTCACCCAGAAATATGGTGGCTGGGTTGAAGTTGTAAAGCAAAAAGCCCAGAGCCGCCGCGGTCAGGGCCATGGCTAAGACTATTGCCAATTCGTTAAAGCGGTAAGTAGGACCAACCATGTTGGCGCACCAACCGGGCACAGCCCAGGCGCCGATATGGGTGGCCACCAAAAGAAAGCCAACCGCTATGATAACGCTGACTCCGCTACATAGACCGTCTAACCCATCCAGGAGGTTGATGGCGTTGGAAGCTCCGGTGACGAGCAAGATCTGGATAAACACCCCGGCGGCTATGAACTCCGAGCTGCCTGGGGCAAAGAAAACAAGGCCCTGTATGGTGATTTCGGGAATGGCCTCGAACCGCACGCCGGAGATGTACAAGCCGACGGCTACCGCGATCTGCCCGATGAGTCTGTAAGTGGGGCGAATTTTCTTGAGGTCATCGACCAGACCGAGGCTCAATAGTATCGCACCACCAAGGACGATGGCCATTATTTCCCCCAGGTACTGGCCGCTGCCGCTAAAGACCCAGATCAGCACGGGGAGGACCCAGGCGATAAAGATGGCCAGGCCTCCCAAATAGGCAGTGGGCCTGGCGTGGGGTTTGAGCAAGCCCTCGGGGCGATCGTAGAACTGCCAGCGAATGGCCAGGCTGCGGAGCAAGGGTGTTAGAACCACGACCGCAGCAAAGGAAATGACGTACACCCACCAGGGCTGCCAGAGGGTTCGTATGACCTCGATCAGACTTGGGGCATTAGGCGGAAGCATGAGCTATTTTCTCCACAATACAGGCTCAGTGCAGCAGGCGTCGATTTTAGCCACGCGGTTCCGGCCGGTTTGTAAACATTCAAGAGCCGCCGGCGGCCAAGCGGACCGCGTCGATGACTTGGTCTATCTGCTGGTCGGTGAGTCCCGCGCCGCTGGGCAGGGCAATGCCCTGTTCCCAAATTCTGTAGGCCACCGGGAAGCGTTCGCGACCATCGGCACAACTGAGGTGTTCGTTTTCACAGACCGGTGCGAAGATAGGTCGGGCCTCGATTCGCCTCTCTCGCAAACGGGCCATCAACTCTCGGCTGGTCATGCCGAACTCTTGAGGATCAACCAGGGCGGTGTAGAGCCAGTAGTTGGACTCACCGCCGTCTACGTAGCCGGGGCCCTGCCAGCCGCCCAACTCGGCCAAGCCCTGTTGGTATTTACTGAATATCTGACGGCGGCGGTCAATCATCTGTTCGAGGCGCTCCATTTGAGCCAAGCCGACGGCGGCCTGCATATTGGTCAGACGGTAGTTGTAGCCCAGAGCGTCGTGAAGGTACTCCAGATCGCTGCTGCGGGCCTGGCTCACCAGGTGTCGGCACTGCCGGGCCAGCTCTTCCTCGTTGGTAACGATCATGCCACCGCCCCCGCAGGTTACGAGTTTGTTGCCGTTGAAACTAAAGGCCGAGATCCGGCCGAAGGTGCCAGTATGTTTTTTCTTGTAGCGAGCGCCGATGCTCTCGCAGGCATCTTCCAGGACGGCAACACCCGTGCTCTCGGCAATGGCCATGATCTTGTCCATTCGACAAGGCTGGCCATAAAGGTGCACCGGAAGGATCACCTTGGTGCGGTCATCGATGGCTTCGGCGAGCTTGGCCGGGTCCATATTGAAGGTCCGCTCCTCAACGTCAACTATGACGGGTGTGGCCCGGCAGTAGAGGACGACGTTGACAGTAGAGATAAAGGTCGAGGCCGGGACGATAACCTTGTCGCCGGCTTGTACGCCGAGCATCTGCAGGCCGACGTGCATAGCGGCTGTCCCCGAAGCACAGGCCACGGCATATTTGGCACCTACAAAAGAGGCCAGCGAATTCTCAAAATCGTCAAGGAAGCGACCAACGGAGGTGATCCAATTGGTATCCAGACACTCTTTGAGATACTTCCATTCATTGCCCCTCAGATCGGGAATCGAAAGATGGATCACCAATGAGCTCCTGCAAATGACTGTCGAAACAGGTTATATATCCTATTTAGGGCTTTTCCAGATTAATTGCTTCTTATAAATCCATCTCTACCCCATTTTCCGCACCAGCCGAATGAAAGTCAAGTATGAGACCGAATGTCTGTATAATTGTTTGGAGATTCCAGCGCCAAATGCCCGGCGTCTCCCGGCGGCGTCAATGCCAATCTGGGTCTTTCGCGAATTGGCTGTGCTCTACGTCATCTCTCTCGCCCATTACGGCTGCGTTCTTTTGCGATTCTGCTCGAAGAGCCAAGCAACATATTTCCGATTCCCCCAGGTTTTTCCGGCGCTGGGGATATGTTCGGTCTTGGCGAATTCCACGTATGTGCAGTTACCGCCAACTTTGCCGAGGACCTCATTCGCCAAGCGGCTGGCTTTGGACATTCTAGTATCTTTCTCACCTGCGGTGATGAGTATAGGCACGTGCTTATAGGCTTGCACTTCCTGGCTCAGCATGTTACGCAGCCGGATGGATGGATTCTCGTTCAGTCGCCCAATCGCCCAGCCGCCGGAGCTGATGGCCCCGGCGAACATATCCGGCGCAGCTCGCAGAAACTCCCACACTGCCTTGCCGCCGTAAGAGAAGCCTGTCAGGTACACGCGGTCGGGGTCGATGCGATAGGCCGGGTCGGCGAGCATCTGCCTAATTAGTGCCAGGACCGCCTGGGTGTACCAACCGTCTGCGTTGACCAGCGGAGCGTCGGGGTGTGCCGCTGTGGGTGCGCCGCGGGAGCCTTTGGGCCAGTACGGCGCCGGGCAATCCTTGGACGGTATGATCTGTGGCGTGATGCTGTAACAAGCGAACTGGGCGTCATCAAAGTAATTTCGGAAGAGGTAGGCTGACAGTCCCACCATTTCCATATTCTTGCGATTGCCGGTGCCGATGCCGCCTGAGCCACCGATTGTGATCACCAAGGGATAGCGTTTATCAGGATCGATGTGTTTGGGGGCCATGATGCGGTAGGGCAGGAAGGCGTGTGCGAACGTGAACCTCGCTGGAGCGTGACCGTAGAGGGTGTTGCGGCCGCGCAAAGCTCGATAGCGAATCTGACTTATGTGCACATTACCTGTGCTCCGTAGCAGCAGCCAGGCATGGTTTTCGCCCTTGTATGGACTTTGCAGCACGACTTCTTTGCCGGTCGTGAGTTTAACGAAGCGACGGTGGAGGTGCTTTTTACTCAATACGTACTCACGGTCATTCTTACCGGCGTGGGCGACGCTGAGTTCAACAGTTCCGCTACCAGTGTAATCAACTGTGATACGATGATGGTTCAATTCAAATCTCGGGCCAGCGATGATAGGCCCTGAGATACGACATTGCTTGTCGTCCACATCTACCTGTGCCCAAGCGGTTATCTGATCGCGCCCGAAGTTCACAGCTAGCTTCTCGAAAGCGTTGACAAAGAGTCTGGCTGGTTGCGAGGGGGTATCTTGGGGTTGTTGTTTGCTTGCTTTTTCAGGCGCTAAGTAGAAGGCTAGCTGCTGTTGGGGCTTTTCGCGCGGCTCAAGCGGTCCGGATTGGGCCCAGGCCACAAGCTCCCCACAAAGAACAATCAAGCATGTCGCTAAGATTCGTTTCATCGTTATCTGCCGGGCCCACAAAAAGCTAATTTCGCCTGTCTTTTTCCAGCAGATTCCGTATTTGCGGATCGCTGAAGCGCCTTATGCGATATATCGTTTCTCTTTTGTGGCTTTTTTTCTTGGTCTTAGGATTGTAATAATCCCACACGATCTTGCCATCTTTGGTCACTTCGAAAGCACGTCCTTTTGAACTTTCGGCGATAAGAGTATTGCCGTTTGAAAGCCTTTGACTACTGCCACAAAGAGCGGAGTAAAACTTCTGCACCGGATCAGCTTTGTATTCCCAGACTATCTTCTTGCTTAGTGGATCGATTTCAACCACCCGGCTGAAGCGATTGCGACACCCATTATCGAAAATCAACACATTTCCATTGGGCAGGAGTTGGGCATCATGTTGCCTGCTCAACTCACCCAGCCCCCAGCTCCAGACAAACTCCCCCTTATCAATGTCCAGGACAGCCACCAGGTCCAGTTCCCGGACCGAAATCAGCAAATCCCCTTTCTGGCAGAAACCCCTAACGTTTCGATCCATAACTTCGACGCTGTTGATATGCATAATGTCAAAATTCAGACCATCCTGACAGACCCAGTTGTTCTTTATCTTATGCTCAAAGACTCTGACTATTTTGTCCATCCTAAGCATTTCTGTATAGAGCCTGATAATCCTGGCCAGCTTGATGCGGTCTTTTACCAGCTCATAGAGGTGTATTTTGCGCTGGATGCCCTTCTGCGGCGACAGAACGGCAATATAATCGTTTGCTATCGGCACGGGGATTCCATGCCAGTAGACTATGGCATCTTCTCTAGCCAAGACGTAAAATGTCTGCTTGTCCTCGTCGGGGAAAAGATCGTGGTGGACGCGCAGTTCTTGCTTCCATCTGATATTTGAGTTCCAATCCAGGCAGATAATCATCTTGTCCTGGACTAGGACCAGCAGATCGCCGTTCTTGCACAATTCCACATGATCCTTCCACTTGCTACAACCGGCAATTTTCTTGCTCCATTTGTGCACCACCTTTCCGTCCATATCAACCAGGTAGGCTTCCGGCAAGGTCCAGGAGCCATACACGTTCAGGCCCTCCAGGGCCAATTCAGGATCATGGCCCACCACACTGGTCTTGTCTATGTCCTCCTTAGCAGAAATCCACTCAACATATGGCAGCGACCGAATTCTTTGCATATCCGTGCTCGCAACAGTTCCACCCGCTTCAAAGGAGACAGAATTAAAGAACAGTACTGCCAAAGTAAATAAGATGAAAACAACGCACCCTGTAACTACCTTTACTTTGCTACGTCTTATTAGACTCCACCACAAAAAAGTCGCGAAAATGATTATCGTAGCAATCCCAAGTAACCTGACGAATCCAGAGGACTTACGCAGGTACATCTCGTCGACGAGTCCGATGACAATATAAAAGAAGACAACAAAAGAGAAAAAAATGGTGCTGAAACGTCCCCTCCTTTTCCGGTGGATTTCCTTCAAATCCCCCGGCAGAAGCCTCCATATGACGTTTACAGCCAGGACTAACAGGCCGAATAGAATAGACCCAACCAGCATTATGAAGCTGAGAATGTAAAGGAATGCGTCGTCGGCGATAAGACCCGCCCCGCAGCCCAAGACCCACAGTATTAGCAACCCCAGGGCCACCTTTCCCAACATGATTGGCTCCAAATGATTGCCTCCAATTACTTGTTCCCAGCTTTCTTGCGCACTTCTTCCTTGATCCGTTGGATGTGTCCTCGCCCCAGGGCCTTGACCTCGCAACCCAACTCGAAGTACCGCCGGATCTTCTCGTCGTCCAGGATACCGAAACAGTCGATTACCCCAATCGGCCCGCCGGCCCACTTGACCAACTGCTCGGGCTCCAACTCCAGATACGGCTCATGCGGCACAGCCAGGATTACCGCCTCGACACCTCCGATCGCCTTGGCCAGGTCCTTCTGCACCACCGTGTTGGCCAGCTCTTCCTGATTGTGGAAGAACCTCGCCCAGGAATGTCCCGGAGCTGGATATACGTCCTGCTTTTCCAGCTCGTACCAGTGGTCCACATAAGGATCGTGCACCCGCATCTCGGCTCCCATTTCAGTGAGCCTGCGGACTACCATCTCCGAGCCGCTGTAGCGTGTGTCGCCCACGTCCTGCCGATAGCTGGCCCCACAGATCAGCACCTCCGCCCCGGCGATATATCGGCCCATGTTCCGCAGGGCATCCCGCGTCAAAGTGGCCACGTGCAGCCCACGAGTGTCGTTGGTGTCGATGGCCTGCGGCGTAATTCGGAAAACCTCATCCTGATCCTCGAACCCCAGGATATGCTTATACGCCCAGTAACCCAGCCCGCCGTCCTTGGGCAGGCAGTAGCCGCCGATGCCCGGCCCGGGAAAAATGATATTGCTATGCGTCGGACGCACCTTGATAGCTTTGATAACCTTGATCAGGTCTACCCCGTTCCGCTCGGCAAACAGGCTCCACTCGTGCAGAAAGGCCAGGATTGTCGCCCGGTAGGAGTTTTCCACAATCTTGGTGGTCTCCGACTCGATGGGACGATCCATCACCGTCAGCGGGAACTCCTCGGTGTTGAGCACTTCCTTGAGGAATTTCACCACGCGCCTCCGTGCAACCGTATTGCATCCACTGCAGACCCGCCAGAAATCCCGGATGCTGGAGACGTATTCCCTGCCGGGCATAACCCGCTCGAAGCTGTGGGCCAACAGGGGCACGGATTTGATACCCCGATTGGCAAAGGCCTTTTTCATGATCGGCCAGGCCACGAACTCTGTCGTCCCCGGAGCTACAGTCGTCTCGATAAGCACCAGGCACTTGGGCCCAATCTTTCCCCCGATCGTCCGCATTGTTGCTTCCAGGGCGTTCATCTCCGCTTGGCCGCTGCGCATGTTGCCCAGCTCCTGCTTGGTGTAGTCGCACTGCACGTCCACCACCACCACGTCAGCCAGTTTCAGGCAATCGCTGTTGAAGGTGGCCGTGAGGGTCTTTTTTTCCAGAACGCAGCGGGCGATCATCGGATCGACCTGCGGATCCTCTGCCTTGACCGGTGATTCACCGCGGTTCAGCAGAGGGATCTTCCAGTAGCTTCGGGTGCTGGGCCGCTGGCAGCCGATAACGAACTTGCTGCTCCTGCCTTTTTTATCGGACGTATCGGCTACGATTGCAGCCATGACTGCCCCCACGAAGCCCACGCCCATAACCACCACGACCTCCTGGCCTTGTCCGTGGGCCTTTTTCACCCGCCGCTGCAGACGCCGCATCTCAGTGGCGTATTCCTTCTTGCTGGGGATAACGAATTTCTCACCGCTGGGACTTATGGAGTATTCCGGCATTTTTTAAACTCCTTTCCTGGATTCTGGACTGGCTCGCCATCATACGTTGCTTGATGATTTTCGTCAAATACTGCATCGGCTCTAATCAACCTGGGCTTGACAAAGCCCCGCCAATGGACATAATGCCAGTTTCTACGTTGGACAAGTGCGTTTGGTTTGCCAAGAGGTGAGTTTGTGACCAAGATTCGTTTATTTACGCCCGGCCCGACCGGCGTTCCCGAGGAAGTCCTTCTGGAGATGGCCCGGCCGATATTTCACCATCGGACCGGCCAATATCGCGATTTTCTCAAGCAGCTCACCCAGGGCTTGCAGTACGTCTTCCGCACCAACAATGAGGTCCTGACCTTCACCGGTTCTGGCACTTCTGCCATGGAGGCCGGCATCGTCTGCTGCCTCGCCCCCGGGGCCAAGGCCCTGGTGGTCCGCGGCGGAAAATTCGGCCAGCGCTGGGCCGAAGTCTGTACCGCCTATGGTCTGGATCATATCAACATTGACGTCGAGTGGAGCCGGGCCGTCGATCCTGCCGTCATCGAAAAGGCCCTGGCCGACGATCCAGCCATTAAAGCCGTCATCGTCACTCACTCGGAGACCTCTACCGGAGTTCGCAGCGACGTCGAGGCCATCGGAAAAATCGTCGCCCCCACCGAGGCCCTCTTCATGGTCGATTGCATCACCTCCGCCGCCGCCATTCCGCTGGAAGTCGATAAATGGTCTATAGATGTCGCCGCCACCGGCTCCCAGAAGGCCCTGATGCTGCCGCCCGGCCTGGCCTTTCTGGCCGTCTCGCCAAAAGCCTGGAAAATCGCCAAATCCTTCCAGCCCAAGGCCTACTACCTGGACATCAAACGCTACCGCAAGTCGCTGAAAACCTGGGACAATCCTTATACGCCGGCCATTACGTTGGTTCGCGGCCTGGCCAAGGCCCTGGAAATGATCAAGGCCGAAGGACTGGAGAACATCTGGGCCCGTACCGCCAAGATTGCCCAAGCCACCCGTCAGGCAGCCCTGGCCATGGGCCTGAAACTCTTCGCCGCAGACCCCGTGGACAGCCTGACCAGCATCTGCTATCCCCAGGGCGTTGATGATAAGCAGTTCCGCTCGCTGCTCCGGGAGAAATTTGGCATCTGGGTGGCCGGCGGGCAGGCCGACCTCTCCGGCAAGATATTCCGCATCTCCCATATGGGCTACGTGGACGCCCTGGATGCCGTCAGCGTCATTGCCGCCATTGAGCAGGCCCTGAATGCCTGTGGCCATAAAGTCATCCCCGGCACCGGCACCGGCAAGGCCCTGGAGATATTAGCCTCCTGAACCCCCGTCAGGGCCGGTCGTACTATTGCTGAGAAAGTCCGCATCTGATTGCAAAACAATATCTTCGATGCACTGTCCCTCCGCCGCTGGCGCTTTTACAAGCCGCTGCCCGGAAATATCAGTCTGGACCGACTGAGGAGCCCGTATGAAGGCACTGGTTACCGGGGCAGCGGGATTTATCGGCTCACATCTGTGCGAGGCTCTCTTGGCCCGCGGCTGGCAGCTGGCAGCCCTGGACAACTTTGACGAATTCTACGACCCAGCCATCAAGCGTTCCAATCTCAAACAGTGCCGGGACCACCGGAACTTCAAGCTCGTCGAGGGAGATATCCGCGACCGTCCCCTGCTCGAGTCGCTCCTAAAGGACGAAGACGTCGACGTATTGGTCCACCTGGCCGCCAAGGCCGGGGTTCGGCCCAGCATTGCCGATCCCCTGGCATACCAGGACGTAAACGTAGCCGGTACCGCATCTCTGCTGGAGGCTGCTCGAAAGCACAACCTGCCCAAGTTCATCTTCTCCAGCAGCTCCAGCGTCTATGGCAACAACAAAAAGATTCCCTTTGCCGAGTCGGACAACGTGGACTTTCCCATCTCGCCCTATGCGGCCACCAAGAAAGCCGGCGAGCTTCTCTGCCATACCTATTGCCATCTGTTCGGGATCAACATCACTTGTCTGCGCTTCTTTACGGTCTACGGCCCTCGCCAGCGTCCGGACCTGGCTATTCACAAATTCACTCGGCTGATAGAGGCCGGCCAGCCGATACCTGTCTTTGGCGATGGTAGCATGAGCCGGGATTTCACTTACATTGACGATATTATTGCCGGGGTCCTGGCGGCTATTGACCTCTGCCGGGGCTATCACATATATAACCTTGGCGAATCACAACCTATCGTCCTGCGGGATCTCGTGGCAGCCATCGAGAAGGCCCTTGCCAAAAAGGCCGTTATCGACCGCCAGCCGCTTCAGCCCGGCGACGTCAACCGCACCTTTGCCGATATCAGCCTGGCCCGGAAAGAATTGGGATACAACCCCAGCACCGACTTGGCTAAGGGCTTGGAAAGTTTTGTCACTTGGTTTCGCAGCGATCATTGATGAAAACGGATAAGACAATTCTCGTTTGCGGCGGAGCCGGTTATATCGGTGCCCATGTTGTCCGGGCCCTGATCGAGGCCGGCCGCAATCCCGTGGTCATCGACGACCTCTCCACCGGCCATGCCGCGGCCCTGCCGCAGTCGGTCCCTTTGGTCTGCGGTTCCATCGGGGACCGCCCACTTCTAAATGAGGTTTTCAGCCGGTACCCGACAGAGGCCGTGGTGCACCTTTGTGCCAGTATATTGGTCTCTGAATCGGTTCGGGACCCGCTCAAGTATTACCGCAACAACGTGGGCAACGGCCTGGTTCTGCTCGAGGCCATGCTCGCCCACGACGTTCGAACTATTGTCTTTTCCTCCACGGCCGCGGTTTATGGCGACCCCCAGTTTTCTCCCCTGACTGAGGAACATCCAACCGCTCCGGTAAATCCGTACGGTTGGACCAAGTTAACTTTCGAACGGATGCTACATGATTTCGGCTCGGCCTACGACTTGCACTGGGTGGCCCTGCGCTATTTCAACGCCGCCGGCGCCCTGCCCGATGCTAGCATTGGCGAAGACCACCATCCTGAGAGCCACCTGATCCCCCTGGTCCTCAAGGCCGCCTTGAAGATAAGGCACCCGGACTTGAGCAACGCCTTGCCGGGCAGCTTGAAGGTGTTTGGTTCTGATTATCCTACGCCGGACGGCACTTGCGTCCGCGATTACATTCACGTCTGCGATTTAGCCGACGCCCATCTGTTAGCCCTGGATTACCTCAGCGACAACGGCCAATCAGTTGCTTTGAACCTTGGCAACGGTGCCGGCTTTTCCGTCAAGGAAGTGATCGAGACCTGCAAAACGGTTACCGCTCTACCCATCGAATATGAATTGGCCGACCGTCGGCCCGGCGACTCGCCCGAGCTCATCAGCGATTCCGCCCGAGCCAAACGGACCCTTGGCTGGAGGCCCAAATTAACCCAGCTCAGCGGCATTATCCAAAGCGCCTGGAACTTTCACCAGCGCTTCCCGCAGGGTTTCCCGGACAAACAACCCCCGTCGGCTTGACTTTGAGTTAGAATACTCTGCCGCGTTTGAAGGCCTCTCTTTTTGAATGGAGCGATCATGGACGTTTACCAGGCCATCACTGCTCGCCGTACTATTCGCCGTTTCCAGCAAAAACCCATTGACCCCGCCGTTCTCGAGCGGATCGTCAACGCCGGCCGAGTAGCCCCCTCCGGAGGCAATTGCCAGCCGGTCGAATTCATTTTGGTCACCGAGCCGGACCTTTGTCGGCAGGTCTTTGCCACCACCGCCTGGGCCGGCGGCGTAGCTCCTAGGCGCACGCCCAAGCCCGGCCAGGAGCCTACAGCTTGGGTGATTGTTTTGCTCAATTCTCAGCGAGGCCCAGTCACAGCCGCAGCCGACGCCGCCGCTGCCATCGAGAACATGCTCCTCACTGCCGTCGAAGCCGGCCTCGGCTCCTGCTGGATCGGTTCGGTACAACGCAACAAATTAACCCCCATCCTCAGCATCCCCGACCACTGCACCATCGATTCGGTGGTTGCCTTCGGCTATCCTGACGAATCGCCGATGGCCGAAGATACCGACGATGACATCGCCTATTACCTCGACGACAACGACGTCCTCCACGTCCCCAAACGAAAACTCAAAGACGTCCTCCACCACCAACGCTATGGCTCTTCCTGAGGTTGTAAATCAGAATACTTTGCGGGTGCCTGCGAGCTTCCTCGGCATCTAAAACAGAGTTGTATCTGTTTTAGGCTCAGCGTCTGGTTCTTCTAGGCCCAAATGCTTATATGCCGCCGCCGTCGCGACTCGGCCGCGCCTTGTCCGAGCAACCAAACCCCTCTGCAGCAGGAAGGGTTCAATCACGTCTTCGAGTGTGTCTCGCTCTTCGCCCAGCGTGGCAGCTAGGGCTTCAATCCCAGCCGGGCCGCCCTTGTGAGTTTCGATCAAGGTTCGCAAAAAGGCATGGTCGAGCTTGTCCAGCCCCTCCTGATCGATACCCTCCAGCTCCAAAGCATCCCCCACAACAGCTTGGCTCAATTTGCCGTCAGCCTTTATCTGGGCGAAGTCCCGCACTCGCCGCAGCAGCCGATTAGTAATCCTCGGCGTGCCCCGCGAGCGCCCAGCCAACATAGCCAACGCCTTCTCCTCATACTTTATGCCCAGCATATCCGCTGTCCGCCTAGCCCGTTCCAGCAAATCTTCAGTACCCCAGAACTCCAGATGATGCACAATGCCGAACCTAGCCCTCAGCGGAGCCGTCAACAGCCCCGCCCGCGTTGTCGCTCCAATCAGCGTGAACGGCTTTAGTGGCAAATTAATCGTCCGGGCGTGCATCCCGCTATCCACCGTGAAGTCCACCCGGAAGTCCTCCATCGCCGGGTAGATGAATTCCTCCACGATAGCCGGCAGCCGATGGATCTCATCGATAAAGACCACGTCGCATCTTTGCAGATTAGTCAGCATCCCTACCAGGTCGCTCGGCTTGGCCAGGGCCGGCCCGGAGGTCTGTCGCAGCCTGGCCCCCATCTCGTGGGCAATCACGTAGGCCAGCGTTGTCTTGCCCAGCCCCGGCGGACCGTGCAGCAGCACGTGATCCAGAGGCTCCTTGCGCTCCCTCGCCGCCCGGATGGCAATCACCAGCCGATCCAGAAGCTCCTTCTGTCCTATGCACTCATTCAGACTCGCAGGGCGCAGAGAAAGATTGTAATTATCCTCTGCCTCCCCGCTGCTGTTGGCATCGATTATTCGTTCCCGAGCCACGTTATTCCTTTACTATGATAAGATTCAATTAGACGCCGAATCCAGAGAATACAGAAAGATAATTAGACGCTGATTCCGCAGATTACGCCGATTCCAACTGCTTCTATCTTTCGAGTCCTCCGAGTTCCCCGTAGTCAGTAGAGTTTACAGCCAAGACTATCGCCTCCGAACAGTCTCAAATATTCTGCGCTTAACCTCCAACGATTTCCCAAAGTTCAACAACAGACCCACCTCTATGTCAGTCGCCTTGAGGTAGTTAACCAGTTGAGCCTCGTGAACTGGATTAACCGCCTGGACCGCCTTAATCTCCAGTATCACCTTATCATCGACAACTATGTCTGCATAGTATTCACCAATGACTTGGCCGTCGTAGTATAGCTGGATTGGCTTTTCGCATATAAGCTCAAGTCCCATTTTACGCAATTCCAAAGCCATCGCATTGTGATAGACTTTTTCAAGAAAGCCGTGACCTAACGTATTATGAACATTCTGGGCCGCTTTAATAATCTCTTGTGTTAGTTCAGCATGTTTATACATCTTCGCTCCACGCTAATATCTTGGACGCTGATTTCTGTATTTCTTTCTGTATTCTCTGCATTCATCAGCGTAATCAGCGTAATCAGCGTCAAAATTCTGTATTTCTTTCTGTATTCTCTGTATTCATCAGCGTAATCAGCGTAATCAGCGTCAAAATTCTTCTTTTCTTTCAGCGTCTAACTGATCGCGGACTGTCCGGCCTTGAGCCGATACACCGCCTGGACGATTTCCTCCGGCCTGTCCATTTTCGGATCGACTTGTCGCACTCGCTCGATCAACTCCTGTGCATCGCTGCGCCGCTCACCCAATTGCAGCAGGATTTCCAGGGCTTCACTATGTCCCTGAGCCCAGCCGCTGCTATCGCCGCGCTGGGCTGCAGCCTCCAGGGCGAACTCATCCATCTTCCCCGCCAATTCCGCCACCATCTGGTCCGCCAGCCGTCGGCCCACGCCCGGCAAACTCTGCAGCAGCTTGCTATCCTTAGCCTCGATCGCCGAGGCCACCCGGCTGATAGGCATACTCAAAGCCTTCAGTGCCTTGCGCATCCCTACTCCCTTGACCGAGGTGAACCGCTCGAAGAAGGCCCGCTCCTCGCTGTGCATAAAACCGATCAGCCTAGGCACCAGATTACCCCCCGTCGCCAGGCTGCCCTCTAAATATTCCAACGTGTACAGCGAAACTTGCTGGCCGATCTTGCTGGCCAGAAGCTCCAACGCGTATCCCGGCACCATCACCTCATAGCCGATCTCGCCCACCTCTATCAGCACCGCCGCCTTGGCCACTTCCGCCAATGTCCCGCTGATCTTAGCTATCATCCTTTCACCACCAATCCTGTCAAGGCCCCCTTTTCCAGCTCCTTAGCACAGCAGAGACCGATGGCCAGAGCGTCGGCCACGTCTGCCGGCCGAGGCGTTTTCCTCAGCTTGCACTCTGCTTTGACCGCCCTTTGGACCTGCTCCTTGCTCGCTCGCCCGTTGCCCGTAATACTTTTTTTCACCCGCGTAGCCGCATAGGCCATCACTTTCACATCCAGCTTGCCCGCCGCCTCCAGGATCACCCCCCTGGCGTGTCCCATTAGGATACTCGTCCGCGGGAAGCGATAGTGCGAATACAACTCCTCCACAGCCATCACCTCCGGCTCATGCTCAGCCAGCAGCTCCCCCAGTTCCTTCGACAAAACCACCAGCCGCTTAGCCAACTCCCACCTACGGTTCGTTTTGATTATCCCCGCATCCACTATGCTCACATTTCCGTCGGCACTATCCAGCACTGCATACCCCGTTACCTCCAGCCCCGGATCTATGCCTACAATTCGCATCCCGAAGTTCTCCCATCCTAACCCGGCTTAGAAAAATGGTAAATAACAAATGACTGATGGCTAATAACCAATGATCATGCCCTTCGTGCTTAGAAATCCGGTTCTACATATGCCAAATTGTCTTACCGCTCGGCAAATCTTCCAGGGTTATGCCCATCTCAGCCAGTTTTTTGCGGATAGTGTCAGCGCTGTCGAAGTCTTTTTTTTGCCTCGCTGCGTTGCGCTCCTCAATCAGTAGCTCCACCCGGTCCCTCGGAAGTGTGAGCTTGTCAAGAATCTCTATAGTTATGGCCTTAGGACCTTCAAACAGTCCGAGTAGCCTACCCAGTTGTACGATTAGGCCCGTGGCCCAGAGCAGGTCCTCCGGGTTCGCCGTCTTGCGGGCCAGCGAGAGCAGCCCCTCATCAGTTACAGGTCCCTCCGAGGCCAGTTCCTCATCAGTTACAGGTCCCTCCGAGGCCAGGTTTCGCGTCTTGCGAGCCGAATCGAACAGGACCCCGATTGCCCCGGCTGTGTTGAAGTCATCATCCAGATGCTTTAGGAATCGTTGCTTATGTTCAAGGCATTTTTTGCCGAAATCACCCAGCTCCACCGGGGGCTCTTCGCTGACTTGTGCCAGATTGTAAACGTTTGCCCCAGTAATGTTTTCTACCACTGAGAACAGATCGCGGAAGTGCCCCAGGGCCTTGGCTGCATTAGCCAGCCCTTCATTCGAATAGGGGATCGGCCGCCGATAGTGTGTGCTGAGCACGAAAAATCTAACAGTCTCACCGTCATATTCACTGAGCGCTTCGCCGATGGGCATAATATTACCCAGCGATTTGCTCATCTTTTGCCAAGCTCCGCCCGCCGCCTTGGTCGGCATCCGCGTGAGCCCGTTGTGCATCCAGTAGCGCACGAAGGGTTTGCCGCTGTAGCCTTGCGACTGGGCGATTTCATTTTCATGATGCGGAAAGATCAGGTCCTGCCCTCCGCCGTGGATATCTATGGTCTGGCCCAGATACTTCATGCTCATAGCCGAGCACTCGATATGCCAGCCGGGCCTGCCCCTGCCCCACGGCGAATCCCAGCCCGGCTCATCCTCCTTCGATTCTTTCCACAGGGCAAAATCACCCGGTGATTTCGCCTTGCCCTGCAGTTGCCGCGTGCCCGCCAACTGATCTTCCAGCTTCCGCCCGGACAGCTTGCCGTAGCCGTCAAATTTCGCCACCTCAAAATACACGTCGGAGTCCACCACGTAGGCCAAACCCTTATCTACCAATCCCTGCACGATTTTGATAATCTCCGTGATGTTTTCCGTCGCTCGCGGGAATTCATCCACGCTCTCATAAGCGCCGAGTTCGCGCAGGCTATCAAAGTATAGCTCCGTAATCCGCCCCGCCAACTCTTCAACCGCCACTCCTTCAACCTTGGCCTGAGTTATCAGCTTGTCTTCCACGTCAGTAATGTTGACCACCAGTTTGACGCTGAATCCTTTGTACTGCAGATACCTCTTGAAAGCGTCGAAGATGATCGGCCCCACCAGGTGCCCAATATGGCTTTCTTTGTAAACCGTCGGCCCGCACAGGTAGATGCTTACCTCGCCCGGCACCAGTGGCTCGAACGTTTCCTTTTTTCTGCTCAGGGTGTTGTAGATTCGCAAGCTCATTTCGGTCCCAGTCCTACGATTGCCGTGCAGGCGATGGCCTCGGCCCTGCCGATATCGCCCAGCCCTTCAGCCGTGCGCCCTTTCAGATTAACCGCTTCGACGTCCACTTTCAGTATCCGGGCCAACGACTCCCTCATCTGCTGTTTGTAGTCGGATATCTTCGGTTTCTCCGCCTGCACCACCGCGTCCAGATTAATCACCCCAAAGCCCTTATCGCTGGCCCCACGCAGAATCTTCTCGACGATTACTCTGCTCTCGATTCCTTCCGTAGCCGCCAGATTATCCGGGAACTGCTCCCCTATGTCAGCCAGGCCCGCAGCCCCAGCCACCGCCTCGGCCACCGCGTGCAGGATCACGTCCCCGTCGGAATGACCCAGCAGGCCCTTGGCAAATTCAATCTTCACACCGGCCAGCCACAACGGCCTTCCGCTCACCAGCCGGTGTATGTCGAATCCGATTCCCACACGGGTTATATTGGCCATCGATTTGATCCGCCGATCCTCTTACAGCACGCCTTTGGTCGAGGGCAGCCCTTTTTGCCGCGGGTCCGGCTCCACCGCCTGCCGCAGGGCTCTGCCCAGGGCCTTGAAAACTGCCTCGACCACGTGGTGTGCGTTCTTGCCGTAGGGCACGTTTATGTGCAGTGTTATCCCCGCGTTCACCGCCAGGGCCCGGGCGAACTCCTCCAGCAATTCCCGCTCGTCCGAGTACTCCATCAGTTGATCGACCGCATGTTCCAGGGTCACATCCTTCTTGGTAACCGCTTCGATGGTGGTCTGCACCGCTCCGCGGAGATAGCTCAAGCCATGGACCACATCCATCCTGCATTCACAGTGCCCTCGACCGCTGATATCCACCACCACCTGAGCCAAGGCCTCGTCCATCGGCACCAACGACTGCCCGAAGCGGGTTATCCCCTTTTTATCGCCCAGCGCCTTTTTGATACCCTCGCCTAGACATATGCCCACATCTTCAACCGTATGGTGGGAATCGACCTGGACATCGCCTTTGCCCTTAACCACCAGGTCAAAAAGACCGTGCTTAGCCAAAAGCTCCAGCATGTGGTCCAAAAACCCCACGCCGACGGACACCGCCGTCTGCCCCGTACCGTCCAGGTTCACGCTCAGCTCGATCTCGGTCTCCGTAGTCTTCCGCGAGACTTGAGCTTTTCTCTCAGGCATGGCATCACCTCATATAAAAACCAAGTATCAAATATCAACGCGAAGCGTCCTTCGGAAAATACATGGCAAAACTCAAACAGGCCCAAGGCTCCAGACTGTAGGCTGGAGGAAGACAATTCTTGATTTCCTACAGTCTCCAGCCTTCTTTTGTGATTTTGCATTTTGATTTGTCACTTTGCATTTTTACTTTTGATTTTTCTATATCTCTATTCCCACTTGTCGCATCGTTTCCAGCAGGGCTCCGTTTTCCTCCGGCCTGCCCACCGTGATCCGCACGCAATCGGCCAAATGAGTCTGTTCGAGATAGCGCACATACACCTTGTGTTGCTTGAGCTTTTTATATAACTGTTTGGCGGTCAAAGGACATTCCGCGGGCATCCGGGCCAAAAGAAAATTCGCCTGGCTCTCGGGCACCTCAAAGCCCACTGCCCGCAGCCGCTCACTAAGTCGCTCTCGCTCATCCTTAACTTTGCGAGCGTTTTCCCCCATAGCTTCTTGATCAGTGATAGCCTCGCTGGCCAGCATCACACTGACCGCATCGCAGTTATAGCTGTCCTTGACCTTGTTCAGACCGGCTATCAGCTTGCCGTTTCCGATTCCGTAGCCGAAACGCAGCCCCGCCAGCGAATACCCCTTGGACAGTGTCCGCAGAATTAGCACGTTCTTGTGCTTATCGACCAGCTCCAGGCAATTGCTCTCGGCAAAGTCTACGTAGGCCTCATCCACGATCAACACGCCGTCCAGTTTCTTGGCCAAGTGTGCCACTTCGTCCGCTTCTATCATCGTCCCGCTCGGCGCGTTGGGATTAGACAGCAGCGTCAGCTTTGCACCCGTAGAGTAAAGCTCCTCCGGCAAACTCCAGTCCGGACCAAAGGGTATCTCCACGAACCCTGCATCCTCGATGTGGGCCAACGTGCGATACAGCGAATAGGTCGGCACCGGATAGGCCATCAACCCTTGCGGCCCCACAAACGCCCTGCTGGCCATGGTCAGAAGCTCGTCCGAGCCGTTCCCGCAGATAATCTGTTCCGGCGAAAATCCCAGAATTTTGGCCGCCGTTTCGCGGAACATAACTGCCGTCGGCTCGGGATATCGACGTAATTGCTCGGCGTTCATACTCCCCAGAGCTGCCAGGACCCGCTCGCTGGGCGGATACGGATTCTCGTTGGTATTGAGCTTGACTACCTCCGGATCGCTCGGCTGCTCACCCGGCACATAGCCGACCATCCGCTCTATGTTGTCCCGAAAATAGCTCATCCCTGCTCTTTCTTGTCCACCCGCACCGCAATCGATTTGCCGTGCATATCCAGCCCTTCCACCCGGGCCAATTCCTGCACATCCTCTGCCGCCCTCCCCAACGCCTGCCTGTCGTAGCTTATCAGGCTCATCCGCTTGAGGAAATCATACACACTCAACCCGCTAAAAGCCCTGGCCGTCCCAGCAGTCGGCAGCACGTGCGAAGGCCCCGCATAGTAATCGCCCAGCGCAACCGGACTGTACTTGCCAACAAAGATAGCCCCAGCGTTTTTCATCTGCCCCACCACCTTCTCCGGCTCAGCCACCATAACCTGCAAGTGCTCCGGTGCAAAATCATTAGCTATTCTGATAGCCTCGTCCATACCGCCCACCACTACCGCAGCCGAGAACTTTCCCAGCGAGTTGCCAATGGCCCTAGCCCGCTTGGCTGTTTGCAATTCTTTTTCCACGGCCTCAACTACTTCCTTGGCCAATGTCTCACTTGTTGTCACCAGTACCGCACTTCCCGGATCGTGCTCAGCCTGAGCCAGTAAATCGGCGGCAATGTAATCCGCTGGGGCTGTTTCATCAGCTATTATCAAGACCTCACTGGGCCCGGCAAAACTGTCAATATCCACCTGCCCGTACAATTCCTTCTTGGCCAGTTGCACGTACATGTTACCCGGCCCGACAATCTTGGCCACCGGTTTGATTGTCTCAGTTCCAAGGGCCATGGCCGCGATCGCCTGAGCCCCGCCGATCTGATAGACCTCCTTCACCCCAAGCTCCGCGCACACCGCCAACATATTCGCGTTCACTTTCCCAGCCAGACCCGGCGAGCAGCAGACCACTATCTCTTTGACCCCCGCCACCTGGGCCGGCACCACACTCATTATTACACTCGACGGATACACCGCCTTACCCCCAGGAGCATAAACCCCTACCCGTTCGATAGCTTCCCAAAGTATACCTAACTGAATACCTTGATCTTGCCATACGCTGGACTGAGGTATGGTTAACTTTTTCTGATAACTGCGGACGTTGCCAATCGCCCCCCGAACTGCCTTCATAAATCGAGGGTTAGCTTTATCCTTGGCTGCCTCCAGTTCCTCGTCGCTTACTCTCAGAGTGTCAGCCGTGAGTTCCAGTTTGTCGAACTTCTTGGTGTATTTGACAACCGCCCGGTCGCCATTCTTGGCCACATCTTCGATAATATCGTGAACTTCCTTATTCCACTGTTCCCAGTTCTCCTTGAGATAGTTGTATCCAGCCACGGAGTGCAGCCGTTGCCGAAGCTCTTCCAACTCAGCCCGGCCCTCATCTGTCCGTGCGTCGATTATTCGCAGACTCATCACTACTCCTTTGGCTGAGCCTATCATACGCTCAATCGATGCTTCTGGCAACCCCACCGCTAAACTAGGGCGCATTAGGCTTTTGGGGAATCATACGATATTTAGCCCCCGGTTTCCGACCACAGGTCCCTACGGGAAGGACGCTACGCGTTACCGGGGGTTTATTAGCTATTTGTCATTTTGAACAGGCCCAAGGTTTCGGGGTAAATAACAAATGACTAATGACTAATAGCTAATGATTAATGTACCCTGGGATAGGTGGTTCCCCCCTCTGCAAAGACGTTCACCCGCACTTGCCTTGGTCTGCCCAGCAGTTTCTCTGTTCGCTCCCAAAGGCTCTTCAGATCATCAAATATCTCGACGTAAGGAAGCTTCTCTGCTGCCCTGACCATTTCTGGGCAATAGATCAGGAGCCGATTTCGTCTGAGGGTCTCCACTCCCAGTCGTATGAAAAACTTGGCTTCAGCGTCAAGCCCTTTATCCAATCTACCCAGCACAGCGCTGGCAAACTTAGCGTTAATCAGCTGCAGCAACCACCGAAAAAGACCCGTCGGCAGCGGCAAGAACCCCTTCAGCTTCAAGTGCCCCACTGAGCGAAGATTCATCACCCCAATTATTATCCCCCCCTTCCTGGCAGCCATCTGCGTATTGACCAGGCACTTAAGCCCTTGCAGCAGGTCGTAATCACGCGGGAAGGCAGACACGATAGCCACGTCTGCCCTGCCGTCCACTGCCAGTCCGCACATCTGCTCGCAGGCCAGCGACAACTGCTTTTGGACCTCCTGTGGTTCACCGAGTCCCAGCCTGCAGACCCGCCCCGACGAGTCTAGCAGAGCGTTTACCGAAAACATTTTGCTGCCCAGAAACTGCCCCGCCTGCTCCACTGCTCGGCGCATGCGGTTCTCGGCGGGGTGTTGGCCGATCAGCCGTGCCACCTGCTCGTTCAAGCCTATCTTGTGCAGACGACCTATGGTCCGGGAGTGGGAGCATCCGGGAACGACAAGCTTGAATCCTCCGCCGAAGCCTGCCTGCAGATGCGGCGAAACCGAGCCGAATAATACAATCAGGTCCGCCTCGGCCACTTCCTTTAGCAGATAAACATCCAGACCTCTTGTTGTCCTGGTCCCGCCCGGGGCCCAGATCTTCCGTCGGAGCCAGGCGGCTTTCGGCACTGTGCCCACGTACACATATCTGTCGAGCTCACGGCAATCGTTTTGCACCCACTTGAAGCGGCTGGCAAGTTCAGTTCCGATCTTGCCGAGCAACTGTTCCCGGCTCATCGGCGGATGAAGCCCCGTGGCCACCACGCCCGTGACCTGCTCATCGGAAATGCCTGCCTTTTCCAACGCAGCCACTACCGGGCCCAGCAATTCCCCCGCCGGGGTTGGGCGCGTCAAGTCATCTATTACCAGGGCTACTTTCTCGGCCCCGGCCAAGAATTTCGAGAACGCACACCGTCCCGTCGGCTCTTCGAGCATCTGCTCCAGGTGAACACGAACATCTTCTATCCCAGTTGTAGTCTGGGCAACGTAGCGCCCCAGAATCTGCCAATGTTGAGGCAAATCGAGGCTCAGTTGCTCATTATCTGTCCAGCGAACGCTCGTCCTGGGCATAGTAACTCCACAGACCGGGCCGTCTGGTAAACGTCAAAGTCAAGCCTTTCCCAGGGTTGCCAGTAAGGGAAAGCACAGCCCTGCCATCCGCTGAGTTACCTTCTGGAATCCCGCCTCCTTGAACATTTTTATAAATTGACGTCGGGAGCAGTGGTGGACGTGTTTTTCCACGGCATCTACACACACGTCGAAGATCAGGTATCCCAGCGGGTCGTCGCGGTGCCCGTCGACGATCAGCAGTTGCCCATTGCACTTGAGCACTCGCCGCATCTCCCGCACGCTCTGCAACTGGTTCGGATAATGGTGAAACGAATTTGAGCAGGTTACCATATCGAAGTAGCCGGACGCGAAGGGAAGATGTTCGGCATCGCCGACCATGAAGCTCATCCCCGACCCGTTGGGCCCGATCTGCTCTGATTTGTACGTGGCCTGCCGGATCATATTGTAAGCTATGTCCAGACCCGTGACCTCCATCTTCAAGCCGCTGGCCAAACATTTGGCCAGAAAGGTTCCCGTCCCACAGCCTATATCCAGCATCCGAAACGTGCTCTTGCCCCTGGCCTGCTTGTGCACCTCCGCCAGCATGAGCTTGTAGGAGGGTTCAAAGAGCAGCGAATTCAGGATCGAATGATCGTAGCTCTGAGCCCAGCTCTCGAATTCTCGGATAGAGCGAGTCTTGTTTCTGTGGAGTTCCACCGGGCGGGCCTCCCTCTGTCTGCCTGGCCGTACAACCTTATCAGCCAAAGTATGTTAGCTCTTCCGGTCCTTTCTGTCCACGAAATTTCCGCTCTTTCACTTGCCTGCCGACCTCAGCTTGGCCAGCTCTCTGGATGTAAGCTTTCGATAGGCCCCTGTGGGCAGGGACTTTATGCTGAGCGGCCCAATTTTGATCCTTGTTAGCTCCCGGACCTTATAGCCCAGTCGAGCCATCATCCGCCGCACCTGGCGGTTACGTCCTTCCCTCAGCACTATCTCCAGGACGCTTCGCTTGCGGTCCCGCTGTACCACTTTGACGCTGGCGGCCCCGGCCGGCTGGGCATCTTTGCCGCCGGGCCTGTTTTTGCCCAGCCATAATCCTTTTTTAAGCCGTTCAATATCGCAGGCCCGCAAATAGCCGTCTATCCGCAGCCGATAGGTCTTGCTTACCCCGTAGCGGGGATGGCTCAGCCGATTGACTAAATCTCCGTCATTAGTCATGATCAGCAGCCCCCGAGAGGCCACGTCCAGTCGGCCGGCGCTGACCAGCCGCTGCCTCACGCCGGGCATCAGGTCGATGGCTCGCAATCTTTTCGGATTAACTTCTCGTTGGTCGGTCCGCTCGCGGTTGGTGCAAATTACACCCTTGGGCTTGTTCAACAGGTAGTAGACGAGCTTTTCAGGTCGAACCCTGCGAGCTCCGGATACGCCGGCAGTTTTGGTAAGCAGTTGGCCCTCGACGATTATCCTGTCGCCCTTCGGATCCACAAGGACCGGCAACTTGCTGACTACTTGGCCGTTTACGCTGACCAGCCCGTCAAGGATCATCTGCTCGCAAGCTCTGCGGCTGCCCAGCCCCCCTCTGGCCATCAACTTGTGCAGACGTTCTTTGACGGGCCCAGCCTTAGGGCCTGGCTCTTGAGCCGCCTTGCTGCTCCTTGACTTCGGGCAAACCATGAACTTATTCCTTCTGCTGGCTCTTAGAAGCCATCCTAAAACCCCAATTTCTGCTTTTCTATTTCGATTCCGGCCTGCTAAGACCTTCCGGGCTGAACGACTCATGATAGGGGCGTTTGGCTTGGTACAATTTCAGCCGGTTCCGGATACCCTTGCCCAATTCTTGCTGCCCCGCAGCCAAGGCTAAGCGGACAGCCTTTTCGGCAGTTTCGACGGCCTGGTCGAAGTGGCCTGCTTCCGCGTACGCGGCCGCCAAAGTATCCAGAGCTGCAGGAGCTTTGTAGTTCTGCAATTGGCAGACTCGTTCTGCAAAGCGAAGAGCTTCAGCCCCATTACGAAGTTCAGGATCCTCGTGCGTAGCCAGTATCCAAGCCAAGTCATTTAGTACCTCCGGCCAGTCGCCACGCAGCTCTAATGCCCGGCGGTAGTGCTTGGTAGCCTCTTTAGCCCTGCCCAAACCCATTAACACCTGGCCGATGGCCTTGTGGCTCAGGGCGTCTGCGGGATTCAGCTCGATGGCCTTGCCGAAATCACGTATAGCCAGCTCATTGTCACCCTTGCTTTGATAGGCGAGCCCCCGGCTTTGATAGGCTAGGGCATAGCTCGGATTCAACCGGATGGCCTCGCTGAAATCGCGGATGGCCTGATCGCGATCGCCCTTGCCATAGTATGCGAATCCCCGCTCGGTGTAGGCTTGGACATTTTTCGGATTCAGTTTGATGGACTGGTCGTAATCACGGATAGCCAGGTCATGCTTGCCTTTTCTCAAATACAACTGCGCCCGATTGTTGTATACTTCGGCATATTCGGGGTTTAGTTCGATGGCCTGATCGAAATTCCGGATGGCCCGATCATAGTCGCCCTTGCCATAGTATGCGAGCCCCCGGTTGTTGTAGACGTCGGCGTTTGCAGGATCCAGTTCGATGGCCTGATCGAAGTCGCGGATAGCCCGGTCAAGATCGCCTCTCGTCAAATACATGAATCCCCGGTCGTGGTAGGCATTGGTAAATTCAGGATCCAGTTTGATGGCCTGGTCGAAATCACGGATGGCCCGGTCATAGTCGCCTTTTGCTGAATACATGAGCGCCCGGCTGTTGTAGGGCATGGCAAATGCCGGATTCAGCTCGATGGCTTTATCATACGCGGCGATTGCCTGGTCGTGCTTGTGTTGGTGAGCAAGTATAATCCCACCTTCGTAACACATAACAAACTCAATCAAATCCTTGGGGTCTTTCTTGCTTTGATCGAACTTGAACGGCTCGGTTGTCCCACCGCGGAGATAACCGAGGGATTCGAGGCGTTTGAGGGCCTGCGTGTCCAATGTTATCCTACTGTCTGTGGCATCTTCGCGAACACATTGCTCCAACAACTGCGCCAGTGTGTCTTTCATAATTCTGGCCCGCGGTTGCTGAGCTTCAACAAGGTTGTTGGATTCAGCCGGGTCTTTGATAAGATCGTACAGTTCCGGCCGAGTAGTCTGAATGTACTTGAAGCTCTCGTTTACGATACCCAGCAGGGAATTGGCGTCGAATCTCACCGGCTCCACGGTTTCGCAGTACAGATTCCGGTCTGCACTGGCTGGAGATTTCCCATTAAAATAGGGCGACAGATCTTGCCCCTGAACCTGCTGCGGCACTGTAATCCCCAGCATACTGCAAATGGTAGGTACGATATCGACTAGACCAACAAGCTCGCTAATTCTGTGAGATTCACGGCTTCTGGGCAATTTGAAAATTAAGGGAACTCTTATGGCGCTCTGATAAATAAAATAACCGTGAGCATCTTCGCCGTGTTCGCCCAACATCTCGCCGTGGTCGGAAGTTATGATAATAAGGGTCGAATCATAAAAACCGAGCTCTTTGAGTTTGTCCAAGACCTGACCGATGCAATGGTCGGTATAGGCGACTTCGCCGGCGTAAGGATTGTCCGCGAATCGTGAGGCAAATGGCTCAGGAGGGACATAATCGTAGTGGGGATCAAAATAATGTAGAAAGAGAAAAGACTTTTCGCCTTTTTGTTTTTCCAGCCATTCGAGTGCAAACCGGGTAGCCTCCCCGCCCTTACGCTCGCTGATACCAACGGCCACATGAGCTTCTTCAAACTGGTCGTTATACGTATCGAAGCCCTGAGCAATGCCGAATTGAGAATCGAGGACAAAGGCACTTATAATAGCGGCCGTCTTAAATCCATTCGCCCCCAAAACCTCCGCCAGCGTCAGATTGGATTTCGACAGTTTATAGTTAACGTTGTCATGGACACCGTGATAGGGTGGGATCGTGCCGGTCAGCATGGAGCTATGGGCCGGCAAGGTCATAGGAACCGGGGTGATTGTATTTTCGAAGAGAATGCCTTCTGCGGCGACAGCATCGATGTTTGGGGTGGTCTGCTGGCTATAGCCGTAGCAGCTCAGATAGTCGGCCCGGCAAGTGTCAATGCTGATCAGGATGATGTGATCTATACCATGTGCAGGCCATACGAATCGCCGCAGCAACCCTACCCCAACTGCAACGATCACCACTAGCAGCAGAGCCAGAACAGTAAAATATTTGCTATGTTTGCCAGATACCATCAAAAATTGATTTTCCATCTATCAAGATTACTTGTCAAGAGTTTTGTGAGTCCTCGTACTCCTTGAAATCATCCTTGATCTGAAGGAGTGATCGGCCGAAAGAACCTAAGCCTAAAATCAAACGCCACAATGCCATAGCCAGGATATTGCATGAGTTTGACTTGATTTTGATAGCGCAATGGACTTACTTTCTGTAGTATAGGCACTTATAACAAATTCTTAACTGGGAAAGGAAGGCCATTACAATGACAGAGTGTAACGAATTACCACTTACATTTTCAAGTCTGGGGCGAAAAAGAATTCAGGCTGATTTTGCCGGCGGAAAACTCACCTCCGGCGCCGGGGCAGCCCTTTTGCGGGAAGTCGACAGACGCATCGGCTTGATCGAGGCCTTGGCTGGTTGTATCCTCGATCCTCGCCAGCCGACAATGCGTAGCATCACTAACGTGAAATTGCTCGTTCTCGCCACGAAAGCAGGTTTGTGGATAACTTCTAGAACTCTTCCCCAGGCCCGGAGCGAGTAATAAGGGCACACATTTCTTGGTCCACTTGGATTGTTCCGCCCCAGCAGGCCGGCAGCAGCACTGTCTGACCGCGCTCGAAGGGCACGCTTGTGTCCTGGTAACGGCAATGGGCCTTGCCGCCCAGGACCATCCAGACCTGCATTTGCCCCGGAGCAATTTCGATTGTTCCATCCGAAGGCCAAACACCACGCTCGATGCTGAAGTAATCGCTCTGAAGTAGTTTTTGCATCTGGCCCGGCTGCTGGTCCGGCGGGGATATCTGCTCCGGACGGGCCTGGAAATTGATGGTCTCCAGGCTCAACTGCACCTGTATGGGCCGGCCGCGCTGCCAGTCGTAAACCCTGTAGGTTATCTGCTCGCAGGTCTGTATCTCCGCGACCACCAGGCCGGCGCCCAGGGCATGAGTCAATCCAGCCGGCAGATAGTAGCATTCGCCAGGCTGCGGTTCTATGATCCTCAGGCACTGCTTTACGGTGCCCTCGGCCACGGCCGCCTCGAAGCACCCTCGGTCCACTCCTTCATTTAATCCCAGGTACAGCTTGGCCCCCGGGCGAGCCTCCAGAATGTACCAGGCCTCGTGCTTCTGCGGATGCACTTGTATACTAAGCGTCTCGACGGCGTCGAGAAACTTGAACAACAGCCCGAACTGCCTGACCCTCTCGCCCCCGGTGATCTGCCGGCTGTGCTCGGCCAATAAGCTCGGCAGGTCCACGCCGGCAAACTCACCGTCGGCCACCACGCAGCGGTCTTCGCCGAAGTCGCTCAGTTCCCAGGACTCACCGATCTTCTTCCCGGCCGGAAGCTTCTTACCCAGCAACCTGGCCAGGTTTTGCCCCCCCCAGATTTTTTCCTTAAAAATTTCTCTGAAGTGGATAGGGCCCATTGTTCGATTCCTTTGCTGGGGCCGATCTGGCTTTGCACACTTGCTTTCGCAGCACCGCCCTGTTAGGCTCTCGGCATCAGTATGTGCTTGACCCGGCTTTTTTTTCAGGCCCGCAAATCGCCCAGCTTGGCTCTCATGGAGATCTAAATAAAATGGCTATGAATATCAAAAAGTTGTTTGCCAGCCCCGAATCAAGTTCTTCTCTGATGCTCATCGGCGGCATTTTGTCCTTGCTGGGCTCCTTAGTCGTAGCCACAGTCGTTTGGCTGCGTTGGGGGGAAGTTGGCGTGATCATTGGGCCAAGGACCCGGATAGGCCTGGTGATCGTTTCCATTGCCACGATCGTTTTGGCGGTTGCTACCGGCATTTGGGCACTGCGTCAGATAAACTCTCTCACCGGACCAAGCGCCGTCAAGTGCACTATTGCTTCTTTGCTCAACGCCCTGGCCTTGGCCATCCTTATGGCTTTCCTAATGGTTGCCTATTTTCTCTTGGCCGCAAGCGTAACATTTGCGCCTAACTGACCGTTGGACACACCCACCACTACGATGCCATACTTCTTGGCCAGTTTGCCGACTTGTTGTCGATTGACCACCACGGTTTTGCCTGCCTCCACCGCCAGAACCGTCCCACCGGACTGCTGCATGACTTTCAGGGTCTCCGGTCCGATAGTCGGAACATCGAAACGCATGTCCTGATTAGGCTTGGCCACCTTGACCACGGTGAATCCACCTACTTTGCATATCTGCCCTGCTCGGCGGATGGTTTGGTCCGTACCTTCGATGGCCTCCACGGCTATCACCTCTAGCTCTCGCACACAGATGCTTTGCCCGATATCCAGGCCTCCCATCGCCTTGGCTATCTTCCAGCCAAAGGCGATCTCTTTAGCTTGCTCTTCGCTGGGGATCCCCCCTCCAAGTGGCCCGACTCGAGCCAGGTCGTCTTGACAGAACTGTATCGAATCTTCCATTATTATACCCTCTTGAGCTAATTCATCCGCCAAGGCGTTCAGCAGGCTGTTCGTTTGCCGATTCTTACTTCGGCGGTGCCATATCCGCAGCATCCTCCGGTCCGGAATGTAGCGCAGCCATCGGCAGCGATGGTACATCGCGGACTTTTTCACTTTTCCCCCGATGATCACCCGCCGCACGTCCTCCTTCTTGAGCACCCGAAGCCACTGACCGATCCTCATCATGTTGACCCAGGCGAATTTATCCGCCTCTTGGGCCAACTCTTTATTGGCCATCCCCCTGAAGCCCAGACAAATCACTTCCAGCCCTGCACGTTTGGCACCGCGAGTAACCAGAAAGGGAAATTCTCCGCCGCCGGCTATCACTCCCAGCTTATCTCGCCTTATGCTTGTTCGCGTTTGTTCAGTCGTCCTTCGATTCACCGTAAACTTCTTTTGGCTCGAACACCCGCCGGCCCACAAGTTCCAGTTGATCGGGGCTGCCCTTTTTTACTCGTCGATAGAAACACCCGCCGTAGCCCACGTGGCATTGCCCTCCTTCAGCTTCGACTTTCATCACAAGGCAGTCCTGGTCGCAATCAACCAGTATTTCCACAACCTTCTGCCCATGGCCGGACTGTTCGCCCTTGACCCACAATTTGCCTCGTCTGCGGCTATAATACGTCCCTTTACCGCTGGCCAGCGTAGCCTCCAGGGCCGCAGCATTCATATTGGCAACCATCAGCACCTCGTTGCTGCCCGCATCAACGGTAACCACGGCGATCAAACCCTGCTCGTTGAACTTCGGCCTGAAGCTCAGGCCTTCTTCTATGTCTTTTCTTTCTGATGACATTTGCGTTTCTTGCCTCTCTAACAGCCCAAAGCGCCAGCCGAGCCCCCAACCGATTTTCACACTTATCTTAGCAGATGCTCAGCCTCTGGGCAAGGCAATGGTTTGTTCGGGGTGAATTAGGGTTTCCGACCACAGGTCCCTACGGGAAGGACACTTTGTTTTGGGGAATCAGGCTCTCAGGCCCTTTGTTTAGCCCCCAGGTTTATCCTGGGGGTTTCTTTTCTTACTTTGTGCCTTTGTGCCTTTCTTTAGACCATGATTTGACAGCCTGGCTGCCGAGGCGGATAATAGCCCCACCGATGCGGACGCTCGATACTGAACCGGAGACAGAGCAACATACGGTAGAATAAGGGTTTAGAGGGCAGAAACACCTAATAAATGTTTC
The DNA here is from genome assembly GCA_030614915.1 of Actinomycetes bacterium. GTDB lineage: Bacteria > Planctomycetota > Phycisphaerae > JAACET01 > JAACET01 > JAACET01. Next base: position 4,991 of record JAUXAG010000018.1, on the reverse strand, counting down.
AATAAATGTTTCTATAAGTCCTTGGCAAAACTACAAAGGGGATATATCGTAGGACCTATATAATTAAAGGCTCTTAGAGGGAGTATTTTGTTATTGTTAAGGGATAAATCAGACTAGGAACATAATAAATTATGAATGAAGAAGAACAGTTTACAAAAATGAAAGCTAAAAGAAATAAAGAAGGTGGAAATATGGTGATAGCAATTATCACAATTATTATTATAGGAATAGGTGTATTTGTTGCCATTAGAGCCTTACAACACAGAAATCGTACTTCTATTGAGGAGCAAAGACCTCAACTAAAACTAGAACCTGTTGCTGGGCACAAAGTTGAACGGAGTGGGGATAGAGTTACTTTCTCTTTGCCTATTCGGATGGAAAATACAGGTAAGACCCCCGCAGTAAATATTACTTCTTTGGATAGCTGGACAAGAGTGATATTAAGTTCGGGGGATAGTAGAATTATAGATATTGATACCTCAGGAGTTGTAAAGTCATTGAGTCCCAGTATGGCTGTCATCATATTAACAAGCTCATATCTATCATTTCCCGATAAACCCGATGCACCTGGAAAGGTGATGGATAAATGGAAGAAAGGAGAACTCTATATTCTCATTAATATGTCTTTGAAGTATAAAGGTGTTTCTTCAAAAGATGAATATCCAGTGTCCATCAGATGCAGAATGGATAACCAAGGAATTACCATCGAATCTTATAGTGCCGAATAGAGACCGCGGGAATATCTATGAAAATACTAGAACCAATAATAGAACTGTTGGGTATTCCTATTCTAATACTAAATGTGATAGGAGGTATTGTTGGTGGGATTTGGTTGGGTTTCTTAGGGCAATGGGGATTGATTGGGATTGGAATTATACTCGTCTTTACCTCTCATTTTTATCTATCAATTCTACTGCTGCCTGGTGTGGGTTTGAGTTTTCTTGCTCTCTATTTTTATAAGAACCAAAGCCCCCTTAGACATTTGTTTGCGTTCTTGTACCAACTATTTACAAACGTATTAATTGTTGGGAGTTGTGGGCTTGCTTTTTGGATATGCACAAGGTACTATGAGGGTGCAACTTCTCTTAGCCTTATACCTTATTTATTATGGTCCTGGGGAATGGCATTAGGTCCTTGGCGATTTTTTGTATCTAAAGAACCTGATAATGAGTTTTCAGGTATGACAGTATTTGTTGCCTCAGTTCTCTATTTAGTATTCCTGATAAGTATCTTTTTAGGTCCCTGGTTTGTTCTAATAGCAATTGTGCTTTTTGGAATAGTCCAATTAGTCATATTTCCAGTTTTCCTGATGTATATTGCATCACAAATGGAGAAAGAAGAGAAAGAGTATTCCTACTGATTATCCAACCAACTTCTATATCATCTGTTGTGGTATTCCACATTTTTACCCCCTATTTTTAGCCTATAATCCGGACCCCATAAATGTTTGAAATAATGTTTTTCAAAAATGAGTTGTTATAACTTTTTGATAATAAAGGCGATATAAGAGGGGGGATTACTAAACCGGAGGTAGTACAAATGCCGCACCTACAGTTATGGATTGCCCTGGGCTTGGCCTGCGGGGCCATGCTCGCCTGGGCCCTGCTGCAAACCGTATGGCTGCGGATTGCCCGGGCCATTCAAAAACGCCGGCCTGGACAATTAGTACCCGAAGTGCTGGCCAATACTGCAAGTACGCTGGCCTTTATCGTGCTGCTGGGCGGCTTTTGCTGGGCGCTATGGGCCTTACAGCAGATAGAGGATTATAAAGAAAGTGGCTGGCTGAATATGGCCCAAAACGTACTGTTTGTGGGCCTGGTCATCGGCCTGTCTCTGTTGGCTGGGCAATTCCTGGGAGCCTTGTTCGAGTGGTACCGGGTTACGATTGCTCAGCGGACCAAGACCACCCTGGATGACGAGTTCATTCCTCTGTTCAGCAAGCTGAGCAAAATAGCCATCTTTTTTGTAGGGGCTATGATCGTTCTCAACGAGTTCAAGATCAACATTATGGGCTTCGTAGCCACGGCTGGAATTGCCTCCTTGGCAGTAGCCCTGGCTGCCAAGGATACGGTAGCCAATATGATTTCCGGTTTTTTGATCCTGGTGGATCGGCCCTTTCGCGTCAACGACCGCATCGAGCTGCCCGACGGCAAGATCGGCGACGTGCAGGAGATCGGCCTGCGCTGCACCAAGATTTTGACCTTCGACAACACCATTCTCGTTGTCCCCAACTCCGACATCTCTGCTGCCCGGGTCATCAACCACGGCTATCCCAGCGCCAAGGTCAAGATGCGCCTCCGCATGGGCGTGGCCTATGGCTCGGACATGGCCAAGGTCAAGGGGATCCTCGTGGACATCGCCACCAAGAACCCCCGCGTCATGGACGAGCCCGCCCCTGTTGCCTACTTCATGTCCTTCGGCGATTCAGCCCTGGAGGTCATGCTCATAGCCTGGGTAGCCGATTACCGCCAGAAGTTCTCCATTACCGACGAGATCAACCTGGCCATCCAGAAGCGCTTCGCCCAGGAAGCCATCGCGATCCCCTTCCCCCAGCGCGACGTCCACCTATACCAGAAGACCTAACCATTCGCTCTTTAGAGCATGGCCAGAAACTTCTCTACCGACAAACCCATGTCCTCAATAAGTCCGCGAAGTGTTCCGGGCTTTAGATCCCGGCCTTTGTGCACAGGGATGACTATTCGCCGCTTGTCGGACGCTCGTACATAGACAGCATGACTACCTTTTTGGCGATCAAACTCAAATCCCACCTTCTGGGCTACTTTCACAACCTGCCGTGCCGCTACTACTGGCAGTTTGCTCATATGCCTATCTCCACAGGCTTGATCAGGAGATCCTCCTGTGGGATGGGTTCACCATGAGCCTTCACGCTCTGGAGGTAAGCTACAATTGCTTCACGGATGTTCTCCAGAGCCTCATCCAGCGAGTCTCCTTGAGAATGACAACCTTTCAGGACTGGACAGTAGGCGTGAAACCCACCATCTGCCTCCCGCTCCAGAATAATGGTGTAATGATAGGTCACCCTTACGCCTCCTTACGGTTTTTGCCTTTGATTTGCCCCGCCGGCACTGTGCTTATCATACCTTCCACACACCGTCCTGTCAAGTCAGACTGTCTTATTGATGTTTGAATGGCTAATTCAACGGTGAAGTCTCCAAACGTCATCCCCGCGCAAGCGGGGATCCATCTTTTTTTCTGTCATTACGAGGCTTGCGAAGCAGGCCGCGGCCTCCTATCACTGCTTTAGCAGTAATCTCACCTAGCCTCTTCCACGGACCGTGGCCGTCGCCGAACTGAGATATGGTAGGCTATCGCTCCAATTAGAGGCAGGAAGAGGATCAGCAATATCCATAGCAGTTTGTCGGCCGACTTATCGGACGTTATCAGCGTCCCGAACTCTCGATAGTCCCGAGCCAGGCAGTCTATGAGCATCCATATCCAGAATATAAGCCAAATCAAGACGATTATTGGCGCGGGAATAATGAACAAACCAACGGCGCTCATCTGTCTTACATGAGACGATGGTCCAATGTGGTGAAAGGCTGTGGCCCACATCGCCTGCCCGAAAAGTATGCGATCCAACATCATTGCTACCGGAAGGCACAGTGCCAGAAGAATAGTGATTATAACCAGTGGCTTGATCGAGCGGGCTCGGCGCGAGGGCCGGAGCGGCCTTTCCGGCGGGGCTGGAGGCTTTGGTACGCTCGAAAGTGGGGAGATCTGTTGGCTGGGCTGACGGATGATGAAAAAGTACACTATTGAGCCGACGGGGAAGGCCAGGATAACAACACCTAACCAGATCCATTTTTCGTACTTGTGTTGGGTGGTGAATAAGAGCCTGAAATCATAAGGAAGGCGCGAAAGACAGTCCACAATCATCCAGACCCAGAAGATGAAGGCGAGAATGCCGATCAGGCCCGAAAACCGTGGAACCAGCCTGAAACCTGCAAAAGAAGCGGGCAAAGCAAACATAGCCAAAATCACAAGCATTATGTACGGCCAAACGGGCCGATCTGCCTGGACCGCCTGGACCTCCTTTTCAGTCTTTTCTTTGCGCCGATTTGAAAGCGACCGCAGCAGCTCGTCGCATTCCTCGACCGAGATGGTCCCCTCAGCCATCATTCGTAGGATTCGTCTGCGTTCTTCGTCCATGATTTCGCTCCTTGAGATTGTCCTGCTATTTCGACAATAGCCGCGAGGCCTCGGTCGAAGAAATCTTCTTCTCCTCGACAGCATCCAGGATAGCCGCCCGGCGTTCGTCTTCCGAGCTCTTCTCGCTCTTGAGGCACTCGATAATCCGGTCCAGCCTGGCCCGCACCGTTGGATAAGAAACGTCCAGAATCTTGGCCATCTCCTTCAGCGAGCCGCTGGACAGGATAAACTCGATAGCAAACTTCTGTTGCTCCGGCGAAAGTTCCAGGAACCTCGGCGTAGCGAAATCGCTCTTGATCTCCGTAGAACAGCCCGGGCAAAAGAGGCTCTTCACCCCCATCTTCCCGAAACAGTACGGGCACCGCGTGGAAAGCTCAGACATTAGCTTCACCTCCAAATAAACAATACTGAAGTTTTATATCGACAAATATGAATATTGTCAACTATAAAATTAATTTTATTTTGAGGGCTTGGAGACCTGTAGCCTGATCCGGAGATTTCGTCGGCCAGGCAAATTCTTTGCTTAGCCCCCAGGTTTACCCTTGCTGTCATCCCTGCGCAGGCAGGGATCCATCTTATATTTAGCCCCCAGGTTTATCCTGGGGGTTTTCTGCTCTTGTATTTAGCCCCCAGGTTTATCCTTGCTGTCATCCCTGCGCAGGCAGGGATCCATCTTATATTTAGCCCCCAGGTTTATCCTTGCTGTCATCCCTGCGCAGGCTCCGGATCCATCTTATATTTAGCCCCCAGGTTTATCCTTGCTGTCATCCCTGCGCAGGCTCCGGATCCATCTTATATTTAGCCCCCAGGTTTATCCTTGC
>JAUXAG010000026.1 GCA_030614915.1 Actinomycetes bacterium | reverse complement strand
ATTGCTTTGAGTGTTTTGGCTTTCCCGAGCGACACGCTGCCGGCTGAGGTGATGTATCAGATGATGAAGGGGGGGCTGGACAAGATGGCTGAGGCCGGCGTGGCGGTGGTGGGCGGGCACAGTATTAAAGACGAGGAGATTCAGTTCGGTTTTGAGGTTACCGGTGAAATTGACTCCGAAAGAATCGCCCAGCACGATAATGCCAAGGTTGGTGATGTCCTGGTGCTGACCAAACCGTTGGGGACGGGGGTGATTTCTTTTGCAGGTCAGATCGGTCGGGCTTCGAGCAGGGCCCTGGAAGCAATCGCAGCCAGCATGACGCATTTGAATCGTTGTGCGGCTGAGGTTATGCAGGAGTTCGGGGTGAACGCCTGCACGGACGTAACGGGCTTTGGGCTGTTTGGGCATCTGATCCAGCTTGTGCGGCACAGCGAAGTAACTGCTGCTGTTTATGATGAGGCTCTGCCGGTATTTCCGCAAGCTTTGGAGTATCTGGGCCAGGGCATCGTACCCGGGGCGGTTGAGCGTAATCGGGAGTATGTAGGCGAGGATCTGGAAGTGGCCGGTGGTGTAGACACAGCCGTGGTGGACTTGTGCTTTGACGCTCAGACGAGCGGGGGCTTGCTGATCTGCGTTCGGCAAGATCGCGCCGAACGGTTGGTGGAACGGCTCAAAGAAGTGGGCACGCTGGCTGCGGCGGTAGTCGGACGAATTGTGGCTAAATCGGATGGAAAGATTGTACTAACGGCTAATGGTCAACCGCAGGAGGTTATGATGGCTGTCAAAGAAGAACCAGAGAAGGTCCCAGCCGGTGGTACGGCTGGACAAAGTACGACGGTCGAGGAGTCCTGCTGCTGCCCAGCGGAAGTTGAGCCTGTTGAAGCGGAGCCTTGTTGCCCTGAGGTATCGCAGGTCAAGAGCGGGGGGGCGGCCCAGACGGGCAAGAGTAAGAATGCCGAAAGAGCTGCACTATTCGGGAAGTTCATGGCTGGGGTGACCGCCAGCACGGGCACGATTGGTGCACGCCAAAAGGAGCTGATCAGCTGGGCCCTGGTGGTGTTGGCCCGCTGTGGGCCTTGCGTGAAGATTCATTACAATAAGGCCCTGAAAATGGGCATATCACCGGAGGAACTGGAGGAGGTGGCCTGGTTGGCCATCGGCATGGGCGGGGCACCGGTGATGATGTTTTACAAGGAGGCTCTAAAGGAAATCCAAGAGGCAAGCTAGCTGTAGTTACCAATGCGAATACGAAGAAGCGCGTCATATTTAGGATTGTTTATCGGCTTGGTCCTGTTGACCTACGCCGGTTTTTCTCGCTACCAGGTGTACTATGTCAGGGCTGATGGCAGAAGTATTTCAGACCAGGCGATGAGCATCAGCGGCTTTGGAATTGTTTTTGAGACTGCCCAGGACGGCTTGGCTCGTAACTGGCAGGGCCGATTGCTCAGCCGGCGTTACCGCTTGGCCACCGACCCCACAGGCAGCAAACGGATTATTCCCAACAAGGACAAGGACAAGGATGCTAACACCTGCTATACCTGACTATGAGCCGCCCGGCTGTGGAGGCCACAGCACATAAATTCGTCGGGGGCAGGAGGTGGGAACGAGTAGCAATGGGTGTAATCGTGTTTTGCTATGAATGATTCGGCCAAGTCAGCTAAGAAGATCGGTAAGCGGCGGTGGTGGCAGCTTGGGTTTCTGATTGCTTTAAACCCTTTTGTGTATCGGGTGTTCAATGTGACGGCTGCGGCGTCGAGCCGCACACGGTATATGTGCGCCCCGATTCTGAACTGTCATAACTGCCCGGCGGCGTTGCTGGCCTGCCCGATCGGGGTGATGGCTCAGGCGAGTTCCATCCATGTTTTTCCATTCGTGGCGGTGGGGATATTGCTGGTCGGGGGGGTATTGGCCGGGCGGTTCTTGTGCGGCTGGGTGTGCCCTATCGGAACTATCCAGGAGCTGGTATACAAAGCGCGTTTGCCGAAGTTTCGCATACCCAGGCCTCTGGGCTACGGGAAATACCTTGTGCTGGGTCTTTTGGTGATAGTCCTGCCTTATATCCTGGAGGAGAAAAGCTACGGCACGGCGGCCTACGTTTGCACGTACTGCCCGGCGAGCACGATGATGTGGGGCTTGCCGCGGGTGCTGCTTGGGATGAATTGGCCGAGTTTGACAGCGCTGATAGTGTTGGGCATAACGGTGGTGGCAATGCTGTTTACCTTTCGGCCGATCTGCAGGGTGCTGTGTCCGATCGGTGCGATTTATGGCCTGGCTAACAGGATCAGCCTCTTGAGCATCAAGATTGATCGGGAGAAATGCAATAGCTGCAACAAGTGCGTGAAATCCTGTCCAGCAGGAGCAGATCCACTGGAAGATCCTCGTAGTGGCGACTGTGTCTATTGCCTGGAGTGCTTTCAGTGTGACCACTTGAAGGTGAACTTTCGAGCGGATTAGGTTTTCCAAGTGAGGAGCGGACCGGTGAAGAACATGCAGGAAGTACTGCGGAAAATTCCGGCGGTGGACAGCATATTGCAGGGTGCGGGGTTCGTCGAGTTGATCGGTCGTTTCGGCCGAGAGCCTACCCGCCGGGCCTTGCAAAAGATGTTGAAAGAAAAGAGAGAGCAAATACGGGCCGGGCAGTTAGCTGGGGAGCAGCTGGAGGAGGCCTTGGTCGAGGAGCAGCTGGTCCGGGCGGTGCGGGCGGTGCTGGAGGAGGCTCATCAAATCAGCGTGGGGCGGGTGATTAATGCCACCGGAGTGATTCTGCATACCGGTTTGGGGCGGGCCAAGCTACCGGCGGCGGCGATGAAGGCCCTGGCTGGACTCGATGGATATTGCACCTTGCAGATCGACCTTCAAAGCGGCCAGCGCGGCAAACGGGACGCCAAAGTGGAAGAATTGTTAGTGGAATTAACGGGAGCCCAAGCGGCTACGGTGGTTAACAACAATGCCGCGGCGACCCTGCTGGTACTCAGTGAGATCGGCGAAGGCAGGGAGATTATCGTCTCCCGCGGGCAGCTGGTGGAAATCGGAGGCTCGTTTCGTATTCCAGAGGTTATGGAAGAGAGCGGGGCTAAGCTGGTGGAGGTGGGGACGACCAATCGTACGCACTTGGTCGATTACGAACGGGCTATTAACGAGAATACCGCAGCTCTGCTGCACGTGCATACCAGCAATTATCGCATTGTGGGATTCAGCTCGATGGTGCCAATAGAGGAGTTGGCAGAGCTTGGACATTCGCGTGGCCTGACGGTGATTGACGATATAGGCTCCGGCAACCTAGTGGATATGTGTCGCTTCGGTTTGCCCGAAGAACCCACCGCTCAACGCAGCATCACCGCCGGCGCTGACCTAGTAACCTTTAGCGCAGACAAACTCATCGGCGGTCCGCAGGGGGGAATTATCCTGGGCACCAAGGCGATGATAGATCGGATCCGCAAGAACCCCTTGGCCAGGGCCCTGCGGGTGGGCAAGCTGACTCTAGCGGCTCTGGAAGCCACACTGCAATTGTTCCGGGACGAGGAGCTGCTGCTTAGCGAAAATCCCACCTGGCAAATGCTTACCTGTCCGCCGGAGCAACTGCACAAGCAGGCCAAGTCGTTGGCCCGGCGACTGAGTAAGCTGGCGGAGGATTTGGACGTGAAAATCGTCAGGGGGGCGAGCCAGACGGGCAGCGGTTCTTTGGCTGGGCGGGACTTGCCGACGTATCTGGTGGCGTTGCGGACGGAAAAGCTCTCGGCTGATGAGTTGGCCCGAAGACTGCGGACGGCCCAGACCCCGGTTGTGGCCCGCATCGAGGATGAGGCTGTAGTGCTGGACGTACGCACTATTGCAGTTGAGGAGCAGCAAATCGTAGCGAAAATGGTAGGGCAAGTGCTTGGCTGAAGGCGGGCATTTGAAAGGCGGAAGGTATGGAGGGGCAGACGGTTATTAATGTGATGGTGGGGACGGCCGGTCATATCGACCACGGCAAAACGGAGCTGGTCAAGCTGCTGACCGGCTGCGATACCGATCGGCTCAAAGAGGAAAAGCGGCGGGGGATGAGCATCGATCTGGGCTTTGCTCCGTGCAGTTTAGCCGATAACGCTAATGTGGGTATCGTGGATGTGCCCGGACACGAGCGTTTTATACGTAACATGGTGGCCGGCGCTAGCTCGATCGACGTGGTGCTGCTGGTGGTGGCAGCGGATGACGGAGTGATGCCCCAAACCCGCGAGCATCTCGAGGTAGTTCAACTGCTGGGCGTGGAGCGTGGACTAATCGCCCTTACCAAAATCGACCTGGTGGATCAGACCAGGCGCCAGCGGGCGATCGAGCAGATTCGCGAGCTGACCAGGGGAACGTTTCTAGCCGGAGCGAAGATTGCGCCGGTTTCGAGTGTTACGGCCGAAGGTTTTGACGGTTTCTACGAGGCCTTGAGCGAGGTGGTTGCCCAGACACCCCGGCGAAATACGCAAGGTGTGTTTCGGCTGCCCATTGAGCGCGTATTTTCGGTCAAGGGCTATGGGACGGTGGTGACGGGTGTGCCGGCCAGCGGACAAGTGCAATTGGGTGATCAACTGGAGCTGATTCGGGCCGGTTCGGACGAACAGGGCCCGAGCCGTCGGCTGGCGTGTCGGGTGCGCGGGCTGCAGGTATTCGGAAAAGATACGCGCTGCGGATTGGCCGGGCAATGCGTGGCGGTGAATTTGGCTCACGTGGGCAGCGGCGAGATTGGTCGCGGCGACGCCTTGGTAAGCGAGGGATATTTTCGACCCACGCAAATTGTTACCGGGGAATTGAGTCTGTTGAGCCGAGTTAAGAAACCGCTGGCCTGGCGAACGCCGGTAGCTTTGCATGTGGGCACCTCAGAGCGTCAGGCCAAGGCGGTCCTGCTGGATCGAAAGGAACTGGCGGGGGGAGATTCATGCCCGGTGCAGTTTCTATTGGATGGGCCGATTGTTGCAGGCCCGACAGATCGTTTTGTTATCCGCACCCACTCGCCGCGGATGACCATCGGCGGCGGAGTGGTTGTGGATACAGGCATGCCCCGCAAGCGGAGACTGAGCGAGAGCGAGTTGCACGGGTTTTGGGCCAGACGCCAAGGCTTGGGAGATCCTCAAGCTACAGTGGTGCAGTTGGCCAGGCAGGCCGGCGGCAAAGGCATCGGCCGAGACGATCTTCAGTACGCCTCGGAGCTGAAGGCCGAGCAATTTGGGCTTTGCCTGGAACGAGCGTTGGGGGATGGAACAGTTGTAGCCTGGGACGAAGGGCGGATGATTATCCACGCGGAGGCCCTGAAGGAGCTTGAAAAGAGACTGCTTGAATTGCTGAGGAAAGAGCACGAGGCCGCACCGAAGAGATCAGCCTTTACGGTAGAGGAGCTGCAGGGACAGTTGGGGGCAGCCCAGGGACCCCTGGCAATAGTCATAGAAAGCCTGCTGGCTGCGGGGCGAGTGCAGGGCGACGGCTGGCAGGTTAGTTTGGCCGAGGCTCGGTATGAACTTAGCCCAGCGGAGCGCGAGGGGGCCGAGGCGGTCGAAAAAGTTTATCAGGGCTGCGGGGCGAGGCCGCCGAAGTTTGAGGAACTGGCGGCGATGGCTGGCGTGGACGAGGCTACGGCAGAGCTGGGCTTGAAGATACTGCTTGAACGGGGAAGGCTGTTGCAGATTTCAGAGAAGTTTGCGATGCACGCGGAGGTTGTGGGCCGAGCCAGGGATGTTCTGGTGAACTATCTTCGCGAACATGGGCAACTGATCTCAGCGGAATATAAGAACCTGATTGATTCGGAGCGCAAATACGCCATTAGTTTGCTTGACTATTTTGACCGATTTGGTATAAGTATTCGCAGAGGCAACAGCCGCTTTCTGGGCGGCAAGCCAGATGCGAGTTTGCGAAGTCTGGCGGGGGTTGGCAAGGCCAGGCTAGGCGGGGCACGCAAGAAACGGCTGCGGAAGTGAAAAGGCACCTGGTGGGCCTCCTGGACTTCAAATCCAGTGCGGGGTTTAACCGTCCCGGGTGGGTTCGATTCCCTCACACTTCCGCCAATAGAGCCGGTGGACTCTTTTTCGCCGGAAAGGAGGTGATGACCGTGGCTGACAGCACTTACACGGGTGGCCTGATAAGCTGTTTTTATCAATGAGCTGCCTGGGCGGTGCAATGGTTGCACCACAGTGAGCTGGCCAATGCTAGCCGGGCCAGGGCAGCGACGGTCATTCGGACTCCTTTGGTCCCAGCCGGCTACTAATCCAGCATTTACATCTAGTCCAATTGTTCTAAGACGTCCGCTCCGCGTGCGGGGTGGGCGAGTGAGGTATCCAATGGACGACTCCTCTTGCGCCGAGAACTTATCTTCACAGAACCGATCTGCAAGCTGTAATGGTTCGACGGCTGGGGGGCCTGAGGATGCCTTCAAATACTTTCGCGGGCATACGGCGAGGTGCCTGGAGTTCGCCAAACAAGCCAAAGATAAGGGCCGCAAGATTATCGGCATCTACTGTGAATTCACACCCAGAGAGCTAATCCTCGCTGCCGGCGCCGTGCCCATCTGTCTTTGCGGTGGATCCCAATCTACCATAAGTGCAGCTGAAGAAGACCTGCCCAATAATCTGTGTCCGTTGATCAAAAGCTCTTACGGGTACATCAAACAGGGCAGTTGCCCATTCTTTGAGATGGCTGAGGCGGTAGTGGCAGAGACCACTTGCGACGGGAAAAAGAAGATGTATGAGCTGCTCAGCGATCGCAAGAAGCTGCATATCCTGGAGCTGCCTCAGAAACCCGACCAAGAGCAGGCCTATCGACATTGGCTGGCAGAGGTAAAACAGCTGCGGGATTTTCTGGAAGAACTGTGCTCGGTGAAAATCAGCGATGAGAAATTGCGGCGGAGCATTCGAGTTCTGAATAGCGAGCGGAGTCTGAGGCAAAAGGTCTATGCTTACGGGGCCTACAATCCTCCTTACCTTCGCGGTACGGAGGCGAGCTTGCTGGCCGGGCGGATCGCGGGTATGCCCAGCGACGAGGCAGCCTACAAGGAGCTTCTGGAAGCACTGGAAAAGCGACGGCAAAACGCCCAAGCGACGGCTGCCGGGGAGGCTGTGCGGGTGTTGGTTACGGGCGTGCCGATGGTGACTGGAGCTGAGAAACTGCTGGAGATCATCGAGCAGGCCGGCGGCGCCGTGGTGGCCCAGGAGAATTGCACGGGGATCAAGCCTGTGGCTGAGCCGGTAGCCGAAGACGGCGATCCTATTGAAGCCATTGCTCGGAAGTATTTTGCTCTGCCATGTTCGTGCATGACTCCCAACAATCGGCGGCTGGAACTGCTCGACGAGTTGATCGAGCTTTACAAGCCGCAGGTGGTAATAGATTTGGTGTGGCAGGCTTGTCATACCTATAACGTGGAGTCGTTGTTGGTTCGCAAGCATTTGGCGGACAAACACGGTTTGAGCTATTTGAAAATTGAAACCGACTATTCACCCTCCGACCGCGAGCAGATTGCCATGCGGGTTCAGGCCCTTCTGGAAGTTGCGAACTCGGGTGGTAGTCAGGTCGGATGACGGCAGTGAAATTGGCTACGTTTGTCATGTGGAATATTCTTTGTAAAGGAGTGTATTATGTTATCTAGAACAATGTTGACCACCTTGTTAGCCGTAATGATTTTGACATCGGCAGCATTTGCCCAAACAGAAGCGGGGGATGATCCGGGGGGTCGGTGGACCACCGAAGATATATTGTCGGGCGGCAAAGGTCCCCCTGAGGTCCAGAGCCCGGCGGAACCGGCTAAAGGTCCGCCCTTACCGTTTCACACCATCGAAGGCGTGGCCGGCTGTGCTATTACCCCGATGGCTTACTTATCCAACCCGGGACCTGAGGGCACAACCGTCGGTTTGCCTTCTGTGTCGTTTACCTACATTCAGGCCGGCAGTAAGAGCGTGCAAAGTCTTGCCATCACCGAGACGTTTTACCGGCGTATTGAAGTGGGTTACGCAGTGAGCCGTTTCTATATGGGGTCCCTTCCGCACGTGATTCGCAGAGATATGGGCATTGATATTGAGCGTAACGACGTCTATCTTCACCATTTCAATCTGCGGGCTATGCTTGTTGAAGAAAACAGTTACGAGCTGCCCTTGCCTGCGGTGACCGCCGGGGTCCATTTCAAGTACAACGACGGGATTCGGAGCATTGATGATCGTCTAGGCGGGGGGCTGGGAGGAATTGGATTTGAGCGGAGTAACGGCGTGGACTTTGTGGTCACGGCCAGCAAGACTTTTCCCGAAGTGTTATTTGGTAGGCCGGTAATGGCTTCTCTGGGCCTGCGCAACAGCCAGGCCTCGCAGTTGGGCTACCTGGGCTTTTCCAACGACTGGTCGACTACCCTGGAAGCCAATGTTGTTTGCCTGGTAACCGATTGGCTGGCGCTAGGTTACGAGTTTCGCCAGAAAGGCGACCCCTACGGTCAGATTGCCGGGATGATCGGCGAAGAGAATAACTGGCATACCATCTGCGCAGGATGGATAGTCAACGAACATCTGACCATCTGTGCCGGCTGGGGCTACCTTGGAACCTTGGCAAACTCCGACGATACCAACGCTGTGGCCTTGCAGATCAAGTACGAGTTCTAAGCCGTACCGTATACCAAAAACAGGAAGGAAATATCATGAAACGTCTGGATATCGGATTGAGTGACGTTCAAGCGGTTTACGATGGTCCGGAAGGCAAGCTCTGGAAACTGATAATGGGTGAGCAGATTCATGCCGGGGGCTTCGCATCGAGCATGGAGCTGGCGAAGCTGGCCCAGATTCAGCCGGGATGGAAGGGGCTGGACCTCTGCTGCTGCCTGGGAGCAGGGATGCGCTTTCTGGTGAAGAACTTCAAATGCACGATGTGCGGCGTGGATGCCAGCAAGCACTGCTATGAAGAGTCCAAGCGCCGGGCTAAGGAAGAGGGTTTAGCCGACAAATTGGAGTTCAAACTGGGCGACGTGCTGGCGGTGCCTTATGAGGACGGCAGCTTTGATTTTATCTGGGGCGAAGATGCCTGGTGTTACGTGACCGACAAAGACCGGTTGATAGCTGAGGCAGCGAGGTTGACCAAGGAGGGGGGGAAGGTGGCCTTTACCGATTGGATCGAAGGACCGAAAAGCCTCAGTGAGGAAGAAGCGGAGCGGATTAATCGATTTATGAAGTTTCCCTATGTGGAATCACTCGGTGGATATAAGGAACTCCTGGCGAAACATGGGCTCGAGGTGCGAGTGGCTGACGATCTGACGGAGCAGTTTGCCGAGTACTGCAAGCTGTACATCCGAATGCTTACCGAACAGCTCAGCTACGACGCCCTGGCGATTATCGGGGACGACATGGAATTGTTCCAGGCCATGGGCGCCGAGATGCAGTACATGGCAGACCGCTCGGCTGAGGGGAAATTCGGACGCGGTCGTTTCGTGGCGGTAAAGACCAAGTAATAGATGGTAACAGCTGGTCGGATGATTTATTTTGGGCGCTGACGAGAAACATTCTGAGTTGACGGCGGAGCTGCGAGAGGAGATTGGCCGATTTCGGCAATCGCAGGTACAGAGCCTGCAGGCCCAAGGCAAGGTCGTGGGCTGCCTGGGTTCGATGGTTCCGCTGGAGCTCGTGCGGGCCTGTGGCTGCCGGGCGGTAAGGCTGCTGGAGGCGGGGAGTGCCCAGGACTTCGAGGCAGCTGCTGAGCTGATGGGAGCGGACACCTGTCCGTTTTGCCGTTGTCAGATAGGCCGGCGCCTTGGTGGGCGGAGCCCCCAGGCAGAGCTGCAAGTGTTGGTGGCAGCTAACCACTGCGATCAGAGCCGGCGAAGCGGGCAGGTGTTCGGGCAACATTTCAACGTGCCGCTTTTGCCCATAATGGTTCCGGCAACGTGGGAGGACCAGAGCAGCCTGGAGATGTACGTGAGTGAGCTTCGTTGGCTTGGGGAAGAATTGGCACAGATCACCGGGACTTTCCCGAGCCAATCACGGCTGGAAGAGTCAATCACTGCCTATGGTGCAGCCCGTCGGGCTGTGGGTGGACTTCTCGAGCAGTTGGGCAACACGCCGGTGCTGGCTCACGAGCTTGTATGCCTGCTGGGAGTGGCGGATCCGGTGAGCTTGGTGGGTTTTGTGGCTCAGGTCAGGGGACAAGTTGCGAGGCTTGCAAGCGGGGAGTCGGTGGCCGGGGATAGGCCGACGGTGCTGGTGGTCGGCAGTATTATGGGAGATGAAGATATTTCCCTGCTGAAGGCTTTGGAAGGCCGCTGTCGTGTAGTTCAGGCAACATGCTCAGGGCGAATGTTCGTCGATTTACAGGTGGAGCTAAAGGGCGGCGATGCCATTGAGGGCTTGGGCAGAGCGTACTGGGAGCAGTTGCCGTCGGTGCGTTCCCGGCCGAACAGCCCCTTTTATCATTATGTTAATGAAATGATCCAGCGGTACAAGGTTGACGCGATAGTCTATCGGTCTTTGAAGTTCTGCGACTTGTGGTCTCTGGAGGCGGTTCGCTTCAAGCAGGAAATATCTCTGCCGGTGTTGGCCCTGGACTGTACGTATGGTCCGGGGCAGGCGAGCCTGGTGGATGGTCGCGTGCAGGCCCTGCTGGAAATGGTCGAGGAGGCCCGGCGATGACTGATAGAGCCAGGCGTGGGGATTTGGAAAGCGGCCGTGAGGAGGAGTTGGCCCTGCTTAGCTGCGAGCAGGCCGATGCCGCTGTAGCTGAGGTGGATGCCGAGTACCGCAAGCAATGCGTTTATCGAGCTGAGGGGGTTGAGCCTCTCGAGTATTTTCAGGCGCTTTCGAGCTATGCGGAGGCAGGCGACCACTTGTTGACTCGGCTGCGGTTCGATCCTTCTCCGGCGGGGCTGCGATTGTGGAGCTTTGTTTTCAGCGAAAGGAAACGACTTTTTGCGGCCCGGCAGGGGGGATTGAAGATCTTTGCGGTGATGAAGGACCTGGGCACCATGCCGGTGTTGACGTATGCATTAGCGAAGGCGGTTACTTTTTACGCAGACGAGTTGTGGTGGTCGCCTTGCCTGATGGAAGATACCCGGCTGCTGGATGCGGCCGAGGCTATGGGCTGCCATGACCAATGTTGTTACGTGCGGGCGGCGCTGGGAGCGTATGAGTTGCACAGCCACTTTCCCGAGCCGGATTTGTCCATTGCTGCGGTGGGCAGCTGCTGCGACGATTTTTCAGCTATCATGCAGTTGATTGCCGGGCGGGGTCACAAAACCATCTTTTGGGAATTGCCACTGCGCAAGGACAGGGCCGCTCACATTAGCCGAGAGCAGTTCGCCAAGACCTTCGACGGCGAGAGTTGGTATCAGCGCAGGGCGTTGGATTTTCTGGTGCGGCAGTTTGAACGAGTGAAACTGGCTGTGGAGCAGGTGGCTGGCGAGCAGATCAGGGAAGAGATGCTGAGGGAGTCAATTCGCAGGGCCAACAAGGTGCGGAAGCTGGTACGCCAGATCAGAGACCTGGCCTATGGCACGGTGCCGGCGCCGTTGGCTGGGCTGGAGACGATGTTGTGCGAGTTTTTGGCGATTCACTATTGCAGCGATCCGATTCAATGTGCGGCGGTTCTGGAGGACGTGCTGAAAGTGGTGCGCCAGCGTGTCGAGCTTGGCCAAGGTGTGTTGGGCGGCGGCGCCTACCGGACCGTCTGGGCTATGCCCTGCACGGACCCATCGATCGTGCAGTTGTGGGAAAAGATGGGAGGTTGTGTGACCGGAACGGAGTACCTTATCAGCCATTCCCGCTATCGGATTCGAACGGATGGGGCGCCCTTGCGGGCCTTGGCTGAGGCGGTCTTGAACGATCCGTGCATCGGAACGACCGCATTCAGGGCCCAGCGCGTGGTCGAAGAGGTGCGGAAATACCAGGCGGAAGGGGTGATTATTCCCAGCATCTTCGGGGCCAGTCACTGCAGCTATGAAATCAGGGAGATAAGCTCGGCGGTGCACAGACAGTGCGGCGTACCGGTGTTGTCATTTGAAGTGCCTTTTTCAAGTAAAGGCGTGTCGGACCAGGTGATGGGCAGACTGCAGGCCTTTGCTGAACTACTCGAGCAGCGCCGTAAAAAGGCTGGAACGAACTGAGTGAAGAGGTGTTTGATAGATATACGGAGAGCAATTGATGTTCAAGGCAGGTGTTGATATCGGCTCGCGAACGGTGAAGGTAGTGCTTATCGAGGCCGAGGCTAAGAAAGTGGCGGCTTGGGGAATCACAGATACCGGGCCTATACCGGCTCGAACTGCTACCGATCTGTTTGTCGATATTTTAAAAGAGCATCGGCTTAACCGCCGCGACGTGCTCAGCGTCACCAGCACCGGCTATGGCCGATCGAGCATAGACTGGACAAACCAAACCGTGACTGAGATCTCCTGCCAGGCGGCCGGGTGTGTGGCCTTGTATCCGCAACTACGGACAGTGATAGATATCGGCGGACAGGACAGCAAGGTAATTGCCCTGTCGGAAGGTGGACTGGTGAGGGACTTTGCTTTGAACGATCGCTGCGCTGCAGGCACGGGGAGGTTCCTGGAGATGCTGGCCTCCATCGTGGATGTCGGTGTGGAGGAGCTGGCAGCGTTGGCTGGGCGGGCAAATGAACCGATCGAGATGAACAGCACCTGTGCGGTCTTTGCCGAATCGGAGATTGTGGGTTTGCTGGCTCAGGGGAACAGAGCGGCCGATATAGCCCGGGGAGTAACCGAAGCCATCGCCCGACGAACCAAGTCCTTGGCGGGCAGCCTTTCTTATGAGCCAAAAGTGGTCTTCACCGGTGGGGTGGCCAAAAATCGGGCAATGGTCGAGGCCCTGGAAAAACACTTCGCCTGTGAGATCCTGGTCCCTGAGAATCCCCAGTTAACCGGGGCGTTGGGGGCGGCTTTGCTGGCGGGAAAGGCGAAAACGGCATAATCGGAGCCACTGGGAGGTGTTGGCGGGCATCCCAGCGGTCCAGGGGCATCCGGCGGGGCGCAGGACGAGCGGCAAAATTGCCATAATAATTCAAAAAAAAAACAAAAGTTTCTTGTAGTTTATCGGTCGATATTATATAATGGTCCTATATACTGTAGCTGCGTCTGAAGGGGCAGGCAGATTGGGTGTTCTTATTAGGGGTCTGGGACATGAAAAATCGCATCATGCTTATGATTCTGGTGGGAGTGCTTGCCGGGGCTATGGTTCTACTGGCCAATACGCCAGCCAAGGGCGGCTGAGCCCCCTGTCCCCCAGGCGGCTCCGGGGGAGCCGGTAGAAGCGGTGGCGGGGGTGGAAGCAGTGGCGGGGCAGGCGGCAGGCGCAGGGGCGGGCGCGGCGGCCGTGCTACTCTTGGCACAATCAAACGTATTCCTAGGGTGGTGATTCTGCCCAAACAGCCCAGAGCCGAACCGTTGGTCCAGCGGGCCAGGGCGGCCTTGCAGATTGGTCTTGTGGGGACAGCCACGCAGGACCTCGATCGGGCAGCGGGACTTCCGGCAAAGGACCCTTACGTCAAAGAAGCTCGCCAAGAGTTGGCCAAGCTCCACTCTCAGGCTGCTGGCCAGATGCAGGACATCAAAGCCAAGGTCCAAAAAATCTGCTCAAAACCACTGGTCGATTGCAAAGAAGGAAAGAAGTCGGGGGCGTTCTGCTCACATGACGTAACCGAACACGTGGCCAATTTGAAGCGTTTGCTCCGCGTTTACAACGGATTCCAGGAAGTTCAGGACGTGGAAGCATTGTTGAGCAAGTTGCGGCCCCTGCCGGGCTACAAGGAGGGCAACCAGCGGACTGCAGAAATGCGTCAAATCGATCTGGCCAAGGCGGAGATACTGTCTGGGAAATATTGGCCTGCTTTCAGGGGCTTGCGGCGCATAGAAGCCCAGAGCAAGGACGAGTTTGTAAAGGAGATGGCTGAAGCGGAGATGGCCTGGCTTAGGGATGATCCCAAGATTGGCAACGTCATCAAGATGAGCCTGAAGGCCGAGCTCTTCAAGAAGAAGCAGTCCGAAAAGCAGATGGATATGCTCCAGCAGGCCCGCGATAAGCGAGAAAGTGATCCAAACGCAGCTCGCCAGTTGTACCAGAAGCTGATAGACGAATACCCTCTTTCATCGGCATCGAAGGTGGCCAAAGCCGAAATGGCTGAAGTAGCCCGCCGGTAAGATTACTGCAGACTGCCATGCACGCACACCTCGTGATGGTATGGGGGGGCCGGATTAGACAGTTACACAAGGTGTGCTGGTCCAGCGATTTTTGCGATTGCTCTATTTCTGTCTAACTATTTGTTCACAAATACGTTATCATCTTTGCCTTCGAAATCTGCTCGATGATTCTCTCTGACCCAGACAGCCAAAGCTTTCCTCGTAACACCAGCCACCATCGCATCCGTCGATACCGCCGGTCGAAACGCCGAACGCTCGGGGACCGCACGCGCACCAGGCCGTCGGCAAAGACTACGAATCCGGCGAAGTCCACTCCTGATTTCACCGGTCCCTTGGTCGATTAGCCTCCTCCAGGTAGGCGGCGATATTGGCAATGGGGGTCTCTTCACCTGGTGCTTTGGTACAGCAAAGAACATAGCCTCCTCCTCGGCCCATTTCGCGTTTAAGCCGGCGGGTCTCCTCAGCCACTTCATCCGCAGATCCAAAAGGGAGTATGCTTTGAGCGCCAAGACCTCCCCAAAACCGAATGTCTCGTCCGTAATGCTTCTTCAGGTCGTAGATATCCATGCACTCCGGCTGGCAGCTTTCCATACAGTCAAGGCCGACCTCAATTAGATCCGGCACCACTGTGGAGGTATCACCGCACATGTGCATGATTGTATAGAGGCCGTAGTGATGCACACGCTCGTATATCCGCTGCCACCTCGGCTTGAATAGCCGCCGCCAACGATCCTCTCCCATGAGCATACCTCTTTGGTAGGCATGATCATCGGAAAAAATGATCGCATCAACCGGTGCTTCAGCCATTAGATCAATGCTCTCTAAGAGCCATTCTGTTATGTATTCCAGTAGTTCTTCCGCAAACTTCTCATTAGCCGCTAGATCTATGAGAAAGTTTTCAAACCCCCGCAAACTCCATGCCCTTTCAAATAACCCGAAACCGTGACTTATTGTCCTAAATTGATTATTCGTTTTTTGGATTTCCTCCGGCCATCTAGGTTTGACATGATGCTTGAAGTAGCTCTTCAGATCTGGCAGACGGTAGCCGCTCATCTTGGGTTCATGAAGAGGCCAGTCAACCAGAGCTATATTGTTAATATGAATTGACCCCCTTTGCCATGAGCAACCAAGGCAGTCTCGCTGCGAGCCATCTCCCTGAGTGACGCAACCCGCAAGGGAAAGGAAGTTGTCTACTCCGGTCAAGTCGCCAACATACTCGATAACTCTGTTCCGCCATGATTCATCATGATAGTATTTCGCGAGGGCTGGTATTTGAACACCACCCGCCCAAAAAATATAGGGCACATACTCGGTCTCCTGATACTGGAAGGCCAGTTTCATGATCTCACGGGGTTTTAGGCCTTGGCTGTTTAACATCCCTATTTTCCTTGCTGCGGGGCATATATTCATATCCCCTGTTCAAATAATGCTCAATTCCTCTTGCTGCGAAGAGGGTTCTGGCGGGAGAATCGGGCCTTGGATATGTTTCGAACCGCTAGCCAGGACTTGTACGGATCGCCAGCCGCTCCGGCGCTGGCGTAGTCGCAGAGCCTGAGCTTTCGGCCGTCAATAGCCGTATACTCCCAGAGCATCCACGGCTCAAGCCACGATTTGGCAGAAACTCTTCTGCCCTTCGGTTGCTTAGAGTCAAGAGCGGGCAGTTTAGCCGGACCAATCTCGTTGAAACGCGGGTCGTATGCAAGCAGGATCGGACCACGGAAGATCGCGGTCTTACCCCTGCACTCTTTTTCACCGACCCAATAATGCAGTGACATGTCCAGGTTCAACCTGACAAGATCGCCGGACCGCCATTTGCGCTCGATAGCTAGATACTCACCGGGCACTACCTTACCAACGGATTTGCCATTGACGGATACTCTCGTCTCAGCGGACCAGTGAGGAATTCTGAGTTTGAGGCAAAAATTGGCAGTCTGTTTCGACTGAATACGAAGGATGATTTTCCCGGTCATCGGATAATTGGTAGTTTGCTGAATGGTGATTCGCTTTTTCGCCAATGAAGCCGTCATCTCGCATGGTCCATAGTAATTTACGACAAGACCATTTCCATCTGTCATCAGCGCCCAATCGTCGATTATACCCAGTGCCCGGGGGCCGTTTACCGAGCAACAGTTAAGTTCAGGCTGCCCCGGACGCGCCTGGAACGCTGTGCAGTCCACGGGACTGGCAGTCCGCCTACCCTCCATAGGCGTATTGTAGGTAACCCAGCGGCCCGACGGTGACATCATGCCAAGCCCGGAATTCAGCGTGCTCAGTTCCAGCTCATCAGCCACAATGGAGGTGCCGGTCATGCGCAGCATATCTACGGACAGGGCCATCCAGGCCACGGTGCAGCAGGTCTCGATCGATCCGGGATGATACGGATTTCCCTGGGCCTTCTCCCAGGAGCTGAAGCCCCCGTTGTTGTGCCGATCAAGTTTGACAATGCTCCACCATATCTGCTCGAATGCTTGTCTATACTTGTCTTGACCCGTAATGAAATACAGCTCAGCGATACCCTGGATTGGATGCAGGCTTTCCCAGCGAGGTTTGGGCGTCTGATAGAACTCCTTGCCAGCCAAGGCCTGACGAATGTAGTCTCCTGCGCTCTTGGCGCGAAAGTCTTTCTCGATTTCCTTGGCCATGGCCAAGTAGCGGCCCTGCCCTGTCCTTTCATAGAGCAGGCACAGCGCGTGAATCGGCGCCAGGTTCATCTCCGTCGAGCCAACCGAGACCAGCCTTTTGCCGGAGTTGAGAAACTTATTGCAGAACAGGTCGGCGATTTTCCTGGCGCAGCCCAGGGCCTTTGTGTCCCCCGTGAGATCGTGCCACAGTATCAGGCCGAGCATAATGTGATAATGACCCCACGCATCCCAAGTCGACTGATTGTTACCGTCCACATAAGTAAAACCATTGTCAGTCCAAACGTAGGTATCGATGCTGTTAGGTGCGAATCTTGTAAGATGGCTGCCGGCAGGGAAAGGCCCCAGGTAGCCGTCTTTGGCCTGCAGAGAGATCAGTTCCTTAACAAACCACTTGATATGATCCTTCAATCGTTTATCTCTTGTCAGGCGGCATATCTGCACAGCATGAGTCAGGTACTTGCCGGCATACTCCCCTGCCCAGGGAGCGCGGTTCTGTAATGGCTTGCGATCCCGGTCGCGGAACATCTCGAGTATAGCGGGGTTCGCCAAGGGTGTCGGCAGTATCCACTGCTCTGTGACTGCCTCGAGCCGTCGGCCTATCTCGCCTTCCATGGAAGTTGCTACATCGCAGGCTCGATTTAAGATTGGTGGTCTTCTGGTCCTCATTCCGGTCTTCTCCTATAGGAAATTTACAATTGACGTTGGTCACGCACTCGATAATGTAAATCAGAATGCAGTCATTCCAATATTATACAGACGTTTTCATTTCTAGCTGGAAGCAGCGGCAATAATTTTGTGTGCCAAGCCTTGCGGTCCGCAAAAAGTCCGTAGGTTCTGGCCCAGCACCGCAATCGGTAAGGTCCATAACATTGTATTGTGATAATATTCCAGACCAAAAGCTACATCACCCTCGGCAGTCATCTGGCAGGGCATGTCCCAGGCGTTTGCCCTTTCGATGACCAACTTGTGCCAAATAGACCGCATCAGGTCCAGACCGCGTTGGGCATCACCGCTGTAAATCATCTCCATAGCCGGCGTGATGCTGGAATAGTTGGGACTCTGCTTGTTAGAATAAAATCCCTCCATATCCGAAGTCAAGTCCGGTTTGATCGCCGTCCGCAGGCCGTACCTGGCCGTCGCCACGTTGTGCGACCAGATGGTTTCCAGAACGGTTCGCACGCGCTCTTCGCTGTAAATGCGGGGCAGATCGTACAAGTCGGCAAACCACTGGCCGTTCAACTGATCGGAAAGGATACTGTCCGACTTGGCGCCGGTTTCCGGTTGATGATAAAGCAGATAAGAACTGGCTGATGCGTTCCACAGTTTTGATTCGATAGATTCACTGCCGCGTTTGATCCAGCTGCGGCACTCATCGGCAAATTCCTTATCCCCCATCTTATCAGCCATCTTCAAGGCGATGTGCAAGGTGGCGAGCCAGTAACCCGACACGTGAATCGCCGCACCGGCCATCGTCGGCCAGTTGTCATAAAGCTGATTGTTGCCCTTCACGTCTAGCAACCCGTCACCATCCTCATCGACCGTCTGCATGAAATAAATACCATCCTTGACCGAATCGTAATATTCTTCCAGGATACAGTCGTCACCGGTGGCCTGCCAGTTGCGATAGATCAGGTGCACGTAAATCTGCCCGTCCATCGGCAACTGCTGATCGTACCAGAGCCCGTCTGGCTCGGTACCGCTGCCCAGCGTCGAAGGCGTCTGGCCGTTGTCCTTCTGATGATGCTTGAAAACCCGCAGCTTGTTTTGTGAGAGCCGGGGGAAAAACAAATGCACCGGCCACTCACCCGCCTGGTCGTTGGCGATGCAAGCCAGTTGTGGACAGGACAGCAGACTTTCGTTGACGACAAACAACCCTTCTTCTGACCACCAGTGATCCTTATCCGCGTTTTGCACCCAGAAACTTTCCTGGGCCAGGATCGCCAGAACATTAACTAACCCGTCGCGCAGCCAGACGGGAAGTTTCTCTTCGCCATAGACAACTTCCTGCCAGGCCAACACCCGCCGCAACAGCGATTCGTGATGACTGGCCAGATGATTGGCTACATCCAGTGCACTTTCGAATCGTGTGGCGTACATGTGCTTTAGCCGGCTGTGCGACCAGTATCGGCGGTCGTAGTGAGCTTTTGACCTTTCAGGAACCATTGAGTCGGCATGGTCATCCTCGCTACTCTGATACCACGCCAGGCCAGCTTCCTCTTCGACACCTTTGATTCCAGGAAATGGGGCCCGTTCCTCAGCCTGAAAGTTGGGGCAAAACCAGGCCAATACAAAACGGACCGTCTTGCTGGCGTGAGGTTGGAGTTCGAAATCGACCGCAACGGCTGCTCCGGAATGAGTCGCCGGTGTTGATGGTAGTTCTCCACTAATGTTCTGCCATGAGGCCCCGGCAATTTCACCGCCCGTACGAATATTTTGCTTTCCGATTACTCCAAGTGCATAAGTGAGTTTGTCGGGAGCGTGTTTCGTAGATACGACTGTTCCAGTGAAATTGCCTTGGACCTGTTTGCGAAAATAGTGTACCACGCCACCCGTTTCGAACTTACGTGGGCCGTGGAAACTGAATCCCAGCGTGCCTTTTTGAGATACTTCACTTGTGTTGTCTAAACGTACTTCGAAAATTGCACCGGGTGTATTGGAATCTTTTGCACAGCCTGGCAAAAAAGGTGACCAGGCACGCATCGATACGCTTATCGGAGCGTCTGTCTGGTACTGCAGATCGGCCACCGGATAGTGGCCCCAGTAATGAATGTCATGTGCGTGATTCAACTGTGGCAGGCACCAATTGACAGCCTTGGTCGACAGCACCCATGTTTTATTGCCTACCGACATGCCGAGAAATGGCAACCGTTCTGTGGGCACATGGTGCCGGCGGATGCTAAGATCAGCATTTTCACCGACAACCGGGTTATAGTTGGCCAGTGTCTTAATCTGCCGTTCCATAAACGCATTAAATATTGTACTGTAATAGTCCAGTGTACCATCGGTGCCCAGTGAGATGAAACCCGTGCCCAGAGCCCCCAGTGGCATTCCCGGCATAACTTCGCCGTAATGGTAAATCACGCCAGAGACCGGCTTGGTAAAACCGTTGGCAGAAAATTGAATCCATTCACGTGGGGATAGATCAGTCGGGAAGAGTTTATTTTCAAGTTCTTTTGTCATCAACAACAATCCCTTCACTACAATGATATAGTCATAGGCATTTCTGTCTTGATTCCGTAACCGAGTTCGGCTCCGCCGCTGACCGGAAGTTCAACCCCTGTAATAAAACTTGCGGCATCGCTTGCAAGGAATAAACAAACATTTCCGATTTCTTCTATTGTGGCCGGACGGTTTAGCCAATGCCAACTTGACGACCAGTTTACGTATGCCTGCGGATCGTCAGCTTTGTCTCGTGCCATCTCGTATAAAGGAGTGACCACAACTGCCGGACATACCGCGTTTACCCTCACCCCGTTTTCCGCTTCGTCAATAGCTAATGTCTTAGTTAGGGCGTTTATTCCTCCTTTTGTTGTCACGTAAGTTGAATAGTGTTTATTGCCGATCACACCGACAAGGCTGCTCATATTTATAATGCAGCCGGATGTCTTGCGTAGGTGCGGCAGTGCAAACTTGCAGGCCGCAAAGTAGCTGACCAGGTTCAATTGCAGAAGATCTTTGAAATCTTCAATGGAGAAGTCATCAATCGGGCGGGCAGTAGGAGCGTAACCAGCGTTGTTGATCAGACAATCGAGCCGGCCATATTTGCTTATTGTCCAGTCGATCAAGTCCTTTATCTGCTGTGGTTCGGTTACGTCACATTGGTGAAAGACACAGTTGCCGGAACAGGTTCTGGTTAGCTCATCAGCAACACGTTCACCATCGGATATGTTTCGTGCGCATATCACTACAACAGCACCGGCTCGACAAAAAACCGTGGCGCAGCCCCGGCCAATGCCTTTCGAACCTCCGGTAATTATAACTACCTTGTCCTTGTATGACAGATTGCTCTGCTCAGTCTTTCCAGTTGCTTGATCTGACATTTACATCACCACTATTGTCTTACGTGAATTGTTCTATCCGTTGACGGTAATAGCAGAAGTTTTCCCATGATATGTCCGGCGGCACGGCATGATCGCAACATGGGATATAGCCGCCAAGGCTCAACAAACCCGGGAGCTTGCGCTTCAACTCCAAATCAATCTCTGCTTTGCCGGCTGCGATTCTGCGCTTGTCAATACCACCGATTATCTGCAGACGTGGAAAGGCCTTTCGCAACTCGACCACATCCATTTGCGCAGCCACCTCCGCAGGTCCGACTGCAGTAACGCCGCCTTCCATAAATAGCGGGATTAGTGATCGAATGTCTCCGTCACTGTCAACAAACAAGATATTAACACCGTAGTCGCGCAATAAAGATGCCAGTTTCTTATAACACGGCAGCATGAACTCTCGGAACATCGCCGGGGAGATAAACGGCCCGTTCTTGTAGGCCATATCCTCGCCAACGAATGCCAAATCGACATCTATCTGCTTTAGTACGTGATCAAAAACGAAAACCTGCAGATCGGCCAGATGATTCATGATATCCCGCACCAGGTCCGGCTGGTCGTAGAAACTGTACATCAAATGCTCTGGTCCCATCAGGTATCGTGCCGGTGAATAGAAGCCTGCTAGCCCACTATGCCCTCCGACAGCAAGCACAAAATCACGGTCCTTGTAGCTTTCTCTCAGCTTGGCCCAGTCGTCAGGCAATCGATTTGCCATGCTCAACTGTAGCCTCTCAGCTTTGACTCGCTCCCAATCTTCCCGGCCGGAAACCAGCGGTTTTATGATATTGCTTATACTGATTTGGCCTTTTCTGTCCTGGCGGATATGTCCACGTTCGTCTCGGGCAATGATCGTATCTGCCGTTTCGTCCAGGATTTCGTATTCGAACCTGGGGCAAATGAAAGAATTGACCGGCACACGACGAAGGCCGGGATCGAGTTCAAACGGCAACATTGCCCCATTTTGCTTCGGCAAATCGGGAAACAATGCCATTGAAAACGGGTCCCAGCCTCCACCCTCGCGATTGACAGTTTCATCCATCTGCACTAGCGGAGCCCCTTGGCTCTGCCACTCTCTCAGAGTCTGTTCCCAGTAATCCCATTCCCACAATATACCGCGGTCGACCGGCTCAAAGGCCATAGTCGCCAGAAATCTCTCGCGTATATTCATGACCGACATTTCCCATATCAAACACTTGACTACGCAGCCAAGCCTTTCAATTCCACGATAATATCAAAATCTTCCTCGATTTGCAACCAATTGAAGTCTTTTTTACAAATCTTGCCGCCAGAGTCACCAACAGTTAACGACAGAAGCACCCGAAAGCGGGCTCTTACCACCGCTTTACGGTAATCCAGCTCTTTTATTAGCGTTTTCTGGACTCCTGCCTGCGCAGGAGTGACAGTTTATCTGTTCCTTTATTTATTCAAACACCAATGATCATCTACTTAGCTTAAATACGATATTTTCTGACTTTATCCATCACACTGTTGGCATAGTCAATATCCCAGTAATCAATGTCCTGATAATTTTCTTCGCAGACATCATATATTGTATTACCGGGCAACGTTCCTGCTTCCAAGGCCTCGACAAATTCTTTCGGACGAACCGCAACTTTGATAACAAGCTCCTGAGGAACCTGAGATTTGACCTTGTTTAACAACTCAAGTCCCTGTATTTCAACATTGGGATCCTCGGAAAGCTCGAGGCATAACAGGTTTTCCATCTCGGCAATCGCAGGGACCAATTGCAGGCCGAGATTATGCAAATGAAACCAGGCCTTGCCGCAACTTTTTGCCATTTGCTGATGGATAGGAAATCCGAACTCTCTGTAAGTACCTAAAGAGCAGCTACAAAACAAGTCCGCTCCTACCAGGCCTGTTCTTTGAGGTACCCACCAGTTCATCCATCCGTTAAATGTCCCTCCCTCATAAAGAGGTATCATTTCCCACATCTCATCACGAAATTGCCTGACGCCATCGGCTATGGACTTTAGCAATTGTTTGATCACCTCAGGGTTGTCCATGAAATCCGTATAAATCTCTGAGCCGCGAAGCATATATAAAATATCCACCGGACAATCGATATTAGGCGGCCCGACTATACATCTATCCTGGTTATTATCTATATAATATTTTGTGCATTTCCTCACAAGATTTACAGAATCGCTGTCGGGACTATAAACAGCTTTCTCAGGATGTCTCATCAAATCCTTAATAGGTTCACACCAAGATGTGGCCTCACCAAATTTAACACCAGCGCCAAAATACCCTCCCTCAATACCCGTGCCAAAAGACGGTGATATTACTGGTAGTGTATCATCTTCCAGTTTGGCTGCTGTTTGCCAGAAATCAATATAATCATCAAACATCTTTTCGATATCTGGTACATTTGCCATAAACGCATCCCGCTGGACCTGACCATTTCGAACCTGAATACGGGCAAGTATCTTATCCTGCATATCACCTTGCCAGAGCAACTGATAACGCTGCAATATCTGTTGGAAGTTAGCTTTATATTCGACTTTCATATCTTCTGTTCCTTTATATATCTCATATTGTAGATGAAAAAACATCCTTACTATACTGAGCAGGGTCAAAATCCAACCCCACACCTTCCCAGCCGCCATATATCTTGGCTATAAAGCCGCCATCACGGTGGAGATATTTGACCCGCTGCCTTTACAATTTCGTACGATGAAGCACCTGGCATTTGAACCTCCGATTCTTCTTTAGGCAGGATTTCCCATATTCAAGTGGCGCATTTGAGACTGATTTGATAGTATAACGCTTATCCAGACCATTCAAGCCAGTTTTGCTGTTCTGATTTGGAGAAGCTAATGGGTGAAGCACGCAAGGATGCTTCGAGAGTCAATTTTGACCGAAAACTGAAGCTCGAATTTCACGGAGCGAAAGTTACCAGCGATGCCGGTTTATTAGCCTATTGAGACTGGTTGATGGGCAGAATTGCTGGAAAACTACGGTTTGTGGGAGGGTGGGGGGGTCGGATTTCGTTCAAAAACCGGCCTGGAAGCATCTAAAACCGTGTTATTATCGGCATTTTCACAATTTTCACAATTTTTACAAAAAATTGCAAAATAATCCTTGACTACTCAAGATGACTTTGGCAAAATTACTGATATCGTACAAAGAAAATCTTGAGGATAGGCTAAAGAAAGGAGGTATTTGCCCGTGTCTAAATCGTAGGAAGAAAGTTTTGAGGATAGGCTAAAGAAAGGAGGTATTTACCCGTGTCGAAATCGTAGGAAGAAAGTTTTGGGGTAAGCTAAATAAGCTTTAACTAAGCTAGGAGGTATTTAGCCATGTCTAAGAAAATCCATCCGTACAATATTATGAAGAACCCCCCGGCGGTCGAGGGGATTAGTCGTTTAAGGCAAGCTGAACCACTACAAGCACCAACGCTAAGGAGCCGGCGTTGGAAACTAACGCGAACCGTGCTCTTGTTAATGATGTTTTTTCAGGGCTTGCTTTTGAGTGTTGCCGGACAGGTCGTTCGAGCGGGGGATGTCAACGTTGTCATTAACGATACGGCGCAAATGACAATCGCATATGACGAGCCAGGCGCTCAGGCCGACGCAAACAGGCTTCAAGATTACATCAACCGGATGACAGGCGTTACTTTGTCCGTTGTTGACCTGTCGACAAACCCACAAGGCGCGCTCATTCTTGTCGGACCGGAAGCAGCTGCAAGCGTGAACGTCACCATTACCCAGAGCTACCCGGGCGGTGAACGGGTCGTGGCGAAAGAAGTCAGCGGTGATCTTGTGATGGCAGGCAATGACGCTGAGGGCTATACCGGCACAAGACACGCTATAGACATGTTTCTGGCGGAGCTGGGAACGGAAGCTTTTGGCCCGGACACGGATTGGCATGTTGTAAAGTCTTATGACGATCTGGTTGTAAGCAATCTCAACATCGACGTCCAGCCTGCCTTCGAGGGTCGCTCAACTTTCTTTTTTATGCACCCCTACGGCGGCGTTAGCCATCCCGACTTTGATAAAGCTTCCTGGGGCAATGGCGGCACCCCCTATCATATTACGCATAACTTCTACCAGATGTACCCAGCGGCGACGTACTTTTCGCCGCACCCCGAATGGTACGCCCTGGTAGACAGTGAGCGGGTGTCTTGGGGGCAGATGTGCCTTTCCAATACGGACGTTCAGGACAGAGCCATCGAACTTGCTATTGACCATTTTGACGCCGATCCGGCCCAGGTAATGTTCAGCCTGACGGCGAATGACGGCCAGAATTTCTGCGAGTGCGCGTCCTGCATCGCAATGGGGGACAATACCAGCGGACGGAACCTGGCCTTTGCCAATATCGTGGTCGCCGGGTTGCGTGAGGAGCATGCGACCAAGGACGTAGCATTTTGTGCTTACCTCGGGACGCATCCGCCGCCGACAACCGTGACGGCCGCGGACGGTGTGGAGGTGTTCCTGGTTGACCAGACTTGTCCAGTCCATCATGTGAACCATGAGGGCTGTCAAGCAGGTGGCGCCGGCAAGGCGGGCTGGAAGGCGTGGCTTGATGGCTGGCAGGCAAAGGACGTGGACCTGAGCGGTATCTACGAATACTATCTGCCCAGCTTTGGCGGATGGAAAAATGTTCCCTATGTGCCGGGCGATGCGGCATTGACTGATCTGCAGTATTACGAAGATGAAGGCATCAGGTATATGTATTATCAGGGCGATCAATCAGAGGTGACGCAGGATGCGCCGATCCGCTGGCCCCTGGCCTATGTTGCATCCAAGGGGATGTGGGATCCGGACCAGACGGCTACGCAGATTTTACAGCCGGCCTGCGAGAAGCTTTTTGGAGATGCGTCCACACCGATGCTTAACTTCTACCTCGAATGCGCCAAAGCCCTGGATGACTCTACGGCTCACGGCCCTGGCTGGTGGGGTATGCCGAGCCCAGAGCTCGTATATACACCCCAGGTCGTAACAACGATCAGGGGGCAGCTTCATCAGGCCTGGGAAAACGCCGCGGGCGAATCCGCAGCGGTGAAAGGTCGTGTCAAGGACGTAATCGACTGCTGGCGCAAGGCGGAGGGAATCGTTCTACCGCCAACTGATGACTTCGACAGTTATACGGACGGACAGGACCTGACCGGCGATCTGGGTGACCCCGATTGGGTGGCTGCCAGTCAAGGTGCCCTAGAGAAACACACGAAAGTCTCGAAAGAAGTGGCTCAGAGAACTCAGACATCCTACGATGGGGCCTTTGCTAGTGCTAAAGAGCACGAGGGTGAAGACTTCGCAAGAGTAAAGGCAAATATCTATTTCGACACATTTGGCTACAACACTATAATGGGGGGTATATTCGTCAATGCTCAGGAATTGGGCGACATTGGCCCGTATGGCGGCAAACTTATGTACAGGGCGTCGATAGGGAACTATACTAGCGGTGTACGGATGGCCCTGGTCCAGGGCGGGGCTTCGGGTGGGGACTGGAACGACTCAAAGGTTGGAGGTATCAGCGCAGACACGTGGTACGAACTTCTGCTCGATGCCGACTACAGGGTCGCCAACAAGACTACTGTTACCTTCGCGGTCAGGGAGGTCGGCGGGTCTCAAGTGAATCAAATTACCCATACCTTTGATGGCACCCTGGCGGTCCCCGGTGCAAACGGTGCTGCGCTAAGCGGCGGTCATGCAGGAATGGAAATACACGATAATGCTGGTTCTCCGTCGGTTTTCCTGGATAACTTCTATCTGGTGTATGGGTCGGGCGGCGCGCTTTACAAGGATAACTTCGACAGTTATACGGACGGAGACGACCTGACCGGCGATCTTGGTGACCTCGATTGGGTGGCTGCCAGCCAAGGTGCCCTAGAGAAACACACAAAAGTCTCGAAAGAAGTAGCTCAGAGAACTCAGACATCCTACGATGGGGCCTTTGCTAGTGCTAAAGAGCACGAGGGTGAAGACTTCGCAAGAGTAAAGGCAGATGTCTATTTCGACACATTTGGCTTCAACACTATAATGGGGGGTATATTCCTCAATGCTCAGGAATTGGGCGACATTGGCCAGTATGGCGGCAAACTTATGTACAGGGCGTCGATAGGGAACTATAGTAGCGGTGTACAGATGGCCCTGGTCCAGGGCGGGGATACGAGTGCGGACTGGAGCGACAACGAGCTTTGGGGTATCAGCGTAGACACGTGGTACGAGCTTCTGCTTGAGGCCGACTACACCGTCGACGGCGAGACTACTGTTACCTTCACGGTCACGGAGGTCGGCGGGTCTCAAGTGAATCAAATTACCAATACCTTTGATGGCACCC
>JAUXAG010000011.1 GCA_030614915.1 Actinomycetes bacterium | reverse complement strand
AAAACCGCCCCCCAGGACGCTCGTGCTTCGCAGCGCTTCGCAGAGTAG
The DNA here is from genome assembly GCA_030614915.1 of Actinomycetes bacterium. Taxonomy (GTDB): domain Bacteria; phylum Planctomycetota; class Phycisphaerae; order JAACET01; family JAACET01; genus JAACET01. The sequence continues at coordinate 99,640 of JAUXAG010000011.1, read as the reverse complement.
TACAGCCTGGGGGCGTTACAAGTGAAGAGACCCCCAGGATAAACCTGGGGGCTAAACGAGGCTAAAGATATGCAAAAGTCGTTGACTGTTCCGAGCAGCGTGGAATTGGCGGGTAGAATTGGCGGTTTTACTGCCAAGGTGCTGGCTCTACTGGCCGTGGCTGCTGTGGTCCTTGGGCTGCTGGTAATCGTGGGCCTCTTGGGCGAGCGCATCCTGCAGGCCTTCAGCATCTCGGCGGGCTTGAAGTTCGAGTCAGGGCTTGCGTCGTGGATTGGCCGACATTTTCTAGACATAATCAAGGTGGTGCTCTGGACGCTGGCCCTGGGCTCTGTGTACGCAACACTGAGCAAAGGCAGATATAAGTGGCCGGTGGTCCTGGCTATCGGGGCCATCATGGCAGGGCTCGGCTGGGCAGGCTGGACCACTCAACACTGTCCACTCCTGATTCCCCTGGGTCTAGCCGTGGTTTGGGCCCTGGGCCGATGGCTGAGCAAGAGCAATGTTCTGAGCCTGGCTTGGCGGGAGCTGAGCAGTTGGCTGCTGAGTCCGTTGGGCTACGTGGTGGCAGCGGGGTTTGCGATAATGGCTGGCCGAATGTTCATAGCCAGCATGGCTGAGCTGACCGAAATGAGGCCGGATAATCCCCTGGCTATTCAACCACTGGGGAGCTTCTTGGCTTCTGACTTCTTCGCGGTGGCTCTGCTGATCCTGGTGGCGGTGATAAGCATGCGCCTTCTGGCCGGTGAACGCGAACGGGGCACTATGGAGCTGCTCTACTCACTGCCGATCAAGGACAGTGAAATAGTCCTGGGCAAATTCCTCGGGGCCTGGGGATTCTACTGCCTAGTGATTCTGGTGAGCTTGGTCCATGTGGGGCTTTACGGGGCCTTTGGTGAGCTGGACGGTAGGCAAATACTGAGCAGCTACGTGGGGCTGGGGCTGATTGGGATGGCCTTTGTGGGTGTAGGATTGCTCTGCAGCTGTTTGGTGCGTCACCAGATAGTGGCAGCCCTGCTGGTCTTCCTGGTGCTGGGGGTGAGTATCTTCCTGGGCGATATCGTCAGTTTCGTGGGGGTGGGCAAAACGGCCGGCGGCTGGAGCGAATACACCTCGCTGATGCCGCATCTGGACTGGGCGGCTCGTGGTACGATTGATTCTCGAACCCTCTTTGCCATGGGCTCGACGTGGGCATTGAGTCTGTTCCTGTCGTTTTGCGTCCTGCGTGCCAACCGGCAGGGGATATTCTGGAACGTGTTCGAATCCTACAGCTCCAAAGATTGGATGAACTTATTGGTGGGGCTGGCCCTGGCCGCGGCTATGTTGTGGTTCCTGGAAACACATTTTGCGGGTAGCGTGGCGGTTAAGCTGGCTGGGCTGGTATGGTCGGCAGTTCTGATGGGCCTGGCCTGGGGACCAATCTGCCGGAGCAGATTGGCTGGGACTTTCAGCCGGGGCAGGTTCGCGTTGGTGGTGGCTGCCGGGCCTATAGTGGTGGTGGTAGGGTTATTGGCCGGGGCCTACTTCAGGGATGGCCTGCGGACGATCTTGGCAGTACTGATAGCGGTGGTGGTCGTGGCTATGCTGATACCGCGATACTACAAAGGCCAACTGGGCGAGCGGCTGGTGGCTATGGGTAACATCGTGGTGGGCCTGTTATGCGTGCTGATGATTAACGTAACGGGCAATTACCTGGCTATCAAACACCATCAGGCCATCGATATTTCCTCGGGGCAGGCCTTCTCGCTGAACCCGGCGGCGAAGAGGATATTTGAGCAACAGGTCAAAGACGGTGAGCGGGTGGACGTGTACTGTATTATCTCGGGTTCAGAGTATGCGGGGCAACATGATGCGGCCAGGCGGAATCTGCTCGAGCGCGAGCTGCGAATATTTGCCGAGTCGGTCAATCATCCGGGCAATGTCAAGCTGGCCTATCGTTTTTTGGACCCGGTCGAAGACAGCAGCGAAATCGGACGGCTAATTAATCTCCACGATGTGAACAGCAATCGGCAAGTACTGCTAGTCTATCGGGATCAGCAGTACATCCTGGACGACAGGGATCTGTTTGAGCTGTTCCCGGATCGTAGTAAAATGGGGGATTTCATAGCCAATTGGCGCACGAGGCGCGAACGCCTCGGGGCTCAGATTGACCGTGCGCCAAAGACCGAGGAGCAGGCCTACAAGCTGCTGACGAATATAGTAAATAACTCTCCAGGGCTGGCTGAACAGGCGGCGAACTTTCTGGCTCTGAGAGCTAAGAGCGGTTTCCAGCAGCAGATGAACGGGGCTATCCTTCGCCTGGTTCAGGATAAGATGCAGCGGATATATTTTATGGAAGGCCACGGGGAAGCGAAGGTCTTTGATGCTGAGGATGGAATTAGCCGAGCTTATCGTCTGCGGCGAGTCCTGCGACAGCACAACTACATAGCGGAGCAGCTCAAGGTTTTGAGCGGGATACCGAAAAACTGTGCGGCTCTGGTAATCCTGGGGCCCCGGGAACGATTGGCCGGCGAAGAAATTGAGAAGATTGACAAATACCTGGCCGAGGGAGGCAGGGTGCTGCTGGCGATTAATCCCGGCTGTGACGGCGGTCTAAGTAAACTGCTGGGTAAATACGGGATCATTGCCCCGGATAATCAGGCAGTACGTATGGACCGTGAAGGGCGAGTGCATACCCTGGTGGGCGTAGAGCTTCCGCAGATAAATCCCTGGCAACCGGGTCATCCCCTAATTGAGTGGACGACGAAATGGTCGCAGGCCAGAGGCAAACATGCTCAATTCATAGTGGCTGAGGGCGTGCGACAGGTGCAGAAAGATCCTGAATCCGAGGTCAGCGATTATCTGTTGAGTGAATTGCTGCAGGTGCCGCCGGAGTACTCGGCAAGCGATGATACGGGCGAGGCGCCGCGAAGTGCAAGCCGACGGCGAGGGCCCTATCCTTTTATGATAATAGCCGAAAAGCTCAAGGCTGAGGCGGAAGATTTGGATTCTGCGAAGCAAAGGAAGAAATTGTCCATAGATGACGTGGATCAGCAAGGCGGCAAATTGCTGGTGGTCGGCGATTCCGATATGTTTACGGACAAAACGATCCAGCGGGGACAGAGCTTGATGGGCCAGCCAGTAATGATTCCGCTGTTTGATTATCCGGGCTCATCAAATGACGACTTGGCTTTGATGGCTGTGGCACATCTGGCTGGGGAAGGGCCGAGGGTGGAGCAGATTGCGGCTAAAAAACATAGTGTGTACGTCAGCGAAGAAATGAAGACGGCCTATGACGATTCGCGAAAACTTACCGGTCTGGTCCTCTGGCTGGGACTTCCCGGAGTGCTGCTGCTGGGGGGGCTGGCGGTGTGGATTGCCCGGAGAAGCTGCTGAATAGACACTCGGCAGGTCGAGCAGGCGACTAGCTGAGCAGGCCGGCAAGCGAAATGGTAGCAGGCTTCCGGGCCAGTAGCCGTAGTTTGAAAAATATCTCGAAATGCGGGAACAACTTGGTGATACGTTAGTCTATACTATAAAGGGGAAAGGTGTATATTTGCGCAACTGTCATAGGCGAAGATCAGCCGAGGCATCAGTGGTCCTGGGCTAAAGACGGCCTGCTAGTTCTCCGAATGGAGCTTTGGCCAGGCTTAGCTCTGCGGAAACACTGCTGTGACTCCCATTCGTATCGGCACGTAAATCGAGACACGTCAACATAAAGGGCAATACTTATTGAAAGGGCCCCGAAAATGAAGAATTCTACAAAAAGAACAAACACATTCGTAAGTTTTGCGTTGGGTATGTCCCTACTGGCGATTCTGGCATCTGTCGCTGAAGGTAGAGTGATGCCGCCAGATAGAGCTAAGCAGCTTCAAGCCAGAGGCTATCCTACCGAGACTACGGAGCAGATAATCGAAGCCACACAAAGTGAAAGCTATTTTGTTCGGTTTATCGCCTTGGAGTTGCTCACTGAGCGAATTAGAAAGGAAGCCATACCCACTCTGAAAAAGGCTTTGAATGACCCAAAGCCAAGGGTTCGTTGGACTGCCGCTCATTTGCTGGGGACTCTGGGGGATAAGAGCGGCCTCGAGCAAATGAGAAGGGACCTAACACAGTTGACTAATAAAGGCGCACCTGTGCCAGCTGATCCGAGTCTGACTGAGGAGCAAAATAAAGAACGAGATAGAAAGAGGAACTACCACCTGCTAGATGCCATTAACGTGGCGAACGTTTTAGCTGAGTTAGAAGATTACAGCGGCTATGCGTTAGCGGCTAGAATGGCGATAGAAGGACCACTTGAGTGGCAGCGATGGCGTGCAGTTATCGTATTGGTCGAAATAGCAAAGGCGGATAAGGCCAAATTGCAAAAGGACGGTTTAGATCCTGTCTTTGTTCTAAAAGCAGTAGCTGGTTCAGAAAAAGTGGATGGAATATCTCATGTTCTCACTAATGTTGTCGAAAAAGAGCTGGATGATGATACCGCAATAGAGATTTTGGAAATTGCAAAGAACTCTACAAAACTCTCGGAAGGAGCTCGCCGTGTAGCGCAGATACAACTCGACAAGGTCAAGGCAAGAAAGAGAGCTACTGTTGAGAAAAACCAGTGGTATCCCGACGCACCTTACTTGCACTGCATGCAGAAATATGAGCAGTTGATCGCCAGCACGCCCAAGCCTGGAGATGTCGGTGGACTAAGCGAAGAATTCAAGCTGGCCTCCTATCTGGCTGGAGAGCATTTCGAAGGATGGACAAACATCTTTGGAGATGATCCCAAGGGGAAGGACCAATTTGAAAGGGCCATAAAATTATATGAACATATCATAAGGTATTACCCCCGACACGAGTACAAGGTTCTTATGGCCAAAGCCCAGTTGGCCGGTCTTACACTCAATCTGAAACGCGATGTAAAAACGGCTGTAACTGAATACATTGATATTTTCACGATACCTGCTGAGGCAGTAGTGGATAGCACCGATCAGAGTAGTAACAAGGCTCTAGAGGAGGAAGGCGGCAAAACTCAAACGCAGGTAGATTTTGAGCGACATCTCAGAGCTCACCTGCGTGCACGTATAATTGAGTTGTGTAGGTCGAGAGGGCCCACTGAGCAGCGCACATTATTGGCCCAAATTCTGGAAAAATGTTCCGAGTCAGATCCAGAGATTGTCCGGCAAGCGGACCTGGCACTTCAGGAGTTGACTCAAGACGGGATTGAGCGTGGCTCGGCGCCACAGGACTAGCGCTCGCCCGGCGAGCGCAAATGAGGCAAACGGAAGGGACTGGACATAAACCCGGGCTGGGGGTATGCTTGGCTGGCGGACGTGGCTCTAAGATGAGGGCAAAAGCTTGGAAGCTCAGGACAAACAGGTCGTCTCCGATGAGAAGTCGGCTCTGGCTCTTGGCCGGGCTGTGTTGGCCGGGGAGGCTGAGGCTCTGGCGAACTTGGCCGAGCAACTCGGCGAGGAATTTGACCGGGCGGCCCAGATGGTCCACGACTGCCAAGGAGCGGTAATCCTGAGCGGGATGGGTAAAGCGGGAATCATCGCTCAAAAGATATCGGCTACCTTGGCCAGTACGGGAACCCTGAGCTACTATCTGCATCCGGCTGACGCCCTGCACGGCGATCTGGGGCGAGTACAGAAGTCGGATATTATGCTGATTCTGAGCTTCGGGGGAGAAACGGAGGAAATAAACAGACTGTTAAAGATTGTGGGACAAATGGGCGTAAAGATAATCGCCATCACGGCTCGAGAAAGTTCGACCTTGGCTCGCAAGGCGGATTTGGCCCTGCTGCTGGGAGAAATCGCCGAGGCCTGTCCGCTGGGCCTGGCCCCGACGACTAGCACGACCTGCATGCTGGCCCTGGGAGATGCGCTGGCTATGACAGTAATGAAGATGCGTAAGTTCGGTGAGCAGGATTACGCGGTCTTTCACCCCGGAGGCTCGCTGGGCAGACGCCTGAGTAAAGTGGATGAGCTGATGAGCTTTCACCGAGGACGCAATCTGCCCGTAGCCCAGGATGATCTGACCGTTCGGCAAGCGTTGGCTCAAGTAAGCCATCTTTCCAAACGCAGCGGGGCAATACTGCTGGTGGACAAGGCGGGCAAACTCAGCGGTATATTCACCGATGCAGACCTGCGGCGTTTGCTGGAAAAAGGCATCGAATCGGTGCTGGATGAACCCATCGGAACGGTTATGACTCGTAATCCCAAGCGAATACGCAGCGGTACGCAGAGCTGGGAGGCGGCCAGAATCTTCGAAGAGTATCGCGTGGACGAGCTTCCGGTGGTCAACGAAGCGGATGAGCCGGTAGGCTTGATGGACGTGCAGGACCTGGTGACGCATAAGGTGATTTGACAGACGCTGAAAGAAATATCAAAAATCAAACTGTAAATAGTAAAATGACAAATCAAAATTCAAAAATGTCAATACAGAGAATACAGAAAGATAGTTAGCTGGAAAATTATGCAGATGAAGAAAGGCACAAAGTAGGAGAAGAAACCCCCGGTAAAACCGGGGGCTAAATATAAAAGAAAGGGGCAAAGGCACAGAGGAAGAAAGGCCTCAAGCCTCAAAACAAGGGAGTCTAAAATCATGTTCTCAGGAACGCTGGTGGCTTTGGCTACTCCATTTACAGAGGGGCAGATCGACTGGAAGAGGCTCGATGAGCTGGTGGACTTTCAATTGGCCGAAGGTACGAATGGTATCGTGCCCATGGGTACAACGGGAGAGTCGCCGACTCTGAGCCATCCCGAGCACGAGCGGGTGATCGAGGCAGTGGTCAAGCGAGTTGCCGGTAAGGTGCCGGTGGTGGCGGGCACGGGTTCCAACTCTACCAGCGAGGCGGTGCGCCTGACCAAGTTTGCCCGCAAGGTCGGGGTTGACGCGGCTCTGCAGGTGAATCCGTATTACAACAAGCCAACTCAGCAGGGATTGTACGAGCACTTCAAGGCCGTGGCCGACGAGTCGGGACTGCCCATCGTGCTCTACAACATACCAGGACGCTGCGGGGTGGCCCTGAGCGTGGAGACTGTTTGCCAACTGGCGGAAATAAAGAATATCGTGGCTATCAAAGAGGCCACCGGGGTGCTGGACGTGTCCTCGGAAATCGCGGCCAGCTGCGATCTGACCATCCTCAGCGGAGACGATTCACTGACGCTGCCAATCATGGCGGTGGGCGGTAAAGGGGTGATCTCCGTGGCGGCGAACATTGTGCCCAAGGAGGTGGGCAAGCTGACCTCGGCTATGCTGGCAGGGGAGATCGGCAAGGCTACGGCCCAGCATAAGAAGCTGTTCAAACTTTTCAAGGCCATGTTCATCGAGACCAATCCGATTCCGGTCAAGACGGCCCTGTCGATGATGGGTAAATGCAACGAGGAATTTCGGCTGCCCATGTGCCGGATGTCCGCAGCCAACAAGGAAAAACTCAGCAAGGTCCTGAAAGAGTACGGTCTAGTATAGGTGCAGGGCAATGCCTAAGTTCGAGATAATCCCTGCTGAGCGGTTGACTCGGCTGCCGCCTTATCTGTTCGGCCAGCTCAACGAGCTCCGCCACCAGAAGCGCCGAGCCGGCGTGGATATTATCGACCTGGGGATGGGCAACCCCATGGACGGGGCCCCACCGACGGTGGTGGAGAAGCTCTGCGAGGCGGCTCGTGATCCGCGCAATCACCGTTACTCCGACGCCCGAGGCCTGCCGAACCTTCGCCGGGAAGTAGCCAAAAACTACAAAAGCAAATGGGGGGTGGAACTGAACCAAGACAAGGAGGTGCTGGCCTGCGTGGGGTCCAAGGAAGGGCTGAGCCACCTGTGCCTGGCGATGGTGGGGCCCGGGGACCTGATCGTTGTGGGCGACCCGGCCTTTCCGATTCACATTCATGCGGCCAGTTTGGCCGGGGCCAGCGTGGTGCGCGTGCCCTTGGGTAACGACCAGGCCTTTCTGAATCGGATTCAATACGCCCTGGAGCACCTCCATCCGCGCCCGAAGATGATAATCCTCAACTATCCGCATAACCCGACGGCCATGACGGTAGATGAGGGCTTCTTCGAGGCGGTGGTGGACTTGGCCAAGCGCATGGGTGTGTTTGTAGTGCATGATTTTGCATACGGCGAAACGGTGTTCGACGGCTATAAGGCCCCGAGCTTTCTCAGTGCTCCCGGAGCCAAAGCCGTGGGGGTGGAGTTCACCACTCTGAGCAAGCCGTACAATATGGCCGGCTGGCGGATCGGCTTTGCGGCGGGCAACGCCACGGTGATCGACGCCTTGGCCAGGGTAAAGGGTTATTACGATTACGGCATATTCCAGGCGGTGCAGATCGCGGGCATCATCGCCATGCGCGAATGCAAGGACTTCGTATCGAAGCAGGGGCAGGTGTACCAGAAGCGTCGCGACGTGCTCTGCGACTGGCTTGATAAACTTCGATGGGAGCACGAAAGGCCTCGCGGGTCGATGTTCGTGTGGACCAAGGTGGCCCAAGAACACTTGGCCGGGCGGGGGACCTTGGACTTCGCCCTGGCCCTGATGGAAGGAGCAGAGGTAGCGGTAGCTCCGGGGGCGGCCTTCGGTAAGCTCGGCGAAGGATACCTGCGCATAGCCCTAGTGGAAAATGAGCTGCGGATCAAACAGGCCCTGCGGCAAATCAAGCTGTTTCTGGAAGGCAAACCCATTACTCGGCGGCGGCGGCGCAAGACTACCGGGGGAGATTTCGCCGGCCCAGACATGGAATAGATTCCGACAAAAGCTAGTGGAGACAAGCTTGGTCAGGCACAAGGGATTCCCCGGCGGAGCAATACTGCCCAACGATAAAGGCCTGAGCGAAGGTCTCGAGATCCAAGATATTCCAGTGTTTTCAACAGTTCAAGTGGCCCTGGACGACGGGGCCGGCGGCAGGGCCGAGGCCACTGTCCAAGCGGGCCAAAAGGTCAGCTGCGGCGAGTGCATCGCCTCGGCGGCGAACGCCGACGGGGTGAACGTGCATAGCCCAGTATCGGGACAAGTGGGGCAAATAGAACAGATAGCCCTGGCAGACGGGAGTCAAAAACCAGCAATGATAATTGACACCAGTGACCAGAAGCAGTCGGAGGGGGCTGGGGAAAGGCCGTCGTGGAAGGTGTACTCCGAGGGGCTGATCAAGTGTCTGCGGTGGGCAGGTATAACCCAGATGCAGTTGGGGGGCGGCTCGCTGGTGGCAGAGGTCCGCAAGGCCACCAAGGCAGGACTGCGCTGGGTAATAATCAACGGTGTAGAAAGCGAACCTCTGATAACCTGCGAAAGCCGCTTGATGAGCGAGTGCTCCAGTGAGATCGCCCAAGGCTGTGAGCTTCTGGCAGAGGTATTTGCTTTAGCCGGGGGGGGGGAAAAATCTGCCGGGCCCAGGGGTATTCTAGCACTTTGCGGCGGTCGGCGTCAGGCCTTGGGGGCGATGGGCAAGGCCCTGCAGGGTGGACGGTTTCGCTTGGCAGCGTTGGCGGATGTATATCCGCAGGATGAAGAAGCACTTTTGGCTAACACTTTGACCAATGCCGGACTGCGGGCCGGAAGCGATCCAGCCGAGGCGGGAGTGCTGGTCATAAACGCCAGTTCCGTCTGGGCTCTGAGCCAGGCCTGGTACCAGGGAAAACCACTAACCGAACGGGTCATCACCGTCAGCGGGGACGGAACTGAACGAATAGGCAACTATCGGGTGCGAATCGGGACCAGGGTGCAGGATATCGCCGAGCATGTGGGGCTTTTGCCGGAGGCGTCTGTGTATATCCTGGGCGGACCGTTTAGAGGCTGGGGCAGAGAAAAACCCCAGGGCGTAATCACCAAAAACATTACGGGATTGACTATACTCAGCAAGGTCGACAGACAGCGCCCGGTGGCCTGTATCAGGTGCGGGTGGTGCAGCGACGACTGCCCAGCAGAACTCGAGCCGGCAAGGCTCTACCAACTAATCGAAGCGGGCCGAGTAGACAAGGCCCAAAAGGCCTTCCTGGAAGACTGCATCGAGTGTGGGCTGTGTTCCTACGTGTGCCCGAGCCATTTGCCGTTGCTGGAGAAGATACGCCTGGGCAAGTGGTCCCTGAGGAAGGAAGGAAGAAAGGCTTGAGGCTTGAGGCTTGAGGCGTGGGGCAGAAAGGCCTAAGGCTTGAGTTTGCCTGTGGATTCGCTTAGCATTACCCTTTATGAGAGACCATAGGAAGTTAAAGGCCTTTGAACTGGCTAATGATCTGGTCTTTGCGGTTTATAAAGCCACTCGAGCTTTTCCAAACGAAGAAATATTCGGCTTGACTTCTCAAATGCGACGGGCGGCGGTCTCCGTGGCAGCCAACATCGTTGAAGGTTGTGCCCGGCAAACCTTGAAAGAATACCGCAACTTCTTGAGCATTTCTTTTGGTTCCCTGCGCGAGCTTGGCTACTACATCGAGTTGTCTGGTCGGCTCAGCTACCTCCCGCAGCAAAAGAACTCGGACCTCAAGAATCTTTACGAGCAAACTGCGCGTGTTCTGGCGGGTCTTGTAAAATCGCTACATACGGGGCTGGCTTCTTGATTTCTCAAGCCTCAGGCCTTAAGCCTGATATTTGAGGCGGAAAGTTATTGCGAAATAGAATGAAAATCAAATCCGGGCCGCATCTTTACAGCGGCGAGAGCGGGCGGAGGATTGTCTGGACGCAGGTGGGGACCCTGTGGCTGGTGGTGGTAGTGAGTGCGGCGTTTTTCGGCTGGTCGAGCCTGATGGTATTGGCTGGGTCGGTGGGAACCTGTGTGGCTATAGACTTGGCCCTGAGTCGATTGGCCGGTTCGCGCAATCCGGCCTCGCTGCCTCATGCGGTGTTGACCGGGCTGCTGCTGGGGCTGAGCCTGCCGGTGATGAGCGAGATGGGGCTAATGCTGCGGATCGCGGTGCTCGGAGCAATAATAGCCAGCCTGCTGGGCAAGTGGATATTCGGAGGCATGGGGCACTATATCTGGCATCCGGCACTGGTGGGTATATTGGCGGTGCATTTTCTGTTTCAAGCTGAGGTGGGGATGGTTGGGAAAGATAAATACCTGGGCGGTGATCGCCGGGAAAAGTATCTGCTGCTGAGCAATAACGCTCTGTTGGTAGGAGATCTATCCAGGAATCAAGAGCCTCGATTTTATCAGTTCGGCCAAGATCGCAGTAAGCTACTCCAGCCAAACGACTACAGCGGCTGGTGCGTTTCAGTTCCGGTAGAGCCTGCCCAGGCCTGGCAGTTGTATCGCCCGGTGCAGATACTGCAGGAATTAGGCAAGGGACAGATTAGAAACTCCGCGTCGGGGACGGGTCCATCGGCAGTGGAACAGGTTGTATATTTGGCCCTGCCGCCATTGGCCGACGCCGTGGTCGGCTGCACCGGAGGGGGCCTAGGTGAGACGTCGGTGGTGGCTATCTTGCTGGGCGGGCTCTTTCTGATCTACCGGGGCTACGTCCGCTGGCAATTGCCGGTGAGCTTCCTGGCAGCGGCGGCGGTCAGTGCAGCAGTGCTGCCTTTGCCGGTGGGCCCGAGCGGTGAATTGGTGTGGCTTCCGGCGTTGTCGGGGATGAGCCGGGCCGGGGCGGCCAACGGGTTTGACGATTGGTGGCGTCTGCTGGCTGTGGGACTGAGTTACGTGAGCTTCCATCTGTGCAGCGGTGGACTGATGCTGGCGGCCTTCTTCCTGGCAGGCGATATGGCGACTCGGCCGATACGACTGGGCGGGCAGATTATCTTCGGCGTGGGCGCCGGTGTACTGACCATCGTGGCTCGGATATACGGCGGTTGGGCGATGGCTCCGCTGGGAGCCTACAGTGCCCTGCTGGTGATGAACACTCTTACGCCCTTGATTGATTGGCTCACCCGGGCCAAATCACGAGGTAAATAAAAGAGCAAAATGCAAAAATCAACGCGAAGCGTCCTTCGGAAATGACAAATCAATGCGTAGCATCCTGTGGAAATTCAAAAATGGAATTTGTGGTGGACGAAAGAGCTCTGAAAGGGTAAGCTAGACGGTATGAGTCAGGAACAGGATACACAGCAGGACCAGAGCACAGAAGGCATAACCGAAGCAGGTCTTGAACGGGCTGAGGTCGAATTGGTGGCCGACGATCTGCAGCAGGAAATAACGCTGCGATCGGTGGTTGAAGCGATCCTCTTTGCCAGCGATGAGCCGTTGGAGGCTTCCAAGATCGCCAAGGTAGCCGGTGCGGGTAATGCGAAGCAAGTCCGCAAGCTGATCGAGGAACTCAACAGCGAGTACAGTAAGCGAGGCTCGGCTTATCACATCGAGCAAATCGCCGGGGGGTATGTAATGCTAACTCTGCCGGAATACAACGATTGGCTCAAACAGCTGCTACGAACCCGGCAGGAAAGCAAGCTCTCACAGGCTGCGCTGGAGACGCTGGCCATCGTGGCTTACAAGCAGCCGGTCATGCGGGTAACGGTGGAGGCCATCCGCGGAGTGGCCGCGGGCGACATGATGCGCAACCTGATGGAAAAAGGGTTGGTCAAGATCGTCGGCCGAGCCCAGGAGCTTGGCAGACCGTTGCTCTACAGCACGACGCGAAAATTCCTGGAGGTTTTTGGGCTCAACAGCCTGCTGGATTTGCCCAAGGTCGCGGAGCTTCGTCCACAAACAGAAAGTGCGCCCAAAGAGGACGAGCCGACTGAAGAGATTCTCGCGGCTGAGGATGACGGTCCCTGCGACACTGCCGAAGAAAACGCCCAAGAAAAAACCAGCTAAAACTCACAAAAGCTAGATGGTGTCTGTAGGGCTAGATTCTATGCCCCGCCACCTTCGCCTGCCAGGGGGCCTGAGACAGTGGGGGAGGGCTGTTTTTTTGGCGGGAGAAAAAGACATTGTTTCTTCTTCCGCAAGAATATATTTATGAACCTAATTCTCTAAAACCCTTACTCTCAAGAGGCTTGTCCGCCCGTTAATCCAGCATAGCCGATCATTGCATTGCGTCCCGGACTTTATTCCCCCTTAGGTACATAACCATGATTCCAAGGGGGACTCCATAGATTACAATGCCCAATAGACCCATAACTATGCCCATGACAGCGAATACCGGAGATTCGTATCGCGGAATATCGGACAAGTAGCTAGAGGTCCAAAAGATACTATGAGCGACGACGAAAATGAGAAGTAGCCACGTCAAGACTTCCAGAACGTTGCGGGCCCGTTTCTTGAGTTTCAGAAAATTGGCACCGGAGTTTACGCCAAGGATACCAATGCCCAGCTGAATCGGAAGGAGCACAGGGGAGAAACCAAAACCACTGGCCAGCCGAAACGGAAGGAACGCGGGGACGAACTCGAAGACTTCTGATATTCCCCAATAAGTCCGTGCCTGTGATTGAGTCAAAGCGGAGAGAAGGAGAGCTCGGAGTGCGGTAAAACACATGACCCCGCCAAGAATGACCCAGGCCAGGCCGATAAGGGTTACGCGCATAGGACGACCTTGTTCGCTCATATTATCATCCCTGATTAGTGGTTCATGACTTTTGAAATTTGTGACTTCTATCGGCATAATCCTCTCTATGTCAGTGCGTTAGGCAGAGTTCCGTCTATTCAAGAATCTAGTGTCATGAACCACTAAGCCTTGCCTGCATTTCGAACATGTAGAGTGCAGGTTCGCTCGCCGCTGTGCACCAGCACAGCAAGTAATGGTCTATTCTGGCCGAAGCTTTTTATTTTTCTTATATTGCTTCATATAGCGACGCAACATTTTTGTACTAGTCATCGCCATCCCCTCACCTGTGACACGAATTTTCTTATGGATCATAAGCGGCATGGTATCCGCTTCACGGTATTCGTATCCCCACGCCACAATCATATTTTCAGGCCGAAATCGCGGTCCATCAGAGAGCCAGTGCCCATGTGCTTCAGGCAAATTTCCCATTGCGCCTCGCCACGTATAGAACCAGCCTTCGCCTTTGGGCCTGACTATATCTGAGTCCACCAGATCCTGAAAAGACCCGGGAAAGGCACCTTCGTGCGTGCAAATATAGACGCCAATTGCATTTGTCATACCAATCATGCCTTGGGACTCGCGAAAGCCCCAATGGCCACAATAATGCACCAAACCCAGACACACCCAAACAAACAGAACAAATACCAGAACAGTGACCGGAACAATTACCCATTTTGCTTTCCTCGATCTGTTCTTTGCAAGTGCCATAATCTATTTTCCGTAGTAGGGTCCAGAATCTTTTATATAGCTTTTTACCTTTCGTACATACCACCAGCAATCCTGGACCTTAAGAATATACCATGGAGGATTAGCTCTGTCGAGATTCACCAGGCCCACTACACCACTCATAGTGTTGAAATCAAATGGGCCAACTAACTTGCCTGCATTTCGAACATGTAGAGTGCAGGTTCGCTCACCGCTGTGCACCAGCGCAGGAAGTAATAGCCTATTCTGGCCGAAGCTTTTTATCTTTCCTATATTGCTTCATAAAGCTACGCAACCTTTTTGTACTAGTCATCGCCATCCCCTCACCTGTGACACGAATTTTCTTATGGATCACAAGCGGCATGGTATCCGCTTCACGGTATTCGTATCCCCACGCCACAATTATATTCTCAGGCCGAAATCGCGGTCCATCATAATAGTGCGCATCTAAGTCAGGCAAATTTACCATTGCCCCTTTCCACGCATAGAACCAGCCTTCACCTTTGGGCCTGACTATATCTGAGTCCACCAGATCCTGAAAAGACCCGGGAAAGGCACCTTCGTGCGTGCAAATATAGGCGCCAATGGCACATGTCATGCCACCCAGGCTGTTCATCTCGCGAAGGCCCCGATGGCCAATATAATGCACCAAACCCAGCCCCACCCCAACAAACAGAACAAATACCAGAACAGTGACCGGAACAATTACCCATTTTGCTTTCCTCGATCTGTTCTTTGCAAATACCATAATCTATTCTCCGTATTGACCTGTCCCCCATTTTATGTACCAAGCTCAGCCAGCACTATAACTGTGCCACGCCCTACATTCTACCCCCCGCCAGCTTCGCCTTCCACGGGCCGAGCCTGAGGAAGTGAGTTGATTAACAAGAAAGCACTTAGAAGCCGTCCCAAACCCCCAATTTCTGCTGCGAAAGCAGGTTTTGGGATGACTTCTAGTTACTTGAAAATCATCGTTCCGAATTGCGTGGGAACGTGGTTTGAAGCAAAGGTCGGGGACCACTGCGTGAGCTCGGGGGGGCCTTGTGCACGGTTTCGGACAATTTCCAGGCCCAGTTTTGTGCCTGGTTCTGGAGCTTTCAGGCCAATTGTCCGCCAGGGGATGGCGACCTCCAGGGTCCATGCATCCGCTGTGCGGCTGGCTCTTACTTCATGTTGGCCATTCCACCTTTCATCCGTACCCGAGCTGTCGTAGGCAACACCCTTGGCATTGAACGCGAACTGGTAATAGGTTTTGCGGTCGAGATTGGTGTCGATGAAGATTTCGACTGAGTCATCCGCCCAAACCGGGCCGTCGCGGGATGAGACCTTGGTGACCAGACCTGCAAGATTAGGTTCCTGGCAACGGAAAGCGAGGTAGAGATTGTTAGAGTCGTAGCTTGACTGAACCTGGGTGGGAAAGCTGGTCTCGCGATCGCCACGTGGGGTGAAGAAGGCTGAGAGGGGCGCAGTGGTTGCCCAGGCGGTGTCATCAAGCTTGCCGTCGACATGCGGCGGGGCCAATGTTTTGCGACAAGTCGTCGTACGATGTGCTTTGACGGGAACTGCGCAGGTAAATAGTAGGGGTTTCTTGCCTTGGTCGCGTACTTCAAAAGTGAACTGCGGCACGGGGTAGGCATGTTCAGGATCGATGGCGGTCGTGAATTTGAAATGTACCTCCTCGTTGCCCTTTGCAGAGGCCGTCAGGTGATCCGGAGTGATGCGAAAGTGTGAGGAAGGGCTGTCGCTCGGTCGTACCGTTATATCGAGACTTCTTGGCTTCCTATTAGCAAAGGTTAGCTCAATGGGTAGAGTACCGGCGGATTCGGGAACTACGATTTCAGGGACAGTCACACTGTCTCTTAGTGCCTGAAGATCAGGATCAGCCGTTACGATTATGTCGGGTTCGATCGAGCCAAGTTTAATAACGGCGAGTTTCCAATCGTTGCCACTTACGGTCAGCAAACAATAATGGTGAAAATCACCCATGGTGGGATCCGGTCCAATCCCTGCGCCGCCACCGCCGGTTATATAGTAATGCACGCCGTCGACTGGAGGGAATTTCGCATAAATGTGGTAGTGGCCGGCGAATACGGCAGAAACGCCATGCTTTGCAAGGATGGGATGGACACGTTTGAACCAGTGTTCTATAGCGTCTTGATCAAAGCGCGGGCCTTGCCAGAAGGGTTTATGAAGGAAAACAAACGTCAGCCGGGCGTTGTGGTGTAAAGCCAAGTCGTTTTGCAGCCACTTGAGTTGTTCCTCATCTATGCGATTAAGAATATTGTCGTTATCATCGAAGGCCTCTGAGTCTAGCACAACAAAATGTACACCTTTATGATCAAACGAAAAGTAGGTTTTGCCGTAGCGCTGCTCGTAAATCTTCCTGGAGTCTCGCCCCCAGATATCGTGGTTACCGGCTACCATTACAAAGGGTACCCGGAATCTCTTGACTCTTTCGTCAAATTCATCCCACATAGCTATGATTTGTCGTATATCTTCCCTGTAGCCCGGGATTAGATCTCCAACGTCCAACACCAGGTCGGGGGCCAGGAGATTGATTTCAGCTATGCATCGCTCAAACACAGAGACCCCCGTGCGGGTATCCCCGATAACGACAAATTTGAATGTTGGCTCGACTTGGAGGCTGGAATGGGGTCCCCCCTGCAGAACGGATTCGGCAGACGCGGCGACGGGCGGAATCAGCAAGCAACCGAAGACCAGAATCGCGAGGGTTTTGGTCCATGAACCTTTCCTATTGCGCTGTTCATGTGTCCTTGTCATTTTCAAGACTCCTTAGCTGGGATTTTCCATGTAACATATATCCTTGCTTAGCTACGCCGCTAAGGCTCATTTCTAGTATGATATCAAGTCAGTCTTGAAAATTGAAGGTTTTTGCTCTTATTCGTGGCTAGGGAGGGTCAGTAAATCCAGACGGTCGAGCTGATCCTTGACCAACTGCAGCTGATAAGCCTGGGGGTATTTGTCCAGGAACCGGCGAAAATGCTCGGCGGCCCGACGGCGAAGCTGGGCCTTCTGCGGGTCCGAGCCGGCTAGAGTCATCTCCAATTGAGCTAAGTGAAAGAGAGCATCCTTAGCGGCTGAGCCGGCGGTAAACTGGGCGATGGCAGATTCGAGCAGAGAAAGTTGCTGAGCGGGCGGCTGAGAAAGAATGATCTGCAAACGGATATGATCGGCTACTAAGGCGTCGGGGAACTCGGCGAGGATAGCTTCGATCTGCTCGACGTAATCAGGGCTCAGCGGGTCCTTGGTGCAAAATCTCCGCAAGGGTTCAGAGCCGTAGAGAGCGTCGTGGTAACTGGTCCTGATCAGCTCGATCAACTGAGCCGTCCGGAGAAGCGAGGTGGAGATTTGTTCGCTGGAAATCAGCTCAGCCGGCGGTAAGCCGATCCGGCTGGAGAAGGTTTTGGCTGAATTCGGGGTGGATTGGGCATCAAGGAAGGTGCGTCCGGCCCGCTGGGCCTGGTCCAGAACCACTAAGGCAGCGTCAAAACGGCCTTCGCGAGCTAACAAGCGTCCCAACTGCAAACCGCCGGGACATGCCAAGACATTATCAGGAAACTCCTCGAGCAACTGCTGCAAGACGGCTTTGCTCTGAGGGGAGGGACAGTTATAGTAAACCCAGATCCGGCCGTGACGGGCCAGACGTTGGCGGTCGAGGCGGGCGTCCTGGATCAGGGCCTTCATATACAATACGTGGGGCTTGTGCCGTGAACGCGGGTAATCCTCGAGGAAATGTCCACAGGCTCTTTTAGCAAGGACGACTCGTTCGTCAAATTCGTCGATGATGCGCTTGAAAGTCCTGCGGATCAACTGTTGCAAAGTAGGGGAAGGGCTGGGCTGACGATATTGCTCCAGATAACGATTGTATTTGGGTAGCTCCGGAAAATCGCGCAACAGAGCGGAAGCGGGCTCAAAACGAGCCTTGAGAATAGCGTAGTCGAGCGTCTCGGGACCGACCAACGGATAAAAGAGCAAGAGTGAAAGGAGAATAATGGCCGTAGTTGCCGAGGCCAATACTGCACTGGGCCGTTTGCTCCAGCGAGCCGCCAAAAGCAGCAGCGGCAGTAAAAGTAATGCCAGGCAGACGGCCAGCAGAGCCGGGGCGTATAACCAGCTCTGCTGAATCGGACTGAGGTTGACCAAGGCCGCTCTGGAGTCGCGGGCGGCAAAGGTCATCTCCGGCCAAACAAGCTCGGCAGCCGAGCAGACCGGAGCGGCAGAGGGATATCTGCCCGGTTGAGCCAAGACAAACGCGCTGAGGGCCAGGTAAGCTGCGATAACCACAGCAACCAGGACAAGCGAATAGAAACGAGTTCGCCGCAGTACCGCGGGTAGGCCGGCCAAGAATACCAGTAACATAAAGAGCGGGCCCAAGATGTAAAGGGCCGTCGGACCGACCAGATAGGTCAGCAAATGGGGCAATAAGCTTTGGGTAGGACCAGCGGCTGGGGTATAAGCGGCGCCGGCCCAGGCCTGGACGATCTGCACGGTGAAGAAGAGGTAAATCACCAAAGGCAGCAAGGCCAAAAGCCCGGCATAAAACCTGGAGCGTTTGAGCAGCGGCGTGGTGCCCGCCAGAAGAACAGCCCCGGCCAAGAACAGGGCCAGGATGGGAAGGTGGCCCAGCCAAAACACACAAGCGATGAAAAAAGCCGCCGGGGCTACGCCGAATATTTGAGCGGCGAAGATGGGCAGGATGATCAGCAAACTCAAGAGCAGGCCCAGGATCAGGACCTGGTGGGGTGTCTGGAAAATGCTCAACGGAAACAGAAATGATCCACCGAGCGACCAGGGGGCGTAAGTGGACGGATAAAAATCAAGCCATTGCCCGGAAAGTATCTTGTAGATCAGGGCGCAGGCCAAAGCGAAGGGAACGAGAACGAGCAGGAATCTGCGGAGATTTCTTCCTCGCCAGAAGGGCCCGCTAACGGCCCGTAATGGGGCCAGGGGCGCGGGTGGTTTAGTCGGGCGGCGGTCCGGTGGTAAGGTAGATTGTGCCTGGGTTCCAACGGCAAACATATGTATCTCGGAGCCAGAGCGGTGGTCATATCAGCCGACTACTCGGCCTGGCGGCGCTGCTCAATGAGAGTTCTCAGGGCATTATTCTTGATAAGAATATCCCAGGCAGCCCGCGTAGGCCAGGTGAAGTTCGCTGTTTGGCTGGTCCACTTGTGGTCAACAATCTGTCCTGTGTAGCTGAGTAAAGGCACTCGCGACTGCCTCCAGGTG
The DNA here is from genome assembly GCA_030614915.1 of Actinomycetes bacterium. Taxonomy (GTDB): domain Bacteria; phylum Planctomycetota; class Phycisphaerae; order JAACET01; family JAACET01; genus JAACET01. The sequence continues at coordinate 80,257 of JAUXAG010000011.1, read as the reverse complement.
TGTCGCTGTTCAAGGCCCACGAAGCCCGGAGACATATCCACACCCAAGGTGTAATCGGTGGTGTTATCAGCCATGGTCTTGCCGGTGATATAAATGTTGTATTTGCCCTTGCCGAGGAAAACCATGTCGTTTCTCATGCGTCCGCTCTTGGGGTCTCTGCTGAAAACATTGTGGGCCACCTCGAAAGGATATTCAGTAAGCGAAAGCTTTGGAAACCAATAGATAACCCAGCGGGGCGCGGTAGGCCCTACAACCATTCCGTCGTGCAGGATGGTTAGGCCCCGCTCCTGGGGGAAGGGGGGCAGATCTTTGCCCCTGAGAATATAATAATCTGTGATACTGCGGGACTCGGTTATTGTTCCCTGAACGGTCATGTTTGGAAAGACCTGTGAGACCAAAGGAACAATGTTTTCGTCGGCCATCAGGTCCAGGGCCTCGTAGCGACAAGAGAGGGGTAAACCGGGCTTGTCAAAGAGGATGCTGAGTTCGCCGCCGAGACGTCCGCCGTTGACAGCCATGGCGAACCGGCCCGTCAGGGACGCAGAAGTCAGCTGGGAATCAAAGGTTAGGTGCTGGAGGATAAACTTTGCCGAAACATCCGGAAGGCTAACGAGAAACTTATCACACTCGGCCCGGAAAGTAATATCCATAGGGGGTAATTGCAGGACGGGGGGGGCTTGCTCGCGAGCAGGCGATTCATCCGCGGCCGACGATGCTTGATCATCAGGGGCCCAGCTCTGCCCGCCGATTTGCTGCTGCACAAAGGAAGATAACTTAGCAGCAAAATCCCCCAAGCGAGATTGGTCAATCAGGGGACTGTAGAAGCTGACATATCCGGCCGGGGCGGTGGCGATGCCCTCCAGATGGGCGGTGAAATGTCCGGAGGAATCTCCCAGGGTAATAAACAAATCCGAGACGTCGAGCTGACTTTGGCTTAGGGCCAACTCAGCTGATAATCGCAGCGGTTCGTCGAAAAGATTCAACTCCAGCACGTTCAATTCCAGCGAAGCGCCAGATACAGCCAACTCATCGGTGTCTGGCTTGAAGAATAACCGCAGATGATTCTCTGCCTTGACAAACTCAAATGGGCCCACCTTCAGGGGCTCCGAACCGCTCCTGAGTTTAGCTGCCAAGTAAGTCTGGCCGGGCTCAGCTCTAAATTGGAAGCTGTAATTCACAAGGCCAGTCAATGCCATTCGACGATGGACCGCCTCCAGAGGTGGAAACAAAGTGAAAAGATCTGCATCAAAAACGACAGTGCCGTCGGCGTCGAACTGGGCCGAGATAAATGGCTCAAATCGCAAAACGGATTGCATAAGACTATGGCTGGGGCTCTCGAGGGGGCCGGCCAAGAGGGCACTGCCGGCAAGATTCAATTGCGAGCCGACAAAGTTCAACTGGGCGGATTCGATTTTGAGGCGTCGGCGGCCTTGCTCATCATAATCTTCGGCGCTGAGGCGAGCTTGCAGAGTGAGGGACAGTTGGGCTGATTTTCGCATAATAACGGGTGGATTGGACAGGCTGGATTGGCCAGTTGCGATCGGCAGGACGCACTGGGCAGCGGTGAAATCCCCAGCGAAATCCAGGCTTTCGAGCGACAGTTCGGGGCTGAGCCGACCGCTGAGCTTCAGAGCGACACTGCCGGCAAGTTGATAAGGCTCACAAGCCGAGGCCAACAAAGGGAAGTTTTCATCCAAGCTGTCCAAGTCAATTTTTGAAAGGGCTAGATCAAAACCGAAACCATCCTTGCTTGGGAGCTGTCGGTGATTGAGCTCAATCGAGCCGAGCGAGTCGCCAAGCGTCCAGTTCAACTTGGCCTGGAAGGCAGCAGTGGCTGCATTGCCGGCAGTGAATTCGAGCCAGGATAGAGGCTTGGCCTGGGGGTTGTTGTCGGCCGGCAAGTCGAGCTGGAACTGCAGGTCTAGCATGGCCGGGGTAAGGGCGGACTTCTGAAATAAAACAGCAGGCTCAGAACGATCTCCGGCCGCCATATCGAGGTTTGCAGGTACACGCAAGGCCAAGTCGGTAGCATCCAAGGCCAAGGCCAGACGCAAACTTACCAGGGGGTCAAAGGCGAGATCAAATCGGCCGACTAAATCACCGGCCAAGCTAAGCCCTTGCAGTGCGGGCAGGGCTTGGGCCAAGACTGCGGAGTTTTCAAGGCGAAACCGGCCGGCAGTTGACAGCGAAGGAGTAAAATCGGCCCAGTCCCCAGGTGAAAACTGGAGGGCACAAAAAGCATCGGTTACGGAGAGGGTGGCTTGGCCGATCTTGCAGGAGAGGTGCAGGTCATCCAAGCGTGAACTGCCCGGGCCCAAGCGAGCGGCAAATGAAAGATCCAGGGGCTCACCAGGCGGCTTGCTAAAATAGGGCAAGCATTGTAGAGAACTCTGAGCGGGTAGAGAAACGGCAGCGGTCAGCTGGCTCGGGGAGTCTGGGTCATCAGCCGGCAGAGGCACTAAGTGCAACTCGGCATGTAGGGGCCCAGCCAAGGTGAATCCGTTGCCCGAGAGCACGCCGGCCAGCACTGGAAAGACGGGCATAAGGTCGCTGAGTTGGGCAATCTCCAAGCTGGTGTCGATCTGCGCCTGGGGCCACTGCCGGGCGCCAAGTTCGATAATCTCCGTGGGCCGAATAAGGAGGTCCAGAAAAGATGCCATCCGCAGCGGCTGGGCCAAGTTCATATCCAGTGAAAAACGGCCGGAGGCCAACTCAATTTCCAAGGGCTCATCCAGGGTCAAGCTGGCGGTGTTGTGGTCAATGAGAGCGGAGAGTTTCATTCGGCAAGGCAAACCGGCTGATTTGTGCAGTAGAGCCGGCACATGGAGGCCGGTGTCGGAAGCGTCAATCGAAAAACTCAGATGATCGATCCTGGCGTTCTGATTGAAATCCACCGCCAGACTGCTGGAGCCGGTGATTGTCAAATTATGTTCAGAAAGTAACTCATCCAAAAAGGGAAACTGCTCCCGGAGTCTGCTGGGTTGGAGCGTAAGGGCAAGTGAAGCGTCGCTGGGAGCAAAGGTTCGCTCGGCTGGGAAGAATCGGCCCTGTAACGATGAGCTAAAATCCAGGCCGGCAAGCGTCCCGCTGAGGGTCTGGACGGTCAGCTCACCGGAGACAAACTCGTAGGAGCCGTGGAGCTCGAAGCGGGCCTGAGGGATGGATATCTGGGCCGGGGCGGAGGGCTGCTGCGTGGCTTGAGGCAGCTCGGAAACTTGAGCTACTTGCAGACGGAGCTTATCTATTCCCGCGGTGCACTCGGAGAGTTCGACGCGGCCCTGTGAGTAAAGCTCCAATCTGGCCCGGCCGCTGGTGGTTCCGCTGAGGACCTGGCAGTCCACTTTGGACAATCGCGGCAGTGGTACGGCGGCCAAATCAAAATCCGACCAAAGCAACTCCGCCGATCCTCTGACCGGAATATCCTGCAGATCGGGTCCGCTGCCGGGCGGGGTGAAATTAGCCCGCAGGCTGAAGAGAGGTTGGCCGGTAGTTTTGGCCGGGGCGCCCTGGGCGATAAAAGTATATTGGCCGCTGCGAGCATCACGTGCAATGTTGATCTGCGGTATAGCCAGGTGAGTTTCGCGGGCGTGAATCTGATCGACAAACTGCAGATTCGCATTGGTTATGGTAATTTGCTCAAATGCGTCCTCCTGGGTGTCGAGTGGTGGCAGGGAGGTCAGGTTCAATCTGCCGGCGGCGTCGGCGACGATCCATAACTGCGGCTGATCCACGCGTACGCTGCCCAGGCGGTGCTGCAAGAGCAGGCGCAAAGGGCGAAAGTCCAACTGGAGGCGGGAGGCCTTTAGAAAAAAGCCCGGGCCGAATTGCTCCAGGCGATCAATGGTGATGTCGCGGACGATGATGCCGCGGGACCAGGATATTTCGATTGAGGATATCGAGGCGGATCGGCCGAACTGGTCCTGGATTCCAGCGACGATCCGGCTTCTGAGCCAATCCGTGGGGATCAGCCAAGGCAGCAGGGCATAAGCGAGGACCGCCAGGGCCAGCACGAGCAAAACAACAAGATATAGCCAACGGCGTCTGCGGCGACGCTTAGGGGCTCGGCTAAGCTCCTGCTGAGGCTGTGAGGTTGAAGATGTATCAGAATCGTTCATGCCTGTAAACCCGGGCGCAGAGAAAGAGGGTCCGTTACATCGCTTTAGGCTACACGCGAGCCGACTGGACAGATATGCTAGCAGCTTTTGCGCAGAGAGGCAACGCCACACTTTATGGCAGGTGCATAAAGGTTCTGTGGATCATGCTATATTTATCCCCCGGTTTCACCGGGGGTTTCTTCACTTCTAACGCCCCCGACATTCGGGCCGGGAGCATTTGCAGACGAGGCGCCAGCATCCGTCCCGGAGGCCATAGCTTCCGCTCCCTAACGGTCACCGTTCGGCTTGCAGTTGTGGTTCGGATTACGCTTGCGTTTTGGCAAGGGCTTACCGTTGTCCTTCTCCAGCTTCGCAACAGCGCCGGTCACGTCATTCTCGATCTTGGTCATCCAAGAGGTATTCTCATTTCGCGATATTGCGTCCTTGATCCTCTTCATTGACTCAGAAAGCCAAGGCAACACTCGCGCGACGTCGTGCTGGTTTTGGAGGGTCAGGGCTCCCCATTTGGTCGGTTTACCTTCGCTATTCAGCGTTTTCACCTCACCCAGAGGTTCATTTCCAGTGAAAAGTTCAAGGCGTATACCAGCCTTTCTTGGATAGACATATATCATCACCCGTTCGGGACAGTATATACTCACGGCGGAAGACCCGACCTTATAGAACACCTCCTCGTTGAGGCTCTGTAATTGTTCGACCATCTTTTCAAAAAGATTTTCGATTCCTTCCCTAACTCGGTGTTTCTGAAACCATTCCTTGGCCGTTAGAGATTCCTTCGCATCGGTCTTGCCTGCCCCCGGACGTTCTATTGACCAGTTTTCCAATCCCTTTATGATTTCTCGAAGCTCGATGACTTCCAAGGGGCAATCGGTCCAGTCGTGGCTCCAGCAGATAACAATGTCACAGGCGGTGGGATCGTGTCCATGATCTTTGAAGTTCTTCGAACTGAACTCAAACTCCAGTCTCACCCGTCTCCAGCCCGTTCCCACGAACCGTCTGGCTATGCAATCTGGAAAGCCCGACTTTATTTCTTCAACGTACATATTGAGATCTTCCATGACCTTCCCGAAGAGGAACACCACGCCTTGCTCGTTAATGGGCGCGTAAACCATTCCTCGGAAGTTAATTAGATCACCCACAATGCTCCGATTTTCGCTGGCTGGTGGGACTAGGGCGTCCGGTAGCTTGTCTCCGATAGCTTTGTTACGTTTGCTCATACGTTTGGTCCTTCCATTAATAGGGTTTTCTCATCCGTCAGATTTTACACGGCATACACCGGTCTATCAATTTCCGCGTCCGTACCGTTAATCTGACGTCGATTTTCCGCTCCCTTACGATCGCGGTTCGGACGAGGCTGGTGGTTCGGCTAGGTCATCATTGGTTAGCCTAATGAGGCCAAGACTTTGACACGATTGCGGATGATTTGCAGGCGGTTTTCGGCGAAGAGCTGGATTGCGGCTGGGTAGGCGATGCACTCCTGCTCGAAGACGCGGGCGGCAAGAGAGTCGGCGTTGTCGTCCTCGGCAACTTCGCAAGTTCGCTGGAGGATGATGGGGCCTTTGTCGTATTCGTTGTTGACGAAATGAACGGTGCAGCCGGAGACCTTGCAGCCGGCGGCCAGGACGGCCTCGTGGACGTGATGGCCCCACATGCCTTTGCCGCCAAACGAAGGCAGCAAAGCGGGATGAATGTTCATAACTTGAGCCAGATAGCGGTCGGGGATTTTCCAATAACACAGCCAACCGGCCTGGATGATAAGGTCCACGTTGGCGGCATCGAGCAGCTCGACAATGCCAGCACTGAACTGGTCCACATCCGGGTGGTCCTTGGTACGAATAATATGACAGGGTAAATCGGCATCGCGGGCAATCTGCACGCCTTTTACGGTGGAACGTGAACTGATGACGGTGACTACCTGGGCGGAAAGTTCTCCGGCGGCAGTGAGCTTGAGGATGTTGGCTAAGGTTCGGCCGGAACCGGAAAGCAACACGCCCAAACGTATCGGTTTGATATCAGCCATTTTTCTAATTCCTCAAACTGATCGATTCTGATAAGCACGAAGAACACGAAGGAAGAAAACAGACAAAAAATAACAAACAAAGATGGATTACCGCCAAAGCAGTGATAAGCCCGCCTGCGCGGGAATGACAGACTGTAGTATCTCACACTCGGCCGACCTTGAGGGTTACGGATTGGCCAGCAATGGTGATTGCCTTGCCGTCGTCGGTGGGGCCGGGGGTGAGGTTGTCGCAGAGGGTTTCGCTGCAGATGTATTGGCCGTGCTCGGCGACGGCCCGGCTGACTTCTGGGCTGTCGGTGGCGTAGGTAACGGTGATGTGGTCCTGAATTTCCAGGTCGATCTCCTTGCGAATCTGCTGGATGTGCCGGACCAGATCGCGAGCCAAGCCCTCGCGGAAGAGTTCGGGGGTGATCTGGATGTCCAGGGCAATCATGGGGCCTGGCGGCTCGGCGACGGCTAGACCTTCGGGCCAGGATTTTTCTATAAGGATGTCCTCGGGGGTGAGCGTCCAAGATTGGCCGGCGTCAGCAGCGAGGGTGATCTGTTGGCCGGCCTCGGCCCCGGCGGCGATGGCGGCGGGGTCGGCCTGAGCTAAACAAGCGGAGATGGCCTTGAGGTCCTGGTGGTACTTTGGGCCGAGGGTCTTGAAATTCGCCTTGATACTGAGCTTTTGCCGCTGGGCCAAATCGCTGGTAACGGTAAGGGTCTTGACGTTGAGCTCATCGAGGATATGATCGCGGAAATTACTGAGGGCTCTGGCGGTGCGCTGGTCGTCGGAGTTTACGATGAGCTCCTTCAGCGGCTGGCGGACACGCAGGCTGTGCTTTTCCCGCAGACTCAGGGCCCGGGAGACGACGGCGATAGCTGCGTCCATTTCATGGCAGACAGTGTCGTCGTGGGGGATGTCCTGGGGGCGGGGATAATTGCAATGATGGATGCTGGCTGGGGCACTGGAATCAAAGGAGCGGACCAGGTTCTGATACATGGTTTCGCAGACAAAGGGGGTAATCGGAGCCAGGAGCTTAGCCAGAGTGGTCAGAGTTTGATAGAGGGTCTGGTAGGCGGCGAGTTTGTCGGTGTCGTCCGAAGAGCGTGGCCGCCAGAAGCGCCGGCGATTTCGGCGTACGTACCAATTGGAAAGGTCCTCGAAGAAGACCTCAGCCCGGCGGAGAAAAGTGAAGGTATCGAAATCAGCCAGGCAGCGGTTGGCCAGGGCGGTCAAATCGTGGAGGCGAGAGAGCAGCCAGCGGTCGATGTCCTGACGCTTGTCGATGGGGACTGGGGCAGTGGCAGGATCAAAACCGTCCAGGCGGGCGTAGTTGGCAAAGAAGGTGTAGACGTTCCAGAAGGTGTTGAAGACCTTGTTGCGAATCTGGTTGCCGGCCTGGTAGCCGAAGTTCAGATTGGTACTTGGATTTTGGCGGCAGAAACTCCAGCGCATCACGTCAACGCCCATCTTCTCGGCAGCTTCTTCAAAGGCGATGGAGTTGCCGAGGGACTTGTGCATTTCCTGGCCTTGCTCGTCACGGACCAGGGCGTGGCCGAGGAGGGTTTTGAAAGGGGCTTTGCCTTCCATCATCACCGACATGGCCAATAGGGCGTAGAACCAGTTGCGGAATTGTCCGGGGAAACATTCCAGGACGAGATCGGCGGGGATCCACTTGCTCCAGTAATCGCGGTCGCTATGGTACTTGACGGTGGAATAGGGGACGATGCCGGCGTCGAGCCAGGGATTGCCGACATCGGGGATTCGGCTGACGGTTTGGCCGCACTTTTCGCAGCGAATCTTTACGGCGTCTATCCAGGGGCGATGTGGGGAATTGCCGTCGAATTCTTTCCAGCCATCGACGGCGCGGTCCTGGAGTTCCTGGCGAGAGCCGACGACTTCGAAATGGCCACAGGTGCATTCGAAGATGGGCAGGGCCAGGCCCCAGTAGCGCTTCTTGGAGATCATCCAGTCGCGCATGTTGGCCAGCCAATCCATTTCGCGGTCCCGGCCATAGGAGGGGATCCAGCGGACATCGTCGACGACTTTCATGATTTCGTCGCGCCAGCTCATGCTGATGAACCACTCGTCAACGAGCCGGTAGAGCAGCTCGGTGTTGCACCGCCAGCAGTGCGGATAGCGGTGGGGATAGCGCTCGAGCTCAACCATCATTCCTTTGGCTTTGAGGTTTTCGATGATCTCGGTGGTGAGCTGATGGTCGGCGGCGTCTCGTCCGGTGAGCCAATCGAAGCCTTCGATATAAATACCGGATTCGTCCAGTGGTGCGAGGCAGGGCAGGGAATGCTCGACGGCCAATTGGTGGTCCTCTCGTCCGCAGCCGGGTGCGATGTGGACGATTCCACTGCCTTCGCCAGCCTGGACGGAATCCCAATGGATAATACGATGGGTATTGGCGGCGGTTGCGCCTTTTTCGGCAAATGATTTGTCGATGAAGGGCAGGCCGCCTGGTTTTTGCTGAGCGGGCAGCTCATCGAAGGGGCCGTCGTACTCCCAGCCGAGGAGCTCGGAGCCTTTCAGCTTGGCGAGGATCTCACAGCGGCCTTGCTGCTCGAAGATGTGCTTGATGGTTGAGAGTTTGGGGACGTTGCTAGGCCAATCCTTGCTTTTGAAGTCCTCGGTGAGGCGCTGATAGTCGAGGCAGCCCTCGGCGAAATAGTAGATGGCATCGTCGGGGCCGCGGACTTTCAGATAGGTCAAATCCTTAGCCACGGCACAAGCCACATTGGCGGTCAGGGTCCAGGAGGTGGTGGTCCAGACGAGCAGGTAATGTTTTTGGCCGGTGGGGATTTGCTTGCCGGGGCCGAGGTTGCGCAAGGGCAGACGGATGAAAACCGCGCGGTGAGGGATGAATTTGTAGCCCTCGTGCATTTCCATCTGGCTCAGGCCGACGCCGCAGCGCGGACACCAGGGCATGACGTCAGTGCCCTTGTAGATGAGGTTGCGATCGTGGCACTTCTTGAGGAAGGCCCAGATGGTGTAGTTGTTCTCGTCGCTCATGGTGAAATAGGAGTCGGACCAGTCCATCCAGTAGCCCATGCGGACGGATTGGTCGGTCTGGACCTGGGAGAATTTTCGGACCCGCTGCTTGCATTTTTCGACGAAGCGGTCCAGGCCGTAGGCTTCGATATCTTTCTTGGACGTGAAGCCGAGCTCCTTTTCGACTTCGACCTCGACCCAGAGGCCCTGGCAGTCGAAGCCGTTCTGGTAGCGGAGCTCGTGGCCGGTCATGGCGAAGTAGCGTTGGAAGACGTCCTTGAGGGTTCGGCCCCAGGCATGGTGCACGCCCATGGGGTTGTTGGCGGTGATGGGGCCGTCCAGGAAGGACCAGGGCTCTTTGCCGCGGTTCTTGGCGCGGAGCTTCTCGAAGGCGTCCGTCTCCTGCCAGAACTTCAGAACCTGGTGCTCGGCGGCGATGAAATCGCAAGGGGATTTTACTTTCTCAAACATGGATGCCTCGACTCTGCGAATATTGCCTCATCTTGGAGGCCATAGAATAGCCTGATCTTGCCTCGTTTTCCAGCAATAATCCTGATAGGTGTGCAAAACGGCAACACACAGCACGCCAGATGAATGGCTCGTTGACGGGAAAGGTGGCGACTGCTATCATTAACTGCAGTGGGAAGAGCACGCTGCTGTGTAATTCATCCAGGAAATGCAAATGAGAGCAGACGTTCAGAAAACGGGGCCTAGCGGTGCTCTGGCGAGGTTTTTGCGCGCGGTGTTGACTTGGCGGTATTTGCCGATTGGGCTGGCCATACTGGCGATGGCCCTTGTCCTTCCGTCGCTGAATGTGGGGTGGTTCATGGACGACTATCTCCATCGTAGCGTAATACTTGGCGGGGGCAGCGTCAGCGAGTTTGTACACTCCCCCCTGGACATCTTTCGATTCATTGACGGTAATCCAGAACATACTGCTCATATGATGGACCACGGCTTCCTGCCCTGGTGGACTTTCAAAGAGATAAAAGGAGCATTCTGGCGTCCTTTGACAGCGATAACTCACTGGCTGGACTACCAAATTTGGCCTGAGAGCCCTGCTTTGATGCATGCTCAAAGCATTGTGTGGTTCGGTCTACTGGTAACGGCTGTGGCGTTGTTGTATCGAAGATTTATGGGTTTCACATGGATAGCGGGATTAGCGGGGCTTCTCTACGCCATTGATGACGCCCATGGCATCCCGGTAGGTTTCTTGGCCAATCGCAACGCAGTATTGGCCACGTTGTTTGGGGTTCTTGCCCTGGTCGCTCACGATCGATGGCGGCGGGACGGTTGGCGAGCCGGTGCGATTCTGGGCCCAATTCTTCTGACGGCAGCCCTGCTCTCGGCTGAAATCGGCGTTGGAATCTGCGCGTACTTGGTGGCTTATGCGCTTATTCTGGATCGCGGCTCTTGGAGCCGGCGATTAGCAACGCTGGTCCCGTACGTTGCCGTTGTCCTCGTCTGGCGGATTAGCTGGACACAATTGGGTTATGGCGTCGAGGGTATGGGCTGGTATATCGATCCCATAAATGACCCAACCCGTTTTGCAGGATCAGCTCTCAAATATGCTCCTCTTCTGTTGATGGGCCAATGGTTTTTGCCTCCCGCGGAAATCGGCAGTCTAATAACTCTCACATCCAGACACGCAACGACTATGTGGTTGTATGCTCTGGCTATTGTCCTGTTGATCGGCACCATATTAGTCCCCTTACTTCGACGCAGTCGGCTGGCACGCTTTTGGGCATTGGCAATGCTACTGGCTGTGGTTCCTGCCTGCGCGACGTTGGCCTGGGATCGTCTTCTGTTCTTCGTGGGCATCGGGGCGATGGGATTACTGGCACAATTATTGGCCGATCTGTTTGGCGCATCAGCTCTCAAGCCACGTAATCTAATTCGGCGTTTCGCTACTGTCTCCTTTGCACTAGTCCTGGTGCTTGTTCATATGATCGCGGCCCCAATTCTTCTGCCACTTCGCGCAGCGTACTCTTTTGGTCCATGGACTCCTGATAAAGATTACTACGCTCAGTGCATGGCCGGTGGGGCGGTTGAAGAGCAGGACGTGGTCATCGTCAATCAGCCCGCAGCGTTAGCCACTATTTTTCTGCTTTGCATGAGGGAGTTGAATGACCAGCCGGTGCCACGCCATATGAGAGTTCTCGCCCCAGCGATACCATCAGTGCTAATACACCGTCCTGATGTCCAAACACTCACCATCCGTCCCAAATACGGATATCTAGGCGGATATCTAGGCTGGTGCGACCAACTCTTCCGAGGCAAAAACCACCCCATGGCCCTGGGAGAGCAGGTCAAACTGACAGGGATGACCGTTACGGTAACAGAATTGACGGATGATGGCCGACCGGCGGAGGCTACCTTTCGATTTGCGGTTCCTTTAGAAGATTCTTCGTTGCGCTGGATCTACTGGGAGGATCACCAGTTCAAGCCATTCGTCCCACCGGCCATTGGAGAAACGATAGAGCTTCAGCACTGATAATCTAGCTGTTGTGAATTAAACTTTCTTGGGTATCAGCCCGATTTGTCCGGGAAATGCAAATGAAGGCAGAGGTTCAGGCAACAGGGCTTGACGGTGGTCTGGCGGGGTTGCTGGATGCGGTGTTGACTTGGCGGTATTTGCCGATTGTACTGGCAATACTGGCAATGGGCCTTGCCCTGCCGTCGCTGGGGGTGGGGTGGATCCTGGAAGATCACCTGCAACGCTGGGCGATGATGGGTTCGAGCGAGTATGGTGAGCTGCTACCCGTCCCGCCGGATATATGGCGATTCTTCGATGGGGATGCAGCACGGACCGAACGGATGATGGACGCCGGCTGGATTCCGTGGTGGACGTATCCGAAAATTCGATGGGCATTCTGGCGGCCCTTGGCTGCTATGACACATGTGTTGGACTATTGGCTCTGGCCTAATCGGGCGGGACTGATGCACGCTCAGAGCCTGCTATGGTTTGGAGCACTGATAGGCTGCACAACAGTGCTATACCGGCGATTCATGGGCGTGGCTGCGGCAGCTGGATTGGCGGGGCTGCTCTACGCCCTTGATGATTCGCACGGCACGGCGGTGGGTTTTTTGGCTAACCGCAACGCACTATTGGCCACGTTGTTTGGGGTTCTTGCCCTGCTCGCTCAGGATCGCTGGCGGCGAGATAATTGGCGAGCCGGTGCGGCGTTGGGGCCGATTCTTTTAGGCATGAGTTTGCTGTCGGCTGAGGCCGGTATCGGCATTTGCGCCTATCTGCTGGGTTATGCGCTTGTGCTGGATCGTGGGCCTGCCGGGCAAAGACTCAAGGGGCTGATGCCGTATGTGCTGGTGGTGTGTGTCTGGCGAGTACTCTGGTGGTACCAAGGCTACGGGGTCGAAGGGGTGGGCATCTATACGGATCCGCTGGCGGATCCGCTTGGCTTCTTGTTTGTGCTGCCTGTGCGCGTGCCGATTTTGCTGCTGGGACAGTGGGCAATTCCTCCGGGGGAATTCAGTATTTTTTCTCCGCAGAACCTGCACTGGGTTTGGCTAATCGGCGTGATGGTACTAGTACTATTGGCAGTGCTGTTTCGTCCTCTGCTCAAGGCAAGCCGAGTAGCTCGTTTCTGGGTGTTGGGAATGATCCTGGCCAGCATTGCCCCATGTGCGAGCAGTCCGCAGGATCGGCAGCTCTTCTTCGTCGGTATCGGTGCGATGGGCTTGCTGAGCGAGTATCTGAGCTGGGTGTTTAAAAGCGTGCAGCTGCGGGATAATTACGCACTGAGCCGACGGGTCCCGACGGTCCTGCTGGCGATAGTACTTGTAGTAATCCACGTGCTGGGCTCGCCGGTACTGCTGTATGTGCGTGCGAAGTGGCCGATGGGCCCGCAGTACTTCCTGGAGAGTTGTCATGGGCTCGGCAAGATGGATTCTTCGATTGAGAAACAGGACCTGATTTTTCTGAACCATCCTGCGCCCGGCCATCTGCTGTACATGTTGAGCGCCAGAGCGGTGAACGAACAACCGCTTCCTCGCCGAATGAGGACCCTTGCATCGGCTTTATCCAGACAGACAATCCGTCGGCCAGACGCCCAAACACTGCTTGTACGTCTGAAGAGGGGATATTTAGGGCGGTGGTTCGATAAAATGTTCCGAAGTACAGATCACCCCCTGGCCCTGGGCGAACGGATCGAGCTAAGCGGGATGACTGTTGAAGTAACGGAATTGAGCGATGATGGCCGAGTAATGGAGGCTAGTTTCCGGTTTGGGGTTTCTTTGGAAGACCCTTCATTGCGCTGGCTAAGATGGAAGGACGATCATTTCGAGCCGTTCGTTCCGCCGGCCGTTGGCGAGGAGATTAGTTTTCCAAGGGCGAAACTGCCGTTTTGAATGGGCCTTGTTAGACGCCACTGCCAGGGACGGCGCCGGTCTTGAGGAGGAATGAAGACTGGTCGGAGCGGGATTGGCCCGAGGGCTGGACACGGCTTTGCCTTGCCATTGGCCAGCTAATATGTTATCTGATAGTAGCGAGGGGGCGAGGTATGTCATACACACTTTTTGACGGGACAGGTGCGGTGTGTCGGGCCAACGCAAGCTAAAGCAGGTCTGGACTGTGGGGCGGCTTCTGGAGAAGTCGCGGGGCTATCTGGAGGACAAAGGCGTAGAGGGAGCCCGTTTGTCGGTTGAGTTGCTGCTGTCCCATGCCCTGGGGTGCGAGCGAATTCAACTCTATACCAGCTTCGAGCAGCCGGTGCCGGAGCTGGTGGTGGCCCGCTTTCGGGAACTGGTAAAACTTAGAGCCGAGCAGGTTCCGGTGGGCTATCTGACGGGCAAGGCCTATTTCTACTCGCTGGAATTTTCGGTGAACCCGGACGTTCTGATACCCCGGCCGGAAACGGAACTGCTGGTAGAACAGATGATCAATATCTGCCGAACCAGCCACTTTGCCAATCCGGGGATACTGGAAATAGGCACAGGCTCGGGCTGCGTAGCTATTGCCTTGGCTAAGAATTTGCCCCACGCCGAGGTGGTGGCTACGGACATATCCGGGTCGGCCCTGGCGGTGGCTAAAGACAATGCCCAGAAGCACAAACTTGGCGAACGTATTAGATTCGTCCAAGGAGATCTGTTTGAAGCCCTGAGCGAGGAGGGCAAGCGTCCGGGCGGTTTTGACTTTATCGTTTCCAATCCGCCGTACATATCGCCCGAAGAAATACCGGACTTGCCCCGCGAGGTTCGCGAGTACGAGCCTCGAGTGGCGCTGCTGGGGAGGGACGAGGCCCTGGCGGTGCATCGAAGAATTGTCGATGGAGCCGAGGGCTATCTGGCAGAGCGGGGCAAGCTGCTAATGGAACTGGGACACGAACAGGCCCAGGCGGCGCGAGGGCTGCTGGAGCAATCCGGCTATCTGAGCGAAGTGCGGACGGTGCGGGACTTGCAAGGACACGAACGAGTGGTAATCGGGGAGAAAAAGGCTTGAGGCCTGCTCGTGCTTCGCAGCGAAGCGCCGCTTCGCAGAGTAGTAAGGTCTGAGGCGTGATGCGAGAGGTCTGAGTAAAGCGGGAGTAAGACGGATGGATAAACTGATAGTCGAAGGCGGAACGAAGCTCAGGGGAGAGGTTACAGTCAGCGGCTCAAAGAACGCCTGTTTGCCGATCCTGGCAGCGTGCCTGATGACCAATGAAGAGTCGGTGATCCACGGCGTGCCCAGATTGGTGGATATCATCCGGCTGAGCAGACTGCTGGGCGAGCTGGGGGTGAAGGTCCAACGGGATGAGAATGATCCGTTCACTTTGCGGGTCCAGGTGGAGGATGAATCGAAACACTTGGCCCGGTATGACCTGGTGCGTCAGATGCGAGCCAGCATCTGTGTGATGGGTCCTCTGGTAGCCAAGCGAGGCAAGGCCTTGATCTCTCAGCCGGGCGGCTGCGCCATAGGGGATCGGCCAATCGACCTGCACCTTCAAGGACTGCGAGCTATGGGTGCCCAGTACAGACTGACCAGGGGGGGGAATATCTCTCTGCGAGCTGGACGATTGAAAGGGCGGGAGCTGTTCCTGGGCGGGCCGTTCGGCTCAAGCGTGCTGGCCACGGCTAACGTGATGAGCGCAGCTTGTCTGGCTAAGGAGGTAACGGTGATCGAGTCGGCTGCCTGTGAGCCGGAGATCGTGGATTTGGCTGATTTTCTTAACAAGATGGGCGCGAGGATCAGCGGGCAGGGCTCGCCAAGGATCAGGATCGAAGGTGTCAGGCGGCTGGGCGGGGCTGAGCATACGCTGATCCCGGATCGGATAGAAGCGGGGACGTTTATGATTGCCGCGGGTATGACCAGAGGTGAGGTTACGATCAAGAATTGTCAGCTGGATCATATGATGGCGGTAACGGCTAATCTGCGGCTGGTCGGGGTTACGGTGGAAAAGATCAGCGGCGGCGGACATGGGAAAGCTGGTGCGGTGGTAGTCAAGACGGGTCGCAAGCTCAGGGCGATAGATGTGACGACGCAGCCGTATCCGGGGTTTCCGACGGATTTGCAGGCCCAATTGCTGGCTATGCTCTGCTTGGCTGACGGCAACAGCGTAGTGACCGACAAGGTGTTTCCAGACCGCTTCATGCACGTGGGCGAGCTGGGGCGAATGGGAGCCCAGTTGCGCAAGCAGGGCCCAGCCGTGGTGGTTTGCGGAGTCAAAAAACTGGTGGGGGCACCGGTGATGGCCTCGGACTTACGAGCCAGCGCCGCGTTGGTGTTGGCTGGGTTGGTAGCCGAGGGCACTACCGAGGTCCGCCGAGTATATCACATAGACCGCGGCTATCAACGCATCGAGGAGAAACTCAACGCCCTGGGGGCGCGAATCCAGCGCGTAACGGAATAAACATTTGTTGGTCTGTTCAGAATTGGCTACACATACCGCCGGCGGGGCAGGTTCCAGTTGGGCCCGGAGCCGGGCAGGCCTTGCAGGGCTCGGGGGTGGATGACCCGACGTTTATGGTCGAGAGCTGCTTGGTGGTTTTCTTGGAGCCGCAATGAGGGCAGGCGACCTTGGCCGTGGTTGCGGCGCTAAATAGAAGCTTGTCAAAAGCCTGTCCACAATCGTTGCAGATGTATTCGTAAATGGGCATAAATCACCAAAGGACAATACCGCCAAATCAACGGCCGCCACGTACAACGAGGCGGGGCAAGGTATATTATAGCTAAATAGGGCGGCCAGTCAAATCAATACTTGATTCATGAAAAACTGGATTATCGCTAAGGCGATGATAAGCCCGCCTGCGCGGGGATGACAGATAAAGAGACCCCCGGTGGGCCCCCCAATCGCGAAATATCGCGGGCACCCATCCGCCGATTTATGGGCGGATGGGACCCTCGATTGGGGGGCCCTAAAACCGGGGGCTAAATACTAAAGAAACCCCCAGGATAAACCTGGGGGCTAAACAAAGAGACCCCAGGTAACGCGTAGCGTCCTTCCCGTAGGGACCTGTGGTCGGAACCTGGGGGCTAAACAAAGAGACCCCAGGTGACGCGTAGCGTCCTTCCCGTAGGGACCTGTGGTCGGAACCTGGGGGCTAAATACTAAAGAAACCCCCAGGATAAACCTGGGGGCTAAATATAAGATGGATCCCTGCCTGCGCAGGGATGACAGCAAGGATAACGCGTAGCGTCCTTCCCGTAGGGACCTGTGGTCGGAAACCCTAATGCATCCGCTGAAAAAGCTAATTGAGTGTGGCTGGTGGCGGGGCGATGCGGCGAGAGTATTTTAAGTAGAGCACGATGTCCACCAAAACAAGAAGCAGGTTGGATATGTACAAAATAATAACAAAATCAAAGTTGTAGTAGACCTTGTGTATGACGCCAGAAATGTATCCGACAAAGACGATGAGCATGAAAAGCAGGCTCTTGCCTTCGGTCCTCTTGGTCTTGACGGAGGTGTAAACGGAGACCGGCCAACAGAGTCCGAAGCAGGCCAACATACCGAACTCGAAGATACTAAAGCCGATGTCAGTGGCAGCTAGGATCGAAGCAAGAGTGGTAATCATGATCTAAACTTCTCCTGAAGTAAGATTTGTTTCATGGCCCGGATGGCTTGGCCGCGATGGCTGATGGCGTTTTTCTGCTCGGGCGGCATCTGGGCGGTGGTGCAGCCCTTTTCGGCCACGTAAAACAAGGGGTCATAACCAAAGCCATTCTGTCCCTGCAGGCTGAAAGTGATTCGCCCCTCGATCGTGCCCTCACTGCGGGCGATAATCTCACCCCCCACAGCTAAGCTCATGGCACATCGAAACCTCGCGCTTCGTTTTTCGTCGGGAACGTCTGTAAGCTCGTCCAGGAGTTTGGCATTATTACGATCATCGTCGGCATCGGGCCCGGCGTAGCGGGCAGAGAAGATGCCGGGCCTAGAGTCGAGGGCGTCGACCTCCAGGCCGGAATCGTCGGCCAGGGTCCACAGGCCGGTAAGCGTCGAGTAGTGCAGGGCCTTGAGGTCGGCGTTGTCGGCAAAGGTTGGCCCGGATTCAACGGCCCCGGGCAAAGGGTCCAGGTCGGCCAAGCAAACGAACTCAAGAGCCAGGTCGGCCAACTCCGCCTGGATCTCCCGTAACTTGCCGCGGTTTTTAGTAGCCAGGAGTATTCTGGGCACTTGTTTCAATAGCGATACCGTTCGGCCAGGCCGAAACTTTCAGTGAAGTCCAACCTCCGCGTCGGTGACTTCCTGTCCGAAGCTTGGAATACTTGCCAGCATGGAGGCCTCGTAAACCCGGCCTTTGCCGACCATGTAGCTCTGGACCTGGCCGTTTTCCTCATACTTGGGAAACTTCTTGCGCAGGATAGCGAACTGAGGATCATGGGTCACGAACTTCAGCCGCCTGATTAAGTTCCCGTCCCTTGTTTTACCGGTGGTGACCAACTCCCAGCCGGCATCGAAGTGGCCAACGTAGACGCCGGAACGGTCTTGGCCATGGTAGTACCAGGCCTCGATGCCCTGGTTTCGCAAGTCTTTGACCTTTTTTACGGCGGCGGTCAGCCGATCCTTACAGAGCTCATCGTTAATGAAAAAACCGATACACAAACTGGCATTGCCTGGAGCCCGGCGAAGATCCCATTGGGGAGGCCCGGCGGTTATCTGCTTTCTTTCGCGGGGCAGTGCGGCAAAAGAGGCTTTCCGGAAGGGCTGGCGGCCCTGGGAGTCTTTGTAGCTGCGGATCTGATCCAGCATTCGTTGGGCTTTCTTGTCGGTAAAACTTCTGAAATAACCCCGACAAACAACGCTGGCATAATCGGTTTGGAGGACGTGCAGATCCCGCCAGCCAGTTTGCTTTCGTATTCGCTGCAAACTTTGGCGAGCCCCGGCCAGGCTCTGATCTGTAATGTCTTGAACCCTTTGCAGGCTTATGGTGAAGTTGGCCCAATCGGGAGGTCCTGGAACTTGCCCCGGCACAACTGCAGAGGGTCTGGGGCTACCGGGAGTTCCAAAGATGCAGCCGACAACTGCAAACAAAAGACAGGCGCTAACGCCAACTAGAACAAGTTTAGAGAAGTATTTAGTCTTATCAGTCATTTGGTTTTTCGCTTGAGCCTTTGAGCTAGAGCAGTTTGCTGAGAAGCCAACAAGCGGCGGATTCCCTTGGCTGCGGAGCGGAGCATCTTGTCGAGTTGCTCGCGGCTAAAGGCAGCGGCCTCGGCAGAGGCCTGCACTTCGACAAACTCACCAGCCGAGGTCATGGCAATGTTCATATCCACCTGGGCGGCGGAATCCTCGGCATAGTCCAGATCCATCAAAACCTTGCCGCCAACGATGCCCACGCTAACGGCAGCTACGGCAACGGTCAAGGCATCTTCGAGCAGAAATTTGTTGCGGCGAGCCCAGGAGAGGGCGTCGGCCAAGGCGACGTAGGCTCCGGTTATGGCTGTAGTTCGTGTGCCACCGTCGGCCTGGAGTACGTCGCAGTCCAGCCAGACGGTGTTTTCTCCCAGGCGGGGCATATCAACTACGCAGCGCATGGTTCGACCGATGAGCCTTTGGATTTCCTGGCTTCGTCCGTCGATTTTGCCGCTGCGCCCGCTGCGCCGCCGGCGCTGGGGCGTGGCCGAGGGCAGCATGTCATACTGGGCAGTTAGCCAGCCTCGCCCGCTGCCCTGCAGGAACTCGGGCACGCCCGGCTCCCAGCAGGCAGTACACAAAACGCGGGTTCTGCCCTGGCAAATCAAGACCGAGCCGGGGGCCAAGTCCGTAAAGCCTCTAGTAATTTTGGTCGGACGCAATTGGTCGGCTCGGCGAGCGTCCCGTCGGCTCATCAGTCAGCTCCGGCAGAAGGCTCAGCGCCGGCGGCAGAACGAATGGCCGGGACGCTTTCGGTCATGACAGTTTCCAGGATATCCAGGGCCTGGTCAATCTGCTCTTCGGTGGCGGTCAGGGGTGGCATGAAACGCAGGACCGTCTCGTGAGTGCAATTAATCCGCAGACCTTTCTGGAGGCAGGCGCTGACCAGCTCGGCTCCGGGGATGTCCAGTTCTATGCCGATCATCAGACCACGACCGCGGAGATCGCTGATACAATCGAACTTCTCTTTGGTGGCGGCCAGGCGGCTCATAATGTGTCGGCCCAACTCGGCGGCCCGGGCTAAGAGGCCCTCGCTGTCGATCATTTCTATGGCGGCCACGGCAGCGGCGGCGGCCAAGGGGTTGCCCCCAAAAGTAGAGGCATGAGTGCCGGGTTTGAGAGCCTGGGCGACCTGAGGGCTGGCACAGATTCCGCCGATAGCCACGCCTCCGCCCAGGGACTTGGCCATAGTAATAATATCCGGCTCGATCGGGGTGTGCTGATATGCGAACCATTTTCCGGTTCGGCCCATACCGCTTTGGACCTCGTCGAGGATGAGCACGGCGTTGTGTTGCCGGCAAAGCTCGGCGGCCTTGATCAGGAATTCATCACTGGCGATATTGATGCCACCTTCACCCTGGATGGGCTCGATCAAGACGGCGGCTACTTCGTCGTCAAAGGCCTCTTCCAGGGCAGGCACATCGTTGAAGGGCACATAGCTGAATCCGGGCACGAGCGGAGAGAATCCCTCGTGGTACTTTGGCTGAGCGGTGGCTGTAACGGCTGCAAAGGTCCGCCCATGAAAGCTGTTCAGAGCGGTGATATAGCGGTACTTGTTTTCGGATGTGTAGAGGCGGGCTAGTTTGAGGGCGGCCTCGACGGCCTCGGCCCCGCTGTTGCAGAAGAAACACTTGCCGCCAAAAGATTTTTTGGAGATCAGCCGAGCCAAGCGGCCCTGGGGGACGGTGTAGAAGGTGTTGTCCATGTGGATCAGCTGGCCGGCCTGCTTGCGAATGGCCTCGACCACCGGCTCGGGACAATGCCCCAGGCCGCTGACCGCCCATCCGGGGAACATGTCCAGATAACGCTTGCCGTCGGCGTCCCAGACATAACTGCCTTGGCCGCGTACGAGGACCAACGGCAATCGGCCGTAGTTGCCGATCACATACTTGTCGTATTGTTTGATAACCTTCTTGGTATCTATTTTTTCTTCTTTCACTGTGCTGGTTCACTCCCAAAAACTAGAGCGTCAAGACCACTACTTGAGTATTTGCGTGCCGACGCCTTTGTCGGTGTATATCTCCAGGAGCAAGGAATGGTCCAGGCGGCCGTCGATGATGTGGGCCTTGCCCACGCCGGCGTCGAGGGCATCCAGGCAGGCCTGGACCTTGGGCTTCATTCCGGCGGAGATGACGCCGCGATCGGCCAAGTCGCGCAACTGCTGCTCAGTCAGGCTGGGGGTGAGCGAATCGGGGTCATCGGCGACGGTGCGCACGCCGTGAGTGTCGGAAACCATGACCAGCTTCTCGGCCTTGACGGCGGCAGCAACTTTTCCGGCTGCCAGGTCGGCGTTGATGTTTAGCTTTCCACCGGAGCGGTCGCGAGCAATGGGGGCGATCACCGGAATGGTACCGGCCTGACAGAGGGCGCAAAGGACCTGGCTCTGGACGTTGGTAACCTGGCCGACCAGGCCGATGTCGATGCGCTGGCCGTGGTCGCCTTCGAGAAAGAGTCGCTCGGCCAGCAATACGCAACTGGCCAGCGAGTGCATACCAATGGCCGAGGTTCCGGACTGCACGATGGTCTGGACGATATGGGCGTTGATCTGGTTGACCAGGACGTGCTCAGCCACGCTCAGGGCCCGCTCGTCGGTGTATCGCTGGCCCTGGACGAAGTTGACTTCCAGGCCGGCCTCGGCCATGGCCGCCGATATGGCCTTGCCCCCGCCGTGGACCACGATGGGCTGCATACCCACCGTAGCCATGAAGACCACGTCGGCCAAGAGACCATCCAAGGCGGCCGGGGTATCCATTACCGCTCCGCCGATCTTGAGCACTACGATTCGCCCGCGGAACTTGCGGATGTAATTCAAGGCCTCAATCAGGGCCTGAGCTTTGGCGATGGCTTGGTCCATGGCAAGACTCCGAGCTTCGGCGTGTGTCTGAGATTGTATCAAGGTAGATAAGAATACTGCTTTGGGCAGGCATAATCCAGCCCACAGATTGCCGGGACAAGATATTTGCGGCTTTTGAGCGGGGGATTACTACAATCCGAGCCTACCACCGGGGGTTGGGGGCAGGATGTGGTCAATAGGCCCGGTCGGAGCAGGGCGGCGGGGCTGGGAACGCCGGCCAGGCGTGGTTTGCTGTTGAGTCTCGATGTATTCAAGCTTGAGCCGCCGCGAAGAGTCCCTGGACCTGGGTGAGCTTGTGGGCGGACGTGCGGGTCCTCGCCCTGGAGCGGAAAGCTGTCGTTGAGAAAGTTCCGGCGGATAATACCACCACCAGAAGCGCATCCTTGGTTGGGCATAGGCCTTTGCTTCGGCCAAGTCCTGCACAATCCGCAAGGCATGGCCGGCAGTGGTCAATATCGCGGGCGGTTCTTCAGCGAGGGCCAGTCCGGACCAACCTCTTTGGAGCTGCAAGAGCTTGGCGCGAATCTCAGCGGCGAACATCGCAGAACACTTTGCAGAGACAGGTTCATCCGCGGGGATGGCGGCAGCTTCAGCCAGGGCAGCCAGGGCGGCTGCACGGTAAGCGTAGTAGTGCTGCTGTTGGCTGAGCTCGGAGCGGCCCCGAGGTTCGATAGCCTCAGGAAGAAGGGCCAGGGCTAATTGGCTATATAGGGCCCCAGCCTGGCCAAGGCAATCCCAAGCCTCAGCTTGGTAGCCCATAGCAGCCATGAACGAGCCCAACTGCCACAGGGCCTCGGCAGTGGCAGCCTCGGCTGGTGCACCACTCTGATATGCTTGGGCCAGTTCGATTATTCGCTGGGCGCGCTGGGCAGGGGCTAAGGGCTCGGTCTGGTCAAGGTCAATCGAGTCGCGAATCCAACTGAACTGGGCGGCGACCATCAAGCGTTCAGGCTCCAGCGGCGAGAGGTCGGTATTCTCGCTGTCCAACCAGGCGGCCAGGCTCATGGGAGGCTTGCTTGGTTCTGTCGAAACAACTGGTGGAGCCGAGGGTTCTTGCGAACTCGAGGGCGAGGGCACGGTAATGGCTTGGCCCCGGGCGGCCTGTAAGGTGCGGCTCAGAGCGGCAGCGATTTTTTCCTGGGAGATTGCCTGCCACCTTTGCCTGATTTGCTTGAGCTGTGGAGATACGGGCGTTTGCCGGGCTCGGCTGCGTTCGATGAACTCGGTAAGTTCGGTCAAGAGGTAAGCCCGGATTCGGCCCGAACTCTGGCGAAGACTCTGTCGGGCCTGGGCGAGCAAACCGGCCTGCTCCAGCGCAGCGGCCCTTCCAGCACAGGACTCAAGCAGCAAATCCGCGTCGGCGAAGAACTGCTCCTGGGGCGAGAACCTTCGGCTGTCCGGAGTTGTTGTCCGGCCCGTTCGCCAGTCTCGTGCAGGGCCGGGGCCGGCTCCAATCGCCTGCCGGGCTCGCCGATCGACCAATGAACTCAGATCCTGCCCTGGAAACAGGCCAGGTTGGGGCTGATCCGAAGGTCCGCCAGTGCCGCGTAATGGCCGTTCGCCGGTCGATAACAGGTCCTGAGTTATAGCCTGCTGCAGCTGAAGCGATAAGAACCCGATCAGGTCAGCATATATAGCTATGGCCTGGTTGGAATCGCCCGAAGCCAGAAGAGCCTCCGCACGCAAAGAGACCTTATCCATGTCTATGCCCGTCAGTCGCTGGGTCCGCGCCGAGCGGCGAGCCGAAGCGGAGGCGTCGAGGCCCATCAGGCGAGAAAGCCTGGACTTATTAGCCTGTCTGTAGACTTCCCCGGCCAAGGTCGGCCAAGCCTGCAGGCTGGTCTGGTAATAGGTGTCGGCGGTGTTGAGCAAATCGTCCGCGGCCTGAGGAGAATAAAACATCGGCTCGGCAAAATCATCGCGACCCAACTGTCTGATGCGTCCGTCCAGTTGAGCTATGATTGCTCCCTGCCAGTTCAACCACCTGCCCACAACGGGACCCGAATCGGTGGTCCGAGCTCTTCTGCCGGCAAAGCTGCGTCGCCCAAGCGGCGCCGATGGCTGAGCGGCCAAGTCGCTCAGCCAGGATGCAGCTTGGGCCACAGTGAACGGCCCACGGCGAGGGGGTCGGGAAGTTCTGGGCCTGCCGGGGACCGGGCCGATGCCGGGACCGGGGAGAATAGCTCCAGGTCCGAAGCTGGGACGGCCAGGGGAACGCTCCTGGGCAGCGGATCGATCATACTCTTCCAGCTTCTCCCGCAGTTCAGGAGGATAGGCCTTGGTATCCAGGGCGAGATACCAGTCGGGACCTTCCTCGTTAAGCGTCCGAAGCAGTTCAGTTTTTTCGGCGTAGAGGCGCTTGCCATCCAAGCCGATTACGTAGTTACCTTTGGCGTCGCTAAAGTATGCAATTTTGCCCCGGCCGCTGCGTACCAGACAAGTTATAGGCTGATTCCGACCATTAACCGTAGCTCTACTAACAGTAGCTCTACGTCCGCCGGCAGCGCTAGTAGGGAAGCTGATCCATATGTATTTGTCCGCCTCTGCGGCAGGGGTACGCGAAGAGCTCCGCCGAGTGGTGGGTCTGTCTGGGCCAAGATAGGGCAAGCCACGCGAGGGGGTTGCCCTGCGAGTGGAGCGAGATTCTTTCGGTCCGAGTTGTTCTCTGTCCACAGCAGCACGGGGAATCCGCAGTCTCCAACCGCCACGGCTTTGGCCGTTGTCCAGCTGGCATCGCAGTATAGTCAAACTGTTAACTACCGGTATAGTCGTCTGCCCAGTGAGCTCTGAAGGGTTGATGCGGCTCAAGTCCAGCAGGGGTCTGATGAGCGGCTCTGGCAGGCTGGCAGATAAGCCGGCATCGAGATCGGACGAGTCAGCGGGCGGATAAATGTTCCACAAGCGGTAGCGCTGGCCATTGGGCATATGCAAACTTAGTCCCTGCTCCTGTTGATCCGGCCGAAGCCTGACCAAGATGAGTGCAGCCCGGCCGGGCGGTGCCCCCCGGCTATACAGGGTGTAAAGCAGGCCCTGGGCATCCAGTAAGTCCACGGGCTCGCCAGCGAGGAAAGGGTTATACTCAAAATCTCGCAGAACCAAATCCACACTCTCGCCTTGCATCCAGTCGATTACCGGTTTGTAGCGTCCGGCATACTCGTTGAGGCGTTTCAATAGAGATGTCCGATTGTGGATGAATTCACGGTGCACGGAAGCACCGGGTCCTTGTGGCAGAGCACTGGGGGCCAGATTCAGAGCCAACAAATTGTTGGGCACGTCATACTTGCACAGCTCAGCTATCTTCCGGGTATAGCGTAATAGCAAAGTTGCATCTATGATTAACGGCTTGGTATTGTAGCTTTCGAGATAGCAGCGCAGGAGCCAGCGATAGTTGTCAGGATTTACCGGGTCATCCTTTAGCAGCCGTTGGGCCAACTGCAAGGCTTGGGCGTAACGACAACGGGCAATCAAGGCGAGTATTTGCTGGTGCACTTTGTAGTCAGCTTTTCGTCGGGCCAAGCGCTTCATCAGTTCCGAATCGGCCTTGGCCGGTGTCTCAAAGGTCATACACCTTCTTTCCAACTCTCGAATCGTGGCATACATGAGACCGGCAGTGGGTATGTCCCACTCAGCTTCAGCCCCGCTCTGGAGTTGGCGAATAAAGGATAAATGCTCACTGGCAGGTGCCCATTTTTGCTGGAATTTTTGCGGGGATTGGTTCTGGCGGCGGAATGAGCTCAAGGGTTCGGATGGAGCGTCCAGGCTGAGAATTATGCTGGTTTGGCCAAATTCGTCGGATTCCTCGCGGAGCCATAAGCAGATCTCTCCCTGCAGGCCACGCTTGATCAACTCGCCATTGGCAAAATCCCTGCAGGCCTGCTGAGCGCCCTGCCAGCCAGCACCGCCCAAGGACCTGGCGACTCTTCGAGGGAACCTTGCCGGTGTCGGGGGACCAGTGTCAGGCTTTGCGGCGACTGCCCCGGCAGGCAAGATCTGCTCCAGCAACGTCTTGGCAGAGGTAAAACGGTATTGGCCAACCAAAGTCTGGGCCCGGTCGAGCACTTTTTCATACAACCATTTTCTGTTCTGGCTCAGCAAGAGGCTGAGATTCGTGCGGGCAAGTGGTTGACCTTGTATTTGGCGAGAGAACTCGTCAAGGGCCTTGAAGGCCCCAACCAAGCCCTGGTCCAGGCCTGGGACAGTCGTCTCTACGGCCAAAAGCTTCTCCAAAGTGGCCAACTGCAACTCCAGCTGATCGGTTTGCTCCCGGAGTATCTCGGCGGTAATGGCGGGCTTTTTCTCGATCGGGGCTCTGGTCGTGGCAGGGGTCGTGGGCGTCGTGTGAGGCTGCGGCCTGGAAGGCTCCTTCTTGGAACTGAACCAATCCGTCTGCCAAACGACTACAACCAAGACCAACACAGCCACGAGGATGAGGCCGAAGATAACGGCTTTTTTCCCAGAGCGCAACTCTGGTGGTCGGCCCTGGTCCTTCGGGGGCTGTGTCTGCTTCGAAGGCCGCTTCGGTTTGGCCTTGCCCGGCTTTTGCTTTTTAGTCAGAGAGGGGATTGGTCCGGCGGTGCTGGGCCCGAGAGGACTGGGCACAGCAGGAACTGCAGGCTTGATTGGGGGCTTTGCTGGGGGTTGGGCCTGAGCGGGTGCGGGTATTGGGAGAATCTGGCCGCAGTTTGGACACTTTGCCTTGCGCCCGGCATGTTCGTCGGGGACCTGCAAGGAATGGGAGCACTTGGTGCATTTGAAACGGATAGCCATCTGCAACCTCGCATAAGGCCCATACGGGAGAAAGCCCGGCAAGAAAGTGGCAACTGTTATCATACTAGCAGAAAACCATTTTTTCAAGATTATTTGGACAGAGAATGAACAGTTGAGCTGCGGCTGTGGGGCAGGTAAAATTAGGTCGGGGCAAAAGTTCCGGCCGGAGTGTGCGTTTATGGCTGCTAAATCATCGAAAAGCTCGCCTGGTCACATTAAGAGCCGCCTGGAGCGGCTGCGTTTGGCGATGCGAGCGAGGCAACTGGAGGGCTTTTTGGCCACGTCCGGCGCGGATGTGAGCTATCTGAGCGACTTCAGCGGCGACGATAGCTACTTGCTGGTTACTCGTCGCAGTGCGGTTCTGATCAGCGATTCACGCTATAGCGAGCAGGCCATGCGGGAGTGCCCGGGGCTGCGGGTTTTCGAGAGGAAAGGTCCGATAACTACTGCTATAGCCAAGCAGGCCCGTGCGGGCCGGCTGGGGCGAATCGGCTTTGAGCCAGCAGCTATCAGCGTGGAGGGGTATAAACAGCTTCGGCGGGCCCTGGGAGCCAGACGATTGGTGGGGGCGAAGGGGCTTATCCGGCGGGCCAGGATGTGCAAGGATGGGCGCGAATTGTCCGCCATCCGCCGGTCAATCAGGGTAGCCCAGGACTCTTTTCTGGCGGTGCTGCGCCAGCTCAAAGCGGGGATGAGCGAGCTGGCAGTGGCCGCGAGGCTGGAGCTGGAGATGAAGATCCGCGGGTCTTCTCAGCCGGCCTTTCCCACCATAGTTGCTTGCGGGACAAGGACTTCCATGCCCCATGTCCAAGCGGGCTCCGGCCGAATCAAGCCGGGTAAGCCGATTCTGTTCGACTGGGGTGCTAATGTCGACGGATACAAGAGCGACTTGACACGAGTGATATTCCTAGATAACATTTGCCCCTCTTTGCAGAGGGCCTATGTCAGTGTCCGCCAGGCCGCTGACGCTGCTCTGGCGAGGATCAAACCCGGCGTGGCCGCAAGAAAAGTGGATGCGGCAGCACGTACGGTCATCCGGCAGGGCGGATATGGTAAGTATTTCGGGCACGGGCTGGGCCACGGAATCGGCAAAGAGGTACATGAAGGACCTGTAATCGGCCCAAGGAGCCGTGATATACTCGAAGAGGGGATGGTCTTTACTGTTGAGCCGGGTATCTATCTGCCGGGGCGCGGTGGCATTCGGATCGAGAACGACGTGCTGGTCAGCAGCAAAGGATGCCGCCTTCTCAGCGATCTGCCGGACGATCCAGCCTGGGCGACGCGGAAGACAAAATGCTCCCGAGAAGGGCGGGTAAAAAAAAGGATATAACATGGATGTAAAAGAGATAAAAAAACTCATAGACCTGATGGTGAAAAACGACCTGCGTGAACTGGAGATACGCGACGGAGATTGCCGGGTATCCCTGAAGCGTGGTCCCGGCGAAGGGGTTCCGGCGGTGACTCTCGGTCAGGTCCAACCGGTGAGCCTGGCAGCAGTCCAGCCGACTAAGGGAAACAGCCCCACAGAACAGACACAGGCATCAGCGGTGGGGGAAGAACTTAAGAGTATCGTCTCGCCCATGGTGGGCACGTTTTACCAGGCCGCGAATCCGGAAAGCGAGCCCTTTGTGCAGGCTGGCGATACGGTTACAGCAGATACCGTGGTCTGCATCATCGAGGCTATGAAAGTGATGAACGAGATCAAGGCCGGCCTGTCCGGCACCGTCGAGAGAGTATTGGTCAGCAACGGTGAGGCGGTGGAGTTCGGTCAGCCGATATTCCAGGTGCGTCCTGCTTAGCTAAACAGAAGAAAGGCCTGAGGCTTGAGGGAGGAAGAACAAGAAAGGCACAGAGGCACAAAGTAAGAAAAGCAACCCCCAGGATAAACCTGGGGGCTAAACAAAGAGACCCCCGGTAACGCGTAGCGTCCTTCCCGTAGGGACCTGTGGTCGGAACCCGGGGGCTAAATATAAATGAGGAACGAGGTAGATGTTCTCGAGAATTTTGGTAGCCAACCGGGGAGAAATAGCACTGCGGATCATGCGTGCCTGCCGGGAGCTTGGGGTTCAGACGGTGGTGGTTTATTCCCAGGAGGACGCGGATGCGGCATACCTAGAAATGGCGGACGATGCCATCTGCATAGGTCCGGGCCCGGCCACGGAAAGCTATTTGAACATCCCGCGGATCATTTCGGCGGCAGAGATTGCCGACGTGCAGGCTATCCATCCGGGTTACGGGTTTCTGGCGGAGAACGCCCACTTCGCGGAGATTTGCCGGTCGTGCAAGATAGAGTTCATCGGTCCCTCGGCCCAGAGCATGAATCTTCTGGGGGATAAGGTGGAGGCCCGCAAACTAGCCAAGGCCGCTGAAGTTGCGGTTAAGCAGGGCTCGGACTCAGCGGTGAGCGACAAAGAGGCGGTCAAGATTGCCCGGCAAATCGGCTATCCGGTGATGATCAAGGCCTCCGGGGGAGGGGGGGGCAGAGGGATGCGTCAGGCTCACAACGAGATTTCGCTGCAGGCCGGTCTAAACGCTGCCCGGGCCGAGGCCCAAGCGGCCTTCAATAATTCGGATCTGTTTATCGAGAAGCTTATCGAGCGGGCCCGGCACGTGGAGGTCCAAATCCTGGCAGATATGCAGGGCAATGTCATACACCTTGGCGAACGTGACTGCTCTCTACAAAGAAGGTATCAAAAACTGGTGGAAGAAACACCTTCACCGGCTATTTCGGATGACACCCGAAAGAAACTCTGTAAAGCAGCGGTGCGGCTGATGAAGAAAGCGAAATACTTCAGCGCGGCCACGGTAGAATTTCTGGTGGATCAAAAAGGTTCGTTCTCTTTTCTGGAAGTGAATACCCGAATACAGGTGGAGCATCCGGTAACCGAACTGGCCACCGGCGTTGATCTTCTCAAGTGGCAGATTCGGATTGCCTCGGGCGAGCCGCTTACTCTAAAACAAAGCAATATTAAACCTCGGGGGGTGGCTGTGGAATGCCGGATAAACGCCGAAGACCCGGCCAATGATTTCAGGCCCTGTGCCGGGACCATCGAGGAATTTCGGTCGCCGGGTGGGCCGGGCGTGAGATTTGACTCTCACGTGTACTGCGGATATCGTATTTCCCCGTATTACGATTCCTGCATCGGCAAGGTTATCGTCCATCAGCCCAGCCGCAGCGAGGCTATCGCCTGTATGCGTCGGGCCCTGGATGAGTTTCATATCGAGCCGGTCAAAACCACGATCCCTCTGCTCAAGCAGATATTCCGTCACCGGGATTTCATTAGAGGTAAAGTGGACACTGAATTTATCGAGCGGAGTTTTTAGAGCGGAGTTGAAAGAATGGCCAAGATAAAGGGAAATGCCGTGGTCGGCCAGTCGGGTGGGCCTACCGTGGTAATCAACCAATCTCTGGTAGGCGTCGTCAAGGCTGGGCAGGAACGAGACGAGATAGGCAAGATCTACGGGGCCCGGAACGGGGTGCGGGGCATGAAGGAAGAGAACTTCATTGAGCTGCAAGACCTTCGGGCGGAGCAGCTGGAAGCCGTGGCCAATACGCCTTCGTCGGCCCTGGGCAGCACTCGCGACAAACCCGACGAGGAATACTGTAAGGAAATATTCGAGGTCTTCCGCAGGAATGAGATTCACTATTTCTTTTACATCGGGGGCAACGATTCGGCCTCGACGGCCTACATTCTCAACAACTTGTCGGAAAAGGTGGGCTACGACCTACGGGCGATCCACATACCCAAAACCATCGACAACGATCTGCCGGTTACGGACCATTGCCCGGGATACGGCTCGGCGGCGAAGTTCGTGGCCTTGGCCCTGATGGGAGATAATCTGGATAACACAGCGATACCAGGCGTGAAGATTGATGTAATCATGGGTCGGCACACCGGTTGGCTGACCGCGGCGGGGGTGCTGGCTCGTCAAGAAGCGGACGACGGCCCGCATCTGATTTATGTGCCGGAAGTAGCTATGGAGATGTCGCAGTTCATCGAAGACGTGGAGCGGGTCTACAAGGCTCAGGGTCGCTGCCTAGTGGCTGTTTCCGAGGGCATTGCCGACGGAGAGGGAGAACTCTGGGCCAAGAAGGCCCAAGCGGTGATGGAAGAGGACGCCCACGGGAATGTAACGCTCTCGGGGACGGGGCTGCTGGCGGACTTGCTAATCTCTGAACTTCGCCGGGCTAAGCCAGAGATTAAACGTATGCGCGGGGATACCTTCGGCTACCTTCAGCGCTGCTTTCCGACGGTGGTTTCTCAGATTGATGCCCAGGAGGCGTACACGGTGGGACAGGAGGCAGTGCGTTACGCAACGGATTGGGCAATGGACGGCTCGGTGCCATTCGCCGGCTGAGCGGGAGTGGCGCTAAATACAAAATGGAAACCTTTTTGACGCCCTTGTCTTCGGTGGCTGGCAAGACCAAGACCATGCCGGCTGAGTACTGCGACAGGCCTGGAGTAATCAAAGAGGCCTTTGTTGACTACGTCAGGCCCCTGGTCGGCGAACTGCCGCGATGCGCCAGATTGTTCTAGCCAAAAATACTAGATTGCGGCTGATATCTTTTGGTAAATTGGGCTTGACTTGCGGTCCCGGCGGAGGTTAGGATATTTGGATATTGAGTTGGAAACGTGGATTGGACTATCGTGATTAGGAGGTCACTGATGTTTGATTTGAATGGGAGTCTTTTGGCTTGGAGCCCGTGGCAAACGGTTCTGGTCCTCTGCATCGTCGTTATCCTGGTGGCCTACTACTGGTATCGCCGCAGACAGACGTAGTCCAAGGCGTCAAGGGCTTCGAGAAATCGTAAGCGTTGACCGCTGCTGGCATGCAAAAGGCCAGGATAGCCCCTGATTCATCTCAAGTTGAGCGAAGTGAATCGATGCTCCGGGTGAGTGTGCATTGGTCCATTGAAGCTGCCCGGGCGAGTGTGCTCTGATGCAATCGCGAGCTGCGCAGGATCACGGCGTCCAGTCGCAAGATCAATCCCAGGAATTCCTTGGCTGCCTGGCAAAGCCTCTCGGCCAGGCGCTGTCCCTGAACAACACTTAGACAATCGATCATGGTCAGGCCCAGGGCTTGGGGCGAGCTGGGGGCCAGCCGTTTGAGTTGACTATAAACATCCACGACTATTTTTGATTCCGGGCAGGTTACTACGGAAATTTGGGGGCATTGAGCTAACAACTCACTATTAAGGTCCAAGTCCACCAGGAGCAGACTGGTGCGTTTGGGTAAATCAGCCACGGCCCGGGAGAAGTCGTTTACATGGGCAGCACGGCTACGGGACGAACGGCGTTTGGGGCCAATCTGAGCGGTACTAAACAAACGCAGGAGTGCCCCGCCGTTGTCGAACTGCAGCAGAGCTGCGCTGCCGAGCTGGCGGGCGAAGTGGGCGGCTATGCGTTTGCTTGCCGCAGGGGGATCGGGCAAGTGTTCAGCCAAGAGGGCCCGAACCGTAATCTGCCCGGCAGGCGAGTCCGCACTGGAAAGGAACAGATGAGCAATCCGGCTCAGCTCATCCTGCATGGCATAATGGCCTCGTAGAAGACTGCTACAAAACGGAGGCCGCCTCTAGCCCCAAAAAAAACGGTCCCCCTTGCCCAGCGGTATATATCCTGCTTACTTTACCTCGACGACCGAGTTGAGCTCACCAAAGGGATTGGCTTCGACCCGGTCATTGAAGGGGTCTCGCTGCCAACGATTGTCGACCACTAGTCGGTAACGGTAACAGCCGGACATCAGCGGTAAAACCACCTGCCAGACATTGTCGTGCTGGTGACGGGCCATCGGCGTTTGAGCGGGGTTCCAGCCGTTGAAGTCGCCGGCCAAGCAGACCTGCTCTGCATGCGGATAGTGGGCTCGAAAGATGATTCCCTGTTCGGTCTGGCTAACTCCATAGAACTTGGCCAAGCGTTGCTCGGTGGTCTGCGGTTTGTCCTTCTTGGCTGGAGCGTTTAATCCTCCGGGCATCATTTTGTCGGCGCGTTGGAGGAGGTCTTGGGCGTTTTTGTCGATCCGCTGGGCCTGGGCCAGGACTTGCTCGGCGGTGCTGAAGGGGGCATGTTCGGTTATTGTATCGTTAGCAGCGGACGGTTTTTCGAGTGCATCGACCGAGAGCTCGGCCGGACGGCCGGAAAGAAGTTCTTCAGCCAGGGTCCGGAAATCTCGGTAGCCGATACTGGCGGTATCGTACTC
Source organism: Actinomycetes bacterium (assembly GCA_030614915.1). Taxonomy (GTDB): domain Bacteria; phylum Planctomycetota; class Phycisphaerae; order JAACET01; family JAACET01; genus JAACET01. Next base: position 47,754 of record JAUXAG010000011.1, on the reverse strand, counting down.
GGTGATCGGCTGACCGAGGCTGGCGGCCTCCTTAAGCTTGGTGTTGAAGTTTATGCAGGCCTTGGCCAGTATGCGGTCATACCTGGCCTGCAGGTGAGCCAAGACCTCCCTGCCCAACCTGGTCCGCACGTCATACAAACTGGGGACCACACGGACCCGAAAGCCCTGTCCGCATTTTTTGCGTAATACTTCGAGAGTCTCGAGCTGCTGGCCGAGGCTCTGGAGGCAAAAGTATCCGGTCTCCACGGGCACGAGGACCTCATCTGCACTGCGGAGGGCATTAAAGGTCAAGAGTCCAACGCTCGGTGGGCAATCAATAATGGTCAGGTCATACTGGTCGGCAGCGGCCAAAAGGACCCGCCGCAGACGATCCTCACGTCCTGGGGTTGCGGCGAATCTCTGCTCAAAGGCGGCCAGGCTAATGGTCGAAGGTGCCAAGTCGAAGTTTGTGGCAATCTGCCAGGTAACCTGTCGCAAGCTCCTGGCCAAATCCTGCTGGTCGGGCTCACAGAGGACATCATAAATGCTGCGTTCGATCTGCCCGCCAGGCACGGCCAGTCCGAGGGCGCAATGGCCTTGGGGGTCCATATCGGCCAGAAGGACTTTCCGGCCGGTCTCGGCCAACGTGGCTGCGAGGTTGATGCTGATGGTGGTCTTGCCGCAACCACCCTTCTGGTTGATTATGGCTATGGTTCGCATATCTGATTGATATAGAAATCGTCATTATCCCAGTAATGACTTGACGTTTTTTATGGGACCAGCCCATAAAAAGCCATTTTTTTGCCCTGATGGTGGGGAATTCCCAGGCTATCCGGGGTGGATTATGCAAATTCAGATTATTAGACGCTGATTCAAAGAAGGAAAACAGGAATTAGCCACAGATTTCACAGATGAACGCTGATAAGAAAAGGCTCAGAGGCACAGAGGAAGAGGGGAAGAAAGATACGGAAAGATTATTAGACGCTGATACCTGCCTCCGCAGGTACAAGCTTCGCAGATTGCGCAGAAAGAAAAGAATTATAGCAATGTTTTTTAGGCAGTTCAGGCCGATCTGTGCCTGCGATCCAGCAGGAGCAAGCCGCCCAGAAGCAGCAGGGCCAGGGTGGCGGGTTCGGGGGTTGCCAGGAAGATCTCAGAGTCGCTGCCGTCAGGGCCGTTGCCGTACCAGACCACGTTGGAGCCGTAGATCTGGGGAGAACTGTCGTAGTAGCTGTTGTTGGTCAGTTGGGTGGTGGTGTTGCCGTCGTAGAAGAAGATTTCATAGTCGCTGCCGTCGGAGCCCCGCCAGACCACGTTGGAGCCGTAGATCTGGGGATTGTAGTCGTCGTAGCTGTCGTTGGTCAGTTGGGTGGTGAGCGTGGTGTTGGTGTCGTAGAGGAAGATCTCATAATCGCTGCCGTCGTAGCCGTACCAGACCACGTTGGAGCCGTAGATCTTGGGATACTCGTCGCTGTAGCTGTTGTCGGTGATTTGGGTGGTGACCGTGGTATTGCCGTCGTAGAGGAATATCTCATAGTCGTTGCCGTCGGAGCCGTACCAGACCACGTTGGAGCCGTAGATCTGGGGATTGTAGTCGTCGTAGCTGTCGTTGGTCAGTTGAGTAGTGCCGCTGCCGTCGTAGAGGAAGATCTCGTTGTCGCTGCCGTCGTAGCCGTACCAGACCACGTTGGAGCCGTAGATCTTGGGATACTCGTCGCTGTAGCTGTTGTTGGTCAGTTGGGTGGTGCCGTTGCCGTCGTAGAGGAATATCTCTCTGGTGCTGCTGTCGTAGCCGTCGTAGCTGAACCAGACCACGTTGGAGCCGTAGACCTGGGGACCCTTGTCGACGTAGCTGTTGTTGGTGATTTGGGTGGTGATAGTGGTGTTGGCGTCGTAGAGGAATATCTCTCTGTCGCTGCCGTCGTAGCCCCACCAGACCACGTTGGAGCCGTAGATCCGGGTATATTCGTCGCCGTAGCTGTTGTTGGTCAGTTGGGTGACGGTCCAGGTGGTAGCGTGGGCTGAATTGCCGGCCAGGAATCCGAAGATCAGCAGAGCCAGCATTATCGAAAAGATACGCTTACATTTCATTTTTTTCTCTCTTTCTAAACTTGACAACAAACAAAAACGACACGGGGGCATTCGCCCCATTCCTAAGAGTTATTGAAGCCTTCGCCGATCGGTTTGAACGTACGACGCTGGCAAGGCCGATTAGCAAAGACACGAAGTGTCTGCTCCACCTGCCAAAAGTTTTCAGGTTCACCAAGAAGGGCACGAAAATAGCCCCCTCGCGACCACAATCTTTATAGCACAAACGACTTAGCTAGTCAAGCAAGAAATTTGCTTTCTTCAAAAGTTTTAGGCTTTTTTCGGGGGAACGCCGATTTTGGCCCAGAGACGCAGCAAGGTGACAAAAAGTGTCTGCTCCAGTTAAGAGACCCCCGGCGTAAGAAAGGCTTGAGGCCTGAGGCTTGAGGGGGAAAATACAGAAAGAAATACAGATTACCATTAGACGCAGATTTCGCAGATTGCGCAGAAAATAGAGAAAGATGGATCCCCGCCTGCGCGGGGATGACAGGGGTGCGTAGGGATGACAGAGGTGCGCGGGGATTAGTCGGTGACGGCCTGGGCCAATGCCTCAGCATGGGCCTTGTCGCCCTGACGATCGTTCCAGAAGGCAATAAAGGCCTGGACGCATTGGACGTCGAGTTGGGAGCCGCTGACCTTCTGGAGTTCGGCGAGCATATCTTCGACGGGCAGGCCCTTTCGGTAGGGCCGGTCTGAGGTCATGGCGTCGACGGTATCAGCGACGGCTATTATGCGAGCGGCCAACGGTATATCCTGGGCCTTGACATGGTCCGGATATCCCTGGCCGTCCAGCCGCTCGTGATGACTGCGAACAATGGGGGCCAAGTGCTTCAAGAAGCTCAGGGCCTGAATAATCCGGGCCCCCTCGGAAGGATGGCGGGCCATCTGATGGAACTCGCCTTCGGTCATCGGTCCGGGCTTGTCCACGATCTGTTCAGGGACGCCGATCTTGCCCAGATCGTGGAGCAAGGCAGCTCTACCGATCTGCTCGACATCCTCGGCGGATAAGTTCAACTGCCGGGCAATGCCCACGGAGTATTCGTGCACTCGTTGGCTGTGGCCGGCAGTGTAGGGGTCCTTCGATTCCATGGCCAGGGCCAGGCTGGTGATGGTCTGGTAATAAAGGTTCTCGACCTCACGCCGGCTGAGCTGATTGTTAATAGCGATGGAAACGGTGTCGGCAATGTAGGCCAACAGGGCGGCCTCATCACGGGTGAAGGGCTTATCATCCATCCGCTCGGTAACGTTGATCACGCCCAGAGGCATATCGTGCACGCGCAGGGGGGCCAACATCAAGGGTACGGAAGCGAAGACGCGAAAGCTGGACTCGACCGGCGAGTCATCCTCCTGCCAATAGTTCGGATTCCTATCATTGTGGTAATTAGGCAGGGCACTTTGGAAGACGTTTCCGGCCACGCCCCGGCCAATGGGAATGCGGATATTCTCCACGTCCAGCTGTTCGGGCAGTCCGCAGTAAGCCTTGACCACCAGGCAGTTATCCTCGATGAGCATTATGGAAACCCGGCTGCACTGAAGATTTTCAGCGATAAAGCTGACCGTCAAATCGAGCACATCCCTGAGGCTGGCCTGAGTGGATAAATCCCTGGCGAATTCATACTGGGCACGGAGGCGGGCAATGTACCATTCCTGGCGTTCGCCGAGGAGGTACTCGTTGAGCAGATGGACTATGCCGTTGGCAAAATCAACGTGGTCGGTAATGGGCTTGGTAAAATACCTGTCGACGAGTTGCTTATTGATGGCGGTAACGGCCGAATCGAGCCCGGCATGTCCGGTCAGCAGGGCCCGACGGGCCTTGGGGAGCATTGCTTTGACCTGGGTCAAAAGCTCAGTACCGCTGGTTTTGGGCATCTTCTGGTCGGTCAAAACCAAACCCAACTGTCGAGCCTGGCCGTATTGCTCGGACTGGTCTTGAGCAGGACTCTGGGCATGCGTGGGAGAGTCAGGGGCTTGGCGGCTCATCTGGGCGGCAAACTCCAAGGCCTGGGCCGGTGAGGAAGCAAACTCTAATTGTGGTCGGCCACGATCGCCGAAGCACTCGGCCAAACGAGGCTCAAGCCACTGCTGCATAGACAGCAGAAAATCGGGGTCGTCATCGACACAGAGGATAACCGTATCGCTCAAGCCTTGATCACACTCAGCACTGAGCACATCCGAGAGGATCTGGTGAAGCTCGCTAGTAGATTGCAGCCAAGAAGCGCTATTCAGGCCCAGTTTGGTCAGGATTTGGGCGGTGTCGATCTCGGCCCGGCCCAGGAGAAAGACCGGGGCCAAGGGCTGCAATTTTCTGAGCCGAAAGAGCCCTTCGAGTTGTTCCGGGGCGGGGGCTTGAGAGACTTGAATGACAATGGCCAAATACTCGGCCCGGCTGGCTCTGTGCAGAGTCTCTTGGAGCGAAGCGACGGACTCCAAGGCCCAGCCCTTGGAGCTGAGCATCTCGAGCAATTGCGAATCCGCCTGACCGTCAAGCCAGACAACTAGAATAGGCCAATCCATATTCTCATACCCCCGCTACATGCTGATCCTGCAACTGTGGCCGAGAGGTCTGGGTCCAGCTGATCGAATCTCCGCCAGTACTCTTGGCCTGGTACATGGCCTCGTCGGCTCGATGGACCAAACTCAGGGCGCTTTGATCAATCTGTGGATCATAGGTGGCTATGCCAATACTCACTGTTATTTTCAAATGCTCGTAAGCAAAAACGTGCTGGGTAATCTTCCGGCGGAAGCGTTCGGCGAGTTTCTGGGCCCCGTGGGCAGAAGTTCCGGGAAGTAAAGCGGTAAACTCGTCTCCGCCGTAGCGGGCAGCGATGTCACAGGATCGCAAGTTCTTGCGGATCAACTGGCCAACTTCCTCCAGGACAAAATCTCCGCTGAGATGGCCGTAGGTATCATTAACCTCTTTAAAGTTATCGAGGTCCATCATGATCATGCTCAGCGGCCGACCGTAGCGATCGCTCTCTTGACAGGCCTGGACGAGGCGGTCCTCGAAAACTCGACGAACAAGAAGGCCAGTCATGCTGTCGTAACGGCTGAGCCGCTGACTTTCGGCATAAACGGCTGCGTGGGTGAGGTTGGTTTTGATAATGTCCCGGACCAAGGCTGCCTTGTATTCTATCTCTTCGGTCTGCTGGGGCTGATTATCCTCCCGCGGGCAGCAAAGGCACAAGAGGGTCGGGCGCACCAGCCCGGAGGCACGGACAGATTCACTGCCACTTGGAGCTGCTTGAGTAAATGAAGACTCCGACCGGCAGGGGGAGGTATCGATGGGGATGATAACCTGCAAAGCCCGCTGATCGTGGAGACCGGCGTCAGTATCGGCAGGCAATTGCCTAATCAGGCAGGGCCGATTCGGTTCAAATAAATCGACCAGAAGTTCGGGCAGAACTTGTGCGCAAGGCAAGGAATCGCAGCAGCTGTGCCCCAGACGCCGCAGTAAACGAAGCTTTCCCTGGTCATCAACCTCCACCAGCATGGCATGAACAGCCCCAAATAACCGGGGAACGTTGTTGACCGTGAGGTAGAGGATTTCCTGCAGGTCAAGGGTGCCCAGGCCCTGAGTGAAATAAGCCACCTGCTCGGCGGCCAGCTTGAGCCTGGTAACCCGGTCGTTGGCCTGCTGGAGGAGTACGACCTGCTGCTGGAGGTCCTGCTGCTGGCGTCTGGTCAGGCGTTGGAGGTGAAACTCGTTGACCAATCCGACGATGGAGGTTGAAAACTCGGTAAGGTCCGAGATGGGTTTGCTGATGTAGCGGTGGAGCAGTCGCTTATTGATGGCCAGCCTGGCGGAATCAAGGCCGGCGTATCCGGTCAGCAAGACCCTGGCGGCATGGGGGAAAATCTCGCGGAGCTGCTCAAGCAACTCGAGCCCACTGGTGTCGGGCATCCTCTGGTCGGTTATGATCAGAGCACATTCTTCGCCCTGGGCGGCGATTTGCCGGCACAGAGCCACGGCAGAGTCAGCGCTGTCGACAAACTCGCAATCACAGCGGATGTCGGCTCCGAGCCGATCCAGGGCCCTGCGGAGCGGATCGGTCAAAGATGCCAAAAAATCGGCGTCGTCGTCAACGCATATTACATAGTACTTCTGTTTTGACGGGCTGGTGTTCATCTGCTCCCTTAGTAGGAATAACTACGGTAAAACTGGTCCAATCGTCATTGGTTTGGAAACTGATTTTGCCGCGGTGCTGCTTGACGATTCCGGTGACTACGGACAAACCCAGGCCGCAGCCCCGGCCAACGCCTTTGGTGGTGAAAAACGGATCGAATATCTTCGAACGTGCCTCGGGGGGTATGGGCCGACCATTGCCGCCTACAGTGACCGTCACCTCATCCTGGTCGCTGTGCTCGGCAGTAATCAGCAAGCGTCCCTCACTGAAGTCCTCGCCGCGCTCCTCGATGGCACCGAGGGCATTACTGATAAGGTTGGTCCAGACCTGGCTGAGGGAACCATTGCCCAGGACAGTGGGCAAGTCATCGGGTGCTTTCAACTCGAGCTGGGCGAGGGACTTAATCCTGTTGTGCATGATAACCAGGGTGTTGGAGAGGCTCTCGCGGATGTCAATGGGAGTTACAGCATCAGCGTCCGAGTGGGAGTAGTATCGCAAAGCCTGGACGATGTCGGCGATTTTCTCGGCGCTTTGCTTAGTAATCTTGGAGCACTGGCACAAGTCACCGAAGGTTCGGAGGAATTCGAGGATATCGTACTTCCGGGCCAGGCGGCCCACAGCCTCAAGGTCCTGCTGGTCGGTCAAACCGAAGCGGCCAAGCAGATCGGCAACTTCTCTGGTGTGCTCGGTTATGCCCATCTGTCGGACCTGGCCGATCAGCTCGTTACGCCCAGCGGCAGAGACTATCAGGGCAGCAGCGGCAGGGGTTTCCAGAGCTCTAGTAAACAGCTGGCGGAGGTCCTGGAGCTGCTGGTCGGAGATAGAGCGGATCAGCTCCAAGTATCCGGGCAGATCGCTGAGTCGATGATGCATCTGGTCCATGCAGTTAAAGACCGCTCCGACGGGTGTATTTATCTCATGGGCAACGCCGGCGACCAATTGTCCCAAACTGGACATTTTTTCCATCTGCACGATTTCGGTCTGGGCGGCCTTGAGCACCTCGTGGGCCTTGACCGCCTCCTGGCGGGCTTGCTCGAGGTGCTGGGCCTGGAGCTTTAGTTCATCGTTGGAAACAGCCAAGGCTTGGCTCTTTTCTTGAAGCTGCTTTGTCCGCTCGTCCACGAGGTTCTCCAGGTGTTGCTGATAGCGTTTGACCTCATCGCGGCTCTTGGCCAAACTGGCGGTCATCTGGTTGAAGGTCTCAGCGAGTACGGCAATCTCATGGTATGACTTGACCGGGGGCATAGGTCTAAGATCGCCCTGGGCTATGTTCCTGGTGGCGGTAATCAAGGTGCCCAAACCTTTCCGCATGGAATGGCTGAACATCAAGCCCAGGATCAGCACCGCGGGGGTAACCACAACCACGGTAATCAAAGACCAGGTGGCGGACTGACGGGTGGACTGTAAGATTTCGGTGCGGCTCTGAGCGACCAAGACCTGCCAGGAACCGTCGCTTAGTAATCCCGGATAGGCCAAGGCGCTGTCGGCAGTGAAGTACGCATCGTCGGTGTTGAGCAAGTGGGCGACCCGCCAACTGGAATCCATGGCCTTTCCAGAATCAGACGAGGGGACGGCGATGCGCTTGCCCACCAGGCCAGGTGTGCTGCCAGCCAATATCTGCCCGTCCCCGGCAGCGAGCATGGCTACACCGCTTTGGCCCTGCACGAATGATTCCATGTCGGCGGCCAGGGCGTCCAAGGCGGCAAAGCCGACCAGCACCACAGGAGCCCCATCGGGCTTTTGCTCTACGAGCCACGACAAGAACAGGCCTTGGGGCTGGCCCTGTTCCAGGGTAACTGGGCCGTGAACGCTGGCTATACCTTGCCGAGCATCCGCCAACCAATCCCGCTGCAGCACAGACGGCGGCGCCGCCGGATCGGTTGAGGCCAACACCTGTCCCTTTGAGCTGAGCAGAAATAGCTCGTCGAAAATCTCAGAAGAGGCTTGAAGCCGACGCATCCGGGCGAGCTTCTGGTCGGTTGAGACTCGCGGATCGGCCATGAGCTTGTCCTGGGCCAGCGGGTACAGTTCGGCCGCGGCATTCTGCAGACGGCTGCTAAATGATTGGGCTAACTGGTTGGCTGAGGTCTGCAGATTCCTGGCCCGCTTTGTCAGCAGCGACTGCTGAGTTTGAACGCTGACCAGGGCAGCCACCAGCGAAGGCAGCAATCCGGTCAAAATCAGTAACCAGAAGGTACGGTTGGCAAGCTCGGGGGGCTTCTGATGTGTCGAACCGGGCTTACTTTGGCCGTTCGGCTTGGTTTTATTGGAAGTCATGGGCATCCTTTTTTGTCGGCTTAGCCCGGCCAGCCACAGAGCCCGACCGAGGGATTTTCCGGGTCAATCGGACACTTTTCTCATAGTCTTGTCGGCTTGTTAGGGGTCGTACTTAAGGGCCTGTGCGCCCGTATTGGCGGTAATAAACGCGGGCACGGGCCGTGGAAAGCCTGGTCCGATATTGTAGTTGTTATCTATCTGGTAAGTTCAGGAGCAGTTGTGAATTTGACCTTGCTCCAGGTGCAGGCATCGATGGGCCCGGTTGGCGGTGTCCGGGTCGTGGCTAACCATCACGATGGTCTGGTTGTGCTGGGAATTGAGTGTTTCGAGCAAATCGAGAATGCGGGCCCCGGTGTCCAGGTCGAGGTTCCCGGTGGGCTCGTCGGCCAGCAACAGGCGTGGTTTGTTTATCAGGGCTCGGGCGATGGCCGTCCGCTGCTGCTCTCCGCCGGAGAGCTGAGCGGGTCGGTGCTTAGCCCTATCAGCCAAAGAGAGTTGGTTTAGAATTTCCAAAGCTTGTTTGCGCAACTTAGCTCGGCTGCCTAACCAAGAGAAGGTGGAATTAGTTACCATGGCCGGCAGCATAGTGTTCTCCAGCACGGTCAGCTCCGGGAGCAGATGGTAAAACTGAAAGACGAAGCCGATCTGGCGGTTGCGGAGCCGGTCGCGTTGGGCCCTGGAAAGCGCCGAGACGTCCTGTTCGTCGAAGTAGATACGGCCGGAATCGCATTCATCGAGCAGGCCCAGGAGGTGCAGTAGAGTGCTCTTGCCCGAGCCGCTGACACCGGTGACGGCCAGGAATTCGCCTGGGCGGACGGACAGCTCCAGGCCGCGGAGGATCCGCAGGACTTCCGGACCGGTGGTGTAGGTCTTGACGAGATTCTCTGCTCGGATAATCGTGTTATTCATAGCGCAAGGCCTGTATCGGCTTCATCAGGGCCGCCCGAGCAGCGGGGATCATTGAACCAATCAGAGATCCCACGAGGGCGGCAATCATAATAATCGTAGTAGCATACCAATCCACCTCGTTGGGAATGTAGGGAAAGAGCAAAACGGCGGCATCATAAACTCTCCAGTCAAAGGTTTGGGCCACCCAGTCGTGAATAGCATTAATGTGTACCACAAACGGCCAACCCATGGCCAAGCCCAGAAAGGCGCCGACCACTCCGACGGCCCCGGCATAGACGAAGAAGATGCGCCCCACTGCCGCACTGGAGCCGCCCACGCTCTTGATGATGCCGATGTCCGGAATCTTCTCGGTGACGATCACGAAAAAGATACAAAAGATAAGGAATACACTCACTACTCCCATAATGCCAAAAAGAATGGTCATTAGAGTGCGTTCCCGCTCAAACTGGGCAATGAAACTGGCAATGCCCTCCTGCTCGTCCCAGGTTTCGAAGACCATTGCCCCGCCGAGATAGGCGTTGTCCCAGGCGATTTTATCCCAGATCTCCCGCAGACGTTTTTTAAGTTCCTGCAGGTCTGCGTCGGGCTCGGCGAGGATCTGGACTTGGGAGGCCCGAGCTGGTTTGGTGCGTGCGGCATCGTCGTCGTGATATTCGAGCATCCGGGACATTTTCTGGGCCAAGGCAAAAGGAATGTAGACAGTCGGTTCTGTGATCAGGGGGACAGAGGCTTCGAAGTCGTCGATGAGCAGGAAGGGATATCTGACGGTCGCATCGACGTCGATCAGGCCAGTGCGTTTGAGGGCCATGACGCTGATAATGACCGGCGAGTTGTATAAATCTTTTTTGCGGTGATAGCTGGCATCGGAGGAACGGTTGCAGACGACCTCCACGCCGACGATGCAGGCCCCCCTGAGTTTGACTCCCTTGAGATAGGGATTGTCGGGAAGCTTATCGGGAAGGGCCAGGCTGGGCGGAGCATCCAGTTTGGATTGCTTCCAAAGCCCGGCTTTGAAGTTGGTGATTTGTGAATAGCTTTTGGGTTCGATGCCCAGAACTTGAACGCCCTTGACGAAGAGCTTGAATCTTCCGGGCTGGTCAATGCGTAGAAGGCCGGGGAGCTTGATGACGGCAGTAGCCTCCCGGAGACCGTCGAGCTTGCGGGCCTGAGTGACAAGTTCATCGTAGTAAGGAAAGCCCATCAAACTGTCGGCACTGATGATAATGTCGCCATAAGAGCTGTGGCAGGCAACGCGGTACTGCTTCACGAAGCCGCCGGTTACGCTGGAGACCACGATGAGCATGGCAACGGATAAAGCGACGGCGGCGATGGAGAAAAAGGCCAGCCGTTTCTTCTTCAAGTAGCGACAGGCCAAGAAGAGTTCGAAGTGACGCAGCATAACAAGGTCCGGCAAAGATGAGGCGAATATATCCTACTGGTACGGCATTTTGGCCGAGATGTCAATTGCTAACAAATAAGTGAGGCACAGAGGCACAAAGGCACAAAGCGAGGGCGACGAGGAGGTGATGAGGGACGAATTTTGCACTTGTCTTTGGGGGGCTTATGGGCGATATATGGATTAAACAAAGAAACCCCCAGGATAAACCTGGGGGCTAAACAACGATGTGGGCCAGTGCAACGTCAAGAAAAGTGAGTACCACGTGGGTAAGAATAAGCCTAAATTGCCCAAACGAATCGCCATTTACGATACCACCCTGCGTGACGGGGCCCAGGCCCTGGGTGTGTCTTGGAGCCTCAAGGACAAGCTCTCCATTGCCGCCCGGCTGGATGATATCGGGGTGGACTACATCGAGGGCGGGTATCCGCTGAGCAATCCGAAGGACCGGGCCTTCTTCCGTGAGGTCAAGAAGCTCAAGCTGGGCCATGGGCGGATTGCCGCTTTCGGCATGACCCGTAAGCCAAAAACCCGCCCGCAAAGTGACAGCTCGCTAAAAGCCCTGAAGTCCTGCCCGGCGGCGGTGGTAACCATCGTGGGTAAGAGCTGGGACCTGCACGTGCGCAAGGTGCTGCGGACCTCGCTGGAAGAGAACCTGAATATGATCTCAGATTCGCTGGATTTTTTCCGCCGGAGCCGGCGGGAGGTAATCTTCGACGCCGAACATTTTTTCGACGGTTACAAGCACAATCCCGAATATGCTCTGGAAACCTTGAGGAGAGCAGCCGGAGCGGGGGCTGATTTGATCTGCCTGTGCGACACCAACGGCGGAACGCTGCCGGAAGACATTGGGGAACTATTCCGCAAAGCCCGTCAAACCGTGGATGTGCCACTGGGTATTCACGTACATAACGACTCGTCTCTGGCGGTGGCGGGGACGCTGGCGGCCGTAGCTGCGGGGGCGGTACACGTGCAGGGGACCATCAACGGCCTTGGTGAGCGCTGCGGCAACGCCGACTTGACGGCGGTGGTGCCTAACCTGGTGCTGAAGATGAATAAAAAGTGCCTGCGGAGCGGTTCGCTGCGCAAGCTGACCGAGCTTTCGCGCTACGTGGCAGAGATCAGTCTGCAAACTCGGCCCGACTATCAGCCGTTCGTGGGGGCGGCAGCCTTTGCCCACAAGGGAGGCATGCACGCGCACGCCATGCAGCGGGATACGGCCAGCTATGAACACGTCAGACCCGAAGACGTAGGGAACACGCGGCGGATTATCATCTCGGAACTCTCCGGCGCGGCTACCATATTGGCCAAGAGCGAGAAATTGGCCCTGATCGAAGACCGCAAAGTTCTTCGCAAGGTTCTCAATGAGGTTCAAGACCTGGAGAACGAGGGCTATCAGTTCGAGGTCGCCGAGGCCAGTTTCGAGATCCTTCTGCACAAGGCTCTTGGGCGATGGCACCGCTTCTTCGAGTTGGATCATTATCGTACGTCTATTCTCCGTAGAGGTGTGGGTGAGCCATTGACCGAGGCTATCGTCAAGATTTTAGTCAATGGTTACACGGAGTACTGCGTAGCCGAGGGCGACGGCCCAGTGAATGCCCTGGATCAGGCCCTCAGAAAAGGACTACAACCGCACTACCCCATCGTGAACGAAATAAGGCTCGTCGATTATAAAGTTCGTGTCATAAACCCCAGAGAGGGTACAGCCGCGAAGGTCTGTGTGGTCATACAGAGCCGCGACGACAAGCACCAATGGGGAACGGTAGGCGTTAGCGAAAACATCATCGAGGCCTCTTGGTTGGCCTTGGTCGATTCGGTGGAATACAAGCTGCTGCTGGAAGAGGATAAAGACAAAGGCACACAGGCACAGAGGCACAAAGGCACAAAGTAGATAAAAAAAGACGCAAAGGAAGCTCGTATTGCGGATTGCGAATTGCGAGATGGATAAAGTATACAATCCGGGAAAAGTCGAAAAAGGAATCTATCAGTTGTGGCTGGATAAGGGCTGCTTTAGGGCTAGGGACAGCTCAGAAGCTGAGCCTTATTGCATCGTGATTCCGCCTCCAAATATTACCGGGGCCCTGCATCTGGGGCATGCCCTGAACTGCACGCTTCAGGATATTCTGATCCGCCGCAAGCGGATGGGAGGTTTTAATACTCTCTGGCTGCCGGGGATGGACCATGCGGGTATTGCCACCCAAAGCGTTGTCGAGCGCGGCCTGCTGGAAAAGGAGGGCAAGAGTCGCCATGACGTTGGCCGTGAAGAGCTGGTAAAGCGCATCTGGGCCTGGAAGGAAGAATTCGGCTCGCGCATCAGCGAGCAGTTGCAGTTGATGGGCTGCAGCTGCGACTGGCAGCGTGAGCGCTTCACGCTGGACGCGGTTTGCGCCCGGGCGGTGCGAGTTACCTTCGTGAAGTTCTTCGAGGAGGGGCTGATCTATCGTGGCAAACGGCTGGTCAACTGGGACGTACAGTTGCAGACGGCCGTGGCCGACGACGAGCTCTTCCACGAGACGGTTTGCGGGCATCTCTGGCACATCCGTTATCCCTTGGCCGACGGTTCGGGGCATCTTATCGTGGCCACCACTCGGCCGGAAACTATGCTCGGCGATACAGGCGTGGCTGTGCATCCCGATGACGATCGCTATAAAAAGCTGATCGGTAAAAAATGTATTTTGCCGCTGATGGAGCGGGCACTAACAATTATTGCCGATGCGATCCTGGTTGACCGGGAGTTCGGCAGTGGATGCGTAAAGGTTACACCCGCCCACGACCCGAACGACTACCAGGTGGGCTTGCGGCACGGGCTGGAAATAATCAACATCCTCAATCCGGACGGCTCGATCAATGAGAACGGCGGCAAATACGCCGGGATGGACCGCTTCAAGGCTCGCAAAATGGTGGTCGCCGACCTCGAAAAGTTGGGGCTGATAGAAAAGGTCGAGCCCTACGAGACGGAAATCGGCCATTCGGACCGTTCCAAGACCCCCATCGAACCGTACCTATCCGACCAGTGGTTTGTTCGTCTGGATGAGCTTGCCGAACAGGCCTGCGAGCTGGTCCGCAAGGGCGACATAAAGTTTTTCCCGGAGCGTTATGCGAAGACGTACCTGGACTGGCTCGGCGAAGGCCGAGATTGGTGCATCAGCCGTCAACTGTGGTGGGGCCATCGCATCCCCGTCTGGTATTGCGCGAACCGCAAGTGCTACGATGCAGCCCAGTACGCCTCTTGCGAAGTGGGCTCGAGCGATGCCGAACTCGCCGAGCGGCGATTCTTCTTTAGCTCGATGGACGAGCCGAGTTCCTGTCCGAAATGCGGCGGGGCGGATATCAGCCAGGACGAGGATGTGCTGGATACCTGGTTCAGTTCGGCCCTTTGGCCGCACTCCACCCTAGGCTGGCCGGAAAAAACCCAAGCCCTGGAGAGCTTCTATCCCACGAATGTGCTGGTTACCAGCCGGGATATTATCACATTGTGGGTGGCTCGGATGGTGATGACCGGAATGCACAATATCGGCCGGGTACCTTTCCACCACGTGTACATCCACTCCAAAATCCTGGACGGACATGGCGAGACCATGAGCAAGTCCAAGGGCAACGGGGTGGACCCGGCGGAGATCATCAGCAAGTACGGGGCGGATGCGATGCGCTTCAGCCTGGCCTACATGGCTACCGAGACCCAGGACGTCCGCATGCCGGTCAAAAAGGAAAAACAGCCGGACGGGACGCTGATCAATGTCTCGGAGAAATTCGACATCGGGCGAAACCTCTGCAACAAACTGTGGAACGCGGCTCGCTTTTGCCTGGGCAATCTGGAAAACACGCCTGCCGAGCCCTGGCAAAAGGCCGAGCTGCCGTTGGAGGACCGCTGGATACTGCACTGCCTGGGAGAGACTATCGAGCAGGTGGATGAAGCCCTGGAAGGCTACCGTTTTGCCGAGGCGGCCGGCAAGCTGTATGAATTCTTCTGGAGCAGGCTGTGCGATTGGTACCTGGAAATGATCAAGAGCAGAACGGCCCTGGATACAGCTTCGGGGCAGACGGCCCGGAAGGTCTTGGCTGTGGTTCTGGATCATACGCTGCGGCTGTTTCATCCGTTGATTCCCTTTATCACTGAGTCCCTGTGGGAGCGCTTGAACGAGGTGGTTCCTGAACGGGCGTTCGGCAACGGCGACAAACCGCTGGCGGTAAGCGCTTGGCCGAAGGCCCGGAGGGAATGGAAAGACCCGGCAGCGGGAGAGGCTATGGGTCTGCTGCAGAAGCTGATCCGGGCCGTTCGCGATACTCGCAGCCATCACGGGGTAACGCCTGGAAAAAAAGTTGAGCTGCTGGTAATAGCTGAGGGGAAGGAGAAAGAAATACTCCAAGCTAATCGAGAGATAATCTCTCGGTTGGCCCATATAAGCGAACTTCGGGTACAGAGCGAGGGCCAGAAGCCCGCTGGTGCGGCGTCAGTGCTGAGCGGTTCGCTGCAGGGGTTTATCCCGGGGATTGTGGATGCGGACAAGGAACTTGCCAAGCTGAACAAACAGCGGGAGCAACTGGCTGGGCGTATAAATTCGGCTCAGAAAAAACTGGCCAACGAGAATTTTCTCGAACGAGCCAAGCCGGAAGTCGTGGCCAGAGAGAGGGAAAACCTCAAGGCATATCAAAAGCAACTCTTGGCCGTGGACCAGCAGATCGAACAGCTTGATTAGGCGGACTTGATTTGGCGGGCGGGTGAGGCTATGATGGTTGTACGCTCACCGGGAGGCCTGAATCATGCAAGTAGAAATGCAACTGGTCCGGATTGTGATCAGCGAAACCGACGACCGGCAAATCATCATTTTGAAGGAAATCGACGGAGATAGACATTTCCCCATAGTCATCGGTATCACCGAGGCTGCGGCTATCGACCGGCGACTGAAGAAACACCCCACTCCGCGACCACCGACACATGAGCTGTTGGCCTCGGTCATCGAAAAGCTGGGCGGGGTAGTAGAACGGGTGGTCATAAACGACCTGCGAGATAGGACGTTTTTTGCCTTGCTTCAGGTCAGGCAAGGTAAAAAGGTTCTGCAGATTGACTCGCGGCCTTCCGACGCGATCGCTCTGGGAATCGGCACGGGCGTACCAATCTTCGTTGAGGAGAAGGTCCTGGAGGCGGTGGCCTGAATAAGAGGCTGGAGGCCTGAGGCAGATAATACAGAAAGAAATACAGAAATTAGCCACAGATGAAAAAAGGCGTGGGGTTCGAAGGCGTTATGCTAGCTAGGCGTTAATCTGGGAGGGATTGATTTTTTTGAGGGCAGCCGTGGCAACCCGGCTGATTTCCTGATCATGGTGGCGGGCTAATTCGCTGAGGGTGGGGACGGCCTCTGTGGCCTCGGGGCCGATGCGTCCCAGAGTCCAGGCGGCACTTATCCGGCGCGTGCGCTGGGTAGAGCGCAGGGCCTCGAGCAGGCCGGGCACGGCAGCTGAGCCGATTTGGCCCAGGGCCCAGGCCACCTCTGCATAAACAGTGGGGTCCTGGTCATCAAGGGTCCGCAAAAGGTTGGGCACGGCTGAAGCAGCTTTGGAACCCAGCTTGCCGAGGGCCCGGGCGGCAGAGCTGCGGGTGAGCTTGTCTTTATCCTTCAAGGCTCGGACAAGCGCCGGGACGGCATCAGAACCGAGCTTCTCGAAAACTTCCAGGGCCAGATGCCCGGATACGGTATCCAATCCGCTGAGCTTGGAAACCAAGTGATTGGCAGCTTGACGGCCAGAAGCAGCTAGGGATTCCACGGCTGCCCGGCTGGCTTGGGGGTCACCAGACTGCAGAGCCTCCAGCTGCTCCTGGAGTCCGGGCGGTTGAACACTGGGGACCTCAAAGATCAACTCGAAATCGCCAAGCTTTATCCGCTCATTGCCATGGAGGATTGCGCTGGAGTCTATTCTGGAGCCGTTGACGTAGGTGCCATTTGTGCTCTTCAAGTCCTCCAGCAACCAACCCTTGGGGGACCAGCTTATCTGGCAATGGTGACGGGAAACCGTCGGCGAAGGCAGGACCACAGCATTGTCGGAGGCCTTGCCAACAGTGGTGACCCGGCTGCGTCGCAAACGGAAGTGATCCTGGAGCTTCTGGGGACCCTTTACAACCGTCAGACAGTACTTGGGCTTTATGCTGCTATAAACCGAATTGGAAGCAATCAACTCCGGGGCCTGCTGGGGAATGCGAAAATAAGCCCCGCAGTCCGGACACTTGGCCCGCTTGCCGGCATCAGAGTCCTTGGCTCGAAAGCGGCGACCACATTGGCAAGTTACTGGAATAGGCACGGTGTTACTCGCAAATCAGCCCAAGCAGTTGAAGACTGAAGCCATCTCGGTGAGTCCCTTCACAGTTGGTAGTCACGCAGGTCTTAGGTGTCGGCCGAGTACCTACAAAGAGAATTGATTTTCCCCGATCCAGTGCTTAGCGGTACCTGGCCCCTGTCAGAATTTGGCAAACCCATTATACCATAAATGCCTCGAAGGCGAAAGGGTCCATAGTAATTGCGAAATCCGCCGGAGAAAGTCTTTTGTATCTCCTTTTATACAAAAGAGTTGCGCGATCAGGCGGGCCGGAGAATAAAAATAATACCCGCTGAGGCAGGCAAACGACAAAAGAGCGGCTTAGAAGAGGGCGGCTGGTGATTGGCTCATGGTGAAGGCCCAGGCGTCCAATCGTCCGGGGAGGCTAAGCCAAGCTGCAAAGAAACCGGCAGAGTGATGGTAAAGGTGGTGCCGTGGCCGAGAGTGCTTTCGACTTCGATGTGGCCGTTGTGCTCCTCGATAATCTTCCGGGCTACGGCTAGGCCCAAACCCGTTCCGCGGTGTCCCTTGGTGGAGTGAAAGGCCTCAAAAATCCGAGGCAACTCCTCCGGGTCAATCCCGCAGCCGTTGTCCGTGACCCTGACCAGCACGGCATTAGTGGC
This sequence comes from Actinomycetes bacterium, assembly GCA_030614915.1. Classification (GTDB taxonomy): domain Bacteria; phylum Planctomycetota; class Phycisphaerae; order JAACET01; family JAACET01; genus JAACET01. Next base: position 30,049 of record JAUXAG010000011.1, on the reverse strand, counting down.
CGGGACGAAGGCGCTGCTGAGCTCAATGCGTCCGGTTCCGGGCTCGACGGCGTCCAAGGCATTGGAGAGAATGTTCAGCAAAGCCTGGTGGAAACCGTCACTGTCGATCAGGAGCAGGGGAAGATTCTCGCCCGGCTCGTGGACCAGCTCGACCTTGGCCTGTTGGGCCTGGGGCATGACCAAATCGAGGACATCTCGGATCAAAGCGTCGAGGTCGATTTCCTCGAGCTGAGGCTGGCGCTGCTTGGAGAAGGCCAACATGTTCATGGTCAGGTTGTAGATGCGGTCGAGGTTTCGACTGACGATACCCCAGCCTTTCTGGGCGGTATCGGTGTTGGCGGATTTGAGAGCCATTTCCACTACGTCTCCGCCTCCGCGAAGGCCCTGCAGGATGTTCTTGATGTGGTGGGAAAGATAGGCGACGGTCTCGCCGGTGGCGGCCAGTCGTTCAGCCCGGACGCCGGAGCGGTAGAGCATGGCGTTCTCAATGGCCAGGCCGACCTGATGGCCCATGGCCCGCAGAAGGTTCAAGTGCTCTGCGGTATAGGTAACGTCGGCCACGGAGCTGTCCAGGTGAATCACGCCGAGTATCTTGTCGCGGGCGCTGATGGGCACGCACATAGCCGAGCGGATGCCCAAAGCATGGACACTTTTGCCGCCGCTGAAGCGTTCGTCCCGCCGGGCATCGGAAGAAATAACGCCTTGGCGGTTGCGGATTACGTGGTTGACTATGGTGCGACTGACGGTGATTTGTTCGCGGTCTTCGCCCTGACGAGTACGTACGGCCTTGGGGATCAAACTTGTGCCGTCTTCGCCGAGCAGAAGGATAAAGGCCCGCTCGGCAGAGATGACCTCGAAGATAAGGTCCATGGCCCTTTCGAGCAATTGGTCGAGGTCGAAGATGGAGCTGATGGCCGAGACCAATTTGTACATAACCCGCAGGTCATTGGCAGCCTGCTCAGGAGCAGCGGGGGCGGTCCCGGCCAAGTCCGACTCACCGGGCACAGCCTCCATGATGGTCGAGTCAATCTTGTGCTGGTGAGGTTCGAGCTGGACCTCCTGGGGCTCGGCCCGAAAGAGCGATTCAGTGGAGCTGCCGAAGACAAAGATCGTGGAGCCGCAGCGAATCTGATCGCCGATGCGAATCTCGGTGGGGTGGTCTATTTTGACCCCGTTCAGATAGGTGCCGTTGACGCTGTCGAGGTCTTTCAGGAGCCATCGGCCGTCCTGCTCGAGAAGCTCGGCATGGCGGCGGGACACAGAGGTGTCGGTCAGGGCAATGGTGGGCGAGTCTCGCCCGATCAGGCCATAACCTTGGGGCAGTTGGAAGGTCTTGCCCTTATCCGGTCCCTGAAGAACGTAAACTTGGGCCATGACTCAAGACTCGCCATAAAAGGGGTTGGTTCGGCGCTCAAGGCCAATGGTAGTCTGCTCGCCGTGACCAGGCCAGACTTTAGTATCATCCGGAAGAGCCATTAATTTATTACGGATAGACTGCAAGAGCAGTTCGTGCGAAGCTCCGGGAAAATCGGTTCGTCCGATACTGCCGGCGAAGAGTGTATCGCCGCAATAAACGCTCTTGTCCCGGGCGTGATAGAGCCCGATCGAGCCGGCTGAATGACCGGGCAGGTCCATGACCTGCAGACTCAGACCGTCAATCTCAATGCGTTCCGGCTCAGCCACCAAGCGATCCGCCTTGGGCCCCGAAATGGGCAGGGCAAAAAAAGCTGAGTAATTCCGCAAAGGGTTGCGGAGCACCTTCTGAGCATCGCGTCCGACAATGAGTTTGGCTTGTGGCTGGGCCTTGAGCAACTCCTTGAGACCGCCAATATGATCGTAATGGCCGTGAGTCAGGACCACAACGTCAAGGCGCAGCTTCTGGCGACTTAGAAAGTCCAGCAAGGAGGCAGGCTTGGCTGGCACGTCGATAACCAAGCAACTACGCTGGCCGGCTGAGCCAAGGACATAGCTATTAGTTTCCATCTGCCCAAGGGTGAACTTTTTTATCAGCATGGTTTTCAAACGCCCAGTCCGGAATCATCCGATGGCAAGTGCTATTTAGTACCTGTCGCGGAAAGCCGGCATCGTTCTGTCAGCCCTGCAAAAGCAGGGGCCCACGGTCTAAAAACTGGATTACCGCTAAAGCAGTGGTAAGAGCCCGCCTTCGCGGGAATGACAAAATATTGTTTCTGCAACACTAACTATTTGGCCACTGAAGCGAGATACTCCTCGATCATCTGCTTAACCCGGCAAGTATCCGAGCGTTCCTTGTCCAGAGCGAGTATCTGCCTTTCGCGCATGGCGCTTTGCGGCGAATCGGAGGCGTGGGCGCCGTTGCGCATGAGGTCCTGAGCGAATTCCGAACGGGCAGTGCCAGGCATGGCTTCGCTGGGATTAGTGGCTCCGAGCCAAGTGCGAATCTTGGTTATGGCATCCGGTCCACGATAGAGGATGGCCAGGCACTTGGTGTGCGAGGTTCTCTGCCGCTGCTGAGGATCGGTAATTTCGTTAAGGTCCACGCCGGTCATGTAATGGACGATGCGCTCAAACTCGTGCTGGGCATTTAGCTGCCTGAGCTCATCGGCCATCTGCTCATAGATTTCATCACTGATTTGAAAATTAAAAGTGTTGGAAAGGGCCTCATCGAGTCGGCTCTTGACTGATCCTTTGAGTCTATCTACGAAAAGCTCACGGAGGTGCCCGTAGAACTCGATGCCCTGTCCGGCGGTCATACTGACGACCTCTGCCCCGGCCATGAATAAGCCGGTGCGGCTGAAGACATCGATGATATTTCCGGCCTGGCCGCTGGGGCGCTCGAAGTTGTCCGGCTTGAGCAGGACCAGGGAAGTCTCGATGTTTTGGCCATCGGGAAAGGTGAGTTGGTCTTCCAGGAGGCCGCCGTCGCTCATGGCGTACTTGGCGAACAGGGCCAAGTGCCTGTTATTGGCTTCGTCGTTGGGAGCGCTAATCGCCGCCGGCTCGAAATAGTCCACATTGCCCCAGACATCAAAGACCAAATCGCCATAGGTTCCCCGCAGAGTATCGCCCACCGGTGTGCGGGTGAAAGAACCGATGACCTCGTCCTTGAGATGCCGACGAGCATCGTCTCCACGGAACAACAAGAGCATACAGCGGGGCAAGATGCCGAAGCGGTTGCCGCGACTGAAGTTCTCCTTGATGTAATCGAACCATCCCTGGCCCAGGGCAGGATCAGCGGTAGTTCCCCGCAAGTCGCGAGCATAGGTATCGACGAAGTCGTCGGAGAAGACATACATGCGGGCTCCGACGAGCTCGAGATTGCTCAAGCGTAGCAGCCGTCCAATGATACCGCCGGTCCGGCTCTTGACAATCGAATAGGGGGTTATCAGGGCGTAGGTCAACTCGTTCTTCATGGAAGCACCTTGCAGTAATGAAACTTCAGGCCGAGCAGCCACTAGCGGCTGGCCCGGGGCTAACTCCAGGCCATAGTCTAACCCGAGCTGTCCAGAAAGTCAATAACCTCAGCGGGTACGTTAAGGTTTCCAAAGGACCCTTCGTTTTGTGGAAATCACGATCTGAAGAAAGGCACAAAGGCACACAGAAAGGCTTGAGGCCTGAGGAGGATAAATACAGAAAGAAATACAGAAAAACAATTAGCCACAGATTACACAGATGAACACTGATTCAAAGAAAGAAATACAGAAATTAGACGCTGATTCCGCTGATTCCGCTGATTCAAAGAAAGAAATACAGAGGATTTACCACGAAGGAGGGAAACCCCACAGAGGCACAGAGTAAGACCCCTGGTAACGCGTAGCGTCCTGCGGAAACCGGGGGCTAAACACTAAAGAAACCCCCAGGATAAACCTGGGGGCTAAACAAAGGACCTGGCATCCTGATTCGGCGACACGAAGTGTCCTTCCCGTAGGGACCTGTGGTCGGAAACCTTAATGCACCCAATCTCAGCGGGCCAGAGTGTCCAACGGCAAATTGAGCCGCAGAACTATTGACCGGCAGGCTAATCTACGCTAAACTCTTTGGTTGACTGCGATGGAAAAGGCCATCGCCGGGGGCGTAGCTCAGTTGGTAGAGCAACTGCCTTTTAAGCAGTAGGTCCCAGGTTCGAGCCCTGGCGCCCTCATTGTACAAAGAGCGATAGCGAACAATCTAGCCCGGAAGAAAGGAACACTTGAAGATGAAGATTACTAGCACGATTTTGATGGGCGCCGCTCAGCGGGCCGCACGTTGGCTGGCTTCCCAACAGACAGCTATGGGCAATTATCGCGGGCTGGGCAAGCCGGATGAAAACGGTATCTATAGTGACACCGACGACGTCGGCTGCTACTACAAGAGCATCTATTCCCTTCGCGTGGCCGGCCAAGATGCAGCGGCGGCTAGGATGATGCGACACATCGTGGACCGTTATATGCATGAAAACGGCGACATCTATACCAACGAACAGTCTCGCTCCAGCGGCAGCTATGGTCCGGTATTCTGCCAGATGTACCAGAACGCCTGGCTGGCCCGCGCGGCCGCGGCCATGCGCTGGTACGGGCTGGGACGCAAGATCACCGACTTTATGGTCTCTCTTCGTGATCCGAAAAGCGCAGGCTTCTATGCCCATGTCAAACCGCGAAGCAATATAATCGACTCCTGCGCCACGGCTGTTGGAGCCCTGGCTTGTCTGCAGCACCAGCGTCCGGACCTAGCGGTGGAGTCGGTGGACTTCCTGTTGGCAATGTTCAAGGCCCAAAAGGACCCCGACAAGCTCTACACCCGCTGGACTAGCGAAGGGGGACTGGTAACCGACTTGGCCGGCGTGGAGGAAAAGAACTACAAATACTGTTACATCGACCGCAAAGAAGGTAAACAAGCCTACTGGATCTGGGGTTGGCCCATGAACGTGATGATCGCCGTCTACGAATACACCGGGCAAGAAAAATACCTCGAGGGGGCCATCGCAATCTGGGAGTGGCTGGCCAGCGCCCACGACAACGCCTTCGGCTTTACCACCGCGGGCAAGGACGGCTGGGGCTCGGCCATGCTCTACCGAGTTACCGGCGAAAAGCGATACCTCCAAAAGAATCTCTCTCAAATGGAGTTTATTCTCTCAGCACAGCAGCCGGCCGGGTGGATGCTCGGACCAGGCAGCAAAGACTTCGCTGCCCAGCCGCTGCGGACGACCTATGACTTCACGGCGGACTTCAGCACTTGGCTGATTGACAGCTCTATGGAACTGGCCTTTATGGGATTGTAGACTCGTGCGACTGTGCAGACAGGCGCAGAGCAACCGCAGCAACAACTAGAAACGGTAGCAAGAATGTCAAAGATCGTTCTGGGAATGGACATCGGGGGCACCAAGACTCATGCCATCCTGGCGGACGAAACCGGCAAGATATTGGGGGAGGGCGTGGGCGGATCGGGTAATATTAACTTTATCCCGCTGGAGCTGGCTGAAAAGTCTTTCGCAGAAGCGATCGGCAGCGCTCAAAAACAGGCCGGTATCGACACTCTCGAGACCGAGATCGCCATCATAGGTATCGAACCAAAGCCCGATGTCTTGCATAAGTGCATTAATCGGCTAGCCCGACCAAAAAAGATTCTGCGCAAGGAAGAAGGCGAGTGCAGCCTGGTCGGCGGACTGGTGGAAAAGAGCGGGATAAGCCTGATTGTGGGCACCGGTTCGGTAGGCTGGGGGCGAAATGCAGCCGGCCAAACCCACGTTACGAGCTGCTGGGGACCCATCGGCGATGAAGGGTCCGCCTACTGGCTTGCCCAGCAAGGTATAAACGCGGCTTTCTTTGCTGACGACCGCCGCGGCCCGATGACCAAAATGGTGGACAAGATTATCGAGAAGATCGGTGGACCGACTCTGCGAGCCTGCGTAACCCCTCTGTACACTTCACAGGATTTTCGGCGGGAGGTCGCCCAATATGCCAAGATCGTAATGGAGTTGGCCACTGCCAAACCGCCCGATGAGGTGATGAAGGGTATCGTGGACGAGGGAGCTGAACATATCGCTCATATTCTGGCGACCTGTGCTGAAGTTCTCGGCCTGCACAGCGGTCCCTACCGGGTTGCCGCCGGCAGTTTGACCATAAAATCTCCTTACTACTTCGAACAGGTGCAGACTGGCCTGCAAAAGCGCCATCAACGGGCTAGCCTGGTAATGCCTCGCTTCACGCCTGGAATCGGAGCAATCCTCATCGGCCTGGACCTGATCGGTGTGAGCTGGAGCGAAGAACTACTGGCCCGGATTGAGTCTACAGTTCGAATCAAACCGGATTAGAAAATCCGAACTTTGTCCACAACTCTTGAGGGTGTTATCTCGTGGAGAGCACAGAGCAACTGCTAAAGCTGGCGGACCAAGAGGCAGCAGAGCTGCTGGCCGGACAGGATGCAGACGTAGCTGCTGAGCTGCTGGAACAAGTCGAGCCAGAGCGTTCGGCTAAGCTGCTGGGGCTGTTGGCTCCGCAGGTGGGCGCGGACGTCGTCGAGCAAATGGAGTTGGAATACTCGACGGCGGTGCTGGAACAGATGGAACCACAAGCGGCTGCGGGATTGGTCAAGCAGATCGTGGATGAATACTCGGCCAACGTGCTAGAGGGCATGGAACAGACACACGCGGCGGCAATCATCGAGCGAATGGCCCCGGACGACGCGGCTGACGTACTGGCGGGGATGGGCGAGGCCCAGCGCAGGGGAGTTCTGAGACATCTGGATCCGCAGGCAGCAGGGGGATTGGGGCAACTCCTGCGCTATGATCCGGATTGTGCCGGGGGAATTATGACCACCAAGTTCGTGTCTCTAGGGGGGAAAAGTACGGTGGAAGAGGCTATCGAGAGGATTCGCAGCCGAGCCGGCGAAATCGAACAGATTTATTATACCTACGTGGTAGATGAACAGAGTCGGCTGGTAGGGGTGGTGTCTATGCGAAACCTGATCCTGGCCAAGGGCAATACTCAACTGCGCGAGGTGATGAAGGCCGAACCGATCAGTGCCAGCGTCAGCGACGATCGCGAGCAAGTGATTGAAAAAACCAGGGAGTATGACCTGCCGGCTATTCCGGTGGTGGACGACAAATCGCGGCTGGTGGGAATCGTTACCATCGACGACGTGGTCGATGCCATGGACGAGGAGTTCAGCGAAGACGTGCAGAAGATGGTGGGGGTAAGCAGAATGGAGACGGTATCGACGCCGTGGGGCAGCTCGCTGCGTTCGCGGATGCCCTGGCTGCTGGTCAATCTGGTGACGGCGACGGTGGCAGCAACGGTGGTGGCCATCTTCCGCGGACAAATAGAAAAGCTGGTGGCCCTGGCGGTGCTGATGCCGATCATAGCTAATCAGGGGGGTAATACGGGGCAGCAGGCGCTGGCGGTTACGATTCGAGCGTTGGCCTTGGGGCAGATTGGGCCGCACAGGGCCTGGGGCGTGGTTTGGCGGGAGCTGCTGCTGGGGGTAACGCATGGGCTGATCATCGGTTGTATTTGTGCGGTTATAGCGGGGCGGTTGTGGGGCAATCCTGGTTTGGGGTTTGTGGTGGGCCTGGCTATGCTGTGCAATTTGGTCGTGGCCAGTGCCGCGGGGGCGGCTATTCCGCTGACGCTGAGAAGGTTCGGGATCGATCCGGCTCAGTCGAGTACGATCTTTCTGACGATGATTACGGACACGGTGGGCTTTGCCAGCTTTCTGGGCCTGGCCAAACTCTTCTGGCATTTGCTCGTAGGGTGAAGAAAGGCTTGCTCGTGCTTCGCAGCGAAGCGCCGCTTCGCAGAGTAGTAAGGCTTGAGGCCTGAGGAAACGAGAGAAAGACCCCTATTAGGAGAAAGCTAAAGAAACCCCCAGGATAAACCTGGGGGCTAAATATAAACCCCGGGTGAAACCCGGGGCTAAATACTAAAGAAACCCCCAGGATAAACCTGGGGGCTAATTATAAACACAGAGGACACTTTAGACTCGGTGTTATTTGGCGGATCGGGCTGGGGGCTTGGTTTCGAGCTGATAGCGTTTGATTTTTTTGTAGAGAGTGGTGCGTTCGATCTTGAGGGCTTGGGCGGTGGCCTGGCGGTTGTAGCCGTTGGCCGCCAGCGCCGCGGCAATAACCTCTCGCTCGGTCTGCTCGAGGGCGGTCTTTAGGGGGGCTGGGGCGAAGCGGCTGGAAGGAACATCGACCGGGGCGATGGTCGGCGGCAAATCGGCGGGATGAATGGTATCGCCCTTGGTCAAAATGACGGCTCGGTGGAGGACGTTCTCCAGCTCGCGGACGTTGCCGGGCCAAGAATAGTGCTCCAGGGCAGCGAGGGCCTGGTCGGAGAGCTCAGGGACGGGTTTGGACAGCTCGGCGGCATAGAGCTGCAAAAAATGTTCGGCCAAGAGGCGAATATCGCCGACGCGCTCGGCCAATGGCGGCAAATCAATAGTAATGACGTTGATGCGATAGTAGAGGTCCTCGCGGAAGGTCCCCTTGGCCATTTCGGCGGAAAGGTCCTTGTTGGTGGCCAAGATTACGCGGACGTCCACATCGATGGTCTCGTTGGAGCCGACCGGCGAGAAACGATGGTCCTCCAGGACGTTCAAGAGTCTGACCTGCAGGCCGGGCGAGGCTACGGCAATCTCGTCAAGGAAGATGGTGCCGGTATCGGCGGCTTTGAATTTGCCCTCCTTGTCGCTGTCGGCGCCGGTGAAGGCGCCCTTCTTGTAGCCGAAGAGCTCGCTTTCCAAAAGGGTTTCGGGAATGGCCCCGGAGGAGACCTCCACGAAGGGCTTATCCTGCCGTCGGGAACGATGGTGGATGGCCCGGGCGATGAGACTCTTGCCGGTGCCGGATTGACCGGTAATCAAAATGGTGGCCTCGCTGTCGGCAATGGTCTGGATCAGATCGAAAATCCGCTGCATCTTGTAGTCCTGCCCGAGCACGGCATCGAGTCCGTAACGCTTCTCGAGCTGACGGTGCAGGTCGATGTTCTCCTTGAGCAGCGACTGCTGGTTGAGAGCTCGGTCAACCACCATGCGCAGCTCGGCATCGATGATGGGCTTGGTCAGATATTCGTAGGCTCCGAGCTTGATGGCTTCAACGGCTCGGGAGATGGAACCGTAGCCGGTGATGAGAATAACGACCAGCTCGGGGAAACGCTTCCTCATGACCCGCAGCAGTTCGAAGCCGTTGGGGCCGGGCATGTTGACGTCACTTATCACCAGGTTGAATCCGTCGTTGGCCAGCAGATCCAGGGCCCGCTCGCCCTGGGCCGCGCCCACTGCTTCGTAGCCATCCAGCCGGAGAAATTCGCAGAGCGATTCGAGGATAATGGGGTCGTCATCAACAACTAGGATTTTCGGGGTTTCGGGCATGCTGAAATCCTCCTAACCCGCTTGAGGCGGCGGCAGGACTCTGGCTAAATGCAGATCGGCAGCGGTCTGACAACTGCTCAGAGGAATGGTCACGGTAATTATTGCTCCGCCAGCGGGACGATCGGCGGCAGAGATGGTCCCCTGATACTTTTCGATTACCTCTCGACAAATGGCCAGGCCCAATCCGGTGCCCCGCCCGGCGGGCTTGGTGGTGAAAAAGGGCTCAAAGATTCGCTGGGTCTCGCCGTCGGGCAAGCCCACACCGACGTCGGCTAAGCTGATCCGAAGGTCGTGGCCGCTTAGCTCGGCGGTTATGGTGAGCGTACCGCCGTCTGGCATGGCCTCAATGGCGTTGCAGATCAGGTTGCAAAAGACCTGAAAAAGATTACCTGTGCGGATAAAAGGTAAATTGGGGGCGAATTGCCGCTGAAACTTTACCGAGGCCTCGGCGGCCCGGGCTTCCAGAGCGTTCAGGGCTTCTTCGATAATATGATCAATGCGGTCCTCGACCAAGGCGGCATCTGAGGTGCGTGAAAACTCCAAGAGCTCGGTGATAATGCGGACCATCCGCATCAGTCCCCGCCTGGCCTGCAGGAGGTACTTGCCCGGGCGCTCGTCATCCAGGGCCTGGCAAAGGCGAATGGCCAAGTTCACATAGCGTAAGATGCCGTCGAGCGGATTGTTCAGCTCGTGGGCCACCTCTGCGCTGAATTTGCCCAGGGCGGCCAAGCGCTCGGAGTGAGCCAGCTCCCGCTCCAGCTGGGCAAAACGGCTGACGTCCTCCAGGAGGGCCAAGAACTTTTCGGGCTCAGCCGAAGGGCCGCCCAGAGCAGCCAGGGTGAGATTGATGAGCTTGGTGCGGCTGTCGGGGGCTAGGCAATTGATGTTCAGAAACCTGGTCGAGCCACTGGAAGCGCTCAGTTCGGATAACACCTTGTGCCAGTCGTCGAAGCGGGTATCAGCAGTGTAGGCATCGAGAGCGTCGGCAAGATTGTCAGCCTGTCCAAGCTTCTGGCGAGCCTCTGGACTGGCCCAGATGATTCGTCCATCAGCCTGGAAAAGCACCAGGGCTAAGGGCAGGACATCAAGCACGGAGAACTCAGTTTGTTCGGTATTGGCAGCCATGGGTATTATTTATTAACCAGGCACAGAGGAACAAAGGCACAAAGGCACAACGCATAGCGTCCTGCGGAAGTGTCATTCCCGCAGAACTTGGAATCCAACTCCTGTTGCCCGTACACCACATCTATCGGAAAGTCTAGCCCCCATGTTGACAAATAGCAACCGCCTGATGATCTTTTTCAACATCAGCGCTGAGGATTGCAGTGAAACCCGCCCGGGTGATCAATCATCCGGCGGTGGCGGCGAGCCGGGGAGCTGATTGTAGACTACTCGCATCCTACTGCCAAGTGATAATTCTTGCAGGAGAACTGTAAGCTGGAGGGCCGCTGGTTACGTTGAGCCTCTGGAAAAGTCCTGGCCATCATGAGTGATAAAGGCAATGCCAGCCCGGTAATGCTCCGCATCGGGTTCGCAGTAAGCAACCGTACCTTCCATCCAGACGGTGCTGCCATCCGACAAGGGCAAACACACCCGGACTGAGCTGCCGACGGCAAGGGCCTCCCGACAGCACAAGGCCATACCTTCCAGGCCGATGTTCAGTGTGTATCCCGGCTGGGATTGATTCTGAGATGGGGCCGAGTCCAGACAATAGCGAACCGGATGCACATAAGGCAGACGCGGGTGAGAGCGTCTGCCCAAGCGGAAATCGCCCACGCCGTTGCGGCGAGCATACTGTATACAGTCGTCAATCGTGCGACGAAAAGCGGTCTGTGAAATAGCCCCCGTGCTTAGCGACATTGTGCTGCTCCAAGTACATTAGGAATGATTATTTCGGACGTTCGAAACGTCCACCCCAGTAAAACCAATTTATATCTTGCGATCAATCCTCAGAGGGACCTCCGATCGAGCCCGGCACAGACGGATAAACTGACTCCCGCCGTTTTCGCCGGGCAGTTCCGACACAGTCGCCTTACGAAAAGCATACGATACATTGGAGACTCCTGGCAAATATTCAATCTGCAAAAAATACCATCCCGGCCAGGCCCATATAATTCTGGGTTGCGGGGGCGGTTATTATCAGCCCAGCCGACATCGTGGAGAGCTTCCCAACTTGGTCACAGCCCACAGGGAAGCAATTTTGCTCGGGGCTCGGGGGGATATTGGTCGGCTGCAGCGGGTGCATGATGCGAACGTCGGCAATTGCCGGGCAGAATTTAGACCCAATTGTTGAGCCCACGGCGGATTTGCGACCTTGACAGGTAAGTAGCTAAGTCGTATAGTGTGCGAACTGATCGCGGGGTAGAGCAGTCTGGTAGCTCGTCGGGCTCATAACCCGGAAGTCGCAGGTTCGAATCCTGCCCCCGCTATTTCGCTAAGTCGAGCAAGGCCAGCCGCTTACGGCTGGCCTTTTCGATACACATTTCCGTCAAATTTGGGGTTGGGCGTGCCTGGGGCTTGTCCGGGCGTGCCAGTTGTGCGGGGCTATCGGCTGTGGCAGAATCCCAAAGCCGGGTTTTCCTATCCCCCAGGGCTTGTCACGCACTGGCTATTCGTAGGTGATGCCTTTCTTGGCAGCTTGTGCTCTGAGTGACTCGACAACCTGGAAGTCGAAGCCCTTCTTGGCATCGGGGTTCTTGGCAAGTTTGCTCTTGACGAATTTAGCCCGTTTTGCGGAGAGTTCCTTGATCTGTCGGTTGATCTCGTCGCGTCGGGTTTGGTTGACTGTGACGAGTTTGCGTAGCTCTTCCCCCGACATTGGCTGCATCTCTTTCGGCAAGAGATCCCTATCCAACTTCTCCAGATCGACGCGATTGTTACGGACATCGTCGACCAGATCATTGCTGGCTACGATCCCTGCCTCGGCGGCAAAGGCAGACCTTGATGCGGCAGCCGATTTGTCGTAGCCCATGGCCATACTATTCAACTTACCCTGTGCGAGCCGTACCTCCTTACTGCCATAGACCATGGCTGTCTCAAGCAGCTCGCTGTTCAGTTTGGCCATCTCCTTGTCGTAAGGGGTAGGGATGTCCTGCACCCCGCCGTCCTGAGCAATGGCCAGGAAGGTACCCTCGGCCAGCCTTGCGATCTCTTGCCACACCCTTCGCGTCTGATTATTACCGCCGCAGAGGATCGCGTTGATGTAGATACCCTTTTCGATGGCCGCCTTGGCAGATTTGTCATAAGTCGGCACATCCTTGTACTCATTGTGTGGCGGGTAGTCACCGACGAGATAGATGATCTTGAGCGTATGGGGATCCTTGGACCATGAGATTTTGTGGACGGCGTCATGCAGGGCCTGGTTGACGTTTTCGGGACCGTCTCCACCGCCTGCTGCCCGGAACTTCATAAGCTGGGTATATACCTCGTCGATGTTGTCCGTCAAATTAAAGACCTTGGTAACGTACTCGTCTTTCTTGTCGCGGTACGGCACCAGGGCGATCCGCACGATAGGTTTTGGCTCGCCAAGGACGATCTGGTTGGCAATAGCCCATATCTTGGCCTTAGCTCCTGCGATGAGCCCGCCCATCGAACCGGTTGTGTCAAGGACGAACGCTACCTCCACCGTCGGCCGGTCTGGTAGCTCGGACACATAGGCCTGACCGGGTGCAAGAGAAGCCATGCAAACGAGAATCGCGATTATGGCAGTCATTAGGGTTTTCATTGCCTGTTCCTTTCACTGCAATTTTGTCGTTCTCCAGTTACTCTGACGCCAGAAGGCCTCATTGGTTCCAAAGAATCTTCGTTTTGTGGCACCAAAGGACGGTCGAGGCAAGAATCCTCGTTTTCTGGCCGAAATCCAAGGCATCTCATACAGGGCCGCTAGGCTCGATTTCTAGCGGTTTTCTGAGCTAGCCGAACCCGGGGTTCAGCCGGCTTGGGTTCGCTCGCTGGGGTCGAGCTGGTGAGGTCGTGGTAGAGATGGCGGGGAGCTTACTTAGCTGGGCGTGCTCGGTTCGGGAGATGGCCTCCTAGGGCTGTGGATTTCTCAGCTTACAGGTGGTAGAATCTCTAGAACACGGTGGCCAAAGCAAGTCGTGCGATGTTCAGAGGCTAAGTCAACTTCTATTATCAGGCATGTAAGAGGTTGCAACATGAGAGTGTCGGAGTATTTCAACCTCAATGCCACGCAACCGTCTCTTGACTTTGTAGATGTGGACATTTGCAACGACGTGACTCTTTTTGTTGATCCAAGGGCTTTTGTCGTTCTGCACTCAGACTGGGGTTGTGAATGTGTGGGGCTAATAAGAACCTTCTTCGATATTCTTCTCCAGGCCGTTCAAAGTGATGACAACTCAACTGGGCTCAACCTACTTAGGAGGCTCCGTGAACCCAACGAAACCCGATTAGGCTTTTCAGCCGAAGGTACAAGGGGCCGTGCCGTTGGATGTGAACGTTCTTCAGATATATGGGATGCTTTACGCCGTAGCGAAGCTGTTCATAGTGGTTTGGTTGAGGACCTTGAAGACACTTCCTTAATGGTTCCAGGAGTTGGTTCAGATGTTATCTCCGACATAACAACGAACATACTGAGGGAACCATTGATCGAGTACACACAGGCCGTATGTCAGCTATATGGTATACCGCTCCGGGCGGACATACCCTCGGGCCCACTGTGGAACCCTAGGACGAATACGTGGACATCCAATTTTGTTCATCTGCCTGTAATAGATCACGAAAAACTTCTCTTGGTTCCCAAGGTGATTGTAAGGTATCAGTTGACTTATGATCCTGACGAATATTATCGGCACTATTTACTGGAAGACTTACGCGAAGAAGAATTGTCTGCTAACGGCCCTCTTGTAAGAATACTCCTCGACGGAAGAAGACGAGTTACCAAGAAAGCTTTGATGGAAAAATACGGCACAGGGAAGGCCGTCCTCGTCGAGCAGACTTTAAGACACCCCGACGCATTAAGACGATACCGTGGCGACAAACAATTGCCAAGTCCACCTCTCTCTCACCTGGAGCTTTCCCGTAATCCAGAAACCGATCTTCCGGATTGGGATACTCTGCTTAATGCTGTTCTCACTTTGACTCCAGGCAGAAATGATGCGACCAATTACGAAAAAGCCATTGAGCCCCTACTTTATGCACTTTTCTACCCAGCTCTCACGAATCCTGTTAGCCAACACCCCATTCACAACGGACGCAAGCGTGTTGATATTACATTCACAAATGCCGCCTCCAGCGGTTTTTTTCGCTGGCTTGCACTGAATTTTCGAGCACCGCTCGTTTTCGTTGAATGCAAGAATTATGGTCAAGAAATTGGCAATCCAGAAATTGACCAACTCGCCGGTCGGTTTTCGCCCTTGCGAGGACAGTGCGGGCTTCTCTTATGCCGATCCTTTGAGAACAGGGAACTGCTCCTGCAACGTTGCCGCGACACAGCTCGAGACCAGCGGGGATTCATCATACCGCTAGAAGACTCGGATCTGACTACCCTCGTCGAACAGAACCGTCAGCCTCGGGGAGATATTAAATTTCCATTGCTTAGGGATCGTTTCGAAAACCTCGTCATGTAATTTAGCATTCGGTCCTTATACCGCCGGTTGAGTGTGGCCTGTTAGATATGGACTCTCAACTCAGCTTGTGGTACAATCTGTGGGGCAGGCATGCACGTCCAATGGATTATCGAGTTGTAGGATCAGGTGTTGTTGGATAAGGTGTTTTGCGGTCTTGGGATAGTTAGAATAGACCATGGCTCAATTGCAGTATGAAACGGAAATCCGGCACGAGGGCTTGCACAAATATGAAGTGGTCCGTGGTCGGAGTCCATATGAAGTGCAGCAAAAAGCTCAGGCAAAGCTCGCACAGTGGGACCAAATGTGGCAAAAGCACTCGGAGAAAGACTCTGCTGCTCAGGACAGGGAAGAGGCAAAACAAAGAAAGGAAGAACAAAAGGCTCTAGCGGCCCAACGAACTGAAGAAGCTCGCCAGGCTATCACTTCCATTGAGGACACGCTGAAGACTGCTCTGAAACGTAAAAAACAGGACTATTGGGCTAACCTGTTGGAGAAGTCTGAATTTGCTGAGCCGCCGCCTGCAAGACCTGGGAGGCTGCAAGCACCGGCAAAACCCCTCCAAGCTGAACCAAAGTACAATCCGGCACCTACTTTTTTGGACAGAATTTTTCCCTCGCGGCTACAGCTTAAGAGGGCAAAGGCAACTCTGCAATTTAAGCATGACCTGGAGCAATGGCAAAAACAAATGAAGGAACTGAAGGAGAAGGCGATTGCGATTGCCAGAGAATACACATCTGACATGGAGGATTGGAAGCGAAGAAAAGACGAGTATCTAGTCAGCCGGAAATGGAATAACGCTTCGGTGAACATGAGAAAACAAGAATACTTAAAAGGCAGCCCCGAGGCGATTGAAGACTATTGCAGGATGGTGTTATCTGATTCAGAGTATCCGGAAACCTTTCCAAAGCATTTCGAACTTAACTATAATCACGACAACAAAATACTCTTGGTGGATTACTCCCTTCCCAATATGACTGCACTGCCAACACTCAAGGAAGTGAAATACGTACAGACGCGGGATGAAATTACGGAGATCAAACTAGCCGATTCTGCACGGGAAAAACTGTATGATGGCCTGCTTTACCAGATTGTACTGCGTTCTGTTTATGAACTTTACCAAGCTGACCAAACAGAGTTGCTAGAAGGAGTAGTCTTTAATGGCTGGGTAAATTCCGTGGACCCTTCTACAGGTCAGAAGGTAAATGCTTGTGTCCTTTCTCTACAAGCCAACCGGGCTGAGTTTCTGGCCATCAATCTTGCAAAAGTCAAACCCAAAGAGTGCTTCCGAAAACTTAAGGGCGTGGGCAGCTCGAAGTTGCACAGTCTGTCAGCGGTGGCTCCTATTATGAAGCTGGACCGTTCCGATAAGAGGTTTGTTTCATCCCATGATGTGGCTGACAGTCTTGACGATACGTACAACCTAGCGGCTATGGATTGGGAAGACTTCGAGCACTTAATTCGTGAGCTTTTCGAACAAGAATTTACCCAAGGGGGTGGCGAAGTTAAAGTTACTCGGGCAAGCCGAGACGGTGGAGTTGATGCTATAGCTTTTGATCCTGATCCAATCAGAGGTGGAAAGATTGTCATCCAAGCCAAGCGTTACACGAATGTTGTGGGCGTTTCTGCAGTACGTGACCTATACGGGACGGTTGTGAACGAAGGAGCTACAAAGGGCATTTTGGTGACCACAGCCGCATATGGTCCTGATGCCTACGGATTTGCCAAGGGGAAGCCCCTAACGCTGTTAGATGGCAGCAATCTCCTGCATCTACTGGAAAAGCATGGACAGAAGGCGAAAATTGATCTAAAAGAAGCAAAGCAACTCATGGCTGAAAGGGACCGTGAAAGACGAAGGAAGATCTAGCACCTCATTTGAGGCATAATTTGTGGGCATATCAACCGAAGAATGGTGGCCAAGATTATGAACGATTGTGGTGCTGGTATGGAGGAAATAAGGGGAATCGAATAGGAGGTGGAGTCGGATGGACTTTGGGGTGGTTTGGGGATGTGCTCCTGAACTCCTCAGAAAAAGGTTTGTTGAATTCAGGAAAGGGTAAGAGGCTTGGTAGTTTGGAAATAATAGGAACCGAATAATGGCTAGGTCAGATATATTATTATCTCTAATCCAGTCGGCAAATCGTGGCGATATGGTTTCGTTCCGCAAAGCCATCGAAAGTTTAATTACGGAGGAAAGAGCAAAAAAACACAATATTCTTGCCGATCGATTGGTGGCTACTCTAAATAATGGAAGTAAAAACGATTTTTCCATGCATGCCAATGGTGACGCAAAAGATTTGTTGTTTGAAGCTGCCTCGCAGAAGACCTTTGAGGATTTAATCTTGGATGATACGATCCTAAATATATGCCAAGAGCTTGTTGAAGAACAACACCGAGCAGATTTATTAAGAACCTACGGTTTGGAACCACGCAACAGAATATTACTTGCCGGACCTCCTGGCAATGGAAAGACAAGTCTTGCTGAAGCTTTTGCGACTCAATTGATGTATCCTCTGTTTATCATCCGATATGAGAATCTCATTGGCAGTTATCTCGGTGAAACGGCTTCCCGGCTCCACAAGGTTTTTGATTATGTTAAAACTCGCAATTGCGTCCTGTTTTTTGATGAATTTGACACAATTGGCAAAGAGCGTGGAGACACAAAGGAAACCGGGGAGATTAAGCGGGTCGTAAGTTCGCTTTTGTTGCAGATGGACAGATTGCCTACATATGTTGTTATTATCACCGCAAGCAACCATCCGGAACTGTTGGATCGGGCAGTGTGGCGTAGGTTTCAATTACGCTTGGAACTAAAACGTCCAAATAAAAAACAAGTAGTGTCATATATTGACAGAATCTCTCAGAAGAGCAAATGTAAATTCAACTATAGTTCTCAAACGTTATCTGAAAAATTGAAAGGTAGCAGTTATTCAGAAATCGAAGAATTCTGCACTGATATTGTCAGAAAAGCTGTTTTGCAGCATCAACAGGATGACGCGAGAACTATTGTTTCTCAGTCATTGAAACAGTGGCGGATACGATTTTCTGGCAACAATATGGGGGTATAAACAATGGCCGACAAACCACTTCTTATTTTCCCCAATCCAACAACAGCACCAAGACCAAAACCGCCAGCTGGGAGAGGCAAAGCGGGGTTTCATTGCCCTGACGTGAATCGACAAAAAGACCGCTTGACCCCACAATTCCAGACAATGCTTCAAGCCTTTGTGACAGACACAGAAGCCGGTATCGAGCCGGAGTATGTCCTGGTGATGGAGACTGTTGGTGAAATTGAGGATTTTGAACGGGCAGTACGGGCCATTCCTGGCCTGGAATGGCTGGCGGAAATCGATACGGACAAAATTGAACCTGATGCAGATTTTTATCTTGCCCCAAAGATTGGGAAATGGATTTTCTATAGGGAGATAGAAGACGTTGGAACCAAACAATCATCTCAGATTTGGCGTGTTTTGGCACAAGAAGCATTCATTGACAAAGATGGATTTCTGACAGACAGACCAATAGAAGATTTTGTGTCATTCATTCCTGATGAATTTACCACGTTTGAACAACAAATTATCGATACTTTAAGAAATGCGGCAACGCCCTCAAGGGGTTTTAGTGGCCGTCTGTTTCTTAGCATGAGCAACCAACCCGCAATGGAAGGAATACTAAGACTGTGGAGTCAATGGGATGATCAAAGAAGCTTGCCTCATGGATATCAGAAGTGGTCTGAAGTCTTTTCTCATTTGAAAGCACTACGGCGATGGGATGTTGAGGACAGATTGAGAGAAACACGTGTTTTAGAGTGTTGGCGAAAGAACCTTGATTTCTATCAAAGCCAGAACATGTTGATTCCCTTTGAGATAGAACTCTGGTATAGAAGTATTGGTAAACGCCAATCAGCACAGGAACATATAACACGGCTTATCCAATCTGAAGGAGGCAGAATTGTTGCAGCTTGTACAATTGAAGAAATACATTTCCATGCTCTCAAGGCTGAGTTGCCTCCTGATAAAATAAAACGCGTGTTGGCGTCTCAATATTTTGATTTATTCCATTGCCAAGATGTGATGTTCTTTCGTCCTACCGGACAATGTGCTGTTGAGGCTTTGCCCGATGGCGAATTAGGAGAATTTGTTGCGGGAGAAGTTTCTGGAGACCCTGTAGTTGCCATTCTTGACGGTGATCCATTTGTCAATCATAACTTACTTAGGAATCGTCTTATTGTAGAGGACCCAGATGATTGCGGCAGTAGCTATCAGGCAAAAGATAGGAAGCACGGAACTGCTATGGCCTCTTTGGTTTGCCATGGTGAACTGGACGCTAATGAGCCACCATTAACCAGGCCCGTTTATATTAGACCAATCATGAAGCCCAACGAAGGTGATCCTAATAGATACGAACATATTCCAGAAGATCAGTTTTTTGAAGATCTTGTTGAACGGTCTGTACGTAGAATGTTTGAAGGAGAAGATGACGAAGAGCCCACTGCCCCTACGGTAAAACTTGTAAATATTGCAATAGGTGATCGCACCAAAATGTTTTTCTATCGCCAAAGTTCGTGTGCTCGGCTACTGGACTGGCTTTCATACAAATATGGAGTTCTTTTCTGTGTTAGCGGAGGAAATGTCTGCGATGATATCAACATGGGGATTTCTGAAAGCCAATTCTCCGGCTTAACAAACGAACAACGCACAAGCCACACAGTGTCGGTCATACATAATGACATTCGGAATCGCAGAATAATCTCACCAGGAGAATCTATAAACGCTATTACGGTGGGTGCAATGCATAGTGATCATTCAACCCTAAATCATTATGGTCACAGAATCGACATTCTAGTTAATCAACTTTTGCCATCTCCCATATCATCACAAGGCTACGGTTTTCGATCCTCGATAAAGCCAGACATTTACTTACCTGGTGGAAGACAGCTTTATTTACATAAAATGAATGGGACCTACGAAGTCTTTACATCCCCTTTGTCGCCTGGTCAAAAAGTAGCTGCCGCTCCCGTTAGTCCTGGCGAACTTGGTAGGTTTGTACATTTGTGCGGAACCAGTAATGCGGTGGCTTTGGCATCACGTGCTGCGGCCCAAATATATGAATCATTAGAGGAATTGCAACAGCAATCTCACTATACGATTTCCGATGAGAATATTGCTGTCCTATTAAAAACTCTACTTGTGCATAGTGCATCGTGGGGAGCTAGTAAAGATGCTTTAGATAGGTGTTTGGGAAATGGAGTAAATAGACGAACCCGGGCTAGATATCTTGGTTATGGCATACCAGACATTCAGAGGGTTCTTGAATGTACTCAACAGAGAGCAACTGCAATCGGTTATGGTCGGATAAGAAAAGACGATAGACATGAATTTAGGCTACCTCTCCCACCAAGTTTAAGCGGATTAAACGACAGGAGGAGGTTGACGATCACTCTTGCCTGGTTCAGCCCAATTAATCCGGGTAACCGTAAGTTTAGGAAAGCAAATCTGTCTTTTAATCCTCCTAAAAACGAGATAGGAGTTGAAAGAAAAGAAGCAGATGCACGAGATGTGAAGAAAGGGACAGTACAACATGAGATTCTGGAGGGCCAACAGGTGGTTTCTTACCAAGATGGCGATACGTTATTGATACCAGTTGAATGTCGTGAGGATGCCGGAAGCCTTGACGAATTAATACGTTATGGGTTGGCTGTTACTCTGGAGGTCAAAGAAGGAATTGATATTCCAATTTATGATGAAATTCGACAAAGAATAGAAGTACCAATAGCAATTCAAGAAGAAGATCGCTAGTAAAACGCTTAGATTTTGTGATTTGATGGATACTAGAAACCAGTACTGATGTAAGAACGAATCAGTATTCCCTTCAATGAAGGCGTTACAATTCCTCCGACTTTGTCTGAGTTGACGCAAGATCCAGCTTTTGTATGATTAGGTCAGCCATGTCGGGTGTGGGTATCGAAAACTCCGTCTGGCTTATTATACAAAGACTTATGAGTCTTGAGCAAATCTCTATTTTGCCCTATTATTTGCCTTCCCAAGCGAGAATAAGGAGGGCAATTTGAACATCTTCTGGATAATCAAGGTAATCTTCAGGGCAATATGTGCAGATCGATCAAGTCTGGTCGCCGAAAACCTGGCTCTTCGGCAACAGTTAGCTGTCTTGCAGAGAAAGACAAAGCGTCCGAGGCCTAGAAGTGGCGACCGCATCTTCTGGACGTGGTCGGTTCCCGTCTAGGCTCGATTTCTAGGGCTCTTTTGGGCTGAACCGGCCCGCGGGCTCACTTGCGTGGGGGTTGCTCGCTACGGTCGAAGCTGGTGGGGTGTGGAGTAGTCTGAGGACGTGCTCCTGGGACCCTCGAAAAAGGTGTTTTGAACTCAGGACGGGGCAGTCGTGGTAGATTGTCTGGGCGTTATTCTATGGGTTCTTTGAAATGGGCCATAATCTTTTCGGTGACATCTCGCTCGTAAACTGGATACTGCGGTACTGGCATTCCTGACGATAGCTGCCCCATTGGCACACCAGCTGTATTGAGAATATAGGCAGCATCCTTTATCCGCTGGAGTTTACTGACAAGTTCTACACGAACCTGAGCCGCAAACCTTCCTTTCCAAGCGGAAGGTTCTATGTGAAGTTGGGCTTTGGAGCAAGCTCGAAAAATCCCTATCAGTTCATCTTGGTTTATGTTCAACAACAATCCCACATCTCCAACCCTTATCTCGTCCAAAGATTGAAGTTTCCTCGCTTTGTCCCCAAACAGGCTGCGTTCTAGGCATTCTTCTTCGATAGAGTCATCGCATAACATTATAAAGCCTCTTTCAAAGCGAGCCATGCAATATTCCTTTGCGTCAAGAAAGTCGATTTATTGATTTATTGGGGCAAATTCTGTTATGTGCTAATAGTCTCTTCTGTATATTCATTCACGAAGAATTGGAAAAGGCTTTTCCGTTCTTCAAAATGGCTTTCTGCCGAAAGGGAATCGATGTCAAAGTGGCAACAATATTCAATGTCTTTTTGCGATAGATAGTTTTTGTGAATTAAAACCTCTCGTATTTGGTCTAGGTCGTCAATATATTCCCTTTCTTCTGAATTCCAGCTTTCAATTAGAAAACGCTCAAAGTATCTCAATATTGGAGCCTTTGAGTTTTCCTGAATCTGTTCTACCTGCTTAAGGATTTCCTCTATTTTTTCATCAATAGCCTGCTGGGCGTGGTAAAAGATATTTCCATTTGAATGGGCAATATCATTTCGATAGTCCACTATTTTAGCGTAATTGCCAATTTTGTCATTGCCACAGCCGAGCAGCTTGAAAAAACGAAAGATACTTTTTTCCTTCAACACGCTAAATGTGAAAGGAGAAGTAGCTGCATCAAATTCTTTTTCCAGGTCTTTTCCAAAACCGATTAAGGCGTTATCGAAATCTTTCTGGTCATTATTTCTGATTTGCCATACATTGAAATAAACAAAACTCATATAGAGCATATGGTAGGCAAGAAAAGCGAACTGAAATTTTTCGTTCCGATAATTCGACTCAAACGAATCCCACAAAAAGTCTATGTATTCCTGCTCGCCCTCAGACTTGTAGGAAACCGGCAAATAGTCTAGAATCTGATAAGCGTCTTCCATAAATACCGCTTACTCTCCCCAGACTTCGGCGATTTTGTCTTTGATTTTTTGCTCGTACATCTCAATCATTTTCTTGTTGGCGTCGACAATTTTCTGATAGCCGTCAATCTCAGCCACAATGGCTTTCTGAACATCCAAGGGGGGAAGGGGGATTTTGATTGAGCGTAACCTCTGCTGGTTTAACTTTGGAACTGTTACACCAGTGATATATTCATTTAAGTCCAAACAGGTTAATAGTGCGACCAAATAAGTATCGATTAGTTTATTCGGCATTGGCCTTAATACATGAGCATGATTGTTAACCCAATATTTCCCTTCTGCTATGAATGCTGTTTTTTCCCCTGCTGACCATTTGGCCCCATCTTCTCCCACTAAAACCAACCTTTCATCAAAAATGTAATCTGCTACGTAATCTAATATTCCGGTTGCACCATAATAAGGATATTGTCCTGCTGTCCTATCAGCTTTCTTTATCGGCTTTCTTAAGCTATCCAATATCTCAACAACCCTTCCAAGTTCAACTTCCTCAAAACGAAGTGAAATTGGCCGTCTACTAGCCCTATACCGCTCTCCCGATAAATTCCAATCCCCGCTTTCGGCAATCTTCTCCTTTTCAACTGCGTGGGCAATGTCTGTATCGTCAATGTCCTTACCATTCATTATGGCCAGCTTGTAATCCTTGATACACTCCAATGCCTGCGGCAAATCATTTTTGCCTATTGGCCTTCTTTGTGCACCCAAATCAAATCCATCATGTTCAATCTTCACGAAGAGAATCTTATTTGTCTTCTTGGAGAGCGTCTTGTCCATCAGCAGAATTGAAGTCTTCACACCCGAATAGGGGTTGAACACACCGGCGGGAAGGCTTACCACGCACCAGAGGTAATTCTCAACCAACATCTTCCGTAGCTGCTTATAGGCATTTTGTGATTGAAAGATAATGCCTTCCGGCACAATAACGCCTGCCCGTCCGTTGGGATTCAAGTGTTCGGCGATATAATCAACGAAGAGAACTTCCGAACGTTTGGCCTTGATTGAAAACCGCTTGTGTGGTCGGATACCGCCCTTTGGCGACATGAATGGTGGATTGGCAAGCATCACATCAGCGGTCTCGTTCCACCGTTCTTCACTTGTAAGGGTGTCGTACTCATGTATCTTGGGGTCAGAGAAGCCGTGCAGATACATATTCACTAAGCTGAGCCGAACCATATCAGGGGAGATGTCGTAACCAACGAAGTTTCTTAGAAGCCGTTTCTTTTCGGCGTTGGTAAGTCTGTCGCCATTTTTCTTTTCGGTATTAGCCTGCAAGATATGCCTGTAGGATGAAATCAAAAAGCCTGCCGTGCCACAGGCAGGGTCAAGAACAGTTTCATTCTTCTTTGGGTCAACGACTTCTACGATAAAATCAATAATGTGGCGTGGAGTACGGAACTGGCCAGCATCGCCTTGGGAAGATAAGACAGAGAGTAAATACTCAAAGGCATCTCCGAGTCGCTCGCTGTGGTCATAGGTAAACTCGTCAATCTGTTTTAGAAAGCTTTTCAGCGTTTCAGGATCACGGTAAGGCAGGTAGGCGTTCTTGAAAATATCCCTGAACAGCTGCGGAATATTAGGGTTCTGGTTCATCTTGGCAAGAGCGTCGCCATACATAGCAATAAGGTCGAACCCGCCTAATCGAGGGTCAAAAATCTTAGACCAAGCATACTTTTCAAACTCACCTGTAAAGAAGCTGGCTTTACCACCCCATTCTTCGGCCTGCTTGTCCATATCGTCCATAAACTTGTAAATCAGGGCGATGGTAATCTGCTCGACCTGTGATTTGGGGTCTGGGACTTTGCCCACCAAAATATCTCGGGCAGAGTCAATCTTGCGTTTGGTTTCTTGGTCTAACATATGATTACCTTATAGATAAGTATTCAGTGATATGTAATCCTTTACATATTCAGGGATAATCTTACGCCAATGTTCGTCCAAAACTCTAAAATCATCCCGAACAGGGCTGGTGGCAAAGCGTGCGTATTGCCTGCTCTCTATAATATCCCTGACGGTAGTGTCTGTGATGTAGGCTTTGAGGAAGTTCTTTATAGCCAGGACATAGTCTGCATCCGGCTTATGAATCGAAATGAACTTGCTGCATTCCTCGTCCAGCATTTCCTCTTTTGATTTGAAGCCGGGGATAAGGCCGAAGATTTTTTCGATAATCTCACGCAATGTGATCCGGCGGTCAACCTGAGCGGCTCTTCGGAGCTTCTCAAGGTTATAGTATTCTTCGGGCTTATCAAAGATTTCTTCCCGAATATGCTCTTCCGCTGCCTTGAAATCACCTTCCTGCACTTTTTGTGCGACAAACTCATCCTCTTTGACAGTTTCCTCGAAATGACCAAAGAGCATACGGTCGATTTTCATTCCTTCAAGGCCAATTGCACTTTCCTGTATCGTTTTGAGCGGGTCGGGGACGACGCTTTCGTATTCGGGTTCGAAAGGAGGCAGCGGGCCGTTTCCACCATCGCCTTTGCCGGTGGGCAGAAGTTTTATCACTTCATCATAATCATATTGTTCCTCGAAGTATTCAAAGTTGGCAAAGAAATCAAAAATCTTGAAGTGTTCTTTCTCACGCTTTATTTCTTCAATTTCCCCAAGCTCATTTCTCTGCTTATAGCTAAAGGAATAAGTTCGTGTACCCCGGCCTTTAATCTGCACGAAATCAGTTGGCGAAAAGATAGGACGCAATAAGCATAAGTTGAGAATGTCCTGACAATCATAGCCTGTGGTCATCATTCCGACAGTTACACACACCCGCGTCTTGCCGGAGTCATAGGTGTCCAGAAATCTAGTTTTGCCATTGAGGTTATTGTTACTGAAATTGATAGTAAACTGCTGGGCACTGGGGATAACGGAAGTAACCTGAACGGCAAAATCAGAATTATACTTATCGGGAAACGCTTGATGGGCATATTCATTCAATATTTGGGTGATTTTAGATGCGTGCTTTTGACTGACGCAAAATACAACAGTCTTGCCGATTTCCTTGCTCAAGAGGTCTCTTAGGGCATTCTCAATGAAAGTCTTGCAGAAAACTCGGTTGGTCTTCTCGGAGAAAAACTTTCGTTCAAAATCACGGTGGCTATAGAACGCTTCCTGCTCCTGCCCGTCCTCATCCGTGACAATGACAGAATAGCCTTCATCGGATAACAGTTGTGTTGTGATTTCCGTTCGAGCATCGACCACGATAGGGTTGATAAGCCAGCCATCCTTCACACCTTCCAACAACGAGTAGCGGAATGTAGGCTCTCCGCTTTCACAGCCAAAGGTCTTATAGGTATCCATCAACAAACGGCGTTCAATTTCTCTGGGGTCTCTTTCATTGATGTTGTGTATATTCTTCAAATAATCTTTGGGGGTTGCGGTCAATCCCAGCTTATAGCCTACAAAATACTCAAACACCGCTCTGCTGTTGCCACCGATGGAGCGGTGAGCTTCATCAGATATGACCAAATCAAAATCAGTTGGTGAGAACAGATTCTGGTATTTATTATTTACCAAAAGAGATTGGACAGTAGTGACTACAATTTCGGTGCTTCGCCAGTCGTCACGGTTCTGCTTGTATATGACTGTTTTGTAGTCATTTTTGAGGTATCGGCGAAAAGCTCTCCACGCTTGTTCTTCCAGTTCAATGCGGTCAACCAAGAACAGTACCCGCCTGGCATTACCAGTCCGCAGAAATAGCTTTATGACAGCAGCTGCAATTAGAGTCTTGCCTGTGCCTGTAGCCATTTCAAACAGGAAACGGTCATTTCCGGTATCTACTGCCCGCTGTATGGAATGTACCGCTTTCTTCTGATAGGCACGAAGCATCATCAAATTGTTTTCTTTGAGGAAATCGGCACGCTGGTTTTCATCTGGCCATCGTGGGTCAGAAGCATAATCAGGTTTCTGGGTCAATACGATATAGTCGTCTTCCACAAGTTCACTTACAAGGCTCTGGGGATTTGGCTTAAATGTATTACGGAAAGCTAATGATTCAGGTGTTGGGAAAGAAGTGATAATAGTGGGATTGCCCTTTTCCATATCCCAGAAGTAATGCAGGTTTCCATTAGATAGTACGATGAACCTGACATTAGATGCTTTGGCATATCTGCGAGCTTGCTCTTTCCCGTCTAAAGGATTCTTCCTCTCACTCTTGCCTTCCAAAACAACGAGCGGGAAACCCCTATCATCTAACAGTAGAAAATCAATATAGCCGTTAGCAGTCTTTTCAAAGTCGTCCCCGAACTCATCAAAATGAGTTTCGGTGATTTTGATGTTGTTTTCTAATTCAATATTAGCCTTGCCGTTATCATCATCAAAGAAACGCCAGCCAGCCTCTTCCAGCAGTTTATTAATCTTGATTCGAGCTTTTGCTTCTTTCCCCATGGCCACATCTTAGCTCTATCGTGCTTGACTGTCAAGAAAGGTGCTGGGGGTGCTGCTTTGGGGCAGTTTGGCCATGCTGAGGCGTGGACGGTCAAGCCCATTTCACGCATAGTACGACACAGCAAGATAGGATTCTATCCTTGAATTTACCCCAAACCATACAAGGGGTATGGCAAGTAAGCCCGCAGGAGGTTTGTTTTCCGTGGACAACTATTTAGCCGCAATTGTCTCTATTTTACGGTTAATTGATCTGACGAAGTTTTGCGGAAATGTCCTTTAGGAACAATAGCACACTACCAGCGACCTCAAAAGCAAGCCCCGCACTGAACCAGATAGCCGCGTGGAGAAGACACAAAATTGTCCTGAGGCCTGCATTTTCTGGCAACAAGAAATCGAAATTCACATTCGCAATGCTCCACATGAATATAACTAAGCCAAGCAGCCAAATTAAGACTCCGGTTACAAAACAAATAGTCGGAAGTGCTTCGCGATAATCATAAGTTTCTAATTTAGTGGTGAGATCCTCTCCACCCGACGCTGGCTCTGAAACTGACATCGACTGGTAGCATTCACGGCATACGATCTGATTCTGATGAACAAATGCATCCTCATTAACATAGATCACCCGATCGCAATTTGAGCAACTTTCTTCTTCAGGCATGGTACTTTAGCTCCGTTATCCGCCTAGCTAGCGTTTGGTACAATTCGAAGGCCACCGGCCTGATCATCAAGCAGATTAACGGCTCGACGGTTTGAACCCGGCACTATATGGCCATAGACGTCAACGGTGGTCTGGATCGAAGCATGGCCCATTTGTTCCTTCACATAGTGCAGGCTCTCGCCCTGTTGGAGAAGCAGAGAAGCGAAGGTGTGCCGGAGGTCGTGGAACCTGATCCGGGGGACACCGGCGTTCTTCAGAGTCCGATAAAATGCCCTCCTCCGGACATTATCCCCGTCCAGCGGGCCACCTTCCCTGTTGGGAAATACTAGCCTAATTTGGTCCGGTTTGAAGCCTGCCCCAAGGTCGACCACAGGGACGGTCCCGCCGAACTTCTGGACCAGAGAACCGCGATGGGCCAGCAGATCCCGGCCTAGCTGGTCGCTCATGTCCACCGGGCGGCTTTTGTGGCTCTTGGGGCTACTGAAATGGCCGTGGCTGTACGATCGTCTGATTTCGATCCTGTTGGCCTGGAAATCAATATCCTCCCACGCTAGGCCCAGCAACTCTCCCATACGCATCCCGGTTCGGCAGGCACAAAGGAACAGGGCGTAATAGTCAGGGGCCTGAACCCTGGCCGTAGCTAGAAACGCCGTGACCTGCTCCTTGGTCCAGGGGTTCAGGTGCTTCCGCCGGTCATCCTTCTGGATGAAGCGGCCCAGCCTGAGAGCTGGGTTGGCTTGCAGGATATCCTCTTCGTAGGCATGGGTGAAAATGCCGCTGACCAGGGCTTTGATGTTCTCGACGGTCTTGACAGCAAAACCCGCTTGTTGCTCAGCCAGGAGAAGCTTCTTGACATCGGCTCGTCGGATCTCATTGAGCCGCTTGTTCTTCCAGACCGGGAGCAGGTGCAGGGCAATCATGGTCTCGTAAGACTTCCACGTGTTCCTTTTGCATGCGACCTTGGCATAATCCTCCATGAAGTGCCGGGCGTAGTCGGCGAACAGGGGGGTCTGCTTGGCTTCTCCAAGGCCTAGTTGACCCGAGAGGAGCTTTTTCCTTAGCTTCCCAGCCACGGCCTCAGCGACCTTCTTGTCGCCCACCCGCTTGGACCTGATGGTTCTGTTCCGGTGAATAAATACATGCCAGGGTTGCCCTTTGCCCTTTCTTTTCTGTCTGACGGTAACTCCCATTTTGCTGGCCTCCTTCCTAAAACTGGACACTTAGTCCTCTTTTTGACGAACCGGGCAGGAAATTGCAAAAGTCTTTTTGGAACAACTTCACCCAGAATGCCCTAACCTATATGGTCTAATCGAATTAAAATTTTTCACTTTTTTTACGAGGTGCCCCCACAAGCCCCGATAGCCTACTCCACTTTGGATTAAGCATATCAGAGCCTGGGGGCAATGGACCTCGACCTCCTTACTCATCCTCCGGTTCCTCTAAATCGGGTGTCCTCCAGATCGGGTCAGGCCCAAACATGTAATGGCAAGGGGGAGTGGAGTACTCAGACTTTAGCCGCTCTTCACAAATATCACCTCTGTCACTGTCAGCCAAGCCGCAAGTAACAACGCCACAGTCCTTCTGCCGATACATCGCCAGGTCCGTCTCTATCTGTTGCAAACTGTCTAATGCCCCTTGGCAGCTCCCTGTGTCGGATCGACATGTCTTCTGCAATAATTCTATAACAAGTTTTCTATACGCCCTCTTTGCATACTCCAAAATTTGCATATTCGTTTTGGTGGCCAATTGAAAAGCGATTTTTTCAGGGCAAGAATATTCTGTATCTGTACTCGAACACATTTTCTGACCTTTCGGTTAACATTTCTCGACATAGCGTTCCAAATCCTAAACGTTGATCTTGATTTTAATTAAGCTGCTTTGACCTCTTTTCAGACACCATTTCAGACTTCTCGCAAGCCCTGAACCATCCTGAGCCTGCTAAACTCAGAACAGCATATGGCTTGCCGCTGTTGGACCGACTCACTAATTGATCCACGACCGTAACATATCCAAGCTCCAGCCAAGCCCGGCGGAGTCCTCCCGGCTGTAACCCTTGTTCTGGGCTTAACTTCCACCGGGAGGACCTCCGGGTTGCTTGCCTAATGGCATTAGGATAAGGAAGAAGAGGACAAAAACCGGACTCGCTTGACGGCTGGTCCCTTTGCTATGGGGGGGCGCCCACCCCCCGCGAGCCCGGCGGCTTTGGCTGTAACACTGTTCTCTCGAATATCTAAAGAAAAATGCGATTTTATCGACCTTGAACCGTCACGCTTGGGGGTCTTTACTCGTCTTACTCTATGGAGCCGGGGGGGGGCTAGGGCTCAGTAGACCAGGAAACAGTCCTACGCTGGTAAGGCTGGAAGTGCATAGTCTTTTTTGGACGAGTTAGGTTCATTATTCTAGGAGGCCTTAGAATGAGACAGTCAGTCCAGGT
>JAUXAG010000035.1 GCA_030614915.1 Actinomycetes bacterium | reverse complement strand
GAAGAGCTCTGCGCCAGGCCCGACATTGACGCTGTCATCATTTGCACACCCGACCACTGGCATGCACCGGTCTCATTGGCCGCTATCAAGGCAGGCAAGGACGTGTACTGTCAAAAGCCCATGACGCTAACCATTCGCGAGGGGCGATTGATGAGCGATGCATGCAAACAATACGGCACGGTTTTTCAGGTCGGCTCTCAGCAACGCTCGAATTGGGCTTTTCGAAAGGCCTGTGAGATCGTTCGTAACGGATGGATCGGCAAGATACAGACTGTCTATGCAAGTTTGGGACAATTCGCTCCGCCGATGACACTTCCGGAACAGCCAATTCCCGAAGGATTTGACTACGACCGCTGGCTCGGCCCAACACCCTGGTATCCCTACAATTCTGAACGCGTCGCTGGCGACTATGGCGGTGGATGGCGGTGTTTCTGGGAGTACGGTTCACGCAAGAACGGGGACTGGGGCGCCCACCACTTTGACATCATTCAATGGGCGCTGGGGACGGATGATTCCGGTCCGGTAAAATTTATTCCCAAGGGCTGGGATGGCACCGAGTTTCAAACCCACATCTACGCCGACGGCGTCACGGTTCTGCGCGACCACCCAATCCCAAGTGGACAAAGTATTCATTTCATCGTCACTGAAGGCGAAGTTGATGTCAGCCGTGGTAATCGGATTGCCACAATACCTGAGGAATTAGCTCAGGCTCCCCTCAGCCCGAACGATATTCACCTGTATGAATCAAGTTACCATGAAGGTAACTGGATCGACTGCATCAAAACACGAAAAAAGACGATATGTACCGCGGAGATCGGCCACCGAACGGCAACAATCTGCCAGCTCGCTGGCATAGCGGAGCGTCTGAGACGGCCCATCAATTGGGATCCGGTTGAAGAGAAAATTCTGGATGACCCGGCGGCAGAACGTTGGTACGATCGCCCGAGGCGGGCACCTTATGTAGCGTAATCGATAGCCGGTTGAATATATACTAAACTCTTTATAATTGGAAGGATAATAAAAATGAGGAACAAGCCATTAATAATGAAACTCATAATGGCAACATTAGTCCTTTTTGCAATAGGTGTTGTCATTGTTGCGACAGGTTGCAACGCTTCCGCCCAAAAGAAGGAATTACTCAATCAATTATGCGGCAAGGCCGAAGCCCCGCAGCGTAATGCCGCGCAACTAGCTGAAGCATATCAGGAGGCAATTGACTATCTTCTGCCCTTGATGTCAGCAGAGGATGTGAGCTCTCGCTACGATCCTCAAATCATACTCCAGGACATGGGGAGCTATGCCGTGCGCCCCGGCGCAGAGCTGGAACGCGAAGTGCTGGCTAAGACTATGGTTGATAATCTCGATGCCGCCATGCCTGATGTGGTCCGTAACTGGTTTGTGCGGCAAATCCAACGTATCGGCAAGGGTGAATCGGTTCCTGCTTTGGCGAAACTAATGTCAGCCGATAATGTGAATCTTCGCGACTATGCCCGACAGGCTCTTGAGAAAAATCCTGATCCAAGCGCAACCGATGCCCTGTTGAAGGAATTGGCATCTGCCAAGAACTCAACTTGGAAGATCGGCCTGTTAAACTCACTCGGACAGCGCGGTGCAGTATCAGCTGTTCCTCAAATAGTGAAGGCTCTCAGCGACTCGGACCAGAAGGTTGGCAAAGCTGCTGTATCCACACTGTCAAATATCGGCGACCAGGCCAGCACACAGGCTTTATTAGATGTTATTGAGAAACCATCAAGCCCAATATACGTGGAGGCTGCTCAGGGCCTTGTTGATATTGCCTGGAAAATGGCATCAAATAACGACGACGCCGGTGCAGCCAAGATATTCGAGACACTCTACGAAAATGCTACCAAAATGGCTCGCAATTCCAGCAGCCCAAACCCATTCAGCATTCGTGTCGCCGCAATCACCGGTTTAATTACATGTAATCCGGACAAAGGCGCTCGCGAGATCGCTAACTTTATACGGGATGAAGACCCGAAGGTTCGCGCTGCAGCCGTTCAGGGGGCACGACTATCTTCATCAAGTGCACCAACCTATGCTCTTACGGAAATTCTGCCAAAACTGAGATCTGATTCTCAGGTGCAAGTTCTTGGTCTTTTAGGGGATCGGGGCGAAACCTCCTCGATCAATTCCATCAAAGGATTTCTGAACAGCGATGACCAGGCCGTATGCATAGCTGCCATCAATGCTTTAAGCAAAATAGGATCCGAAGCATCGGCTCAAGCCCTTTTGGAGATAGCGGTCAACAATGAAGATGCCACCGGTGATGCGGCCCATCAGGGTTTAGCAGTTATGACAGGTACCGGCGTCGAAGAGTTCGTTAAGGCACAGGCCAAATCAGGCGATGTGAAAACCCGTACCGTAGCTATTCCCCTTTTAGGTAAACGGCAGACATCCGGAGCTGCAGAGATTCTGTTCAGATATGCTGCAGAGGACAACGAGAATATTAGTGTAGCATCCTTTCAAGCTTTGTCTGATGTATCCGGTTCGATTGATATTGCGTCCCTGGCCGAGCTTTTAGCTAAAATTAAAAGTAGCACGGCCCGCGAAACCGGCATCACAACTCTCAGAACCGTTTTGAGCAAAGCAAAAGACAAGGACACTGCGGCAAAAATCATCATCGCCCGGATGGGCAAATCCGACCAGGGATTAAAATTATCATTGCTTACTTCTTTAGATGCACTCGGAGGTTCGACCGCTCTTAACAACGTGAACGACGCAGTTCTATCCTCGAATGAAGCAATGCGGGATGCCGCCATACGTTCTATGAGTGACTGGCCTGATTTCGAAGCAACGGAGAAACTGCTTGCAATTGCTTCTAAATCAGAGACATCCCTGACTCATTACGTTTTGGCCTTGAGAGGTGTCGTACGTCTGATTCAAACGAGCATTTCTGCCCCGCTGGAGGACCGAGAGGAACTTTGTCTGTCTGCCTTTGATATTGCACGCCGTGATGAGGAAAAAGTACAAGTTATTTCTGCTATGGGTTCACTGCCCAGCATGAAAATATCGGAGAAACTACTGGAGCTTGCTCAAGACGAAAACCTGAAAACCGAAGCGGGATTAGCTGCCGTCCAATTGGCG
>JAUXAG010000016.1 GCA_030614915.1 Actinomycetes bacterium | reverse complement strand
AGCGGCCAATCGGGTTCGGGCAAGTCCGTGCTCCTGAAGGAACTAAAAAAGCAGATCGACGATTGGCTGGACCTGGACGATTTGCAAATCGAAACTGCCAAACCCCTGGTGGATTGTTTTGCCGGGGAGCTGTCCGAGGCCTTGTACTACCTGTCGCTGGCGGGGCTCAATGACGCCTTTGTCTTTTTGCGGAAGGCCGGCGAATTGTCGGACGGGCAGATGTACCGGTTTCGCTTGGCCCAGGCGATGGCCAGAAAATCGGGATGCGTATTCATCGACGAGTTTTGCGCCAAGCTGGATCGGATAACCGCCAGGATAATTGCCGCGAACGTGCGGAAGTTTGCCGACAAGTTCAAGACCACTTTTGTAGTGGCTACAGCCCATGACGATTTGTACGAGGATCTGAGGCCGGATGTCTATATCGAAAAGCTCTTCGGGAATCGCTGCCGGATCGAGCACGGAGGACACGGTGCAGGCCAAGATAAGCTACCCTGAATGGCCGGGAAAGAGGAGCTGTTCGATTGGCCGAGAAGTTATCATCCGCCGCTGTGAATACAAGCAGTACAAGGAGCTGGCGGAGTTTCACTATCGGGCGGGCAATGCACCAGCGGTAATCAGCGACGTGTTCGGGGCCTTCTTCCGGCAACGAGTTAAGGGCCCAAGCCGGGGCGAGCGATTGGTGGGGATCATTGTTTATGCTCGGCCGGCTCTACACCTGGCTATGCGTAACCGGGCGACGGCGGGTAGATATCTGCCGGGCAAAAACGCGCGGGCAGCCTATCGGCGACTGAACCGCGAAGTAAAAAGTATTGCCCGGGTAGTGGTGGACCCGCAGTTTCGAGGTGTGGGCTTGGCTGTACGGTTGGTAGCCCAGACGATGCTGGAGGTGGACGCCCTGTATGTCGAGAGCCTAGCGGCTATGGGCAGGGTCAACCCGTTTTTTGAAAAAGCGGGGCTAACTCGTTGGCCGGGCCGGGCGAGCGAATCAGCCCAAAAGTTTATCGGGGCTCTGCGGTCGGTGGGTATCTCCAAAGAGGTGATTCCCAACCCGCTTCGGTTGGAGAAGGCTATTGAGGAACTGCCAAAGCAGCAGCAGGAACTGGTTGTGCGGCAGATGTATGCGGCCCTGGATTCTTATCAGCGGACGTGGACTTCGCGGGCGATCAAACGCGATTGGAAGAAAGATATACAACGGGTCTCAGCCAACATGCTAAATCGGCCTGATTACTTTATATGGAGAAATCCGAATTGGCAACGGAACTAGCTAAGCCGGGCGGTTTTGAGATGGCAGAGCTGGACAGGCTCATCGCCCATCCGCTCAACGCCAATGTCGTGCCGGCCGAGCTGCTCAAAAAACTCAAGGGGCACATCGGCAGGTCCGGTCGCTATCCAGCATTGGTGGTCCGTTCGCTGGGTAACTCCAAGGATTTTGAGGACCAGGCGGGCAAGCTGCAAATACTCGACGGGCATCATCGGTTGGTGGTGCTCAAAGAGCTTGGCTATCGAAAGGTGCGAGTGGACAACTGGGGTGATCTGAGTGATGGGCAGGCACAACTTTTAGTGGCTACTTTGAATCGACTCCAGGGACAGGACGATCCGGACAGGCGAGCGGAATTGCTGAGTGAGTTGCAGCAGAGTCTGGACTTCTCGGCTACGGAGTTGGCTGAAGTTTTACCGGAGTCGCAGGAAGAGCTGGAAAAGCTTTTGCAATTGAACGATCCGCCGGAGGAATTGGCCGAGCCGGACGCCGAGCAATTGGCCTTGCCCTGGACGGTCTTTGCCACCGTCGAGCAGATAGCGGTTATCGAGGAAGCCATTGCCTTGGCAGAGGAAAGCAACCCGCCGGGCCAAGAAGGTGATACCCCGCAGGGCAGAGCACTGTGCCTTGTAGCCGAGCAGTTTATTCAAGCGCAGGAACGAGATGATCCGTGGCCAGGAGAAAGCTAAGCGGCGCCAAACTCGAACAGCTCTGCCGGATGCAGGCCGAGGCCGTGCTCTCCGCAGAGGCCATGGCCGCAAAACTGAGCGTGTCAGTCGCAACGGTGCAAAGCTATCTAGCCCAGCCGCAAGTACAGCAGCGCGTGGCCGAGCTTGCCCGCGAACACAAAGAGGCAGGACAACGTTTGGCCTGGTCGCGGGCCCGTTGGGCGGTGGGCCGACTCATTCAACTGAGCAATCGCGACGACGAGATGGGACGCAAGGCCCTGGTGGACCTGCTCAAGCTGGCTTTTGGAAAGGACTCGCCCGACAGCTCGGCAGAGTCGCCGGGGCAAGACACCAACCAGGTAACCGAGGAGTTGACCAAAAATTGGACCGAGAATGAGTGGAACATCTTCGCGAAGCTCCTGGCAGGCGGCGGCGAGCAAATTCCGCCGGCGCAAGCCGGGCAGTAAAGAGCAACTATGGGCTTACGTAAAGACCTTTTTTGAAATCGGCCTGCCGCGTCGGCGGTTCACGGCCGGCCACAGCAGCCCGTTCGAGTTTTTGGCTGACGCCTTTTTCCATCCTGGAAAGGACGTCTTGGCCTATGCCAATCGCGGGGGCATCAAAACCCTCTCGGCGGCGATCCTGGCTTGTCTGGAGAGCAGATTTTTGCCCGGCTGTGCGAGCCTGATTCTCTCAGGTTCGAAACTGCAGGCCACCAACATGTACGACTACACCAAGCGTTTCAGCTGGGAGGTGCTTAGTGATCTGCTGATCGATCAGCCCCGCGAGACGATTACCCGATACGCAAACGGTTCGAGTATTCGCATACTCACAGCCAGCCAGAACAGCGTTCGGGGCCCACACGTCCCGCGATTGTACGAGGACGAGATCGACGTGATGGATGCCGAGATCGTGGAGGCGGCCACGGGTATGATCTCCGGCAGAGGCGATATTCCCGGACGACAAGTGGGCTTGAGCACCCTGCATCGGCCGGGCGGAACTATGGATAAGCTGGTGACAGCCGCGCCGGAGAACGGCTTTACGGTGCATAAGTGGAACATCTGGGAGAGCATCGAGCGTTGCGGTCCTGAGCGAAGCTGCAGTCGCTGTGGGCTGTGGGAGACTTGCCGCGGTCAGGCCCGAGACGGCGAGGGGTTGGTGAAGCTTGAGGATGCCATCAGGCAGTATCGCAACTGGTCGAAGAATCGCTGGGAAGCCGAAGCCCTGTGCGAGAGGCCGACGGTCGAAGGGTTGGTTTTTCCGGAATTCGACCCGCGCAACAACGGCCGACATGTAAGCGATCAAGTGATCTATCAACCGGATTATCCGATGTACCGGGCCATCGACTGGGGTTGGAACTATTTTGCCGGGCTCTACATTCAAGTGCTCGACGAGCAAAGAGTTTGGGTCATCGAAGAATACCAGGGCTGCAATCGCCGGCTGCGGGACAACATCGAGGCCATGCTGAAACTGGAGAAGCAGCGGGGTTATCAGATTACTGCTACCTACGTGGACCCGGCTGGGGCCGGACGAAACGATCAAAGCGGGCTGGGCAACATCGAGCTGCTGCGGAGCGAATACGGCATTGAATGTATCTACACCACCGCGAGCCGGCTGCGAGCAGTGCAGACGGGCCTGGAGCTGATTCGAGATTGGCTGGCCCCGGCGGCGGGCAAAGGGCGACTGGCGGTTTCGGGCAGGTGCAAATGGCTGATCAAATCGTTCTGTAACTATCGCCACCAGCGGACGGCCAACGGCTCGTACCTCGATAGGCCCGAAGAGAATACGCCCTGGGAACATCCTTTGGATGCCCTGCGATACTTTTTTGTCAACGAGTTGGGCGGTTCGGCGGCTGCGGGCACGGGGCGGCTTAGCGTTTGGTAGATTCAAATTACTGCACCGAAAGCAATGAGGATTCAGACACATGTTGAATAAGAAGTTTGACCCGACAGTGCGGCATCCGCTGTACCTGGCTTACGAGGATATCTGGCGAGCGTACCTGGATTTTGCCGAGCTCGACTTGGCCGACCTGCGTCGCGGGGCCTACCTGCAGCAGTTCGAGTCCGAGCCGGCCGACGCCTGGGTCAATCGCAAGGCCAGGGCCACGGTCTACAACCTTTGCCCGCTGCTGGTGAGCATCCGCAAGAATTATTTGTTCGCCCGCCGGCCGACGCGGCACATCGAGGCCAGCCCCTATCGTCGGGAACTGGCGGATTTCTACGGCAACTGCGATCGCAACGGCACGAACTGGACCGACTTCCTGCGGGAACAAGTGGTGCCCAACGCCTACATATTTGGATGGTCGGAAATGCTCTTTGATGTGCCCACCACGCCGGAGGGAGTCAGGCCGCTCACCCAGGAGCAGCGGCAGGGTCTGAACCTGCGTCCCTATGTGGTGCTGCTGACGCCGCTGGATATCACCGACTGGGCCCTGGATAGCCGCGGGCACTACCTCTGGGTGCGCATCCGCGAGTCGGTTGTCGGCTCGGCAGACCCGAACGACCAACAACACGAACAAATGGATACTTACTTGCAGTGGCTCAGCCACCGTTGGGAGCGTTTCGACGACGAGGGCGGATTATTGGCCGGCGATGATAACCCACTGGGAACCGTGCCCATCGTGCCTCTGTATTTCCAGCGTTCCAAGCGTTATCCGCGGGTGGGCGTGAGCCTTCTCAAGACGTCCGTGGCTAACACGCAAGATATTCTCAACACCGTCAGCCTGATTCAAACCGACGAACTGTACAACGTGGGCATGTTGCGTTATCCGCGGCGAAGCCCCAAGGATGAGCTGCCAACTCGGCTGGGTCCCAATACGGTTTTGGCCTTCGATGCCGAGGCCAAGCACGCCCCTGATTTTATCGTCGGCTCGGTGGATCACATCCGAGCCAAGATGCAGCGGGTCCGTGAGGCCGTAGGTTTTGTCTTGACCGAGGGTAAGCTGCTCTTGGGCCAGAGTCGAGAGTCTCTGCGGATTCACAGCGGTATACAGGCCTTGGTCGAAAGACTGGAGTTGTTCAACGAGCTGTCGGATATGGCTAACGCCCTGGAGCGTTTCGAGCTGCGGGTGGCGGCCATGGTGGCTGGGTGGACAAAGGGCCAACCCGTCAATCCCAACGAGTTGGGTATAGGCATTACTTATCACCGGGACTACGCCCTGGAGTCGCTGGGTGATGCGGCCCAGACGCTGAGCAAGGCTATGCGGACGATTGGCGGGGCCAGTCCGGCAGCGATCAAGGCCCTGCTTATCGGATTCATCCAGCGGGTCCTTCCTCAAGGATCGCCCTACCTCGATGAAGCCGTAACCCAGGTGGACCAGGCCAGTGAGCCCGGCGGCGATGATTGATAAACAGTCACGGCTAATCGTACACGTCTCGGCAACTCCCCTGGCTGGAAGTCCCCTGATTACCAGTCGGCTCTTGGCCAAGTGCGGTTACCAGAGCCGCTGCATTGCCGGCGGAAGATACTCGGACGGGCGGGATTTTGGCTGCGACGTCCATCCGGCCCAGGCCGGGCTGCGAGACGAACTGCTGGAAAAGGCGGATGTTATCGTGGCTCACAATGGCGGACCAGCACGGGCAAGGTGGTTCCGGCAGGCGGTTGGGCAAAAACAAGTTTGTGTGGTGTATCACTCTCAGCCGAGCCGCGTGGATCGGACGCTCGAACGGCAAGGGGCCCCGGCGGCGGTGTTGGGTCAGTATCAGCCTCGCTTGTATGGCGGGCAATACCTGTTGGTGGCCAATTTGATTCCGCTCGATGAGGCGGGCTATCAACCGGCCAAGGCGGACAGGGCCCGAGAAGCCAAAGTGCGAATCGCCTATGCACCAAGCAATGATTCGGCTTGCTTCGATCGCAAAGCTCCGGGCTTCTGGGACAACAAAGGTTATCAGGCGACGCTGAGCATTCTGGCCCGGCTGGCCAGGCGGGCCGATGTGGAGGTGGACGTAATCACCGGCTGTGGTCTGAAGGAATGTCTGGCTCGCAAGCGCCAGGCACACATTGTCATCGACGAGTGCGTGA
Organism: Actinomycetes bacterium; assembly: GCA_030614915.1. Lineage (GTDB taxonomy): Bacteria > Planctomycetota > Phycisphaerae > JAACET01 > JAACET01 > JAACET01. Next base: position 48,227 of record JAUXAG010000016.1, on the reverse strand, counting down.
CTGGATCGTACCACCGCAGCTCGTTGGAAGGTTTGGCGTTGGGAACGGTGGTTGTCAACGCGGCGGATCGGCTGAGCCTGGATGCGGTCAAGCATTGCGCCGGCGGAGCGGAGCCTCCCTTTGTAATCAGCCGGCTTGATGGACTCTCGTCGAAGCTGACGGAGTTGGTCGATGCCGGACCGGCTGAGCTGACCCGACGAGGTTTGGCCGGCAGAGCTTGGATGGAACAATGCTGGTCGCCTGTCGATTTGATTCGCCGGGGATACGAGCCATTATTAGCCTCGGCCAGGAAGATTTCGGCAGCGGCATGAACAGGATTTCAAAAAGGAAAGGATCACAATGACCCAAACTACCAGCGAGCAAGGCAACGCTCAAGGTGAGCAGGCGGCCGAGGAGAATTCGTCCAGCCTGCAGGCTCAAGGCAATGAGCAAACCGATCGAGGTAACGATCGGGATCGTATTTCCCGCGACGAGCATCGCCAGGCTGTGGCCGAGGTGGTCCGCGAGCGCGAGCATTGGAAGCAGCGGAGCAAGGGCCTCACGGCGGAACTCGAGCAGCTCAAGGAGCAGATGCCGGCGCCGCAAGATCTGGAGGCCTACGGCAAGTGGCTCGAGGCATATGAGCAGGCCGAGATCGATTTGGCTGCGGCTCAGGAAAATCTCGAAAAGGAGCGCAGCGAATTGGTCCGGGCTCATCAACAGGAGCTGGACCAGCGCGAAGCTACGATGACGACTCAGCAGCACTACATCGAGCAGCTACTGCGTGACAACCAGATCATCACCGCGGCCGAGCGGGCCAACGTTGCCAACGCCCAGGCGGTGGCCAGGCTCTTCGGGCCGCACGTGAAGGTCGATCGCGACCAGGACGGCGAATACCAAGCCGTGGTTCTGGACGACAACGGTCAAGTGCTGCGAGACCCGGATACGCACAGGCCCGTTTCGGTGGAGGAGGGGCTGGGGCGGTATCTAGCCCGGGCGGAAAATGCCTTCCTGCTGAAGGCACCGGCAGCCGGTGGGTCCGGCGCCGGGGTGATCTCGGCTGAGCCGGGACCCCTGGATTTGGCCAGCATGCAGCGGCGCCTGCAAAGAGCTCGCAACCGGGAAGAGTTCGAAGCAATCGTAAAAGCCTTCAACAGGCAATCATGACTAAGGAAGGAGTATAGAAACAGATGGCACACACTTACACATATTCGGGCGGATCGGGCAGCACGGCCGGCTCCATGACCGACATCGTGCAGACCGCCTACAACGAGTACATTCGACTGCAGTTCAAACCGCAGCCGATTTTTGACGCCCTGGCCCAAGCTCAGCGGGTCAACGTCGGCCGGGCCCCCCGCCGGGGGGATACGGCCAGCTTTACCATCTTCCAGGCCCTTGTCGCGGCAACCACAGCCCTGACGGAGACCTCCGACATTGACGCCGTGGGCATGACCGAAACGCAGAAGACGGTCAGCGTGAGCGAATACGGCCGGGCGGTGATTACTACGCTGCCTCTGGAGGCTCTGAGCTACATCGACGTGGATCGGGCCAAGGCGGCTGTGATTGCTCAGAACATGAAGCAGTCACTGGACCTGATTGCCCGGGCAGCGTTTGATGCTGAGGCCGGTGCAGATTACATCACCTTCGGCGCCGACCGCACGGCTATCAATACCATTCCCGACGAAGACACACTCTCAGCGGCAATGGTAAGGAAGACATTTACTACCTTGCGTTCGGCCGACGTGCCCTTCTATGAGGGCCCCGAAGGCGGCAATGCCTACGTGGCGGTCAGTCATCCGCACTGCCTGCACGACCTGAAGACTGAGACCGGCTCGGGGTCTTGGCGGAACGCCTTGGAGTACAAGGATTCGCTGGACAATGGGCTGTTCACCGGTGAGGTGGGCATGTTCGAGGGCTTTAGGTTTATCGATTCGACCAACTGTCAGCTTCAGGCTGACCAGACGGCCGGCACTGCGGTTTCCACTTCAGTGGGTAATACTTACGACGTGTACACCAACTACTTTGTAGGTGCCGACGCCATCGGCAAGGCCGTCGGGGTTGACGCTCAACTGGTGGTTGGGCCGATCACCGATACGCTCAAGCGGTTCTTCCCGCTGGGTTGGTACGCCTTGATCGGTTACGGGGCGATTCGGCCTGAGTCGCTGCACAAAGTTTACACTGTCTCCAGTGTGGGCGCTAACAGCTAACAACCGGTGTGATTCAACTGGGGGGCCATTCGGCCCCCCGGTGCCCGCAAGCAAAGGTAGATTGTCGATGAAAACTCTTTACGTCAGGCAATATTCGTTGTTGCAAGGAGTCCCGGTGCCTATCGGGGTGCAGGAGCTTCCCGACGATCAGGCTGATCAGTTGTTGGCAGCTAATCGAGCCAGCTACGTTTATCTGGATGCCTTGCCGGATTTCAACGGTATGTACGCGGGCAAACGAGCCTGGGTGATGGGCTGTGGTCCGAGCCTGAACGAAATTACGCCGAGTCAATGGGCGCAGATCGACGAAGATATTACCATCGGCGTGAACGACGTGCCCGCGGTCCACGACGTGAAATTTCTGTTGTTCCTGGACGGCGGACTGGAAGAAGAGTTCGAGTGCATCCGCACCAGCAAGGCCGGCTTCAAGTTCACTCACCTGGGACAGAAAGTTTCGATCCCGGCTATCGGCGTAATGCGATCGACAGTACCCACCAAGAGAATGGAAGACGGATTGTACTGGAACGGTTCAAGTGTACATGCAGGGCTAAATTTGGCCCTGATTATGGGTTGTAATCCCATCGTACTTTTGGGTGTGGACTATCGGGCCAATGTTCACGCTGCCGGGCGCAAGACGGACAACTCTGACATACCCTATGGCAAAGAACATGCGGTGGGCAACTTCTCTCACTTGGCAGCCCTGGCCAAAAAGCTGGGCACTACGGTAGTCAATGCCAACCCACTCAGTGCGGTGAAATGTTTTGAGCTACTGGGGTTGGAGCAGTTGTTGGCGGGCAAATCGAGATCGGCACGGGCCAAGCGGAGCCCAAAGGGCAGCTCGGCAAGAAAAACAGCAAAACGGAGCAAACGATGTCAGCGAAATTCGAACGAGTAATCTGCTACGAGGACCGCGGGGCAGGACTGACCCACAGTTGGTGGCTAGAGGGAATCAAGACCACGCCGACCGGCAATACCGACCGTGGCCGACTCTGGGCGGATTTGAGCTATTCGGGCTCGACTTATCTGGTGGAGCTGTACAAGTCGGCGGATTGTCAGTCGGCTGACAAGGTAGCTTCCGGCCAATCAGGTGCCCTGGGTGAGATTGATTTGTCAGAGGAAAACTCCTCGGGCATCTCGGGCCAACTGGACTGGGAGGAATACGTTGAGGATCAGAGTGGTGTTGTACTCTACGTATCCCTGGCCACTGACGAGGATGTGGGCCGCTGGTGGCGCGACTACACTCAACTGAGCGGCTACGACGGGACCTACGGGCTGGCGGAGTATCACGCCTGGGCTGTTAGTGTGGTGCTCGATTCCGTTTCTCGGCGTTTTGCCGAAGAGCTGGGCGGCTACGGGTCTGTTCCCTGGTGGCAGGCTGGCAACAAGCTCTACCCGGATCTTCGCCGGGTAGCCAACCCGGACTGCCTGCGAGATGCCCAAGCCCTGTGCGTGCTTTATCAGGCTTTGGGCGCCGATGTGCAGCGGTCCGATTCGCTCTTTGCCGAACAGCGTGACTACTTCCAATCCCGCTATGCCGAAGCCATGGGCAACCTGCTGCTGTCGATCGATGTGGACCAGGACGGCAGCGCCGACTATTTGGCCAGCTCCCGCAGTCGAAGCTGGCAACGCAAGTAGGAATTCACAGAGAATTCAAATTCAGATAACAGGGAGCTTGGAATGCTGATACCTATGGATCGGCCGATGATTGATGCTCGGAATATCAAAGATGCTGCTACCCAGACAATAAGTGGGGATGGCTATACCTTACAGCATAACAACAGGCCTGCAGTCTTGCTAACGATTACCGGCCCCGGTTTGATTCGGACAAGCTCTGCCACTACCGCAATTGCTGATGGCATGACGACCGGACAATTGCTGAAGATTATCGTGGTAGACGAAGGTAACTACAATGGGGTGCTAATCAAAGACAATGCCAACACCAAGCTCAGCAGCGATTGGAAAAGCGGCTGGAGATATGGAACTCTATTATTGGTTTGGGACGGGAGCGATTGGCTTGAACTCGATAGAGATTCTGCTGGTTGTGCAAATAGCTTGGTAGGCCAAGGAACTCGGAATCTTGGGGGCGCTGCTAACACAGCTTCAGAAAACTATTCTGCTGTATTGAGCGGTCAGAACAACACAGTTTCGGCACAAAAGGCTGCTACATTGGCTGGCGTTGCTAACACAGCTTCCGCAGAAGGTGCTGTTGCGGAAGGAGAACACAATACAGCAAGTGGTTGGGCTTCTCATGTAATGGGTCAGTATGCCAGCGCAGACCAGAAGTTTGAGTTTGCTCAAGGTGGAGACCGATTTGCAGCAGGCAGCCTTGCACAATACCGAAGGTTTGTTTGCAGGAAGGAAATAACTCACTCTGATGCTAACTGGTACACGATAGGAATTGATAGCTCAAGCGTCGGGCCAGTGATTTCTGAGGATAGCGCTTGGACATTCAGAGCGGAGGTCATAGGAGCAACGCAGGATTGCGGTAAGGTGTTTAGCTATCTCGTCAATGGCTGCATTGAGAGAATTGGCAATACTACTACGCTTCATGCTCATAATGTAACGGTGATACATGAGGACGATGCTGACTTTGATTGTCAGGCTGTGGCTGATGATACGAATGAAGCCCTGAGTATTCAAGTCCAAGATGCAACGAGTGGCAGCGATGTGGTTCGATGGGTAGTGACAATCCATGTAACTGAAGTCCGTTATACATAGGAGCAATAAGATGGCATTGACAGATGTTCCAGTAGAACAAACGACAATCACAGACGTGGCGAATGAGGTCAGGGAAAAGATAGCTCAAGTCGTGGGTCTTGCGGATATAAGGTTATTGGAAATTCGCAATCTTGTAAGAGAGCATACCAGAGCAGCGATAGCGGCCGAACTTGGCGATGATAGTGCAGCTTTGCTGACGACTTATGCCAAGCTCAAAGAAGCTATTGAGGCTGCCAAGGGAATAACGGTTGAGGAGTTACCATAATGGCCAATGAAATTCGAGCGACATCTGATACAGGGGCAACGCTATACGCCCTGGTTTTTAATGCTGCCGGAGAGGTTTGGCAACTTACCACAAATACTTTCGTGGCTTATGTTGCAGCGAACATCGATAACTATGATATTGCCCTGTCTGAAATTGCAACGAATTCCGGTCAGTATCGCGGAACGTTTGATTCTGATATTGCTGCCGGGGTTTATTCTGTGGTTTTATTCGAGCAGGCCGGTGCAAACCCTGTTGTGGCCGATGATGAGCGGATCGGCGACACGGGCAAGATGATCTGGGACGGTTCTGCGGAAATTGAACTTGACGACATCGAAGCCTACGTCGATAAGATCGACGATGCCACCGACGGTTTGACAGCTATCAAAGCAGAGGTGGAAGGGTTGGCCGGCGAAGCCATGCGGGGCACAGATTCGGCCGCTCTTGCGAGCGTATGTACGGAAACTCGACTCAGCAAGCTGGACGCTGCTGTTTCATCTCGCAGCTCACATTCGGCTAGCGATGTAACCGGCGGTACGACGGTGGCAGCCGCTGAGAGTAACGTTCGCGGAGTTGATAGCGATACCCTCAAGACTCTGTCCGACCAGATTGATTCGGCTGATTCGGAGCAGCGACTGGGGCTCTCGGCCAGTTACGACGGCACTACGGCCAAGCTTGGGCTGTGGCTGGAGGAGTCCGGCCAACGGCAGACTGACGTTACCAGTATTACCGACGTGGAAATATGGAACGCAGCTACGGACGCTCAGGTAGTGGACCTCGGTGACGACACGACCGACAGCGCCAATGGGGTGTTTTACTTCTCGGGTGCAGCCAGCTTGGCCTACAACACGCCATACTACGTCAAAGCTACAGTCAATAAGGGCGGCTCGCCATATGCTATGCAGGCTGGCCTGGTGAGGATCTAACCATGGGATTGGTATCAACACAATTTACAGTGATAGCCTCAGCCTCGGCTGCCGGGGTGATCAGCACCAACAATCGACGCTGGGCGGTAATCAATAACGTTCAGCAGACCCTGGCTGGGGCCGAACGCACATCCGGCGTGGCAGCCTTTGCCGACGTGGTGATTCTGGACGACGAAGATTACAGCGAGGAGTTGGCCAAGCAAAACGCCGTCGTGGCTGTGGTCTGGCTAAAAGACCAGGAGTACGATGCAGCCGACAGCAGCTCCAACCGGGTGACCATCGTCAATCTGCAGGTGGATATCTACGCCCGCAAGAACACCGACGAGTTGGGCGACAAGGCCGACGTATTGGCCGAGTTGGCGACTCTAGCCGACATCGCTGCCAACGCTCTGTATGCCGACAAGACCCGCGGGGGTAATGCCGAGTACGTCCAGTATGGGACCTCCAGCAGCCTGGACGGTACGGAAGTGAGCGAGTTTGAAATCGCCGATGAGCAAAGTCCACAATGGGCCAAGGCCCAGTTGAGCGTCCGCTGCGGATACTACCACAGCCAGACGGGCAGATAAGCCCGGGCGGGAGATGAACAGATGACCGGAGCAAACTCAAACTCCAAGACGGCCACCAGGCTGGTCGCGGCCCTGTTGGGGGCGGTGGTGGCTCTGCAGAGCGTGTTTGTGGCCCTGCTGGTATCGCACATCCAGAACCGCAACATCCACTCCGACCAGCAGTCGGTGAGCCTGGCTGCCTACAGGGCTGACCGCGAGCATTTCCAGCTCAGCCTCGAAGAGATCAAGCTGAGCCTTAGGGATATACAAAGACGCCTGGATGACCGCAAGGAAACAGTGACTGAACGTTCGAGTTTCGCTTGGACCGATTAGGAAGGGGCCGAATGGCCCATAGGAGGTTTGACATGTCAGTAATACGAGCACTTCTAAGATCGCGCAAGTTCGTCAGTGCCCTTACCGCCCTGGCTGCTTCGGTAGCCGTGGTGCTGGGTTTTGAAGAGGCCGTCGCTGCCAAACTGGTAACCGCTATCATAGCCGTAGCCGGCCTGTTCATTCTGGGCACCGCCGCCGAGGACGTAGCCGAGAAGCTCAGCCGCCCCGATGGGGATTCTAAATGAAATCGCTTCTCGCTCTGCTCTCTGCCTTGGCCGGGATAATCTCGGCCTTGCCTTTTCTGATCCGCGCCTGGCAGCAGCGTCAGCAGCGCAAAACACGCCTTGCCCGCCTGCAGGAGATTCACGATGCGGTATATTCTCACGATCGCGATCGTCTGGCTGAGCTTCTGCAGCGGCTGCGCCAAACCCCCCGCCATCTACGTTGAGCAGCTCAGCCCCATCCCCCTAAAAAAAGACGTACCCTTCACCCCACCCCAGGACGGCTGGTTTCTGACCAATCCCAGCTTAGAAGAGATTCTGCAAGCGCAACAATTACTAGAATGAAGACCTATATCATAGCCTTCTTCGCGTCTGGAGAGCTTGATCCAGCAGCGAGTTGAGGGCCCGCGGCGTACAACTTGCCTGACTTTCGCTCGATAAGAATCGCCTGAGCTATTGAGTCGGCGGCGGCTCGGCGGGGGGCTGGCAGCAGGACTCGCCTTCTTTGGTCTTGCAGAACTTGGCGCAGCAGCAACCGGCAAATGAGCCGAGGGCTATGAGGATAGCCAGCACCAAGATCACAATGCTAACCCATAGGCCAGTTATCGTCCCAGCCATGGCCAAAATCGTCAGCACGGCGATAACAATAGCTGCTATTCCGCCACAAGGACACGACGTCTTCTTGTCTTCAGCCATCGTCCGTCCTCCAAAAAAGAAGTGCGGCTCAATCTTCCCTGAATACCTTTAGTATTTCGTCGGTTACGGCTCTCTTGACCGCTCGGCCGTCTGTGAAATGCACCCCCGGTGAGCCCGTTCCAGCCGAGCCTATTACGCTAAACATTATATCGGCAGCTTCCAGTTGCTGACACAAGTCTTTTACCACCCTCTGCGAGCAACCGATAAGCAGGGCCCCCGAGGCCAAGAGCCCCAGCGGGTCCAGGCCGAATCGGTCGCACAGGGCCTGGGTCTGGGGATATACCCGGATATGGTCCGCATCGATGTGCAGGCTCAGGCGGCTGGCCTGGGCCATCTCCCAGAGCCCGTTGAGCAGGCCGCCCTCCGTCGGATCGTGCATGGCATGGGCGCCGGCACGCAGAGCGATTGTGGCTTCGGCCCCGACGCTCAAACCCGGCCGATGCAAAAAGCGCTTGGCCCGCTTGAGCAAGTTCTGGGAAAACTCTCCCGCCAATTCCTTCTGCTTATCGCGGGCTATCAGGGCCGTGCCCTCGATGGCCAAGGCTTTGGTCAGAATTATTCGATCACCAGCCCGCAAGCCGCCGGCGCTGAGCGGCTTCTTTCCCAAGAGCTCGCCGATCATAAAGCCGGCCACCATCGGCCGGGGCAAATCCGGTGTCATTTCCGTATGGCCGCCAACTAGGCTGATACCCAGCCCTTCGCAGGCCCGGTGCATCTGCCGAAATATTCTCTCCGCCAAGCGAGCACCGCCCGGCGGCAGCAGGACGTCGGCCAGGAACCATCGCGGCCGAGCCCCACTGACGTAGATGTCGTTGGCATTAACGCAGACCGCGTAATAACCCAGCTGATCGCTGGCGTAGGTTACCGGGTCGGAGGCCAACACCAGCGTTCCAGCCGAGACTTTTATAGCCGCAGCGTCCAGACCCACTCCCGGACCCAGCACCACCGAGCGGTCTTTGCAGCGAGCATAGCGGGCCAGCAGCTTGGCCAGTTTGGCCGCGTCCAGTTTGCCGATCCTGTTATGTCGGCTCATTATCGCCGGTCTCCTACAGTCATGACCGATGTAGACTGATTAGGCCTATTTTGACCTGAAAATACTCCCTAAATTTTTCTTATTTCCGGCTTCGAGCCACCGAAAATATGTTATAATAAGTGTCCAGCCACACCTGAACGAAAGAGAAGAGGTTTTCACCATGTCCAGGCCGGAATTGGACCAAATCAAGCGTCGTTACGCCGATGTCATTGCCCAGTTGGATGCCCTGGCCACAGCCGACACCGGTTTGTCCGAAACCGACGCCCAAACCAGGCAGGAGCTACTCGAAGAGCGCGGCAAGATCGAGCACTGGCTCTGGGCGCTCGAGCCGGACTAACGGTAGCGGTTGGTGATCGGTAGCCGGCGGTCGCGCCCGAAGGCCTTGGGAGTGATCTTCACCCCGGGGGCTGACTGGCGGCGCTTGAACTCGTTGTGATCCACCAAGCGGGTCACCTCCCTTACGAGGTCAGCCTCGAAACCCTCGGCTATAATGTCATCCAGAGCCTTATCTTCCTCCACGTATCGTTTGAGAATCTCATCCAGAAGGTCGTAAGGTGGCAGGGAGTCGGAGTCTTTCTGGTCGGGCCGAAGCTCCGCCGACGGGGCCCGCTCCAAGATGCTGGCTGGTATGAGCGCCCGGCCGGCCTTGTCGTTGACGTAGCCGGACAGTTTGTACACCGTGGTTTTAAAGACATCCTTGAGTACGCCGAAGCCGCCGACCATGTCGCCGTACAGCGTGCAATAACCCACGGCCACCTCGCTCTTGTTGCCCGTGGCCAAGACCAGCCATCCGAAACGGTTGGACAGGGCCATCAGCATGTTTGCTCGAATGCGGGCCTGGAGGTTTTCATTTTCAAGCTTGCCCCGCCCGGAACCGTAAGCCTCGCTCAGTACCTCAAGGTACTTTTCGAATACCTCCTGCACACCGACGGTGATTAGTTTTATGCCCAGGTTCTCGGCCATGGCTACCGTATCCGAGCGTGTACCGGCGGAGGAGTATTGCGAAGGCATGGTCAGGGCTATGACGTTCTCGGCTCCCATGGCGTCCACGGCAATGGCCGCGGTTAGCCCTGAGTCAATCCCCCCGCTAAGGCCCAGGACCACTTTGCTAAAACCGTTCTTCATCGTGTAGTCACGGGTACCCAACACCAAGGCGTCGTATATCTCTTGGAGGTTGCTCATCTTGGCTACCGGCCGGGCCGGGATCGCCGGAATCTTCGCTGGCGGTTTGGACTCGACGGTGATCCTCCTGGCCTTGCCGGGCGATTTGCCCTTTTTATCCGGCGCCGGCAGGGGTACGTCGGCTACAAGCAGGTCTTCGGCGAAGCGTCGGCCTGCAGCTATTATCCTGCCGGCGGCATCGGTGATCATGCTGCCTCCGTCGAAGACCAGCTCGTCCTGGCCGCCGACCAGGTTGACGTAGCAGACCGGTCCGGCCAATTGCCGGGCCCGCTCGGTTAGCAGCTCTTGCCTAAGGGACATCTTGCCGGCGTGGAATGGTGAAGCCGAGATGTTTATGAGTCCCTGTACCCGGGCCTTGCCGCCCAACAGCTTAGCCAGATCGACATCGGCCCAGATGTCCTCGCAGATGGTCAAAGCCAGTTGTTGGCCGTTGATCCGCAGAATGGTCGGCGAATCACCGGGCAGAAAGTAACGCCGCTCGTCAAAGACCCCATAATTCGGCAGGTGTATCTTGCGATAGACCCCGGCTATCTTCCCGTCAGCCAAGACCGCGGCACAGTTATAGCAGCCATGCTCTGCGGGCTCGGCAAGACCTACTATCACGGGGATATCGCGGCACTGCCCAGCCAGCTCTTGAACCGTGCGGAGGTTATCCTCCAGGAAGTGCCTTTTCAGCAGCAGGTCCTCCGGAGGATATCCGCAGATGGCCAGTTCGCCAAAGACCACCAGTTGTGCCCCGGCTTTGCGAGCCTGGCTGCTGAGCTCTGCTATCCGCTGGGCATTGCCGGTCAAATCGCCCATGGTAGGATTGGTTTGAGCTAAAGCTATACGCAACTCGGCCATGCGTGTCCTCTAAGCGAGTGGTCCGTGCCGGCAAGACTTGAACCATCGGCCCAGCCAACGTAAAATCCACTGACCAGTCCGGCCACGGCCATTCTCCGGGGGCCATGGTATTGCTATTTTACCCGGCCTGTCAAGACAACTGCCGGCTGGATACTACTATGAGTAGAACCAGGAAAAGACCATTCCCAAACTCGTCCGCTGAGGTCGGCCTCGCTGAAACCGGCGACGACCCCGGCATCTTGGGGGTTTTGGACGGACTGACTTTTCTAATCTACTGCCGGCTAACTCTTCTAGATTCTGCGTAGTTGGACTGGAAAGAAGAACTCCTCACCGATTTGATGGCCTCGCGAATATCCGCTCTGGTCTTGGCCGTCGGCCGATCAGGATGTTAAGCCGAATTGCTAAATTGCGCTAATTCAATAGAGTTTCTAACTGTTTCCCCGGACTTATTGCTGCGGCGGTGTAAGCAGACCTACTGGAACGCCAGGTGGGCCGGGGGCGGGAATCAATACCGAGTGTGCTTGCTTTATTGGACATAGCCTAAATCCCTTAGTTTTTTGAGCCGTTCCAAGTCCGAAGGTGTCATGCCAGGCATGATATTAGAAAAAGCCTCGAGGGCCTCGAGTTGCTTCATCATCGCCTGCAGCGCCGGCGGCCTGGAGGCAGCCAGATTAGTCGTTTCCCCAGGGTCAGTTTGGAGGTTGTAGAACTCGGTTTTATCCGGCTCCAACTGGTGATAGATGAGTTTGTGTGTTTTGTCCATGAGACAGTAGAGTTTGTCACGCTTATGGTCGCGTTTGTCTGCGGTGTCCGGTCTTCCATAAGTCAACATGTTCACCGAATCAGAGTAAGCAAGGCGTTGCCTGCCGGTTCGACCAGTCTGCATCATTTCCAGGAGACTTTCGCCATCCATATTTGGCCAGAACTCTGGCGAAACTCCCACCACCTCCAGAATTGTCGGCATCAGATCGATTGTGCGGACCAAGGATGAAATTCGCAGAGCCCCTTTGATACCAGGGGCGCGAATAATCAGAGGAACGTGGATTTGTTCCTGGTAGAGTATGCCATGCGTCCACCAGTCATGGTCGCCAAGACCTTCGCCGTGATCGGCTACGACTATCACGAGCGTATTATCCCAGAAGCCACGCCGCCTAAATGCCTCTAAGAGTCGGCCGAGATTGGCATCCATGTAAAACACGTCCGCATCATAGATCGCCCGCAAGATATCCGCTCTACTTTGCGAAGCAGGCTCAAACTTATCAAGAACCGTCTGCGGCGGAAGAATGTAGGGGTCGTGCGGGTCCCAGTAATGAACCCACATAAACAAGGGCCTATCGGGATCAGCATTACTGTCGAGCCATTTGATTGCTGCGTCCGTGGTGTGATCTGCTCGCCGTTGACTCATATCGGTGTTGACTGTGCCATCCGGCGAAACCAGACCTTTGCCGTCAGCTTGCGGAAACCGATCGTCGAAGTGCTCAAACCCCTGCTCAAGACCGAAGGCTGCCGTCACCGGAAAGGCGCTAACAAAAGCCGCCGTTTGTCCGCCCACTTTTTGCCATGTTTCTGCCAAGGTCTCGTGCTCTTCGGCAAGGCGGTTCTCCACCAATCCATGAAGCACGCGAAGCCCATGACGGTAGGGGTCCAGTCCGGTCAAAATCGAAGCGTGCGAAACTGGGGTCACCGCAGCCTGAGCAATAGCTAAATCGAACTGTACCGCTTGCTTCGCCAATTCATCGAGGCATGGGCTTGTCTGCTTCGTATAGCCGTAGCACCCCAGGCGGTCGGCTCGCGTGGTGTCGAGGGTGATTAACAAAACGTGCATCCTTGGCCGTGCTGCCGTGGGCCCACCGGTGCCAACGTATAGCCCCCATATTCCCCCCAGCACAAGCACTGCCAGTAATGTCAGCAAAATGTATCTTTTTCTGGCCACATCATCCTCTGGCATTTTAAGCGGCAACTAGGGCCTTGTATCCAAACTGACATTTCCCAGATAGACTCTTAAACGACATACTTTTCTCCGTGCGACATCGATAATTTTGCTAAGATCATCTTGAGCAGTCAAGGATTTTCTGTTCCGAGACAGCTTTGTTGAAAATTTGCACGAAAATACGTTGTTTTAGGCCAGGCCATTGGTCCTGTAGCCTTTCCTGGACAGACCTTAGCCGTTTGCCCCGCATCAACCCCACAAAGCACATCAGCTTCATGCCCGCCCGGCTAAAGAGCAACTACGGGCAGTTCCAAATAACCACCTCTGCACGAGCAGAAAGGTGCCTATTCAATTTACTGTCTCAGGCGGATTGCTAAGTCGTCCCCGCCTGTGCCTTAGTGAATTATCACTTGGTCGATTTTTTTGTTTATTTTGATTACGTAGATAATCACGAACACCAGCAGTATCGAGGGCACCACCAGCAAAAGCAGTCCCTGAATATTCATAGCCAGCAGTTCCATGACACCGGGCCTGGGCTGCTCTCTCTTGACCACGCTGACCTGGTATTTTTCCAACAATTCGAGCAAGAGAGGATCGTTGGCCGCCTCCAAGGGACGCGGGGAAAAGAACGGCGTTTCGCTGTCCCCTTCCCCATAGATTCCCTGCAGTTGACTGAACGGCCAGCCCCCCACGGTTACCGACTTGACCTTGCCGTCCTGAACCTTCTGGAGGAAATCTTCGTATTTCAGAAACTCCGGCTCGGCAGCCTGGACCCCGGAAACTGACAATGCAAATACCGTTAGCACAGCAAACAATAATCTATGCCTCATTTTTGCACCTCGATTTTTAGTGTTCTTTCTGTGGGTCGCTTCCTCGGCGGATCGAGTGGGCCTGTCTGGCCCGGTTTGGCAGATTATTTTTCTAACCTCTGCCATAACAAAAGGATAAAACCGAGCTGTTCGAGCCCGCCCCAGCAGCCCCGGCCATTGTCCCACTGCCTTGGAGAACCGTCAAGGCAAATCCCGCCTCGGCTGGGCCGGTTTTACTTAGCTGCGAGCCAAAATTTTTTTGGCCGACTCTTGACAAGCTCCCGGTTGCCTCCTAAAAGACTTTGCGTCCTGACCGGCCGGCGTCCGGGATTTTCACCGGCGGCTGGTGGAAAAATTTAGTTTTCCTGTCGAATTGTCAAGAGAAGAAAGGTCGAAAGATGCCAGCAAAAGTTGATGCCGATACCTGCACAGCCTGTGAGGCCTGCGTCGATACTTGTCCAGCCGAGGCCATCAAGTGCGACGATAAGGCCGTTGTTGATGAGACTCTCTGCACCGACTGCGGTGTCTGTGTCGATGAGTGCCCCGCCGAAGCTATTACGATGGCGGACTAGGTCCGGCCGGTTAAGCCCGGTTGATCCTGCCCCTGGTTGATACGGATAGCATATTTCTTGAGGTCTAATTATCGCCTTTGGCGGTCCGGGCGCAACTGCCCAGACTCAGGGTCTGCGCGTATGCCCTCCGGCCGGGAGGTTGACCCCGGCTCGCTCAGCGAGTACGGTTAACACAATGGTTTTCACCCGGGATTGGGGCTGATATGGCCGCTGGACACGATCATCACCATCATCTTCCCGCTGTTGGGCGCAACCGCCAAGTCAAGCGGATCACCTGGATTGGTCTGCTTTTGAATGTCTTTCTGACCGTCCTGAAGCTCGTCTGCGGTATCGTGGGCCACAGCCAGGCCATCGTTGCCGATGCCGTCCACAGCGTCTCCGACTTCGGCACAGACCTGGTGTTGCTGCTGGGCATTCGGGCTTGGAGCAGGCCCCGCGACGAGAGACACCCCTTCGGGCACGAACGGATTGAAACGATCATCTCCCTGTTCATGGGCGTATTCCTGGCCGTGATCGGTGCGGGTATAGCCTATGGTTCGTTGCGCGAGATTCAGCAAGAACACCTCGAGCCTCCGCGCCTGATCGCCCTGATTGCTGCGGGGATCAGTATCGTCTCCAAGGAGACCATGTATCACTGGACCAGGCGTGTGGGCCGAAAGACCTCTTCGATGGCCCTTCTGGCCAATGCCTGGCACCACCGTAGCGACGCCCTCAGTTCCTTGCCGGCCGGCCTGGCCGTATTGGCCGCTATCCTCCTGCCACCGGAGTGGGCCTTTCTGGACCACATCGGGGCCCTGGTGGTTTGCATTTTTCTCTTCCACGCCGCTTACAAGATTATCGTCCCAGCCGTAGCCGAGCTGCTGGACACCGTGCCCGAGTCGCACGTGCCCAAGGAGCTGCTGGAGATAATCGCCCAGACCCCCGGAGTCCTGCTGGTGCACAAGGTTCGAGCCCGCTCAGCTGGGGCCCACGTCCTTACCGACGCTCACATCGAGGTCGATCCGAACATTTCGGTTACCGCCGGCCACGATATCGCCGAGCGTGTCAAACAGCGAGTCCTCCAGCAATTGCCCGAAGTAGCCGAGATCACCATCCACGTCGAACCATATGGCAATACCAAGCGACATCCAAATCATCTCAAACCCAGTGAATCAGGCGTTTGAGCCCGAAGACAAACACTAGCCCACACGCAACTGGCCTGGAAAAAGGCCCATCTAAGGCCTTGCCGATCCAACGTCGGCGACATATCATTACAAGCGAAACCAGCAGCCCCGGGTGCTTAGATCTGTACACGCCAAGTCCAAGTCGTACAAGTTGGGGTATCGTCAGGTTCAAGTCTTAGCCAAAAAGGAGGCACGATCATGGATGAAGCTCAGCAAAACCAATCTGAAGTAGCTCAAAAGCCGGCCGGCATGGACCAGAAGCAGGAGCGAACCTGGGCAATGCTCTGTCACCTGGGCGGTTTAATTGGGTTTATTCCGCCACTGGTTATCTGGCTAATTAAGAAGGATGAATCATCTCTGATTGACGATAATGGGAAAGAAGCTCTCAATTTTCAGATATCTATAGCCATTTATGTGATGATCTCAATAGTGCTGATGTTTGTGCTAATTGGCTTTTTGCTTCTTTCTGCTGTGTATATATTCAACATAGTTATGGTTATTATCGCTGCTATGAAGGCCAACAGTGGTGAAAGGTACCGCTATCCTTTATGTATCAGGTTTATCAAGTAAGCAATCAAGGACTTAGGATTCGGGCAGCATGAATAAGGCCCCGGGGCTTTGACGCTCAAAGCCTCGGGCCTTTCTATTGAACATGGTCAGGGCCTATTCGCTTGGTTTGGCCTGTTCGATGGTCCGGGTGAATTTCTTATCCCCGGCCAGGATGACGATGACGGTCTTAAAGGCGATCCGCAGATCAAGTGCGGGGCCCAGGTGCTGGACATAATAGACGTCCCATTTGATTCGCTCGGGCCAGGGCAGGAGGATACCCCCGTTGATCTGGGCCAGGCCGGTAAGCCCCGGCCGAGCCTCCAGCCGGCGACGCTCGAAATCGTTGTAGCGGACCACCTGCTCGGGTACCGTGGGCCTTGGACCTATCAGCGACATGTCACCTTTCAAGATGTTCCAGAGCTGTGGGGTCTCGTCCAGTTTTAGCCGTCGCAGCATTCGCCCGACGGCCGTGATGTCCGAGTGCCCCGCCGGGACGTACTCGAAGGGGTCGTGCTTTCGATCGGCCCGCATGGTGCGGAACTTATAAATGGTGAATTCCCGGCCCCCCAGGCCGGACCTTTTCTGGCTGAAGAACACCGCCCTGCGGTCCGATAATTTCAAGGCAATGACTACCAGCACAAACAGCGGGCTCAGCACGATCAGCAGCACCCCGGCAGCTAATATATCCGCCAGGCGTTTGAGAGGTAGGTACCATTTGGCCATCAAGGCTGTTCTCCGGCTTGTCGAGCCCACTGGGTCGGCGGCCAATATAACCTCCCTGACTCGGCCAGACAACCCAATTGCCGCCGCGGACCGGTCCGCCAACACCTGCCCCAGCAGGCCATGATGGGCTCAGACCGTCCGATATTTTGGCTGCAAACCTGCAAATGTGTTGCCCCGGAGCAACCCGACTAGATCACCTATATCTACTTATGGCTACACAAATTATGCAAATATGAGCTTGTGGCCTTGTTTCCTGTGTTGCCAATTGTCAACATAGGCGGAGGCCGCGGGGGAGCCGTACAAAAAAAACTTCCTCGGCCCCTTTACGTAAGCCTTGTTTTAGGTTATGCTTTTAGACGGTCAGTTGGATGGATTCGGTTCTTCAAGTCGGCTGGCAAGCATTTTGCGAAATATAATGTCAGATCTTATGGAATTGGTCCAGGGAGAGAGCAGCACTTCGCGGCCCGGATGGACTAATGGAAGGAATTTCTCAACAGACTGGAATGCAGGATGCGGCCTCGCTTCCGCCCGAGCGGAGGAAGCACCGTCGGCTCCAGATGCAGTTGCCCCTGGAGTTCCGTCGCGTGACCGAATCGGCCGCGGGGCAACACCGCACTGTGACCCGAGACGTAAGTACCGGCGGTATTTATTTCGAGACCGTCTTGGACGACCTGCGAAAAGGCGAGCTCCTGGATATCGAAATGACCATCCCCCCGGGGGAGGGTCATTTTCCTTATCAGGGCCGAGTCAGCAGCGTGGCCAGAGTGGTGCGCACGGAAAAGCCGTCGGGCTCGGCCGGACGCACCGCCAACCGCCGGATGGGTGTTGGAGCCGCTTTCCGGGAAAGTTTCAAGCTGTCATTTTGAACCGGTTCGAAAGCCGGTTCATTTTGTATACAGATCGAGCAGTCGTTTTTGAGGAGCAGACCACTAGAGAAGATTAAGCACGGAGCTGCCGTTCGGCAAGCACTTCTACCAGCTCGGCCATCAGTGCCGGGCTACCGAATGACACTCCTGCGGCCGGCTTTGGGCTTTGTAGGATAGTTGCCCAGCTAAGTCGGCTAAGAAACATACCAATCGGTCTGCACCTTTACGCATGGATGCACACTGACGACCTGCCGTTTGATGGCTTTTTGCCGCAGCAATTGCTCGGAGAGCCCTGTGGGCCGCTCGTGGCTTTCACACGGTGCCAGCTAGTTGCACAGAAGGTGAGTCCATGGCCGCTGGGGTCGGTTGGACCCGGCGAAATCGTTACAGCCCGAGAGAGTCGGAGAGTTTGGAAGAAGGATAAATTCATGGCCGCCGGGACTGATTTGTCCCGGCAAAGAACCCGGTGCCCGAGAGAGAACACAGAAGGGTTCGAGAGATCGGAGGAGACCATGTCTAATGGTGCTGACAGGATGGTCAGGTCAGCCAAGGAAGGCTTGGTTTACAGCCGAGGCTCGGGATTGCGTAGAATCACGCGGGTGTTTATTGACGTGGATACCCAGCGTGATTTTATGTATCCACACGGAGCGGACTACTTCCCCCAGGCAGGCCGAATCGCCCCCATGGTGGCCAAACTTTTCCGCTGCGCCAGATGCCGCGGGTACCCGGTCATATCCACGACCATGTGCCTGCGGGAGAACGGTTCGGTATCCCCCCCAGCCAATAACGGTTGTCTCGAAGGGACCAACGGCCAGAAGAAGCCCGCCTTTGCTCTGTTGGCCAGCCGGGCCAGCTTCGCCCCGAACGGCAATACCGACCTGCCCCCGGGACTGCTGCGCCGCTGTCAGCAGGTAATCTTCGAGAAGCGCGGGGCGGACCCCTTCGAGCACCCCAAATTCGACAGGCTACTCACCCGAATGCAGGTTGGCGAGTATGTGGTCTTCGGCTTGGCCGTCGAGGAAGCGGTCAAGTACACCGTGCTAGGTTTGTTGGCCCGAGGCAAACAGGTCAAGTTGGTCATTGACGCCGCGGCCAGCCGAGATAACCATCAGGCCCAAATGGCTCTGCGACTGATGATGGCCAAAGGTGCCCGCGTTATTACCGCTAGAGAATTGGCACCCACCATGCAGCCTCGACTGGCCCGCGAAGTGCCCGCCGGCAGAACCATTGCCCGAGTGGTTGCTGCTGTCCTGAGGCCGGGCGGCAACGGTAAGGGCAAAGGTAATGGCAAGAAAAGCAAAGTACGCGGCGGCAACGGCCGTAATGGCAAGAAAACCAAGGTCAAATCCGGAGGCAACGGTCGTAACGGCAAGAGCCCTGCCAAGCGGGCCACTGTCCCTTCTGCCGGGTCTGTTGCCAGCGTGAGTTGAGGGCTCGTTCGGGACGCTGACTCTGTCGACGTACTATAAAGAATTTCCAAATCCGCGTCTTTCTCATGGCGGCGCGGATTTTCTTTGCGCCTTCGAGCCCATCCCCCTGATAACAAAATCGTTGAGCCCCTGACCTGTAAATGATACCTTTGGCAATGTGGGCAAAACATTCGACTCACCTGGTAGTCAGGTCCGACAATGCTGCGCAAATCGTTTCTGCACATTCCCGGCGTGGGCTCGGCCACCGAGCAAAAGCTCTGGCAGAGAGGTCTGGCTGACTGGGAATGTTGCCTGGCAAATCCGCGGCAGCTGGGCCCCAGAACCCAGGAGAAAATCTTCCGCTGGATCGAAAAATCCCAGCGGGCTCTGGACGCTCAGGACGCCGGCTTTTTTGCCGAGCTGCTGTCGGCCAACCAGCTCTGGCGGATTTACCCGGAGTTCAAACATAGTTGCCTGTTCTTCGATATCGAAACGACCGGCCTGGGTTCGGACAGCGATTATGTCACCACCATCGCCACCTTTGACGGCCGGGAGGTTCGCACCTTTGTTCACGATCAAAACCTGGAAGAGTTCCCCGACTATATCAGCTCCTTTGCCCTGATCGTCAGTTACAACGGCAAATGTTTCGACCTGCCCTTTCTGCGGCGCGAGTTCGGCGGGTTTTACCTGCCAGCCGCTCACATTGATTTGCGATATGTTCTGGCCCGGTTGGGCTACCGCGGCGGGCTCAAGGCCTGCGAACAGGCCATGGGGTTGGCTCGCCCAGCCGAGCTCCAGGACGTCGATGGTTTTCTGGCTGTGCTGCTCTGGCAGGAACACCTGCGGGCAACTCCCCGTGCCCTTGGGAGCCTCTTATGTTACAATGTCCACGATGCGGTCAATCTGCGCTGGCTCCTGCAGCGGACTTATAACCTGGCTATTGCCCAGTTGCCCGTCGAGGTTGAGCCCCTGGAGCTCGAGCCGGCCCCGGCTGTCGGCTTCAAGGCCGACGCCGAGCTGATTAGATCGCTGCTGCAATGACACAAAATAGTAACTGTCCCCTATTCCTCAAATAGCTATTTGAACACTGTAACCCAATTAACAAATATATGAAATACCAACGGCGCAACTAAGTTTCTTGTGCGTAACATAACAAATCCTATCAGAAGCCCGATTGGAATCAGGCTAGTGGAGGCAAGAACTGCATCAAAAAATGATGCTCCATTTATGAACATGTTGTAAGGCAGATGCCCATACGCAAATATAACTGCTGTTATTAGCCACCCTTTTACATTTCCACACCGGCAGACTAAACGAGTCTGCAAGAACCCTCGGAAAAGAAATTCCTCACCAAACGCAATAAAAAAATAATAAGCAAAAGCAACGGCATGATGAGAGCGAATATTGACAATCTTCCCGAGAAAACCACCTGGCTGAAAGTAAAAGGCAGACAAAGCGAGCAATAAACCAATTATAAGTGATTGCCATAAATTACGAGAGGTAATTCCAGCAGTTTCCAAAGATTCTCGCCTTACTACCATCACCATCACAGCCGGAACTACCCAGATAGCCAGGAATATAATTTGCGGTATTAGATGTCTAAGCTCGTAGACTTCAATATCTTCACCAGTTCTCGGTCCTTTCCAACGTACTGCGATTATCGTGATCAGTATTGCCATTAATAGGCTAAGCCCTACCGCCAATAGCGCATACCACGTACTCTGTTTAGGTTTTGGCAAAATAGGCAAAAACATCTTACACCTTAGTAGTCTTGCCAGTCCGTAGACTGCCGCACCGATAACCGCAAAGACACCTGCCATAACACCAAACTGTATGATTTCTTGCATATTCTTTTATGAACCTCGTTCAATCCTTTAGCGAAATGTATGAACCCAAAAAGGTGGTTTAGCCACTCAATTCGCAGATATATTTTGCTTTTTGATTAGGTCAAGGGCGAACTGCAAAACAGTATCAAGCCCTTGTGCCGTGTCTTCGGGTTTTTGTTTTACTTCATAATCAGGAATGACCCCGTGGCCATCAGGCTTACCACCGGCTTCAACAAAGTATTTATATGCTACATCGAACCGTAGTTTAGAATTAGGTAAACTAAAGTGCAAACAATCACCATAAGCTGTTGTTGTTCCCCCTGTTTCCTCTCCGATCAAAGTTGCGATATCAAAGCACTTTATGGCTGAAGCGAATGAATTCGCCGAAGAATATGTTGTCCGGCCTGCCAGTACAAACTTGCGACCTTTAAAACGCAAGGGATTATCTTTAGGTTGTATAAAAGAAACCTTATTGGTTATTACGGAACCGATTTGGGCTTTGGCTTTACGTATATTTTGCTGAATCTTCCGTAAATTACCTGCCTGAACTGAAACTTTTTCTTGGTATTCTTCAAATTGTCTGAAGCTTTTATTGGTCAAATAATCTAGTAGAATATCACCAAGGCCGCTATTGCCACCTTTATTCTTCCTAATATCAACAATCAAATTTGATACTTTATCTTTCTTAATCTGGCTGAAAGTGCTCTCCAAAAATTTGCGGAATTCCGCTGAACCGCCACCGAAAGAATTGATCTCTATTATTCCTGCATTGTATTTGGCTATATGCTTATATGATACTAATGCGTCTTTGTTTTTATTCAAACTTTCGTTTACTCTAAAAATTTCTTCGAGACTTATGGGTTTAATGGAATACTCCTTGATTTCTCCATCAGTGTTTTTGATTTTTAAATCTAGCGAATCGTCCTGTCCATATTCAAGCCAAAGCCAAATCCACAAAAATCCATAGTGTTCTATTGCGCGAGGATTTGTTTCTTTGCACTCATCTGGGAAATAACGGGCTATCTTTTGGATTACTTTGCGGGCATCTTTACCGTTGATAGCCAATACTGTGCCACCTAAAGGTAGAGTATTGCCCGCATAATCATTCTGCAGAATTACATCTTCGCCGTTCCAATGCAAGCCTATTGGAAAAACCTTATCCTCACCTGTTAATGAAAATGGGCATAGATACGTATGACCGTTTTTTAGTGCGGCGACAGCTGGGGCAACAACTCTGTAAAACTCTCTATTATTCATGGGATGAACGATGTCCCCATATAATTCCTCGCGAAGTTTAGCAAAGGACTCTTTGCTTGTATATGCATACATGTTGGGGTGTACTTCTTCGATTGTTTTGAAGAGAAAGCCGAGGTCTTCCTTGAGTTTATCAGGTGGGATCAGCTTAGAATGTCTGGGTTTTTTATCAAGTTGCTGCTGTCGGTGGATTTCAGGGACTTTTGTGACACGCTTAACCACAAGCGGTAATCGTCCGCTTCCTTGTTTCCACTGTCCTTCGATCGCCGAGGCATCTTCATTTATCTTTCCCTCAAAAATTCCCTGGATGCGTTTTGACTCAATATACAATTTGCCGTTTTCAAAAGTAACTTCATCTACAGGAATACCAAATGCTCCTTGGTCAGGACTATCAATAGTGGCAGTAAGAGTGCCGTCAGACTTTCGAGAAATCCTAAATACGACTCTGAGTTCAAGCCCTGGTGCATTTAGAGTTCCCTGCCAAATGCCTTCGACATTGTCATTACTGCCACGGGCTATTTTAGGAACGACAAAAATTAAAACTACCATAATTGTCATCGCTAGCATTTTCTTGCCTGTCATTAATCAGTCCTTTCAGAATAAAGTGACAAAATAAACTTTGCTTTAAGCGGGCTAGATTATACTGCCTAAATGTTACCATTTTGTTACGGTTTTGTGACATTTTTGTTATTTTTCTGTTTTTGTGGGATATAGGGATATAGGAGACAGTCACCCATTTTTGCTCGGTTTTACGTGTTGGCGGTTTCTCGGCCTACCAACAGGCAGTAATCCCCATTATACACTTCCCCATCATGTAGAGACCAGGTTTATCTGATTGCTTTTTGGGCAGGGCTAGATAGAATCTTAAATCGTCGGCAACAAAGAATACGCCCTGCTGATTATTACCTCGTCGGCACTATGGTAAGGGGCGGCTAGGATCGCTACTCAAATCTAGAGAAAAATGCCTACTATTCCTATTCTAGAAAAATTCTTTCGCCTCCGCGAAAACCACACCACCTTGCGCCGCGAGCTGCTCGGCGGGCTGACCACCTTTATGACCATGGCCTACATCGTGATCGTCAATCCGGCCATCCTCAGCAACGGGGCCGGGATGGATTTTTCCGCGGTCATGGGAGCCACCTGCCTGGCCTCAGCCTTTGCCACCCTGGTGATGGCCTTCGCCGCCCGCTACCCAATAGCTTTGGCTCCGGGAATGGGCCTGAATGCTTTTTTCAGCTTCGAGATCTGCGCCGCCATGGGCGTGCCCTGGCAAGTTGCCCTGGGCATGGTCTTCATATCGGGTCTGGTCTTTACCATCCTTACCCTCGTGCGGGTACGGGAGATGATCCTCGAGGCCATCCCCGAATCGCTCAAGTTGGCCACCGCCGCCGGCATCGGAGTATTCATTGCCTTTATCGGCCTGGAGCACGCCGGCGTAGTCGATATCCAACACGAAACGCTGGTGAAAATCGGCAACCTGCACCGCCCGGCTACGCTCTTGGCCCTGGGTGGATTGGCCTTGACCTGCGTACTCTTGGCCCGCAAGGTCCGCGGGGCCATCATTATCGGTATATTAGCCAGCGGGGCCGTGGCCCTGGCCACGAGGATGATTCACTTTGGCGGTATTACCGGTATCCCGCAACTGGGCAAGGTATTCGCCCAGTTGGACATCCGCGGTGCCCTTCGCCTGGAGTTTATCGCTCCGATGGTGGTGCTGCTGTTTTTTGACATGTTCGACACTATCGGCACGCTAATCGGCGTATCCAGCCAGGCTGGTTTCCTGCGCCAGGGCAAACTGCCCCGGGCCACCCGGGCCCTGCTCAGCGATTCGGTAGGCACCATGAGCGGGGCTCTGCTGGGCACCAGTACGGTTACCAGTTACATCGAGTCGGCTGCCGGCGTGGCCGAGGGCGCCCGCACCGGACTGGCCAATATTGTTACCGCATTGTTGTTCGTAGCGGCCTTTTTCTTCGCTCCGGTAGCGGCCATGTTCGGCTCCGGGGTCGAGGTCTCCCGCACCATCGTGGTGGCTGGTGAGCTCGAGCAATACACCACTTTTCTCTATCCGGTAACGGCCCCGGCTCTAATTGTGGTGGGCTTTTTGATGATGGCCAACGTGGGCAAGATCAAATGGCGGGATATGACCGAGGGCATCCCCGCTTTTCTGACCATTATTCTGATGCCCTTGACCTTCAGTATCTCGCACGGCCTGGCCATTGGCTTTATCAGCTACCCGTTGCTAAAAGCCCTCTCCGGCCAAGCCCGCAAAGTTCACTGGCTCGTCTATGTCCTGGCTGGACTGTTCGTCCTGCGATATATATTCTTAGCTGTTTAGGCAGCTCATAAATCACCGTCAATAATTGCTGTCAACTGTTTTCTTGAAGCCCTTTCGTAATTCCGTTAGAAACTTCCTTGCCGATATCGAACAAAGCGAGGCTACTTGAAACAGGGGATGATGTGCAGTCAAAGATAACTGCGGCGAGGGCCGCTCGGCAGATGCTTGTTCTGTTCCTGGTGGGGAGCTTGGCGGGCTGCGCGGCTATGCCCGACGAGCGAATCAAGCCCTTCGGCTTTGATTATGTCGAGCCGGCCAAGGTGGCTGAGCCCTGCGTGGTGGTCTTTTTTGTGGACGGGGTCAATAGCGATATCTTCAACGAGATGCTCACCAGGGGTGAACTGCCCAACATAAACAAGTACTTCGTTTCCCGCGGGCTGTACGTCCGCAGGTGTATGGCAAACATTCCGTCGGTGACGATGGTCAACGAGACGTCGCTGGTTACTGGTCTATTTGCCGGGGGACATGGGGTTACAGGGATCAACTGGTTCGATCGCAATAAGTGCATCTGGCGAGACTACGAAACCATAGCCCAGAAAAACACCCTGGATGGTGACTACCGGGCGGTGACAGTCTTCGAAAGGCTCAAGGAGAATACCAGCTTGTCGATATTCTTCCAGGCCCATCGGGGGGCTACGAAGTTTGTGGAGAACTGGACCTCGGCCGGACCGCCCTTTTTCTTCGGCTGGTATCAATTCGTGGACCGGATCACGCTTTGCCGATTCGAAATCGTCGGCCAGATCGCCAGGCAGCGAGGGGAGTTTCCGCGTTTGGTTATCGCTTATCTGCTGGCGGCGGATATGCAGGCCTACCATCAGGGATTGGAAAGTTTGGCCTATCGGCGAGCCCTGATCCATGCGGACGCTCAGATCGGCAGGGTGATAAAGGACTTCGAGAACCAGGGTCTGCTGGAAAAACTGGTGCTGGTGTTTATGTCCGATCACGGGATGATGCCGGTAAAACAACATCTGTGGATGGAGAAATTCCTGTCGAAAGAACTGGGTCTGAAGCTCTCGAACAAAAGGCTCTGGGAAGATACCGAGCTGCGGGAGCGCATAAAATACTATCGAAAATTCCCGGCAGTGTTGACGAGTTCAGGCGATCGTTATGTGGGGCTTTATCTCCGCAAACCCACCGGCGTCAAAGGACCGATGCCTTATGAGAATTGGCTAAGCAAGCCTAGCATGTACGACCTGCGCAACTATCCGAGAAGTCGGGGTAAGGTAGATCTGATTTCTTGCCTGGTGCAGCACGAGGCCATCGATGCGGTGGCTTTTTCGGTTGGACCTGACAGGGTACGGGTTGTGCGCAAGGATGGTGAGGTCGAGATTTGCCGGGGCAAAAGCGACCGGCGGGCGTGCTCTTATCATCTGATAGCCGGAGAGAATCCTTTGGGCTATGCAGGCAAGGTGCCGGCGGAAATGCTCGGCGGGGCTGATTATTCGAGCCGAGCTTGGCTGGAGGCGACTGCGGAAACGACATTCCCCGATCTGGTGCCACAGATATTGGCCTACTTCGAGGCCCCGCGTGCGGCGGACCTGGTGGTTTTTGCTGCTCCCGGCTGGGACCTGGGGCATCAGTGGAAGGCAGGGCATGGGGGGATTCGTCCGGGAGAAATGAACTTTCCGTTGATTATGGCTGGTCCGGGCATCCCGCACGGCGAGCTATCGACGGGGCGTGCGGTGGATGTTCTGCCGACCATTCTGGAATTGCTGGGCCAAGAAGCCGATAAGAACCTTGACGGCCAAAGCCTGATAAAGAAAGTGGCAAAGGGGAACCCCAATCGCGATACACTGCGATTGGGGACCCCACAGAGGCACAAAGCAGATGAAGAATAAAAAGTCAAAACAGCTGTTGACCGTGGGGGATTATCTCATCGAGCGGATGAAGAAGTTGGGGATCAGGCACATCTTCGGCGTGCCCGGCGATTACGTGCTGCGTTTCTACGATATGCTCAGCCGCAGTGATATCGAGGTGGTAGGTACTACGCGGGAGGACTGCGCGGGCTTTGCGGCAGATGCCTACGCCCGGGTGAAGGGCCTGGGGGCGGTGTGTGTTACGTATTGCGTGGGAGGATTGAGCATGACCAATGCGATTGCCGGGGCCTACGCCGAAAAATCCCCGGTAGTGGTCATCTCCGGGGCGCCGGGGATGGCTCAGCGCCAACTCAATCCGCTGCTGCACCATAGGGTGAGGGATTTTTCGACTCAGCGGGAGGTCTTCGAACGGATTACGGTGGCAAGCACGGCCTTGGAAGATCCGAGCCGGGCCTTTGAGGATATTGACCGGGTTCTGAATGCGGCCATGCGCTACAAGCGGCCGGTGTACATAGAGCTGCCGCAGGATAGGGTGCTGAGCGTTCCGGAGCAACGGGCACTGCGCAAGCCCGCGGCCGGGGCCAGTGATGGCCATGTGCTGGCAGAAGCACTCGAGGAGGCTGGGCAGATGCTGAGCTCGGCCAAGAGGCCGGTGATCCTGGCGGGGGTGGAAATGCACCGCTTCGGACTGCAGGACGAGCTGGTCAAGCTCAGCGAGCAGAGCGGCATTGCGGTGGCAGCTACCCTGTTGGGTAAATCAGTTATCAGCGAATCGCATCGCATGTACGTGGGCGTCTACGAAGGGGCGATGGGACGCGAAAGCGTGCGGCGCTTCGTGGAGAGCTCGGATTGCGTGCTGATGCTGGGGGCGTTTATGACCGACATCAACCTGGGGATTAATACGGCCAATCTGCATACCGGCCAATGCATCTCGGCCTCGAGCGAACAGGTGCGGATCCGCCATCACGTCTATCAGGACGTGAGCCTGGGGGACTTTGTGGAGGGTCTGATATCAGCCAAGATTTGCGGGGCCAGGCGAAAACGTCCCACCGCCGCCTGGGCCGAGCTGCGTAAATATAGGGTTCGGCCGAGAGCCCGCATCACCACGGACCGGCTGTACCAGCGACTGAATCAACTGCTGACCAAGGATACGGTGATCATCGCGGACATCGGCGATGCGTTGTTCGGGGCGGTCGATCTGGTGGTGCGGGAGCGGACGGAGTTTATCAGTCCAGCTTACTATACCTCGATGGGCTTTGCGGTGCCGGCGGCGCTGGGAGCCCAGTTGGCCAGGCCATACCTGAGGCCTATCGTTATCGTCGGCGACGGGGCCTTTCAGATGACGGGGATGGAACTGTCCACAATAGCAGCCCGGAAGCTCAATCCGATTATCATCGTGCTAAATAACAAAGGCTACGGCACGGAACGGGTGATCTGGGACGGGCCTTTTAATGATATCTATGATTGGCAGTACCATCGTATAGCCGACGTGCTCGGCGCCGGCCTGGGGTTTGAGGTGAGCACTGAAGGTGAGCTGGAACAGGCCTTGAACGCAGCCCTGGATAATACCGAGCAGTTCAGTCTGCTCAACGTGCACCTGGGCGTGGACGATCATTCCCAGGCTCTGAACCGATTGTCCAAAAGACTAGCCAGCCAAGTCCGTCCGAGCAGCAGCGGCAGCAAAAAATAGCCCTCCCTCAAAAACAAACACCCCCCCCCCGCCTGTTCCATAACTACTTTATATTGTATGACTTACAAACTATAGTCCGCTATAGCAACGACAGGCCGCCAAGAAACTCCTCCGAAATCCAAGAATTCGTCCCAAATCCAGAATATTGGCTTGACTTTATCTATACTGCAATATAGTATACTGGAAAGCTTCCATAGTTTCTCGGGAAAGGAACCGAAGATCGTGAATCTAAACAACTGGCAATCTCAGCTTCGTAAGGGCCTATTAGATACCGTAATACTCAACCTTCTAGGCAAGGGCAGATGTCACGGCTACGAAATGGTTCAGAGCCTAAAGCAAATCACGGCTCTGAGAATCCGAGAGGGCAACATCTATCCTATTCTTGCACGCCTGGAAACAGATGGATTGGCTACGTGCCATCAAGAACCTTCACGAGATGGCCCTCCCAGAAAATACTATGAGCTTACAAAGCTGGGCCAAGAAACCGTCGCCGAAATGAATAGGCATTGGGATGAACTAACCCAAAGCATGCAAACCATAAGGAAGGGATCATAAGTATGAACTCTCAAAACAGAACCTGGGAATCTCTCAAAACGGAGTACCTACACCAGGTTGAGAAAGCTTTGTCGTTGGTTAATCATCCTCGCAGCAAAGGTGTTCTCGATGATGTAAGCTCTCATCTTGATCGGCGTTTTGCGGAACTTCCGGCGGACCAGCACACCTGGGAAGACTTTCAGGCCATTATCACGGACATGGGGCCACCTTGCGAATACGCAGAGCTGCTGGATACAAGACAAACTCTCAAGAAACAAAGACCCTCACTGAAGTTCGTTGTGCTTCTCGCTGTTGTTTTAGGTATCGGCGTTGTTGCCATCCTAATTCTGCCAAAGCTCTACCAACCCGACCACGACAGCCCCACAATACCGCCCAAGAGACCTCCAAAAATACAGCAACCCGAGCAAGACACCTTTAAAATACAGCGTCGCGAAGATACTTTGCCGCATCCTTTCGTAAATGATGCTAGGATTTTGGGAAACTGGCAAAGCGTCGATTTTGTGAAGTTCGTCGGTGACTTTGAACCAGAGATAAAAACGTGGCAAGGAGAGCTTTTCCTGAAAAAGATCAGGTTCATGGAACACGGCAGAATGTCGCATCCTAACACCTGGAGCAAGGGTTGGATTTGGCACGGCAATGGCAAAATAAAAGCTCAGTACGAAATAAAGGTGATAGGCGGAGAACATTATCTTTTCTTCCCTTGGCTCAGTGGCGACGTCACCATCCGAGGCCAAAGGCCAAGTTACTATGTACTCAAAAAGGTCCCTGCGGCAGAGAAAACTAGTTCGGACACACAGAGTGAGGCCGAAAAAAAAACTATTGAAGGAGCGATTAGCGCTCCTTTGGATATCAACGCTAAGGTTGCCCAATCCGAGACTAATATAATCGTGCCCGGTGTGGGAGTTGGTGACTACAAGTTTGGCATGAGCAAAGACGAGGTGTTGGAAAGAATAGGGGAACTAAAGGGAGATTCCCCAAAGGGGCAAGGGCGTTCGGTATTTAAAGTGGATGGTCTTCATCTTGGTATCGTTGGAGATTCACTTAAAGGAATTACTGTTCTTAGTCCCCGTTATAAATTCGCCAATGGGCTGGGAGTGGGTGACTCGGAGCAGAAAGTCAAAGAACATTTTGGGAATGACTTTGATCTCAGAGAATTCAAATTGAAGGATATTCTGACTTACAAGAAGGAAGGCCTTGTATTTGTGATCTGGAATGATAATAAAACTGTGATAGAGATCAACGTTGTTCCACAGAAAACTTCTCGTGTGCGCTCCGAGACTAATACAATCGTGCCTGGGGTGCGAGTTGGTGACTACAAGTTTGGCATGAGTAAAGACGACGTTTTGAAAAGTCTGGGAAAACCAAAGGCGATTTTCCACGGGGGAGAAAAGTACACCCTTAACAATCTTCCGAAAACATATTTCATGCGTTTTGACGACATTTCCTTTGAGATAGTAGATGATTCGGTCCGAGCGATCGTTGTGTACAGTCCTCTTTACAAATTTACCAACGGGTTGGGAGTGGGTAACTCGAAACAGGAATTTGTAGAAGCGTTTGGCCTTCAGTTTCAATTTACGGAAGACCAGGGGAAGCTTTATCTTACTTACGAGGATAAAGGCCTCCAGTTTATAATCCACAAGAAGAACAGAACGGTCATGGAGTTCAGCGTCACAAAGAAGATCTCTCGTCTGCCTAAGCCAATAGAATCGGTCAAGCCGTACGATGATGTCAGATGGAAAGATCTGAGCAAACTCGATTTTTCTGCCAGAAGGGGGCTCATTGCTACACTGACATTTAATCAGAAAACGGTTTGGCCCGAACAGGCAAAAATGCCCCCTGGAAGTGATCCCAACAAAATACTTACTGATGCATTGAATCCGGGCCTTGGCGTTCGCGAACTACACCAACAGGGCATCACCGGTAAGGGTGTCAATGTAGCTATTATCGACCAGCCAGTGTACCTGGTCCATCCTGAATTCGCTGGAAAAATTGTGGCCTACCACGACATGGGTTGCGCACCGCATGATGATAGCAGCATGCATGGTCCATTGGTTACAAGCCTGCTGGCGGGGACTCATTGTGGAACAGCCCCGGGCGTGCGCGTGTATTATGTGGCGGCTCCTTCATGGAAAGCAGATGCAGCCTACTATGCTAAGGGATTAGACTGGATAATTGCACAAAACGAGAAACTTCCGAAAGGAGAGAAAATCCGTGTGGTATCAGTTTCGGCATCACCAAATCAGTCATCCTGGGCAAATCGACAGATGTGGGACAGGGCCTGTGCCCGAGCAGAGGCAGATGGAATTATGGTACTCGACTGTACCGATAGTTGTCGTCGCGGGTTTATCGGTAAGTGCTGGTACGATGCCAGGTATCCAGAGAACGTAACCAAGTGCAACCCCGGGGTTCCACCAAATAGAAAATTTAGAGTTGATCCCAATCAAATTGATCTTCTTGTGCCCTCATCTCCTCGAACAGCTGCCGAAGATGGTGACGTACCTGGCTATCAATACGCTGAACGCGGTGGGTTGAGCAGGGCAATACCTTATTGTGCCGGTGTGCTGGCAATGGGCTGGCAGGTTCGTCCTGACATAGGGCCTGAACAGATGCGAGAGCTGCTTTTCCAATCCGCCTACACAAATAAGAACGGGGCGAAAATCATCTATCCCAGGAAGTTTATCGGATTCGTCAGGAAAGCCAGACCTACGCGGAAAGCTCCCAGAGCTAACCAGCCAAATATGGTTGAGGAGAACTGGACAGCAGAGGAGTTGCTAACTCTTGGTCGGGAACTACATATTCTGGAAGAATTGGGTGATGCCGCTGCGGCCTGGGTCAGCAAAGGTGAGCAATCAAGCAAAGTAGAGGTTGACAGGCTCATCGATTTGCTCTTGGCGCAGCCTAATCCAAGTGTGGAGGCTTATTTTGCCTCAGCAAAGATTGCTAATCTATGTGGGCTGCCGGACAAGGCAATTTCGATATTAGAAGATGTGGTTGCTAAACATGGCAGCGAAGATGGAGCGGGATTCGCGGAACCAATTAATTTAGTTGCGTATCACTGGATTGGCAGCATAGCGAGGCATTCCGGAAATACGGCCAGGGCAATCCGTGCTTACGGGACAATCCTGCAAAATTCGAAGAACTTAGAGGGCATCAACCAAGTAGGCCATGAAGTACCATGTAAGCTGTATTTAGCTGAGATAGCTGTAGAAAAACTCAAAGACAAAGACCTTGCCATGAGGACACTCGACGAAGTTGTACGAACAATCGAGTCCATTGACAAGGACAAAAAAACGGAGGAGTGGGACCTGTTGCTAGATTGGGCCAAGTATCAGCGATCCATTATAAAGGACGGCAAAATACGGGCACGTCAGCAGTTGGCAGGTGGAGATTCTAAGAAAATGGAAATGGCCTTTATGACCGCCGTGACTCAGCTTGCCTCAACGGATGTACTTGCAGAAGGCAGCTCGGCGCTCTATATGGGGGACAACGAGAATGCAGGAGAAATTCTGTCCGCTGCTTCGATTCGGCGTGTGACCGAGAACGGCAGGAGTCGAATTGACACAAGCTTGGCGAGGCTAGCTGCTGGAGGGGCATATGAAATGGAAAAGTCCACTGAGGCTGAGAAGCATTATTCAGCACTGTTTGAGGAGGACTCGTATTTTTCGCCTATGGGAGGGATCGGTCTGGCTCGCTGTAAGAAGGCGCGGGGCAAAGCTGACGAGGCAAATGAGGTACTCGAACAGGTGGAGACTAGATACCCAGGATATGGTCCTGCTGTTCAGAAGCTCAAAAAATCGTGGAAATAGAAGTAGTAGCCAGTTTTGATCGTGGTAACGAGCCGCTCTTCATATCTTTGCGTGCTTGCATAACACACATTTATGCTCAAAGTGCGTCTGGATCGGGAGGACCATTCGCAGGCCCTGAAGCGATTATCTAAGAGACTAGCCAGCCAAGTCCGTACGGGCCGCGGCAGCAAAAAATAGTCCGACTTCCAAAACAAATATACTCGAGTCTTGTCCAAACCACGCCTACAGCTTACCATAGCAGCTGCTCAGTAAAGATACCTCACCTTTTCAAGGAACCTATCATGGGCAAAGAACGCGGATTGGTGCAGGTGTACACCGGCAAAGGTAAAGGAAAGACCACCGCCGCCCTGGGCCTGGCGGTGCGGGCTCTGGGCTGGGGCAAACGGGTGTACGTGTGTCAGTTTCTAAAACCGGCAGGGGTCAAGAGCGGGGAGATGTGCCTGATGGAGAAATTTCCGGAGCAATTGCGCTGGGAACGCATCGAAAACGGCTGGCCGTTGATCAAGGGCGGGCCGAGCAAAGAGCTGCGGGAAAAGATGCGGGCGGCCATTGCCAAGATTTGGCCGAGTATTGTAAAGGCAGTCAGCGAGCGTGAGTATGATCTGGTTATCCTGGACGAGATAAACTGCTGTCTGAGCGAGGGGCTCATCGAGTTTTCCGCCCTAGAGGAGTTGTTCACCTCTAAGCATCCGCAACTGGAGCTGATCTTGACCGGACGCGGCGCCAGCCCAGAATTGATCCAGGCCGCGGACTTGGTAAGCGAAGTCCTGGATATCAAACATCCTTACAGCAAGGGGACAATAGCCCGAAAGGGCATTGAGTACTGATTGAAATGAGAGTGTGGATAGCAGTAATCCTGGTGGTGGCGGTGATCCTTGTGGGTTTGGCCTTGCTGCGCGGGCCGCAACTGCGTCAAGTCAGCGGCCAGCGGATCGTTTCGCTCTCCCCGGCTATTACCGAGATACTCTTTGAGCTCGGCCTGGGCGAGCAGATCGTGGGGGTTTCGGAGCATTCCGATTATCCGCCCGCCGCCCGGCAAATCCCCCGCATGGGTAAATACGGCGATCCTAATATCGAGCTGATCATCCGGGCCAAGCCCGACCTGGTTGTCAGCCAAAGAATTTCGCCTGATAAGATCATCCTGATGCAGAACGAACTCGCCGGAGTCTGTAAGTTTTTGCTGCTTAAGGTTGACACCCTGGCAGAGATTATAGAATCGACCCAACAACTAGCCCAGGCCAGCGGCACAATCGAACGCGGACAAGAACTCACCGACCGCTGGCAAAAGAAAATAGAAGAAATGGAAACACGATATGCACACTTGGCCGAGGAAGACCGAGTGAAGGTATATGTGGAGGTGGGGGCTAATCCGCTGCGGACCTGTGGGCCGGGGACATATTTATCGCAGATGATCCGCTTGGCCGGGGGGAGGAATCTGGGCGACGCGGCGACGGGCAGTCTCTGGCCGATCGTCAGCAGCGAAACGGTGGTGGTCTGGAATCCACAGACCATACTGGTGTTGGGGATGAAACGCACTGGCGGTTTCAAAGAGCAAATCAGCTCTCGGCTCGGCTGGGACAACATCGAGGCGGTCAAGAACGGACGGATTGTTGAGCTGCCCGATGCATATCAAAGGCAGGGACCAAGATTGTTTGAAGAAGCTGAAAAACTGGCACAAATCATTGCCGGCCAAGGCCGGAGGAGTAGCAAGGGTGAATGAGAAGGCCGCCAGAAGTTTTCGCATTGGGGCCTTGGTGGCCAGCCTGGCCTTGGTGGTCTTTCTGGGCTTGGCCATCGGTCCCAGCGGCTGGTGCGTGAACGATTGGACGATATTGAAACTGCGGCTGGGCAGTGTGCTGTTAGCGGCCGTGGCCGGGGCGGGGCTCAGTGTAGCCGGGGCCGTGCTGCAGGGGGTGCTGCGGAACCCATTGGCTGATCCGTACGTGCTGGGGATGTCCGGCGGAGCGGGGCTGGGGTACGGACTGGTAGTGATATCCGGGGCGGTTTGGCTGGGCAGTTGGGTCTTGCCGGCCGGGGCCTTTGCCGGGGCCTTGGCTACTATGGTGCTGGTCTACCTGTTGGCCAAGACGGGACGGACCATTCCGGTTACCACCCTGCTGCTGGCTGGGGTGATTATGGGAGCCATGACCGGGGCAATGCTGATGTTTATCGTTTCAATCGGCTCTTATGAGCAGATGCACGATCTTCTGTGGTGGATGCTGGGTAACGTGCAGGTGACCGATTGGAAGCTGCCCCTTCTTGTGGGAGTGGCTACAGCCGTGGGGGTCGTGCTGGCCTGGGTGTTCTCCCGCGAGCTAAACGTCATGGTGCTGGGCGAAGAGGAGGCCAGCTTTCTAGGAGTGCGGGTGGAGTTGGCTAAGAAGCTGTTCTTCGTGGTGGCTTCGCTGATGACCGGGGCGGTGGTCTCGGTGTGCGGGCTCATCGGTTTTGTCGGCCTGATCGTGCCGCACGCGGTGCGACTGGCCATCGGGCCTGATAATCGCAAGCTGATACCGGCGTCGGCGGTAGTGGGGGCGGGATTTTTGATATTAGCCAACACCTTTGCCCAGGTGATTATCGCCCCGCGGGTTTTGCCGATTGGGGTGGTGACGGCTTTTCTGGGCGGGCCTTTCTTTATCTATCTGCTGCGGCGAAGGCGAAAAGGTGTCTGGACGTGAAAATGTAAAAGGCAAAATGCAAAAAGAAAAATTACAATGTAAAAATCAAAATGTAGAAAACGCCAAAACGACAGGATAGCGTGCTCTGAATCTTTTTGAATTTTGATTTGTATCTTTGATATTTACACTTTGATATTTGATATGAGTATGTTGCGGGCTGTTAATATTCATTATGCCTATGACTCCCAGGCGGTGCTGCGGGGGGTGGATGTGCAGGTGGCAGCGGGCGAATTCGTGGGGATCATCGGGCCTAACGGCTCGGGCAAGACCACTTTGCTGCGGGCATTGGGAGGGGTAATCAGGCCAGATAGGGGCCAGGTACACTTTGAAGGTAAGGCAGTAAGCCAAGTGAGCAGGGGCGAACTGGCTAAGCGGATGGCCTGCCTGAGCCAGACGGTGAATGTGAATCTGCCGTTTAGCGTGCGGGCCGTGGTGCTGCTGGGGCGCAATCCGCATCTAAAACGGTTTCAAAGGCTGGGGCCGGGTGATGAGCAAATAGCGGATAGGGCGATGGCTGATGCAGCCGTGGAAGATTTAGCTGATAAGCTGGTCACGGAGATAAGTGCCGGCGAGCGCCAGCGGGTCTTTATTGCTATGGCCTTGGCTCAGGAGCCGGACTTGCTGATGCTCGATGAGCCGACCAGCCATTTGGACATTGCCCATCAGGTGCGCATTTATGAGCTTTTGACGCGGCTGCACCGCCAACGCAAGCTTACCGTCGTGATCGTCAGCCACGATTTGAATTTAGCTGCTGAATACTGTCAGAAATTGATTCTGCTGGACGCCGGCCGAGTCGCCCGAACCGGCTCCGTTGAGGAGGTTATCCGCAAAGATATCCTCGAGCAAGTTTACGGCACAGCCGTTACCGTGCAGACCAATCAAACCACCGGCCGACCACATGTGATGCTCGGAGCACACGATTCTTGAACAAGGGGGAGCTATTAGATGAACATAGGCCGAAACGAGCCATGTCCTTGCGGAAGTGGCAAGAAATACAAGAAGTGCTGTTTGTCGAAAGAAACAGCCATTTCGACTTCCGAGAAGAAGAGTGAAAAGGTGCCCGACTCCAAACATTATTTCAGCTTCAAAGGGATAAACGCAGAAGCCGCACTGCATGAATTGGCGGAAAAAACGTTTCTAACTGACTGGTGTTATCCTAATCCTGTCCTGCCAAATGGTAGAGAGATTTGCGATTTGCTTGTGGTATTCGATGATATTGCGATTATCTGGTCATTGAAAGATCTGAAGTTGGGCAAAGATGGTTACTTAAAGAAATCAGGGATCGATAAGAGTTTTAGGCAGCTATCCGGGGCTCGACGTCAATTGTTTGGACTACAGACACAGGTAACACTTAAGAACCCTCGAAGAGGATCGGAGATATTCGATCCCGCAGCGATCAAAGAAGTCTACTTAATTTCTGCATTTTTTGGAGAGCCACCAGATGCCCTAGCATTTGGCGAAACAATTAGAGGGAATTTGGTTCATGTGTTTACTCAACGCTTTACAGAGATTGTTTTAAATGAATTAGATACAATCAGTGATTTTTGTGCTTATTTGCGGGCAAAAGACACATTATCCCAGAAAGTCAAGCAGGTTGTAATCAGTGGTGGCGAGGAAGACATCCTTGCTTATTATTTGAAGAACAACCGGACTTTCGAAGCCTTCAAGGGCTATACCCACATTATGTTTGAGGGAGACTCATGGGATGATTTTGAGAAGAACCCGCAATATGTAGCTAAGAAGAAGGCAAACAGAATAAGCTATGCATGGGACGGCATGATAGACAATGCACACACAGGAGATAATCCGGAATATGAACGTATTGCTCGCGAACTCGCAAGGCCCACGCGGTTTGAAAGAAGGTCTTTGAGTAAGGCCTTTATTGGGGCTCAATTTATAGCACAGGAAAGCAATCGTGTTTATCGGCGATTTGTCTCTGCGGATGATGTAGTTTACTGCTTCTTGTTCCAGGATGATCCAGAACCGAGAAACAACCGTAGGTGTCACTTAGCCGCAATGTGTCATGTAGCAAGAAGCAGGGAACAAGAAAAGAAAATAATTGGCATTGCTACCGAACAAAAGATCAGATCCAGTTGTTCTTACGATTTCGCCTTTTTCGAAATCCATGATTGGTCGGTGGAAGACCAGAAGTTATTGAAAGATTTAGAAGAAGAAGGGGACATTCTCCGGAATCCTAAGAAATCGCTCGTGCGTGAAGAGGAGTATCCCAACATTGATAGCTAACGGGGTCCTGACAGTAGAGTAAAGGCGGAAGATTAGGACTGGATTCCCGCCTTCGCGGGAATGACAAGAAAAGGGGAAATGACAAGGCTGGCCAGCTTATGCGGGCAGCAGGTCGGTGAAGTGAAAGCGCTCATCGCGGACGACGGTTTGGCCGAGCTTGAAGGGGATGGGGCTCGAAAAGATCGGCCCAGCATATACAAAAGAATGAAACTCGCCATTCTCCCCGCAGGGGTCCACGTCGGGGGGCAGCGAATCGAGAAATTCTTGGTCGAACTCTCGGCCGACGAAGCTGCCATCGAGCAACTGCGAATCCACGCAAGTAATAATAGCCCTGTAGCCGGAGTCGATGAAGGATTGAGCTAGCTGAGCTGTAGACTGTTGCCAGATTGGAAACAAGGCCCTCATGCCGGCCTTCGCCAAGTTGGACTCGCGATACTCGCGAATACCATCCAGAAAGACGTCGCCAAAGGCCACAGTCCGCAGGCCGTCCCGTCCATACCGCAACAGCAAGTCCAGCATTCGCCGCTCGTATTGGTCATTGTCAGCATCTTTGGAAATGAGCACCTTCTCCAAAGGATAGCCCAACGCCTCGGCCTGCTGCTCCAAAAGCTCTCTGCGCACGCCGTGCATACTAACGCGGTCGTAGTCGGCTGTAATCGTGCTCAGCAGAGCTGCAACTTCATATTGCCCGCAACGCTGAACCCGCTCCAGGGCCAGGGCACAGTCCTTGCCGCTACTCCAGCAGAACAGAATTTTCTCCTTGGGTTGCATGGGCGAGGTCTATTCTTTTTCCCCGTCGCTCAGCGGCTCATTCATCGATCCCGAGCGAAAGCCCTGCAAATCGAAGGTAACGTAGGTGTAGCCGAGCTGCTTGAGCCTGGCCACAATCTTCTCCCGCAGCTTTTCGTCCAGTAGCTTAGCGAACTGACTGGGTGAAATCTCAATACGAGCTATAGATTCGTGAGTGCGGACCCGCAGCGGCGAAAAGCCGGCTACGGTCAGGAAGTCCTCAGCCGCTTCCACCCGCGAAAGAGCTTCGGGGGTGAGGCGCTGACCGTAAGGGAAACGGCTGGCCAAACAGGCCATCGATGGCTTGTCCCAACTGGGTAAATCCATTTGGCGCGAAAGGGCCCGGATTTCGTTCTTGGTCAGGCCGACCTTCTGCAGCGGCCGAGCGATGCCCAGCTCGTTGCCGGCTCGCAGACCGGGCCGAAAGTCGCCGGTGTCGTCGGCATTGGCGGCGGTGGCTACCTGGGTGTAGCCTTGCTCCTGGGCTATCGCCTTTAGTTTGCTGAGCAGTTCCATCTTGCAATAATAGCAGCGCTGTGGTGGATTCTCGGCATAGTGCGGATCGTCGAGCTCGCAGGTCTCGATGATCTGATGCTTGGCCCCCAACTTCTCGGCCAGGGCTCTCGCTGCGGGCAGCTCGCTGGCGGGGTATGTCTCGCTCTGAGCGGTAACAGCCAACACCTTCTCAGACCCCAGCGTCTCAATAGCCACAGCCAGCAGCAACGACGAATCCACCCCCCCCGAAAACGCTACCACCAACGAGCCCATTTTCTTGAGCTCGGCGCGAAGCGCGTCGAGTTTTTGGCGAGTCTGGTCGGTAAGGGTAAATTTGTCGGGCATAGTAATAAACCTACGAAAAAAACATCAGAGCGGTTCGAGGGAGTCCGTAATTTCATCCACGCTGGTAGTCACCAGAGCCGTAACCGAATCAGCGGCACCGTAGTAAAGCAGAATTTCATCGGGGTTGGAGGTGATGGCTCCGCAGGTAAAGACCACGTTGCCCAGCAGCCCCTTCAGCTCATACGGCGCTTCGGGCACCAGCAGCGGCTGGGCGGAGCGGGCCAACACGCGGCTGGGGTCGTCGCCATCCAGCAATACAGCCCCCAGGCAGTAGCGATTGTCCTTATCAGCTCCGTGGTAAATCTCCAGCCAGCCCTTCGCTGTGCGGAAGGGCACGGCCCCAGCTCCGACACGGACGCAATCCCAGCAATCGCGGCGGACGTCGATCAGCTTTTGATGGCGGCCCCAGTGCTTCAGGTCCGGCGAGCGGGCCAGCCACATGGCCGGGGTGCCGATGTGCTTGGGATAGGGCCGATGAATGGCCAGATATTGGCCGTCGATTTTTTCGGGGAAGATGACTACGTCGCGGTCTTCGGGGGCGAAGATGAGGCCGTAGCGGTCGAAGGTTTTGAAATCATCCGTTGAGGCCAAGGCCGCGGCGATGCCGGCGGGTGAGACGGCCGTGTGGGTTATGTAGTGTCGCCCGTCGATTGGCGTGATGCGGGGGTCTTCCAGGCCAAAGGCTTCGATGGGGCTCTGGGGCAACATGGCGGGGGTGTCATCGACGGTGAAATCTCGACCGTCACTGCTGCGGGCCAGTCTCAGGTGGCTAAGCGTGGTTAGGTAGGGCTGGCCTTTGTAAATGATCATGCGGGGGTCGCTGTCGTCGAGATCGGGGGATTTCTTGCTGACGGCCTTGAGGGCGACCTGCGGGCCGTCGGAAGTCTGCTCGACCACGGGAAAGGTGATGTAGTCCGGGGGAGATTCGTGGGCGGTTTCGGCTACGCGGAGGAGCAGAAGGATTTGGCCGTCGTGCTCGATGGCCGCGGCGTTGAAGGCACAGACCACCTTGAGTTCGGGGCGGGATGGTTTGACGTCGGAGGGACTGACAACCGGATTGTTTTCGTAGCGTTGCATCACAGTTGATACTCCTTCGAGTGGGCTGGCCGATGAATCGGAGCCATTGGCTTTGTTCGGAGGCTAGGATACTGCTTTGGCACTCAGCCGACAAGGGTGTTGACTGAGGCGGGCAAAACCGATAAGCTGCGTAGCGTTGAGTTGCTATTCCCCGGTAGCTCAAT
This sequence comes from Actinomycetes bacterium, assembly GCA_030614915.1. Taxonomy (GTDB): domain Bacteria; phylum Planctomycetota; class Phycisphaerae; order JAACET01; family JAACET01; genus JAACET01. The sequence continues at coordinate 8,189 of JAUXAG010000016.1, read as the reverse complement.
TGGTAGAGCGAGCGGCTGTTAACCGCTAGGTCGCAGGTTCGAGCCCTGCCCGGGGAGCCAGAGAAAAAACGCGGAACTTCCGCGACCATATAGTTAACATCATGGCAGAGTGTCAAATGGATTGCGATAGGTTCTGGGGCTCTGCGGGAAGCAATGTTGACAATCCGTCGCGGAAAACATTAGCTCATGCTCTTAATTTCGGCTTCACGCTGCCGCCAGTAGGCGACTGTGCTGTCTACGAGCTTATCGAGTATCTCGCCTTTCGGTTGGCCATACATAGCTGGATAGGGGTCACCGCCTGGACCGAGCGGTTCAGGCGTTGCGAAGCGTCGGCCTTGAGTGTAGTCAATCAGGTATAGAGCCATGAGAATGGTGTCCACATCTATCGACCCGTCGCCCAAAGCACAACGGTTCGAGTCAGCTAGATGAAGATTCACCAGCCGCTGACCTGTATTTAACAGGACTTGGCCGATATGCGATTCTTCAACCTGCATGTGGTACACATCGCCGTTGATATGTTGTATGCCCGGGGAATTTACCGCCTGAATATAGCTTAGAGCATCGGCAACAGTGTGAACGATACTAACTTCGGCCGATCGGATAGGCTCAACTGCACCTTGAACGCCAGCTTTTACGAATTCATCGGCCACAAGCTGAAGCGTTTCTACTGACCGATCGAATTCGCTGTCATTATATGGTTGCGGGCGGCCCACAGCGGCTGGCACTATCAGCAGATAGGAACCACTGACCTCATGACAGAAGTCCAGTTGACGCCGGATGTAGTCGACAGCAGCCTGGCGGACCCGGCCGGAGTTTGAGGACAGATCGTTCTCCGGGCCGAACATACCGCAAATGCCAGCCACCTGGATGTTGTGGCCTGCGAGAATGTCCAGAACGTTCCTGGTTTTATAACCAAGGTCATCTCCGTAACGGTTGCCGTGTAGTTCAATCCATTCGATCCCATATCGATTCAGTCGCTGCGCAGATTCGGCCAAGGGCTCCATGCCAAAGCCCCAGTTGCTCCAGGACAACTTGATTTGCTTTTCTTTCAGGCTGGGGTTCTGGCTGAGTTTCTTCTTGAAGGCCTCCCGGATAGACTGATTCTTTTTCTCATAGTTCTGTGGCTCCATCCTTCAATCCTCCTGGCCATAGTAGGCGTTCGAACCGTGCTTGCGGTTGAAGTGTTTGTCCAGCAGTGCTTGAGGAAGCTGTTGTGCCTGTGGGTTCAGCAGGACAGCGTACAGAGCCATTCGGGCGATTTCCTCAAGGGCTATGGCGTTTTCAAGAGCAGCAACTGGACTATTTCCCCAGACAAATGGGCCATGTTGAGGGACTAAGACAGCAGGTACTTGCTCTGGATTAGCTTCTTCTGCGGATAGGTACTCTATGATGACTTTGGCGGTATTGTGCTCATAATCGCTGGCGATTTCTTCGGGCTTGAGTTGCCTGGTGAGGGGTACCGGTCCGTGGAAGTGATCGGCGTGAGTGGTTCCCAAGCAGGGGATCTGACGCTGGGCCTGGGCCCAGCAGGTAGCGTAAGTCGAATGGGTGTGAATAATGCCGCCAACTGAGGGCAGTTTCTGATAGAGTAGCAGATGCGTAGGTGTGTCGGAAGAGGCTCGGAAGTTTCCGTCAATTACCTTAGATGTCTCGAGGGACAGGACTACTATGTCTTTCGGTTGGAGTTGATCGTAGCTTATACCGCTAGGCTTGATGGCCATCACGCCTGCTTGGCGGTCAACACCGCTGACATTGCCCCAGGTTAGCACGACCAGTCCAGCTTCGGCCAGGGACCGATTGGCCTGACAAACCTCTTGCTTAAGTTGTTGGAATTTCATTATCCGTTCACCTGTTCTCGAATAATCAGCAGTTCTTTCATCACGTCGGCCAGATCGCCATCAGCACCCTTGACACCAAAAGCGTCGTGCAGCCGTTTGTATAATCCATACAGCCGGTCATAAACCTTCTTGTGGTCCGAGTTCGGAGTGAACTTTTGATCCTGTACAGCAGTCATGGCCTCGATGGCTTGATCGAAGTCGGCATAACCTCCGGCTTGATTTCCAGCTACTACTGCTGCGGCAATTGCGGCTCCCAGGGCACAAGTTTGATTGCTGCGGGATATCTCCAATGGCCTTCCCAGCACGTCGGCATAAACTTGCATAAGCAGAGCATTCTTGGCGGAGATCCCACCGCAGTTGATTACGCGGTCCACCTTCAAGCCGTATTCCTCGAAGCGTTCGACGATCACTCGGGCACCGAAGGCAGTCGATTCGATCAATGCTCGATAAATCTCAGCCGGGGTGGTTGCCAAGGTCATTCCCACGAGCATGCCCGTCAAGCGTTGGTCGACCAGAACGGTGCGGTTGCCGTTGTGCCAGTCCAGGCCAAGTAAGCCACTTTGGCCGGGTGTGAGTCGCTCGGCCCCGGCAGTTAGTGCCTGGTGAGAACCGTTGCTTGCCCCACCCGGCTGAACTTGATTGACAAACCAGTTGAATATATCTCCCACAGCGGATTGGCCAGCCTCCAGACCGAAGAAGCCCGGCAAGATAGATTCCGGGACGACTCCGCACAATCCGGGTATGTCTGGTAAGTTTTGATCCAGGGGGGCAACGAGCATGTCGCAGGTGCTGGTCCCGATGATTTTCACGAGTACTCCAGGTTTTATGCCCGAACCAACAGCTCCTAGATGAGCGTCAAAGGCGCCGACAGCGACCGGAATACCAGCCGGTAAGTTTAGTTCTTGTGCCCATTGCTCGGTCAGATTGCCCGCAGCCTCAGCTATATTATACGATTTGTTCGACAGCGTATGCCGCAGTGCAATCAGTTTCTGATCGAGTTGGCCGAGAAATTCTTCATCTGGATAGCCGTTCCAAGCAGGATTGAACATGGCCTTGTGGCCTGCTGCGCATATACTGCGTTTAATGGCATCCGGAGGTGTGATACCGGCAAGCACAGCGGGTATCCAATCGGCAATCTCCACCCAGGTGTAAGCAGCGTCATATACCTCTGGGACCGTTCTAAGACAATGAAGCACCTTCGACCAGAACCATTCGGAAGAGTATTTCCCGCCACATTTGGCCAAATATTTGGCCCGGAGCGTTGAAGCCAACTGAGTAATTTCTTCGGCCTCGGCGTGGGAAGTATGGTCTTTCCACAACCAAGCCATCGCCGCGGGGTGATCCTTGAATTCGTCGGAAAATGCCAAGGGCACTCCCTGCTGATCGAGCGGCAAGGGTGTGCTTCCGGTAGTGTCCACGCCGATGCCGATTATATCGCCGGGCGAAACCTCACTATCAGCCTTGGCCATGACTTGTTGTGCGCAAATCGCGGCAGCATCCAGGTAGTCCTGAGGTTGCTGTCTAGCCAGATGGGGATCCTGGTTATCGAGGATTATCCCTTCCTGTCCGTGAGCGTAATTACAGACGCTTGTGGCTATCTCCTGGCCGTTAGCCACATTGACCAGCAATGCTCTGGCAGAGTTTGTCCCGAAATCCAGACCGATTGTACATCTGACCATCGGCATCCCTTTAGAACAAGCAACTAGCTTCGGACCTCAAAAGCCATCCTTCCAGCAAACCGATTATCCTCTGTCCACATAGAGTATAAACGACGGAGTAAAAGTGTGCCACTGTAAAGATAAGATTGCACCTTGACAGCCAGGACGGTCCTGGCTATATAGATGCCGGGTGGTACATTATTACCACGCCAAGTGGGGCACTTTTACTCCACTGTTTACAGGAGAGATCAAGTGGATTCCAGAAAAAGAGTAACAACTGCTTTGCAGCACAAGGAACCGGACCGTGTTCCCGTAGATCTTGGCGGTTCGGTGACCACGGGCATCCATGCTACTGCCTTGGATAAGTTGCGAAGATGTCTTGGCCTCGAAAATCAAATTGTGAAGGTCTTTTTCCATACTTGCGGGAGCATTGTGGATATTATGGCCGATCTGGTTGAAGTAGGCGTTGACATCATCAACCCAGTTCAGCCAACAGCGGCGGGGATGGAGCGGATTATAACCCCCTCAGTGTCAAGAGACTCTGCTGTGACAAACCCTTTTGGGAAGTAAAAAGAGAACCGTTATGGAATATAGTGCAGCATGGTATGAGTTTACCGAACATCCATCTTCTGATTCCTGTTGGTCTCTGTCCGTTGGGCCGGACGGCCGCATCTACGCAGCCGCTTGTGCAGAAACTGTACCTGGAGAAACCGTCAAAATAGTACGTTACAACGAAGAGACCGATTCGCTGGACTATCTCTTCGCCATGGACGAGCTGGTTGACGATCCGAAAGACTCCGGGCGTGCCACTCAATGCAAGATCCATTACAGTTTTGCGCCGTCGATGTCGGAGGGGGTGATGTATATGGCATCGCACTTATCCGGCCCGCCCATCGATCAGCCAGCCTACTCGCCTTGGGATTCCTGGCATGACCCGAAACGCTGCTTCCGTGGCAGTGCTCTGCTGGCATGGGATACAAAGACAGATACCGCATTGTGGTGGGACACGATAATCCCTAAGGAAGGATGCCGATGCTTACTGCATGACGAGCAGCGCCGTATCCTTTACGCCCTGAGCTATCCGCGCGATCACTTCATTGCATATGACCTAAGCAGCCGCACAGCCCGTGACATCGGGCGCATCGGTTCAATCAACGCACAGGTGTTGTTTTTGGACCGCAAACACCGGGTGTGGACGTCGAACGACTATGGACACCTTGTACGATATGATCCTCAAACGGACCGTTTGGAAGTGTCTCCGCATATTCTGCCGCATAATGAGGTCTTCCAGAACGGTTGGCATAGCGTTCTTTACGATGCTGTGGCCTCGGCAGATGGGGAATGTATCTACGCGGTGACCTGGATTGCCCAACCTCGGCTAATACGTATCTGGCTGAATGAAGGACCGTGGGGCCGGATAGAAGACCTTGGACCAGCCACACAAGACCGTGATCCAACCATTCCGATGGACACATTTACTGACCACTGTGGCGGGCTTACCTTCGCAGCCGACGGGCAGTTATACTACGTGGTCTCCCGCTGGCGAGATCCGCTGTATAACCCCTTACCCCAAAGCCACAAGGAGAGAGAGGGCGTAGTCGTACGCCTGAACCCCGAGACTCTGGAGCGGGAAGAGCTGATCCTGCTGGAACGACCCGGACAGTGCGCACAATATGTTTCGCGAGGCGCTGTGGACCATAATGGTGACCTTTTTTTCGGACACGTTGGCCCGAAACCTGTTGGATTATTTAAGGTTACCATGCCTGACAATCGTAAGAAGAAGAATTCACACCTACCTATTCGGATGTGGGGTTAACAAATGAACATAAAAACTGACAAAAAACCCTACGATATGAATGCACCGCAGGCAAAGCCTCTGATTGATAAGATCGTGCACGGAACCTTTATCAAGGAAGGAACCATGGTAGCCTTTCCCATGTGTTTTCCCGGTGCCAGCACTGCCATTCCTGCGGACGAGAGTCATATTACTGCCCTGGACGTAGATTCCTCAGGAATCATCTACGGCGGTACCAGTGGCCGCTTGACACATCTGTTCGTAGCCATGTTTCATGGCGTCACAGGAGCGGTTTTTGACATGGGAGCGGTCCAAGGTGCGGACCGTTGCATGGCAATGTGCTGTGGCCTGGAGAAATTTGTGGCCTGCGTGAACGGTCCTACGGGCGGACGTGTTATCATCCGAGGTTTTGAGCCATTACCTTTCAGCTTAATCCAGGAATGGACTTTTTCCCGAATCCCCTTTCACGATTTAGGAACAGTAGTACCCGGAGAGCAGATTGTTCACGCGGTAGCTGAACAGACCAGAAGACGGGTTATTGGCATTACTCAGAGACATCTTTTTGTCGTGGATATAGAGAGCGAAGAAGTGAAAACCGTGGCGGAGATCCATGGAACCGGACGTTTGACCATTGGCTTAAGGGGAGATATACTGGGATTTGATAACGAGGGCACACTTTGGCGCTATGATGCTGATAATGAGACGCTGGAACGTAAGGCTGTGGACCTTCCAGATACAGTCGCTCCGAATCCAGCTGCAGTTCGATGGGCGCAGGATCCTCGACAGACAATATTGTATGCAACCGACGAAACAGGACAGTTGTTTTCATTTACCGAAGAACACGCTTTTCAGGGGCCAGTGGGGCGAACTCCGCTTGCCCCGGTAGGCCCTATGGCGGTAACACTCGATGGGCGATTGTTTGGCACATGCGGAAGAGAGATTTCGAAATTGTTCTGCTGGTGTCCCGGGCAGGGCAAAGTGCGCGATCTGGGGGTAGCTGTATCTGTGATTGAGCGGAGACGATACGGATATGTATTTGGGGCTGCCGTTGTAGGGCGTGATGGGCAGATCATATTTGGTGAAGATGATGATCTTGGTCACCTCTGGTTGTACTTCCCTCGGATTCAGCCAAACACTAGTGCCCAGTGACTTTTGATTTTAGGAAATAGACTTCTTGGCTGTTGAATTCAGCAAGAAAGAATTATCCATGAATTATCGAAGGCTCGGTCGAACAGACTTAGACGTTTCTGTGATCTGTGTGGGCCCAATGCGTGCGGCTGCGACGGAGCCTGGTAACGATGAAAAGTCCAAGGCAGGAGAGCTGGCTCTGCGCACGGCCTTGGACGCAGGTGTCAACTTCATCCACTCCAGCTACGAATACCGGACCCGCTGGATGATGGGTCGAGTGCTGGCGAACCACCCTCGTCGTAGTGAACTGCATCATGTTATCAAGGTCCCTGTTCCAGATTTTACGGACGGAGACCACTTCGAGGCCGACAAGTTCCGTCTGCGGATCGAGGAAGCTTTGACAGATCTGCACACCGAGCGGATCAGCGTCCTACAATGGATGTGGCGTAGCATGCCCAATACTGATGAGAGGCGTCTGCCCCTGTTGGGCCAGATAATCGATGAGGTAGTGGATATCTTTCATCGTATGCGCGACGAGGGCAAAGTCGGATATCTGATGACATTTCCGTATACGGTTCCCTGCGGTGAGAAGGCGATCGAAACTGAAAAGTTCTCTGGATTGATTGGCTTCTATAACCTTGTCGAAATGGAGATGGCTGACTTATTTGGCGAGCTGGAGAAGCGTGATATGGGATTCCTTGCCATTCGTCCGTTGTACCAGGGGATTCTCACCGATGAGCGAGCTAATCAGAACTCTCTACGCAAAGGTGATCGTTTTGCCGACGAGGAATATGCCATCGATTTTGCTAAACGTGCGAAAATTTCAGAGGTTTTCCGTGATGAGATCGGGGAATCGATGACCAGCTTTGCCATTCGGTTTGCCTTGGCCGCTCCGATTGTGTCCAGTCTCATCGTAGGCCTGAATACACCCGCACAGGTGAGCGGGATTATCGCGGCGGCTGAGGATAGCTCCCCGTCTTTGCAGACCGTGGAAAAGGCTCGGGAGATCTGGCGGTCTGCGTTTGGCCTTGGTTAAGCTTCCATGAGCAGCGATATAGAAGAAGTAATTACGTGCAACGCCTGGAAGCTGTCCAACGTCCGAGGATAAACTAAGGAGGAATTTAGCCATGTCTAAGAAGATCCACCCGTGGAATACGAAACTCTTGTTAGTGATACTTGTTCAGGGCATATTTTGGACAGCTGCCGGACAGGGTGTTGGAGCGGACTACACGGATGACTTCGACAGTTATACGGACGGACAGGACCTGGCCAACAATGCGGGTGACCTCGATTGGGTGGCTGCCAGCCAAGGTGCCCTAGAGAAACACACGAAAGTCTCGAAAGAAGTGGCTCAGAGAACTCAGACATCCTACGATGGGGCCTTTGCTAGTGCTAAAGAGCACGAGAATGAAGACTACACAAGAGTACAGGCAGATGTCTATTTCGACACATTTGGCTTCAACACTATAATGGGGGGTATATTCCTCAATGCTCAGGAATTGGGCGACATTGGCACGTATGGCGGCAAACTTATGTACAGGGCGTCGATAGGGAACTATACTAGCGGTGTACAGATGGCCCTGGTCCAGGGCGGGGATACGAGTGCGGACTGGAGCGACAACGAGGTTGGGGGTATCAGCGTAGACACGTGGTACGAGCTTCTGCTTGAGGCCGACTACACCGTCGACGGCGAGACTACTGTTACCTTCACGGTCACGGAGGTCGGCGGGTCTCAAGTGAATCAAATTACCAATACCTTTGATGGCACCC
>JAUXAG010000003.1 GCA_030614915.1 Actinomycetes bacterium | reverse complement strand
GCCACGCTCTGACGGCCTAGCCAATGATGGCCAGGATATCGTCTTCGGACATAATCATCATTTCTTTTGTGTCCACGGTGATATCTGTGCCCGCGTAGCTGGAAAACAGGACCTCGTCGCCCTTTTTCACCTGCATCTTGGCCCGCTTGCCGTCGTCCAGCAGTCGCCCCTGGCCCACGGCTATAATCTTGCCACGTTTGGGTTTTTCCTTAGCCGTGTCCGGAAGCACGATACCGCCGGCCGTTTTTTCCTCCGCCTCAACCCGCCGCACAAGCACCTTGTCGCCCAAAGGTCGAATCTTACTCATGAAGGCTCCTTTCGCATTCGCCAATCAATAACTTCTTGCCGGGTAAATCCTCACTGCCGGGCACAGCGAACTCCAGTTCGCCATTATATATACACTTTCCCCGCAGCGCTACCCCCAAACCCTATCGCAAAGCCCGTGCCACACTTTCGCCTTTCCACTGGCCCACAGACTCCTGCACATTATAACCTCCGATGGCAAAAAGGCTTTACCGTTATATACCTTTCCGCAATCTACCTTCTCCGACCGGCCATCAGCCCCCTTCTCCGACTCCTGTTTCCTGTCAGTCTGCCGCTTGGGGCCTGTCAATTTGGCACTGAAGCCCCGCTGCCCCTACCACCGGGCCGCCCCGAGCCGCAGATTTATGTGAATATTTTCCCTTTGCCCGCGTCTCTAACTTATGGTAATCATATGCACAGGAGTGCGGCTATCTTGTCGATATTGTCGCCGAGGCCCCCAGGCCTTTATCGCCCTGGTGTTGGCCCAGTTTTTTGTTTGTCCTAACAGTCCAGGAGTATCCCATGAAAGTCACAATGACAATCTCAATCGCCTGTTGTTTGCTGCTTACTTGCACCCCTGCTATTGCCCAGGAGGCTGCTTCCTCGCCCGTCCCGGAGCTTCCCTTAGCGACGCCAGCCGTGCCGGGCATTCTCTCAGCCATCCCCGCCGATGCCTACGGCTTCGCCGCCACCAATAACCTCCAGGCCAGTTACGATAACATTGTGCTCTTTGTCCAGGCTCTGGGACTGCCCATGCCGGACGAAAATAAGCTATTGGCTATTCAGGAGAATATCGGCCAAGTCGATTTGAACGGCCCAGCTGCGGCTATTTTGTTGGACCCTCAAAAGTTTTCTCCCCCCCTAGCCCTGTTGTTTAGTGCTGCCGATGCCCAGGCCGTCTTCGAAGCTCATCAGGCCAAGGCCCAGGACTCCGACGAAGCCTTACCCGCCGGAGTGGTCAAAGGCCCTGATGGCTACTTGGCCGTCAAGCACGGCTTTGTCGTTTATGCCCCCCAAGCCGATCAAGTCGCGGCTGTCCTAGCTGGCCAAACGCCGCTCCAGATCATGCCCGCTGCCGCCCAAGCCTTCGACAAGGGCCAAATCGTTCTCGCCGGCGATCTCCAGCAGGCCGCACCATTCCTAATTCAGAAGCTTGATGAGGCCAAGATGGCCCAGGCCCAGATGATTGCCCAGATGGGCCCCGCCGCCCAAATGCCTCAGATGGCCATGGCCGTGGACATGTTCGCCTGGGAGGTAGATATGGCCAAGGCTTTGATTCAGCAGGCCGACAAGCTGGCCGTGGCCCTGGACATAAACGCCGAGCAGGCCCTCCTGACCAAAAGGGTCCTCTTCAAAGCCGACTCGGCGGCCGCGGCATTTATGAACGCCCAAATGGGCCAAAAGCTGCCCTCCTACTCTGCCTTGCCTGCTGGGCCTTTTTTCATGGCCGGTGCAGTAAACGTAGTCCCCGAGAATAACCAGGCCTTGGCAAACACTATTTTGGACAGCCTTATGAATCTGCCCAGCTTCAAGGAAAAGTTCTCCGCTGAGCAAATCCAGCAACTAACGACTGATCTTACCGGCAGCAACGCTGTGGTTTCCAGCTCAGCCTTTACCTTCAATTTGGTCAACCCCATGGCGGGGACCGGCATGTTCAACATGGTCCAACGCTATGATGTCTCCGACTCCGCCCTCTACAAAGAACTGTCAAAGAAGGAGTGTTCTGCAAGCGCTATGTTGGCCGAGGCCTTCGGCGGCCCCGCCATGGCGTTTGTTTATACCACCGCAGCCGAGAACTACTCTGATGTGGACATCGATACTATCAAGATGGAGATTACTCCCCCCGAGCCTCCTGCCGAGGACGATCCGATGGCTCAGCAAAAGCAGATGATAATGGCTCAGCAGATGCAGATGATGCCCATGATGTTTGGACCTGACATGACCTTCCGCCTGGCCGCCCCCAACGATAAGCAGATACTCCTTGTCATGGGCGGTGCCGGCCGAATGGAGCGGGCTATCAACGTCGCCCAGGGTAATGGCTCAGTCTTGGCCGATGATCCCAGAATCGCCCAGGCCGTAGCCAAGCTACCGTCCGACAGATTTGCCGAAGCCCATCTGGACCTTGGCCAAGTTGTCCCCATGATTGGAATGTTTGCCGCGATGGCTGGTGGCCCGCCACCGACCGCGCCCGCCCAAGCCCCAGTTACCCCGCCGATTTCCTTCAGCGCCACCGCCGAGAACAATGCCTTGCGAGTGGACCTGGTCGTGCCCAGCGAATCCATCGGCACACTCGTGCAATCGTTCATGGCTATGCGGATGCAAATGATGCAGCAGCGGGGCGGCCCCGGTGGCCCAGCAGAGCCAAGTGAGGATTTTGAGTAGGAAGATTTCTAAGACGGCCAAAAGCTGCCACGTCTGCTTTATGCCGACTGATTGAATTGCCAATTGCCAAAGACCCCCGAGTTCTTGCGGGCTCGGGGATTGTTCCTATTCCAATATGCTGTCGAATAAACCAGCCTCGATTTCGACGAGCATGTTTGCGATACTTCCTATTTCGGCTTAATTGAAACCACCGTCACTGGCGCTATTTCTTCCAGGTCCTGTTTGAGCTTGTTTGCGTCACCAACCACCACGATCACCATTTTCGATGGCTTTGCTGTCTGGCGGACGAGCTTAAGACAATCCTTGGCTTTTGTTGCGGCCACGCGCGAAAGCATCTTCTCGAAGTGGTCTGTTGATAGATCCTCGGCTTCGATTAACCATAGATCCCCGGCCAGGGCCTGCGGCGTTTCACGTTTGCCGGCAAAACCACCCAGGATAGAGGAGCGGACCTTCTCCAATTCATCGTCGCTGGGCCCTTCCTTTTTCAACCGTTTGATTTCTTCCAGCACAGCTCGCACAGCCTCGGCAGTAGAGGCCGTCTTGCTGAATGTGCTGATGGAAAACCTCCCAGCAAACCGACTGGCCGAGTAGCCGCCCCAGATGCCGTACGTCAGACCCTTCTGTACTCGGACCGTTTTGTTCAGTCGGCTCCCAAAGCCCTGGCCAAAGTAGCCGTTGACCACCTTGGTGGTGAAATATCTGGGGTGTTTGCGGGCAATAGCCAGCTGCCCTAGACGAATCTGGGCTTGCAGCGTGCCGGGCCGATCCACTAGATAGATATGCGTCGCTGAAGGCTTCGGTGGCTTGGGGAGCTTGACCTCCGGCCGCTTGCCGGGAACCCGCCATTGTCCGAAGGTCCTTTTGGCCAGTTCCATCGCTTGTGCCTGGTCAATATCCCCCGCAAAAATCAGTGCTGCCATGTCCGGACGGGCAAACTTGCTCCACCATCCCTTGAGGTCTGCAACTTTAAGGCGGTCCAGATCCTCGATTTCGCCGCTGGTATTCCGGGCGTAGGGGTGCTCGCCGTACACCCGGCGCTTCAGCTCCCGGCTGGCCAGATAGCTCGGAGTTTCGGCTGCGATCACCAAGCCAGTGCGTGTCTGCTTATGAAGCTTTTTGAATTCTTCCTCTGGGAAAGTTGGCTCAAGAGCGACTTCGCCCAGCAGCTTCATCATCCGCTCGACGCGCTGACTCAGGCAGTTAGCCCTCACCGAGCAATTGTTCATTCCGCCACTGCCCGACAAGCTGATGGCGTAGGTCTCCAGCTCTTCGGCGAGTTCGCCTTCGCTGTGCTTGGCTGTTCCTTTGGTCAGCATACTCATGGTCATTGACGCCACCCCTGGCTTGGACTCGGTCCAGGCACCGGCCCTCAGGCCTAGTTGGACACTAACGAACGGGACCTCGTGGTTCTCCACGACAATGACTTTTAGTCCATTCGCTAGCTTTCGAGTGCTGAACTTCGGTGTCACCTTCGGCGGCAGCACTTCGGCCAGCGGGGCTTTTTCCGGATAATCTTCCGGGCGCTTTAGCCCGTCTCGTCCTGGCGGAACAGCAACCTTTTCGGGCTCGGCGGTAATGGGGGCGTTTTCCTCGGAGCTCTTCTGCTTGAAGAGTTTGCCCAGCAGGCTACCCATCAGGTTGCGTTCGATAGTAATCGTCAAGGATCGCTCGGGTGTCAAATACTTCCGGGCCACGCGCTGTAGATCCTCCTTAGTAACGCGGCGCATCCGCTCGAGGATCTGGTTAACCCGCGACACGTCACCTTCGATTACAGCCGCGCTGCCAAGCAGCCGGGCCTTGCTGGTGATGTGAAGATTGCTTGTAACCAGGCTCTTGAGCATCCGGTTGCGGGCCTTGATGAGCTCTTTCTCGCTAACTGTTTCTTCCCGCAACCGCTCGATCTGAGATTTGATAGCCTCCAGAGCCTTGTCCAACTGAGCGCCCATGGGCGGAAGCACGGCGCCTGCAATCAGCACACCGTCGTCCTCTAACTCGATATCTATCGCCATTGCCGCTACCGCCAGTTGCTTCTCTGCGACCAGTTCCCGATACAGCCGGCTGCTATTTCCCCCACCCAGGATCGTCGCCAACAGCTCCAGGGGAATACGGTCGTCGTGGGCCAATGGCACGGTACGGAACAATACTCCCACAGCCGGCGCCGGGGCGTTTTGTTCCTTAATGCTAACCGTCCGAGCCTGAATTGCCTGCAAGGCCGGAGCTACCGTCGGCGGTGGATCCTCGTAACGTGGAATCCAGCCGAAGTAGCTCTTAGCCAACTCCTGTGCCTCGTCATGCTTGACCGCACCGACGATGACCAGCGTAGCATTGTTCGGCGTGTAGTGTCGCTTCCAAAAGTCGCGCAGCTCTGCTACCGAGCTTGCCCGGAGGTGGGCAATGTTACCGAGTATAAACCAGCGGTACGGATGGCCGGGGAATAATTCCGGCAGAACCTTGTCCACCACCGTGCCGTACGGTTGGTTTAGCATTAGCCGACGCTCTTCCTCCACAACCTTTCGCTCGGTGTCGAAGGATTCCTGGTCGATCTTGAGAAAGCTCATACGCTCAGCTTCCATCCACAGCGCCAGTTCAAGCTGATTGGCGGGAATCCGCTCTACGTAGACGGTCTGGTCGAAGCTGGTGTAGCCGTTGCAGCTGCCGCCAACACGGCGAATGAAGTCGAAGTGATCTGTGGGCCCTAGTCGGTCTGTTCCGCGAAACATCATGTGTTCGAACATGTGTGCAAAGCCCTGGCGGTCCGCTTGTTCGTCTTTGGAACCCACATGATACCAGACCTGTACGGCAACGATCGGACAAGAAAAGTCCTCCAGAGTAATCACCCGCAGACCATTGTCCAGCACGACTTGGCGATAGTCGAACGATACGGAATTTGTATTCTCAGCCGCAGACACCCCCGCAGAAAGTATCAAAAACGTAAGAGCAAAAAAGATTGTAACATGACTTTTTTTCATAGATAAACTCACCTGGATTCAGTTTGTTTTGTTGGTTTCTAGTCGTCTAGTTTAGGTATTCGAAGAGCTTCTTTAGAAAGCCCTTCTGCACCGCCTCGGGCACATTTTTCAAAGACGCATTACTTAGCCCTTCCTTCAAGGCCTTTTTGATAATCGGATTGACCGTCTGAGGATTCCCCACCAGGTGGGCCGCCATTGCCTCAGCCTCGTCCAGGCTGCTACCGGCCATGGCCACCACATACTGCTCCACGGTGAAGCCAGCATCTTCCGGATTTATCGGTTTGACCTTCCGGCCCGAGCGGGGGGCCGGCCTTTCCTTGCCTGCCTCAGCCGCCTCAACTGTTCTTCTATTGCTCCAGATTCGCCGCATCGTCTGTCGGCTCTGCTCTATTTCTTTTTGGATTCGATCTTCTTCGGCCGGGTCTATTTCCGTCAGCTCCAGAGCCTCGGATTCTGCTCCACCGGCCAGCGGAATATACATACTGTGCCCGCAGTGTGGACACTGGTCCATCCGGCCCCCCAGCTCGTCGGGAACCTCGATATCTTTTTCACAGTGCTCGCATTGAAAGACAATTGCCATAACTCTCATCCTCCCCAAACTTATTCGCCGATGACCTTCATCATCACCCGTTTGCGTCTTCGCCCATCGAATTCCCCATAGAAAACCTGCTGCCAGGGCCCCAGGTCCAGTTGCCCGTTGGTAATCGGCACAATCACCTGGTGCCCCACCAGGATATTCTTCAGGTGGCTGTCGGCATTGGTTTCTCCGGTGTTGTGGTGCTGGTAATCTGGCCCCATCGGAGCCAGCTCTTCCAGCCAATTGTCGATGTCCTCCAGGATGCCCGGCTCATCATCATTGACGAACACCCCAGCTGTAATGTGCATTGCCGAGACCAGCACGAGACCTTCCTGCACTCCGCTCTTGCTCACCACCTTGGAAACGTCGTCGGTGATATTGATATAAGCCCTGTGCTCTGGAGTATTGAACCAGAAGTACTCTGTCAGCGACTTCATAATCATCTCCTCTATCTAAAGTCCCCTGCCTATGTGCCGGGCGGTTCTGTTTTTCCCCTTCTTTCCTACTTCGTGCCCTTCAGCCTTCGTAGCCGAAGCTACTTCGGCGAAGTAGGCTAAAACCCCCGCCCTGCCAACCTTGCAGATCATTGCTTTACAGAACGCTACTCTTTAGCTCCATATTCTTTTAAAAGCTTAACTATCTCCGTGTGCCCCTTCTCTTTGGCCATGCTCAAAGGTGTATAATCTTTTCCACCTCTATGAGCTGTGGCATCCACATCCGCCCCAGCCTCCAGCAGGATCTTGACAATCTCCGTATGACCCTTCCCTGCTGCCATCATCAAAGCTGTCCTGCCATCGGTATCTTTGGCATCGACATCCGCTCCAGCCGCTAGCAGCAGCTTGACAATATCCGCATGACCATTCCAAGCAGCCCCCATCAAAACCGTCGCGTTGTTAGCTTTGCGTTTTAGATGGACATCGGCGTTGCGTTCCAGCAGTAGCTTGACGACCTCTGTATGACCCTTCTTAACAGCCACACATAAAGCCGTCCAGTCGTCGCTGGTTTTGGCATCAACATCGGCTCCGGCCGCCAGCAACAGCTTGACAATATCTATATGACCCTTCTTAACCGCTATCATCAAAGCCGTAAAATCTTTGGTGACTTTAGCATTCACATCGGCATTAGCCTCCAGCAGGGCTTTGACAATCTCTGCATGTCCTTTCCAAGCCGCCGTATACAAAGCCGTAAAACCTTTGGTGTCTTTGGCGTTCACATCTGCTTTGCTTTCCAGCAGCAGCGTGACGACTTCGGTATGACCCTCCTGGGCCGCCATCATCACAGCTGTTACGCCACCGGTGTCTTTGGCATTTACATCCGCTTTAGCCTCCAGCAGGATCTTGACAATCTCCGCATGGCCATTCCAAGCAGCCCCCATCAAAACCGTCGCGTTGTTAGTTTTACGTTTTAGATGGACATCGGCGTTGCTTTCCAGTAGCAGTTTGACGATCTCCGTATGACCCTTTGTAACCGCCGCAGACAAAGCCGTATGACCATCGGTGGCTTTGGCATTTACCTCCACTTTGTTTTCCAGCAACAGCTTGACGACCTCCGTATGACCCTTCCCTGCTGCCATCATCAAAGCCGTTACGCCATCGGTATCTTTGGCATCGACATCCGCTCCAGCCGCTAGCAGCAGCTTGACAATATCCGCCTGGCCATTCCAAGCAGCCCCCATCAAAACCGTCGCGTTGTTAGTTTTACGTTTTAGATGGACATCGGCGTTGCTTTCCAGCAGTAGCTTGACGACCTCTGTATGACCCTTCTTAACAGCCACAGACAAAGCCGTCCAGTCGTCGCTGGTTTTGGCATCAACATCGGCTCCGGCCGCCAGCAGCAGCTTGACAATCTCTGTATGCCCTTCCCCCGCCGCCATCATCAAAGCCGTCACGCCGTTGGTGTGTGCAGCGTTCACATCGGCTTTAGCCTCCAGCAACAGCTTGACAATCTCAGCATGGCCTTTCGCTGCCGCCGCCCACAAAGCCGTCACGCCGTTGCTGGATTTGGCATTAACATCGGCTTTAGCCTCCAGCAGGGTCTTGACAGTCTCCGTATGTCCATACGCAGCCGCCATATACAAAGCCGTCCTGCCCTTGGTGCCTGCAGCGTTCACATCCGCTTTAGCCGCCAGCAACAGCTTGACAACTTCCGTATGGCCCATCTTAGCCGCCACAATCAAAGCCGTAGCACCGTCGGTGTCTTTGGCATTCACATCGGATCCGGGCTCCAACAACAGCTTGACAACTTCCGTATGGCCCATGTCAGCCGCCACATACAAAGCCGTCTCTCCGTCGCTGTTTTTAGCGTTCACATTGGCATTAGCGGCCAGCAGGGCCTTGACAATCTCCGTATGACCATTCGCAGCCGCCATCCACAAAACCGTCGTGCCGTCGGTTTTATCTTCAGCGTTCACATCGGCTTTAGCCTCCAGCAAGCTCTTGACAATCTCCGTATGACCATCCCAAGCCGCAACCCACAAAGCCGTCGTGCCGTCGGTTTTATCTTCAGCGTTCACATCGGCTTTGGCCTCCAGCAGGGCCTTGACGATCTCGGTATGGCCCATGTCAGCCGCCACATACAAAGCCGTCCTGCCGTCGGTTTTATCTTCAGCGTTCACATCGGCTTTAGCCTCCAGTAGGACCTTGACAACCTCCGTATGACCATTCTGAGCTGCCATATACAAAGCCGTCACGGTGGTCAAGGTGTCTTTAGCGTTCACATCGGCACCGCCGGCCAGAAGAGACTGGACGCGGTCTATATCTCCGCGGGAAGCAGCGGTGATCAGATCATCAGCCCCAATGGCTGGGGAAACTATGGCAAGGCCAAGAAACAGAATGTAAAACAGTTTAGTTTTTATGTCCGGATACCTCTCCTTCTTACCTTCGTGCCTCTGTGCCTTTCTTCATCTGCGAAATCTGCGTAATCAGCGTCTAATTTCTGTATTTCTTTCTGCGTCTTTCTTCCTCAAGCCGGGGTCCCCAATCGCGATGTATCGCGATTGGGGTGCCCCTCAGGCCTCAAGCCTGCTCTTGTGGTGGCTCCGCAGCACTAATTCTATCGGGACCTCGCTGAACGGCAACGCCCTGCCCAGATTATTTACCAGGTACCGCTGATACGACGCCCCGAGCAACTTTGGATCATTCACAAACAGCACCAGCTGCGGCGGATTGACCCCTGCCTGAGTGGCGTAATATATCTTCGGCAGCTTCCCCCCTCGCTTGCCACCTCCCGGTCCCCGCTGGGCCAGCACCGCCTGCAGGGCCTTATTCAGCTGAGCGGTCGATACCCGCGTACTGGCCTGCTTGAACAATTCAATCGCCAGGTCCACCGCCGAAGCCACGTTCCGCCCCTGCTTCGCCGTTACAAAGCACAGCGGTGCCACCGGCATCGCCGGCAAAACCTTCTCCAGGTATTCGTGGTAATCCTCCATCGACATCTTCCCCTTGGCCAAGTCCCACTTGTTGATTATCAGCACGCAGGGCTTGAGGTTATCTATAATATACCGGGCCAGTTTCTTATCCACGCTGCTGATCGGCTCTGTTGCGTCGATCATGAACAGCACCACGTCAGCCCGCCGGATCGACCGCGTAGCCCGGCTGTAGCTGTAAAACTCGATATCATTCGACAGCTTCGACTTCTTCCGCAGCCCCGCCGTGTCGATTGCCACAAAGCTCTGCCCATCCTTCTCGAAGCGCACGTCCACCGAGTCCCGCGTGGTCCCCGGCACTTCCGAGACGATCATCCGTTGCTCCCGGGCCAGGCAATTGATGAACGTGCTCTTGCCCACGTTGCGCTTGCCCACCACCGCCAGCTTCATTACCGGCTCAGCCACCTCTTCCGTCCCCTCCTCTGCCAGTTCTTCGATAATCCTTTCGCGCAGTTGCTTGCAGCCCCGCCCATGCAAAGCCGAGACTGCCAACGGCTCGGCGAACCCCAGCTTATAAAACTGTCCCACCTGCGAATCGAACTTGCTCGAATCCGCCTTGTTGGCCGCCAGGATTACCGGCCGGTCGCACCCTCGCAGCATTCGAGCCACTTCTTCGTCCAGACTCGCCAGCCCGCTCTGCACGTCCACCACGAAAATAATCACCGCAGCCTCAGCCAGCCCGAAGCGAATTTGCTCGGCTATGCTCTCGGTCAGATCCGCCGTGTCTTCGATTCCATATCCACCCGTATCTACCAGTTCCCAGAATCGCCTCTCATGCCGGATAATCGTGCATACTCTGTCCCGCGTCACACCCGGGGTCGCCTCGACGATACTGATCCGCCGCCGAGCCAGCCGATTGAACAGGCTGCTCTTGCCCACGTTAGGACGACCTACTATAGCTACAATTGGCACAGACACGTTCGTTATCCTTCAAACCGTGGTGCTATTCCTACACATGTGAAAACGTAGAATCGTTCCTTCTATTTTTCGCTGTCATTCCCGCGCACCCCTGTCATCCCTGCGAAGGCAGGGATCCATCTTGTCTTTTGTCGCCATAATACCCCGTGCCCAAGCACGGGATTCTTTACTTTTTGAATTTTACATTGTCATTTTGCATTTTGATTTTTGCTTTTTGATTTTTCTATTGGTTGTCTTTCTTGATCCTGAGCCATCGCCCCCGCCAGGCATCGCGCAAACGCTCGGTCATTCGCAAGCCCAGCCGAGAAGCCGAGTCTTTCCATATATGGCGCCCGTAATCTTGGGCCCTCGGCCTTGCCGAGCTGCGCCCCACCAGGCCCCACAATGCAATTAAAACCAGCCGCCGCACAAAAGCCAATATGTCAGAAACTTTTCGCATCGCTTTAACGCACCACAGCCCTGCCCACGTTGGCCAAAACCTCCGCCGCGTCCCGAGCTGTCTTGTCCAGCACACCCCACAATTGTTGGCTCGCCATCTTCCTGTAATCACGATAATAGTTCTCTACCTTGCTGATTCCTCCGCTGGCCAACTCACCGCCCTGATACTTGGCCCCCGTCAGCCATTGCCCCACTTCCTCCTCATATTCAGCCGGATAGATCAGGGCCACCACGTACTTGTCCCGCCCTTGCGACTGACTGCGCGCCAAATGTATCTTAGCTCGACACGGAAAATCTCTCCCCTCTGCCAACTCTACCAGCTCTCGGTAATCCTTCCGGGCCTGCTCCTCATCACGGCAATGAAAGAACATCACCCCCTCCACTTGGAATATCTTGTTGGATACGCCTTTTATTTCCAGCCTTCCATCCGGCCAAGCCCGTTGGATTTTATACACCTTGCCCTGCCGGTATTTTTCGGATTCGAGTAGAATCTCGATTTCGCGCCCCGTATAGCCCACGCCTACCTGCCCCTCGAAATCGAAAACGTACAGCCCCTCATACCGCTTTGGATCATTCAATTCCGGCAGCTTCATCAATAGCCTCCTTTAGAGCCTATCCGCTCAATAATCACCAATTCTAATCTTACCCCCAATCCCTTCCCCTTTCAACCTTCCAGCCCTCTCTTCAAATAACTAATAGCTAATGCCTAATGACTAATAACGAATAATCCCCCTTCCCCTCTCCCCCACTTTCGGCTACAATACAACCCCGGGAAAAAGTCGCTCGCACATTCGCCCAAATACGTACAAAAGATGCACGAAGTGACTGAAAGAATCTGTAAGGAAAAGATAGAACGTTTGTCTAGGCGTTAGCGTCTAGTGGGGTGTACATGGCCTGGGAAGACCAATATCCAAAGCATAATAAGACACATTTTTACAAATATGCAGATATAAAGACAGCTTGTTTGATTTTGCAGAACAAGACGTGGCGATTCTCTTCACCCAGTCGATTCAATGACCCGTTTGATACCCAGAGCATATTGTGTGTCGATTGCGAAGAAGTTGTGTTCCGCAAAACCTTATGTCGTGAAATCGAAGAAATCGTGTTGGGCAAGAAACAGGTTAATTTTAAGCATAAAGAAGGGATAGGAGAGGCGATTGTAGCGTTAAGAGAGATATATATGAGTCGACGTTGCACCAAAGAGGATGCAATCGATGAGATTAAAACTCTGGTAGACAAGTTTGGCAATCTGCGGGAGAACGCAAATGCATACTATCTTCAGTTTTGGCAAAACGCATTGCCCTGCCTCAGAGTGTTTTGTGTCAGTGCGGTGAAGGATAGTATTTTAATGTGGTCACACTATGCCGATTACCACAAAGGGATTGTCTTTAAATTGAAAGTACTGCATGACAGACCCAACGCATTATATTATGCAGATCAAGTAACATATGACAGGAAACCATTTATGTTGTTTACTACACGTGAATGGATTGACGACTTTATAGGTGTTGATGAATTTGACGAAGCACATAGGCTTGATAAGTATATTTATCATAAGAACAAGATTTGGGATTATGAAAAAGAGTGGAGAGTATGGGGCTCAGAGCCTGAAAAAGTCAAACCAGAGTTTACCGATCATGATCTGTACCCCGAAGAAATTGAGGCGGTTTATTTTGGGCTCAAAACATCACGCAGAAATAAAACAAGAATAATGAGCTTGGCTAGAGAACTAAATCCTAACGTTGCCTTCTTTCAAGGCAGCAAAGATCAAGATGGATTTGGTCTTGTGTTTAAAAGGATAGAAAGAACCTGACACACCGTGCAACGTGTTTGTCCTTGCAAAATTAAACGTTAATCCGGATTAGAAAAAACATAAAACGATGACAGAGAAAACAAACAGCAAGTCAGACTCAAGAGAAGAACAGCCGCAAAACGAGCAGCTGTTTAATCAAGAGCAATACGACAGGCTGCTAGCCTGCTCGAAAAAGGGGCCAGAGGGCATAAAAGAATGGAACAAGTGGCGTAAAGAATATCAAGTTCAATATATGCGGCTGCAAGGGGCAGAACTCCAATACAGCGTCCTGCAAGGGGTTGAACTCTACAACGCCAATCTGCAAGGGGCCAAACTCTGGGGCTCCAATCTGCAAGGCGCCCAACTCTGGAGCGCCGATCTGCAAGCTGCTGACCTCCGGGGCATCAATCTGCAAGGAGCTAACCTCGTGGAGGCCGATTTGAAAGGATCTAACTTTCGGCACGCCAATTTGCAAGACACTAACCTCTGGGGGGGCAAGCTGCAAGGCGCCAAATTTAGGGGGGTTATTGTGAACGGCTCCACAAATTTCTTTGCTTGTGAGATCGACAAGAAAACCGACCTTCGCGAAACGGGGATGGAAGATACGCGTATTGAGTCCGGCACGAAAATCCTCTTAAAATACAATATCAGACGAATGAACTGGAAGGATTGGTATAAAGAACATTGGTTTTTGCGATGGCCGGTAAAGCTGTTTTGGTTAATAAGCGATTACGGGCGATCCACCGGGCGAATCATGCTAACGTTTTTTGCTTTGGCAATAGCATTTACATTCGTCTATTTCTTGCAGCCTAATTACGTAATGGTCAACGATGTAGTGGGAGATATTCGAGGATTTGTACACGCCTTGTATTTTTCAGTTGTAACAATGACAACATTAGGATTCGGTGACATAGCAGCTAATCCAGACTCTTGGCCCGGACAGGTTGTCTTGATGCTTCAAGTCATCTTAGGTTATGTGTTATTAGGTGCGTTGGTAACAAGGCTCGCAATTCTGTTTACTTCCGATGGCCCTGCCGGAAGTTTTACACCGATGGACAAAAAGACAAAAGAATTGTTAGCGAAATTGAAAGAAGATGAGGATAAGGAAAAAGCAAAGTGATATTATACTCGGCCAATTAAAGCTCTCCCCCCATATTTCCTTCGCGCTGTGAAAAAAAACGTCCAACCAGCTTCCGATTGCGCACTTACAACACAATTAATTTTCCACCTGACGCGCACTTTCCGATGTCACCTTTTCGCACCCAAGTGAACCAATTTTTGACCATAACCCGCAATTAAGAGTGGTTTTTTGTCCCTCCCGGATGGGCTTTTGATGTACTTGCTTACCTCATTGCTCCATCTAGTCCCACTTCCGAGCCGGATTTGCCGGGCTTTTTCACAGCGCCGATCTTTGGAATATCGAACTAGAGAATAGCTTCGTAGTCGATTTGTTCCAGGGCGAACAGCACCCCCGGCCCAATAGACCCCTGGGCTACGTTCGTCTGCAGGTCTCTCGGCACGATAGCCAGCACCTTCACTCCCGAGGCTCGTTCGATAGCCGCCGGGTTGGTCTCCTCCGCCACGCTGGCAGTGTCGGCCACGTACGAATTGATGACAATCCCTGCTACACGCAACCCCCGAGCCCGGGCCGCCTCGATAGTCAGCAGCGTATGATTTATCGTCCCCAGGGCCGGCTTGGCCACAATCAACAGCGGCAAATCCATTTGACCCGCCAGATCAGCCACCAGCAATTCCTGGCTCAGCGGCACCAGCAAGCCGCCGATGCCCTCTACAATCATCACTTCTTTGCCTGCGGCCAGCCGGTTGTAATACGTCCGTATGACCTCCAGCTCGATCGGTTCAGCCCCTCGCTGCACCGCCACCTCCGGAGCCAACGGCTCGCGAAACCGCACTGGGCAAATCTGATCCAGAGTTTCCGCAGAGTCCGCGCAGTGGGCCAGAAACTCCGCGTCGGGACTGACCAGGCCCCCTCGGTCGCTACGACAGCCCGAGGCCACTGGCTTGAATACCCCCACCTCTTGCCCCTTGTCCTTTAGGACCCGGGCTATGCCCCCGGCTATTACCGTCTTGCCCACCTCCGTATCCGTACCAGTCACGAACAGCCCTCGCGCCTTGACGAACTCGCTGTCGCCCTTAGCCATCATTTCTTTGTCCCTCCTCTGTCCCCGGCCTCCAGCAGCCCCCGGCAATCCCCCAAGCCCTGGCCAACTGCATCAAAGAGCCTATCAATGTCCTCCAGGCAAATGCTTAAAGGCGGCATGACCACGATCACATCTCCCAGGGGCCTGAGAATCACTCCCTGCTTTCTGATAGCCCGGCAAACCTTAGCTCCGATCCGCTGCTCATAGCCGAATGCCCGCTTGCTACCCACATCAGCCACCAGCTCAATGCCCGCCATCAGCCCCTTATAACGAACATCGCCCACAAAATCCCGCTCCTTTATCTCTTCCAGCCGTTGGGCGAAACGATCCATTCTTGGCCCCAGTTGCTCGATCACTTTTTCCTGCTCAAATATATCAAGGTTAGCCAGCCCCGCCGCACACGCCAACGCGTTTCCCGTGTAGGTATGCCCATGGTAAAACGTCTGCCCCTCCCCGCAAAATGCCTCGAATATCTCCTCCCTCACCAGCGTAGCCGCCAATGGTAAATACCCCCCGGTAATCCCCTTCGACAGGCACATGATATCCGGCTCAACTGCCTCCTGCTCGCAGGCAAACATCTTACCCGTCCGCCCAAAACCAGTAGCCACCTCATCCGCTATCAGCAGCACGCCATGTTTTTTGGTAATCTCCCTGATCCGCTTTAAGTAGCCTTCCGGAGCCACAATCATTCCGCCGGCCCCCTGCACCAGGGGCTCAATCGACATAGCCGCGATTTTCCCCGCCCGCTGTTTCAGAATCTCCTCTACTTTTGCCGCACAGGCCAGACCGCAGCTCTGGCGATCCAGGCCCAGCTCACACCGGTAACAATACGGCGAAGGTGCCAAGCAGGTCTCAAATAACAACGGCCTATATACCTTATGAAATAGGCCGATCCCTCCCAGACTCACCGCTCCTAAGGTGTCGCCGTGAAAGCCGTTGTGCAGGGCCAGGAAACCTTTTCGAGGTTTGCCTTTGTTAGACCAGTATTGAAAGGCGATTTTTATAGCTACTTCCGCTGCCGTCGAGCCGTCGTCGGAGAAGAAGACCTTGCTCAGTCCATCCGGTGTAATTTTCACCAGCCGCTCAGCCAACTCCGCCGCCGGCTCTGATACCAGACCCAGCAGAGTCGTGTGGGCCACCTTCTGCAATTGCTTCCTGATAGCCTCATCGATTTTTTTCACCCGATGCCCGTGCACGTTGCACCAAAGGCTCGAGACCCCGTCCAGGTATCGCCGTCCCTGATCGTCAATTAAATACACCCCCTCAGCTCGTTCAATAACCAATTGCTCTTGGCTATTCCACTGAGCCATCGGCGTAAACGGATGCCACAAATAACGCCGATCCTGCTGGATTGTTTGATTGGGCTGCTTGGGCATCTTGGACCGCTGCCTTATCTTTGCACTAGGCTCTTGTTTCGGCCAGTATACCCTTACTACACGGGATTTGCCAATACGCCACTATACGTGATATGTACGTCAGAGCACAGGCGGACAGCCAAACCTATCCGCCTGTGTCTTTTAGTGCCTATCCCACTCTAATGTTCTCTCATTTCCTTAAAGGCCTTTTTAACGAAGACACTTTCTTACAAAACGGTCCCAAGGTGGGATTTCGCATAACTTTGGCCATTTGAATTTTGTGGGCCTCTTCGTCTGATATCCCTGAAAACTCTCTTGATATTTCCCGCTGAATATCCCACTTCATCTGAACACAGTCGAATTTCTTATTCTTCATCATTATCAACCACCTCCTTGGGAGAATAGATGCGGATCTCTTTGTACCCGTTTATCAAATTAATTGCCTGATATCCGCTTATCTTCTCATAATGCACAATATGCTTAAAGTTCCAACTGACAACAAAATCGACATCTGCTATCGATGCTGCGGCAATATGTTCGGCATCTGCTTTGCTTTCTGGCCCAACAATGCCAGCCTTCAAATATGCATCCCGCAGAAGAGCTATTTCATCGCAGAAGTCAATTACCTCGACCCGTTCCGCTGGCAGTTCGGTCAATATTCTTTGAACGTAATCAGGTGCCCTTTCAAGTTCTCCAAGTGCTGTATCCGAAATTACAAGCATGAATTTGCCGGCTTTTATGTCCTCGAAAAATGCTTTGCTTTCCTCAGCGAACTCCTCATCGAAGCAACCTCCGAAAACTGAAGTGTCCGCATAAATGCGTAGTAGCTTCATTTCAAACCCTATAACCGGAGGAGGTGTCTAAATATCGCCTTAGCCAGTATACTATAGAATGATGGCTCAAGCAATAAAAAAGGCAAGCCCTAAGGACTTGCCTCTTTTCTTACTCACACCCCAAGCCTTGCTACTCTGCGAAGCGGCGCTTCGCTGCGAAGCACGAGCAAGCCTCACGCCTTTCTTCGCTCCGCCTTCTCCCCAGCAGGGTTTACCCTCCGATCCGTTCTCCGTAGCAGCTTCCAGCCTTCGTAGCCACTTCGGCGGAGTAGGCACTGCGACTCATGCTCTGCGTAGCGCTACGCAGAGCAGAGAGGACGAAAGCGGCGTCTGCCGCGAAGGAGGGCCAATCCACCAAGCAACAACAAAGCCAGCGTGGCAGGTTCGGGGGTAAGATTGATATTATCCATATATTGCCAGTTTGTTTCTCCTATATCGATACCAAGCACATCAACTTCACCCATTTCACTCAGATCTAAGACAGATTGTCTGCTGACCTGTCCCAAAAGCACGTCTGTTTCCAGAATTCGAGCTTCAACCCTCACAAGCTCTGCACTCACATCATACCAGGAGTGCAGCTTCAGCCACTGATCACGTGGGATGTTGCCTATAGGGATTAACGTGTATGTCCACAAATACTCAGTAAGGCCATAGTCGTGGATCCAAAGATGTGCATAATCTGAAAAGCCTGGACTTTTCTTGGGGTCATACCATAAACCGAAGGTAATGCCATCAATCGCACCCTCGGTCTCCAACTTCCATATCCCGTGGAAATTTCCGGATGTAGAAGCCATGTATTCCAAGGAAACATCGAAAGTATCCCAAGGGATTCCACTTACATTAGTCTTCAATACACGATGCCCCGTCTCTGTCGCATAAGCCTTCCACACAAGGTTGTCTTGACGGACAGGATCATTGCTTATCTCGTCAGCACCCATGTCAAGGTCAACCCACCAAGCTGGATTATTCGTATAATCTCCATCTTCAAAATTTTCGTAGACTGCTGCCGAAGCCACACTTCCCGCCGTAAATACTACTACGCTCAACATTACCATCACGTGCTTCTTCATTTCCTTTTCTCCTTTTCTCAAAATGCCACCAAACAAAAACGGCACGCGAAGCGGTCTCTCTGCTCCACGTGCCTACGATTCTGTACGACAAGCATGGCTATTATGAATAGCCACACAACAAACTAAGCTCACTCAAAGGAAGGTGCGAACAACCCCCTTCCCCGCTCCCTCTCACACCGGCGTATAATATACCACAAAGCGTCCGATATGTCAAGCGGTTTTTTAGAAAATATCGGAAAAGTTTTGTGTATGTTCTATATGCCTAAGCCGGGGTTTATAGACGCTGATTACGCAGATTACGCAGATTTTAGTAATTCTTTATCTTGCAGTGTAATCAGCGAAATCTGCGTCAAAATAATCTTCGTGCGCAATTTCTGGCTTTCGAATGGTTTTAGATTACCGCTAAAGCAGTGATAGGGCCGCGTCGGCCTTCGGCCTCCTCGCAATGACAGATCCTAAAATCAGCCTTGACGGAGTACTAGGTTAAGGACTGAAGATTTCGCCGGAACTGTTGATAAGAAAGCCGAGCCAAAGGCGTATCTGAAAAGAGCTTCTTGAACCGCGGCTCAGTCAAGCTGCGAAGTTGCTCGATGTTCAGATCAAGAGTTTCGGCTCGCGGATGAAACTGCTGCTCTTTGGTCTGGGGCGTATCGCGATTAAAGGGGCAGACCTCCTGACAGATATCGCAGCCATAAATACATACGTTTTTTTTGCTTGTCTTTCCAAAGACTTGCGGGGGGATATTACCTTTATGTTCAGTGGTCAAATAGCTAAGGCACTTTCGAGCGTCCAGCAGGCCGAGTTCGGATAGTGCTCCGGTAGGACACGCATCAATACAAGCTCTACAATTTCCGCATTGGTTTTCAATCGGCTCATCAAAGGTCAAGTCCAGGTCGCTCAGCAACTCGCCGAGGAAGATCCATGAGCCATATTCAGGATTAATGACAAGCGAATTCTTCCCCCCCCAGCCAACTCCAGCCCGCTGAGCCAGGGGCTTTTCCATCAGGGCCAAGGTATCCACAGCCACTCGGCTGCGAAACTCTCGGCCAATGGTTCGTGGCAATTTATCTTTGAATAATTGGAGCTTTTCGGCCAGGACCAGGTGGTAATCCCTGCCCAGGGCGTAACGGCTGATGAGTAGGCGGCAATGGTTTTTGGTGGTAGAAAGTGGGACGAAATGGTAGTTCAAACCCACACAGATGATACTGCGGGCCCATGGAAAAAGGGCCTGGGGGCGGGCCCTTTGTGCAGGGTTTCGCTGCAGATAACTCATGCCAGCGGTGCAGCCGATCTGGACGGCCCGGCGGAGTCTTTGCCCGGCTTGAGTCAGTGGCTCGGCCGAGCTGATGCCCACCAAATCGAAGCCCTCCTCTTTGGCCAACTTTTTGACAGCGCCAGTCAACTTGTCCGGATCGGTAATCATGACCAGAAGATTGTATCAAAGGGTAAGTAAGAAAAAAGGCATTTGACGCAGATTTCGCAGATGAAGAAAGACACAAAGAAAGTCGCAAGGCCTTAGTACTCAAGCCTTACTACTCTGCGATCCGTTCTCCGTAGCAGCTTCGGCTGCGAAGGCTGGAAGTACGAGCACGCCTCAAGCCTCAGGCCTAAATAATATCTGGACCAGGGGAACTAAACGGCTACAATTGCGTAAGATAAGTGGTCGGGTAAAGGCGGAGAAAATCAGATAAGGCATTTGCGAGCATATAGATGGTTTCACAAGCGGAAGTTTCCGACAGCAACGTCATATTGACCGAGCGTCTGAGCAAGGTCTATCGCAGCTTCTGGGGTTTGCCGCGGGTTCGGGCCTTGAATGAGGTGAGCTTTGCGGTGCCCTCGGGCTCGGTGTTCGGGCTGCTGGGTCCGAACGGCTCGGGCAAGACGACAATCATCAAGCTGCTGCTGGGCCTGGCCAGGCCCACCGGCGGCAGAGCGGTGGTGCTGGGCAAGCCGGCGGGGGATCAGAAGGCCCGGGCCAGGATAGGTTATCTGCCGGAAGAGTCGTACCTGTACCCGTTTTTGAGCGGGCGGCAAACGCTGGATTTCTACGGCAAACTTTTCGGTATGAACCGACAGCTCCGCCGGGAACGCACCGAAGAACTGCTTGGTACCATGGGCATCGATCGGCGAGACCGCAACCGGCGGGTGGACTCGTATTCGAAAGGTATGGCCAGGCGAATCGGTTTGGCCCAGGCCCTGATAAACGATCCGGACCTGATTATCCTGGATGAGCCGACCACGGGGCTGGACCCCATCGGTACGGTACAGATGAAGAAACTCATCAAGGAACTGCAACAGCAAGGCAAAACGGTTTTTCTCAGCTCACACCTGCTGGCTGACGTGGAAGATGTCTGCGACCGGATTCTAATACTCTACCGGGGTCGGGTGAAAATGACCGGAGCAGTGGATGAACTCCTGAGCCTGAAGGATGTTTTCGAACTGCGGGCCCGAGGAGTCAACCAAGAGCTGCAGGACAAGCTCAGCGAGCTGGTGGAAAGCAGCGGAGCTGAAACTATCTCGGCCGGGGCCCAGCGGGCCAAACTCGAAGAACTCTTCAAACGAGTGGTGTCCGAGGAGATTGAACAGAAAGGGAATTAGGCTTGAGGCGTGCTCGTGCTTCCAGCCTTCGCAGTGCCTACTCCGCCGAAGTGGCTACGACTCTGGCTCTGCGAAGCGCTACGCAGAGCAGAGAGGCTGGAAGCTGCTACGGAGAACGGATCGCAGAGTAGCAAGGCCTGGGGCTTGAGGCGGATAATACAGAAAGAAATACAGAAAGATGATTAGACGCTGATATAGGAAGCTGTCTTCATGGCGAATTTGGTCTGGATTATTCCCTTTGTTGTGTTGGCGGTGATATTCGCCGTGGCCGGTTCGCGGGACATGGTGGGTTTTTTGCGTATCGGGCCGGGCAGAAGCAATCGCTATCGGACAGGGTTTATACTCGTGCTGTGGTTAGCAGGAGTGGGAGGTATTTGGTATTTGCAAGACGGTCCTTGGCTGGCGGCTCTGGCAAATGCGTTTTTCTGGACGAAGATTGTGGGCTTTAGTCTGGGACTATTCGTGCTGGTGAGTTGGCTGAGCTCGCTAAGAAGGCGCGGGCCCGGGCGAGTGTGGGCCATGGCCTGGACGACTTTCCGTGAAGCGATGAGCCAGCGAGCCTGGCTGGCGGTGCCTTTGTGGCTGGTGGGGGTGCTGGTGGTGGGAATGTTCATCAGCCCGTATCGGCTGGTCCAAGACCGGATGATGTTGGCTACACAACTGCTGGTCCGCGGACAACTGCTGGTGGTGGGGCTTCTGATACTGACCCTGGCTTGTCGGAGCATTCCGCGAGAGCTGGAGCGTAAGACAATAATGGTTACGGCCAGCAAGCCGATCAGCCTGCTGGAACTGGTGTGGGGGAAATTGCTGGGCTTTTTATTACTGGCCGGGATGCTGGTGGCGGCCATGGGGGTACTGAGCTACGCGGTGCTGTGGTATCACGGGCAGCAGGTTCGTCGCCAGGCCCGCTTGGAATTGGCCAGCCAGCAGGAGCAGTACCGCCAAGGGCAGCGGCAACTGCTGCCGGACTCGGACCTGCAAGAGATAGTAGATGCGGGGGTGCTCTATGCCCGCGACGCGGTGTACCCGTCGGGGCCGCCCGGTTTCAACGGCAAGTATGATCCGCTGCTGAATCAGCGGCCTTGTCTGAAAGGGGGCTCGGGGGCGAGCATCCAGTGGCGCTTTGATGACATACCGGTCACGGATCGGGAGCCGACTCTGGCCCTGAGATTCGTGGTCGAACGAGTGCCGGAGGAGATCAGCCAGAGCGAGGATTCCAAAGCGATCGAGGGACTGAGAATAAAGGTTCAGGGGATAAGCGCGCGACTTCCGAGGCGCTCCAGGGTGGAAGAGGAGTGGGAATTGCCGGTTCCACCGGATAGGAGATTGTTTTTCCCCACCGGCCGCGTATTCAGGCTCGCTCAGGAAAAGTGGGACGTATTGTACAACAGAGGTCCGGTGGTGATCGACCTGAAGTTGCCGGGGCGCGGCCATTACCTGTATTTCAGTCCGGCGTCGGCGGAGTTGATGAACCTTTCTCCGGAAAGAGCCGAGCTGGAACGCGAAGGCCGCCGGAAGCTGCCACCGGAAGAAGGACGAGGGGTGGTGGTGGCTCATAAGTTTCGCAATGCCTATGAGATTTCGGGTGTGGAGGCAGGCGAGCCGGAAGTGGCCTACTGGCGGTTCAAGAACGTCCAGCTGAGCAAGTTCGGTCCGGGCGAGCAGATCAGATTTGAGATTCAGTCGTACCGGGAGAAATCGGACGTGGTGAAATCTTATACGGTGGGTTTGGTGCGGGCGATGGCCATCAAGCCCGACGGCCAGAGGGAGTTTTGGCCGACGGGCAAGGAGTTGGAACCGCTTGCAGAAGAGAAGCTGCTGGAGCGGGCTTGGCCGGGGTGGAAGCAGATAGTCATCCAGGAAAAGCGCCCGAGTTGGGTGAATTTGCCGCGGCGTCTGTTCAGCAAGGACGCGGATGTGTATGTTTTTCTGGCTTGCGGCTCGCCGAAGGAATGGCTGGCCATCGGGAAAAAGAGCGGATACCTGGCCCGGGGCGGGCGGTCGTTCGCAGCTAACGTGGCTCGCTGTGAGGCAATTGTTTTCCTGCAGGTCTCGGCGATTGCGGCGGTGGCGGTGATGGCCAGCTCGTTTCTTTCCTGGCCGGTGGCCTGCTTTCTGTCGATGGTAATCTATCTGATGGGCACGGCCCGGCCTTACATGCAGGAGATGGCCAAGTTCTGGGGCCAAGCCGCGGAGAGTTTGAGCAGCTACACGATGGGGGCCCTGGGGAGGATTCTGCCCAATTTTGCGCTTTACCAGGCTACGCAGTACATATCGGAGGGGGAGATTATCTCGGGCGAAAAATTGGCTGATCTGTTCAACCAGACCAGCCTGTCTGTTGTGGGTTTGGTGGTGATGGCTTATCTATTCCTGCGTTGCCGGGAGTTGGCCAAGTGAGGGATCGGCGATACCAAATAGTATGTATTGTGTTGGCGGCGGTTGCCCTGCTGGTGGTTCGTTTTCCGCGGTTCGCCGGCCGGGGCTCGGTCGGGATAGATGAGCTGATTCAACAACAAAAGAAAAAGGTTGTTCCGGTGCGGCCCCAGATTAGACGAGACGTTATGATTGAATTTCCAATCCTGTTGCTGGGAGGGTTTCGGGGTCCTTTGGTAATGGGCCTCTGGATCCGGGCAGAAGATGAGAAGAATCAGCAGCAATGGTGGAACGTGAAAACCTATCACGAGATAATCGCCCATCTTCAGCCGAACTTCCCCAGCGTGTACGTATTCAATGCCTGGAACTTGGCTTACAACCTTTCGGTACAGTGGCACGAACTGGAGAACAAATACCTGTGGGTGCAGGACGGGGCCAGGTATGCCCAGAAGGGGCTGTGGATAAATCCGGACAGTCCGGACATCATGTTCCAGCTGGCGGACATTTGCGGGCGGAAACTGGGTTCAGCGATACCCGAGCGTCTGTACTATCGGCAGCGCTTCTCAGCGGACACGGTGCGGGTGGCAAAAATTGTGGAGAAGTTGCCGGTCCAGGAGCGGAAAGACCTGGCTAACAGTAAGTCTTTGAAGGAGCGGGACAAGACGGCTCTGCTGGTGCGGGAGAGGCAGGGGCAGCTGGAACTGGTACCGATTGATCTGAAGAAATATCCATACGGGGTGAGCCCCTTCTATTTGTCGTATGAATACGAGAAGCGGACGCGGCAGATGGATCCTCACAGTATGCTTGGAGAGGTGCCGATGCATGCCCGCCCGCCGGTAACGCTGATGAGGTGGGCCCGCTCGGAGATGCTCACAGCCATAGGCTGGGCTGGGCAGATGCTCAGCGGCAGCGGGCTGACCAAAGCGGAGCGGGATAATCTCATTTTGCCGATCCCCATCGAGCCGAGTGATCCGGAACCCGGCAGCGAACGGTGGAATGAACTGAAAGAAATTGTACGGTTTCACTTCGAGGAATCCCAGCTGCGCTTCAATGAGGCAATCGAGGGTTTCAAAGAGCATCTGGAGAAATATCCGAAAGACGAAGGAACGCACCGCAAGCATGTTTACATATGCACCTATCAAGGGGCCATAAGCCGAGGGCGGAAGAATTTGTTCCTGGGGCTCTGCTCGATCCTGGAGAACGAAGGTAAGATTGCAATCGGCTCGGCTGGATATCAGTACTTGCGGGCAGCGGTGAACGACTTCAGGGCGGCTATCGGTGTGCGGCAGAAAGATGGGAGCTATCTACGGGGAAGCCTTTTGGGGTATCAGCAGGAGTATTACCCGTGGCCTGAAGCGGGCAAGGCGGATAATAAGAAGCAGGATCGCGATGAGCTCGAAAAACTGAAGGATGAACTGAGCTGGAAGATTGGTCAGATCGCCCGGCTGGGTACGGCGATTGCCGAGGGCCAAGCAGTGAAGGCTGATTTGTCCGTACTGAGACTTCACGAAACGGAAGAGCACTTTTAGCAGAGCTCGGCAAATACAGGCAAGGCGGGATTTATGGCGGCTGAAAAGGGTGAACTTGCTTTGATCGACTGGATACGACGGAACCAGACGCTGCGCTCGTCGAGGGTGAGCATCGGTCTCGGCGATGATTTGGCCGGACTGCGTCTGGACGGCCAAGAGCTGCTCTTCGGCTGCGACCAGGTGCTGGACACAGTGCACTTCAAGCTGAGCGAGTGCGGGGCCCGGGCGGCGGGGCGAAAGGCCCTGGCCCGAAATCTGTCGGACGTCGCGGCAATGGCGGCTGAGCCGCTGGCCGCGCTGGCCTCGGTGGCTTTGCCGAATGACATGCCGGCCGAAGAGGCCCGCCAAATCGTCAGGGGAATGTGGGACTTGGCCGAGCAGTTCAACTTCCCGGTAATAGGCGGCGACGTAGGCAGCTGGGGCGGGGCCTTGGTAATCAATGTGAGCATTTTGGCCAGAGCAGCAGGTGTGGGGCCGGTGCTGCGGAGCGGGGCCAAGCCGGGCGATGTAATTATGGTTACGGGTGAATTAGGGGGGGCTATTTTGGGAAAGCATCTGAGTTTTGTGCCGCTGGTCAAAGAGGCGCGGGTACTGGCTGAGGCGGTAAAGGTGCAGGCGATGATCGATGTTTCGGACGGTCTGGCAGTGGACCTGCGTCATATTACAGCCGAGTCCGGCTGCGGGGCGCGAATTATAGCAGAGCGGATTCCCATCAGCGAGGCGGCAAAAGAATTGGCTAGAAAGTGCGGGGATACTGCCCTGGCACATAGCCTATCGGATGGTGAAGACTATGAACTGCTCTTTACGGTGGCTGCCGCCGATGCAGACAGAGCGGCCAAGGTCTTGCGCTCGGCAGGTACGCAGGCCAGCCGGATCGGCGAGATTACAGAGGCAAAGGTGGTGCTGGTGGGCAAAGATGGCAGGGAACAGGAGCTGCCGGCTGGGGGTTACGAACACTTCACTGGGCCGAACCGGCCGGGTTGATAGATGAACGACAAATCAGAACTGGAATTTATGAGCCACAGCGAGTCCCAGACGCAGGCGCTGGGGCGGGCTATCGGTTTGGCCAGCCGGGCGGGTGACGTTGTGGGATTGGTGGGGGAACTGGGGGCTGGCAAGACGCGTCTGATCAAAGGGGTCGCGGCAGCTCTGGGAGTGAAGAACAGGCAGGAGGTGAGAAGCCCGACTTTCGTTCTGATCCGGGAACATGCCGGACGGCTGCGGCTATTTCACGTTGATGCCTACCGGCTGAGCGGGGCGGGGGAGTTGAATTCGCTGGGTTTTGAGGAGATTCTCAGCCAAGGCGGTCTGACGGTGGTGGAATGGGCGGACCACGTGGCAGATGGCCTACCGGCCGACCGGCTGAGCTTGCATTTGATTATAACGGGCCCGAGGAGCCGGCGGATCAGCCTGAGTTGTGGGGGGCAGAAGTCCAGGGCACTACTGGAGAGGCTGGGCCAAGAGTGGGCCAAGAGAGGCAAAGGGGAATAAAACGGGGGGACAAATTTATTCGCCAGGCCCGGCCTCTGCGGTAAAGCCTTTTTTTATATAACGTTAGCGATATGGACGCGGCGGGGCCGAGCGAATTTTTCATTTGACCCGGCCGGATCGATGGGACTATAATATTAGCTTGAGGACGTCGTCGGCCAGAGCCGGCGGCGCAGAGTGGTTTTGCTTTTGCGAAGCGGACAGAAGTCTGGGGATGGCCGAGCAAAAGCAGAAAGAGCGGTGAATAACGGAAAGGTAGAACCTTGTCGGCACGGCTGAAGAACAGGCGGTGCAGACGCGGAAAAAAGTGGTTTCGGTCCTGAGAGGGTCGGGCGTATTGCCGGAGTGGTAATCTCATTCCGGGATGCTCGGCGATTCCAGGCTGTAAGGGCTAGGGAAGACTAGAACTGTGTCAGGAAGTTCACGTAATGGCTGCCAGGATGGTTTTCTTCAAGGGCTTACGAGGTGCAGGGGAGATTCGTTTGCCGAACTGTGCCTGGGGAGGTCAGCCCTGGTGACGTGAGATTCCGGCGAAGACCTTAGCTTGATACTCTTGGCCTGGAGCTGAGGACCTATGGGGGGGGGTAGTTCGGGGGCTAACCACAAGGCTCTATCTTTTTCGTTCTGATTACCGCGAGGACAGTTTGGCCAGTGCGGGCCAAGAGCAGGTCGAGGTGATAAGTCTGCCGGGCGCGAGGCTGGCTGAATAAAACGATAAAGAAAGGGAATAAACGTGAACACAACTATGATAAGTAGCTCAAGTACTGCAGGAATGGCGGGATTGCCTTTGGGATTTGTTGCTCCGGGCCTTATGGAACTTGTTTTGATAGGGATCGTGGTGCTGGTGATAGGGGCAGTGGTAGGCTTGGTCATCAGAAGCCTTATAGGGAAGCAGCGGCAATTCAGGGCCAAAGAGAATGCGGGGGCTATCACGGCTCGGGCCAGGGAGGATGCTGAGAGGCTAAAGAAGGAAGCCCAGTTGGAAGCCAAGGCTGAGTTTCTCAAGCGGCGGGAAGAATTCGAAGAACAGACTTCCCAAACGCAACGGGAACTGCGCGATCTGACCAAACGGCTAAGCAAGAGGGAAGATAACCTCGAGCGAAAGATGGATACCTTGGCCCATAAGGAACGGCTGTTGGAGCAGGGGCAGAAACGTTTGGCGTCCAAGGAGAGCAGTTTGCAGGGGCGAGAGAAGCAAGTGGCCGAGACCCTTGCTCAGCAGCGGACTCAACTTTTGAAGATCACGGGCCTGAGCGTGGACCAGGCTCGCCAGATGCTGATGAGTCAGCTGGAGGCGGAGTTGGCCAAGGAAAGCTCGGCTCTGATTGAACAGCGGGTGAACGAAGCCAAGGAACAAGCCCGGGCCAAGAGCCGAGAAATCGTGATTAATGCCATCCAGCGATACGCGGCGGAGCACACGGCTGAAGCTACGGTCTCGACCGTGGATATACCCTCGGACGACATGAAGGGCCGCGTAATAGGTCGAGAAGGGCGTAACATCCGGGCCTTTGAAAGGGCTACGGGGGTGGACGTAATCGTGGACGACACGCCGGGGGTGGTGGTGGTCAGTTGTTTCGATCCGATTCGGCGCGAAGTGGCCAGGGAGTCGCTGGAGAGGCTAATCCACGATGGTCGGATTCATCCGGGTCGAATTGAAGAGTTGGTGGGGCAGGTAAAGAAAGAGTTGGACGAAAAGATTCAGGAGGCTGGCAAGCAGGCGGCCCTGGAAGCAAACATACAAAAGCTTCATCCGAAGGAAATTGCCCTGCTGGGGCGGCTGAGCTATCGGACGAGCTTCGGTCAGAATGTACTGCGGCACTCGATGGAAGTGGCCTACTTGACGGAAATGATGGCTGAGGAACTGGGTTTGAACGGGCAGTTGGCCCGGCGGTGCGGACTGCTGCACGACATAGGCAAAGCGGCGGACCACGAGATGGAGGGAACGCATCCGGAGATCGGGCTGGCTTTGGCGAAGCGCTACAATGAACCGGAAGAGGTCCTAAACGCTATCGCCGGGCACCACGGGGACATTGCGGCTACGAATTTTTACACGCCTTTGGTAGCGGCGGCAGATGCGGTCAGTGCAGCCCGTCCGGGAGCCAGACGCGAGAGCCTGGAGCGTTACATCAAGCGGCTGGAGAAACTGGAAGGTCTGGCGAACAGTTTTTCGGGGGTCAAGCAGGCCTACGCCATTCAAGCCGGTCGGGAGATCCGAGTCCTGGCGGATGCTTCGAAAATGGATGACAGCACGGCGATGAAGACGGCCAGGGAAATCGCTGAGAAAATCGAGCACGAGATGCAGTATCCCGGGGAGATAAAGGTGACCTTGCTGCGTGAAGTGCGCTGCGTGGAATACGCCAGGTAAGCGAGGAGATTTCGAATTTGAAACCTGTTGACGGACGCCAGGGCGAATAGAAAGCGGGAGCATATGCGTGTAAGGGTGTTATGTATAGGTGACGTGGTGGGCAAGCCGGGGCGGATGATTCTGTCTGAGCATTTACCGCGGTTGATAAGTGAGCAGGAGATACATTGCGTAGTGGCTAACGGGGAGAACGCCGCGGGGGGCTCGGGGATAACCGCACCCATGTGCGAAAAGCTCCACAGCTACGGGGTGGATGTAATTACTCTTGGTGATCACGCCTTTCGCCGGCGGGAGGGTCTGGCGGTGATAGGGGAGGCTAAGGGCATTGTACGTCCGGCGAACTTCGCCACCGAGGCAGTGGGCAAGGGTTGGGTGGTACAAGACCTAAACTGCGGGGTGGAGGTAGCGGTGATAAACGTAGTGGGGCGGATGTACATGGGCACGCAAGCGGATTGCCCGTTCCATGCCGTCGATGCCTGTCTGAAGACGATCGACCCGTCGGTGAAGATTCGTATTGTGGACATGCACGCTGAGGCGACCAGCGAGAAGATAGCTATGGGCTGGCATCTGGACGGGCTGGTGTCGATCGTGTTCGGGACACACACGCACGTGGTGACGGCAGACGAGCGGATTTTGCCGGGTGGCACGGCCTATATCAGCGATTTGGGGATGACCGGGCCGCATGAATCGGTGCTGGGTCGGCGGACGGATAGGGTATTGAAGGCACTGACAACGAATATGCCCAACCTGTTCGAAGTGGCCAGCGGAGATGTGCGGATAAACGGCATTATAGTGGAAGTGGACAGCCAGACGGGCAAGGCGAGCAAGATAGAGCGGGTCTGCATAAGCGAAGATGGCCCGGCCAATGCCCCCTTTACGGGATAGTTTATGTCCAGGCCACGATTTAATCCATCCAAGGCCAAAGGTGCGGTGCAGGGGAATTTGTTCGGGGCGGGCTCTAGGAATAATAACCGGCCGATCAGTGTCTCGGCCCTGACGCGGATGATCAAACGGGCCTTGGAAGACCATCTGCCCGAGCGGATCATAGTCGCGGGGGAGATTTCCAATCTGAAGCAGCACGCCTCGGGGCATGTGTACTTTTCGCTCAAGGATGCTCAGTCTCAGATTCCAGCGGTGATGTGGAAGGGCAGAGCTAATAAGGTGCGCTTCGAACTGGCTAACGGGTTGGCGGTGATAGCTACGGGGCAGGTGGAGGTTTATGAGCCGCAGGGGAAATACCAGTTGATGGTGACGAAGGTCGTGCCGGAGGGGATGGGGGCCCTGGAGTTGGCCTTTCGTCAATTGAAGGAGAAGTTGGCCGGGGAAGGGTTGTTTGAGCCGTCGGCCAAGAAGGCCTTGCCTGGTTTTGTGCGGACGGTGGCGTTGGTAACGTCCGAAACCGGGGCGGCGGTGCGGGATATGATTCGCACGCTTATCAGGCGATTTACCCCCTTGCGTATATTATTGTATCCGGTGGCAGTCCAGGGAGCAGGGGCGGCTGAGCAGATCGCCGGGGCGTTGGGCGATCTGGACAGGCAAAAGGAGAAGCTGGGGGGAATTGATCTGATTATTCTGGGCAGGGGTGGAGGTTCACTGGAGGATTTATGGGCGTTCAACGAGGAGGTTGTGGCCCGGGCCATATTTGCCTGCCGAATACCGATTATCAGTGCGGTGGGCCATGAAACGGATGTAACCATAGCGGACATGGTGGCAGATAAGCGGGCGGCGACGCCGACGGCTGGGGCCCAATTGGCGGTGCCGGTGCTCAGCGAGCTGCTGGACGGTCTGCATATCAACCGGACACGCCTGGGGAGGTTTATCGGCCAGACTGTGCAGTTGTGCCGGGGACGGCTGGAGCGGGTGCTGGCATCGAGGTTTTTCCGAGAGCCGTTAGCAGAGGTAATGAGCAAAGGACAGCGGCTGGACGAGGTGTCGGCGCGACTGGGCAAGGCGATGAGCGAAAGGCTGGGCGGGGCAATCAAACGAACGGGCCAATTGGAGAGGCGTCTTTTGCGGGTGGGTCCATCGGCGGCCCTGGCCAGGGCCGCAGGGGAAGTAAGCTCGGTCCGAGAAAGGCTCAGGCGGAATACGGACCGCAGGGTTCTCCGGGCTGAGCGAGAGCTGCACTATAAGATGGTGGCCCTGGCAAGGTGGGGCCCGGGCCAATTGATAAGAGTCAAAGACGCTCATCTGCGGGCAGCCGGCGGCAGATTGCGGCGGGGGGTTCAGGTGGCAAGAGATATACAGCTCAAGCGTCTGGAGGCCCTCGAAGCTCGACTGCGAGCGGTGGGCCCGGAGAGGGTCTTGGCCAGGGGTTACAGCGTTACAACAGATGCGGCCTCGGGCCAGCTAATCACCGATGCAGAGCGGCTTGGCGTGGGGCAGGAGATTCTGACCCGGCTGCATAAGGGGCATGTGGAAAGTACGGTGAAAACTACCGGAGCATAAAGGGCAAGACCATGGCAAAAAATAGCGAAAAAAGGTCATTTGAGCAGGCAATGGGCGAGCTGGAAAGAATCGTTCAGGCCATCGAGAGCGGGCAGGTTCCGCTGGCGGCGGCTCTGGCGCAATACGAGAAGGGGATTGAACTTATATCGTATTGCCAGAAGGTTCTCAGCGAAGCGGAGCAGAAGATTGCCAAGCTGAGCAAGGGTCTGGACGGGCAATTGAAGATCGAAGAGGCCCCGAAACTCACCGAGGATGAGGCTTCGGGGTGATAAGGTTGACAGGTGGTAATACTTGGTTCCGGCTGAGGCTGTGGTAAAATGTGCGGCATGTCGAAAGCTCAGCAGGAGAAGGTTTTGTCGGAAGCGGTTGCCGGCGGCAAGAATGAACTGGCGAGTCTGCTGCGACCTTACGCTGAGCAAGTGGAGGCCAAGCTACGGGAGTACCTGAAAAGGGTCCGAGGGCCGCAGCAGTTGGCCGAGGCTATGGGTTATGCGGCGCTGGGGCCTGGCAAGCGGATTCGCCCGGCACTGGTGCTGATGTGCAACGAGGCCTGCGGAGGGCAAAGAGCGGCGGCCCTGACGGCCGGCTGTGCGGTGGAAATGCTGCACGCCTACTCTCTGGTGCATGATGACCTGCCGAGCATGGACGACGACGATATGCGTCGGGGGCGAGCTACGTGCCATAAGGTGTACGGGGAAGCGCTGGCGATCCTGGCGGGCGATGCCCTGCTGACCGAGGCCTTTGGAATAATTGCCGAGGAGATTGATTCGCCCCAGTTGGTGAAAGATCTGGTGAAGGAATTGGCCCAGGCGTCCGGAGCCGAAGGTATGGTAGCCGGGCAGGCGGCTGATATACTGACTCAGGGAAAAAAGGGCGATGCCCGGATGCTGGAGTACATCCACAGCAATAAGACCGCAAAGCTGATCCGGGCCTGTTGTCGGATGGGAGCATTGACGGGAGCAACTGGTAGCGAGGAACTCGAAGCTCTAGGGGCCTACGGCGAAGCAGTGGGAATGGCCTTTCAGGTAATCGATGATCTGCTGGACGTGGGCGGGGATGCACAGATGCTAGGCAAAGCCGTGGGCAAAGATGATCGAACGGGCAAGTTGACCTACCCGTCGATAGTGGGAGTAAAAGCGGCACGGGAAAAGGTGCGTTCGCTGGGCGAGACGGCAACGGCGGCCCTGAGGCCGCTGGGTCGGCGGGGAGAAAAACTATCCCTGCTGGCTGAACTACTGGCCCGGCGAGTGACCTAACAGGAGTGTGCTTGGTGAGTGATTTGCTGGATCATATAGATTCACCGGCGGATCTGAATCGGCTGGATAGGGAGCAGTTGGGGCAATTGGCCCAGGAGATGCGAGTCCTGATCAGCTCGACGGTGGCGAATACGGGTGGTCATCTGGCGAGTAATCTGGGAGTGGTGGAGTTGACACTGGCCTTGCACTACTGCTTTGATTTCAGGTACGACCGGCTGCTGTGGGATGTAGGACATCAGTGCTACAGCCATAAACTGCTTACCGGACGACGAGGGGAGTTCGCCAGCCTTCGGCAGCGGCAGGGACTGAGCGGTTTCCCGGATGCCCGAGAGAGCTCTTACGACGTATTCACGGTGGGGCATGCCGGCACGGCGATCAGCACAGCGGTGGGATTGGCCGTGGGCAAACAGCTCAGATCAGAGGAGGAAAAAATAGTAGCGGTGGTGGGTGATGCAGGAGTAGCGAACGGGATGAGCTTCGAGGGTCTGAACAACATCCACTTGGTCAAACGTCAAATGCTGGTGGTGCTGAACGACAACTCGATGGCTATCGACGTAAGCCAAGGTTCGCTGGCGAAGTATTTGTCGCGTATTCGACTGACACATACGTACGAGGATATGAAACGTACGTCGCAGCATATTTTGGAGCATTTGCCGGTATTTGGTCAGCCGCTGGTGGAGGCCCTGGAACACATTCGTCAAGGTCTAAAGACGACGCTTTGGCCGGGTCAGATATTCGAGCCGTTGGGGCTGCGATACTTCGGCCCGGTGGATGGGCACGATCTGGGGACGCTGATCGAACTGCTCGGCAGACTCAAGCATGTAAATGAACCGGTGCTGCTGCACGTGATAACGCGCAAAGGCAAAGGGTTCGAACCAGCTCAGCGGGACCCGCGGAGATTTCACGGGACGGGTCCATTCCGGCTGGAGACAGGAAAGGCATTGAGTGAGGGGTCGGGCGAAACTTATACGGAGGCATTTGCCCAGAACCTGATCAGGCTGGCGAGAAAAGACCAGCGGATCGTAGCGATAACCGCGGCCATGCCGGACGGGACAGGGTTGAGTGAGTTCGCCGAGGAGTTCGGCGAACGAATGTTTGACGTGGGGATCTGCGAAGCCCATGCGGTGGCTATGGCGGCAGGTCTGGCGAAGGAAGGATTTCGGCCGGTGGTGGCTATCTACTCGACTTTTTTGCAGCGGAGCGTGGATCAGATTTTTCAGGAAGTTGCGTTGCAAAACCTGCCGGTAGTTTTTGCCATCGACCGGGCGGGAGTGGTGGGAGCGGATGGGTCGACCCATCAGGGCTTTATGGATATAGCTTGTCTGCGGAGCCTGCCGGGGATGGTCTGCTGCAGTCCGGCGGATGCTGCGGAGATGGCTCAAGCCCTGGAGTTTGCCCTGAAGCATAACGGTCCCGTGGCCCTGCGATATCCGCGGAGCACGGTGTCGGAAGGACTACCGAAAGGGGAAGAGTTCGTTCTGGGCAAGAGCCGGGTGGTGCGAGAAGGGAGGGACTTGGTTATCGTGGCCTACGGCAGTTGCGTGGCGGCGAGTATAGAAGCGGCAAAACTGCTGGTAAAGGACGGGATCGAGGCAGGTGTAATCAACGCCCGTTTTGCCAAGCCGCTAGATAAGACAAGGTTCAGAGAAATTTTGGCCAGGGGTAAACCAGTGTTGGTGGTTGAAGAGCATTCGGTGATCGGGGGCTTGGCAACGGCGATACAAGAATTGGCGGGGGGGGGAGATATAATGTCAGCGTATGTGGTAAGCATTGGTTTGCCGGACAGCTTTTTGCCGCACGGCAGCCGGGAAGAATTGCTGAGCAAAGTGGGGCTGGATGCTGAAGGGATTCGGCAGGCGGCCAGAAAGGCACTGCTGATCAAGCCGGCAGCTGGCGAGCCCGGCGGGGCGAGCTTGGCTCTTCGGGCCCTGAAGGGGATCAAAACGGAAATGCAGAAGCGAGAGACACGGAAGGATTGATGATGGCAGCAAAGCGGGTACTGCTTGTAGGGTCGAAACAAAAAGCCCAGGTTTCGGCTGTGGCGGGCCAGATAAGGGCCTGGCTAACCGAATGCGGGGATAGTGTGGAGATGGTTTGGCTGGAGGATAAGCCGAGCAAGGCGGTCCAGGCCGAGCTGGCGGTGGTGCTGGGCGGAGACGGGACGATCCTGAACGTAGCCAGGTGGCTGGGGAGCAGCGGGGTGCCGATAGTTGGGGTCAATATTGGCAAGCTGGGTTTTCTGGCGGAGTTTTCGGTGAGTGATCTGAAGGAGTATTGGCCGGATATATGTGCCCAGCGCTGCAGGATAGTGGAGCGGATGACGCTGGATTGCGAGGTGTCGGGGGCCCGGACCCAGAGCTTCTGCGCTCCGGCGATCAACGACGTGGTCATTACCGCGGGTGAACCTTTCCGGATGATCGAGCTGACGATGCGATTAGGTTCGAGTGAAGCAGGGAGAATAGCGGGCGACGGGCTGATCATAAGTACACCAACGGGGTCGACGGCGTATAATATGTCGGCAGGTGGTCCAATTGTGGATCCACTGGTTCAGGCGATAATAGTTACGCCGATATGTGCTCATTCGCTCAACCACCGACCTTTGGTAGTGAGTCCCCAGAACGAGATAAGTATAATAGCTGAGCAGGTAAATAAAGGTACATCGATTATATTGGACGGGCAGGTATCCCGTGGATTCGCAGTGGGCCAAGAGTTGAAGGTGCGACGGGGTAAAGATAGCCTGCAAGTAGTGGCCAGTCCCGCCAGGGATTATTGGGGAACCCTGGGGGCCAAGCTGCACTGGGCCAAGGGTCCGAAGTACAGGTAGTAGCCGCGTGGGGCCCATAGTCGGGCTGTTTAGTTGGTCAAGCAATGTCATCGAAACCGAAAAAAGTTGATCCCCGTTTCCTGGAAGAAGAAGGGGTCAATGTATTCACCGGTAACGAGCTGCTGGTGAAGGGTGCCCTGGAGACTCCCGGCGGTGTGCACCTTCTGACGGGGTATCCGGGCTCACCGATAAGCGAGTTCTTCGACGTGCTCACCAGCCTCAAGGGGGTGCTGGAGAAACACGGTATCCGGGCACAGTTGTCGAACAACGAGGCCCTGAGCATAGCGGCGGTCAACGGGGCGGTGATGCTGGGGCTCCGGGGGATGACGGTGTTCAAGAGCGTGGGGCTGCACGTAGCCTCCGACGGGTTGGCTCTGGGTAATCTGGCCGG
The DNA here is from genome assembly GCA_030614915.1 of Actinomycetes bacterium. GTDB lineage: Bacteria > Planctomycetota > Phycisphaerae > JAACET01 > JAACET01 > JAACET01. Next base: position 167,273 of record JAUXAG010000003.1, on the reverse strand, counting down.
GGTGGCCGGCGACGGGGGGGCGGTGGTAGTGGTGGGGGACGATCCTTGGTCGGATTCGACGCAGGTGCCGGCAGACTCGCGGTTTTTGTTTGAACATCACCGGGTGCCGGTGCTGGAGCCGAGCACCCCACAAGAAGTAAAAGACATGGTGAGTGCAGGGTTCGATATCTCCACGAACTCAAACCTCTACAGCGGGCTTATTATCACCACTACGCTGGCAGACGGTGGCAGTACCGTGCGGCTGGGCAAAAACCATTGGCCCCAGGTCAATGAGCTTCAGCAGCTCAGCGTGGATCCGCAGACAATCCCTCTGGAAGAGCGGGTGCTGCTTCCGCCGCGGACTTGGCGTCAGGAACTGGCTTTCGAGGAACGTTTTGACAGGGCAATGCAGCGAGCCAGGCAGTTGGGGATAAACCGAATCGATTTTCCGGGGCCGGGGCAGTTTCCGATGGGTTTTGTGGCATCGGGGACGGCCTATCAATATCTGCTGCAGGCCTTGGATGAACTGGGGCTGGGGGGCAGATTGCCCATCCTGAAGCTGGGGATGAGCTATCCGGTGGATGGTGAACTGGTGGGCGAATTGGCCGGGAGAGTCGATAATCTGGTGGTAGTGGAAGAACGGCGGGGCTTCGTGGAACGTCAAATAATTGAGTTGTTCAGTAAGAACAGAAAGCGAAGCGGCTGGGACCGCTGTGAGGTCTGGGGCAAAGTTTTTCCGGACGGGCAGGAGGGCTTTCCTTCGGTGCGCGGGCTTCATCCGTCCATAGTAGCTGAGCGATTGGCCAGGCTGGGGGCGAAATTATTGCCGGACGAGTTCAGCTACGACCAAGGTCGTTTTACAAAACAGTTACAGACGGTTGCCCAGACGGCTCAGCCGGTTACGCGGATTCCAATTCGTACGCCGACCTTCTGCCCGGGCTGCCCACACCGGGATAGTGCCTCGGTGCTGCTGGAGATAATAGAAGATTTTGAAAATCCAGCGTACATGCGTCGGCGGCACGGACTCGACCCGGTAGGGCTGATATGCCACGGGGATACGGGCTGCTATACGATGCTGATGTTTCCCCCGAATGAGCAGTTGATGCATAACTACTCGGGGATGGGCCTGGGCGGCGGCACGGGAGCGGGGGTGGACCCCTTTGTAACCAACAAGCAACTGGTGTTTATGGGGGATTCGACGTTTTTCCATTCGGGTCAAGCGGCAATCTCGAACTCCTTGTTCGGTAAGCAAGACATCACCTACATTATTCTGGATAACCATACGACGGGGATGACTGGGCACCAAACCCACGCGGGACTGGGCAAGGACCTGTTGAACAATCCGACGGCGGCGCAGGATATAGAAAGTATAGTCCGAGCTTCGCTGGAGCCGGAAGGCTGTCTGGTAGTGCGAGCGGATCCGCACGATCGCAAGGGATATCGGCAGATACTCGAAGATGCCCTGCTGCGTGATGGGGTCAAAGTAATCATAGCCGATCGGGAATGCTCGATCGTGTCGAATCGGCTGGTGAACCGCCAGCGGCAAACAGAAATCGCTAAACGCGGGTATTTGCATAAACGCAGCTACACAAATATTACCGAAGAGGTCTGCGAATATTGCTTGCGGTGCACGAGCCTGACGTCGTGTCCGGGGTTTTCAATCGCCCAAACGGACTACGGCCCGAAAATGCAGACGGACCTGTCATGGTGCGTGGGGGAAGGTACGTGTGAGCAAATCGGGGCCTGCCCGGCGGTGGAAGAACTGACGGTGATTCGCAAGAGACCTTTCCAGATGCGTTCGGCAGAATTGCACCTGGAGAAGTTCCCGTCTCCGCAAGTGTGCCAGGAAAAACGCTTCTGGCGAGCTCACATTGCCGGCGTGGGGGGAATGGGTATCGGCGTGGCCACCAGTATCCTGGTGCGGGCAGGGTTCAAACAGGGCTATCAGGTATTGTTTGCCGATAAGAAGGGTATGGCGATTCGTAACGGGGGGGTGTATTCGCAGATAGTTTTTGCGCCGGAAGATAAAACAGCATCGCAGATTATCCCCTACGGCAAGGCAGACCTGCTGCTGGGTATAGATATGCTCGAGGCCGGAAGAGCTATCGACCCGAAACTGCCCTTTAGAGTGTGCAGCCCGGAACGGACCGCAACGGTGCTGAATACCGAGTTGGCCCCAACGACGAACATGCTGCTGGGGAAGGAAGAATTCCAAGCAGACGAACTACTCAAAGATATAGCCGCCCGCAGCAAGGGCGAGAACTTTCTGGCTATCAACGTTACGAAGCTCTGCGAACGCCTGCTGGCTACGAAGCTGCACATGAACATGGCCCTGCTAGGGGCAGCTTTTCAGAAGGGTTTTATCCCGGTCAGCGAGGAGAATATGCGCTGGGCGATCCAGCATACGATCAGGAGGAACTTCCGTAAGAACTTACGTGCATTCAACTTAGGTCGCAAATTAGTGGCCCATCCGGAGGTTTTCTCCAAACCCGCAGAACCAAGTACGTTGGCTCGGGCAGTGCGAGAGCGAGCGGTAATACTCGAGAGAACTCGCTGGGGGGGGCGAGGCTTGTCGAGGGCTTATAAGTTACGCTGTTTCAAGACGTTACGTAATTGTAGAGGACTTAGTAAACAGACCATGCGAGATTTGGCAATCCGGATATACGACTTGATTCAGTACCAGAGTCCCAAGTATGCCGATGAGTATATCAGGGCAGTGCAGGGGGTTTATGGCAAAGACAAGGCGGAGCGGGGCTATGCGGCCACACGGGCGGTGATCTGGAACTTGGCTAAGCTAATGATCGTAAAGGACGTTTTTTACGTGAGTTATCTGCTGACGCGTTACGAGAAGCTCAAGCGGGATCGGCAAAAATACCAGGTCAACATGGCTGGAGGGGATAAAATTCGCTACAAACGGACGTTCCATCCGCGAATACTGGGGCATCGGCTGGATATTAGGCTGCCACATTTTGCCAATAGGATAATGGCGCGCCTAAAATTCATAAGGGTACTTAGCCAGGCAAGCCGACAAAAGGAAAGGGCCTTTCTGGGCTGGTACCTGGGATTGGTCGAAGGATTCGCCAGGAATGGACGCCTGAGCTATGAGCAGGAAGTGGAGATTTTGAACACTCCAGAAAGCGTCCGTGGCTATGCTGAGCTGCGGGAAGAGAAGATGACCCAAGCCAAGGAGAAAGTGGAATCTATTACCATGGCTTCTCGGAAAAAAGCTATTGCCTGAGGAAAGAGTGTTCGGACAAAAAGACGGCACGGAGAAGCTGAAAGGTCGAAGGGATGGTGGAATTATGTGCTGCAAGATAGTAATGGTAAAAAGGCGTATAGGGTTTTGGCCGGGGCTGGTGGCTGTAGTGATTATGGCCGGGGCCGCTGGGCCCCTGCGGGCTCAGATGCCGGTGGGCAGAGGCCGAGGTTTGGATGCTAACCGTCTGGTGGGCTCCGGGGGGCAAAACCCCAGGGGCGGAGGAGTACCAGGGTCGTTAGCTAATCAGATCATCAGCGGCAATGTAGGTGCAGGCAAATACTTCCAGGGGCGGGGGGCCATCGGCAGTTTCAGGAGCTTTCAGGGAGCACTGGGTACAAGCAGCTTAGGGAGTTTTCAGCGGGATAGCTACGGGCTGAGCAATAATGCGTCGAACCTGGGAGTGCCGAAGAGCTTCTTTCTTCCAAGTAGCACAGTGTTGGGTGTACGAGGCATAACGAGCGGGCGGGCCAGGCCGGGAAGCAATATGCCGGGCAATGTGAACCTGACGCCTCGGGCTCCAAGTGGTCCGGTGCAGGGCCAGCGGGGGGTGTTGACCAGATTTGTGGGGTCCGGGCCAGTGGACCGAAGTCTGGACCTGCGGCCAATCTCGCAAGGTTTACGGCCAATCGGCAGCCAACCAGTAGTGGAGACGGCAAGCAATCTGTTCGGGATACGTCGGATAAGTCCAGAGCTGGGTTTGGATCGGCCTTATGAGGAGGTGATACAGGAAGCTCTGGCGAAGAGGCGGCCAGTCGGGCAAGAATCATTCCCACAGCCGGCAGAGCAACAAGCGTTCCAGGCGCTGCCGGCATGGGCCCAGCCGGAGCTAGCCCAAAGCAGCGAGGCTCAAAGTGAGGCCGGACTCATTCAGCCGGAAATAGTCACCAAAGCCACAGTAACAGATGAGAGTATCAAGCGAAATCTGGCCAAATCCAGAGAACTAATAGAAGAGTCGCAGGGCAAATCAGGCTTGCCGAGCATAGTGGATATCTATGAGCAAATGATGGCGGAGAGCCAATTGAGAGAACGAGCCGGGGCGGCTCCGAGCGAAAAGGGCTCGGAACTGGCAGAGCCCTTCGAACTGAGGCCGGGAGAAGATGCGGAATCGGCGCGGCAAAGACTGTTAAATAAAATGCTGGTCTATAATTCGTTCGTGAGCAGAGGAGGGGGCAGCTTTGACGACTACATGGCTCGCGGGGAAGCGCTGCTGAAAAGGCGAAATTACTATCAGGCAGCCAGGGCATACGAAGGGGCAATCGGCTTGCGGGGAACAAACCCGCTGGGGCACCTGGGACAGGCGTTCAGCCTGGCGGGGGCGGGTGAGTTGGTCTCTGCGGCCCAGAATCTGGGCAGAGCTTTGACAATTTTTCCGGAGCAGGCCCAGACCAAGATCGATCTGAGGGGATTCTTCAGCAGCCAAGAGGAGATCGATCGAATAACCGAGAAACTGAATACCTTGGCCGAGGCGAAAGAAGCCGATGCCAGCGTCCGGCTGCTGCTGGGCTATATTTACCATTACAGCGGAAAGAGCGATTTGGCAGGACCAGTACTACAGGAAGCAGCGGAACTGGCGAAGACAGACCCGAGCGTTTCGCCCGAACTGGCCAAGACTATAGCCAAGTTTGCCGAGGCTGTGTCCAAGTAGGCAGGGGGGCGGGGGGAGTTCTGGTTTACCAGGCCATATAATTATCAAAACGAACAAGAAAGCGAATTGAAATGTTGCCTAGCAAGACTTCTTAGGGTAAGTCTATGGTTGAGGACTAGTTGAAGGAAGCGGCATTGGATCGGAGTAAGTAGTGACCATGGCTATGAAACTGACGGACTTTATTGATCGCCAGGCCCTGCGGGAGATTCAGGAGGGTTTCTCGGCGGCGACGAACGTAGCAGTGAGCTTTAGAGACCGGCAAGGGAAGCTGATAATTCCGCCGAGCCGGCCAGGAGGGTTCTGCAAATTGGTTCAATCGACTCCGGCCGGGGCCAAGGCCTGTGTGGCTAGCAACCGCTCGGCAGCCAAGACGGCGGGGCTGGGGCATCGCCGGGCTCGCAAGTGCCATGCCGGGCTGTATCAGTACACGGTGCCAATCGAGTTGGACTCTGAGCAGTTGGGGACCATTACCATGGGGGACCGGCCGAAGAAGCATCTGAGTAAGAAGCAGATTGGCGAGATCGCCCAGCGGTATGGGCTCAAAACAGAGGAGTTGGACAAGGCGGCAGAGGCGCTATTGCTGTGGTCCGACGAGCAGATGAGCAATTGCATCCGACTGCTTTCAGTGCTCAGCAATAACGTAGCCCGGATATGTTACCAGGAATATATCCTGCGGGAGCGGCTGGGGGAGTTGGGGGCATTATACGATCTGACCGGGCAGCTCTCGGGGACCCAGGACCTGGAGCAGACGCTGAAGAATCTGGCCAAATCGATTGTGGCGATTACCAAGTCGAAGGCCTGCTCACTGCGAATTCTCGACCGGCAGAGCAAGGAGCTCCAGATCAAGGCCCGTTATGGTTTCAGTAAAAAATATCTGACGAAGGGCTCGGTAACGCTGAGCGAATCGCAGATCGACTCGGCGGCGTTGTCGGGCCAGCCGGTGTACATAGCGGATATGACCAGCGATCCACGGGTTCTGTACCGGCCGGAGGCGAGGGCTGAGGGTCTGGCCAGCGGTCTGGCCCTGGGGATGATGTACAAAGGCGAAGCTGTGGGGGTGATTCATCTGTACACAGCCAAGCGGAAGGAGTTCGGAAGATTCGAGCTGGGTCTTTTACAAGCGGTGGCTTCAGTGGCGGCAGCGGCAATAGAAAACGCTCGTCTCTACAGCGATTCTCTGCAAGCGAAGGAGATGGAGAGGCAGGTGCGTCTGGCGACGGCGGTTCAGATGCAGATGATCCCAGCCAAAGCTCCGGAGCGAGCGGGGCTGGAGCTGGCGGGGATATATGTACCGTGCCTGGGTTTGGCGGGAGATTTTTACGATTACATTGATTTGCCGCAGGGCAATCTGGGCATTGCGGTGGCGGACGTTTCGGGCAAAGGAGTGGCGGCGTCTCTGCGGATGGCCAGCACACGGGCAACACTGCGGGCCCAGGTGGGCAAGGTGTTCGAAATCAGCGAAGTCATGCAGAATGTGAACGAGGCCTTTTGCCGGGACGTGGATCCGACGGATATGGTTACGCCGTTCGTGAGCATGTTCTATGGGGTGGTGGATATGGCCAATTGGCGGCTGACGTATGCCAATGCGGGCCATGAACCGCCGTTATTGTTGCGTGAGGGTAAGGTGGTGCATCTTGGCGAGGGCGGGCCGGTGCTGGGGATCGATCCGGCCAGCACGTATTATCAGGATGTGGTCCAGTTGCGGGCTGGAGATGTGCTGGTGATCTGCACGGATGGGCTGATAGAGGCCATCAACTTCCAGGCTGAACAGTTCGGCAGCAAACGGGTCTTGCAAGCAGCTCAGGCGAAAGTGAAGGATAGTGCCGAGCACATCGCCAAGCACATTCTTTGGGAAATGAGACGCTTCACCGGCCTGACCGAACGAATGGACGATATTACTATTGTAGTGGCAAAAATTGGGGAATAGGTCTGGTAAGGGTTACATAGCGATCCTTACGGCAGATCGTTTCGGAACTGGCCCAAGCTCGGGCTGATTATGTCTGGAATCTGTCGAAGAATAGGCCTACGCCTGTCCCCCCCCAGCTATCCACTCGCCTCTTGCCCAGCTTCGGCAACCCCAGCGTGGCCGGCTCGGGGATAACGAGAATTATCGAAACAACCTGATTGAATTGTTGCATAGTTCTATTTATTCAAGTTCCTGCGGATAAACATTTCTTTTTGGATATCGTCATACAATTTCTGAAACAGTCCCGGATCGTCAATTATCTTAGAATTCTCGTGAGTGCCGTATTGTGAACTGCTTTTCTTTTTCCTAATAAGAGATATTCTTTCTTTCACAGTGTGTTCCCCAAACTGCTCAATAGTGGCTGTTATTTCAAAATTAGTCATGCCAGTAAACCAGGTTTGCTTAATTCCTGTTTCACCGTGTATAACACCTGATTGATAATCAGTGCTCTTGATTGTATAGCCATGATCCTGAAACACCTGCAAAGTGGCCTTAAAAGCGTCGTCGAAGCTACCTTCTAATTCCCTCGCTTCTATACTTCGCCTTTGCATAGAGGACAAAGTAGGCGCGCAGCCAGAGAGAATAATAGCGACAGCACAAACGCTAAGAAGATTTCTCACCAATGATTCCCTCCTAGAACGCTGACGATCTATAACTATAGTCGTCTACTATGTCATTTTCACCAAACTCAATCATCAAGATAAAGGTTCTTGTTGAGACTGAGCCGCTTTCGCTACCCGCGCCTATAACAACCAATGTTCCATACGCGCCCGAGGAGCTGGTGTCTATGGATACTTTATCATAGGTCCATACTTCATTGCCGCTTTTGTTTCTCGTTATTATATTGGGCGGCCCAAATACTTCTAATATATCATTCTGAGAAGTTTCCCCTTTTACTATTCGTGTTTTTGCCATGCCGGGGGTCAGATTACTTTTCTGGAGGGGTGCTGCACATCCAGAGCAAATCAGGCAAAGCAGAGCGATAACAAAAGCTCTTGTTTTCATTCTGTCCCTTTCCTATAGAAGCCGCGAGACTTGATTGAATAACCTGACAAAGGCTCACCTGCCCCTGTCTTATGTTCCAATTATCCTGCACGACTGGCACGACTTGCCCCCGAACGGATTGGGCATAATGAACAGACTGCTAGAGCCCGCAAAGGGATCACCCACTAGCTACCTGCGATCGCGATTATATCACTTGCTGTACAATGATCAAGAAAAAAAACAGCCTCTAGGTAATTCCTTCTGCTATGCTGGTAATTCGCCCGATGAGCTCTTCGGCTGTGGCCTTCTCCTTGGCCTCGGCAAACTCTGGAGAATCATTGCTGGGGTCTCGGCTGACCACCGCCGAGATAAACAGGTGGCTGGAGGTATGGCAAACGACCGTCAGTTTGGGCCCAACGCCGGCACCAGAATTACAGCGTCCTGACTAGAGCATGTGCCCCAACTTGTCCTTCTTGGCCTTGAGATAGTCGATATTGTGCGGGCAGGGCTCAATAGCTAAGCCGATCCGCTCGACAATCTTCATCCCATAGCCTTGGAGTCCGTAAATCTTCTGTGGATTATTGGTCAACAGCCGCAGTTGCCGCAGCCCCAGGTCTCGCAGGATTTGCGAGCCGATCCCGTAATCCCGCCGATCCGCCTCGAAGCCCAGCTCCTGATTGGCCTGCACCGTGTCGAGCCCCTTTTCCTGCAGCACGTAGGCGTGGAGCTTATTAGCCAGGCCGATCCCCCGCCCTTCCTGGCGAAGATAGACCAGCGCTCCTTTGCCCTCTTTTTCGATCATCTCTAAAGCCGCGGCCAATTGCGGACCGCATTCGCAGCGCTGCGAGCCGAACACATCGCCGGTAAGGCACTCCGAGTGCACTCGCACCAGCACCGGCTCCGGATGCACTATGACTTGGCCTTTATCGTCCAGTTCGCCCACACCGCCCTTGCACAGGGCCAGGTGTGGCTGGCTATCGAAGGGACTCTCGTAACCAATCAGAGTAAACTCCCCGTAAGCCGTGGGCAGCGACACCTGCTGCAGCCGTTTGACCAGCGTCTCGCGATGCCGGCGATAGTCGATCAGGTCGGCAATAGTAGCCACCTTCAGGCCGTGTTCTCCAGCCAATTTGGTCAGCTCGCCCAGCCGGGCCATGGTCCCGTCCGACTCATTAAGGATAGGGCAAATAACCCCCGCATCTTTCAGGCCCGCCAAGCGGGCCAGGTCCACCGAGGCCTCAGTATGCCCGGCTCGATTCAGAACCCCGCCCAGCTTGGCTCGAACCGGGAATACGTGTCCCGGGCGCACCAGGTCTTCGGCCGTACAGTCTTCCTTGACTGCCTGGCGGATGGTCAGGGCCCGCTCGGCTGCCGATTCTCCGGTGGTCAAGCCAAAACGCGGGTGAGCATCGATGGTAATCGTAAAGGCCGTACCCATCGCTGCGGTGTTATCTGAAACCTGCTGGTAAAGTTGAAGTTTCTGGCACCGCCGGCTCGAGAGCGTCAGACACATCAGCCCTCGGCCGTAGCGCAGCATAAAGTTGACCATCTTCGGCGTTATCTTCTCTGCCGCGCAGACCAGATCACCTTCATTCTCACGCGATTCGTCATCGACCAGAATGATCATTCGGCCGGCTCGAAGCTCGGCCAAAACTTCCGGAATGCTACTAAATGCCATGGTTTTCTACCGCCGAAAAACACCAATTTTATTACATCTAATCCTATCATGCTTTTTCAGTTTGGCTGGAGTTCTCGCCCAGCTGTCTAATTCCGATCCGAGTATAGTTCGCCAGAGTCAGAACCCCCAAGCTCGCTGCAATCCACCATAACGAGCGGGTCAGCCACCAGGCCGCCCCGGCCCATACCCTGGAAATATCCGGAAAAAGCAGTATCCCCATGACCATAGCCAATTGGGCACAGGTACAGGCCCTGCCCAGTCTGCTTGCACTAATGGCTAAGTGCCCCGTAACAAACTGGATGGTCAGCACCCCGGCAAACCACAGAACATCCTTGCCGATGATAACTACCACCACCCAGCCCGGAAGCAGTGCACCTTCAACACCGGTACTCTCGATAGCCAGCAGGATACACGCCGCCGTGATCAGCAGCTTGTCCGCCAAAGGGTCCAGGAAGTAGCCCAACCGGCTCCGCTGCCCCGTCCGACGCGCCAGATAGCCGTCCAGGGCGTCGGAGAAGGCCATCACCGCGAATATCCCCATAGCCGTGTACCGAGCCCAATCCACAAACCTCAGCTTGTTCTGATAGAGCACCAGCACCACAAAGGGTACTATCAGCAGCACTCGCGTTATAGTTACCCGGTTCGGCAGCGATAATCTTGGCACGGCTGGCTCCTTTGGCCCAGGCTCAACAGCCCCAGCTGGACACAATCGCCCTGATAGCAACAATCTCAGGCCCCAGTGTAATGCACACGCTCCTTCCCGGCAATCCAAAAGGCTGGGCGGTCTGACCCCTGAAATTCCGCCAGGAGTCCTTCCCCGCATCCTGATTAGTTGGTATAATGTTTCTGGCAACCCTCTGGAGGCTCATAGAAGTGTTCGTCGAATCATTACAGGCTGTTCAGGATTATCTCAGACGTATCTACAACAGTGAATCCCTGTTCACTGTTGTGGTCGAATTGCTGGTCATCGGTGTGATCGTATGGTGGGTCGTCCGTTTCCTGCGGGGCACCCGCGGTGCCAGGCTCTTCAAAGGAGCCCTGTTTCTCTTGGCTGTGTTTTATCTCATAATCAACTTGGCAGCCAAGAGACTCGAATGGGACCGCATTAAGCTACTCTTCAGCACGCTCATGTGGCCCAGTTTCATTGCCGTAGTCATCGTCTTCCAGCCCGAGCTCCGCCGGGCGCTCATGCACGTCGGACAGACCAGGTTTTTCTGGGGCCCGGTCGACGAAACCCAGGATGTTATCAGCCACATAGTCCGGGCCGCCACCAGTTTTTCTAAGAACAAGATAGGCGCCGTCATGGCCGTGGAAGGTGAAGTCAAGCTCGGAAGCCTCGCCGAATCCGGCGTCAGGCTCAATGCCCGCGTTAGCACCGAACTGCTGACGAGTATTTTTTGGCCCGGATCCACCCTCCACGATATGGGCGTTATCATCAGGGGCGATCACGTCTTGGCGGCCCGCTGTCAGTTCCCCTTGGCCGAAATGGACGAACGAACCAGCTCCCTCGGCTCGCGCCATCGGGCTGCTCTGGGCCTCAGCAGCGAATCTGATGCCGCCGTTGTAGTCGTCTCCGAGCAGACCGGCAGGATATCCTTGGCCCTTAGCGGCTCCTTGGAAGAAGGCCTCAGTGCCCACGAGCTCCAGAATCGCTTGGCTGATCACCTCCGCTTGCCCGCCTGACCTTTCTACCCCCCCAAAACCCCCGCTACTTTTGTCTTGACAGGCCTGGACTCCTGGGATATACAAGTCTCCGCGGTCGGCTCGGCTAGAATACAAGAGGACTGGGAGATTTCTAATGAAAAGACTTTTGGCAATTCTGTTGCTGGTTTTGGCTCTGAGTATTGTAAGCGGGTGTGCCCCCGAAGGACCCAAAACCGAACGTACCGCTCGCCGGATAGAACGACGCGATCTACGCATCCAAAGCGACTTGGAAGGATTGCCCGAGGATGTAGAGACCTTCTGGCTCACTGATGAGCCCGGGCATCTCAGCAGGTGGGAGCACTAAGCTTGTTCGGACGCAGTTGTTGTCAGGGGCAGTGCCCCCTGTTGCTCTCGGCCGTCAGGAGTAGCTCATGTCCGGGGGCTTTCATCACCTTTGGAAAGTCAGTCCCGCCCAGGCCATCAGCATTCAAAAGCAGATTGGTTCTCGAATAATAGAGCGCCCCCTGCGTCGGCCCATCCGTTTGGTCGCCGGTGTGGACGCTGCTATTGCCCCCGCGAAAGACAAGATTGTCGCCGCCGTCGTATTGCTGCAATTGCAGGACCCTTGGCTGGGCGAGAAGGCTCCTGTCCCCGGCCAGGGCTTTACTGTACTCGAACAGCAGCACGCCTGGGCCGACCTTGATTTCCCCTACATTCCCGGCCTGTTGAGTTTTCGCGAGGCCCCCGTAGTTCTGCGGGCCCTGCAAAAGTTACCCCGCCGGCCGGACCTGGTAATTCTCGACGCTCAGGGGAAAGCTCACCCTCGCCGTGCGGGCTTAGCCAGCCATGTGGGCGTCCTCTCCGGCTTGCCCTGCGTAGGCTGCGCCAAGAGCCGCCTGACCGGTCAGCACCGCCAGCCCGGCTTGGCCAGGGGCTCTTCCACGGACCTGCTGGACAAAGACGGCCAAGTCATCGGACGCGTCCTCCGCACCCGCCGGGCCGTAAAGTGCCTCTACGTCTCCGTCGGCCATCTAGTTGACCTCGACCAGGCCAGCCGCATAGTCCTTGCCCTGGCCTGCCGCTATCGCTTGCCCGAACCGACACGATTAGCCCACCTGCTAGCCGCAAAGTTACGCCTTAAGCCTCCAGCCTGAATCACGCCGTGCCTCTGGACTTTGAAGAGCATTGCTGCTAGGCTTTATGGGGCCAGACCACACTGGAGCATACCATGATTAACTGTAAAGACTGCGAGCTTTGCAAAGTAGACCCTTCCGGCCAGTTGTCCTTCAGTTGCGACCCCTTCTCCAACGTCAAGGAGCCGGAGTGCATAAACAAGTGGCTCCTGCTCAAGATCGACTCGATGGTCCGGGCCTACCAGGCCACCCTCGAGTATTACCGCCGGTTGGCTCCCCTGCAGGAGCGGATGTTCAAACACGTCGAGCGAGAACTGGACGACATGGACGAGTCGGAGAAGTGGAAAATCGACGATGATGAAGACCTGCATGACGATGAAGACCAGCAGCAGACCAATTCCGACGAGCCTAATCAGTCGAAGCCTTAGGAGAATCGCAGTGGCCAAGGTTGGCGTAATCGTTTCCACGTTGGCAGGTCCAGGTCAAAGTCAGTGTTTTGCCAAGGTCAAAGGCCGCGAAGTCTTCATGCGCAGCCTGGAGCTGTTCATTGCCCGCGGCGACGTCTGCGCTACCGTCTTGCTTGTAGCCCAGGATAAAGCAGAGCAGATAAAGACCAAGTACGGCCCGCACTTGGCCTTCGCCTCGGTTAAAGTAGTCGCTGGCAAGGACCACTTCGACGGCGTTGCTGCTGCACTGGAGCAGATTCCTGCCGATGCTGACTTGATTGCCGTTCACGACGCAGCTCGCCCAGCCGTCAGCGCCATGCAGATAGATAAGCTCATCGAAACAGCCGCCAAGACCGGCGCCGCCATGCTGGCCGCCCCCCTCCGCCAGAATATAAGGAAGGTCGATAAGGACAAGAAGATCTCCGCCATCCTCGATTCAGCCGACCTTTGGTTCGCCCAGACCCCTCAGATATTCAAAGCTCAGATTCTTCGCGACGCTTACGCCAAGCGCGCCGAGTTCGCCAAGGGCTGCGCCGATGACGCCGACCTTGTCGCCGCCGCCGGAACGGCTGCCACCGTGCTGCCCAGTTCCTGGCGAAACATCCGCATAGTTACCAGCGACGACCTCACCGTAGCCGCTCCCATCATTGACGCCGTACCCAAGCCCAAGCCCAAGGGCCCCACCGGGCCATACGCAGAAGATAAAATGTGGTGAAAGGCAGAAGAATTAGCCACAGATAGCTGCCTCCGCACAGAAAGAAATACAGAAAGAGAATTAGCCACAGATTTCACTGATGAACACAGATTAGAAGAAAGAAGGGAAGTTTTTTGACGCTGATTACGCTGATTTCGCAGCCGGAAAACTGGAAAACTAATAACCATAACCCAAAGCTTATTGGAGAAGATGTTGATTAGCGGCAAGAACAGAAAACGAGACCCGAGTGATTCACTGGTAAAAAAGCAAAATTTCCTGTGGCGTGTGTTTATTGCCTGCTTTGTCGTGGCAGTGGTTACAATGTTATCCGGCCCGGTAATTGAGGGAGCGGCACGGGGTCTTTTGAAGAAGAGTTGGCAAACTACTCGCTTCGGCATTGGATGCGGGATGCTTATCATGTCGATTAGCACATTCACATTTGCAGTAGTCTATGTGATGGAATGTATTCTGAACGTCAAGCAAACCCGCCGCGGAACGCTCAGTGGCCGCATTCTGTTCAGTTGTATCTTGGGTAATGCACTGGCTGTGGTACTAGCATTATCCGTGTGTGCAACAACTATGTGGATTGGCTTGAGTCATTTATTCACGCAGGGGACATGAGGGACAGTTGCCTATTTCCAGTTATTCTTGGTTTGCTTATATTCTTCGGCCTGCCAACAGTCAGCGATCGTAGATCGATTTGCCGTGGGCGTCGTAGGCAACCACTGCGGGGAAATCCTGCACAACAAGTCGGCGAATGGCCTCCGGGCCCAAATCTTCGTAAGCCAGAATCTCCGAACCAGTAATCTTACTTCCCAACAGAGCCCCCAACCCCCCCGCGGCTGCCAGGTGCACCGCTCCGTATTTGACCAGGGCCTCGCGGACCCCCGGCCCACGATAGCCCTTGCCGATCATCCCCCGCAACCCCGTAGCCAACAGAGCCGGCGAATAGGCGTCCATCCGGCTGCTGGTGGTCGGCCCAGCCGAGCCGATTACCCTGCCCGGCCTGGCCGGCGTTGGGCCGACAAAATAAATAAGCTCCCCCGCAAGGTCCACCGGCAACTCCCCACCGGCTTGCAGCAGATCGTACAGTCGTTTATGGGCTGCGTCCCGCCCCGTAAGCAATGGCCCGCTGATCAGCACCGCCTGCCCCGCGTGCAGCGAACGCACCGCCTCTTCGTCCAACGGCGGTCTGAGCTGGACAACTTCAGCCATCTTCGCCCCCTCGTAAAGTTACCGACCTGTGCCGATGCGAGTGGCACTCGATGTTCACCGCCACCGGCAGCGACGCAATGTGGCAAGGGGCCGTTTCTATCAGTACCGCCAGGGCTGTGGTATCGCCGCCCATGCCCTGTGGGCCGATCTTCAAGGCATTAATCTTGCCCAGTAATTCATTCTCCAACTGGCGATAGTATTTGTCCGGGTGGGCTGAATCGATCTTGCGAAGCAGGGCCCGCTTGGCCAACAGCCCCACCGTCTCGAAGTCGCCCCCTATTCCCACCCCCACCACGAACGGCGGGCAGGCGTCCGCCCCGGCTAACCTGAGAGTATCGAGCACGAAATCCACCACCCCCTCGCGCCCGTCGGACGGCTTGAGCATAGCTAATTTCGATTTATTCTCCGCCCCGCCGCCCTTGGCCAACAGGCTGATGGTCAATTCGCTCCCGGCCACCCAGCGGTGATGGATAATCGCCGGCGTGTTCGTACCCGTGTTTCGCCGTTCGTTCAGCGGCTCCGCCACTACGCTCTTGCGCAGATAGGCTTGTTCATAGCCGGCCCGGATACCCTCATTGATCGCATCGGTGAGTGTAGCCTCCGGATGCTCCGCCGGCGCTGCCACCTGCACCTGATTGCCCTGATCCACGAAGAGCACGGCCAGGCCCGTATCCTGGCACAATGGCAGCTTTTCCCGCTGGGCCAATCGGTCGTTTTCCAGGATCTGTTCCAGATACTCACGCCCTTGCGGCGAAGATTCGGCTTCGATAGCAGTCTCTATCGCCCTTCGCACATCCGCCGGCAGATTGAACGCCACATCCACGGCCAATTGCCGTACCGCCTCGACAACATCTTTATAAGTAATTCTCACCACCGCATTCGCCCCTGGCCCAGCCCTTAGAGCAACTTATCTACCTGCCCTGCCAGCTCCTTCACGTGCGCTACGCTGGCCTCGAAGAGTTTGCGTTCGGGCTCGCTGAGTTTTACCTCGATCACTTTTTCCACTCCGCCGGCCCCCAGCACCGCCGGGGTGCCCACGAAGTAACCGCCCACCCCGTATTCCTTATCGCAATAGGCCGCACACGGCAAAATCCGTTTCTTATCCTTCAGCACCGCCTCAGCCATCTGCACCACTGCCGCCGACGGCGCATAATAGGCCGAGCCTGTCTTCAACAGCCCCACAATCTCCGCCCCGCCTTTGCGTGTCCGCTCTACGATAGCTTCAATCCGCTCGGCGCTGAGCAGTTCCTCGAGCGGTATCCCCGCCACCGACGTATATCGCGGCAATGGCACCATATCATCACCGTGCCCGCCCATCAGCAAGGCATTGATATCTTCCACCGAGACATTCAACTCCATAGCTATAAAAGCCCGGTATCTGCTGATGTCCAGAATCCCAGCCATGCCCATCACCCGTTTGGTATCAAAGCCCGAAACCTTATGGGCCGCGTAAACCATCGCATCCAGCGGATTCGCCACCACCATCAAAATCGCACCCGGCGAATACTTGGCCACTTGCTCTGTAACCTCCCGCACGATAGCCACGTTCTTAGACAGCAGATCATCTCGGCTCATGCCCGGCTTGCGCGGCAAACCGGCCGTGATGATCACGATATCCGAGTCAGCCGTTTCCTCGTATTCAGTGCTTCCGCTGATCTTCGCGTCGTAGCGTTCGATTGGCCCAGCCTGGGTCAAATCCAGCGCCTTGCCTGCTGCCAAACCCTCTACCACGTCCACCAGTACCAGGTCGCCCAGCTCCTTAGCCGCTGCCCAGCACGCTGCGCTGGCCCCCACGTTACCCGCCCCGATAATGCTGATCTTAGCTCTGCTCATAAGTAATTGTCCTCAAACTGAAAAATCCTCTTGCGCCCGATTTTCCCTAAACCCCCAGTTCTTTATATTTAGCCCCCGGTTTTACCGGGGGTTATCCCGGCTCTGCGCCGGGGGTTCAATTAGTTCGCCTTCAACCATTTATAACCGCTGACTGAGTTTTGAGCAAGACAACAAATGCTATCATAGCTGTAAATCTTTTCTTCCTTTTTTGCATTTTGCTATGTATGCTTGATATTTGCATTTTGATTTTCCGAAGGACGCTCCGCGTTGCTTGATCATTTACACCGGAGGTGTGCTCATGAACGTCATCGAAGCCATCAAGACCCGCCGCAGCGTCCGCTCCTATCAGGACAAGCCTATCGAGCCCGAAAAGCTCCAACGGCTCCTCGAGGCCGCCCGTTTGGCCCCCTCAGCCTCCAACAGCCAGGACTGGAAGTTCGTCGTCGTTCAGGACCCCCAAGCTCGCCAGGCCCTGGCCAAGGCCTGTCACAATCAAGCCTTCATCGCCCAGGCCCCCGTTGTCATTGCTGCCTGTTCCACCAATCCCACCCGCCTCATGGCTTCCGGCCAATCCGCCGCCGCCGTCGATTTAGCCATCGCCGTCGACCACATCACCCTTGCCGCCACCGAGCTGGGCCTGGGAAGCTGCTGGATCGGAGCCTTCGACGCCCCTGCCGTCGCCAAGCTCTTGGCCGTGCCCGCCGATGCTGTCGTCGTCCACGTTTTGCCCTTGGGATATCCAGCCGAGTCGCCCCCTGCCCGCCCCCGAAAATCCGCCGACGAGGTCATCTGCCAGGAAAAATTCAGCTAAACGTTTCTATCGATTCTTCAGACTTCCAAATCGCGACCAACGCTCAGCCGGGAAGTAAAGATAATCGAATCTGCCTTTGATGCTCGCTATAGCCACGGAACCGAAAAATCTGCTGTCCAGCGAATTATTGCGATTATCGCCCAACACAAAACAATGATACTTGGGAACGGTTATTTGCTGGAAATCCATCGAGGAAAATTTCTTGCCCCCTTTCGGAGATACCATAATAATTTTGTACTTGGCCTGACCGTTGAACTCGTAAAACACCTCTCCCTTCATCTTCGGCTTCAGGGTAGCCAACGGGGAGTCGGATAGTCTTTCCCGTTTGAGTTTTTCTCCGTTGATGTACAGTTCACTATCTCTAACTTCGACCGTATCGCCCGCAAGGGCCACGACCCTTTCGACGTAGTTCTCTTTGCGATTATGCGGATTACGAAATACTATGATATCGCCTTTTAGGGGATCAGCATTATTGTAGGCCGTCTTATTTGCCAGCAATCGATCACCCTGGAAAATCGTCGGATACATAGAGCCTACTGGAACAACGAAAGCTTCCAGTGCTTGATCTCTTAGGTATAACCCGCTGCCGGCACTACCTACTGTAATAGTAAGAATCAAAAGTACATACACATACCATCTGTTGTAGTCTTTCAGTTCATAATCCATTTTCGTTCGTTTTACGAGGCGGGCCGAATCTATGATGGCCACCAACTGTACCAACCCACCTGCTATAATCAGACCGACTATCTGCTGCACTACGATTGCAGCATTGCTTGCTAAGAGCAGGCTCATGATTATGGGCAAAGGCAACATATTCAGAAAAGTGAGGACGAGGCCTCTAGCCAATCTTCCGCAGTATACCTGCCCCAAACCAGGCATGATCAGCGACAACATTATGGCTACCCACATACGTCTTTTGTTTCTTATGTTAACTCTTTGTTCAGCCATTTACATTTACTCCGTTTAGAATGGTGACGATTACACATACTAATCTGACAAAACCCAGCCCGGCTGCGATGACTGCCAATGCGCCCTTGGCCCAGAAACGGCCGGATAGCCATTCAAGAAACTGTTGAGAATCGAACAAGCCTTTCTCTTTAGTATCTTGATACTGACGGACCTGAGTCATCAGCTCTCCCGCGAAACCATCGCTTATGTCGATTTGCTTTTTTTGCTCTGCCCAGGCTCGATATCTCTCTGTGATCTTCATCGAATATCTCCCAGGCGACTTTTCATGGCCGCAGCCAACTTCTTTCTTGCCCTATTGATCCTGGACTTGATGGTACCGATCCGGACCCCTTCAATTTGGGCAATTTCCTCATATGGTAATTCTTCAAACTCCGCTAAAACAAATGCCATTCTCTGCCTCTTTGGTAAGTCTTGCAGGGCTTTGTCGAACTCGGCAACAACCTCCTTTTGAGCCAGCTTATCCCCCGGATTGTGGTAATCGGCTTTCTCCGACATCTCTGCCAGGCTAATGGGTCTCTTCTTTTTCAGTGCGTTTAGGCTCTTGTTCTTGGCAATCGTAAAAAGCCAAGTGGAGAATTTGCTCCGGGCTGAATCAAAGGAGGCCAACTTCTTGTAAGCCGTGAAAAACACATCTTGTCCGATATCTTCGCAGGCTTGGCTGTCCCCGGTGATATTTCTAATCATCCGCACGATAGGCTTCTGGTATCTTTGCACCAACAGCTCAAAAGAATCCGTATGGCCGTTGAGCACCTGCCGAATGATCCTGATTTCCTCAGTCATCCAAATCTTCCCAGAACGCGAATTGGGCTTCTATTGTGTTATACAACCTTAAGCGAGGAACGTTCCAATAATTCTGATTTATCTCTCTCGAAGCCCCTTGGTGAAGGCACCTGCCGGCAAAATTCAGCTAAGAGATTTTCACTTCCAATAAGAGGATTACTCAGCACGAAGAACAGAGTTATTAGTTATTAGTCATCAGTCATTTGTTACTTGTTATTTGCCCCGAGCCGGCGAATACACATAGAGCATGATCCCCATTCCTGGCGGTAGATGCCGTCGCCAAACTCTTAGCCGTGCCCGCCGATGCTGTCGTCGTCCACGTTTTGCCCTTGGGATACCCAGCCGAGTCGCCCCCAGCCCGCCCCCGAAAATCCCCCGCCGAGATCATCTGCCAGGAAAAATTCAGCTAAGTACCTTTATTGCTTTTTTACATCAGCTTTCGCATCGGCTCGGACAATGCACATTGAGCATGATCCCCGCTTTTCGCTGTAGATGCCGTCGCCACGCATGTGCGTGAAAGGATACGTCCACCGATTGTCGCCCCCTCCCACAAACTCAAAACCACAGCCCGGCTCCAACAGCACCTTGAGCGAAAGCGAGTTGGTCGGAATCAAGCTCCTGAGCCTGGCCCGATATGGACCCAACCATTGCGGCGGTGCACTTTCCAGCTCGCCGAGCGGAACAGTCCAGACAACCTCTACAGTCATGTCGAACGGGGCAGCAAATCTCTCGCCCAACTCCAGTTCATAGCTCCCGTTTTCCAACTCGCGGAACTGGACTGGCTTTGCCCCGAACGTGGCCGACTTGACTTTGGCGTTCTCATAAGGAAGCGTTATTGGCATGGCTCGGAAGTCCTTGGGCCAGCGTGTAAGATTGATCCGCGAATGGGCCTCAACTTCCCCGCCAGATGTAACATGCCATTCGTCGGCCTGGTAGCTCCCGGCAAATGGTGTCTCAAACCCCCTGGCCAACAGCACACCTGTGCCAACCAACGGCAGGGCCAAAAGAATGACTAAAAGGCAGAATCCAACCACCCTCCCCCTGCCCCCCTGGGGTTCCCGGGCCAGCCAGATCACCGCCAGCATCATAGAGATGAGAAGTATATAAGCCCCCACCACCGGAACAAACGTAAAGCACCACAGCGGCACAACAATACGCCTACCGATGACCGTAGCGTACAGCCAGGCTGACATAAAAAAGAACATCCAAAAAACCCAATATCCGATTAGTGCTGCTCGGCGGGCAATCTTGTTTTCCCGCTCATCCCACTTTGGTCCGTCCTTTCCCTTGAACATCCAGCGATTGAAGTACAGTACTGCCAGAATCACCATCCCGCACAACGAGAAGCTCGAACCGGTCAGGTGAAACAGCATTAGTACCAATCCAGCCGCGACTATCATCATCGCAATATTGAAAACTGCAACCTTCTGTAATCTGGTCATGACACATTCCCTCCTGCCGATTCCTTCTTGCCTGAACCTTGATCTGGTTCTGGACCTTCGTACTCAAAAACCTCTTCGACCCTTAGCCCAAACACTCGGGCAATGCGAAAGGCCAGCATCAACGACGGTGCATATTTGCCGCCCTCAATAGCAATAATCGTCTGGCGCGTAACCCCCGCCCGATTGGCCAATTCCTGCTGCGTCATCTCCTCGTGGTCGAAGCGCAGCCGACGAATCCGATTCTTCAACTCAGTCTTGGCCATCAGTTCTCTCCCGACCGTAAAGAATCAGCGTGGTGAGTGATTCGGTCACCTTTGACACAAAATAGGCACCACCGATGATTAGGCCAAGCGATGCGACCCGGACAGAGCCTTCAAACCCGAGGGCAAGCAGGGCGCAGACGAATGTGGATACAAAGAACACGTTCGAGGTAACGTCACCATAGGAAAGCGCTCGCCGAGCAATTTCGGCATCGCGTTCGTCAAAGAGGACCTGGCCCGCTTTGCGCTTCTTGGGGAAAACAGCTGGCCCCAAGAGGTGTAGCAGGCAAATGGCGAACAATCCGAAGCCGCTTAGAGCAATGGGACCGGCCTTAAGCACAACTGCCATCCAGATAACGACCGTGCTGCTAAGCAAGAGACTGAATACCAAAATGACTAGGTTGAACCAGGCCAGTTTTTGTTGTCTGTTCATCTGATCCGCTCCTTCCGCTTAATTCTGCCCATCACTTCTCTCCCGACCATACAGGACAACAACCATGATGGATCTAACAATCCAAAATGTCATGGCCCCAGCGTTGACTATGAGAGGTAGGGCCTCAATGGAAATGGACTCCTTGTTTTGATTCCTGTAGACAGACCAAGTAATCAAACAGGCCAACATGAAGACAGTCATCGATAACATCGCACCGCCCAGGGTCGCTTTCTGAGCGATCATTTTGTCGCGTTCGTCCATATCCACTTCGGCCTCGTCTCGCTTTTTGCGTCCCACCAATGGCACGAAAAACCCAAGGAAAAAGACCCCAAATCCCAGCGGCGCTAGCTTCACACTAACCAGCAGAATGAGCAACGTGGATATGGAGAATGCCGCTGCAAACAGACCAAGCAAGCACCACGCCTGTTTTTGTTCCCGAACCATGATAGTCCTCCCAGGACAATGGGCACTAATGTAACCTACATCGGACACAATGTACGCTATAGATTACATAATGTCAAGAAGATTTTACATTAATCACCGATTTTTTAATTTAAGTACGTAAAACTCTTTTAAAAAGGCACTTATGCTGGCCAGTATTCTCTTAAACTCGGTGTAGCCAAGACGAAAATGCCAGCCGTCGGACTTGTTTATCGTCAGGGCAAATACATTGACCGTTTTAGGTTTTCCAGCTAAACTAACTCAAACTGACCGGTTTCTAGAGGAAGCTTGCTGTATGTCATTGCGAGGAGTGAGCTTGGCGAACGACGAAGCAATCTCGTTTTTGAGATTGAGATTGCCACGCAACCGCAAAGCGGTTGCTCGCAATGACAACGTATCGCAAAATCGGTCAGTTTGAGTAAAGAACCTAGGCTACCTGTAAGGACGAATGAAAAATGAATATACTTGATGAACTCGAAAGTAAAAGTATTTACGTGATTCGCGAGGCATACGCTCAGTTCAAGAAGCTTGCACTTCTGTGGTCCATCGGCAAAGACTCGACCACCCTTTTATGGCTGGCCCGCAAGGCCTTCTTTGGAAAGCTGCCCTTCCCGCTGCTGCACATTGATACGAGCTACAAGTTTCCCGAGATATATGACTTTCGTGATAAGTATAGCAAAGAGTTTGGCCTGAGATTGATCATCAGCCAAAACGAAGAAGCCCTGGCGGCAGGGATGGGCCCAGAAGCCAGCGATAAGTTGGCTTGTTGCAATGCTCTCAAGACCCAAGCCCTAAAAATGACCATCGCCCGGGAAAAGTTTGAAGCCCTACTGCTGGGTATCCGTAGGGATGAGCATGGTATCCGGGCCAAAGAACGCTATTTCTCTCCACGGGACAGTGAGTTTAAGTGGAACTATAAAGATCAGCCGCCGGAGCTCTGGGATCAATTCAAATCCAGTGCCGACGATCAGACACATCTTCGGGTGCATCCTCTGCTCCATTGGACCGAGATCGACATATGGCGCTACATTCAGCGAGAAAATATCCCCGTCTGCCCGCTTTACTTCGCCAAGAATGGCAAACGCTATAGGTCCATAGGCTGCCATACCTGTTGTGGGCCGATCGATTCGCAAGCAGATACAATCGATAAGATCGTTGAAGAACTCGAGACGACGACGACCGCCGAAAGAGCGGGCCGTGCCCAGGACAAGGAATCGGCCTACACAATGCAAAAACTGCGAGCCCTTGGCTACATGTAAGAGGGAAGCAATGTACAAAGAAAAGCTTAAATTTGTTATTGTGGGACACGTTGATCATGGCAAATCCACCCTGATTGGACGTTTGTTCTTCGATACTAATTCACTACCAGCGGAAAAAATCGCGGAGATCGAAAAGATATCAAAGGAACTCGGCCGCGATGTCGAATTCGCTTTCATGATGGATCACTTGCAAGAAGAACGCGACCAGGGAATCACCATCGATACCGCTCAGGCCTTTTTCCATACCGATAAACGCGACTACGTCATAATCGATGCGCCTGGACATGTAGAGTTCACCAAGAATATGATCACGGGCGCTTCCCAGGCCGAGGCTGCAGTCCTGATTGTCGATGTAGCCGAAGGTGTGCGCGAGCAGACCCGGCGTCATGCATATCTGCTTAGCATGCTTGGGATAAAGCAGATCGCCGTGGTGATCAATAAAATGGATAGAGTGAAGTTTAGCAAGCAGCGCTTCGAGGAAGTCACGGACGATGTGCTGAAGTTCTGCGACTCCATCGGAATCAAGCCCATGCAAATCCTGCCCATTTCGGCTAAGGAAGGCGACAATGTAGCCACAAGGTCAAGTCATATGGATTGGCATGCTGGGGCGACATTTCTTGAGATGCTGGATAAGTTTACTGTGCCCAGTAAACCGGCAGATAAACCGATGAGATTTCCCATACAGGATGTCTATAAGATAGGCGACAAACGGATACTCGTTGGTCGTGTCGAATCCGGCACAATCTGTAGGGGCCAGGATGTTGTTTTTCTGCCGTCCGCCAGCCGTAGTAAGATACAGTCCATCGAGCAATTTATGAAACCGCCCCTGAAATCGGCCTCGGCCGGCGAGTCCATCGGGGTTACCCTGGAAAATTCGCTTTTCGTCGAGAGAGGGCAGATCGCCTGCGCGGCCGACTCGCAGCCGCAAATCACAGATAGCTTCAAAGCCAGTCTGTTCTGGATGAGTCGTCAGCCCATGACCGCCGATGAGAAGCTGCTGATCAAGTGTGCCACACAGGAAATAGCCATCAAGGGCTGCAAGATCCATCGACGAATAGACTCATCTTCCCTTGAAATTATTGAAGAGGAAGCAGCTGAACTCAGGAACAACGAAATTGCCGAACTGACCATCACTACAAAGGCTCCAATTGTTGTGGAGAGGTTCTACGACTTTCCTGAACTTGGCCGTTTTGTAGCAGTTCGTGGACACGATATCGTTGCGGGAGGAATCATCACTCCTTAGTGAGTCACTAAGAGAATGTCTTTGAACCGCCAGCGTAAAAATTTAAATCTTCTGCTTTTAGCTGCTATTGCCATTCTAGCAATTCCCGAGCAGGCTCAGGCTTATATCGGCCCGGGGGCGGGCTTTACCTTCGGGGCCTCTCTGCTGGCCATGTTCTTGGCCATACTTTCAGCGGTGTTGGCCCTGTTAAGCTGGCCTATTCGCTACTGTATCCGTGCGATTCGATATCGCCACGCTTTCGCCCGTAGCCGGGTCAAGCGGTTTGTCGTCCTGGGCTTGGACGGTATGGATCCAGAGATGACCGGGAAATTGCTGGCCGAGGGAAAGCTGCCCAACCTGGCCAAGCTTCGCGATCAGGGCTGTTTTAAGCCCTTGGCTACTACAATTCCTTCTATTTCACCGGTGGCCTGGTCCTCGTTTCAAACCGGCGTCAATCCGGGCAAGCACAATATTTTTGATTTTCTGACCCGTGATAAACGGACCTATATACCGAAGCTCAGTTCTGTGGACATTAGGGGTCCCCGGCGAAAGATATCTCTGGGCAAGTATCAATTCCCCGTAGGTAAATCCGATATCCGCATGCTCCGCAAGAGCAAGACGTTCTGGAAGAGCCTCGGTGAGCACGGCATCTTTAGCACAGTCATCCGCGTTCCTATCACCTTTCCGCCGGAAAAATTCCGAGGTGTGCAACTCTCAGCAATGTGCGTGCCGGACCTGCGAGGCACGCAGGGGATGTTTTCCTTCTATACCACCTGCACGCAGGGCAACGATGGACACACCGGTGGGCAGCGTTTCTGTGTTACTCAAGAAGGTAACCAAATAAAATCAACCCTGATCGGGGCTGAGAACCCGCTTCGCAGAGACAGGAGAGTTTTAGAATGCCCGTTTGTGGTCACAATTAGGGATGAGGCCTCGGCCGATATAAAGGTAAACGGCCAGACGCTTAGACTCAAGAAAGACCAATATACCGAGTGGGTAAAGGTTAAGTTCAAGACCGGCCTCGGCATGAAGGTCCGTGGCATATGTAAGTTTCTGCTGCTCCGGACCAAACCCGAATTTGAGCTGTATGTTACGCCCATTAACATTGACCCTGAAAAACCCGTTATGCCTGTTGCCTATCCCGGTATTTACTCGACCTACCTCGTCAAGCGTCAGGGTTCCTACGCAACCCTGGGCTTGGCCGAGGACAGTTGGGCACTGAACGAGGAGATTCTAAGTGACGAGGCTTTCCTGCAGCAATGTGTCGAAATGGACCACGAGCGCCAGAAGATGTTTCTAGATGCTCTCGACAAAGTCAAGCACGGGCTATGTGTCTGTGTGTTTGATGGCACTGATCGCATTCAGCACACATTCTGGCGATACATCGATAAAGAGCATCCAGCCCACCGAGAAGCAGACCAGGAGAGGGTCTACAATGCCATCGAAGAGGTATATAGGCGGATGGATGACCTAGTCGGAAAAGCGATGCAACAGTGTAACGGCAAGAAGAATGTGCTAATGGTTATTTCCGACCACGGTTTTGCAACTTTTCGTTACGGTGTCGATCTAAACCGCTGGCTTGAACTCAACGGCTACCTTAAGGTCAAAGACGGCCTGCGTGATAAAGACTACCTTGCTGCGGTCGACTGGGCGCAGACCCGAGCTTTTGCCATAGGTTTAGCGGGCATTTTCCTGAACATCAAGGGCCGGGAAGCACAGGGTATTGTCAATCCCGGCCGCGAAGCCACAGCATTGAGCCAGGAGATCGCCGAAAAACTCACCAGTTTGATCGACCAAGCCAGGAACAAGCAAGCCATCAAGAAGATTTACATCGCCCAGGAAGTGTATCACGGGCCCTACAAAAACGAAGCCCCCAATCTGATTGTGGGCTACCATCGGGGCTATCGGGCATCTTGGGAAACAGCCATCGGAAAGATCACTGAAGATGTCTTCCATGATAATACCAAGGCCTGGAGCGGTGACCATTGCATAGACCCTAGTCTTGTGCCCGGTGTTCTTTTCTGCAATCGGCCGATAGACAGCGAACATCCCAGATTGATGGACATGGGGCCGACTGTTTTGGATATGTTCGGCGTCGCAGTTCCCAAGTATATGGACGGCAAGCCGCTAGCTGTGGCTGACGAGCACAACGAAGCCCGCGATGCGGACTAATTGTTGTTTGCGATAAATGAATAGCTCAAGCATCTCAATTCGAAAATACCGTGTCATAGTGTTCTTTATGTGCGCAGCAGTCCTTGTCCCTATTCTGTACAAGAGCTACACTTTTTACCACGACGATGCATATATCACATTACGCTATGCTCATAATTTCATCCATGGAGATGGGATAGTTTGGAACAAGGGTGAATATGTGCAAGGGTATACCAACTTTTTGCATTTGCTGCTTATCAGTCTACTCGGTTTTTTTGGATGTGATCTTTGGCTGGCGTCACGCATTATCTCAGTTATCGCCTTTTTCATATTGACTTCATGGTCTGTTATTTTCCCAATTCTTTTTGGTGGACGAGACCGTGGTCATCCAATGGATATGATTTCTTTTTTCATAATATCCACATCAGCGCCGATGCTAGTCTGGATCCTTGGAGGATTGGAGGGGGTGTTGTTTAGCACATTATCTTCCTTAGGTGTAATGACACTCGTGTACGCAAGCAGGCCCAACAACAATGTACGGCTAATATTGCTTAGCGGGATATTTTTTTCTTTTGCCATAATGACAAGACCGGATGGTGTCATATTTGCGTTCATATCGTTTATCTTCATTATTATCCTTAGACCTCACAAGCTTTTCCGGACTATAGGCAGCTTCATCCTGCCATTCCTGGTCACTGTACTTCCATACTTAATCTGGACCATAGTTTACTACGGTGACATCGTGCCGAATACTTTCTATGTAAGAGCCACTGGTTTTAGTTTTGATAGAGCCAAGGTGGGGCTTTTTTATCTATGGAGGTTTTCACGATCTCCTCCGTATATAGCCATCTTACTCATCCTGGCAATTGTTTATGCCGTCTGTAGGAGACGTCTTGATTCTTCGCTTCTTTACATCTTTAGCTGTATTGTGAGTTACATGTTATACATTGTCTATGTTGGTGGCGACCACATGCAGTGTTTCCGACTGCTTCTGCCCGTCATCCCGCTTAGTGCATATATGGTTCATTTGTTACTAAGGAGGATCATATCTCCAAAAGACAAACTGAAGACAATCGCAGTTTATTCTCTGCTGTTTGTCTTAGCAGTAGGGCAAATAGGCGCGAAGAAAATCATTCCACGACATGAAGACCCGGCATCTTCCGTTGGCACAATCATAGGAAAACATATCGCCAAGTATTGGCCGAAAAACTCTCTTATTGCTTTGAATACTGCAGGGTCGACGCCATATTATGCGCCTAATCATTACTACATCGACATGCTGGGGCTCAACGATCGTCATATAGCAAAGAGACAGATTGATGAGCCCGTATTGCCCTGGCAACGTGTGCCGGGACATTCGAAAGGTGACGGCGGTTATGTGTTATCGAGAAGGCCTGATTTCATAATAGTTGGCCCTGCTGAAGGTACCTTTATTGATAAACCATGGTTCCTATCGGATTGGCAAATGTTGCATGATCCGAGATTTACCAAGAACTATGTGCTGCGTCAGGTCATCCTTGATATGAATGGAGAACAAACATTGCAAAAAGGACTCCGTTTTATATATTACGAGCGAAGAAAGTGATAGCTGTTCTGGAATCTAACAAGGCGCGATGGCTGATGAGCGGATCGAGGAATCCGACGCGGATTAATTATTGTTTGCGATTCTGATACACGCAGCACGAGCAAGGTGACAAAGTATGACAGTTAATAAAAAGCCTAGAAAACGCAAGCGGAAGGTTTCGCAAGACCGCAGGGGGAAACCGGCAGTTGAGCAAGGCTCATCACGCGATCCGACTCGGCGGCAGCTATTGAAATACGGGCTCTACGGCGGCCTGGGCTTGGCGGCCGCGGGGCTGGGTTCTTGGTGGTTTTGGCCCCGGCCCCGCGGCCAACAGCACAATATGATCGTCGTGGTGATAGACACGCTCCGGCGTGACGCCTTGGGCTGTTATGGAAATCGTTTTGCAATTTCGCCTCGGATTGACGAAATATCAGCAGAAGGTATCAGGTTCGACCGGGCCATTGCTTCTTCAGGATGGACCTTGCCGTCGATAGCTTCGCTGCTAACTGGAACTTGGCCGACAATTCACGGGGCCCTGGGCAAAAAGACGATAGTAACGCCGATTCGGCCGGAGCTGCCCATGGCCGCGGAGGTTTTTAAAAGCAACGGATTTAGTACGTTGGGGCTCGGTAATAACGCCTATACGAGCGCCATGCTGGGCTTCGGTCGGGGGTTCGATGTGTACGATCATAGACATGCCTACAACGACAGAATCCGCCGTGCCGACGAAACTATAGACACAGCCCTGAAATTAATCCACCAGCACCGAAATGAATCGAACTTTCTCTTTATCCACTTTTACGATCCCCACCTGGACTACGATCCTCCGCCCGGCTACAAGGCAAAATTCACTGCGGGACGCCGCAGGCCTTCGCCTCCGCTGGGATGGAAATACTTCCGCAGCATAGGCAGTGACCGACAAGCTATGATGACAGATGACGGTATCAAGCCACCATCGGCAGAGGACTCCGACTACATCAAAGGGGTCTATTACGGCGAAGTCAATTTTTCGGATGCCCAAGTCGGAAGGTTAGTTGACGGACTGAAAAAAATGAGCCTGTACGATCAGGCAACGCTGGTTATCACCTCGGACCATGGGGAAGAATTCTGGGAACACGGAGGTTTTGAGCACGCCCACACGGTCTATGATGAATTGATCAGGGTTCCTCTGATCATGAAACTACCCCGGGCAGTGCAGTATGCTAAATCGCTGGTCAAGGCCCAGATACGGCAGTTGGACGTTATGCCAACGCTCTTTGCCCTGGCGGGGATTGAGAAGCCGGCCTCGTTCGTAGGACGTTCGCTTATGCCGTTCATTATGGGGCAAACGGAGGAACATCTCTTGGCCTTCAGTGAGGGTACGCTATATGGCAGCGACAAACTGGCCTGGAGCACGCAACACTATACATATATTGTAGACCTGAATCCTCAGGCCAAGCGGAAAGCCGAGCTTTACAATTGGCGTAACGATCCTCACCAAAAAGAGGATCTGATTACCAAGCAGCCGGGAATCGCCCGTGATCTTTACCAGGAAATGGGCCAGTTTTACAGTAAATTGCTGGCTCGGGCAAAAACGATGTCTCAACCCAAGGTCAAGAATATGCACCCGCAGATAATCGAGTCGCTGAAAAGCCTCGGTTACATTCGCTGATTAAAAGAATTGCCCGGAAATAACCCGGACAAACAGACAATCGATGCCTTAAAAAGTCTGGGGTATTTACAATAAGATAAGTTCGAGGATTATTTCCCAGCAATCAATTTAGGCTGACACGTGTGAATATTAGCAAACGCATAGTTAACGGCTTAATCTGCCTTTGCGCCTTGTTGCTGATAGTTCGAGTAATACTATCGTTACGATGGCCCATTGTGCACGATTCCCCTTTGATGTTGTATGTCGGATTCCTTATGAATGAACATGGTGTAATTCCGTATCGAGACTTGTTCGATATGAACATGCTCGGCACCTATTTCGTAAGTTGTATACAAGGTAGGCTATTTGGATATGAGGACCTGGGATTTCGCGTTTTTGATTTGCTATATCTGTTGGTACTTTCATCTATGACCTATCTATGCATCAGACACATCGATAAGTATGTTGCAGTTTTCGCAAGCATAGTCTTTCCCATGGTATATCTTCAGCATGGACCTGTGATGAGTATGCAGCGTGAGTATCTTGCACTTCTACCCTTTGTGTTTAGCTTAGTCCTTCTCATTCCAGAGAGGACGACCTTCCCTAAATGCCGCCTGCTGGCAGCAGGCATCTTGTGGGGACTATCTGCTCTCATCAAGCCACATTTTCTTATCGGAGTACCTGTAATTCTGCTTTATCTTGCAAAAAGCAGGCACAATGATGTGAAGTCTGATAAAGATTCAGCAATAAAATATATCGCCCGACTGATTGCTTGGTGTTCATTGGGCGGGCTAGTTCCAATTTCGATAGCTTTTGTCTATCTGGTTGTTACGAAAAGCCTTGCAGCATTCACTGATATCGCTCTTAACTACTGGCCTCTCTATACGCGCATGACTGTTGACCACAAAGTTGTTGAAGGCCTGCCTCGTTTGACGTATCTATTGTATATGACAAAAGATGGCCTGGGGCAATTTTGGTTACCCACGGCGGTTTGTGGATTGCTTGTGGCAGGGCATCAATTACGAGAAAACCGGTTTGTGCTGCTTATTTTCGGGATGCTCGCTAGCTTTGTTTTATATACAGTGCTTGGAGGGAAATTCTGGTTCTACCACTGGCTCCCTTTTGAGTACTGGCTTGTAGTTGGAACGGGGCTGTGCTTGCTTCCGCTTCGGAAGAAAAAGCTGGCATTACTCGACCATTTTTCACTGATACTTGTAGTCTTTTTCGTTCTGATATATGTTGGCAACGTATTACCTTCAATGATCTATGAGATCCGCAACTGGGATAAACCGAGAACCGCCAAGAATGGAGTACCGGACCGAATTTCACACTACTTGGAAACGCATCTAAGACAAGGTGACGCCGTTCAGCCTCTTGATTGGACTGGAGGCGCTGTTCAGGGAATGTTACAGGCAAAGGCCAAGTTGGCGACATCGTTCCTTTATGATTTCCATTTCTATCACCATATTAGTTCACCCTATATTCACGAACTTAGAAGTAGATTCATTCGAGAACTGCAAGCGAAGCAGCCCAGGTTTATTATTCAAATCATCAGGGACAAGCCTTGGCCCCATGGCGACAACACAACCAGAGACTTTCCCGAACTATCAAGCCTTTTGCTTCGAGATTATCGAGTTGCCAAAGAGGACCATTTCTTCGTAATATATGAAAGGATCGCCAGCAACGCTGCCCCAACCAATTACTTAAGCCCAAGGCAGTAAAGCTGTGGTTGCCCAGTCTTTTCTGTGCGGCTCAGCCTTCACGAAGGATGAGAGCAAATTGTTTATGCCTGAGCGAAGAAAACAATCGGAATCCTTGGGCTATTTCTGAGGTTTTTATGTAAACTATGTAACGGACTCCCTTGAGAGTAAGCTCTGTGACGGCGAGTCAAAAAAGTTTACAATGGAAGAATCCGACAATGCACAAGGATAACGGAAAGCTTGATCGAAGAGAATTCTTGAAACAGTCGGCCCTGACGGCGGTGGCTTTCGGCGCCGGGCTGAACGCAACGCGAGTTTACGCCTCAACGAAAAGACGGCTCTCGGCTGGAGCGGCAAACAAAGTCATCGTTATCGGCATCGACGGAATGGATCCTGGATTATCCGAAAGGATGATGGGCCAAGGCCTTTTACCAAATTTCAACAGGCTTCGCCAGGCCGGTGGCTACACGAAGCTAGGCACCAGCATTCCCCCCCAAAGTCCCGTAGCCTGGTCCAACTTCATCAACGGTGCAGGACCAGGAACTCACGGCATCTTCGATTTCATCCATCGCGATCCCCAAAAACAGTGCGCCCCATTCTTTTCCATTGCCGAAACTGTTCCCGGCCAAGGTTACTGGGAAATGGGCGACCACAAGATTCAACTGGATTTCTGGCCATTCGGGCATAAGCTGCCCCAAACCTTGCTCCGTCGTCAGGGAACTCCCTTCTGGGATTATCTCGACCAAGCCGGCATCTGGTCCCACTTCTATGATCTGCCGGCCGACTATCCGCCCAGTGCCTCAAAATACGGGCACCATCGCTGCCTGTCGGGACTGGGTACCCCCGATATGCTTGGAGGTTACGGCACCTATCAGCACTTTGCCGAAGACGGGCCGATTCGCACCAGAGATGAGGGCGGCGGCAGGCGATCCGTAATATTCTTCGAAAACCATACTTCCAAACCGCCCTTGAAGCTGATTGGGCCCACGAATAATTTTCTCATCAGACCCGAACCGACTACCATCGAGTTTCTAGTACATCGTGATTTGCAGGCCCGCTCGGCGGTCATCGAGATACAAGGCCAGAAAATTCTGCTCAGGCAGGGGCAGTGGAGCCGTTGGATCAAGTTGGACTTCGATCTGTCAAAGCCGGCTCTGGACAAGCACGTCAGTGGAATTTGCCGTTTTTACTTACAGGAGGTCGCTCCCAACTTCAGGCTCTATGTTAGTCCTATTAATACTGACCCCTCCAACCCGGCAACTAAGATTACCGAGCCCCCAACTTTCATTAAGGACATTTCGAAAGAATTGGGGTTATTCTACACCACCGGGTTCCAGGAAGACCACAAGGCCCTGTCAAACAAGGTATTTAGCGATGCCGAGTACGCCGCCCAGGCCGGTATGGTACTCCAGGAACGGCTCAATCTCTTGCAATACGCCATGAAACACTATGATGATGGTTTGCTTTTCTTTTATTTTTCCAGCACCGATTTACAGGCCCACATGTTCTGGTGGGACTCCAATGAGAAACATCCCACGCGCTCTGCCGCTCAGGCCAAGCACTACTTCAACCATATCAAAAAGCTTTATCAGAAATTGGATGCTGTGGTCGGCGACATCCTGAATCGTTACGGCGATAAAGCCACCGTCTTCGTGATGAGCGACCATGGCTTTGCCAACTTCAAGAGGCAGTTCAACCTCAATACCTGGCTGCGGCAAAACGGGTACATCCAGCCGGCTCAGGCTACATCGGTCTTGGCTGATGTGGATTGGTCCCGAACGCGAGCCTACGGCTTGGGTATAAACGGACTATACCTCAATCTTAAAGGGCGGGAGCGCGATGGTATTGTGGCCCCGGGCAGCCAGCGCGAAGAATTGCTCCAGACCTTGGTCAGTCAGTTGGAGGCAGTCCGGGACACTAATGGCCAAAGGGTTATTCGGAAAGTGCACCGAGCTGACAAGGTTTATTCCGGCCAGGCCACGGCTCTTGCCCCGGATCTGATCGTGGGCTACTGCCGAGGTTATCGGGCTTCCTGGGACACCTGCCTCGGTGGTATGACCGATGAGATATTGCTGGACAATGATTCCGCCTGGTCCGCGGATCATTGCGCCGATGTCTCGGAGGTACCCGGTGTTTTGTTTAGTAACAAGCCCATCGCCGCCCGCGCCCCGGCCTTAGTGGATATGGCCCCGTCCATCTTGACAGAGTTCGGATTGAACATTCCTGACTCGATGGTTGGCAAGAGTGTTTTTAAGACCTAGAGAAATCTGTTGTTACACATAACTAAGAAAGCAGTTACATATGGCCAAGATCAAAATTGATTCGAATCTTTATGACCGGGTTAAAAAGGCAGCCGAAAAAGTGGGCTACAGCAACGTGGAAGAATTCATAACCCACATCATTGAGAAGGAGCTCTCCAAGATTGAGGCTGCCGACGATGATTCAACCGTAACGGAACGGCTCCGTGGATTGGGCTACATAGACTGATGAATCTACTCGCTCAGATTATCACCTGGATAAACGGGCTGACCAACACCTTGGGCAAGTTCCTGTTAACGCCGCCCATCGCTGGATTGTCCGGATGGTTGTCCAACACAATCATATCAGCTCTCCTGGGGCCGCTATTACTTATCTTCTTCAAATACATCTCCAATCAGTCCGCCATTCAGCGGGCACGCGACGACATGAAAGCCCATATGCTGGCCCTGAAGCTTTTCAAAGATAGTTTCTCCGTCACTCTTAGGGCGCCTTGGGGACTGTTCCAGGGAGCTTTGCGTTTATTGTTCCACAGCATTCGCCCCTTGCTGATAATGCTTGTACCGGTATCACTATTGTTGGCCCAAATGGGACTGTGGTATCAATATCGTCCATTAAAACCCGGCGAATACACCGTGGTCACCATGAACCTCAATGGCAATTCCGACTCACCTTGGCCAGCGGTCACGATGAAGTCAACACCTGCGGTCGAGCTTACTACTGGTCCGGTCCGCATTTTCAGCCAGCGCCAAGTATGTTGGGAGATCAAGGCCCGCCAAAACAGCGCCGAGCCCCTGATTTTCCAAGTGGGCGATCAGGAGGTTGAAAAAGAGTTGGCCATTGGCGATGGTTTCATGCGCGTCAGCACTGATCGGCCTGGAGGGCAATGGTGGGATATCTTTTGGCACCCTGCTGAAAAACCTTTTAGCGATGATTCTGCCGTGCAATCTATCAGCATTGTCTATCCTGAGCGGCTCTCATGGACTAGCGGCACAGATTACTGGGTGCTTTATTTCTTCGTCGCCTCTTTGATTTCTGCGTTGATCTTCAAACCGTTCTTGAAGGTAAAGATCTAAAGGTGGGCTTTCGCCATAGGCCATCCGGCACTGGCTGGCGTGAACGAGGCTGTAGTACAAAAACTGGCTGGGCATGCATCGATGAGCACAACCTTGCAATGCTACACGAAGATCCTGCCCGAGGCGATGCATTCTGCTCAGACACAGCTTCCTTTTATCAGAGTGCTCGAGGACGTATCAGATTCATATCACGGGCCTGATGATGACCTTCGAAAGAAGACAGCGTGAATCACAACAGCAATCCACGCCGTCAGTTAGGCAACGAGGCCGACGGGATTCGAACC
This sequence comes from Actinomycetes bacterium, assembly GCA_030614915.1. Classification (GTDB taxonomy): domain Bacteria; phylum Planctomycetota; class Phycisphaerae; order JAACET01; family JAACET01; genus JAACET01. Next base: position 132,519 of record JAUXAG010000003.1, on the reverse strand, counting down.
CGCAACCACCGGATCGACAATCCGGTACTCTAACCAGTTGAGCTACGGCCCCGGTTACAACAGAGCAATAGTATACAACTAAACAGGCCTCAGTCAAGCGATGCAAAAAAGGGGTGCATTAAGGTTTTGCCGAATCAGGATACCAGGTCCTTTGTTTAGCCCCCAGGTTTATCCTGGGGGTTTCCTTAGTATTTAGCCCCCGGTTTTAGGGGTCCCCAATCGCGATATTTCGCGATTGGGGGGCCCACCGGGGGTTTGTTATCCTTGAAAGCCCCCAGGGGCAAAGGTTTGGAATCTTTCTTTTTTCGGCCAACACCTCTACACTCTCGTTCGTCTAAGAGGTGGGGGCAAACGATGGTTCTAGGGCTTGGCTGATTGCGGCAAAGATGGCGCTACGACAGGAACGGCGACTATTGAAAGCGATTCGTACAGGAAGCCGAGAGGCCTGCGCAGAGCTTGTGCGGAGACATTATGGGCGGATTTACGGCTTTCTGCTTCACCTCAGCGGCCAGGTGAGCACAACTGAAGACCTGACCCAGGAGACCTTTACCGCGGCATGGGCAAATATCCGCAGCTTTCGCGGCCGAGCATCACTCGCCACCTGGCTACACCGAATAGCCTACGGCAAATTCATCGACTTAAAACGCCGCAGCAAACGTGGCCAGGCGGTAGCAGAACAACTCCGGCACGGCCAAAGCAGGCCAACAGGCCTTCGAGGTCCACTGGACGAAGCAGTCGCGAATGAGCGTAGCCGGTGTGTTTACGCAGCCGTGCGGGAGCTGGACGGAGCGGACCGGGAGGTTATTGTGCTGCACTATTTTCAGGGACTGAGCTTCAAGCAGATGGCCACGGTTTTGGCCGAGCCCGTGGGCACGGTCAAGTGGCGGACAAGCCAGGCCCTTGGACGATTGAAGGTATCTCTTGATGGGAGGGTTTAGCGATGGGAACAGAAAAGAATTCCGAGCATGATGGGCTTTCGCTAGAGGTCTTGGAGGCAGAGCTGCGGCAGATGCCGCAGCCTGCGGTCCCCGCGGAACTTGAGGGCAGACTGTTGGCGGATATACCGGCTGGCAAGCGAGCCTCGCGTCTGTGGTATCGAGGTCTCCTGGTTCGCACAGCCGCTGCAGCGGCAATACTGATCGCTGTCGTTGGCCTATTCGCTTGGCTGACAGGGGGCAACGGTACTGCCAGCGTTAGCTTTGCCCAAGTTCTGCAGCCGATAAGTGGCGAGCGTCCTTTCACCTACAAACAAATTGTGCAGCGCGAAGGACTGACTCCTAGTTTCTTTCATTACATACGACTGGATGGAGACCGGGCACGACGTACCGCTAGCGATGGCAGCTTTTGGATCGCGGATTGGCACAAGAAAAAGACGCTGATCGTTAATCCGGCGACAAAAACGGCAACAATATACATAGTACTTTCTCCTTCCGCAGATCCTGTGCCCGAGATAATTGAAGAGGTAAAGACCTTTCAGGTCGGAGAAGAAGAGGATCTGGGCGTAAGAGAGATCGATGGCCGCAGTGCTGTAGGTTTTCGGGTCCGCAAGCGTAACCAAGATTTCGATGTGTGGGCTGACGCGCGAACTGGCCTACCGATTCGTATCGAAGCCGAGATCGTTTCTGGAAGAACCGGGGTCAAAACCAAGGTTACTGTCACTGATATCGAGTTCGATGTACAACTCGATGAGAATCTTTTTAGCCTTGAGCCTCCCGAAGGTTACAAGACTATCGAACATACAAGGCCATTACTGAGATATCGCATAAAGCCACGCGGTGATGACTAGACTTTCGGTGCTCGCTGGTGGTGGAAGATTGTGGAGCCATGAAACGCTTCTCTTATATGCCTTATCAACCAGGTCGATAATGAGTTGATTTCCTTCGGTAACTTGGTGAGAATACCATTGTAGAGAGTATTTTCTCAACCTTGGTCGGATAAGCAGATAAAAGCAATGTACAAAGAAATAATTGTCGTTGCGCTGCACGTTATGGCTTCGCAGGTGCTAGCTGCAGGCCAGCCAAGTGTTGGCGAGTTGCTCAATAAATATGCACAAACGCAGGGCAAGCTCAAATCGTTCATCTGCAAATCCGAAACTGTAATTGAAGCTAGCGGATACCGTGATGGGATTTATAAAGAGGTGAAGAAGTATGTTGCCGTGGAAATGAGATCTGACGGCGATCGAGTCAAAATGATCCGGAGGCTTTGGGGAGATATAGGTTCAATAAGGCGTGATCTTCCAAAGGAAGACGCTGTATACACAAGTCACATGTGGGATGGCAAAAACTTCTATCAATATGGAACAAATCTTGATAGAAGTCGGTCTCCAAGGCTTGCTATTGGGAAAACCAAATTCAATAAAAGACGCAGAGCAAGGAACTTGAGCCTACTTAGTACCGACCCTTTAGTCGATTACGTTGGTACAAAACGAGGTAAGAAACGAATAGATGCTATTATACGCGATGCTGACGAAGTACGTGTACGTGATAGAACGGAGCGCATTGGAGAATCGGATTGCTACGTGATCGATGCTACGACAAAATATGGAAAGTTTACACTTTGGATAGACCCCCAGCATGGACATAACATCGCCCAATCACAAGTTGTCCGCGGGGAGGGTGATTTTAGCGGAGCTGGCGTTCGCTTGGCTAAAGGTGTTGAGTTGTATGGTATGAAAACAGTTATTCGCTTCGAGGCGATCGATGGCGCATGGGTAGCTATGGAAGCAGTTAGGAAAGGATCCGTCAGAACTCCAACGCAGAACAGTGCCATCAAAGAGCACTACAAGCGAACTGCATTTATTCTAAATCCTGATCATGATCGCTTGGGTTCCTTCCTCACGGACGACATAGCAAACGGAACAACTGTTCAGTTTATGGGCATCCCGCGTGTCCCAGGTGTTCGCTATCGATGGCAGAATGGCAAGGTGCTAGACGAGAAGAGTCGAGTGGTGTACGGCAATCCTGATCAGCGTCCTTCGTCGAAACGGGAATCCAAGGGGGATTAGCCTTTGATTACGCCGAGGGGGCGCATACGGGCGACTTTTTTGGACAGGCCGGCTTTGTGGACGATGTCCACGACTAGATTGACGTCCTTGTAGGCGGCGGGCTGTTCTTCATCGAGGCCCCTGCGGCCTTGGGCTATGGCGGTGATGCCCTTTTCGGCGAGCTCTTTTTGGATGTTTCGGCCGCGAGCAGAGCGGATGGCGGCTCCGCGAGACATAAGTCGGCCGGCGCCGTGGCAAGTGCTGCCGAAACTCTGCTGTATGGCGGTCTCTTGGCCGACGAGCAGGTACGAATTTCGGCCCATATCACCGGGGATGATGACCGGCTGACCTATGGTTCGATAACAGGCGGGTATTTCCGGATGCCCCGGGCCCAGCGAGCGGGTGGCCCCCTTGCGGTGGACGCAGAGGAGCTTCTTTCGCCCTTCGACTTCATAGGTCTCAAGTTTGGCGATGTTGTGGGCTACGTCATAGATGAGCTCGAGGCCGAGCTTGGCCCAGGGTTGGCCAAAGAACTCGGCGAAGGTCTGACGGACCAAGTACATCAGCACCTGGCGGTTGGCCCAGGCGTAATTGGCCGCAGCCCGCATGGCCGAGAGATAACGTTGGCCCTCCGGAGAGTTCACGGGGGCGCAGATGAGTTGCCGATCGGGCAGGTCGATACCATACTTGGCCGGGGCCTTCTGCAGGGCCTTGATGGAGTCGTCGCAGACCTGGTAGCCCAGCCCGCGGCTGCCGGAGTGGATCATGACCGTAACTTGACCGGTTTGGAGGCGGAAGATCTCGGCGGCTTGGCGGTCGTAGATTTCATCGATGATCTGGACTTCGATGAAATGGTTGCCGGCGCCGAGCGTGCCGCATTGGCCTTTGCCTCTTTCCTGGGCACGGCCAGTGAGGGCATCGGGGTCGGCGTCAGCCAAACAACCCCCGGCTTCGGTGTGCTCGAGGTCGGCGGGAACGCCGAAGCCGCGCCCGACCACGTAGGCGGAGCCCTCGGCCAGGAGGTGACGCTGCTGGGCGATATTGAACTTGATCTTGCCGGTTCTGCCCACGCCGCAAGGAATGTTAGCGAATAAGGCTTGGATCAGCTCCGGAACGCGGCCCTTGACGTCCTTGGCGGATAAATCCGTGCGGAGCAGGCGAACGCCGCAATTAATGTCGTAGCCCACGCCGCCCGGTGAAATCACGCCGCCTTGCTCTGGGTCAGTGGCAGCTACACCGCCTATGCAGAAGCCGTAGCCCCAGTGGATGTCGGGCATGGCCAGCGAGGCCGACTGGATGCCCGGCAGAAAAGCTACATTGGCCACCTGCTCGGCAGCCCGGTCGTCCAGGATGCTCGGCAGCAGCCGGGAGTCGGCATAAATAATTCCATCCACCCGCATGCCCGGCTTATAGCTGCGGGGGATGCGATAGCGGCAGGAATCTATCTGCTCAATTGGTCCGGCCCATTCGTTGGCCATAAGCCTGATCTCCGTCAGACGTCAAAGAGGACTCGGGCAACCCAAATCTGGTCGGCTTTGACCACCTTCAGGTCATGATAAGTGACGGCCTTGATCTCTGTATAGAGCTCGTGTCGGCTCTGGTCAATTGGTTCGCCGAGGGCTTTGGCCGAGATGTGCTGCTGGTCGATCTGGGCTATGTCGAATCGGCAGAAGAGAATTCCTTGCGTGGCGGATAAGTAAAGCAGCTCACTTAGCCAATTGACCAGCAGATTCTCCAGATTATCGGCGTCGGCCTTGACGAGGAGCTCCTTGCTGGGTCTGATCGTATCCGGGCAGCCGATGATGGCAAACATGCCGCGGGCGGCATTGCTGAACAGCTCGGCCAAGTCGGAACCACGAGCTTCCAGACCGACATCGGCCGTGTGGTCCAATATCCGATAGCCAAGCTGCATTGTGGACATGTCTGGACCCATTTATAAAGAAATATCGCCCTATATCGTCAACGAAAGTGGTAAATTTGTGGGGTCAAAATTAGCGGATAGATTGGGCTCCGGCTGACCTTGGGTTTCCCCGTGTTTCGTACTTACGTTGGGCGATGGTTTTTTCTTTGAGCTTGGCCCGACGCGACAATATCGACTTGCTCGTGCCAAAGTATACATCATCCGGCGTTACCTTGCCAAGGGCCTCATTGTCCTGGGGTGCATTAAGGTTTTGTGGAATCAGGATGCTAGGTCCTTTGTTTAGCCCCCAGGTTTATCCTGGGGGTTTCTTAGGGTTTCCGAAGGACACTTCGTGTCGCCGAATCAGGATACCAGGTCCTTTGTTTAGCCCCCAGGTTTATCCTGGGGGTTTCTTTAGTATTTAGCCCCCGGTTTTACCGGGGGTTTTCCTCTCTTACTTTGTGCCTTAGCCGACAGTGATCTTAAGGAATTCGCTCTCGCTGACGATTTGCACGCCCAGTTTACGCGCCCTCTGGGCCTTGGAGCCCGGATTGGCTCCCACCACCACAAGGTCGGTGCTCTTGGAAACCGAGTTGGCAGCCCTGCCGCCCTTGCTCCTGATGTAGGATTGGATCTGCTGGCGGGAAAACTTCTCCAGCGTTCCGCTAACCACCACCGTCTTGCCCGACAATGGCCCGCCGGCTCTGGCCCGCCCACCAGCGGCGGGTTTCATCTGCAAACCTTCCTTGCCCAAATGGGCAATCATCCTGGCTCCGCTTGCTGAATGGAAAAAGGCGTGAATAGATTTAGCCACGATAGGCCCGACCTCGTGGATTTCTTCCAGTTCTTCCAGGCCCGCCCGGCTGAGTCTATCCACTGAACCAAAAGCCTCCGCCAGCACCTCGGCTACGTGGGTGCCCACGTGGCGAATCCCCAAACCCGCCAGCACCCGCCCAAGCGAGCGGCTCTTACTCTCTTCGATTGCCTTTACCAGATTGTCCGCAGATTTTTCCGCCATCCGTTCTAAGCCCGCCAGCTGCTCGGCGGAAAGCTTATACAAATCGGCAAACTCCCTGACCAGCTCGCGGTCCACCAATTGATCGATAATCGCCGGCCCCAGCCCTTCAATATCCATCTGGCCCCGCCCGGCGAAGTACCGCAGCCGCTCCCGCAGTTGCATCGGACAGGCTGGGTTCACACAGCGAATATAAACCCCGCCTTCGTCCTGCTCGACCTGCTTAGACTTACATGACGGACAGCGTTTGGGCGGGCCGAACGCCTTAGTCCCCTTCGGCCGTTTTTCTTTAACCACTCGAACCACCTGGGGGATGATCTCGCCCGCCTTTTCCACGATCACCGTATCGCCAACGCGCACGTCCTTGCGGGCCACCTCGTCGAAGTTATGCAGGCTGGCTCGGCTCACGGTGGTCCCGGCCAACTGCACCGGCTCCAGATGGGCCACCGGCGTCAGGATGCCGCTCTTGCCCACCTGCACCTCGATCTTCAACAGCTTCGTAGCTGCCTGCTCAGCCGGGAACTTATAGCTGATGCACCAGCGAGGGGCCTTGCTCGTCGCCCCTAGCCGTTCCTGCGACCCGAACGAGTCCACCTTGACCACCAGCCCGTCAATCTCATAGTTGAGCTTTTCCCGACGTCGCTGCCATTTGCCGCACAGGGCAATGACCTGCTCGATATCCCCGGCTTTGCTGATGTGTTCATTGACTGGAAAACCCAACTCTCTCAGGGTCTTCAAAGCCTGGCCCTGCGAACTCGGCGGACCATCCATAACCACCTCGCCCAGCCCATAGCCAAAAAACCGCAGTCGGCGTTTGGCTGTTTGTTTGGAGTCCAGCAGCTTCAAAGACCCAGCCGTCGCGTTGCGCGGATTGGCAAAAAGAGGCTCGCCGGCTTGGGCCCGTTGCTTGTTGAGCCTGGCAAACTCCGAGAGATCCAGCAGTACCTCCCCCCGAGCCTCCAGAACCTCTGGGACTGCCCTTGCTGGGCAGCGCAATTGCAGGGGGATTGCCCGAACCGTACGCAGGTTCGCGGTTATATCATCGCCCCGGGCTCCGTCGCCGCGGGTAGCTCCGCGGACGAATCGGCCAGCCTCGTAACGCAGCGAGACAGCCACACCATCAAACTTCGGCTCGACTATGTAGCTCAGGGCCGTTGTCGGCAGCGCCTTGCGCACGCGGGAGTCGAACTCCCGCAGTTCCTCGGCAGAGTATGTATTGTCTATGGATAGCATCGGCGCTGCATGGCGCACGCTGCGAAAGGCCGAGAGTGGTTTGCCACCCACTCGTTGGCTCGGTGAGTTCGGATCCGCAAAGCCCGGATGTGCCTTTTCCAGATTGATCAGCTCCTTCATCAGCCGATCGTATTCCTGGTCGCTGATTTCCGGAGCATTTTTTACAAAGTAGAGATAGTTGTGGTGCTCGAGAGCCCGACGAAGCTTCGCTATTTGTTTTTCGATGTCCTTGCCCATGGACATTTGGCCTTAGATGGGCTCTGCTGAGATCATGCGCTTCTTGCCTTTGGGAAAGCTGTCACAAATCCGCTCAGGGAATGATCTTATTCAAGGGATAGGTGATAATGCCCGAGGCCCCGGCCTTTTTCAGTTGGGGGATGAGTTCCCGTTCAGACTTTTCCTCCAGGACAACTTCCACAGCCACGAAGTCTTCGTCGGCCAAGGCTGAAACGGTTGGGCTCTTTTCCGCCGGCAGCAGAGCCACCACCGCCTCCAGGGCCGAGCGGGGTACGTTCATTTTCAGTCCCACCTTTTCACGTCCCGCCAAGGCCCCCTCCAGCAGCAGAGTGATGTTTTCGATCTTGGACCGTTTCCAGGGATCCCTGATGGCCTCTTTGTTGGCTATCAGGCGGGTGGTGCTTCTCAAAATGGTATCGACGATCCGCAGGTTGTTGGCCGCCAGACTCGAACCGGTCTCGGTAATATCGACGATGGCGTCAACCAGCCGGGCCTTCACTTCCGTCGCTCCCCAGGAGAACTCCACCTTCACCTTGATTCCCTTGTCCTGGAAATACTTCCGGGTGCAGTTGACCAATTCGGTGGCCACAATGCCCCCCTCGAGATCTTCCGGCTTGCTGACCTTCGACTCGGCCGGCACCACCAGCACCCACCGTGCCGGCATGGCAGTTGCCTTGGAGTAGACCAATTCCGCCACTTCCACCACATCCGAGTCGTTCTCCAGCACCCAGTCGACCCCGGTCAACCCCACGTCGACCACTCCATCTTCAACGTAACGGCTCATCTCCTGGGCTCGAAACATCACCACCTTGATAGTCTCATCGTCTATGCTGGGCGAATAACTCCTGTCGGATACGCGAATATTGAATCCCGCCCTGGCAAACAGATCCAGCGACGAGTCTTGCAACGAGCCCGAGGGTATACCCAGCTTCAATTGTCGTTCTTTATCTGACAAAGTTTGTCTCCTGCTGCCGTGTGCCTATTTTCTTGATTTTGATCAGGCCTTTGTCCGCTTTGTACTTTTCTTCTTCGAAGTCTTTTTCCTGGTACCCGATTTTGCCTTCTTAGCCTTGGACGGAGGCGTTTCTTTGAGGGCATATTTTTTCAACAGACGGCAGAAGGCATAACTGTCGGCCGAGCGGAGCTGCCGTTCCAGGTAAGCCTGCACGTCCTCCAGGCTCACTTCGCCTTGGACCAATTCCAGCTCCTTGCAGGCCTGGAGCATTTTTGCATCCAGCGGAAAGGCCTGCCTCCCGCAGCAGTACAGGATCACGCTGGACAGAAGGTAGTTGTCGGCTCCCTGAATGTCACGGAAATACTTTTCCAGGTCCTGCTTCGATTTGGATTTCAGAAATTCCAAATTAAAACTGTTTTCCCGGCCAAAAACATCCTTGAGGACCGCCAGGATTCTCTTGGCCTTGGACGAGGCCTGGGCAAAGGTCGATCCCATCTGCCCGGCCAGCTCGCCGGGCCGGGCAACACGAAGCTCATTGAAGTCCACATAGTAGCCTTTGAGTCTTTGCAGAACGCTTTGGGCTTTGTTCGGGGATTCATTATCAGCCAGAATAGCCAGGACTATCTGCTCGATTGGCTCGACTTCGGCCGGCTGTTTCGCCGGTGCGCCATACCACCGTTTCAATCGACCTAGAACAGTCTTGGCCCCCTTGGGATGAGAAACTCTTCTACTTGCCATAATCTTACTCTGCTTCGTTTTTTTTGTCGGCCGTATCGTCCTGGACCGGTTTGCTCTGCTGCTCACTCGCCTTGGCGGCCTCGGCCTCCTTGGCAGCCAGTTCCGAGCTGACTTTATCAATCAAGGCCATAGTCGCCAGGCTTTCTTTCAGTTCCTCATCCAGACGAAAATCAAGCTTCGGACAGACCCTAAATTCCAGGTGCTTTTTCAGCAGGCTCTGCAGGTGCCCCGCACCGTGACGCAGCCCTACCAGAGACGACTTCTGTTCGCCATTCGTACCCAGCACACTTACATACACCTTGGCCAGACGCAAATCGGGCGAAACTTCAACCCGGCTCACGCTTACCAGACCCCGGATCCGTGGATCGCTCAGTTCCGTTCGGATCAGGCCGGCTACCACGTTACGCAAGGCGCTGGCGAATCTTTCTCTCCTGTAGGACATCGTTTTTTTCCGCCCAAAAAACCTTCCCTCAAAGCATTTCTATACTATAGTCCAGAAGTTCCAGTTTGACCATTCTCTGCACGAGATTAACCACTTTACTCAGACAGCTCTCGGTGAAGCTGGAGTCATTGCTCACCATTGCCACTCCCAGCTGGGCTTGCCGTCGGGAGTCCAGCAGACCGACCTCGGCCACGGAGACGTTGAATCGATTGGCTATGCGATCCTTGATAGACTTTATCGCCCGGCGCTTGTCCTTCAGGCTCATTGCATCCGGTACCCGAATCCACAATTGCAGCAACCCCACCACCATAGATGTATGCTCGTTTGAGTGCTTCTCAGCTATAGGCACAGCCGTCTATATCACATCATCGCAGCAAAGCCTTGACCTTGCTCAGCTTGAATTCCCTACAGTATTCCCCGCAGCCACACTGCTGAGCGTCCGGGCCACTTCCACCTTTTCGTAAATCTCGATGACGTCTGCGACTTTCACATCGTCAAAGCCAGCTAACTTAATCCCGCATTCCAGTCCCGCCTTGACTTCCCGCACGTCATCTTTCTCTCGTTTGAGAGATTCCAGGCTCATGCCGTCGTTAATCACCACATCTTCCCGAATCAGCCTGGCCATTCTGGTCCGGCTGATCATCCCGTCGGTCACGTAGCAGCCTGCCACCGTACCGATCCGGGAGATCTTGAAGATCTGACGTACTTGAGCATGGCCTAAAATGTTCTCTTCGACGCGTGGGGCCAGCCTGTTCTCCAGGGCCTTGCTGATATCATCTATAATCTCGTAGATAACACGGTACAGTCTGATCTCAACGCCTGTTTTTTCCGCCAGAATCCTAGCCCGCTCGCCGGCCACCACGTTGAAGCCGATGACGATAGCCCCGGAGGCCTCCGCCAACAGCACATCGCCTTCGGTAATACCGCCGACCATGGCCTGCAGTATCCTTATCCTTATTTCCGATACCGACAGTTCGTTCAGGCTCTTGCACAGAACATCAACCGAGCCCTGCACGTCCGCCCGCAGGATCAGACAAAGTTCCTGGGTTTCGCTGGCTTCGAGCTGACCCATGAAGTTCTCCAGAGTGATCTGCGGCCGCCGGCTCAGGTTGCGTTCTCTGGCCAGTCGCCCATCTTCCTCGGCCAGTATCTTAGCCTGGGCCATGTCCTCCGTTACGTAGAACTTTTTGCCGGCCTCGGGCACCACATCCAGCCCCATAGCCTCGATAGGCGTGGAAGGCCCGGCCTTTTCCACGTGCTTACCCGTTTCGTCCATTAGTGCCCGGATACGCCCATGAGCCGCACCGGTGGCCACTATATCCCCCACTCTCAGCGTCCCACGCTGGACAAGCAATCGGGCCACTACTCCTCGACCGGGATCGAGTTCGGACTCGACCACCGTACCGCTGGCCGGCACGGCCGTATCCGCCTTGAGATCCTCCAGTTCCGCTATGTAGCTCAGATATTCCAGAAGATCATCTATGCCCTGCCCAGTCGTCGCGCTGGTCCGCACCACTTCAGTATCTCCGCCCCACTCGTGCGGCGAAAGTTTCTTCTCAGCCAACTGCCCCAGGATACGATTCTCATCCACACCGGGCAGATCAATCTTGTTCAAGGCTACCACTACCGGGACACCGGCGGCCTTGGCGTGATTGATCGCCTCTTCAGTCTGGGGCATTACCCCGTCATCGCCGGCCACTACCAGCACTACAATATCCGTCATATTCGCCCCCCGGGCTCGCATGGCCGTAAAGGCCTCGTGTCCCGGCGTGTCCAGGAATACCACGTCGCGATGCTGGCCCAACTGCACACGGTAGGCACCGATGTGCTGGGTTATACCTCCCGCTTCGCTGGCCACCACCTGGCTGCTACGGATCCGATCCAGCAGCGAGGTCTTCCCGTGGTCCACGTGTCCAAGCAAAGTTACCACCGGAGCCCGCGGTTGCAGATCCACCGCCTCGAGAGTCTCGTACTTCCTGGCAAAAATCTCCAGCAGACTCACCTCCGGCTCTATTTGCAATTCTACACCGTAGTCCAGAGCCAGCAGCTCAGCCACGTCGCTCTGGATGTTGGCATTGAGCGAGGCCATTATCCCCTGACCCATCAACTTGCTGATTATTTCTGAGCCCTTTATCCCGATGGCTGCGGAGAGGTCTTTGACGGTGATGGGCTCCCCGATAATTATCTTTCCGACCCGTGGCAGGGTACTGGGGCCGACCCTTTCACGGATCTCGGTTTGTCGGCCTCGCAGTAGTTGCCCGCTGGCCTGGGCCAGACGTTCGGATCGCTCTATCAGATCCCTGTCTCGCCACTCTCTGAGTTTCTCCCCGGCATCGAATAATCTCCCTCGCCGTCGGGCCAGACGGCGTTTTGGCCTTCCTCCTTCTTTGTCCTCGACGGCCCCGGCTGGGCCCCGCCGCCGCGGATGCACGGGAACCTCCGAGTCGAGCGGCACTTCCGCCGCTGGGGCCAATGGCTCAGCTGTCCGAGCTGGTCTGCCACGAGCACGAATAGCCTTCACCCGTTCTGCTTCTTCCACACGTATCACTTTCGGACCCTGCAGCTTGGCCGGCTCCGGTACGTGCTTGGGAGAGGGAATGATTCTCGACTTCGCTGGAGGCTTGACCTTAACCGGGCCGCGTATTTCGGCCTCGTCCGCTGGGACCACCTCCGCAGCCTTTTCTTGTTCCTTTGGCGGAGCAGCCTGTTCCTGCTCAGCGACCAGGGCCTCGGTCGGCTCTGCCTCGGGGGCCTGAGCCACAACTGTTGCCGAGGAAGCTTTCTTTTCAATCTTCTTGGCTTTGCGTTTCTTTTTCTTCTTGCTGGCCTTACGCTTTGCCGCAGCCACATCGACTTTATCGGCTTCCTCCACTGCTGTGTGGGCGACCTCCACCTCCGAGAACCATTCCTGGATGGTTGCTTCCAACCCGGCCGACAGAGTGCTCATGTGGTTCTTGACCGTATCGGACAGACCCTCAGCTTGGCACTTGGCCACGATTGTTTTACTGTCCACGCCAAGTTCTTTGGCTAATGTGTAAATGCGCTTGGCCAATACAAGGCCTCCAGAACTTCCGGCTCCCAGCAGCTACGACAAGTATTCGGCTCGCCCAACCCTCCGCATCTGTTATCCGGGCAATCTAATCGGCCGCTTCCGACTTTTCTTCCTCTGTCTCTGCAGCCTCATCGCTCTCTTGCTCATCATCTGGTTCTTCCTCATTGGCCTCTTCGGCTGCACTTTCCTCTTCGTCTTCGTCCGAGTCTGCCTCCTCGACTGTACTTTCCTCTTGCTCCTCGTCCAGCTCCTCGGCGGCGCCAGCTTCCTGCTCCGCCTGCTCAGGGGAACTCTGGACCTCTTCATCCAGTTCACCCTTCAAGGCTCGCATCAATCTGTCTTTCTCAGCTGCTTCTTTTTCCTCCTGAACTTTCAGAACCTCTTTTTCCTTCTCAGCTTCGACCGCCAGCCGTTTGGATTCTTCACTGGACTTGGCTACCATTTCAGTGGCCTGCTCCTCGGTCAGTTCCAGTTCCTGGACAAACGGTTCGGTCCCGACTTCCTCGATATCCAACAGATTGATCATGCCCATGGCGATCACCCGATCCACTTTGGTATCGTCCATAAAGTCGAATTCGCGAAGGGTGCTGATTACTGCCTTCAAGCCGCTGTTGTATTCCTTGGGCGTGAGGATATCGGTATCCCAGCCGGTCAGCCTCGCTGCCAGACGAACGTTCTGCCCGCGCTTGCCGATGGCCAGCGAGAGTTGATCCTCGTTGACCACCACTGTAGCTCTGCCAAGTTCGAAGCACAGGGCAATATCCACGACCTCGGCTGGCCTGAGTGCATTGCGAATAAGCACTTGGGATGACTCATTCCAGCGGACAATGTCAATCTTTTCCCCGCCCAGCTCATCGACGATATTCTTGATCCGCGAGCCGCGCACTCCCACGCAGGCACCCACCGGATCGACCTTCATGTCGATACTTGACACCGCTATCTTGGTCCGGTAGCCCGGCTCCCTGGCCAGGGCCTTCAATTCGATAATACGTTCGGACACTTCGGGAACTTCCAACTCAAACAGTCGCCGGATAAAATCGGGAGAGGTCCGCGAAAGGATGATTTTTACCTGATGCGGTACTTCGCGGACTTCCAGGATCAGACAGCGGATCCGTTCCCCGGGGTGCTGTGTTTCACCGGGAATCTGCTCGCTGCGCGGCAAATAGCCTTCGGTCCTTCCTATGTTCACCACCATTGCCCCGCTCTCGAATCGGCTCACGGTCCCGGTGGCGATAGTACCCACACGCTGCTCATATTCTTCCAGAATACTGCCCCGTTCGTCCTCCCGCAGCTTTTGGATCATCACCTGCTTAGCCGTCTGGGCTGCGATCCGCCCCAGTTCGCCGACGCTCAGTGCCTCACCGTTTCTGTTGGCTGTAATCGTTCCGTTCAGCCGGTCGATGCTTACTTCGACCTCGTCGTTCTGATCGTACTGTTTGCGAACGGCCGAGATCATCGCCGCTTCCAGGTCCCCAAAGACCGCTTCGGCTTCGATGTTCTTTTCCCGGGCTATCCCGTCGATTATTCGAACTAGGTCCTGATTCATCTTTATCTTCCTGATCCTACAGTTGCCTTTGCTGCTTCGCGCCCAATAAAAAAGTGGGCTCATGCGTCCCACTTTCTGCCAAGCCCCTGTTCGCCGCGACTGCTCAGGGCCCAAGCCCTGGACAGCCAACGGCTATCCATTCCTTGGCCCGAACTCGACCTGCCCTTCTTGCGGCAGATGGCCCGGAGGACGCACCTTTCCGCCGGATTGCCGGGACGCTCCAGCAATCCGCCGGCAGGCCACGAAACTGTGGCCTAAGCGTCAACACCGCCGAACTCTCCTGTGTGCTTCTTCATGCCCGTTTTCCTTACCTTGGCGGTGGACTCCTGTTACTCGCATTTACAATAGCGTCCCGCTGTGCGGGCCTAACCGGCCCGTCCGCAGCCGGACGTCACCTATATTATATCGGCCCCTTGGCCTGGGTCCAAAACAATTTTTGCCTTTTTTACCGGTTTTTATTGACCTTATTTGCGGGTTTTTTCTCTACCTGAAAGCCCCGTTCAGCCCTGTGAACAATGCCCCTGGATTTGGCCTTGACGCCCTTAGCTACCCCTGCTAGACTTACCCGGCGTATATCCGCCTTGGCGGATTTGCTTGTTTATTCATCTGCCGCTGGTTACCCAAGGGCCGGCCCCCCCCTGCCAAGGGCTCTGACTCGTCAACTTCTGATACGTCAGCCCGGCCGGAGCCGGGCACCCGCTAAGTTGGGGAGTAATTTCGTGGCCTTCAATTCCGTTGTACTAATCAAACAAGTTCCCGACACCAAGAACATCACTGGCCAGGCCATGCTCGACGACGGCACAGTCAACCGGGCTGCCTTGCCGGCCATCTTCAATCCCGAAGACCGCAACGCCTTGGAGGCTGCCTTAAGCCTGCGCGACCGTTGCGGCGGCACAGTAACAGTTCTGACCATGGGCCCGCCGTCGGCCTGTAATATCCTCCGCGACAGCCTTTTTCGCGGGGCTGATAGGGTCATCCTGCTCACTGACCTGCGGGCAGCCGCCTCGGACACCCTAGCTACCAGCTATATTCTTTCCCTTGCGGTTAGCCAACTGCCGGATGTACATCTGATATTCTGCGGTCGCCAGGCCATTGACGGTGACACCGCCCAGGTCGGTCCGCAATTGGCCGAAAAGCTCAACCTGCCCCAGGTAACCTATGTGGAGGAGCTTATCGAGGCCTCCGACTCGACCCTGACCCTACGGAGAAACCTCGGCGACGGTTATGAGGTTGTCAAAGCCCCGCTGCCTCTGCTGATGACTATCGTGGGCACCGCCAACACCCCTCGGCCGCCCGCTGCCCGCAGGATGCTCAAATACAAACGGGCCAGGGGCAAAACCGAATTGCTAAAAGAGGCTGCCGATAAGTTCGGCAAAGACGCCACCGATGAAATCGAGACGTATGTGCAGCAACGCAGCGAAGATTTGTCTGCTAAGGGACTGCTGATCGAACAGTGGGATCTGGATACTGTCAAGGCTGACGTAACTCGGTGCGGACGCTCTGGCTCGGCGACTAAGGTCCATCGCATCCAGTCCGTGATTCTAACCGGAACCGAGCACAAGAGGGTCGAACCGACCGCCCAGGCCATCGGCGATCTGGTCCACGAGCTGATTGAGGATCATACTATCGGCTAAGGGCCCAGCCCAGCCGGGACTTGTTAGCCAAGGAAGAAAGAAGGAATGATAGAAGTCAACCGCAACGGCGATGTCTGGGTATTCGCCCAGCAGCACAACGGCAAGCTCAACGACGTCTCCCTCGAGCTCCTTTCCAAGGGGCGAGAATTAGCCGATCAGCTCAAGGTGCCGCTGGCCGCTGCCCTTCTGGGCCAAAACGTCGAGCCCTTGGTCCAATCCCTCTTCCACCATGGTGCCGACAAAGTTTACTTGGCCGAGCACGATCTGCTCGAAACCTATCAGGCCAATACTTACGCCAAGGCTCTTTGCCAGCTTATTACTCGCCACAAGCCGCAGATTGTGATTTACGGAGCTACCCCTCGCGGCCGCGACCTTGCTCCGCGGGTGGCCTCAGCCATGAAAGCCGGGCTCACCGCCGACTGCACGGACCTCGACATCAGCGACAACACCGACCCCTCCACCAAGGTTACCCACAAGAATCTGCTCCTGCAGATCAGGCCGGCCTTCGGCGGAAACATCATTGCCACTATTGTCAACTACGACCGTTGGCCGCAGATGGCCACCGTCCGAGAGGGCGTCATGGCCATGCCCACGCCCGACACCTCCCGCACCGGCTCGCTCATAAAGAAGAACGTTGAGCTCGACCAGGCCGATGTGCTTATCGAGGTCATCGAGAAGAGTCAGCGGGAGAAGCGTGTTAATCTCAAAGGCTCCCGGATCGTCGTCTCCGGGGGCGCCGGCGTCGGCAGCGCCGAGGGTTTCGCCTTATTGCGCGACCTCGCCAATGCTCTGGGCGGTGAGATCGGGGCCAGCCGCGCCGCGGTTGACAGTGGCTTCATCAACAAGGATCACCAGGTCGGCCAGACCGGAACCACCGTCAGACCCGCCCTCTATATTGCCGTGGGCATCTCCGGGGCCGTCCAGCACCGCGCCGGAATGCAGGAATCCGCCAAAATATTGGCCATCAACACCGACCCCGAGGCTCCCATCTTATCCATTGCCCACTACGGAATTGTCGGCGACTACAAACAGGTCCTCCCCTCCCTGATAAAGGCAGTCAAAGCCAGAGCATGAGACAAAGGACCAAACCTGTCACCCCTGCGAAAGCAGGGGTCCATCAGAAAGAAATAGTTCACAATGGCCAACTTCCTAACCGATAACCCGGATATTCTTTTCCATCTTGAGCATACAGACCTGGCACGGATTGCCGATTGTCTCGAAGACTCTTATGCCGACGCCGAGAAATTCGACTATGCCCCGGCAAATGCCGCCGAGGCCATTGAAGACTACAAACGGGTGCTCAACGTAGTCGGCGAATTAGCCGGAGACTTCATCGACCCACGGGCTGAGGACATCGACCGCACCGGCAACCGCATTGAAAACAACCGCGTCGTGCGCCCGCCGGGCATGGACGAAAACCTCACCGCTCTCGCCCAGGCCGACCTCATGGGCTTCACCCTACCCCGCAAATACGGCGGACTGAACTTTCCCAGCCTGATTTACACCATGGCCACTGAAATAGTCTCCCGGGCCGATGCCGCCCTGATGAACATCTTTGGCCTGCAGGGCATCGCCGAGACCATCAACGCTTTTGCCGACGACCAGATCAAGGACGAGTACCTGCCCAAGTTCTGCGAAGGTCAAGTCACCGGAGCCATGGTCCTCACCGAGCCCGACGCCGGCTCAGACCTCCAGGCCATCAAGCTCAAGGCCACTCAGGACGACGACGGCCAATGGTTGCTCAACGGCGTCAAACGCTTCATCACCAACGGCTGCGGTGAGGTCCTCCTGGTACTTGCCCGCAGCGAGCCGGACCGTGCCGGTGGCCTGGGACTCTCGCTGTTCATCTGCAATTTCGCCGACGGCGTAAAAATCCGCCGACTCGAAGATAAGCTCGGTATCCACGGCTCACCGACCTGTGAGCTCCAGTTTGACGATGTACCTGCCCGCATCATCGGCGAAAGGCAGCGGGGCCTGGTCACCTACGTCATGGCCCTGATGAACGGCGCCCGCATCGGCATTGCCGCCCAATCCCTGGGCATTGCCCAAGCTGCTTACCAGGCCGCTCGGGCCTATGCCGCTTCGCGCAGGCAGTTCGAGGTAGCTATTGAAAAGCTTCCCGCTGTTGCCGACATGCTCGCCAAAATGAATATGGACATCCAGGCCGCCCGGGCCCTCACCTACGATGCCTCTTTCCACGTGGACCTGGAGAATAGCCTGCTCAAGAAGCTCGAACTCCCCGACAAACCCCAGGACAAGGCCCTGTTCAAGCAGATGCGACAGGATGCCCGCAAACTCAAACGCCTCAACGCCTTGCTCACCCCCATGGCCAAGTATATCTGTTCGGAAATGTGCAACCGGATAGCCTACGATGCCCTCCAGATACTGGGCGGCTCCGGTTATATGCGCGATTATCCCGTCGAGCGTTACTACCGCGACGCCAGGATTACCACCATTTACGAGGGCACTTCCCAACTGCAGATAGTCGCCGCCGTCCGCGGGGTGGCCAGCGGCACTGCTCAAAAAAGCTTCGACGCCTTTGCCCAGCGCGAATACCATGGCGATCTAGCACCCTTAGCCCAAAAGCTCGCCACTGTCTTGCCCACATTCGCCCAGGCCACAACCTTCGTCAAAGAGCAAGGCACCGAGTACATGGATTTACACGGCCGGCAGATAGTCGACGCCGCCACCGACATATACATGGCCTATCTCTTACTCAACCAGGCTCGCCACAGCCGGGAAAAGCTCACCGTCGCCGACCGTTGCATCCTAGAGGTTTTGCCGCGAGTCAAGTACAATTGCGAGCTCATCACCAGTGGCGATCGTACGAGTCTGGAATGTTTTGATACTTTAGCCGGCCCGGTACCCACCGAATAGTGCTCTTCCGTCATTGCGAGAAGGCCGAAGACCGACGTGGCCTCTTATCACTGCTTTAGCAGTAATCCATCTTTTCTTGTCATCCCCGCCTCTTTTCTGTCATCCCGGCGCAGGCCGGGATCCAGACACCGTCAGCCATCATTCCCGCTTTCTTTTATGTCATTGCGAGGCCGTAGGCCGCGGCAATCCAGGCTTTAGGCCCCCTTCCTCAGAATTCAACGTAACGCTAGGGCTCACCTGCGGCTTTTTAGGCCGTCCGAGTTCACCCGTATGTTATCTTTGCAGCAGATGGAATTAACTTAGCGAACCTTATCAGTAGTTTGCTCGTCCGTTCAACTAGGCTGGCCAGCTCACTATGTGACATTAGCTCGCCAACCTCGACACCCTCTGGCGTATGCCTTACCATAAGGATTGCATCTGAGGCAGATCCACTAGGATCCTGTGATACTATCGGATTGTGGGCAACAGCGTTTCTTTTCTCCCGTAGTTTATGGAGCTCTTTGCATAAGGAATCAATATCACCTTCATTGAGGTCTGAACGGTCACGTAGCAGATTACGTAAAACGTTTATGCGTATGGCGAGTGGAGACTTAGTAGCCTCTGCTGCGAGGATGGCATCAGAGGAAAAAGACTTAATGGCTTTATTTGTCAATAATTCTAAGGCTCCACAATAATGTATAAATCTTCCAACAAGCGTTGAAAACTCTAATTCCATATCAGGATTCCTAACATAATATTATACAACACTTATCTAGCCCGTAAACTTTCGCACTGTTCAGGCGGCCAGACGGCATGAATTATTTTAAACTTTGTTCTGACTTCACCAGAAAAACAATCGCTGCCGCGCTCATATGCAGAATGTAAGATACAATGTGATCTGGGACTTTTTTCGGCGTAGCTCCTTGGCCGTGAGCACTTAGTATATTCCGGCCCGTTGGTACTCCACCTTCTAGTAGACTTCTGAGTGCCGCCATGTGCTGTTGCCAAAACGGGGGAATTAGGCCCTGTTGGTAGCAGATATCAATTAAGTTCTTGCTTGTAGCTTTCGGATCGTAAGACCAACCTTGTTTGTCACAAATTACTTTCATAGTGCTCTCAAAAGACTTCAGTGCGTCATTTAATGCTTCTTTGTGTTTTCCGTGACGAAAATGCTCGTATGCATTCAAAAACTCTTCCTGAGCACCTGCATATTCTTCTTTACTTAGAAGGCTTAACGCAGGTTTGACTGCTTCTGTGTGCAAAAGCTGAGAATCAACTCGAATAATCTCTCCTTCCTCAAACTGAAACCCGATTCCATGTTCTTTAAATCTTGAGTTCAGCTCACTTATTGCATCATCAATGTTTTTCGAGGCGTTCCTTAGCCTTCTGTATGTATATTCTCGACAAAGTTTGTCTAGGACATGAAAGGAGCGTTCTACCGCGTCTAAAACTTGTTCTATGTTGTGCTCTTTTAGAATAAAATTAAATAATTCAATCCTATAATTCCGTTCACCATACACTTTCTCACCCAAGTAGAAAACGCCGTATTCGCGGCATAGGCTGTCAACAATATATTTATAAAGACGCCATACGTCTTCATTGCCTCCACAGTATTCATTTTCACTGCCTAGAGAACCGGTCAAGATATGGACAATCTGAACTCGTAATGCGTATGGAATATTGTCGTATGTATAAACGTCAGGTACTTCACCTCGAAGGCGTTTTTGACGCTTTGAAAATAAATTGAATATCGCCATAGTTTCCTTTTTCGCTCAACAATGATTACACAGTCTGTATAAAAGGCCAAACACAGACTTCTTTATCCAGTACAACAAGTTCCCGCTGCTTCTTCAATAGTCGCCTGCCACTAATTAACCTATAGGTTTTATGCTAACTTGTGGGCGATTTGTTCTTCGAGAATCTCTTTTACAGTCAAGGGAATGATGGTCTTGCCGCTCCTTTTGAAGAAGGCCTGTATCTCAGCCATCGCATCTCTGGAGTAATCGAATGAGACGAAGAATCCTTTCGTGCGGTCTTGGCGCATCATCGCCGTCTCGAATAGATCGATATCCGGCCTGCCGGTCTTGTCTTTCTGCTTGACCTGTATGGGATACCAGACGTCCATAAAGGCCAGCTCATCTTTTTTCTTTTTCGGCATAGCAGATACCGGATAAATACGCCCATCGATCCCCATATCGCCGACCTGTGCCTTATTGGGAATACCACCCAGCGCTATAACGGCCCAGTTCTCAAATTCAAACGGCGGAATCTTGCGAAGCTGCTTTTCAGTCCACGGCAGATCTCGCACAACAAATCCACGCCCAATACGCCAGAGCTTTTCGTCCTCTCTCATCCCGCACACGCGACGCAATCGCTTGGCCATTACCCGACAGGCGGTAGGCGATATATCTATGCCTATCCACTGCCGGCTAAGATTTTCAGCGGCGACCAGCGCCGTCCCACATCCGCAAAATGCATCCAGAACAATATCATTAGGGTTGCTGGATGTTTTTGTTATACGGTCAAGCAAGGCCAATGGCTTCTGTGTTGGATAACCAAGCCGTTCTTCGGATTGTGACTGAATCGGCGGTATATCTGACCATATGCTATCGACCGGGATTCCTTCCTGCTCATCTAAGTACCGCTTCAAGCGAGGAACCGCACCTTTTTTGGCTTGAACGACTACGCCCTTGTCATATGCTTTTTGCATCCGTTCTTTTGTCCAACGCCAGACTCGCTTCACACCAAGGAACTCGTAGGTTAGATTCGGCCTGTTTCTGTTAGGATTTGTCAAATCAGCTAGTTGATATTTGCGTCCGGTTTCTGGGTCAATATACTTGTAAAAGTCTTCGACATATTTTTCATCGTGTGGCAAATACTGGCGATTGAAGGTATATTTATTGGTCTTTGTGTAGTAAAAAAGGGAATCATGGTTGGTGGGAAAGGATTTGAATGCCAATCCCTTGGCGTTCGTTCTTCGCCAAATGATTTCTGTATGAAACTGGTTTTCGCTGAATATCTGGTCAAGCATTATCTTGACGTAGTGTGAGGCGTGCCAATCGCAGTGATAATAAAACGAGCCGGTTTTCTTTAGAACGCGACGCAGTGCGACACACCGAGGCCGCATAAACTCGATATAGGCCTGTGTCGAGGCGTGGCGATCTTCGAAGGAGCGTTTTTCTTTGGTCTCGCCCCAGAAGATCTCGTAGTTGCGGTTGGAGTTAAAAGGCGGATCAATATAAATGAGATCAACGCTGTTTTCGGGCAGCTTCTTCAATTGTTCAAGGTTGTCCCCGCAGTAAATTACACGCGTATCGATCAACGCTGACGGCTTGCCGGTCTTAGCAACCTTTTTAGAGCCCGATGCAGATTTCTTTGCCATAAGTCCCAAGTTTAAGCCTTATTCCACAATTTGCAAGTCCCTACTTCTAAAATCCGAAGGGTCCAAACACAGCCTTGCCTTCTGCCCTTCCAAAGGGATATGATATGAAACGGTTATTCTTGAACCTTTCAGTAGTTACCACCTAAGGGACTTTGCTGTGCCCAAGGCCACCTTCCGCTTTGATTCCCACTCGCTCAGTGTAGATGCCCCGGATGAATCTTTGATTTCAGACACCGCTTTGTTGGCCGATATCGTCCTGAACACCAAATGCGGCGGGCACGGCCTCTGCAACGGCTGTGCCGTGGACCTGATCTCCGGAGAATTCCGTTCAGTCACAGGCGAAGTCCTCCGACCCGGCCCCGGCCGACGAGTCAGGGTCATGGCTTGTCAGACTATCGCTACCAGCGAGGAGTTCACTGTTTTCGTCCCTCATCGCAGCCTGGTAGAGACCGGCGAAAAGGTCCTGATCGACTTCGACCTTACCAAAACACCTCAGCCCGATCCGCCCCTGCGAGTGCTCAGCCTCAAGCTCCCCCCGCCCGAACTGGAGGACTCCGCTGGCCACTTCGAACGCATTTGCCGCCAGCTCCAAGCCCAGTCAGCCCTGGACGCACCGGTCACTGCCTCTCTCAAACTGCTCCGCACTTTGCCCAGCGTGTTCGACAAAGATGAATCTGATTTAGAAGTATCACTCAGACTCGTCCGAGCTGCGAACTCTTGGGAGCTCATTGACGTTTGCCCTGCCGACGCTGCCCTCACCAGATTGGCCCTGGCCATTGACATCGGCACTACCACGGTGGTCGTCGCCTTGGTTGACTTAGCCGGCGAGCCCCGAATCATCGATGCAGTTTCGTCATATAATCAGCAAGTTTCCTGCTCTGCGGACGTGGCCTCGCGAATCAGCTTTGCCTCTTCGCCCCAGCGTCTGGCTCAACTGCGCAGACTCATTGTCGACGACACCATCAATCGACTTATCGGACTCTTGCTCCGAAGTCACAATCTTGAGCCCACCGACATCCCTTTGGCCTGCATCGCCGGCAACACGGTTATGATGCATCTATTCCTGGGTTTGGATCCCACCAGCATCGGGCGCTTGCCCTTTGAGCCCGTCGCCGGCGACCCGGGGCCTTTGACCGGCTCGGAGGTCGGCCTGAGAATCCATCCCCGCGCCCGAGTGGACACACTCCCCGCCATCGCTGCCTACGTCGGTCCCGACATCACCGCCGACCTGCTGCTCTGCGGAACCCACCGAGCGGATGAGTTGTCTCTCATGGTCGACATCGGCACAAACGCCGAGCTCTGCCTCGGTTCCAGCCAAGGCTGCTGGGCCTGTGCCACACCCGCCGGCCCAGCCTTTGAGGGCTCCGGCCTGAGCTTTGGCATGCGGGCCTCCGCCGGGGCCATCGAGTCGCTGAGCATCGATCCAAAATCCCTCGAAACCACCTACCAGGTCATCGGCGACGAAAAGCCCGTGGGCATTTGCGGCTCAGCCCTGATCGATTTTCTCGCCCAGGCCCTGCGCAGCGGACTGCTCGGCAAGACCGGCCGAATCAACCCCGACCTGCTCGATTCGAGCCCCTACGTCCGCAGGACAACACTGCCCGACAAGTCGCAAGTTACCGAATTCATCCTCGTTCCCGCCGAGCAGACCGAGGACGCCAAAACCGACATCGTTATCACTGAAAAGGACATTGAAGCTTTATTGCAAGCCAAGGCCGTGATCTTCGCCGGTATTTGCATCCTGCTCAAGAACGTCGGCAAAAAAGCCCAGGACCTCCGCAAGGTCTACCTGGCCGGGGCCTTCGCCCGGCACATCAATTTGGCCAACGCCGTTACCATCGGACTCTTGCCCGACATACCCCTGGATCGCTATCACTTTATCGGCAACGGCTCACTCGGCGGCGCCTTCCTGGCCCTGGTTGACTCCAAGCTCCGCGCCGAAGCCGACGAACTCGTAACCACACCCAAGGTCATCCAGCTCAATCTCGACCCCGACTTTATGGACCAGTACACCTTTGCCATGTTCCTGCCCCACATGGACGCAGACTTGTTTCCCAGCGTGCGGATTGATTAGTATTCAATCCCCGCGAACTCGGGGCAGTAGGGCATTACCGAAGAAAATGGAGCAGTATTTCATCGATAGCAGATTTACATAAAGAGAGATAGTCAGTGACCAGAGAATCAATCACAGTAGTAGCTTTATTGATCTTGATAGGGTGCCTTGTCCCACAATGTGTTTCTGCGAATGACGCATCTGTTCCTCTTGAAAGTTGGCTTGAACGACTGAAAACGTTAGAGGGTCATAAGGCAGCCGCTTTCAGGGTTGGGCCCGAACTAGTCAAGCTAGATCCCGACTTTGCTTTGAAGGTGATGGAAGCCGCATGGCCGGAATTGACAGACTTCCAGGTAAAGCGTGGCCTACTAAAGGCCTTTCATTTCGGGAAGAGTCTTCGGCCAAAGAAGCACCCCCGTGTTTTGAAGATTCTCCATTTGGGAATGTCTGATAGGGACGAAAAAGTAAGACAGTATGCCGCCGCATATGTAAAGGAGTATGCCCTCGAAGATTTTTCCGGAAGGCCGCAGGCTTACGCACAGTGGTATGAGAAACATGGTGATCTTCCAGTAGAACAAGTCGTTCCTTCAGATCAACTTCGCCAACGTTCTGTTGTTTTGAAACAGCATAAAAATGGACGAGTAAACGAAGAGGCCTTGAAAGATGTGGCGGATATTCCAAGCCTCGATTTGACCGTCAACAATAATCGGAGAATGCGCTATTTTCTAATCGGAGCGGGAAAGAACGCAGAAGCTCCCCCCAAAGGCTACAATCTGGTGGTCATCATGCCGGGAGGCGGAGGAGGAGCAAATTTCCATCCTTTTGTTCGACGGATATACAAACATGCTCTGGGTAAGAGTTTCCTTGTCGCTCAGCCAGTGGCCTTCAAATGGCATAAGAAGCAGAAGATCGTATGGCCGACGAGAATTCACCCAACCATTGGTCAGAAGTTTGCTACGGAGGATTTTGTCGAGGCAGTTATCAATGATGTCAAGAAGCGACATAAGATCAATGATAGAAACATTTTCACCTTAAGTTGGTCGTCGAGTGGCCCGGCTGCATATGCCATTTCGCTACAGAAAAACACAGCAGTTAGAGGTTCTTTTGTTGCGATGTCGGTTTTCCGCCGTAATTGGCTGCCACCGCTTGATACCGCCAAGGGCCACATTTATTATCTGCTACATTCTCCTCAGGATAAAATTTGTCCTTTCAGCCATGCAAAACAAGCGAAGGTTGATTTAACAGGTGTTGGTGCTTTGGTCAGGCTAGAGACTTACAAAGGAGGCCACGGCTGGCGTGGTAATCCTTATGGTAATATCCGAAACGGCATGACTTGGCTCATGAAACAGACACAATCGCCTCGCAGCTCGAAATATTAGGGAGTTTGGAGTTTTCAGTCCTCGCTGGGGCTGCAACTCCCAGCCAAATCAGGCATGATGGGCAGTGTCGCAGACCCAGACAGAAGTTTGCTTATCCGGTTTTTTTGCGGAGAATCACAATGGTCTCTAATCATCCCAAGCGGTCCGCCCTATTGACCGGCATCATACTCTTGGCCTTGCTTGGATGTGTTACCTGGCCCATTCTTGCCCAATCAGACAGCACCCCCGCCCAACAAGCACCGCCATCGCCCGAACCTACAGTTCAAGCGCCGCCTCCGCCGCTGACTGTCGAGTCCTGGCTGATCAGTGCCCCCGAAGAAATCGTTGCCACCCTGTCCAACGGCATGCAGGTGGCCATTAAGGAAAACCACACCAACCCGGTCGTAGCTGTGCGTTTATACGTAGCCACCGGCTCCATCCACGAGGGCGACCACCTCGGCGCCGGACTCAGCCACATCTTCGAGCACCTCCTCCACGGCGGAGCCACCCCTAAGCGCACTGAGGACGAGTCGCAGTTGCTCGTCGAAAAGATCGGAGCCGTCTCCAACGCCTATACCAGCCGCAGTCAGACTTGCTATCATTTAACCGTTCCCGCCGAGCGGGCGGATATTGCCGTCGAACTGCTGGCCGACTGGATTACGCATCCCCTGTTGGATCCCGAATCGGTCGCCCGCGAGCACGGCGTGGTTCAGCGCGAGATCGAAAAAGGCGCGGACGAACCACACCGCGTGCTTTACAACCTTGCCGCTGAGAATCGTTACGGCCGGCACCCCGCCGCCTTTCCAATTATCGGCCATGTCCCCACCCTCGCCGCCGTTACCAGAGACGACCTGCTGGACTATTATCGCCGACGTTATGTCCCCCAAAACGTAATCATCAGCATCGTCGGTGACATCGATTCGCGTAAGGCTCTAGCGATAGTAGCCCAGAAATTTGCCGGCTTTTCTCGCCGGGTCCTTCCGCCGGTTGTCATGCCCGCCGACTTGCCGCCCAGCAGCCCACGCACTCGCATTCAGTACCGCGACATTCCCCACGCCCTGATCAGTTGGGCTTATCCCTCTATCAAGCTGACCCATCCCGATCTTTACGCCCTGGACACCCTGTCTTATATTCTCACCAGGGGCGAAAGTTCGCGTCTGGTCAAACGACTCAAGAGTGACGCCTCGCTGGTTCTGGGCATCAGTTCCTACTCGGCCACGCCCCCCCTTTACCCTGGCTCTTTCGTCATTCAGGCCCGCATTGATCCTGCCAAGCTCAAACCCGCCCGCCGGGCCATCGCCGACGAGCTCGACCTTCTCATCCAAAAGGGCGTAACCGAAGAAGAGCTCGCCAAAGCCAAACGGCAGACGATCGCAGATTACATTGTCCCTCTGCAGACCGTTGAGGGCCAAGCTGACCAAATCGGCAGGGACCTCTTGTCCACCGGCAATCCACACTTCTCCGACAGATACGTCAGCGAAATCCAGAAGGTTACCGCCGAGCAGATACAAGAAGTCGCCCGCATGTATCTTGATCCCAACAAGCTCTGCCTGACCATGCTTCTGCCCAAGGACCTCACCCCGACCGAGAAGACTGTAACTATTGGCCAAGTCGCCCCGGATTCACCCAGAATGTTCGTTCTCGATAACGGCTTACGAGTGGTCCTTCGGCCCAGCAGGGCTGTACCCCTGGTCTCCATGCAGATATATTTCCGCGGCGGACTGCTGGCTGAAACCGCCGAGAACAACGGGATTGGCCGATTCACCGCCCGCACCTGCCTAAAGGGCACCAGGAAGCTCACCGCTGACCAGATAGAATCCTTCTTCGACTCGCGTGGCGGCCAGATTGCAGCTGCTTCAGGCAAAAACACTCTTTATTACCTCGGGCAGGTCCTCAAGGAAGATTTCCCCGAAGCCTTGGACATCTTTGCCCAAGTAGTCACCGAGCCCACCTTCGACCCCATCGAAATGGCCAAGCTTCGTCCTCAGCTCTTGGCCGACATAGCTGCTCTCAAGGAAAACTGGCACAGTCAGATGTCCTTGTTCTTCCGCGATCAATTCTTCAGCACCTCGCCTTACAAGCGTCTGCCCACAGGATTCGCCGAGGTGATCAAAAAGGTCGGCCCCCAGGACTTATCTGCCCATCATCGCCGCCTCGCCGTGGCCGGCAACGCCGTCCTGGCTATATACGGCGATTTCGATCCGTCCCAGGCCTGCAAGCTCATCCGCCAGTACTTCTCCCGCCTGCCGGCCGGCGACAAAATGACCATTCCTTACTTGCCCCCTGAGTCTTTTGACAGCAATCGTTTGGCCGTCGAGCAGACCACCAAAAGCATAGCCACCGTAATGGTTGCCTTTCCCGGTACCGTCCTCACCGAAACCGAGGACTGCATGGCCTTGAAGGTCCTCGACACCATCATCTCCGGCTACTACATGCCCGGAGGATGGCTGCACGAGGAGCTTCGGAAGCGCAAACTGGTCTATGTAGTCCACGCTTACGAGTTCAGCGGCCTGGTACCTGGCTACTTCGCCGCCTATGCCGCCTGTGAGCCGGAAAAGGTCAACGAGGTCATCGAGGCCCTGGAGCGAAACTTCGCCAAGGCCGCCGCCGGCGAATTCACCACCGAAGAACTCGCCCGGGCCAAGGGTCTCATCATTGCCGTGGAGCTCATCAATCGCCAGACCAACGCCGACCGGGCCGCCGCTGCCGCCCTGGACGAGCTCTACGGCTTGGGCTATGAGCACTCTCAGACTCTATCCCAGCGGATCAACCGGGTCAGCCTGGACGACGTAAAGCGTGTCGGCAAAAAATACCTCTCCCGTCACCATCTCATCTGCGTCACCACACCCAAGCCCGAACTCGTCAAATACCCCCCGGCACAATAGCCGCCAGCACCTACGCTTCAAAGGAGCCCTGCTTGCCTGAGGAACTTATCCGCATCAAAATGATTCGCTTCAAGAATAGCAACAGCAAAAATGACGGCAGCCATGAAAGAAGAATTCGTCAGTGAACCCATCCACCCCTGCCCTGGCAGCAGTGATGTTCAAGGCATGGCCAGAGGCGAGCCGGGGTTTCCACGTCGCTTTCTCTGGCGAGACAAAGAATACGCCCTGGACGAGTTGCTTGAAACCTGGAAGGAGTCGGGACCATGTAAGAGCCACTCGCCAGAAATGTATCTGCGCAAACACTGGTTCAGGATTCGAACCACCGACGGCCTGCAAATGAAAATCTACTTTGAACGCCAGCCCCGATCGAAGGGCCAAGCTAAAAACCGGTGGTGGCTTTTTACTATCTGCCAGCCGGAATAATTAGAAGCCATCCCAAAACCTGCTTTCGTGGCGAGAACGAGCAGTTTTGTCGGCTGGCAAGAAGCGAAAACGATACATATTTGGAGAATATATTGAGTTCGCCCGACGCAGCCAGACGACAAACTCGTGCTTTGCGTAGCGCTTCGCAGAGCAAAGAGGGCCGTTCGCAGTAGAAATTGGGGTTGTGGGATGGCTTCTAGTCCCCTGAGCCAATGACAAAGGCCGATCCGCCGCAGGCGGATCGGCCTTTGTTCAGTTTACGTCAAACGACCTTTGATCATTCACCTTCGAAGGGTTTTTCCTCCTCGGGCGACTCGTCGTCCTTTTCGCCGGCTTGTTTGGGGTTCTCAAAGGTCGTCCGGCTTTAGGCCTGTGCGTTTGGCGATGCGGGCCAACATCCGAGGACCAATCTCGTCACCATCATGAAACGCAAAGACGAAGTCGGGTCGACCGGGGCGAGAGAGAATACGATGAGAACCTTTAGCCTCTCGTTTAATAGACCATCCGATGCGCAAGAGAGCGGCAAGCACCCTTCGAGCCTTGCTCGAGGGCCAACGGCTCATGCTGGTACCGCGAAGAGTCCGTCAAGCTCCGGAATTGATTCGCCGTGCTCTAAACGATCGGCAATAGCGCGCAGAGCAAGGGCTTCGACCTTGGAAATGGCTTCTTCGCGGCTTTGGCCATAGACCATAACGCCTGCTAGATCAGGCACTTCCGCGATCCACTGACCATCCTGCTCGCGTTCAATTTCGATCTTCATCTCGCTCTCCAGCGTAGACGGACGCCTGATCATTCACCTTCGGAGGGTTTTTCCTCCTCGGGCGGCTCATCGGCCTTTTCTTCCGGCTTGGGCTTTTTGGCCTTGGGCTTTTCAGCTTCACCACCCTCGGCGGGCTCTTGGGCCACCGGAGGAGTCTGTTCTTCGGGCTCTTCTTCCACGTACACGTCATCCATATCCGTCGAGTCCACCTTATTCCGCAGCAGGTAGTAGATCATCGTGTTCGCCGAGAAGAAGAAGGAGACCAGAAATGCGGCCACGAAACCGACAATCACATAAACCCACAAGCCGATAACAAAGGCTCCGAACGTCTGAGCCCCCTGGCACGCGGCCCAGTCGAACCCGCCGTGCAGACTGCCGAATAATTGCGGAGCTGGCCACATGCTGGTGAATTTGTCTATCAGGCCATAACTACCGGCCCCTGGACGGCCTATCCCGGCGGCGACCGACATGTGGGTAAGTTTCAGAACCAAAAATGCGAAAAAGCGCACGAACAAATAGCAAAGTATGCCATAAATCATGGCTACCAGCGAATAAAAGGCCATCCGCCAGGGACGGGCGTACACATAACTGAACGAGCGGCTTATGGCGTCAAAACTGTCTGAGCCCTCCACGGCAATCGTCGGATACATCAGATTCACTCCCCCCACTGTGCCCACCGCCACCAGAGCCATGATGAAGCCTACAATCAGCGAGAGGAATATCAGCACCGAGACCAGCACCTCGCCGATCCCCAATCCCCAGTTACCCAGGGCGAAAGAACCGACCAGCACCAGCACTACCAGAACAGCCACAATAGCCACCGGAATCAGTGGGGCAAACAGGAAGCTGGGGAATTTCTTTATCCCGAATTTCAGGGCTTCTTTGATAGAAATTTTCTCGCCTCGGGACACGTGCAGGGCGGCCGTTCTGCTGATAGCTCCACCAAAAATCGCCCAGACTGCCAGCCAGAACGCCCCAAAGATGACAAAGTAAACCCGGTGCTGCTTGAACAACCATTGCAAACCCTTCAGTCCCCGCCAAATATGCACAACCACTCCCGCATCGGCCTCGCTGGCCGTCATCTCCAGACCACCCAGCAGGTTCGGTCCCAGCGCAGAGGTCACCACCTTGTCGAACACGCCCAGCTCATAGCGGAGCAGAGCCCTGAATGGTCCACGGCCGGCCGGCCCCTTGCCTACCAAATCCCTAATCGATTCCATCTGGCCATGTACTTCTCTACGCTTGGCCAAAAGCTCCTTTGGTACTTCCTCTTTAGCCCTTCTCAGAAGCTTATCGCGACGCTCCGGCTGATTCTCGTAACTGTCTTTGATTTTCCTTTTTCTATTGTCCAGACTGTTGTCTTTAAGCCAATCCTGGAGCTTTTCATTCTTGGCCGCGATCAGTTTACCCGCCAAGGAGGCTGAGTAGATGCTCACTTCATCTGCGTCCAGACCCAGTTCCCGCTTGCGGAGTGTTTTCAGTCTATCCTCGCGACTTTTGGCCTGTTGCTCGTACCAAGTCCCAAAGTCCTGACCTGCGACGCCTTTATCGGCGAAGACCTCGATTTCCACAGGCTTACCGTTCTGCCAGATAATCGCCTGGCCGCCGTACCAGAGCCTGTCCAGCGCGAACCCGGCTATCACACACAGGGCCAGCCCCACAAAGGCCAACACCAGTTTGCTGGGGTGGATCGCCAGTCGGAAGCTCCGGAATACGTGGGTAAAGCTGAACGTCTCCTGCCAGTTGATCCCGCGTAACTCTAATTTTTCTTCCGCCATTGACCTCTCCTTTCGATCAGATAGTGGACTCTTGCTTCCTGCAGGACAAATGCCCTGCTTAGAAGGTTATTTACCTGCTCTTGCCGACGCTGGGCCTGTCCATATATAGTGGCCGAACCCCGGCCCTTGGGCTTCTGCAGATTATAGAGCCCTCCAAGCGGTCCAGCCAAGCAAAAAACAAAGTTTTTCCGGCCTCATTTTCTTTCGGATTTATCCCCATTCGCCCTGTTTTTGTCCCCCTCCGGGACCCCCAGCGGTCCTTTCGTCTCGGCCAGGCGGTATTTCTGGTCGAACCATTGGCCCAGGTCCACCCACCGGCAACGCTGGGAGCAGAACGGATACCAGGGGCTCCTTTCTTTAGCCTGGGCTGCTAACTTTCGCCCACAGGCCCGACATTTCTCACGACCGCTCATCTATATCCAAATTCCCTTGTCAGTTCCCGCGGAGCTAGCCGATCTTTTTCTCCTGCTTCGAATCCCCAGCTGCCGGGGCTTTCTTCTTGCCCGCAGAGTCCGTTTGCTTTGTCTTCGATTTCTCGCTCTTGCTATCTTGCTTGTCAGTTTCGGCCTTGGCTTGCTTCTGGTAGCTCTTGGAGCGGTAATCCGTCGTATAAAAACCCGAACCTTTGAACAGCACCGCCGCTCCGGATCCGATCAGCCGTTTCAAGGACAGCTTCCCGCACTGCGGGCACTTCTTCAGCACACCGGCGGTCATGGACTGAAAAACTTCAAACTTATGGTCACAGTTACAGCAGCGATAGTCATAGGTTGGCATCAATTTATCCTCGAACAAACTTACTATGTCAAAGGCGAACTTAATCGCCTTTATCTTTGTCGTTTTTCCACAGTCCCTCAAGCAGACTTCGGCCGTGCCCGTGGTAGACTTGCCGCTTCTCCAAGCGGTGCGTAACTTCTTTGATCACCACCTGGGCAGCAGCGGCCAGCGTCTCCCGGCCGAACTCGGCGCTGGCATCCTGCGGAGCCATCTTTCCCTCTACACCAATCAGCTCTTGCCCCTTGGCCGGCAGGCAGTTCAAATCAACCGTCTCCGGCTTCAGAGCCAACAAATGCGAAGTTTCCCAGCCGGCAGCGTGATCCCCGGCATAATCGTATCTATCCTCTATCAGGGCATAATCAAGGACCGCCCAAGCCAGCATCCCGTGGTATCGGCTGTGTCGTCTCTTATTGAAGTGCAGAACTGCCGCCCGGGCGTAGTCGATCAACGGATAATGACCCGCCACAAAAACGCCCAGCTCAAAACCCAGACTTTCCGCCTCGGCCAGGATGTGAATAAGCAGCTTATGATAATTCTGGGCCTGTTCGCTGGCCGTGAAAGGATGTTTATCGGGCTCAAAGTTTTCCGCAGGCAGTTCCATCTTCTCAGCAATCTTCTCGCGATCGGCGGCCACGGCCTCCATCAAAGATTCCACCCGGCTCTCGCCGTAGTACAGCGGCGGAAACACCAGTCCGCCACCTTTTTGGGCACACAGTACAGCCAATCCCTCTGCCTGTATGGTATCGGCCCCTACCGGATTGTGCAGCCCGTGCCATTCCAGCGTCCCCAGCGGAACATAGACCACCGGACATTCCTTCCGCCGAGCCACAATCTGCTCCGGACGCAACATCTGATATCTAACTTCAGTCATGGGGCATTTGCTCTATTCAGCAAGTTCCGAATTCGTAGGCAGCAGCCAACATCGCTTCGATGTTCTCGGCAGGCACGTTAGCCTGAATGTTGTGTACCTGAGTGAAGACATAGCCACCATTGGCATTGAAAGTTCTGATATTCTCCCGCACATGTTCGCGAATTTCTTCGGGCGTACCCAGCGGCAGAACCTTCTGGGTATCGCAGCCTCCGCCCCAGAATACAACACGGCCGCCGAACTCTTCCACAAGCCGCTTGGGCTCCATTTTGGCCGCGGATATCTGTACCGGATTGAGCACGTCGATGCCAGCCTCGATCCAATGGTCGATGTAGTCGTGGATACAACCACAGGAGTGCAGGAAGGTCTTCCAGTTCGTATTGGCGTGCACCCAGTCGCACAGACGTTTGTAGTGAGGCTTGATCATCTCGGAAAATAGCTCCGGAGACATCAACTCGCTACGTTGGGTTCCGGCATCATCCGAAGCCACCCCCCAGACCATGCAGTAATCTCCCACCGCCTGGTTGTATTGCCCCAAACACTTTATGGCCGCGTCCACAGCCCGGCCCATCATCTCCTGAGCTGTCTGCTTTTCGGTCATCAGCATTGCCAGCCAGGTATCCAGCGAACCCTGCGTAATGTTATCGCCAAGCAAGGCGCTAAGTCCTATTAGCGAAATTGATCCTCCCCAGCCCAGAATAGCCTTGTCGGTGTTGTTGTAGAGATGTTTGGCCATGGTCTGCAGGGCCTGGAGTTCTTCATCGGGAATTGTGTCACGCGGCCGAAACTTATCCGGATCTATTTGGCCCGCCATAGTTGGACGCATGAAGTCGAAATAGTAGCCGTCCTTGGGCATCCCAGCGAAGCCTTCGCCCTTCTCGTCGCACATCAGCCAATCTCCGTTCGGCTCTTCCCTGATATTCGTTCCCGGCGGAAAGTACACCTTCGTCCCGGAGAACAGTCGCTTTTGGACACCCTCGCTCGCCTGGCTCAGCGGCCATACTCCCAGACTCACGTCCAGGGGCACCACATCGATGTGAAAGTGCTCCAGCAGTTCCGTTTCCACTTCTGCCAGAAGCTGCATTGAGTCCACGAGCTTGATCGGGCTCTCCAGCCCCATTCGCTTTTTGAGCTTCTCATAAGTCACCGCGGCGATACCGCTGGCTCGCATCGCCCCCAAGTCGATCGGTACACGATCCGGCTTTTCAAAATTCAGGGCTTTGGCCACTCGTTCGCGTGAGGTCATAGCCGCTCCTTACAAGATCTTGACATGGATATCAATCCAGCGAGTCGTTGTTCTGCTGGTCGGTGGTTTGATTGAGCTCTTCCGTTGGGGCTGGCTCTTTCTCGCCGGGACTTTTGCTGACCGTCACTCTGGCCGGCCGCAGGGTTCGGCCATTCATGGTATAGCCCTTGCGCAATTCTGCCATGACCGTGCCCGGCTCATGTTCGGCCGATTCCTGATGCAGCATTGCTTCGTGGACCACCGGGTCGAACTTTTGCCCCTCGGTCGCGATTGTCTGGACCTGCTGATTGCCCAGCATAGCCAATAAATGATCGTGTACCAGCTTGAATCCCTCCAACAGACTCTGCACGTCCTGGGCCGTTTTGCCGGCCTCCAGAGCCTGCTCGAAGTCGTCAATTGCCGGCAAAATGTTCTTGATTATCTCCGCCCTGGCCCACTGCCGCGTCTCCTCCGTATTGCGGGTCATCCGCTTCTGATAGTTGGCAAAGTCCGCCGTCACCCGCTGCAGCTTGGCCAAAAGATCCTTCTTCCTGTGGCTTATCTTAGCCTTAGCCTGCGAGCCCGACTCGTCCGGAGCAGGTTCTTTTGCATTGACCTGTTGTTTCTCTGTGTCTTCTTTGCGTTTGAGCATGAGCTTTTTCCGTTATTGATATTGCCTCTACTTGCAGAAATAACCTTTGAGCTTCTCCAGAAAACGTTTGGTTTGCGGAAAATTATTGTTCTTCTGTTCTATTTGCCGGAACTCTTCCAGTAATTGTTTCTCCCGTTTGTTCAGCTTGCGGGGTATCTCCACCACTATCCGCACGTACAAATCTCCTCTGCCGGATCGCCCCAGGCGAGGCAGACCCTTGTTCCGTATCTTTATGGTATCCCCCGGCTGCGTCCCGCCGGTAACATCCAATTCTTCTATTCCCTCCAGGGTCGGTACTTCCACTGTTCCTCCCAGGGCGCTTAAGGCAAAGCTTACCGGCAACTCGCACAGCAGGTTATCGCCGTCCCGCAGCAGAAATGGATGCTCCTTTATCTTGACATAGCAGTACAGGTCTCCGCGGGGGGCTCCGTGCTGACCGGCTTCGCCCTCACCGCTCAAGCGCACCGCTTGGCCGTCGTGGACTCCGGCGGGGATTCTTACCGTAACCGTCCGCTGCTTCATCTGCCGACCCGTGCCTCGGCACTTGCGACACTTCTCAACTATCACTCTGCCTCGCCCCTCGCAGGTCGGGCAGGTCCGCACCATCTGGAAGAATCCGCCCAATCCGCCCTGGCGAACCTGGCCGCTGCCCGCGCAGGTTCGGCAGGTTTGAGGCTGGCTGCCCGGCTGGGATCCGTTGCCCTTGCAATTCTCGCAATAATCCTGCCTTTTGTATTCCAGGGTGCGTTCGACGCCGTCGGCCACCTCGTTCAAGCTCAACTCCACGCTGCTTTCCAGATCGTATCCCCGTTGCACACCTCCCCGTGCCCGGCCCCCGAAGAGCCCCCCTCCCAGAATGTCATTGAACATACTGAAGATATCTTCGAAGCCCATGTGCGAAAAGTCGTGCAGGCTTACCCCCCGCAGACCCTCGTGCCCGAAGCGGTCGTAACGGCTGCGCTTCTCCGGATCGCTGAGCACCTCGTAGGCTTCCGAGCAGGCCTTGAACTTAGCGTCGGCCTGGGGGTTGTCCCGATTGCGATCCGGGTGATACTTCATGGCCATCCGCCGATAAGCCAACTTGATCTCATCGGCTGTGGCCTCTCTATTGACCCCAAGTACCTCGTAGTAATCCCGTTGTTCGGCCATACTTGCCCGGTTCTATCCTTTTGCCCAAACCTTAGCCTTGGAAACTTGTTTTTCCTCAAAGGATAGCGACGGCTCGAAGGTTACAAAACACGCCGACCCGCCGTTGAAATATCAAAGATCAAAATCCAAACAGGCTCAAGACTGCAGACTGTAGGCTGGAGGAAGATGGTTCTTGATTTCCTACAGCCTCCAGCCTCCGGTCTGCAGCCTTTTCTTGTCATTTTGCATTTTGATATGTAATTTTGATTTCTACATTTTGATTTTTACATTCCTAACTCACGGACCCATGGACGGCTTCTTCGTCTTTGCCCTCCTTCAGTTCTGTTACCATCACTTCGGTGGTCAGCATCAAGCCCGCCACCGACGCTGCGTTCTGCAAGGCGGTTCGCACCACCTTGGTCGGATCGACGATACCGGCCTTGAACATATCCACGAATTCTCCCGTCCGGGCGTCGTAGCCCCAGTTCTGGGCCTTTTCGCCGATGCCTGCCACTGTCACCGAGCCATCCGCCCCGGAGTTGGTCGCGATCTGACGGGCCGGTCCTTCTATAGCCTTGGTTATGATATCGTAGCCCATCTTCTCGTCGCCGCGGGCCTTGTTACGTCCGGCCACCAACGTTTTTTTCGCCTGCAGCAGAGCCACGCCGCCACCGGCTACGATCCCTTCTTCCATGGCTGCCCGCGTGGCGTGTAAGGCATCTTCAATACGGTCCTTCTTTTCTTTCATCTCCGTTTCTGTAGCTGCCCCAGCATTGACTACCGCCACTCCGCCGGTCAGCTTGGCCAGCCTCTCTTGCAGTTTCTCGCGGTCGTAGTCGGAGGTTGTCTTTTCAACCTGCATACGGATCTGCTCTTCCCGGGCCGAGATGTCCGCCTTCTTGCCGGCCCCTTCAACGATTGTCGTGTTTTCCTTGTCCACTACTATGCGTTTGGCCCTGCCCAGCTCGTTGAGCGTCAGGTTCTCCAGCTTCAGCCCCAGGTCCTCGGAAATAAACGTCCCGCCGGTAAGCACGGCAATATCCGCCAACATAGCCTTGCGCCGATCACCGAACCCTGGAGCCTTCACCGCACAAACCTGCATCATCCCCCGCAGCTTGTTCACTACTAGAGCAGCCAGGGCCTCAGCCTCCACATCCTCAGCAATCACAAGAAGCGGCTTACCCGCAGCCACCACCTTCTCCAGCAGGGGAATAAGCTCCCGAAGGTTCGAAAGCTTCTTCTCATGAATAAAAATGTAACCGTCTTCCAGCACCGCTTCGAGCCTTTGCGGATCGGTCATGAAGTAGGGCGAGATAAAGCCTTTGTCGAACTGCATACCCTCCACGAAATCCAGGGTGGTTTCCAGACCTTTGCCTTCTTCGACTGTAATCACCCCTTCCTTGCCCACCTTTTTCAGGGCGTCGGCCAGTAATTGCCCGATTTCCTTGTCGTTGTTGGAAGAGACCGTGCCTACCTGGCGGACTTCCTCATTGCTCTTGACCGTTCGAGACTGCTCGTCCAATGATTTCACCACGTCAGTCACCGCCGCATCGATACCACGCTTTACCGCCATCGGATTGTAACCGGCGGCTACGGTCTTCAAGCCCTCATCATATATGGCCTCGGCCAATATAGTCGCCGTGGTCGTGCCGTCCCCCGCCACGTCCGAGGTCTTGTTGGCCACTTCGTTGACCATCTTGACTCCCATATTTTCGAAGGGGTCCTTGAGCTCGATTTCCTTGCTAACCGTTACCCCGTCTTTGGTAACCTTAGGCCCGCCGAAACTCTTTTGCAGAATCACGTTCCTGCCCGTGGGCCCCAGCGTGATTTTC
Source organism: Actinomycetes bacterium (assembly GCA_030614915.1). Taxonomy (GTDB): domain Bacteria; phylum Planctomycetota; class Phycisphaerae; order JAACET01; family JAACET01; genus JAACET01. The sequence goes on along the minus strand of JAUXAG010000003.1, from coordinate 94,810 downwards.
ACGGTCTGGGCCAACTGCCGCACGCCCCGCTGAATCGACCGCCGAGCTTCTTCATCAAACATCAATTGTTTTGCCATTATCCCATATCCTCCGTTTAGCCCCACACCAGTTTTCGCACCCCGGCGACCAACGCTCCGCACCAACAGTTTAGTGCCCAGCGCAGCCCGGCCTTGGTGGTGAATTACTCGACTACCGCCAAAATATCACTTTCCTTCACGATGACGTATTTTTTCAGGCTGATTTCTACCTCCGTGCCCGCATATTTTCCGTAGTAAACCTCGTCGCCCTTTTTCACCGAGAGCTTACTCCAGGAGCCGTCGTCCAGCATTTTTCCCGGGCCCACCGCCACCACTTTGCCCCGCTGCGGTTTCTCCTTGGCTGAATCCGGCAAAAGAATACCGCCATCGGTCTTGTTTTCCGCCTCGCTCTGAGCGATTATTACTCTGTCACTCAATGGTTTCAACTTCATCTTTGTGTGTCCTCCACGCCTGATTTTTTAATTAGTTGCAATCTTGTTTTTTTCAAATCCACAGTCGCTTACATCATGCCGCCCATTCCGCCCATTCCGCCCATTCCGCCGGGCATACCGCCCATGCCTCCCATGCCGCCGCCCATACCGCCGGGCCCGCCGGGCATTGGTGGCCCTTCATCTTCCTTGGGCTTGCTGGCTACCAGGCAATCTGCCGTCAGCAGCAGGCAGGCCACCGATGCACCGTTCTGCAACGCACTGCGGGTTACCTTAGCCGGGTCCACCACGCCGTCTTTGATCAGGTCGCCGTAGCTGTCCGTGTCAGCGTTGTAGCCGAAGGCGCCCTTTTCCTGCTCGACTTTGCGCAGGACCACTGCCCCTTCAGCACCGGCGTTGTTGGCAATCACCTTCAGCGGTTCGCAGAGGGCATTCTTGACAATATCTCTGCCGACGGCCTCGTCCCCGCTGGTCCTTACCTTATCTATAGCTGGAACGCAGCGGACCAGGGCCACCCCACCACCGGCTACGATACCTTCCTCCACTGCCGCCCGCGTGGCATGTAAAGCATCTTCGATGCGGGCCTTTTTTTCCTTCATCTCCGTTTCCGTAGCTGCCCCGACATTAATCTGAGCGATACCGCCGGCCAACTTGGCCAAACGCTCCTGCAGCTTCTCGCGATCGTAGTCCGAGGTGGTGGCCTCGATTTCGTTCCTGATCTGCTCGATGCGTCCCTTGATGGCGCTGCTCTTGCCGACGCCTTCAACGATGATGGTATTGTCGTTATCGATACGCACCTTCTTAGCTCGGCCCAGCTCGGCAATGCCCACGTTTTCCAGATTGATGCCCAGGTCTTTGAACACCGGCTTAGCCCCGGTGAGGATGGCAATGTCTTCGAGCATGGCCTTGCGGCGGTCGCCGTAGCCCGGAGCCTTCACCGCCGCTACGCTAAGCACTCCGCGTAGCTTGTTGACCACCAGCGTAGCCAACGCTTCGCCCTCGACGTCCTCGGCAATTATCAACAGCGGGGTCTTGGACTTGGCCACCGCTTCGAGCAGCGGAACCATCTTGCCCACGTTGGAAATCTTGTCCTCATAGACCAGCACATAAGGCTTGTCCAGCTCCACCTCCATGCTCGCCTGGTCGGTCACGAAGTGCGGGGAAAGATACCCGCGGTCGAACTGCATGCCTTCGACCACTTCGCAGTTGGTATCCAGGCTCTTGCCCTCCTCTACGGTAATCACCCCGTCTCTGCCCACCTTATCCATGGCTTCAGCCAGAATCTTACCTACCGCTAAATCGTTGTTGGCTGCGATCGTCGCAATCTGCCGAATCTCCTCGGAGGTCTTCACCGGCTTGGCCAGCTTGGCCAATTCAGCCACCACGGCCTCGACCGCCTTCTTGATCCCCCGGGACAGATCCATGGCGTTGGCCCCGGCCGCGATGTTCTTCAGGGCCTCCCTGAAAATGGCCTCCGCCAGCACCGTAGCGGTGGTCGTGCCGTCGCCGGCCACGTCCGAAGTCTTGCTGGCAGCTTCCTTAACTAGTTTGCTGCCAAGGTCTTCGAATTTATCGCTGAGCTCTATTTCCTCAGCCACGGTTACCCCGTCCTTGGTAACTGTCGGAGCTCCCCAGCCCTTGTCAAGCACAGCGGTTTTGCCGCGGGGACCAAGGGTGGCCTTGACCGCCCGGGCCAGTTTATCCACGCCCACAAGGAGCTTGCTACGAGCTTCCTCTTCAAATGCCAACTGCTTTGCTGCCATACACTTAGCCTCCTTTGCCCGCTCCGGAGCTCCCTGCCTTCGCAGGGACAAGCTTGGCGGGCACCGTTATGATTTCCACAAGTTCGAGCTGTCCAGATAGAAGGACAGACCTACCACGTCCTCTTGCGGAGTATGCAAAGGCCGTGCCGGAAGGCGATGCGTGCTCTAACTCCTTGTATGCTAATTCGTTATGAAAACGGCCCCGATTGTGCTTCTACTGCCAATCCAGCCGAAATAGTGCCTGGCCTGCCAAGTTGACACCCCCGACAAGTCCCCGGATCCGGTGGGACAATGAGGTAAGCAAGTATTGGAAAAACCCATCCGGGTGGGACAAAATCCTACACCTTAACGGCGGATTATGGCAGATGCGCCGTAGCCCAAGCGCCTCGGCAGATTAGGGAGGAATTCTCCGAATAAAGTCAAACCAACTATTGTTCCGATTCGTAAAGGATGCTATGTTGGGAAAAAAACCAGGGCCTACAATTAGGAGCCAGCCATGTCATCACAAAAGCTTTTTGCGATTGCTCTGATTTTCTTCGCGGTTTCTACTGCCTGGATAGTTCTGGGCAGAACCCTGGATTATCGCACAGCTACTCTGGAAGATTCGCTCAGCAAGGAGGTGAACAATCTTTGGGGACCCAGGGCGTTGGTGCAATCCGCCCCTTACGTCCTTTCCGGCCAGAACAAATCACGTTCTGAGGCTTCGGCTAGTCATATTCGACCTCTCAAGACCGAAGCCACTGTACAATTCGAACATCACAATCGTTATAAGGGTCTGTTGTGGTTCAGTACCTATACGGTTGACTTTTCCGGCCGATATCTCGTGCAAGCACCCGTCAGCGATCCAATTAATGACGGGGCAACATTCGTCTTCGCTCTGCCGGACAAAGCCGATTTCTTTGAGAAGATATCCGTTACCATTGACCAAAAGCCCACCGAGCCGATCTACTCCTCGAAAGGGCGTGAAAATACGCTGCTGGTGAAGCTGCCCGCTGATAAGGAGCCCCATTACGTGGGAGTTTCCTACAGCACTAGAGGCCGAGACCGTTGGCAGTATGCACTTTCCAGCCGCAAAGACGAGGCTATCCGGGTTAAGGATTTTACCCTGACGGCCGAGACCAATTTCCGGGACATTGACTATCTGAAAGGTTCCAGGAGTCCCAGCACGCCGGCAAAGCCCACCGATGACGACCAAGGGCTGATTGCCACCTGGCGGTTCAATGATGTGCACATGAGTCAGGGCATCGGGATAGAGATGCCCTCCCGGTCGAATGCCGGACCCCTGGCTGCGCGGATGAGTATGTTTGCCCCGATAAGTCTGCTCTTCTTTTTCACCGTGCTGTTCACCGTTGTGGTGCTTAAGAAGATTCCGCTGCATCCTATGCACTACATGTTTATCTCAGCGGGATTCTTCGCCTTTCATATTCTTTTGGCCTATCTGGTGGACATAATCAACATCCACGGGGCCTTTTGGATTTGCGCCGCAGTGAGCATTTTCCTGGTGGTCAGCTATATGCGCCTGGTAGCCGGAGTAAGGTTTGCCGTCCTCTACGTCGGCTTAGCTCAGCTCGTCTACCTGATCGGTTTTAGCTATGCCTTCTTTTACCCCGGGCGTACCGGCTTGACCGTGGTCATTGGGGCCGTGGCCACACTCTTTGTGCTGATGCAGTCTACCGGCCGAGTTGATTGGCAGGGAGTCTTTGCCAAGCCCCAAATCCGCACAGCTAAGCCGGGCAGGCCTCCTGTTGAGCCACCACTGCCGCCGGGCCATTCGGCCCATTCCTAATTCGTTCCGACTGGGTGCGAAAAGCCAATGGCGGATTATGCGCGTCAGGCCGACAATTAAGAACGTAGTTAGTACCCAAGCGGAAGCAGTCTGAAACCAAAACAAGAATCGCAGCAGACCGGGCACGCGATGGCACACAGGACCGGCAGCATGATCGCAAAGAAGATAGAGCTACTTATGTGTCAACTATTATGATCCCACACAGTGCCCCGAAGTCCAAGCCACCTGCCGTAGTCTCGGATAGCCTGTTGCACCAACTCGGTACTGTAATCATAGCTAATATCATATAACTCATTGAGAAAATTCCGAAATGGAATGTCTCTGTCAGGATGGTCTGCAGCGTAACATTTTAACACATCCCAAATAGAACTGCCAGTTTTCGATGCAATATCCGGTAACATCTCCACCTCTGTCACATGCAGAATCTGCGCTGCTTTAACACAAGGATATTTTGCAAATACATTCAATTTGGGATTTAGAAGCCTACCAGCACCAGGGAAGAATGGAATATACGCGTCCGTCACGATAACGGGCTGGATATAATGACAATCCCAGTCAAATTGTCTCAGACCTTCTATATCATTATCCAGGCATCTCTGAACATGACGCTCCATTTGTCGTATCGCTTTCCCCAAGCCGGATTGCTCAAGTTCTTCGAGAAATTCTTCTGTCGTTTTGAAGGCATATAGAGAAGTACCGTTGTATTTCCATCCCTTTATCTCAACAACTATGATGCCGTTTGCATACTCAATAATTCCATCTGCTCCTTCTCTTTCTTTGCCGCTTCTTGTCTTCGGTCTTTTAAGTAAACGCCCATTTACCACACGTTCAAGTACCTCTAGAACATAGTCCTCAAAAATCTTACCATAAAGTCCGTTGATGTATTGGGGAGAGCCACCTTCCTTCCCGTATGTTGACACCCACTTGTCGATAGCTGCATGATATACTCCATGGAGAAGGCTGGCCGAAAGACCTTGATAGTACAGACAGCGTGTTCCTCTAGCTTCTAAATCAACCAACGGGTACTTGTGCAGAGCAATAAGATTGAATCCAGAAGGGTCCATGTGCTTGGAATTAGACGCACATTTAGGTTCGTACTTCTCGATTGCACACCGAATTTCGCCGAGTGTTCCTCTCCGAACTCGGCAGTAGCTTTGCACGGCTTCACATGCCTTTACCGGAGCGTCGGGGTATCCTGAAAACTTAAAGTTTTCCGGTCTTGTAGGAATTCCTTCCCACCGTTCGACTAAATCCGAAATAGTCTTCTGTTGTTCATGAACAAGAAGGCCAAATCCACCCATAAGATATTGGACTAGCGATACGCCTGTAGACTCTTCAAACGCTTTTGCCAAATCTCGGCTCTGTGCTTGAACAGCTTTTGAACGGTGTAAGTAAAGCCTCAGAGCCCGGGCTGCTTCTGCGAAACTCGAAATCTGGCTCTGCTGCACTCTGGTAGCCATATCGGCAGCATTTTGTATACGGGATTCTTCATCCGCACTTGGATTAACACCTTTTCCGACTAGATCCCAAAGGATAAGAAAGGCGTCAAAAACCGTCTGTTCGTCGCTATCCTCGCCCTCTTTAAATTCCATCACCTTAGGCGCACTAGAAGGAGCATAGAGAATCGCCAACTCGGCTAGGATTCCTATAGCTCGTGGCGGGAAAGGGACAACTTCCGTGTTATTCTGTCGCTGCGTGCGAAAGAACTCGTCCATCGATTTACTACGAGATGGAGAAATAAAGAACCCCCAGAAGACCCTAGCATATTTTTTATCGTGAATGCGCGATTCTCCCAACAGTGTGGCCAGACGCGCAAGTTGGTGAAGCCAATCCCCGCAGGAAAACTTTTCTAGTCTCTCTATAAGATCATTGAAACTAGGCATTGTTCCTTCAAGTGCTCTGTAGCAAGGACATAATGCAATCATTGATCTGAAGCTATCTTTCATATGGCGAACCAATAAGCTTGTTTGTGTGTCATCGCTAGACTTTGTTCATGAGTTGCTATTGTACTATATTAGCGTGACAGAGTAACGCTGAAAAACTAGGACTGGATTACCGCCAAAGCGGCGATAAGCCTGCCTGCGGGCTTGTTGCCAAAGTCGAGATTGCCACGTCGCCCCGATAAATCGGGACTCCTCGCAATGACGGGAAAAAAGATGGATCCCCGCTTGCGCGAGGATGACAGGAAAGAATAGAATCTACGGGCAATGGGGGAAGATAGTGATCCTCAGGTTTGTACAACCATAAGGTACGAGGCGGATGGTTTGCAATCTTTTTCCCAGCCGCCCAGGCAGGCTAGCGGGATCGGGAAGAGGCGGAGTAAAGGCAAAACGGCCTTTGAGTTTCCGGACTCGGCCATCAATAAAAGACTCGACGGTCTTGCGTCTGACGATCTTCCAATTGCGAACCTTCTGGGCCCGGACGAGCAACTCAACCGGAGCGGCTTCGAGGCTCCAGGGGTCATTACTTACTGGTCGCTGAATAACCTTGATGTTCTTTTTTAGTTTTTTGGAATCCAGGGCCAGGGCGTAGTTCCAAGGACTGGCTGGGTAAAGGTTGAGGGCTGGGAATTTCTTATTGGCTGGGCTGGTGCGCTTATCGATTTGCCGATCTTCTTCGATAGGCAGGGCATAAACCAGCGGGCCGCGCTCAATGCCCAGGCCGCCTTTAGGCCAACGAGTGAGTTTTATCTGCATGGGCAGGATCAGGGTGATCTGATCGTTGTTTTTGAAGGTGCGCCTGATCTTTACAAAGGTAGCTGGGGTGAGTTTGGCTCGCGAAGGTTTGCCGTTGATCAGCAGGCGGGCTTTGCGACACCAGCCGGGGATTCGCAGGCTCAAGGCGAAGTTGATGGGCTTGGCGGTGTGAATGGTAAAATCTATACGCTCGGAAAACGGGTAATCCGTCTGCTGCTCGATGCTAAACTTATGTGCCGGCTTGCCGAGCCTGGCTGTAATGCGAGATGGGCCGTACATAGCGGCGACTATCGTGTCCGGCGCGGCGCTTAGCCACATCCTGGCTGCGAAGTTTGGCATAATACGGTTGACTTGCCCCGCGCAGCAGGCGACGTCGTGGTTTGGACGGTAGGACATCCGCGGGCCGCCGCGGCGAAAGAGATTGTGGTTGGAGCAGTGATCGGCAATGACCTGATTGGGACACGAAAAATACTGCAGGGCCCGAAAGTCGCTGGTAACCGCACCGGGCGCGGCATTGAAACAGGCCCGCTCAATCTTATCCGCATACTGTGCTTGGCCGGTGGCCATGAGCAGAAAGCCGAGGCTCCAGGTATAGTCGGCTATATCGCAGGTCTCATGGCTGTCCAGGGCCTCGCGCCCGCGGAGCTGCTCGGTGGAGCTGCAGACGCCGTCAATCAGCATGTGAAACTTGTCGATCTTGCGATAGGCATTGACCGTAGCCGCAAGATATTTCTTCTTGCCGGTGTACATATAGAGAATAGCTCCGAGCTTAGCTATTTCATTATAGGTAACGCCATGCGAGCGTCCCCTCGTGGGTGATAACATGCCTTGGACGGTGGTATCAAGCCCGGCGGATAAGGCCCCTTGTGATGCCCGCCCAGCGGCAGCGGTAATCCGGTTGTACTGGACGTAGGCCTTGCCGGCCCGATTCAACAGCCGTTTGTCCTGAGTCTTATCATATAGCCAGAGCATAATCTCAACGTTGCAGACATCTCTGCCCCGGCAATGCTCTGAGCTATCGGACAGATAGTGCCTTTTCAAAGCCGAGATGATCCGGCGGTCGCGGGTCGCTGAATAATGGGCCATCAACGCCCGGAAGAACACCGTATGCGGCCAACGGTACTGCTCTTTCGGCTGCTTTAGAAACTTCGGCCCCAGATAGCCGTCCGCATCGGCGTGCTCGAGCAGATGCTCAAAGTTTTTAGCCGCCTTGTTGATTAGAGATTTGTTCCGCAGGAGGTGTCCGCACCTGGTCATTGCGTCGATCCAGTAGGCGTACTGCTCATAGGGCCACCACGGGGCCGCCTCTTTGGGGGGCGCCATTCTCGGCCCGGCCCATCCTTTTGTACTAAACGGAAAGCCGGCTGCCTGCAGATGCCCGGTGAGCCCGCGGGTCTGCTTCCGTAGGTAACGGCGCAGCCAGCCCCGTGGCTCAACGGCGGTTATGGGCAGCGGCTGGAGTTTTCTGTGGATGGGCATTTGCAGGGTCTTAGGATGCAAAGGCAGCCAGGGCCTGCTCGTGCAGCAAGCCGTTGGTGGCCAACACATGACGAGGAGGAAAATCTTCGCAGCCGTCGAGGTCTGTAATCCGCCCGCCGGCCTCGGTGATTATGGGCAGCATCGGGGCTACGTCCCAGGGGGCCACAACCGGGTCGATCATAATCTCCGCCCGTCCGGTGGCCACCAGCAGATAGCCGTAGCAGTCGCCCCAGGTGCGCGACTCCGCCGCTTGAGCGGTGAGCTTAGTAAAGCCTGCCTGGCGATCGTGCTTGAGCAAGTTAGTGCAACTGCTGGTGAGTATCGTAGCTTGAGAAATATTGGCCGTCTGGGAGACGCGACACTGCTGTCCGTTGTAGAAAGTGCCCGAACCTCTCACGCCGATGATCATTTCTTCCAGAGCGGGCATGTTGATCAGGCCCAGCAGCGTTTGCCCATCCTTCTGCACAGCCAGGAGAGTGCCGAACAAAGGCACCCCATGAATGAAAGATATCGTGCTGTCGAGGGGGTCGATAATCCAGCGATAGCCGCTGGTCCCGTCCGCCGAGCCGAACTCTTCGCCGAGCCAGCCATCCTGTGGGCGATGGGTACGTATCAGCTCCAGGATGCATTCCTCGGCCTTCTTGTCGGCAATGGTTACCGGCGAGCCGTCGGCCTTTCTCTGCACGTCCAGTGAGCTTTGAAAGTAGGGCAGAATAATCTTGGCGCTGGCCCGGGCGGCCAGCTCCGCCAATTCCACAAACTCCGACAGCTCTGGGCCGACTTGATCCGTATTCATGGCCAACATTTTATACAATTGGTTCGGAAGGAACAAGCTGCGAATCGTCTGTCGGTCGAATGACCCGCGGCAAAGCCAAAGTGCACGCCAGCGAAACCAGCAGCCCAGCCCCAATGAGAATAGGCATCGTCCGGCCATACCCGATCCAGCTCCCCAGCCAGGTAACTGCTATTGGCGCTGCCACCCCCGAAGTGCCCCAGGCCAAGCCCATGAAAATGCTGGATGCCAGGGCCGAGGAATGCGGAAGAAGTCGCTGGCCCGTTGCCGTAACCAGCGGAATTGTCGAAGATAAAGCTATCGAACCCAAGGCAAGAGTGACCAGCAGCCAAACTCCGGATAAGGTGGGAAAGAGCATTAGCAGAGGAAGGGCAATGACCAGGGAAATGATGATTCCGGGCTTTTCGCTTTTGGGGTGGGTGAAGAGCCCGCTGAGCAAGCCGCCCGCGCCCTGAGTTAGTATGAATAGAGCTAAGGCAGTGCCGGTGCTTCTAAGAGCTAGGGATGCGTCGGGGATTTTCTCAGTCATCAGAAAGGACATTCCAGTGATACAGACAAACACGGGGAAACTGCGTGAAGTAGCCACGCCAAATAGCAGTAATAAGGTGCGTGAGAAATAACCTCCGGGGGCCGTGCTGGTCTGCTGCGCGATGTGCTGCTGGGCGTGGGGCAGTTTGCGATAGCTCAAAGAAGCTAGTATGGCAATGACTAAAACGGGAGCCATGGCGGCGAAGAGCCAGGCAGTGGCGCCCAGGCCCTGAGCGTCGACCAGCCGGGCAACGAACCAGAAGCCGACGGCTACGCCGAGAGTTCCGGCAAAGAGAAAAATCGCGATGGTCAAGGGCCGACGTTTTTCAGTGAGGCTTCCGGCCATGGCCGTGCCCGCCGGATGAAAGGCTCCGATGGATAGGCCGCCGACTATGACCAAGACCACCAGCAGAGCGAATGAATCGACCAGTCCCACGCAGGCCAGGCTACAGCCGGTGATAAGGACTAAGACGGGCATTAGCCAATAGGCTCTGAAGCGGTCGTAGATGTATCCAAACAACGGCTGAGAAAAGCTGACGCCGGCTAGGAAAAGGCTGGCTACCACTCCCATGGCTTCATCCGAGACTTGGTGATGAACTCCTAGCCGCTTTAGTAGTGGACTGATGACGCTACCACCCATATCGATGAAAATGTGGGTGATCATCAATAGCGATAGAAAGTGCCAGTGCCGATTCGAGCGCGCACCCCCAACCGCTATTGAGGTCTGTTCTTGACTATTTGAAGTATTTGATGGCATTGCTAAAGATGGCTAGGCCGGATGGTGCGTATGATGCACGTGCTCCGAAAAAGGAAATATGGGCAGACAGCTTTAATTCCCCCCGTAGATAGGTAACTGTCCCTAGTTTTCCAGACTTCTATTACACCATTCATCCTTTTCGCCAATTAAAACGGGACGTCATCATCAAGAGAACCAATGTTGGCATTGTGTTTATATTTCTTGTCAAAAAAATTAAGCAAAAATAATCCTACTGTTGTGACTGTGTTTACTAAGAATTTTGCGTAAAGCTCATCGTCAATTATATAATCTTCTGAAGTCTTCCCGTGTGATGTATCTGAATAATTACTCCTGATTGCTTCAATGTTCTGGGCTATGTTTAGTAACGATGAGCCTATGTTTTTGATATTGTCATCCAAGTTTTTCTGGGGGTAAAACTTAAATTCCTTCAAAATATGCTGGGTTAACTTGTATAGCGTTTCTTTCGGCTTGCAGTCTTTGATTGAGCTGTGCTCACAAATATGCTTGATTATAGATTCTAACGCCGAATTTGCACAACAAATAGAAACGTTGGGTTCAGAGGCAACTTTTTTAAGAGCATTTTCAAAAGTGATATGTGCTGCTTCATAATCGGAAGACAGAATGCCCTTGATTTCTGGGATTGCAAAGATTAAATCAGGAATTACGAGGCCTATATCAACGGCGATTTTGAATCTCGTTTCATCGCTGTCAATCTTTACTAAGGTGTCATATAGATCAATCTGCGTATTTTCTGTGTCCTTATAAAAAATATTGAAATCTGCATAACCATAGCCATCTATTTCGCGGAATCTAGAAATATAGGCTTCGACTTCCTTATACGATTTGAATTCATTCCAGATAGTCTTGTCAATCTTTTTGATAAGGTTAATCATAAACTTGGGGCTAACTTTAATATTCATACTGTTACCACTGCCTCTCCGTTCATCGCGCCCAATTCCTGTACAAAACTCTTGATGTTTTCCTTACAAATTCTTTCTGTCATTGCGAGCGAAGCGCGGCAATCTTCTGATTATACAAATCCTGCCAGTCGGGATTCGTGTTTTCTATTAATTTAATCTTTTTGGCTCTGGACCCAGATTTAATCTTTTTTTCTGCGTCTATAGCGTCACAAATCCGGTCGAATTGCTCACAAAAAACCAACTTGGTCACATTATACTTGCTCGTAAATGATGAGCCTTTTTTGTCTTTATGCTCAGCAACCCTTCGCTCAAGATCGTTAGTAACGCCTGTATAAAGGACCTTATTATTAGCATTGGTCATGATGTATACCCAATAGTGTTTCATAGTTTTAGATTACTGCTAAAGCAGTGATAAGGCCGCGTCGCTACGCTCCTCGCAATGACATTGAGAGATTGCCGCAGTCGCCTTCGGCTCCTTCGCAATGACATCTTAAATGAAGCTCTCGATTTTAGCTACGCAAATCTTTGAGGGGTCCGGAGATGGCCCTTCGACTCACTTCGTTCGCTCAGGATAAACCCCTCGCGGGGTTTACTATTTGAAGTAATCGACGGCGTTGGTGAAGATGGCCAGGCCGTCCGGCTCGCGGTCGGCGGCAAGGCGGGTCCATTGAGGATGGTGGGTACGATGGACGTGCCGTTCGGGGTGCGGCATTAGTCCCAGGATTCGCCCCGTGGGGTCAGTAATCCCGGCAATGTTCTCCACGGAGCCGTTCGGGTTGTCCGGATAAGCAGGTTCAGCCCCATCGGCAGAAGTGTAACGAAAGGCCACCTGGTCGTTCTCGTTCAGGGCTCCCAATACCTCCGGACTGGAGGTCACAAACTTGCCTTCCCCGTGGGCGACGGGCAGATAAATGCGGGCTGGGGACTGCAGAAAAACGCACTTGCTGCTGCAGGCAGCCAAATGCACCCAGCGGTCCTCGAACTTGTCCGAATCATTATAAGTAAGAGTCGCTAATTGCGAGCGCGAATTCGCCTTGGAGTCGCCGGGCAGCAGACCGGTCTTCACCAGGACCTGAAAGCCATTGCAGATGCCGATGATCAGCTTGTCGGCCTCGACAAACTCACCCAGAGGCTGGGCCAAATGGTGCAGCAGCTGATTGGCCAAAATCTTACCCGCGGCAATGTCGTCTCCGTAGCTAAAGCCCCCGGGCAGGGCCAGTATCTGAAACTTGCTCAGCAGGTGAGGCTCTTCCAGGACGCGGTTGACGTGCAGGCTGGCCACCTTGGCCCCGGCTAACTCGAAGGCGTGCACACACTCGCGGTCGCAATTGGTTCCCGCCGCACGCAATACCAGAACATTTACATCAGCCATGATTCTCAACCAACTACCAATTAAAGGTACGCTGCCAGGATTCCTTCAAAGCTTCGATCGACTCTTCTATCAAAACCTTTTTCTGAGAGTCCACAACCTTCAAGCTCGGCTCATCGGTTACCACTCCCACCTGCCCCACGTGGCAAGGCAAGAGGCTTGACAGAAACGCGCTATAATTCTCCGGCTTCACTTCCACCAGATAACGGCTCTGCGATTCACTGAAGAGTATATGGTCGGGGCGAACGATTCCGGGGGCCAGGGGTACGCCGGCCAAGTTGAGTTTGGCTCCCAGGCCACCGGCAAAGGCCATCTCCGCTGCGGCCACCGCCAGCCCGCCCTCCGAAAGATCATGGCAGGAAACAACCAGCCCTTCGGCAATAGCTCCAGCCACAGCCCGGTGTAGGGCCGGGGCCGTTGACAAATCAACCTTGGGCACGTTGGCGCCCAGGTGATCGTGCAAAGCATAGTAGTGTGAGCCGCCCAGCTCATTCTTGGTAAGTCCTACCAGGAACAGATAATTCCCCGCTCCTTTGAGGTCCATGGTGATGCACTTGCTCACATCTGCTACCACGGACATGGCTGAGATCAACAGGGTGTCGGGGATGGCAATGGTAGTTCCGTCGTCGCAGCTGAACTCATTGTTCAGCGAGTCCTTTCCGGAGATAAAAGGCGTGCCGAAAGCCATGGCTGCGTCGTAGCAGGCCTGTGATGCCCGGACCAGGGTGCCCAACCGCTCGGGCACATCCGGATTTCCCCAGCAGAAATTATCCAGCAGGGCCAGCCGCTCCGGATCGGCGCCGACGCAGATGGCGTTGCGAATGGCCTCGTCAATGGCTGCCAGGGCCATGTAGTAGCAATCCAGATCCGAATACTTCGGATTCATTCCACAAGAAATCACCAGCCCGCGATCCGAATCCAGCAAGGGCCTGACCACAGCCGCATCGCCGGGCCCGTCGTTGGTCACGCCCACCAGGGGTTTGATAGCCGAGCCGCCCTGCACCTCATGGTCGTATTGGCGGATGATCCACTCCTTGCTGGCCACATTCGGAGCGGAAAGGATATCGTGCAGGCACCTACCAAGATCGTCCGGGACCGGCAGGCTCGGCTCGGAAAGGTCGCGCTTGGGCAGACTCGCCTGCCGCGTATAGCGGGGTACGCCTTTGTGCAGAAACTTCATTTCCAGTTCGCCGACGGTTTTGCCCTGATAACAGACCCGCAGCACGCGATCGTTGGTGAACTCGCCCAGGCAGGTAGCCTCGACATCCTCTGCTCGGAATATCTCCATGACCGCTTCGAGATTTTCCGGCGGCACCGCAATCACCATCCGTTCCTGAGCTTCGGATATCCAGATCTCGGTGTAGGAGAGCCCGTCATACTTTAGAGGAACTTGCTGGAGTTCGACACTGGCGCCGAGTTCTTCGCCCATCTCTCCCACGGCAGAGCTCAGACCGCCGGCCCCGCAGTCGGTGATGGCGCTGTAAAGCCCGCGGTCCCGGGCCTGCATCAGCGTGTCCACCAGCTTCTTCTCGGTGATGGCATTGCCGATCTGCACGGCGTGGGAGAATTGCGTATCCGAGGTATGGGTCAGCTCCCCGGAGCTGAAGGTGGCCCCGTGAATTCCGTCTCGGCCGGTTCGCCCGCCGGCAACAACGATCTTGTCGCCGGGCTTAGCCTGGCCGAAACTTCCGGCGGCAGGCAACAGCCCCAGATTGCCGCAATACACCAAGGGGTTGGCCAAGTAACGCTCATCAAAATAGACAGCCCCGTTGACCGTGGGAATGCCCATTCGGTTGCCGTAATCTCTCACCCCTCCCACTACTCCACGAAACACCCGCCGGGGGTGTAGAACGCCCTTGGGAATCTTCTCACGCGGCATGTCCGGCGGGGCAAAGCAGAATATGTCCGTATTAGCTACAGGCAGGGCCCCCAAGCCCGTGCCCAGCGGATCGCGAATGACCCCGCCGATCCCGGTCGCCGCTCCGCCGTAAGGCTCTATGGCACTGGGATGATTGTGGGTCTCTACCTTGAAGCACACTGCATAAGTGTCGTCAAAACTGATAACCCCGGCATTGTCCTTAAAAACCGATATGCACCAGGGCTTGTCCAGCTCCCTGGTAGCCTTCATTATCGTCGAGCCCAGCAGGTTATCGATAATCTCCCCGTCGATCTCTATTCGCCCCCGCAGCGTCTTGTGCACGCAGTGCTCCGACCAGGTCTGAGCCAGGGTCTCGATCTCCAGGTCCGTCGGGTCGCGATCGAGCTTGCGAAAATGCTCCTGGATGGCCTGCATCTCCCGAAGATTCAGGAACAGGTCCCGCTGCTTGCTAAGGCCCAGCAGCTCATCTTCTCCGAGCTGGCGGATCGGGACGGTAATTACCTTCAGTTCATAAGGGGCGAGATGCGGCGGGGGCGGCTCAGCCGAGGGGTCGAACAGGGCCGTCTCGATGCAGTCGTTGGCCAAGATTCCGGAGGCGATGGTTTGTACCTCCAGGTCGGTCATGGAGCCCAGGATGATATACTTGCGGGCGGTGCGGACCGAATCAGCCTTTATGTTCATGTCGTCCAGGGCCATCAGAGTCGAAGCCGCTACCGGGTCCATCACCCCGGGCTTTAGGTGGACCTCGACGATGTTCACCTTGGCCGGGCCCGGCGGGGGCTTGGTTTGGCCGACGTGAAAGTGCTCGGTAACCGGATCAGCCAAGAGCTCGGCGGCAGCCCTTTCAATAGCCGACCGCTCGGCGTCGGACTCGATAAGGAATACCCGAATAAATCGCAAGGCCTGTACCGAGGTGATTCCCAGGTCGCAGATCTGGCTCAGCAGGGCCTGGGCGTGAGTATCGGGAAACTCCTCTCTGGTACTCAGCTCAATACGCCAGTTCATTTTCGTAAGCCATCCTTGAAAACACAGCAGGGATAAACCTCGTATCCGGGCTGGCTCTCTTTCATTTTCAGAACTTGAAACGCCTGGGCTGAGTCTGGGTGAGGCCAATGGGAAGCAGGCAGCATCAAACTTAGCCAACTATAAAGAAAGGCCAGCTTATCAGGGCGGCTGCGGAAGTCAAATTTTTTCTTGCCCAAGCGGTTCCAACAGGGTATGATTAGGACCGGTTGGAGGTATTATCCCCGCTATTTGGGGCATGGGGCGATGTTCCACGTCGGTGGCATAGCCTGCCCGGCCTCTGAGCGGATGAAATTGTCATTATATATTTTTTATTTTATGTGGTGATTTATGCCAGATTCTGTGGGCGGCTACCCCCTGCTGTCTATGCTCCACCAGACGGAGAACTATACGGTCTGGCGGGCATATGATACTACAAACCACCGAGACGTGGTCATCAAGACCATTACCCCTTCGGTACGGCGTCTCAAACGCGCCCTGCAGGGCCTCGAGCGGGAGGCCCGCATGGGCCTGAAGCTCAGCCACAAGAATCTGGTCTGCTTCGAAGACTTTACGATCGACGGGCTCAAAAGTTACCTGGTGATGGAATTCGTGGCCGGTAAGCCGATATCCACCTGGCTCAACGAGGAACCCACCAGAAAGGCCCAGTTGAAGGGTCTGCTTATCGAGGCCATGACGGCTTTGGCCTACATCCACGAGCAGGGGTTTGTGCATCGTGACGTCAAACCGGGCAACATCCTGGTCACCGATAAGGGTGAGCTGAAGATAATAGATTTTTCGGTATCGGTTAAAACGGGTTTTGATATGCGTCATCTGCTTCGGATCAAGCCCAAGATCTCCGGGACCCGCAATTACATGGCTCCCGAGCAGGTGCTGGGCCGACAGAGCGACGCTCAGGCAGACGTTTATGGTTTGGGAGCAACCATGTACGAGCTGTTCAGCGGCCGGCCGCCCTTCCAGATGGACGGCAGCAAAAAGTCGATGCAACAGCACCTCACCGAAAGGCCCCAGCCCGTGCGCAGTTTGAATCACAGTATTACCCCCGAAGCCGGGGAGCTGGTGATGGCCATGTTGGCCAAACACCCCCAAAGCCGACCGGCGGGTATGCACGAGGTGGCTAAAACCCTGCAGAAGATTGAGCTCTTCTCGGATCTTGTTCCCTAATTCCAAACGAGTTGCCTGAAGAACTCTGCCAGAACGAGGCTTCAACCATGGCTAACGGTAGTGCTACTACAGGATCCAGCGGGGCTTATCTGGAATTCGAGAAGCCCATCGCCAAGCTCGAGAACCAGATCGAGGAGCTCCAGCTGGCCCAGGAGCAAAGGGCCCAAACCGGACGGGACTTCAGCGAAGATATCAAGAAGTTGCGGGCCTCGCTGGTTTCGCTGGTACGCAAGACCTACGCCAACCTCAACGCCTGGGAGACGGTCCAGGTAGCCCGCCATCAGAACAGGCCGGTCGTTGCCGATTACCTGGATATGATAGTGCAGGATTTTCGGGTTTTGCACGGGGACAGGCGTTTTCGAGACGACAAAGCCATCATTGCCGGTTTCGGGCGCATTCGAGGGCGGAAGGTAATGATCGTCGGCAACCACAAAGGCCGACTGCTCAAAGAAAAGGTAGCCTGCAACTTCGGCTGCGCCCATCCGGAAGGCTACCGCAAGGCCCAGCGGGTTATGAAGCTGGCCCGGAAATATGCCCTGCCCATCGTTTGTCTGATCGATACCTCCGGAGCTTATCCCGGGGTCGGTTCCGAAGAGCGCAGCGTGGCCCACGCTATTGCCGAAAACCTCAGCACCATGAGCCGGCTGCAACTGCCCATAGTCTGCGTAGTCGTAGGCGAGGGCGGCTCAGGAGGCGCCCTGGGCATCGGTGTGGGAGATAAAATCGGGATGCTCGAGCACGCCTACTATTCGGTCATACCACCGGAGGGCTGCGCCGCTATTCTCTGGAAGAGCGGAGAGTATGCCAAGGAAGCAGCCCTGGCCCTGAAGCCCACGGCCAAGGCTCTGCTCAAGCTCGGAATCATAGATGACATTATTCCTGAGCCCCTCGGCGGTGCCCACCGCGATCCGCAGCAGGCGGGCTTGGCTGTGGAAAATTACATAACCCGAACGCTGCGCCGCCTCTGCCGTGTCCCTGTCGATAAGCTGGTGGAACGGCGTTACCAGAAGTTGCGGATCATCGGCTCGCTGACTGACGGCTCGATAAAACTGACCAACGAAAAACCAACCAAGAAAACCGCCGAGAAGAAAAAGACCAAGGCAAAGAAGAAGGCCGCAAAGAACCGTGCCTGAAATCCCCCGGTTTGTTCGGGGAAAGGAATTGCTGATGATAAGTGATGCAATCAAGAAAGGACCCCAACGAGCACCGCACCGAGGCCTCTTGCGAGCGGTCGGCCTGAAAGACGACGATTTTGACAAGCCCTTCATCGGAATAGCCAACAGCTATACCGACATTGTTCCCGGCCACGTACATCTGCGCGAAGTAGGAGAGATTGTTCGCCAGGCTATCGTCGATGCTGGTGGTGTGCCCTTCATGTTCAATACCATCGGTGTCTGCGACGGTATTGCCATGGGGCATACCGGAATGAAATACTCCCTGGCCAGCAGGGAGACCATTGCCGACTCGGTGGAGATCATGCTCGAAGCTCATTGTTTCGACGCGGTGGTTTGCATCCCCAACTGCGACAAGATCGTCCCGGGTATGCTCATGGCTGCCGCTCGCTGCAATGTGCCCACCATCTTCGTCTCCGGCGGTCCTATGCTGGCCGGTAAAACGCCCAATGGGCGGACCATTGACCTGATTTCCATTGGTGAGGGCGTGGCTCAGCAAGCAGCCGGCACCATCGACGCCGAAGAACTGGAGACTCTTGAACGCTACGGCTGTCCCGGATGCGGATCATGCTCTGGTATGTTTACCGCCAATTCGATGAATTGTCTGTGTGAAGCTATCGGCATTGCCCTGCCCGGCAACGGGACAATCCCCGCGGTCGATCCCCGCCGTAAAGAGCTTTACCGTCAGGCCGGGGCCCGGGCTGTTGAGATCGCCGGCAAAGGTCCTAAGCCCAGAGAGATTATCACCGAGCCCAGCCTCCATAACGCCTTGGTTCTGGATATGGCCATGGGCGGATCGAGCAATACCGTTCTGCACAGTCTGGCCTTAGCTCAGGAGGCCGATGTCAAACTGGACATGCAGTCCATTGCCGAGCTCTCCCGCAAAGTCCCCAACATTTGTCGCGTCGCTCCATCGAGCGACTATCACATGGAAGACGTGGACAAGGCCGGCGGCGTTAGCGCCATCATGAAGGAAATCTCGAAGATTGACGGCCTGCTTGACTTGTCCTGCCCGACAATCAGCGGAAAAACGCTCGGTGAGACTATTGCCGATGCCAAGATCAATGATCCGGAATGTATCCGTCCATTGAACAAGGCCTATTCGGCCAGTGGCGGACTGGTCATTCTCTCGGGTAACCTCGCTCCAGAAGGTGCGGTAGTTAAGTCAGCAGGTGTGCCCAGTTCTATGATGGTACACGAAGGACCGGCCATTATCTTCGAGAGTCAGGAAGAGGCCTCCGAAGGTATCCTAGCCGGTAAAGTCCAGGCTGGCCAAGTCGTGGTTATCCGCAACGAGGGTCCCCGTGGCGGGCCGGGAATGCAGGAGATGCTCTCCCCCACCAGCTACATAGTGGGCAGAGGGTTGGGCGAGCAGGTGGCTCTGATTACCGACGGGCGATTTTCAGGTGGAACCCGGGGGGCTTGTTTCGGCCACATCTCGCCGGAAGCAGCAATCGGCGGGCCTATCGGCCTGCTCCGCGACGGAGATATCATCGCCATCGATATCCCCAACGAGAAAATCGAGGTTCGGCTCTCTGATGAACAGCTCGCTCAGCGCCGGAAGGAATGGCAACCGCCTAAGCCAAGAATCACCACCGGGGTGCTCGGTAAATATGCGACCATGGCCACCTCGGCCAGTACCGGAGCCGTGCTCAAATGGTAAGCTGGCTTGGTAAACGCCTGCGGGCTCTTAGAGCTTTCTCGCTGCCGGTGTCGGTTCTGCCGGTCTTGGTGGCAACCGCCGCCGTCCGCCCGCCAGCTCAATGGGACTGGCCAATCCTCTTCGCTTCAATGTTGGGCGTGGCCCTTCTGCACTGCGCCGGAAACCTGCTAAACGATTACTTCGACTTCCGCTCAGGCGTTGACCGCAAAGTCGAAGGCGACGAGGGACGCCCCGGAAGACTTCTGGTCCGCGGGCAACTCAGAGCCAAAGACATCCTGGCTGAGGCCGTTGTCTGCCTGCTGGCCGTATTGCCCATCGGGCTTTATCTGCTCTGGCGCTGCGGTCCGGGACTGCTCTGGTTCGCCGGCGCAGCCCTTGTGGGTCTCTACTGCTACACCGGACCACCTTTGAAACTGAAGTACCGGGCCCTGGGCGAGCCATTAATCTTCCTGGTGTTCGGCCCTATATTAATGCTTGGCGCCGGCTATGCCCAGACTGCCAAGCTCGAATGGATGGCTCTGCTGCTGAGCATTCCGGTCGGTCTGGCAACCACCGCAATCCTGGCGGCCAACAATATCCGGGACCAGGAGGAAGATCACGTGGCGGGCATCCGCACCTTGGCCCAGGTCGTGGGAATCCGGGCCCTGCGCTGGTTCTACATACTCCTGGTAGTTGGCTGCGTCTTTTCTCTGGCTGGGCTGGGCATAGTCAAAGTCGCCCCCGGCCTGCTGGTCTTTGCCCCGGTGTTGCTGATCCTTCTGGCCAAACCGCTGGCTTGCGTTTGGCACAAGCAAAGACTGGTGGACATCGATGCCAGAACGGCCCAATTTGAATCTGTTGTGTTACTGTTTTTACTGATAGCTCTGCTTTTGCGATAGAGCTGGGGAAAGCCGGACCGTGCTAATAACTCCGACCAAGGCACTGGGGATTATTCTCGAGCAGGTACGCCCGCTCAAGGCTCTTCGACTGCCCCTAAGTCAAGCCACCGGCCATTGCCTGGCTGAGGACATCCGCAGCGACCGCGACCAGCCCGCGGCCGACCGTTCGGCCATGGATGGCTTCGCTGTCCGCTCGACTGATCTATCTTCTTGTCCTCGACAGCTCCGCCTGGCCGGAGAGGTAGCTGCCGGCAGCCCAGCTCGCCCGAGAGTTCGCCCTGGAACTTGTGTCCGCGTACTGACCGGTGCCAATGTTCCCCCCGGGGCCGATGCCGTGGTAATAGTTGAACAAACAAAAGAAAGCGACAGTGGAGTAATGTTCAGCCGTCCTGTCAAAGTCGGGGCAAACATTCGCAAGCGCGGCGAAGAGGCCAAGAACCGAACTGTACTGCTGAAAAAGGGCGCACTTCTGGGAGCCGTCCAAATCGGCCTTTGCGCAACCGTGGGCAAAGCCCAGCCCAAGGTTTATGCCCGCCCGCGGGTTACTGTGCTCTGCACCGGCGAAGAACTCCGCCCGGTAAGCGATCGCGTCGGCCGACACGAATTGCGCGACTCCAATGGCCCGAGCCTTACCGCTGCCCTGGCCCTTTGGGGCTATCAAGGCGTAACCCATAAAGTTGTCCCCGATGATCCCAAGGCCCTGGCCGCAAAACTCAAACGGGCTGTCAACCAACACGACGTCGTTATCCTCTCCGGCGGAGTCTCCGTCGGAAAGTACGACTTCGTACCTCAGGCAATTAAACTCACCGGCGGGCGGATCCGCTTTCACGGTGTGGCCATGAGACCCGGCAAGCCTGAACTTTATGCCACCGTAGGACGTAACAAACATATCTTCGGCCTACCCGGTAACCCCCTCAGCGTGATGACCGGGTTCTATGAATTTGTCTTACCGGCTCTCAGGCGAATGTCCGGACTGGACCTCAAGCTTTGCCAGCCCTGCCTCCGGCTGCCTTTGGCCGCGGATGCGCAGGCCTTGCCCAAACTCGTGCGATTCGTCGTAGCCAAGCTCGTCTCCAACAAGAAGGGCCTTTCGCTGATGCCCATAAAGTCCCACGGCTCAGGTGATCTCATCTCCGGCGGAACGGCTGACGGAGTAATTGTCCTGCCCGGAAAGGCAGGAAAGATATCCGCCGGAACCGTCGTAGCTTTCAGACCCTGGAGGCCCTTGCCTTGAACGAGAGCCAAAAACACACACCCGTTTACCTGAGGATTTCCATCACCGACCGCTGCCAGCACCGCTGCATCTACTGTATGGGGCCGGAGGGGGTGGCCAAATTCACTCACCAGGATATTCTCAGCTTTGCGGAGATTATCCGCTTCGTGCAGGTGCTCAAGGGCCACTTCGGCATCTCCTCCGTGCGGATTACAGGTGGTGAGCCGCTGGTTCGCCGGGGCGTTGTTGAGCTGGTGAAAATGCTCGCGGCCCAGGGACTCTCGGAGTTGACCCTGACAACCAATGGCCAGTCCTTGGCAGCCATGGCCGGCGAACTCAAGCAGGCCGGCCTTAATCGCGTCAACATCAGCCTGGACAGTATAAACCCCGATACCTATCGCCGACTCACGCGCAGCGGTGAACTCGAAGCCGCCCTGGCGGGTTTGGCCGCCGCCTTAGACAGCGGCCTGACCCCGTTAAAACTAAATACCGTCGTCCTCAAGGGAATCAACAGCGATGAAGTAGTGGATATCGCCCGCTTCGGCATAGAGCGCCGCTGCGAGGTCCGCTTCCTGGAGCTGATGCCCATCGGCCCGTCGGCCGAGCACTTCGCCGATTGGTTCGTCAGTTCGCAGGAAATTCTCGCCGAGCTCTGTCAGGCCTTTGAGCTAGAGCCCACCAAGACCAAGTTCGGCAGTTCCAGCCGAAAGTATCTGGCACAAGACTCTCAGGGACGCCAGGGCATTATCGGACTTATATCTTCGAGCAGCAGCCCTTTTTGCAGGCAGTGCCGCCGGCTGCGTTTGACATCCACCGGTAAACTCATCGGCTGCCTGGCCCGGCCGGAAGGCCCCAATATACGTCCCCTTCTTCAGGACCCGGGCAAAGCCAACGAGTTAAGCTTAGTCGAAATGATTTCCGACGTGCTGGACATCAAGGGCAAACGGCGCCTTTTTTGGCGAGCCGAGCCGATGGTAAGAATCGGCGGATAGCCGCTGGCGAAAATCAGACAATTTCCCCCGGAGCGTACTGATGGGTCAGGTTCAGGCATTATGTGTCAGCGAAAAGAAAGGTGTGCAGAAACGCCCCGTAGATTTTGCCCTTTTTCTTACCGACCGGGGTATCGAGGGCGATGCTCACGCGGGCCACTGGCACAGACAGGTGAGCATTCTTTGCGCCCGGGATATCGAAGCCGTGCGAAAACAGGGATTGGCTGACGTGGGCCCCGGCGACTTCGCTGAGAACGTTGTGGTCAAGGGGATAGATTTGGCCAAACTTGGCCTGGGCAGCCGACTGTGTCTAGGACCCGACGTCGTCCTGGTCGTTAGTCAGATCGGTAAGGTCTGTCATACTCCCTGCCGGATAGGCCAATTGACCGGCGATTGTATCATGCCCCGCCTGGGTCTCTTCGCCCGCGTCCAGAGCGGCGGCCTGGCCAGAGCGGGCGATAAGGCAGAGGTAATCTGGCAGGTAAGTCGCGATTTATTCCAGGCCGTGGTCTTGACCATCAGCGACAGATGCTCCCAAGGTCAGGCCGAGGACACAGCCGGCCCGGCCGTGGCCAACAGCTTAGAAAAAGGGCTCAGACTCCACATATACCGAACCGAAATCCTGCCCGACGAAAAGCTGGCCATTACCGATCGGCTCAAACATTATTGCGACGGGCATTCCATCGACCTGGTGGTTACGGTCGGCGGAACCGGTTTTTCGCCGCGGGACGTTACCCCCGAAGCCACCCGCGAAGTGCTCGAGCGGTTCACTCCCGGCCTGGACGAGGCCATGCGCTCCGCATCACTAGCCAAAACTCCCCATGCCATGCTTTCTCGCGGCCTTTCGGGCATCCGGGGCTCGACGCTGATTGTCAATCTGCCCGGTTCCCGGCGAGCCGCCACCGAGAACATCGAGACCATTCTCCCCGCCCTGAATCACGGCCTGCTAAAACTCCGCGGCGATACCAGCGACTGCGCCCCAGGGCCGCAGGGCGAAAACTAAATCATCGACAAAACAAGAAAAGCCAAAACTCTGAGCCCAG
Source organism: Actinomycetes bacterium (assembly GCA_030614915.1). GTDB lineage: Bacteria > Planctomycetota > Phycisphaerae > JAACET01 > JAACET01 > JAACET01. The sequence goes on along the minus strand of JAUXAG010000003.1, from coordinate 71,229 downwards.
GCTGGTTATGGCCCAGAATAGGAGCTATTCGGGCAATCCAGGTATTGTCGCACGGGCACTGGAATAATTCATAACATATTGATTCCATTGTACTTGTGATGGCAAGCACGCTGATCTCACAAATTTGAGCCGGAAAAAGCTTGATTAATCTAACGCTTTCTGCTATCTTGTAAGAAGGTGTAAGATGGGATAGAGAGAAGGAGACCCGCACCATCTCTAGATTAGATAGGCCCAGTAGTTTGCGGGTCTAAACGTAGGATACGTAGACATAGTCGGCACGTGGAGCAGAGAGCGCCCCGCGTGCCTGTTCTTTTGGTCCGGCAGGGATGGAAAACGATTTCACGAAAAGGGCAGAAGGATGTTAACACTTTCAGATTCACGAGGACAACTCACGGCAATTCTGGTCATGGCGTTAGCCTTGTCGAGCGGCGTCGCGCAGGCTGATGAGCTGCTTTCGGGCCCAGGGACCGGTGTGGGTCTTCGGACGTTGACGGACCCGGGTGATGAGATCAGCCTACGCTTGACCAATATCGGCAGCTTGACTACGCAGGGCGACTCTGTGATGAACGCAGACTTGGCCCGATCGGCTTTCACTGTGAGCGGTTCGGGACTGACGATCGGCGTGATCTCCGACTCATTCGATTCCGGGGGAGGCTATGCGACGGATATATCCACCGGCGATTTGCCCGGAGTGGGCAATCCCAATGGATACAGCACGCCCGTCCAGGTCTTGAACGACGACACCGGGAGCGATGAAGCCCGAGCCTTACTCCACATCGTCCACGACGTCGCGCCGGGGGCCAACCTACTAGTCCATTCGTCCTTCAACAACGGTGGCTGGAGCATCGACACAGCGATCAATAACCTGGTCGCCGCCGGGGCCAACATCATCCTGGACGACGTGGGGTACTTGAACGAACCGTTCTTCCAGGACGGTCCGATTGCACAGGCGGTGACTGCAGCGAAGGCAGCCGGGGTGGCGTACTTCTCCTCGGCCGGAAACAGCGGGAACGAGGGCTATATTGGAACGTTCAACGGCGGCTCCGGTGGGTTTCACGATTACGACCTCAACAGCAGCGAAGGCGGCGATGACGCGCTGAACATCGTGATCCCCGACGGTCGAACCGTCCGGGCGGTCGTTCAGTGGAACGATCCATATCCGTCGGTGGGGGCCCCTGGATTTGCAGCTGATTATGACGTCGGTTTGTGGGATTTCGATCTGGACGACTATGTCGACACTAGCACGCGCTGGCAGGACGCCGGTGAAGACCCATGGGAGTTGGTCTTGGCGACGAACACCAGCGGGGCGGACAAGCAGTACGGATTAGTCATCCAACATTACTCTGGGGCGATCGACAAAATGCTTAAGGTCATCGTCTTCGATCAAGGTGAGGTTTTCGACGATGACGACACGGACTCTCCGACCATCTTCGGACACACCGCGGCTGACGGCAGTGTCGCCGTGGCGGCGCACTACTATGGAACCCCAGATACCGCTGAGTGGTTCAGCTCGGTCGGTCCAACCCAGATTCTGTTCGACACGGACGGCAACCCAATCAACGAGATTCGCGACCTCCCGCTCCTGACTGCCCCCGATGGGGTCAGCACTGCGGTGCCCGGATTCGATCCGTTTTACGGAACTTCGGCATCGGCCCCCCACGCGGCCGCCGTGGCAGCTTTAGTGCTCGAGCAGGCCGCTGACCTGGGAATTACTCTGTCGGTTGATGAACTCTACGAGCTGCTGTTTAACACGGCCGTCGATATCGAAGTCGGCGGATATGATTATCTCTCAGGGTGGGGTCGGATCGACGCCTACGCCGCAGTCGAAGCCGTCCCCGAACCAGCCACGCTGGCCCTGCTGCTGATTGGCGCTCTGGCACTGCTGCGGAGAAGCCGGATGTAGTCAAGAATTAGTTTGCTTGACGGATAACAAAAGAGGCAGGTCTTTGCGGCTTGCCTCTTTTCTTTTTTTTGTGTTTCGTTTGCAGCCCACGATGTAGGCCTCACGGCACTGGGAGTACGCGAGCTCTCGGGTGTGCGAGCAGGCCTGTGCTGCTGCTGTCCCCTATCTGCGGCCGCTGGAGAACATCTTGAAGGCATTCTCCCCGGCGTTGAGCAGGTGCACCAGGGGCTGGGGTCTGTCGAGACCTTCAACGAAGCTGGGTCTGGCTGCCCAGGGAGTAACACTAAGCACACCGGTTAGATCCATCCAGTGTTGCAGGCGGGCCACCGGCAAGTCCCAGGTCATGTGGAAGTGGTTGGCCGGGGCGTACTGCTTGTACTCGAGCATACTGGCGTACTCGGGGACAACAAAGGTGTGCGGCCAAGACCAGTTAGTAAGATTGCACATGGCTCGCGATAGTTTCGCTGGCACCTCCGTCGTGTGAGCCTGGTCCCAGATCAGGCTGAACTTTCCACAGCTGCTGCTGTAAGCCATTCGAGCGGCGATCCCTTCGATGCCGGCCGGCGTCATAAAGGTAACTGAATTACCTCCGCCGGGGAAATAGCCCGCATCTGCCAGGGGCATTGAGATTCGGCTCATGATCTGCTTGACCGACGAGCCGGGCTTGGCTGCCCAGTCAAACGCGGCGCTGCCCGAATTATTGCCGTCCACCAATCCCTTGCTGAGCCAGTCGGCCTTGGCTGGAAGTTTTTTCAGACCGATCTTCTTGGCCAATTCTTTGATTTCCCATACCTCCCAGACCTTGCGGAAGTCCATAAACAACGGTGGATTGCCCCCGCTCAGATAGGTCATAAACAGCATGGTCAGCAATCCCTGCACGTCAGCCTCGGTGGCATAGGGCAAAGGAGCCTTGGGGCCGGCGTGGTCGAAGCTGCTGTTGAAAAGCGATTCCATGCAGTCGGCCACCGGCAGGGGGACACCACGTAAATCGCTGCCCCACTCCAACTGGCTCATAAATCCGCCGCCGACGGCATTGAGCCCGCCCATCAAATCGCGATTGATCAGGTACATGGCCAGGGAGAGGTTGAAACGCTCGTTATCAGCCTGGCTGCGAATCTCCAGTCGTTTGCCCAGGTGTTTGTCAATCCAGGCCCGAAGTTCCTTCAATTCTTTCTTCTTGTAGGCTCCCTTTTGCAGCATATCAGCCAACAGTTTCATATCCAGCCGCGTTATCTCCAGCCCAAAGATATTCCGCGTGGGAATCACATGTGCCAAGGCGGTCTCCATGCCCATGGAGTCGTGCCCGAAAATCATGACTCTGCGGCCGCGCAGGGCCACTGCGCTTACCGCAGCGTAGCACCAGTCGATAAGGTTTGTGACTGTCTGAGTGCTCATCCTGGGCTGGCTTCCGGTATCGGGCCAATTGCCGATATTCAAAGCAACCATTCTGCCGTACTGGCTGATGGCCCCGGCCAGGGCCTGAGCGTAAACCACGCCGGGCTTGGGCCCGCTATTGCCGCAGGTAATGTTTATGGGGATGTTATTGGGAAATTGCTGCAACAGCGAAATGGTCGTCAGCTGGGGGAAGGCCCAAGTATCCGGCAGGCAGACCAGGATATCCACGCCGGCTTTGCGAAACTGCTGGGCTACAATATCCGCCTGGGCTTCGCCGTCGATCAGCAGCGAGGAATATACCACGCTCACCGGTGTCTTATCCGGCAGGATCACGGCACCACTTATGGCATTGGCCGCCAACTCAACAATGTTCTGCGAGCGCTGACGACTGGCCTGGTCAATCCGGGGGTCGCAAGGGGCAAAAACGCCAATCACGGGAACCTTGGGATTGCCTTTGGCTATAACCGGCAGACACTTTGCTTTGGGTTTTTTATTCATCTATGTACTCCAAATAACATTCTATTCGAGCTTGCCTTACTCGGGGCTGCTCTTCTCCGGTTTATGTACTTACGGATTGCCCGGCAAACTACATGGCTTAGGCCCAGTTGGCAAACAAAAAAATCGCCCCCGGGGGCGGATTTGCCAAAGCGATATCCAAGTCCTTCCTGAAAGGTACTTTGTACAACTTGCTGGAGAAAACTCAAACTCTGGGAAGAACAAGACATCTAGCTACAAGCCCGGCGTGCTTTTCTTTGGGAGCTTGATGAGAAAGACCAGTTGGATTGGTCTGATACTGCTTCAGATTAATTAATGCGCCCGCGCGAATCAAGCGCTCATATTCATAGAAGCATCATGTCAGGCCGGTTTATCTCTCACGCCGACGGCCGCCGCCGGATAATCCTGGATCTGCCAAGCTATCCGTACGTTTCCGCGTCGCCATGGTAGCTAATAGCCCCACTGGTAGAACATAATCACGCATCAATTTGGATAGGCTTCCGGCAGAGCAAACTGGGCTGAATCCGGCAGTTACCTCGCCAGTTGAGATCTCGATTTCCCGCTCAAGACCAACTTCTTTATCGACTGGCGGCTTGGGCGTCTGTATCCTCGCCAATAGATCGTAGTATTCGGGTTCGCTCCACTGCAGCGTGGCGGAGGGCTCTTGGATTGCCGGGCTGGGATCCGGCTTGGCCTTATTGCTCGGCGCTGCAGCCGCTTCTGTAGCTCCGCCTGGGCTGTTAGCTAACTCACTAGGCTGGCCGGCCTCTCTCTCGACGATGTCAATGCGGCCAGAAGGGGCGTCTGTTTCGGTGCCTCTTCTGCTATCGGCTGGCTCCTCCGAGGAGGCTAAGCCCTGCGAACTTCGATTATCCGTGATCTCTGGCGTTATCTCCTCCTGCATGGCCATCGCGGGTAAGTATACCTCTGTAAGGTAGACTCCTATGATGTAGGTGTCTCCAACACTCCACGTAACATGACGATGGCTTGTCATCTCCGGCAGAGAAATCTCCGGCAGGACGATCTCGCCAAGCGAGTACCGAGTGTCAGCGTAATCGGCTGTCAGACTGCTATCTTGCTCGGAAAGTAAGTACTGAATGTCAGAATAATCGGGCCTCAAGGGCTCGCTGGCCTCCACCGCGCCCACCACGGTTCCATTGGCCGAATTCTCGTCGAGTGAGAAGCCCTGGTCACTGACTGCGACGGTGCCATTGGCCGAATTCTCGTCGAGTGAGAAGCCCTGGTTATTGACTGTGGGGCCTTCGTTGAGATCATTGAGGCTAATGGTGATCGTGGCCGTGTCGGTTAGACCCGGTGTGCCGCTGTCGCTGACCTGAACTGTCAGGTTGAAGCTTGGATTGGTCTCGTAATCCAGGGCGGCTGTGTTGGCCACGCTGATTTGACCCGTGTTGGAATCGATGGCAAAGGCCCCGCCGGTATTCCCGGCCGTGATGCTGTAGGTCAGAGAATCGCCGGCATCAGGATCAGAAGCACTTACCGTGCCGACCACCGTCCCATTGGCTGCATCTTCAGCTAGGCTGAAGGTATCGTCAGAAGCGGATGGGGCTTCGTTGACGTCGGTGACATTGACGGTGATGGTGGCCGTATCGGTCAGGGTTCCCGAATCCTCTACCTGGACGGTCAGGCCGTAACTGCTGGTGGCCTCATAGTTGAGGTTGGTGTTGTCGGCCACAGTGATCTGTCCCGTGGAGGGGTTGATGGCGAAGACGCCAGCGCCGTTGCCGGCGGTAATCGAATAGCTGAGGCTGTCCCCGGCATCGGGGTCGCCGGCCAGCACCGTGCCCACCACGGTTCCATTGGCCGAATTCTCGTCCAGATTCGGCAGAGACTGGTCATTAATGACTGGCGGAGTATTCGCGGTGGTGGTGAACTCGAGCCTGGACTGATAGGACGTCGCATCGTAGGCGAACCACATGTCATCGCCGGAACTGTCTGCGACGATGATCTTCACACCGAGATAACGCCCGGCGCCAATCGTGTAGCTTACACTGCCGAAGTCAAAGCTGTCTTCAATCCACGTACCGCTGTCCGCAGTGTCCCAGTCGGCGCGTGTGATGGTAGTGCTGGCGATTTGCGTCAGGTCGCCTCCCGAGGAGTTTGAGTCGACGAGATAAGCGGTGACACTTCCGCTCTTGTCGGTCGTGAAGTCCTTTATTGCTGACCAAAGGGTGAGACTTACCGAGCCGTCGAGGACCGTGCCGCCAGACGCCACGATCCACGCTTGTTGTTTCGTCGGATCGCTTTCGTTGACATCTGCTCCACCCTTGCTAATCAGCAATCCCCCAAAGGCGTCTCGACCTGGGTCAAAGTTATCGAGTGTGGGATCTGTCGGCGCAGCAGGCTTCAAAATCGCTGTTGGCACATCAGACCCGTCGCCGACGCCGTCGAGATAGTAAGTTTCCAGGCTCATCAGATGCAACCAGTCTTGCTGCATATCTTCGCTGAACAGCACACTGGTTTCGACCGCACCCGCGGTATACTCGAGTTGCCAGTCGCCGCCTAGCAAAGCATGCCCCGTATCATTGACGCTGGCCGCCACATCGGCGCCGGTCAAGTCTGCCAGGGTGTTGATGAGTTTTTGACCCTGAACGACGTCCGCCGCCACATTGCATCCGTATATGTAAATGGTAGCATCATCGCTGAGCAGAGCGCCAACCTCCGACCAGGTTTGATTGGTCTGCTGAAGATATTGGTTTGAAATCCAATCGCTGCCCAAAGCAAACCCGCCTGGTGCTCCGTGAGACAGAATAGAAAGTGATTGGATAGGCTCTTCGGAAGACTGGGCTAACACTTCCATTCTAGAAAGCACATCAAGAGAGGATTCTTTCTGGCTATCGTAGATAACAATCTGCTCAGCTTGGGCTGCTGAACGCACAAGCAGATCGTGATCTGCCAACTGAGAATCGATGAGAACGACATCCCAGCCCCCGGAAAGTAGCATCCGTTCTTCCAGAGGTTCGAAAAGGGTTCGCCCAAAAAGTGCCTTTTTGTGTTCGAAATGCATTGGACGGTCCTTGGCAAAGACTTTCTATGTCTCTCTTTACCAAAGACCTTACACGTCAGCCTTCGGGCAACCCGACTTTCCGCATGAATAGCGGACTCGCGGTTTTGCGTCCTGCCGTTGCCGACAGTTTGCCCTGCGAGACACCCAACTAATTAATGAATCCAATTAAAATCGCCGATATGCAAATCTAACCGTTGGCCAAGTTGTCTATATCTACCCTCAGTCCGCGCGCCCACGCCGAGCAAGCCTAAACCACTCGTCTGCAGCTCGGACAGTCCGATATCCCAGCAGGTCCGCTAACTATCGTTGAACCTTTTTCCGGTTCGCCTGGATTTGGATGCAGCCGAATCGTTTCGTATAATTCAGATAATGGGGCAGGCCAGCCGCCGCACCTTAGCCCTTTGGGGCGGGCTTGCTCCTGGGAGTTGTCGATGAAGATGCTGGTCAAAAGATTTAGGGAGTTCCTGCACCAATGTGCCGGACCCACAGCTGTCGAATACGCGGTCTTGCTCGTTCTGATAATATTCGGGGCCCTGGCCGCTATTGCTCTGCTGGGAACTAGCCTGAGCAATTCCATAGGTTCTACGGCCGGAGCCTTGCCTTCGGGCAACGGCGACGAGGATTCTAGCGAATCATCACAAGCCGATGAAGATGAAGATGACGATGAAGAAAGAGGACGCGGCGGAAGAGGACGCAGGGGACGAGGACGCAGAGGACGAGGACGCGGGGGACGAGGACGCGGCGGAAGAGGACGCGGGGAAAGAACCTCCGCTCTACCGGCCAGTTCATCTAGTATCGTCCGACGTGCCTAGACGCGATCACTATTTGTCATCAGTTTGACAGTTGTCCTGTAGATCAAACTTAACGCCGACAACGAACCTTACGACCGATTCTGTCGAGTGTACTACAGTGGCAGGTATCTGTAATTGGCCTTCATCGGTTTCCAAGGTTATCAACACCTTTTGGTCGAGCTGAAGCCTCTGCGAGGAGCGGAAGTCCAAACTGTCTCGGCTAATGTGGCCCACGGTAACGAACAATGGCTCAGACGAGTTATCAGCCTCAACGAGTTCGACCGTAGCCTGTGCTGGCCATGCGTAGCGAAAAGAAGCACGTCGAGCATCAGGCGGTGGCTTTTGCCCTGTTGTGTGCTCAATCTGTTCCAGAAGACGATTTATACGTTTTCTCACTTCTGTCACCTTGGGCATGCTGCAATCCCCCTTCATATTGATTATCGGCTGTTTCACTCCCCTGATTCCCGGTATTCTGGAAAAATTCCAAATTCTTTCGTGTATTTAGGCCCAGCAACCTTCTCTTACACATAATCCAATATCTCCAGTCCAGCCCAAGATTTTCCCCGTTTGGCAATTGCCCTCGGGCCTAAACTGCTGGGGAAGCTTCTGGAGCTCTAATGTTTTCTTACGCGTGATTTGAATAACCGTCATTCCGCACTTGATGCGGAATCCAGAGAACTCAAATCAACTTGTCCTTTCGCAGCGGGAAAATTGGTTTTAACTCATTGCTTTAAGTACTTCGTCAATACTTTGACTTAAACATTGTTCGAACTCTCCATCATCGATTGATGCAATTTTATCTTCATCTATATCAACATGCTTCGAAATGACTGATTTGACCTTGTTAAGGATTTCTGTTTTACTTCCTATTCTTCTTATTTGAAAAGAGGCAAACCAATCATCAGAAACTTCTTCTAGTGGAGGCTTGCCAACGTATCTTACATGATAAGAAAAATAGCCATATTTGCTTTCTCGTTCTTCCATAACTTGCACCAACTCCCTCCCAACTAAAACATAATCCCCAATACTTGCTTGCGATCTAGTCAGTACTCTATAAGGCTCGCTAGCTACGTCATTGGCTTTTATTCCTGAAAGTAATTTGGTCATTTTTGCGGATGATACGAGAGATAGCTCTTGAGCCTTGAGCAATAAATTAATAAGCAAAATGGCTATCTTCTTGGCTGTTAACAGAGAACCATTTTCATTGAAACCCTCGCTAGTGTCGTTAGCCGAGAAGTGAATCCTTCGAGATTCACCATAAACATGTAGGTAAGATCTTCCTAATAGTGTAACAATTTCAGCATTTTGCTCTGATGATATTTTTTTGTATTTTGATCTAAATGAGGACAAATCAATTTTCTTTAGATAAGTAATGGACTTTGGATAATGAAGATACCATCTTTGACCTATTTTAAGCCCGTTTTTCTCCAGTTCAAGAATCTGTTTTTTTAGCCATTCAATGTGGTGCTCCAAATTGCGATTCTTAAAGCAAAAAAATTCATTTCTATCTTTTTGAACATTTTGATATTCAACCAGCTCATGAAAATAAAAATAATCTTTAAAGTAGACATCTTCATTAGTATTTAAGAAAAGAATTGTGTCCGCCAATATTTCTGTTAGCTTCCGAGACCTCAGGCTTTGTTCTTCCAGTACTGCTTGTTGTGTAATTCTTCTAATTTGTTTCTTTGTAGTTTCGCTTTCTTGGCTGTTAATTTCACTAGAATTATCCGAATAGAAATCTTTCCATCTCATCAAACAGGTAGCTGCCTTTTGTGCCTCATCAATTGCTTGATATATAAAAACATGCCTAGGATTTTTGTGAGAATAGGGAGCTCTAAAACGAAAGTTGGCCTCGTTTAAAGGCAATTGCTTTCTTAAGTCGTGTCCAGCTTCAAAGGCAATAGTTACTGCATGATCCCAAGCTGATTTTTGATCGTTCATAATTTAATCCTTGGGATAGGCTTTATTTGCCAAATCCTTATTATGAGAATTCCACCAATTGACCCACTCAGTCATAAGAATAATCCCCTCTATTTGTCTTTGGCCGCCTAAGGAAATGTTGCCGCTATTATTAAACTTTATCCCTTCATAATAAATTTCAGTACCAGCAATAAGTTTGTTTCGATAATAATTTTTCAAATCGGGGTGAATATAATCAAGAAAAGCATTGTCTACTTTTTTACTTAAAGCGAGACCTTCTTCAATTTTGGAAAATATCTTCTGTTCCGTTGTTTTCGCTATCGTATATCCCTTGCCTGAATTCTTACTTGGTTTATTGATTAAATCACTAGCTTCTCCCAGAACTGTAATTGATCGCACGAAATCTGCACGACCATCCATAAACTCCGTTGGAAAAGCAGAGTTGAGTGAATTCTTATTGCCAAAAAACTGATAACCAATCATTAATATCCAGAAAGACGTCCAAACAATCGATAAACACTTCCAAAATCTCGCTTCACGCATCAAGAAGCTGAATAACGTGCCCAATAAACCACTAAAAGCAAACAGAAAGCATAAGAAAATAATCATGTAACTTCCTCTCTATCGAGCTATGCGGAAACCGGGGACAGTTACCATTTCTGCAAAGACAGACGATTAACTGTCCCCTACTTTCCTTTTTCTCAGCCTTAAAGCATATCTTTCATACACGTGTTTCATTCTTTTTGAGGAAATCATGAATGGGTTTGGTTAATGCTTGGTTGATTTTTTCTTCCCAAAGCTTTCTTTCAGAGCCTGAAAGGCTCTTGAGAATTTCTTCTGCTTCTTGGATAGCACAAGGCAGCTGTTCTCTATAACAGTTAATATTCATTTCTGCATAGTATAATATGACAAACAAATAAGCTCCTATACTGACTACTATTACGCTAAAGATTGCAGCCTTTTCAACCAGAGTGCCAAGTCCAATCCATATCAACAATAAAGTGATTACATAAGCCACAGGCAAGACAAATAAGCCTATGACGCACACAGCTAATCCGAAGACAAAAATGGAGCCCAAAACAAACATAATAATCCCGGAAATCCCCCAGCTTTTGAGGAAATATGTTTCTTCGCAGATTCTTTTGATTAGTTTCATAAGATTCGGTTCTCCCTCATGATATCGGCAAGGAAAAACAGAGAAAACTAGGGTCAGCTACCATTTTTGCGAAGATAGACGACTGTCCCCATTTTTGTGTCAATTCTACCGAGGCTCAAACTGTTTGCCGTTCCGCAGTTTTCCGCGTGGTTCTCGGCCAGTGAGGTCAACATAGAGGAGTTTGTTCAAAGAGCCGTGCTCGGCGAAGAGGCCCTCGAGGTGTTGGAGCTTTTTATGATAGTCCACTTCGATGCGGCCCTCGCTGCCGATGGCTATGCCCCACTTGAGAAGGGTGCGCTGGTCGGTGAGCATAACGATATGAGGCTTGGAGACGTCTTGCCGGCCATTATAGTTGCTGACATCGACGGCGGTGATTTCCCGGCTGAAAGGCCGATCGCCGATGAGTCTGAGCAACTCGACTGCGGCGATCAGATCCGGAGAATCCCAGACTTGGCCGGGGTCGGGGGGCTGGGAGGCTACGCCGAGGATGGTCTTGTATTTGCCGACGGGTACGCCGCTGAGCAGAAGTTTGCCGGGCAGGACCAAACGTTGCTCGTCCACGCGGACGAGGAACGCGCCGGTGCTTACGACAGCGATGGGCTTGCGGAACTCGCAGCGGATGGTGAGCGTGCCGTGGTAGTCGTTGACTACGCCTGCGGGGGCTACGCGCTTGACCCAGATGTTTTGGGCGAGCCTGACGGCGGCCTTGGCGGGCAGATTCAAGTCGCTGGGATTTTCGGCGGCCAAGTCCGAGACCAGTTGGCAGATTTGGGTGGCGGTGGAGTCATCCATCCAATCGGGCTGATTCTCCAGGACCACCCGGCTGATGGGCGGGACGTTTTGGCGAAGTGTCCGGTCGCGGAGAAAGTCCAGGCCGACGGCTAAGCCTAAAACGGCAAGGGCGCCGGCTACGAGGCCCAGGATTAGCTGCATCCTTTTTTTCTGACGGGCAGCTTTGGCTGGGTCGGGGTCGGGGAGTTTGGGTCTGCGAGGTGTGCGGCGGGGCTTTGGTTTTTTCTTTCTACCAAACAACTATGTGGACCTCGGAGAGGCCCCAGGACGCAGCCTGGGGGCGTTGGGCGGGCGCTGGTAAGCCATGCGGACGAGTCTGTCGCAGAGCTGGGGGAATTCGATTCGGGCTTTAGCGGCGGCCATGGGCACGAGGCTTCGGCTGGTCAGGCCGGGTATGGTGTTGACTTCGAGGATAGCGGGGCAGTTCTGGCGGTCGAGGCGGATATCGACGCGGGAGAAGTCGCGGCAGCCGAGGACACGATGGGCCTGCAGGCCGAGCCATTGCATCTGCTTGTAGGTCCGGATGGGTAAGTCGATATCCAGCAGATACCGGGTGTCGGAAGATTCGTATTTACTCTGGAAGTCAAAGAAACCGCTGGGGGTGACAATCTCGACGACGGGCAGGGGGCGGTCGGCCAGGACGGCAACGGTGAATTCCCGGCCGGGCAGGAAACGCTCGGCCAAGCATCGGCCGTACTTTTGGAGCAGCTGGTCGATGGCCTGGTCACGCTGTTTGGCGTCGGCGGCTACAACGACGTCGAGGGTTGAGCCTTGGTCTATGGGCTTGAGGACCAGGGGTGTGCCGAGCCTGTCGAGCAGGCGCTTGCGCAACTGGACGGGGGTATGGGGGTCTATGAGTCCGCCTTCGGGCGTGGGGATGCCGGCCTGGAGGAAGCGCCATTTGGAGTCCATTTTGTGCATGGCCAGTCGGCTGGCGACCGAGCCGGAGCCACAGTATCGCAGGGCTCGGCGTTCCATGATGGCCTGGACGGTGCCGTCCTCGCCGAATTGCCCGTGCAGAGCAGGGAAAACGACGTCGAGATTCTCGCGCTGGAGGGCGGCGAGGTTGTCCGGCCCGATATCGGCGCAGACGACGTCGTGGCCCATCTGCTGGAGGGCGGCGGCGACGGCCTTGCCGGATTTGAGGCTGATCTGCCTTTCACTGCTGGGCCCACCCATCAGCACGGTTACGGCCAGCGAGCTGGCGGTGTCCCTGGGGGAAGTTGACTGCGGCTGGTCGGCTTGTTGGGGTTTTATGGTTTGAGTTGTGCTCACGAGGATATGCCTTTGGTCGTTGGGGGGTTACCACATCTCCAGTTCGAGCTCCAATTGGACTTCGAATTTTTCCTGGACCTTCCGGCGCATGAGGCTGATGAGCTCCTGGACGTCGGAGGCCTTGGCCGAGGTGTCGACGACGATGAAGTTGGCGTGGACGGGGGAGACCATAGCCCCGCCGATGCGTTTGCCCTTCAAACCGACCTGATCGACAAGGGCACCGGCGGAAAGACCCCGGGGATTGCGGAAGACGCAGCCGGCGCTCTTGTTGGCCAAGGGCTGGGAGTTCTTCTTGTATATCCACATCTGCTTGGCCTGGCGGAGGACTCGCTGGGGATCGTCGGCTTCGAGGTCGAAGCAGGCCTGGAGGATGAACTTGGCGGCTATATTGGTCCGTCTGTAGCCGAAGACGAGCTCATCTTTGCCCCGGCGGTAAATCCTGCCCGCGCCGTCCATGACCTCCAGGGAGCTAACGGCTGCGCCAACATCGCCGAAGCGGCCGCCGGCATTCATGCGTACCGCCCCGCCGAGGGTGCCGGGGATGCCGACCAGGGGTTCCAGGCCGCTGAGGCCTGCGCGGATGCAATGGCGGACCAGACGGGGCAAATCGGCACCGGCGGCAACCGTGACGCGGGTGTCATCTGTTTCTATGGTGGTGAAGCAGTCGGCTTGAAGATGGATTACGGCAGCATCGAGGCGCTCACTGAGGACGAGGAGGTTTGCGCCTTGGCCGAGGACCTTTATGGGCAGGTCGTTTTCTCGGCAGCGTTTGACGACGTCGGCCAATTCTTCTCGGCTGCGCGGAGTGATGAAGTAACGAGCGAGGCCACCGATACCCAACCAGCAGTGGCCGGCCAGGGGCTCATCATGCTTGACTATCTGATCCAAGCCAGCGAACAATTTCATCAGCGATTTCCCAGACTTTTCCAGCCCCCATGGTTATTACCAGGTCGCCCGGCTCGAGCTTGCTCTTGAGGTGCCTGACGATCTGGCCGAATTTGCCGAGGTAAACGGCTCGGCCTCCGTTGGCGCTTATGTGGTTGACGAGGTCTTTGCTGGAGATGTTGGCGCGTTCGGCCTCGCTGTCGCGAACAAAGTAGATGTCGGGGACAACGACGAAGTCGGCGCTTCCGAAGCTGGCGGCAAAGTCTTTGAGCAAGAATCGTGTCCGGCTGTGTTGGTGAGGCTCGAAGACACACCAGAGCCGCTTGGGCTGGACCATCTCCCGAGCAGCCTTGAGGGTAACCTGTATTTCGGTTGGATGGTGAGCGTAATCATCCATCACGGTTATACCGCTCAGAGAAGCTTTGAAGCTGAGTCGGCGTCGGGCTCCGGAAAAGCTCAACAGGGCCGGGGCCATCTGTTCCGGTTTGACGCCGAGTTGATGGCAGACGCAGACCGCTGCCAAGGCGTTATAGACGTTGTGAATGCCGCCGATGCGGAGCCCGAAGCTGCCGTAGCGATGTCCCTCGTAGAGGACATCGAACTTGAAGCGTCCCAGTTCGGAGGTCAAGTTGGTTCCCTGCCAGGCGGCCCGCCTGCTGAGGCCGAAGGTGGTTTTGGGGGCTTCAACGCCCTGGGTGGCTCGCTTGACGCTGCGGTCTTCCTCCTTGGTCACCAGCAGTCCACTAGCAGGAATCAGAGAGGCGAAGCTGTGAAAGGCCTCCTCGATCTGGCCGAGGTCCTTGTAGCAATCCAGGTGGTCCTCCTCGATATTGAGGATGACCCCGATCTTCGGCGAGAGGTTGAGGAAGGAGCGGTCGTACTCGCAGGCCTCGGCCACGAAGACGTCAGAGTTGCCGACGGCGGCGCTTCCGCCTAATTGTTCGGCGGTGGCCCCAACCACAAAAGTCGGGTCTATTCCTGCACAGCGGAGGATGTAGGCTATCAGAGCGGTGGTGGTGCTTTTGCCGTGAGTTCCGGCCACGGCGGCAGCCCGCAGACCCTTCATACAAGTGCCCAGCATCTGGGCGTACTTTACTACGGGGATGCCTCTCTTCTTGGCTTCGAGGACTTCAGGGTTATCCGGCTTGATGGCTGCGGAGATGACCAGGGCGTCTGTTTGGGCCGGAACGTGGCCGGGCCGATGCCCCATGATCACGGGAATGCCGAGGTGTTTGAGCCTTTCGGTGGCGGGGCTGCTGAGACAGTCGGAACCGCTTACTAGGGCTCCATGGTGGTTGAGGAGCTCGGCCAGGCCGCGCATACCCTCGCCGCCTATGCCCACCATGTGGAGTTGCTTACCGGCCAGGGCAGCGGCGCCGGATGGTGACTTTTCGGTAATTTCGGTAGTGGAAACCGCCATGTCTGCATATTAGTAGAGCGATCGCTTGGGGTCAAGTATGAAGCGTTATCTTGGTTGTTTATCGGTCGGTTTTGCTTGCTCGCTTGAATGAGCCCTATTCGGGGGTCCTGCTCGAGTACCAAGGCGTACTGAATTAGAATGGGAATGAGAGAAAGAGGCGGGCTTGTTTTCCGCCCCGGGTCCCCCCTAGATGGGCCAATCACAAGGATCGGCCCAACGTGACCCAGGGCATTCCGGGCGCCGATCTCGGCTCTTGGATTATCAGCGGGGGGTTTTGGGTTGTCCAGGGCAGCTGTGACAGCGTTGGGTCAGAGATAGGGAAGAAAGGTGTCTTTTTGGGGTTCATTTGCAGGTTATTTGGGCTGCGGGCCCTATAGGTTGGGGTGTTGTTAGAGTGCCTAAGTACCTCGGCTTATAATCTTGCCGGAAGAGACTTGACAGAGAGGTTCGGGCCGGCTAAAATTGGTGAACTGCGTTGGCCGATAGAAAGCGTCAATCCTTCCGGGGGTGTGCGAGCCAAAAGTCCGGTCCCTGAAAACCTCTTGTAAACGAGGTGATTTTGACTGAGTTAGCGGGGAAAACCATTTTGCTGGTCGATGATGATCCGGAGATTCGCCAGTCAATCGAGGCTGCTCTGGAGCCTTCTGGGGCCCAGCTGCTGGTCGCTGATAATGGTAACGCTGCGGTTGAGCTGACCTTGGAGAAATCCCCCGATCTGGTCATCCTGGACATGATGCTCCCCAAGCGCAGCGGGTTCCTGGTGCTGGAGAAGATCAAGCGGGGCAAAAACAAGGGTGAAAAGCCCTTGGTGGTAATGATCACCGCGAACCCGGGCCATCGGCACAAGGCCTATGCCCGGACCCTGGGCGTGGATGACTATCTGCTCAAACCCTTCCACATGGACCGTTTGGTGGAGGCGGTGAACCGGCTGCTCGGCGGACAAGAGGAGCCCTAGGTCGGGCGGTCAGGTTGAATGAGCAGGGGGGTAGATTCGGCTTGCGAGTTGGCGGAGCGGCCCGGTATAATAGCTTCGATTGGTGTGGTGTAGAAGGTTGTCTGTTTAGATGGAGTCAGTGAGGCAATGACTGTTGCTCAGGCGAGTAAGAAGAAAATAGTGGAAGAATTCGGGAGACACGAGTCGGATACGGGTTCGGCTGAGGTGCAGGTGGCAATCCTGACTGAGCGAATCAATCAGTTAGCCGATCACCTGAAGAACCATAAAAAGGATTTTTCCTCCCGACGAGGTCTGCTTAAGCTGGTTGGCAAAAGGTCTGCGCTTCTCAAGTATTTGATCAGGAGTAATGTAACACGCTATCGTCAGGTCAAAGCAAAGTTGGGGCTGCGAAAGTAGACTTCTCTTGCCGATGCTGGTTAGCGACCGCATGTGAGTTTCATTTGAACAGGGGCTCGGTGCCATAGGTGAGCAGGTATAAATGTAATCATGAAAGCGGGCAGGTGTGATTAGTCGTACGAATTTGATTCCGTTTTATTGTCTGATTTTTGTCCTTCTAATGGCACAGGGTTTTCCTGTGATCGCCAGCACGGAGACTAAACTGCCAGCGGACTTGAAAATCAGCGAATACTTCACTTTCTACGGCAGTTGGGGAATTGATTGGGGTGCTCTGAACGATCCAGCGAATAATCCAATTTTAAATGCCTGCTTAAGAGTCGCAACGGAAGAAGATCTTAAGTCCCTGGGGATAGCCAATCTGCGGGAGCGCTTGACACGGCTGGAACGCGGGGGGCTGATCAAAAAATCTAAGGAATGCTACTCTCTGGCTTTTCCCGCTATAGTGGGACAAAAGAGGGCCCAATTGCAAGAGTACATCGAGCAGACAGCAAAGGAGCTGTTACCTCTCGGAAGAACAATGATAGAGCAGATTCGACAGCACTTGAAGGATCGGGAGGAGATGCTTTATCACGTTCTCTGGTCAGATATTATGGATGGACCACTTGCTTGGGATATGGCGCAGTCTAAATTGAAAGAGCAAATAAAGACGGGCGACATTTCAATAACAAATAAGGCCTGGCTGTTATATCCAGCCCATCCATTTAGGGTGGGGACCAACAGTTACAATATACCTTCTGGACACCTGCGGATTACTTGGAGCCGTAACACACCCAGTCCAAATGCCATACGTAAAATCATTTCGAAACATGAGGATGATTTCGTAGAAGCGATAGAAAAGAATTCTTCTGTGAAGACAAGAGAGGCCAGAGAGGCCTTCCATAAACACGGGCTAGTGGACGAAGCGGGAAAAGTACAGATTTATGCTTTAGATTCAGAAACGGATTTTCAAGCTGTACAAGATTACATGAAACTAGGTGAAGATTTTGGCCGAGAGATAGTGATCCATCTGGACACGGCAAAAATAGCCAATATGTTGGAGGTTCCAGCCGGGGTGGCTCTTCTCATCGCCTATCATGAGGTTTCCTGGCAATTATTGCAGAATCTGGCCGAGGAGAAGGTTTTGAAAATACCGAGGATCGTAACTAAAGCTGGTACGGATCCGAAGGAGGCTTATCAACTTGTTTCTCTTATCGGCAGTATAAACTTAAAGAACTTGTTACTTACGAAGAAGTTATACAGCTTGCGTTCGGATGCTGATCCCAGAACGACTGAAGTCTATGAGGAATTTATTGAGAAAAAATATACTGGAAATGCGGATTGTTGGTGTACTCTCGCAATAAGGCTAATTGAATGTAACTACTGGGATGAAGCCTTCGATTGTTTCGAACGGTTTAAAATGACTCACAAGGAACAAGAAGGGAACTATTATTTCACAGTAATGGTTTGGCAAGGACATATTTATGATTTGCGTGGCCAGCGTGATAAGGCCATAGCCAAATACGAGTCTGCTTTGCGGGTCAAACATCGGGGCGGAACAAGGCATGACCAATGGGGGATTGTGCTAAATCGGGATTGGGTGGAAGAGCGGCTGAAAAGACCCTTCACTAAAAAAATGATAGGGAAATGAACGTTTATTGGTACTAGAACCTTGATACTAGCTGTACCCTCGCTTGCTTGGCATAGGAGACTATAGGATAATATCAGTAGTAGCAAGTGTTGCGTCTGAAAAGTCGCCTACGGCTCAATATAGCCAAACCGCCTTTACTACTCGGAAGTTTCCTGAAAGGGCTCTGACGGTGCGCAGATGAGCGGCAGGATGACGGGTCTGGGCCATCGATTCGAGCCAGCGAGTATTTTGTGGTCTGTGAGTTGTTTGTAAGATGTTAATGTTGTTGTTTTGATGCAGGGTTGGAATTTGCAGGAAAGAAAGTAGGTAGATGAATCATGATGACTTTTACAGTGGAAAAAGAAATTGCTGGAAGATTGTTGTCGATTGAAGCAGGTAAAGTAGCCAGGCAAGCCGCTGGTGCGGTTACGGTTCGGTATGGAGACACGGTTGTATTGGCCACGGTGGTAACTGCCGAGCCGCGTGAGGGCCTGGATTTTTTTCCCCTGTACGTTGACTACCGGGAGAAGACGTCGGCGGCAGGGAAGTTCCCGGGAGGGTTTTTCAAGAGGGAGGGACGTCCGACCACCAAAGAAACGCTGACCATGCGGATGATTGATCGTCCGGTACGTCCGTTGTTTCCGGATGGATATCGCGAGGAGGTTCAGGTTCAAATACTAGTTCTCTCGGCGGATCAGGAGAACGACCCCGATCTCTTGGGTATGATCGGGGCCTCGGCCTGTTTGAGCATCTCGGATATTCCCTTCGACGGTCCAATCGGGGCGGTCCGCTTGGGATTTGTGGACAATGAAATGGTGAGCAACCCGACCCACAGCCAATTGGAGTCAAGCGAGCTGGACATGGTTATCTCTGGTGGGATTGATTCTGTCAATATGATTGAGCTTGAAAGCCAGGAAGTAAGCGAGGAGAAGGTTGCCCAGGCTGTATTGCAGGGACACGAGGTAATAAAACAGATTGTTGAGATGCAGGCCGAGCTTGTCGGCCAGTGCGGCAAGAGCAAGAAAGAAGTGACCCCGGTGTTTTCGGAGGACTTGCTGGTGATGGTCCGCGACAAGGTGGCCGACAGGCTGCGGGAGGCTAAGACCATCGCCGAGAAGGCCAAACGGAACGAGGGCGTGGAGGCCCTGCGGGCCGAGCTGGTCAAGGAGTTGGCCCCTGAAGATGTGGTGGGGCCCTATCAGGCTTCTCAGGTATCCGCGGCTTTCAGCAAGGTCGAGGAGGAGGTGGTGCGTCGGCTGATCTTGGCGGGCGTGCGTCTTGACGGGCGAGGTCCTGAAGATATACGAGAGATTACCTGTGAGGTGTCGGTCTTGCCTCGGACGCACGGCTCGGCCCTGTTCAGCCGCGGGCAGACCCAGGCTCTGACCTCTGTGACCCTGGGAACGCCGTCAGATGAGCAGAAGGTCGACGGCCTGGTAGAGGAATACACCAAGAAGTTCATGCTGCACTATATGATGCCGCCGTTCGCGGTGGGGGAGGTCAGGCCGATTCGCGGGCCTTCCCGGAGGGATATCGGGCACGGGGTCCTGGCTGAGAAAAGCCTCAGCCCGGTCCTTCCGGCTGTTGAACAGTTTCCTTATACCATTCGGGTGACCTCGGATATTCTCGAATCCAACGGGTCCAGCTCGATGGCGACTGTTTGCGGAGCTACTCTGGCCCTGATGGATGCCGGGGTACCAGTCAAGGACCCGGTGGCTGGGATCTCCATCGGGTTGGTACGGGGGGAAGGACGGGACGTTTTGTTGACCGACATCCTGGGGGAAGAGGACCACTTTGGAGACATGGATTTCAAAGTAGCCGGCACGCAAAACGGGATTACGGGAATTCAGCTGGACCTGAAGATTGGCGGTCTGAGTCACGATCTTATAGTGGCTGCACTGGGGTGTGCCAAGACCGCCCGGCTGGCAATTCTTCGGGAGATGTTGGCTACTATAGGCGCCCCGCGGCCGGTTATCTCGCAGCACGCTCCGCGGATTCTGATGGTGAAAATTGATCCGGAGAAAATCGGCAAAGTAATCGGGCCGGCAGGCAAGACGATCAAAAAGATCCAGGCCGACTACGGGGTGGGCATTGACATCGAGGACGACGGGACGGTGACTATCTCGGGGATGGATTCCGTGGCGGCGGAAAAGGCCAAGGAGACCATACAGGCGATGACCGCAGAAGCCCAGGTGGGCAGAATATACGACGGGCGGGTTATGAGCGTGAAGGATTTTGGGGCGTTTGTGGAAATCCTTCCCGGTCAGGATGGTCTTTGTCATATTTCCGAACTCGATGACAGCTACGTGGCTCAGGTGAGCGACGTGTGCAAGATGGGTGACTCGATGCGGGTGAAGGTTATCGCTGTTGATGACCAGGGGCGGATCAAGCTCTCCCGCAAGGCGGCCATGCGCGAGGAACAGTCTTCCCAGTAGAGCAGGTTGCACCAGCATTTGGCCCGAGCGGTGCCAGGCAGGGCTGCCGCCGGCTGCTTTGAAAAAGGACGGCCCAAATGCTCTATCTGTGGTTTGTTCTGGGTGTGGTTGTGGGGGCGGCTGGGGGGTTGTTGGGGTCGATGGTGTGGGCCCGGCGGATGGTTGGCCAAGCCCGCCGAGCCGAGCAGCTGGCTCAGAAGGGACAAACCAATCTCAGCGGACTCATTGGCGGTCTGGCTCACGAACTGAAAAACCCTCTGTCCACAATTACGGTTAACCTGAAGCTTCTGGCTGAAGATTTCCAGAATGCTCAAACAGACCGCGAACGGCAAGCCCTGGTTCGGCTGGACGTGCTCGGGCAGGAGACTCGGCGTCTGAGCAATCTGCTGGACGACGTGCTGAAATTCGTTCGTCGCCCTGAGCTGCAGCGGAGGAACTGCAACGTCAACGAACTGATGCAAGACATGGTCGATTTTTATTCTGCCCAAGCCCGCTCGGCTAAGCTGACCCTGAGACATCAACTTCATCCGGCCCCGCTGATCTGCAATCTGGATATGGACCTGATCAAGCAGGCTCTGCTGAACATTTTCATCAATGCCCAGCAGGCCATGCCCGACGGGGGGGAACTGATGATTCGCACATCAATGGATGGAGGCTCGGCCCTGATCGACATAACCGATACCGGGCCGGGCATCT
The DNA here is from genome assembly GCA_030614915.1 of Actinomycetes bacterium. GTDB lineage: Bacteria > Planctomycetota > Phycisphaerae > JAACET01 > JAACET01 > JAACET01. Next base: position 50,084 of record JAUXAG010000003.1, on the reverse strand, counting down.
CAGAGGCCGACCGGCAAAAGATGTTTAAGGTGTCCTTCTCCACCAAACAGGGAGGTTCAGGGCTGGGGCTGCCGACGGCCAAGCGGATTATCCAGGCTCATCAGGGCAGCATCGAGGTGCAAACCACCCCTGGCCGGGGAACTAATTTTCGGATATCATTGCCGTTGGTTCGGTAAATAAAGAGAATGACGGAAGAAAAACCCAAAATCCTGATCGTGGAAGACGAGAAAGCCCACGCCGAGGCCTTGTCCGAGGGCCTGGGCCGCTCGGGGTATGAGTGCATTGTGGCTAACACCGGTCTGAAGGCGGTACAGCTGCTGGCCGAGCAAACCTATGACCTGGTAGTTACCGACCTGATCCTGGGCTCGGATATTGACGGCTTGGCGGTACTTCAGGCGACCAAACAACACTCGCCGAGCACGGAGGTAATCCTGATCACGGCCCATGCGTCAGTGGCCAGCTGTCGGGAGGCCCTGCGGGACGGGGCCTACGACTACGTGACCAAACCTATCGACATCGAGGACCTCCGAGAGGTGGTTGCCCGAGCACTGGAAAGGGGGCATCTGATTCGCGACAATCGGCTGCTGCGCCAAATGCTCAACGAGCATTTCGGTTTTGAAGGCATTGTCGGCCGCAGCCAGCAAATGGTTGATATTGTGCGGACCATCCGGCAGGTTGCGCCTTCGGACGTTACGGTGTTGATCCAAGGCGAGTCGGGGACGGGCAAGGAACTTATCGCCCGGGCTCTGCACAGCAATTCCCATCGCAGCGGCAAACGCTTTGTGGCTCTGAATTGTGCGGGGCTGAGCGAATCGATTCTGGAAAGCGAGCTTTTCGGGCATGTCAAAGGTGCCTTCACCGGGGCGACCAGCGACCGGCGGGGGCGTTTCGTGCACGCCGACGGCGGAACCTTGCTCCTTGATGAAGTGGGGGACACCTCTGGGGCTATGCAGGCCAAGCTGCTGAGAGTGCTTGAGGACGGCGAAGTTACTCCGGTGGGCTCGAACGAATCGATCAAGGTGAACGTGCGGCTGATTTCGGCTACCAATCAGGACCTACTCAGCGCGGTTGCTGAAAAAAAGTTTCGCGAAGACCTTTACTTCAGACTGCAGGGGGTAACTATCAAGGTACCTCCGCTTCGGGAACGTCGGGAGGACATTCCTTTGCTGGTGGCGCACTTCCTGAAGGAGTTCGCGGCCAAGCATAACAAGGTGATTCTTGGTTTGACTCCGGAGGTGCGGCGGGTGTTGGCTGGGTATGGGTGGCCGGGCAACGTGCGCGAGCTGCTCAACGTGATCGAGGGTATGGTGGTGCTGGCCCGCGGCCAGCGGCTGGAACTGGAGGACATTCCCGACCAAATCCGGAACTTCGGACCTGTGCCGATCGCCTTGTTAACCAGTGACAAGTCGGGCGGGGCAGCCCAGGAGGGGGCAGCGCAGGTGGAGATCTCTGCGGGGATGAGCATAGCCCAGGCCGAGCAGCAGCTCATCCGCAAGACCCTGGAGTTTACCGGCGGCAATCGGGAACAGGCTGCGAAAATCCTGGGCATCGGGGCCAGAACCCTTTACCGCAAACTCAAAGAATATGATTTAAGCTAGATTTAGAGCGGCTTCTGAGTAGTCAGGCGCAAAGGCCAAGTCGAGCATATATCGGTTTGGGGGGCGATTGTTACTTGGGCGGTTCGTAGGCCTTTTCGAGTTGGCGGATGGCCCGGCGATGAGCGATGCGCTGTAGTCGGTTCATGCGGTCGATGATCAGCAGCCCGCTGCAATGGTCGAACTCGTGCTGCCAGACTCGGCCCAGGAGCTTGTCGGCCTCTTGCTCGAATTCCCTGCCATTAATATCCTGAGCGCGGATGCCCATTTTGGTGGTTCGTCTGATTTTGGTGGTGATGCCGGGGACGGAGAGGCAGCCCTCTTCGGAGCTAACTGTTCCGCCGAGCTCAAACAGCTCGGCATTAACATAAACCCGCGGCTGGTCGATCTGGCCCGGCGAACGCCCCACAAAGAGTTGAAGGTCCAAGCCCAGCTGCGTCGCTGCCAGACCGACGCCGTTGGCCTGCTGCATTATCTCGATCATGCGGTTGGCCAGGGCCTTGAGCCTTTCGTCAAAGAGCTCGATTCGCTGGCCGGCGATTTTTAGCCGCGGATCCGGCCAATGGATGATCTCTAGATTGTCCAGTCGTTCGGGAAACATGTCCTAGCCGCCAACTACAGAATCTTCATAATATTCTATGTCGCCCTGGTGGTTTGGACAAGCGCCAGCCGGGGATGAAATGGTGGGGGTCATGGGTGTTGAGAGATTGAGGCAAAAGAGAGGATAAATCTCTCCACGGCATTTGGCACGTTGGCAGCTCCGGTTTTGACGGCGAGGTCGGCTTTGGTGAGCTGCTTGCAGGCTAAACGGAGTCCTTCGGCAGAGCTTTGGGCGGCTTGGCGGATGAATTCGTCCCTGCGATACCAGACCTTCAACTGTTGGCAAATCTGATGGGAGGGTAGTTTGCTATCGAGCATTACGCGGGCCTTGCGCAGGCGGCGGACGTACCAGGCCAATAATCCTATGATGCCGTACTGGGCATTGCGGTCCTGGTGGAGGATTCGCTCCATGAGCTGCATGGCCCGGGGCGTGTCCTGCTTGATGAGGGCGTCGGTAATTTCAAAGACGGAGAGCTCGCGATTTTGGCCGACCAGGGCCTGGACGTCTTCGATGCTTATTGCCGCTCGATCACCGACATAGAGGCAGAGCTTCTCGAGCTCTTCAGCCAAGGCGTTGAGTGAGTTACCGGTCAATTCCTGCAGGGCACCGGCTGCAGCGGGCCCAAGAGTTTTGCCATAGGTATCTTTGGCCAGGCGGGCCAATACAAGGGGGATGTCCTGGGTCCGGGCGGGCTCAAGGGAGTAGCAGGAACCGAGTTTGTGGATTACTTTGGTGATCCGAAGATTGCCGGGCAGGGGTTTATCGAGCAGCAAGAGGAGCACTGCTGTAGTGCTGGGCGAAGTGAGGTACTGCTCGAGGGCCTGGCGGTGCTCCTTGACGAAGCTGTCGGCACGGTGGAGTTCGACCACTCTCCTGGGTCCGAGGAAAGGCAGAGTTCGCAGCTCATTGAGGACCTCTGCTATATTGGCCTGCTCAGCGTCGAATTGGCGCAGACACATGGACCAGTCGCAACCTTCCAGCACTGATTTGCGGAGCTTGGCCAACTGAGCGTCGCGGAATCGGCCGGACTGGCCGGAAATGACGTACACGCATTTTATTGTTTGCGGTGCAGTCTTGCTGGTTTTGGCAGTCACTAATCAAAACACCTTTGTGGTTTTGGCAGTCGCTCTGCCGCTGCGTTCAATAACAGACGGTGACCAGCAGATGGGGCTCGGGCTTTTTGGCTTCGAAGATTCCGATGCAGGAGGAGACGCATTTGATTTCGATGCCGGCGTTGTCCACCCATTCATTGATGGCCTGGTCCATCAAGGCCAGGGCTGCGTCGTTTAATTTACTGTGGAAAGTGCGGGTCCGTGTGGCTCCTTGGCCGGTTACGTTCAGGGGTCGCTTGAGAGCCTCCTCGCGGCGGAGTTCTCTGGCGGCGGCCCGGGCCCCTTTTCCGAAGGCCTTGATCTGAGTGCGAGTACCGGTGGCTCCATTGATCTCCAGGTCCACCAGGTCGATGGGCTCCTCCTCTTGGGCCTGGTCAACATCGTCGGCCATGATGGCCTCTTCGGGAAGCAATTCGTCTTGGTCGCCCGGCTGAGGATTCAAAGGTCTAATGTTTTCAGGCATGGTCTTGCTCCTTTGCTTATTTGGCCAGCACCGACTGGGCCGTTCCAATTGCGGTCCTTTCCCACCCCAGCAAAAAAAGCTCTGAAGTGATGAGCCTATTGTAGCAGATGCCCAGCGTGTGGCAAGGGGTGAGGGTGGATATTGCAGACGAAAAGAGCTGATCGGGGGGACCAGCTCTTATGGGGCTTCGGGTTAGGCGTTTTTCGGTCAGCTGCTGGGTGGGGCGCCGGGCTTCTTGGCCTGGATCCACTGGTAGTAGTCCAGCATCTTTAGTTTGCCGGCAGCCTGTGTGTCGAGGAAGAAGATGCTGTCGGGGTGTAGTTGCAGGGCGCTGGCAGTGCACATGCTGGAAACGGGTTTTTCGATGGCATCGGCGATGGCCTGGGCCTTGCTCGTGCCGTTGGCCAGCAGAATCAACTTGCGGGCCTCGAGCACCGTGCCCACGCCCATGGTGATGGCATAGATCGGTACTTGCTCTTTCTTCTCGAAGAACCGAGCGTTGTCATCGATCGTCTGCTCCGAGAGCGTTTTGATCCGCGTCCGCGATCCCAGGGAGCTGCTGGGTTCGTTGAAGGCGATGTGGCCGTCCGAGCCGACGCCCAGGACCTGGATGTCGATTCCGCCGCACTGCTCGATACGCTGCTCGTACCACTGGCAAAAGGCGTGGTAGTTGCTGGTGGTTCCCGAGGGCACGTGAACGTTCTGGGGCTCAATGTTGATGTCCTTGAAAAGATTTTCGTGCATGAAGTAGTGATAGCTCTGGGGGTGATCGGGGGACAGGCCGACGTACTCGTCAAGGTTGAAGGTGCTAACGTGGGAGAAGTCCAGCCCCTCTTCCTTGTGCATGCGGATCAACTCCTGGTAGAGCCCCAGGGGGGTCGAACCGGTGGCCAGGCCCAGAACGGCGTTGGGCTTGCTGTTGATGAGGTCGGCAACTACCTGGGCCGAGGCTTTGGAAAGCTCTTCGTACGTCTGGTAGATCAGGATTTCCATTGACCGTCTCCTTTCGAAAACATTTTGCGCGGGTCCGCCTTGGATCGCGGCCGAATGTGCTTGCCGGGGGCTTTTGGCCGGCGGCTACTGATTAACATACTTGGCAATAAAGTCCACGGCCTCACCGACAGTTTGGACGCTGAGGGCAGCCTCGCTTTCCATCTCGATGCCGAACTCTTCCTCGAAGGCGGCCAGCAGCTGGACTGACTGGGTACTTTCGGCACCGAGGTCGAAGACAAAGTTGCTCTGGGGAGTAACCATGTCCTTCTCGATGTTCAGCACCTGGCAAACCGCCTTGACAATGCGTGTTTGAATCTCACTCTTGTCCATACATTTGCTCCACAGGAAATTGATCTCTTAGCCATCCAGCCTGATGCGCACGTCCGCTACCGCGGCACCCTGCCCGGCGGGGGCGACAATTAGGGGATTGATATCCAACTCGCGGATTCTCTCAAAGTCGCTGATCAACTGTCCGAGCCTGCGGAGGGATTGCTCGATGGCGGCAATATCGGCGGGCTCGGCCCCGCGGGCGCCTTTCAACAGACCGATGGCCTTGATCTGGCGGACCATTCGCGAAGCGATGCCCTCATCGATGGGGGCCAGGGCAAAGGTAACATCCTTGAAGGTCTCGACGAAGATCCCGCCGAGGCCGAACATCAGCGTCGGGCCGAAAACAGCATCACGCTTGGCGCCGAGGATTACTTCGTGCCCAGCAGGGATCATGCCGCGAACCAAGACGCCGGTTACCTCTGCATCAGGTAGTACCTTTGCGATGTGGTCCATCATGTCTTTGTAAGCTTTTTTGAGCTGCTCGGCGTTTTCGAGGTTCAGGACCACGCCCTTGACGTCGTACTTATGGACGATCTGAGGGCTGACCACTCGCAGGACTACGGGGAAGCCGATCTTCTGGGCAAAGGCCGCGGCCTGATCGGCGTCCTTGCAGAGCTTGTGCTTGGGCACCGGCAGGCCGTAGGCTTTCAGCACGGCCAGGGCCTGATCTTCGGCCAGATAGCCTTCGGGCAAATCATCAATTATGGCAGCTACGGCGGTGCGGTCGGCGGGCAAGGGTTCGAAATCTTCCAGTTCTGTTTGACGCCATTTGCAGACCCGCTGGACGTTAGCCATCGCTTTGCAGGCCAACTCGGGCAAAATGTAATGGGGAATATGAGCCTGCTCCAGGATGTCAATGCCCACCTGAACGTCCGAGGCCCCCATGAAAGAACAGGCCATTGGCTTGAGGGCCTTTTTTTGGACTTTGACTATTCCCTGGGCAATCTCCTGGATATCGGTCATCGACTGAGGCGTTAGGATAACCAGCAACTGATCCACATTGGCGTCCTGCATAACCGCCTCCAGAGCAGCTTCATAGCGGTCGGAGCGGGCATCGCCGATGACATCGACGGGATTCTTGATGTTGGCCACGGCCGGCAAAGATTCTTGCAGTCTGCTGGTTGTCTGCGGTTGGAAACGAGCAATTTCCAGGCCCCAACTTACGGCTGCATCGGTGGCCATGACTCCGGGGCCGCCGGCATTGGTGACAATGGCCACTCGATTACCGGCGGGCATGGGCTGATAAGTCAGTAAGATGGCTGCGTTAAACATCGCGTCAAGGGTGTTGACTCGAATAATCCCTGCGTCTCTAAAGACGGCCTCACAGATGGAGTCCTCTCCGGCGAGAGAACCGGTGTGGCTTGAGGCGGCGTCTGCACCCTGGCTGGTGCGTCCAGACTTGACGACCAAAATGGGTTTGGCATTTGGGCCTCGGGTAATCTTCCTGGCGGCTTCCATGAGGGCCCGTCCGTTGCGGAGCTCCTCGAGATAGAGCAAGATGACGTCGGTCTTGGGGTCCTGGTGGAGGTAGTAGAGCAGATCGATTTCGGTGATGCCGGCCATGTTTCCGAAACTGACAAACTTCGAGAAGCCGATGTTCTTGCCTCGGGCGTAGTCCAGGACCGCGGTGCACAGTGCTCCGGATTGGCTGAGAAAGGCAATGCGATCCTCGCTGGGCATCTTGCGGGCAAAAGAGGCATTTAGCATGCAGCCGGGATCGGTGTTGATTACGCCCAGACAGTTGGGCCCGATCAGGGCAATGCCGTATTCGGCGCAGATGTCCTTGATTCGCTGCTCTCGTTTAACTCCTTTCGGTCCGACTTCTCGGAAGCCGGCGGAGATGACGATTGCGGCCTTGACGCCTTTCTTGCCGCACATTTCCAGGGCTTTATCCACTACGACGGCTGGGAAGACGATTACCGCCAGGTCCACGTCTGCCTCAACGTCGCTGACATAGCGGTAAGCTGGGACGGCACTGATGCTTTTCTTGCCCGGAGCGATTGGATAGAGGACGCCCTTATAGCCGCTGGCCAGGATGTTGTAGAAGATGTCGTAGGGTACAGTGCCTGGTGTGGGGGTAACGCCGAGAACGGCCACACTCTGCGGATAGAAGATGCTGTCCAGGCCTCGGTCGATGAGGGGAGCAGGGTTTGGCGATTCGCTTTTGGTGGTCATACGTACATCCACTTGTTGCATTGGGCGTTGTTACCTTTTGCTCAACATTTGCCGGCGGCCACGCCGGATTGCTTCATCACGGACGGGGGCGGTTATCGCAAAAATTGCGTCCCACATCTCCTCTTCGGCTGGGGTCCATTGGCACTGGCGGCGGCTCATGGCAACCTTGGCGGTTTCATAGAGCTTTGCTTTGCCGAAGCCCTTGGTGGTGACACCTTCAAGGAACCAGGAGAAGGAAGGAATGAATTTGGGCAGGGGTTTTCCCGTGGCCATGATTAGGCCCATGGCCCCCACGTAGGCCCCGGTATTGAACGAGACTCCGATGGAGGTTTTGGTGTGATCTCCGATGAGCGAGCCCACCTTTGTGGAGCCGGTGTCGATTGGCCGACGGCCGTCCAGAGTTACGGAGACGCTGGTATAGTCGTTTTTGAGGTCGCTGTTGGTGGTGAAAGCCCCGAGGTTGACCCATTCACCGACATAGGCATGTCCGAGAAAACCGTCGTGGTACTTGTTGGAATGACCGTGGATGATGGATTCCTCCACTTCTCCGCCGACGCGACAGACCGGGCCGATGGAATTACCTTCACGGCACTTGGCCCCGAAAAGAATGGACTTTTTGCCGATGTAGGCAGGGCCTTCAATGCGGGTGAAGGGATGAATCTCGGCGTCCTGGTCGATGAAGACAGGCCCGTTGGCAGCGTCGATCACTACCATGGGATGGATCAGTGCGCCTGAGCCGACGTAAACGTCCTTGGCACTGCCGCGAATGGCCTTGGGCTCTTCAATTGTGCCCTCAATACCGTTTCGGCCCAGGGCCTGGAAATCCTCGGTAATCTGTTCGGGATTGGCTAAGACCAGCTCCCAGGTGTAGTTCCAGGTGGGCAGGTCGCACTTTACGGTGGCTAGGTTTTGTTGGGCAGCGGTAAGCAGGGATTCGATCGAATCAGCCTTGAGTTTGGCCAGATCGTCCTTGCTGATGCGGGCGTAGAGGCATTGACCGTCGTCGGTGAGTCCGACTTCGCTGGGCCCTTTGGGCTCAAGGTTGAAGGAGGCCGCTTTGACTCGGCCATCGAGAAGCAGGAGGTCGTCGCCGGTGAGCATGGCGGGATCGTTGACCTTATGGTCCGTCTTGGCCCGGTAGGCCTGGGCCATGTAGTCCGGCACGAAGCAGGCTACATCCGCAGCGGCAGTCTTGGCGATGAGCTTTTCGCCCAAAGTACTCATGCCGCAGCGGAGCTCCCAGATGGGTCTGCTCAGAGAAAGTGGATAGAAGTTACGTCGCTCTTGGCCGGGCAGGTCAAAAAGAATCAGTCTCATGCATTTGGTCCCTGATAACGAAATCTTGGCGTTTTCCCGCCGTGAATCATCGGTGAAACCGCTTTTTGGTTAGAGATTAGTTGCTCTTGTGGGCTGGCTCCACCGTCAGTGGCGAACACTCCGATCGAGCGACACATTATACGGTGCGGCCATGGCCGATGCAAGTAATATTTCCGGGGATGGCAGATAATAATATTGAAAGCTGCTGCCCCCTGCAGAGGGCTCGGGCGCTGGATCGGCAGAGGTGGCTTCTTGACCGGCAGAGTGGCTTGGTGTATCTTCGGGGTCTTGCGGTTACCTTCAAGATCGCTGCCGGCAGAGAGAAACAGGTTGAAACAAGCTCAAGAGTCGAAGTCCAGCTATCGTGACAGACTGCTGAAGGATCTAACCGCCGCCCAGCGCGAGGCAGTGGTGCACGGTGAAGGTCCACTGCTGGTGTTAGCCGGGCCGGGCAGCGGCAAAACGCGGGTCATCACTCATCGGGTGGCTTACCTGGTAGCTGAGGGGATACGGGCAGAGAATATTCTGGCCCTGACCTTCACCAACAAGGCCGCCCAGGAGATGGGCAAGCGGGTTGTGGATCTGGTCGGAGCGGGGAAGATAACCATCTGCACGTTTCATTCGCTTTGCGCCCGTTTGTTGCGTGAGTTTGCGGGGGAGCTGTCTTTAGCAGCGAACTTTTCGATTTTCGACCGGGCCGACAGCGCAGCCGCGTTGCGCGAGGCTGCGACTGAGGCTGATCTGGACCCCAAGAACTGGCCTGCGGCAACGACGGGCGAGGTTATCAGTCGGGCCAAGAGTAATCTGCTGGGCCCGGAGGAGTATGAAGGGCAGGCGGATGATTTTTTCACTAAGCAGATAGCAAAGATATACATCCGGTATCAGAAGATACTGGCGTCGAACGAGGCCCTGGATTTTGACGACTTGCTGGGACGAATGGTCAGTGCCCTGCGGGAGAACGAGTCGATTCGTTCGCGGCTGGCGAGGCGGTACAGGTACGTGCTGGTTGACGAGTATCAGGATACGAACCGGGCTCAGTACGTGATCGCCCGCGTGCTTTGCCGAGACCACCAGAATATCTGCGCTACGGGTGATCCGGACCAGTCGATCTACGGTTGGCGGGGAGCGGACATCTCGAACATTCTCGATTTTGAGCGGGACTTTCCGCAGGCTAAAATCATCCGTCTGGAACAAAATTATCGCAGCAGCAAAATGATCCTGTCTGCGGCGGACGGTCTGATCCGGGCGAACCGGCAGCGGCGGGAGAAAAAACTGTGGACGGAAAATCCGGCCGGTGAGCCGGTGGAAGTGGTCTACTGTCCGGATGACCGCAGCGAAGCGGAATACGTGGCCGGCCGCATCGGAGAATATGTTGCCCAGGGCGGAAGATATGATGAGGTAGCTGTCTTCTACCGGGTTAATAGTCTTTCGCGTTTGGTCGAGCAGGCCCTGCGCTCGGCGGGGATTGCTTACCAGATGGTTAGGGGGACGGCCTTCTACAGCCGCAAAGAGATCAAGGACGTGCTGGCCTATCTGCGAGTGCTGGTGAATCCCAAGGATTCGGTGAGTTTGCTGCGGATTATCAATGTTCCTGCCCGGGGGATTGGGAACAAGACAGTGAAGGCTTTGCAGGAGTACCGCCGTGCTGAGGACATATCCGTATTGGAGGCTTTGGGGCAAGCGGAGCGAATTGGGGGGCTGAGCCGGTCAGTAGGTAGGGTCAAGGAATTCGCCGGACTTTTGAAGGAGTTGTCCCAAGGGCCGAAAAGACCGGTGAAGGCAGTTCTGGAGAACGTTATTCGGCGAACGGGACTAGAGAGTGAGTATGCCAACGAGCGCAGTGTCGATACGTCAGCCATGGACAACGTGAATGAGCTGATATCGTCGGCGGCCCAGTACGATCTGGACAACCCCGATGGAGACCTGGAAGATTATCTGCAGCAGACGGCACTGATTTCCGACGTGGACACCTTCGACGCGGAGCGTGGGGCGGTGGCCCTGATGACCATGCACACGGCCAAGGGACTGGAGTTTCCGGTGGTGTTCATGATCGGCCTGGAAGAAGGCCTGCTGCCTCATAGCCGATCGGCGGACAAGCCGCTAGAGATAGAGGAGGAACGGCGGCTGTGCTTTGTGGGCATGACCAGGGCCAAGCGCCGGCTGCTGCTCAGTTACGCCCGCTATCGGCAATTCCGCGGCGCCAGCAGCCGCACGGTGCCTTCGCCTTTTCTGGGGGAATTACCCAGTGAGTCATTGCGCCTGAGCAGCTTAGAGGACACAAGAGCTCAGGGAAGCTCGGCCAAAGAGCTACTGGGCGAGTCTAGGCCAAAAACCACCTTGAAGCGTTCTGCCGTCCGAGGCGCCCGGCGGCGGGCCGGACGAGCAGGCTTTGTTGACAGGCTGGTCGAGGGCAGCACGGTGTATCACCCGCGGCTGGGGCTGGGCAAGATCGAAGAGATCGGACGAGATGGGAAATTTACCCGGGCGGTGATTAATTTCGAGCAGGCCGGCTCAAAAACGATGATGCTTGAGTATGCCGACCTGCGCGAAGCGAACGACTAGGAGCGAATGCATACATGCAGGGACTGAATACTTTTTTAGTTGCCCTGGCGGTCATCATCGGGGGGGTGTTGTGTGGTTACTTGCTGCGGCGATTGCGGATTATTGACGAGTGTCATGGTCCCAGAATATCGCTGTTAGTTATGGCTGTGGGCGTACCTCTGATTACATGGCTGTCGGTTTGGCCAATCGCTATCGAAAGCCGATTTACTCTGCTGCCGGTCATTCAGATCCTGAGCTTCCTCGTGGTCCTGCTGATCAGCGTGGGGTTGTCGAGGTTTCATGGTCTGGGTAAAACAGATCGAGGGACATTTGTGCTGGCCTGCGCCTTGAGTAACCAGGGGTACACTATGGGCGGGCTGGTGTGTTATTTCTTGTTCGGGGCGATAGGGCTTGGGCTTTCGCGTATTTATATAGCTTTTTGGCCCCCACTGATCGTTTTGGTGTTGTTTCCGCTGGCAAACTCCTACAGTGGGCGGTCGGGCAAGAAATCGATGGGCCCAGTGATCTTCGAAGGAATATGGCACGTTCGGTCTTTGTCCATGGTCGGCCTGGGGATGGGGATAGCCTTTTCGCTGTTGAAAGTTCCGTATCCTCGTTGGACTGAGACTTATCATTTGCTCAAGATACTGGTGCTCGCGGCGACGTTCGTTTCTTTCGGGGTGATAGGGTTGAGTCTGCACCCGGATCATATTCGCAAATACAGCGGGTTGTACTTGAGCCAAGGGTTTGTTAAGTTCATTATTGCGCCGTTGCTGAGCCTGCTGCTGATCGTGTTGTTCGGACTCAAGGCCCGGGAGCTGCCCGGAGCGGTGGCCCTGATTCAGGGGTTTATGCCCGCGGCGGTGAACAGTGTGCTGATTGGGAATCTTTTCGGTTTGAATACGCGGATGGCCTCGGCTTTGTTCGTGGTGAACACGGCAATTTTTCTGGTGCTGGTTCTGCCGATATTGGCCTTTGTGATCTTCTGAGGGTGGGATAAAAAGCTATGCGATACGCAGTTATCATGGCGGGCGGTTCGGGCACGAGACTTTGGCCGTTGAGCAGGAAATCGCGTCCTAAGCAGTTGCTACACATACTGGGGCAGAAGAGTCTGCTGTCGCTGGCGGTGAGCCGTGTGGGGGGGCTGGTCGAACCGGAAAACATCTATATCGTAACCAACGCCCAATACGCACAGGCCGTCAGGGACGAATCGCCCGAACTGCCGGCAGCGAACGTTATCGGCGAACCGGAGGGGCGGGACACGGCCAACGCTATCGGTCTGGCGGCGGCGATCCTGGGCAGAAAGGACCCAGAGGCGGTGATGGGGGTATTTACGGCGGATCATGTGATTGAGCCGGTGGAGGTGTTTCGGCGGACGGTGGGCAGGGCTTACGAGTTGGCCCAAAAGCGACCGGAGAGTCTGATTACTTTCGGGCTCAGGCCCACTTGGGCACACACGGGGCTGGGTTACATTCACGCCGGCGAGCCGATCAGCGGCGAGGGAGATGATTACCAAGCCTTCAAGGTACGGTCATTCAAGGAGAAGCCGTCCAGTGAGCTGGCCCGGGAATACTGCAACAGCGGGGAATACTACTGGAACAGCGGGATGTTCGTTTGGAAGGTGGAAACCATTCTCGATCAGTTGCGGAAGTTTTTGCCGGAATCATACACTAAGCTGGAGCAAATCGCACAGAGTTGGGATGGTGATGACGGAGCGGAAACTTTTGAGCGGGTGTTCCCTACGCTGGAGAAGATATCCATTGATTATGCGGTGATGGAGAAGGCTTCACAGGTGCTGGTTGTGGTTTTGCCGTGCAGTTGGGTGGACCTTGGCTCGTGGTCGACGCTTTCAGAGGTGTTAGCGGCTGATGAGCAGGGTAATATCGTGACGGCCAGTTCGGCCGAACTTATCGAGAGCAAAAATAATATCATCGTTTCGGAAGACGAGCATCTTTTGGGTTTGATTGGAGTGGAAGATTTGGTGGTGGTACACAGCCGGGAGGCTACGCTGATTTGCCGTAAGAGTCAGGCTCAGCGAGTGAAGGAGCTAGTGGCTCGGCTGGAAGAACAAGGCAGGTCTTGCCTGTAGGGGGCTAAGCGAGATTCATGGTCATGAGGAACTCGGCATTGGTTTTGACTTTGTCCAGGCGGCTCTTGAGCAGTTCAATGGCCTCGACGGGATTCATGTCGGCCAGGACGCGGCGGAGGCGGTAGATGAGATCGAGCTCCTTGGCGTCCAGGAGCAGCTCTTCCTTGCGGGTTCCCGAACGGGATATGTCGATGGCGGGCCAAATTCGGCGGTCCACGAGTCGGCGGTCGAGGTGAAGCTCCATATTTCCGGTGCCTTTGAACTCTTCGAAGATCACTTCATCCATTTTTGAGCCGGTGTCGATCAGAGCGGTGGCTAAGATGGTGAGGCTGCCGCCTTCTTCCAGTTTGCGTGCTGCGCCAAAGAAGCGTTTGGGCTTTTGGAGGGCGTTGGCATCGACGCCGCCGGTGAGGATCTTTCCGGAGTGGGGGATCTCGGTGTTGTAGGCTCGGGCCAGGCGGGTTATGGAGTCGAGGAGGACTACAACGTCTCGGCCGAATTCACTGAGGCGTTTTGCCTTTTCGATGACCATCTCAGCGACCTGGACGTGTCGGCTGGCAGGCTCATCGAAGGTTGAGGAGATTACCTCGGCCTTGGTGGACCGCTTCATCTCGGTGACTTCCTCGGGCCGCTCGTCTATCAGCAGAATCATCAGGTAAGCCTCAGGGTGGTTTGCGGAGATGGCGTTGGCGATTTTCTGCAGGAGCACCGTCTTGCCGGTGCGGGGGGGAGCGACGATCAGGCCGCGCTGACCTTTACCCACTGGGGTAACGATATCGACGATCCTCATGTTGATTTCTTCGGGGGTGGTCTCCAGGAAATAACGCGAGATGGGATGCGTGGGAGTGAGGTCTTCGAAGTTAACCTTATCCAGCAGGACGGAGGGGTTTTCAAAGTTGATGGCCTCTACGCGAAGGAGGGCGAAATAGCGTTCGGACTCTTTGGGCGGGCGGATTTGTCCGGCAATAGTACAGCCGTTGCGGAGGCCGAAACGCCTGATCTGGGAGGGTGAGACATAAATGTCGTCGGGCGAGGGCATGTAGCTGTAATCGGGGCTGCGGAGGAAGCCATAACCGTCTGGCAGAAGCTCCAAGACACCCTCGCCGTACATCAGGCCGTTCTGCTCGATGCGCTCCTTGAGGATTTTGAAGACGAGCTCCTGTTTACTGAGGCCGACGTAGTCGGTGAAGTCTTCCTTCTTGGCCACTTCGTGGAGCTGGGAAACAGTCATCTTCTGCAGGTCGGTGATGTGGAGCTCGCCGCGTTTGATGGACTCGTACTTGGCGTGGGTTTCCTCGTCGATGACCGAGCGGGAAGGGGAGGCGGGTTTGGTTGCCAGGGCTGTTTTCTCAGTCTTGTCGGCCGTGGCTGAATTGTTCTTCTTGGGGGCCTGGTTTCCGTTGACGGCTTGGGCAGCCGCCTGGTCGACTTCCTTGGAGTTGGGGCTGTTAGGGCCCGACTTGGCCGAGCTCTTCTTGGATTTCTTCCTTGTCGTTGATTTGGCCATTACACTAAACCTCCAATATCCATTTCTCTGGTTGTAGGCTAAGGCTTCTTAGCCGCGGAAAATAGTCACCTGTGAAAATCAAATATGCTCTTAGCCGTCAAAAACTCAGGGACGACACAATAGGCTACGGAATTCACGATCCCCCTACAATCCTCCGTCCTTCTCTTGGGTCTCATGCATCTTCGGAATTCTTCGGACCTTTGCCCCATTATTCTCCACGTTACCGGGGCTCCCATCCTTATGTTTGGTGGGAAATTCGCACGGTTCAACACTGCGCTGAATGCTACTGGTCTTGCCTAGAATCCGGGAAAGTAGTCTTTGGAGATGGCAACGCAGATCGGTTTTGCTGGAGTTATTATCGACAATATAATCGGACATTTCAAGCTTTTTGTCCAGAGGAATCTGAGTTTTTTCTCTCCGGGCCCAGTCACTTTCGGTCCATCCTCTCTGGTCCTGGACCCGCTGACTGCGGGTCCGGGGCCGGCTGGCGACGAAGATTACGGCATCGCAGCAGCTCTCAAGCCCGGCCTCAAACAGGAGCGGGGCGTCCAGAATGAGGGCTTTGGGCCCACCCAGGCGTCGATATTGGTCAATCAGCTGTCGGCACTTGGCAACGACCAGGGGGTGAACGATGGCGTTTAGGCGGGCCAGGGGGGTGTTTTTTTGGTGCTCGGCGGGGGCGAAAACAAGCTCAGAAAGGGCTTTTTCGTCAATTTGCCCATCCTGGGTGAATATTTTCTCTCCCAGGCTTTGGCCCAGGGCTCGGCGGGTCTGGGGTAAATCTCGTAGTTGCTTGGCCAGGCGGTCGACATCAATGACGGCAGCTCCCATTTGTCCGAGCTTCTCGGCTACGAGGGTCTTACCGGAGCCGATGCCTCCGGCCAGGCCGATGACCGGCATGGTCGGCTGAGGGGAGGCGGCTTCGGCGGAGCTGTTTTTACAAGGTTTATTGTGCTTCATGCGCTGTATTTGCTCTCCAGCCAATTCCTGCCCCAGGCGATATCCACAACGACCGGGACGGACAGAGGTATGGCCCGGCTCATGAGGCGGCGAATCCACTGGGCGTGTTGGGCGGCTTTGGACTCGGGGAGCTCGAAAACCAACTCGTCATGAATCTGCAGGAGCAGTTTCACGTCGGGGCAGTTCTCTTTGATGTAGCTGTGGACGTTTACCATGGCAACTTTCATCAGATCGGCGGCAGAGCCCTGCACAACGGTATTGATAGCGGTTCGTTCGGCCAGGGCCTTCTGGGCTCGGTTGCTGTCATGGATATTGCGAATTCTGCGTCGTCGGCCGAGGATGGTCTGGACAAAGCCAGTTTCCCGGGCTTGCTTGACGCATTTCTCGAGAAACTTCCTGATGCCTTGATAGCGTTGGTGGTATTGTTCGATGAAGTTGTGTGCCTCGCTGTTGCTGATTCCCAGGCTTCGGGCAAGTCCGAAGGGGGTTTGCCCGTAGATGATGCCGAAATTAACGGTTTTGGCTTGGCTTCGCTGGTCTGAGCTGACATCTTGCGGGTCCACGCCAAAAATCTGGCCGGCTACGAACGTATGGATGTCCTGGTCGTTGGCGAAGGCCTGGCAGAGTTGTTGGTCCTTGCTGAAATGAGCGAGGACCCGCAACTCGATCTGGGAGTAATCGGCAGTAAGCAGTACGTTTGCCGGCTGGGCGGGCACGAAAGCGGCACGGACTTGTCGGCCGAGCTCGTTGCGGGCAGGGATGTTCTGCAAATTGGGGCCCGAGCTGCTGAGTCTGCCGGTTGCGGTCATGGTCTGGTTAAAGGAGGCGTGCAGCCGAGAAGTCTTGGAAGAGACCATTTTGGGCAACACGTCCAGGTAGGTATTCCTGAGCTTGGCTATCTGGCGGTACTGCAGGACCAGGGCGGGTAAGGGGTGGCTCTCGCGGAGCTTTTCCAGAACGCTGACGTCGGTGGAGAAACCAGTTTTGGTCTTGCGGACGGGTTTGAGCCCGAGCTTGTTGAAGAGTATCTGGGCCAACTGCTGTGGCGAATCGACGTTGAAAGTTTCCCCGGCCTTACGATGGATGTCGTCGAGGAGTTGCTGGCTTTGCTTTTCGAGGTCGCGGCTCATTTGCCGCAGTATTTTTTCGTCGAGCTTTATGCCGTTGTATTCCATCTGGGCGAGGACTTCGACCAGGGGCATCTCTACGTCGTGAAAGAGTTTTTCGAGGCCGGCTGGCCCAAGCTGCTCGGTGAATAGCTGCTGTAATTGCCAGGTCATGTCGGCGTCGCGGGCCCCATAGTCGCAGGCCTGTTCGAGGGGGACCTCATCGAAGCCGATCTGTTTTTGGCCTTTGCCGATCAACTCGGTGATTTCGGTGACCTCCATGCCCAAGAGGTCGCGGCCCAGGGCCTTGAGCGAATGGCTGGGCCGATCGGCTTCGAGGAGGTAACTGGCGACCATGGTGTCGAAGCTTATGCCGGCTAATTGTATGCCCGCTGACTTTAGGATCAGCAAGTCATATTTGATGTTGTGTCCGTACTTGGCGATGCTGGGGTCCTCAAGGATCCGGCGCAGAGGGGGCAGGTGCTTATCGGCGGCGAGGATGTTCTGGCCGAGAAAGGCCCTGAAGGGCAGATAGTAGGCCTGGCCGGCTTGCCAGGAGAAACTGATTCCCACCAGCTGGGCTTGGAGGGGATTCAAACCGGTGGTTTCGGTGTCCAAGGCTATGGCCTTTTGCTTGGACAGCTGAGCGAGGAATTTTTTGAACTTGGCCTCGGTGTTCACTAATAGATATTCGCCGGTACTTTTTGTGGTAGGGAGCGGCTGGGGTGATTGGTTGGCTGAATTGGGCCAAAGCTCGTCTATGGCAGAGATGAGTTTTCTGAAGCCGAGCTCGCCGAGGACCTCTCTTAGCTTTGGGTCGGGGGAGTTTCGCCAGCCTGCTGTGTCCAGGGCGGGGCCCAACTCGGCGTCGTGGCGCAAGGCGATCAATTGTCGAGCTGTGTTGACGGCCTCTACGTTGGCCCTGAGGTTGCGACCCATCGCCCCGGGGACTTCGTCGCGGTGGGCCAGGAGATTATCGAGGTTGCCGTAGTTCTGGATGAGGGCCGCGGCCTTTTTGGGGCCTATGCCCGGCACGCCGGGAATGTTGTCCGCGGCGTCGCCAACCAGGGCCAGCACGTCGGCGGTCTGGGCGGGGGTCAGGCCCTTCTTGGCCAGGAGCGAATCGGCATCGATGACGGTGTCGTTCTTGGCATCGTACATGGCCACCTTGGCGGATATGAGCTGCTCGAAATCCTTATCCTTCGAGCAAATAAAGACCTGGGTATCACTGGCGTGCATCCGGCGGCAGAGGCTGGCAATCAGGTCGTCGGCCTCGTAACCTTGCTGAGAGAGCACGGGGATATGGAGCAACTCAATGATTTGACGAATCCGGTCGATTTGGCAGGCCAACTCATCGGGCATTTCCGGGCGGTTGGCCTTGTATTGGCCGAACTGTTCGTGGCGAAAGGTCGGGCCCTTGGAGTCCATGGCTACGGCGAGCATGTCCGGCTTTTTGGTGCGGAGGAGCTTGAGGAGCATGGCGAGAAAACCAAAGGTGGCATTGGTGGGCTCGCCCGATGGGCTGGTAAGGTCCCGCAAGGCGTAGAAGGCCGCGTAAATGTGGGAATGGCCGTCAATGATGTAGAGTGTTTTGGTCATTCGGAAAGTAGGCGAGATTTCGTTGAACTCTTCCCCGTCAGTCAGGTGGGTAATCGTTGCAGGCAACTTGCTTTATAAGAGGTGATTGCGCTAAATGGCACTCTGGAAACCGAGAGCTTGATCAAATCCGGAATCTTCAAGGCGAGATTATAAGCATTTTACCCTGCTGGGCGCGGTATTGTCAAGAGAAAAATCCCGACGAAAGGTCTTCGATTGGCCAGGGGTCTGTCTTCAGGAGCTGCTGTCGGTGGGTTCAGAAGTGTCGTGCTTTTTGGTGTGGCGGGTATGTACTTTGTAACCTCTGCCACCCTCACGCTTTATGGTCTCGTAGACCTCCTTGCGATGGACGGGAATCTCCATCGGGGCAGTGATTCCCAGACGCACCTTATCACCTCGTATGTCAACGATGATGATTTCTACGTCGTCACCAATCATAATGGATTCGTCGCGTTGTCGTGAAAGAACCAACATTTTCGGGCTCCTTCCTGGGCTACACAAGCCGGCTACTCCTTGTTTTGCTCGAATAGCGGCCAAGATCGCGATCTTGCGGCCGGCTAAACCGGAGCGCCCGGGTCCCCGCCCCTTTGTAGTCCTCAAAGAACGTATCGGCTCTGAGAGGGGGTTCTTTGAGCTACTTGCCGGAATAACCGGAAAAATCTGCCGGGCTGTCCATGGCAGCTCGATAGTACTTTACGCCTGTAACTACCTTATTTTCAGAGTCTTGTGCCAATAAGTCCCGCAAGCCGGCTATTGGAGGTCTTTTACTCTCTCCTGCGACCTATGGCAGGGTACGAACGATTTGGGCGAATCTCCGGCCGCGATGGTCGAAATTTGTGAACATATCGTAGCTCGCACAACCCGGCGAAAGTAGCACCACCTGGGGTGGGTTGGCCAATGCGGCTGCGGCTTTTACGGCTTGTTCGAGGGTTTCGACCTCGAGTAGATATGGCTGCTGAGCTGAGCCGCGGAGCTCAAGGAGCTTTTCAAAGAGCTTTTGGCGGGTCTGCCCCAGGCAGATAACGCCGTAAGCCTTTCTGATGCAAGCAGTTAGTAATGTGTCAAACTCTGCTCCCTTATCCTTGCCGCCTAGAATTATAATAGGAGGGTTATCGAAGGAATTCAAGCCGAGCAGAGCTGATTCTGGAGTGGTGGCAATGGAATCGTCGTAATAGTCCACGCCTGCCACGCTGGCGATGAGCTCCAAGCGATGAGGGAGGGGTTTGAAACCTTTGAGTCCCCCAGTAATAATCTCCGAGGGGAGGTTAGCTTCTGCGGCGACGCAGACGGCGGCTAAGGCGTTGGCTATATTGTGATCACCACGGACGGGCATATCGTCTGTGCAGAGGACCTTTTCCATGCGGTTGGTTTGCGGATACTGCACTCTCAGCCACCCGTCGGCCAGATAGCAGTCGGCAGGAAGGCCTTTGAGCGAGAAGGTCATTCGCCGAGCGGGTACCTTTCGGTCGGAGCGCAAGAACTCCGATCCGGCATCATCGGCATTGTAGATCAGCAGGTCGTCGGGCCCCTGGAAGCGGTATATGTTCTCTTTGGCTCTTCGGTAGGCCTCTAAGGTTGCGTGGCGGTCGAGATGGTTGGGCGAGAAATTCGTCCAGACGGCTATTTGTGGGCAGATTTGCTCGGCGGCGAGGGCCTCGAGCTGAAAGCTGGACAACTCGAGTACAGCGACGTCGTCAGCGGTGATTTGTTCGAGCTCGCCGAGCAGGCTGTGACCGATATTGCCGCCGAGAAACACTTGGCCGAAAGGGCCCTGGCCGGCATCGGCAGCGGCAGAGAGGATCGAGGCAATCATAGCCGTGGTTGTACTCTTGCCGTTCGAGCCGGTTACGCCCACGATTTTTGCGGGGCAGAGCTGAAAGAAGATATTGATTTCGGTGGTCAGGGGTACTTTAGCCTGGCGGGCCAGGGCCAGGAATGGTGAGCTGGGCGGTACTGCGGGGTTGACCACGACGGCCTCGGCAGCGGTAAAATCATCCGGCAGATGTCGGCCCAGATGGAATATGATGTCGGGCAGGTCGGCAAGTTTCTGGAGGGATTGCTCGAGGGTATCCGGCTGAGCTAGGTCGGTTACTATCACCTGGGCTCGGCGTTCGGCGAAGAAACGTGCGGCAGCGAGGCCACCGCCGAATCGGCCCAGGCCCATGACGGTGATTCTTTTGCCGGCCAGGCGGTTGGGGTCCAGAGAAAAACGCTCAAAGAGCTCTGCGCTCATAGCTTTAGCTGGGTTTGGCTGTTGGGTCAACCGCTCTGGCGGGCGGTGAGGGCTTCGTTGAGTTCTTTTTTCATGTCGGCAGCGGCCCGCTCGATGGCAGCTTCCCAGTCGCCGCTGAACATTTCGAGGTATTCGGGCCTATCGAAGGCATAGATAATGGATCGCGAGGCACAGACCAGACTACCCAGGCCATCAGAGCGGAAGCCGCGGGCGCAATCTGCGGCAGTGCCTCCCTGGGCACCGTAGCCGGGCACGAGAAAGAGCATTTGGGGGCAGCGTTCGCGCAGGAGTTCGAGGTCATCCGGCTTGGTTGCCCCGACGACCATTCCTACGCAGCTGAAGCCGCTTTGGCCGATGAGCCGGCTGGCCGAGGCCCAGGAGGCTACGTGCTCGCCGACGTGCTCAAAGAAGCGTTTGCCGTCGGCGTCGGCGAAGTCCTGTATATCCGCCCCGGAAGGATTGCTGGAACGTACGAGGACGAAGACGCCTTTTCCTTGCTCGGCGGCGAGGTCGATGAAGGGCTCAACGCCCTCGAGTCCGCAATAGGGGTTGACGGTGATGGCGTCGGGGCCGGCCAGATCGTCCATATTAACGAAGGAGGGATTGGCCAGCAGTCCCTCGGCGTAGGCAGCGGCGGTGGAGCCTATGTCGCAGCGCTTGGCGTCGGCTATTACCTCCAGGCCCAGGGCCTTGGCTTCCTGGATCAGGGAGTAATAGGTGTCGAGGCCGTCCCAGAGGTACCGCTCGAAGAAGGCCAAGTTCATCTTGACGGCGACCACGTGGTCGGCGACCAGGGCAAAGACCTTGCGACCGAACTCCATGATGGCGTCGAGGCTGGCCTCGCAGTCCAGCTCGTCATTGAGCTCTTTCTGCTCGGTAATGGCTGCGGGCAGTTTGGAGTAGACGGGGTCGAAACCCAGGACCAAACGGCTGTCTTTCTTCTGACAAATCTCGATGATACGGTCGGCAAAATGCTCAGGCACGTACAACCCTTTCAAGAAACTACTGAAACCACTGTAGCCCGGCTAACATCTGCGGGGCAAGCAGATACTATAACAAACCGGTTGGGTCTTGCAAGAATTAAGCGGAAATGATAAAAAACAGACCAGTGGGTGGGTTTGGACGAGTAGCTAGCCGGAGTTGAGCAGCAGTGATGACCAAGAAGAAAATAATAGGCTTAGGCGTGTTGGGACTGGTTTTGCTGGTGATTATCAGCGGAGTGGTTGTTTTGATACTGGTTGGGCTCTGGCCCAAATGGTATCAGCCCAGACAACGGAGTCGCCAGGAGCTTTTGGCCGCCGAGGAGCGTATGTTCAGCACCGTGGCCGAGTTCAAGAACGTCTCTCAGGTGAATGAGCCGTTCATTCTGGAGCTGACAGGTGAGCAGATCAACGACATGTTGGCTGTTTTGATTGACCGGCATCGGATTTTGCCGGATTACATTGCCGATCCAGTTATATCCGTTGGAGACGGGACGGCCTGGGTGGGAGCAATGGTCACCTGGAAGGGCCGAACCTCGGTGGTTTCTGTGCGGATCAGGCCCTTCGTCGATTCCGGTGGGCTGCTGCACATAGAATTGGATCGGTTCAAGGCCGGTGCCCTGGGGCTGCCGGAGAACTTTTTGCCGGACACGCTCAATCAGCTCGAGGCATCGGTGACGGCCAGGCTGACAGCGAGCAGATCGAACGCGGAGCAGGCCAAGACGGCCAGGAAGAATAAGGACCTGATGACCAGGGTTTTCACGGCCCTTTCGGGAACACCCGTGCCGGCTAATTTTGTTACCCGCGAAGACCTGCAGATGGCTGTCGAGGATATACGCATCAGCCCCGGCCTACTGGAGATTCAGTTTCGGCCATTACCCACTAAAACTTCGGGTGAGTAATCCTGCATTGACCATATCCTGGTTCTGGGATAAGCTACAGCCATGAATAAGCTCCCGACCTTTGATTCGTTGATGTGTTTTGTTTCGGGGACGGGCTAAGAAATTCAAGTCATTTTCAAGCAAGGAAAAACAGATATGGGTGATAAAGGAAAAAAAGATAAAGGCAAAAGAGAACAACGCAAACAAGCCAAGCTTAGTCCAAAGGAAAAGCGGAAACTGAAAAGAGAAAAGAAGAATACATAATTGCCCAGGGGGCTCGTAGTGGAGGTCGATGGGCTTTGAGCAGGTTTATGCCGTCTGCGTTTGGCGTTTTGTGTCCGGCTCGGGCGAATAATCCTGGATTGACGGAATCCGAGTTCCGGGATAATATACAGGCGTAACAACGCATTGAAGAAGCAGCGGGGATTTCTTATACGCACTGTGTGATCGTTGTTAGGCAGGACAAATAATGACCATGAAATACATCATACCATGGTTCTTTGTGCTAATTTTTTTCACAAGTTCTTTATATGCGATTGATCAGTCCAAATATGTCATCATAACCGATGCTAAGGTTGATGGCCGAGATTCATATATTGAAGCTGTTAATGAACTGACCAAGTTAAGAAAACCTGTAAAAATCATTAATCTTAATAATCGAACACTTGATGAAGTATTCGAAGAATTAAAGGTTATCAGCCCGAAGTATGTTGCTCTCGTTGTGCGCCCTGAATTAATAGAAGACAATTTTGTCGGAAAGGTTTTCGAAGGATTGACGATGCTGGATGGCGATCCATACTTGGATTGCGCTTTCGGCTATATCACTGGAATGACATCCGATGACGCTGTCAAACTGGTGCTTTCCACTGCAAGAGCAGAAGCAAGTGATGATTATGTTAATAAGAAATTCGTAGCCATCGCTCATACGTTTGCTCAAAACGATCTTTATCCTTTTGCTCTGCAAAATGCGAAAATTTATAAATCGTACGGATATGAAACTGAAACGATCAACCCAAAAGATGATTCTCCTGAATGGCGTCGAAAAGCTGATCGCGAGATTAAAAAACTCGCCAACGCATCTCTCGTCTTCCTGGCTGGACATGGAATGGGCGATCGGTCATGTAATATTTCGGGCGATAAAATTGGCGGCATCGAACTGAAATCAGCGGTCGTCGTTAATGGTACTTGTCATTCCGCTGTGACACATATTCGCCACGATAGTACGGATTATAATTGGACTATTGCCACAACAAGAATCCAACCAAAAAAGAGCGTGTGTTTGAATTTCATCAAAGCGGGAGCCATAGGCCAATTCGCCTCTACGGCGAGCAGTTCTTGGCCAAATGTTGGTTTTACCATCTCTTATTTCTTTGATAAGAATTTGTCTTTGGGCGAGGCCCTTCAAATGAGCACCAATGACAAGATTCGTGCCGCCGGAATCAAAAAGATAGACATACTTCCTTTTAAAAACGGTAAGCGATCACCGCAAGCCCTTGGAGAAGATAGGAATCCCGGAGGAATCCAAAGTCTTGCTCGTGTTGTATTGATTGGCGATCCGGCTTATCGACCATTTCCGAATGAACATCCAACTGTCGTTTCCAAAGACCCAGGCTCAAGCGAGCTTAAATCGCCTACGGATAAAAGGGTATTAGAGCTTATTGCCAAGTTGTCTGACCCTCACGAACCACGCTTCAAGGCAATGAATGAGATCATTGATATTGGTGAAGATGCCGTTCCAATGCTTATTCGTGAAATGAGAACTAATGATGATTGGCAGATCCCAAAAGCCCTGGGTGCAATCGGTCACCGACGCGCTGTTGAGCCATTAATCACAAAACTGCAAAGAGAACAATGGTCGCCTATGCGTGAAGTCATCGCCGAAGCGCTTCAACGCATTACGAAAAAAGATTTCGGAACCGATGCGAATCGCTGGAACACCTGGTGGAAGTCGGAGAAAATCAAATGAGCAATTTTCCTTCACATTCGCAATCGTTTTCCGCCTTCCTCCTTCTGACTTCCGCCTTTTCCCTCAAGCGTCAAACCTGTTTTTATCCGCTTTGTGCCTATGTGGGGTTCCCCTTTGCCCCTTTGTGCCTGTTAATATTTGACCCACATTAGTGTAAGTCCGGCGGCTGGGGCGGTGGGGCCGGCGTGCTGGCGGTCGCGACTGGCGAGGATTTCGGTGATGCGTTCGACGGGCCAATGGCCGCGGCCAATCTCCAAGAGTGTGCCGACAATGTTGCGGACCATGTTGTATAAAAAGCCGTCGCCTTCAAGCTCGATGATGACCTCGTGGGCATGACGGTACACTTCACAGCGAAAAAGCTCTCTTTCAGTCGTGGCTCGGCGATCGGAGCTGGAGGCAAAGGCGGCAAAGTCGTGTCTTCCCAGCAACACGTCCGCTGCCTGGCTCATCTTCTCGACATCCAAGTCCCGCCAGTAATGGTAGCACTTATTCACCAGCTCGACGGGCCGGTCCGAGGCGTTGTAGATACGATAGCGGTAGAGCTTGCTCTTGGCGCTAAAGCCGGCGTGGAAATCCTGGGGTACTTCGCAGGCGTAGCGGATCGTAATATCGGGTGGGCATCGGCTGTTAACGGCCAGGCGGATGCGGTCGGCGGGGAGGTTACAGTCGGTCTGAAAGTTGGCTACCTGGCCGGCGGCGTGGACGCCGGCGTCGGTGCGGCTCGTGCCGTGGAGAACGACCGGATGGCGGACGACGTGCTGGATGACATCTTTGACCACGCCCTGGACGGTGGGCAGATCGGCTGACTGAATCTGCCAGCCGTGATAGCCCGAACCGTCATAAGCAACGATGAGTTTGATATTGCGCACTGTGCTAGACCAGCAGCTCGGCGATCTGCACGGCATTTAGAGCTGCACCCTTGCGGAGTTGATCGCCGCTGACGAACAGATCGATTCCCCGCCCATCGGAGCGGGAGATATCCTGGCGGATGCGGCCGACGAGCATGTCGTCCTTGCCGGAGGCATCCAGGGGCATGGGGAAGTAATTCCCCTGGCGGTCGTCGACAATTTTGATACCGGGAGCCTTGGAGAGGATCTCGCGGACTTCGTCGGGGCTCATGGGATTGGTCAGCTCGAGATTGATGGCCTCGGAGTGGGCCCGCAGGACGGGGACGCGGATGGTGGTGGCGGTGATGGCCAGCTGGGGGCAATGGAACATCTTGCGGGTCTCGTGGACCATCTTCATCTCTTCTTCGCAGTAGCCTTCGGGTCCGATGTCGGAGTTATGCGAAAAGAGGTTGAAGGCGATCTGGTGGGGAAGGGCCTCTTTGCGGACTTCCCTTTCGTCGAGGACGTCGCGGGACTGATCGATGAGCTCCTGCATGGCCTTGGCCCCGGCGCCGCTGGCGGCCTGGTAAGTGCTGACCACTATGCGCTTGATGGGGTTGACCTTGTGGATGGGCCAAATGGGCACGACCATGATGATGGTGGAGCAGTTGGGATTGGCGATGATACCCTTGTGCTGGGTTACGTCCTCGGGGTTGACCTCCGGAACGACCAGCGGAGTGTCGGGGTCCATGCGAAAGGCGGAGGAATTATCGACCACGACGGCCCCGGCGGCGACTGCAGCAGGGGCGAACTGCTTGCTCCTGGCCCCGCCGGCACTGAACAGAGCGATATCCACGTCCTCAAAGCTGTCCTCGCTGAGCAGCTCGACGGTGTAGGTTTTTCCCTTGAACTCGATGGTCTTACCTGCGGAGCGCTCGGAGGCGAGCATTTTTATTTTGCTGAAGGGGAAATTCCGATCGGCCAGGACTTTCAAGAATTCCTGGCCCACGGCCCCGGTTACACCTGCAACTGCAATTGACTTGGCCATGGCCATAACTCCAAATCACAAAAACAAGACTTACGAACCTATCGGCAACCAGCCGAGGCGAGCAGCTTCTGCTCAGCCTGTTTTGTCCAGCGGCTATCGGGACAAAGCTGGCTGATGTCGGTCAAGGGCATATTCAACTGCGGATATATCACGATTCTTCCGGGGAATCTAGCCTCGTGTACGGCGGCTATGGCGTCTTTGGCGGAGTCGAGCCCACAGACACAGGCCACGGCGTTGTTGGGATCGATCGCACCGGCAGCAGTGTCGGCCAAGGCTTTGACGAGGGCCTCGATAGGAGAGCCGCTGGAGGCGATGAGGGTCCAGCCGCCGTAGTGCATGTCATTGAGGTTGAGGGTTACGTTGGACTTATCGCGGCTGGGAAAGCCGGCGAAGACATTTAGATAACCCTCGAAGGCCAGGTACCCCACGGCCTGCTCGACGACCTGGGCCACCGGACACAATATGATGATATCATCGGCTTCGCCTTTGGCGAGGTACTTCTCGATCGGCTCGGCGGCGGTATTTACCAGGAGCAGTTCGGTGCCGGCCTTTTCTGCCAGGGGGGCCAGACTCTGACGGACCTTGTCCAGGCGGGCAGGGGCGAGTTCGGAGACGACGATCTTTTTGGCCCCGTCGGCAATTCCCTTTTCGATGTGCATCAATCCGAGCGGGCCGGCCCCGAGGTACCAAGCGGTACCGCCTTTGAGGACCTGACGGTGAGGCCGATGACGATAATATGAATAATAGACGCAAGCCCACGGCTCGGCCAAGGCGGCTTGGGCGTAGCCGAGCTTGGGGTCGATTGGCAAGAGGCTATTGGTGTCGATCACGGGAGGACCAATACAGCCAAACTGCTGCATGGCCCCTGGCAATCGGTAGCCATAACACATTTCCTGACCTTTATAGACGATGTTAGCCTGCACTGCATATCGGTGGCCGGGCTGATACTTTTCGGCGCGGTTTTTGCCGGCCTTTATGACCGTCAGAGAGACCTCGTGGCCTGGAATGATGGGCCCAGCGTCGAGGTCCATTCCGCGGGTGCGGGCGTGAGTATTGCCCTGGAGAACGAGCTTGACGTCGGAGGCGCAGACGCCAACAGCGTCGACGCGGACGAGTATTTCGTCGGCGGCGGGCTGGGCAACGGGGATTTGCTCGAGAGCTAGATGCTCGAATCCTGCTCCACGAAGACACAGGGCCTGCTGAGTTGAGGGAACTTGCGAATCAAGCTTCATATTTCTGGTCCTCAGATACGCTCTGGGCCAGGGTAAGAGGGTACCGACAGGGTTCTGAACCTTCTAATATAGCATAACTCGGGCGGGCGGGGCCAGTCAAAATCGTGCTTTGGCGACGAAATGTTCTTGTGGTGAGGTAAGGGGTTTCTATAATCTGGTTTTGCTGTTGTCAGGCGGAAATTGGCCCAACAGAATTAGGAGAATTGAACCTATGGTACCACGGGAGGCGTTTTTCACCAGGGGAGTGGGCAGACACAAGGAGCGTCTGCAGTCTTTCGAGTGGGCCCTTCGTCAGGCGGGGATCGCCCAGTATAACCTGGTACGGGTTTCGAGCATCTATCCGCCGAATTGCAAGATCATCTCGCGGGCCAAGGGGGTGGCCAAGCTAAAAGCAGGTGAGGTGGTTCACGCGGTGTTGACCGATGGCAGTACCAACGAAAAGGGGCGGCTTATATTCTCGGGGGTGGGTTTGGCGGTGCCGGCCAAGGGGGATTCGTACGGGTATATTTCCGAACACCATTGCTACGGGATGACGGCTAAGGAGGGGGCGGACTATGTGGAGGATATGGCGGCGTCGATGCTGGCCAGTACCCTGGGTATCCGCTTCGATCCGGAGACCGGCTACGACGAGCGGAAGGAAATCTATCGGATGAGCGGCAAGATCGTGCGGACGCGGGCGATGGTGCAGACGGCTACGGGCGGGAAGAACGGGATGTGGACGACGGTGGTGGTGGCGGTAGTTTTCGTGCCCTAAGCAAACAATGGAAGAAGCTAATTGAGTGAATCGAGCCGTGATAGTATTCCATCCGTTCAGCCGGAAGATAAGGGTAAAGTTTCCGGCAAGATGATAGAACCGATGGAGCTAGTCGGTTACGAACAGGTCCGTGAATTCGTGGATAAGGTTTTTGCGGGGTCGGGGTTCAATGCTCGGCGGTTGGCAGAGGCTTGCCGGCTGTATTCGAGAATGATCGACGAAGGGGCCACGATCGCTCTGACCTTAGCCGGGGCAATGACGCCAATCGGGATGTCCGGGCCGATCATTTCCCTAATTGAGAATGGTTTCGTTGATTTTATCATCTCCACGGGGGCGAATCTTTATCACGACATGCATCGGCCCTTCAATTGCCCGATGTTCCAGGGACACTTTCAGGCCGACGACAATGCCCTGGCCCAGATGGACATCGCCCGTATTTACGATACCTTCATCGAGGATTCAGCTACACTGCAGGCTACGGATACTATTATTCACCAGGCGGTGAAGGATTTGCCGACGAACAAGCCGATCAGTAGTGCCAAGCTGCACAAGGCTCTGGGCGATTCGATTGGGTCTAAAGCAGCGGCGCCGGAGAAATCGCTGTTGGCCGCGGCGGCTAAGTACGATGTGCCCGTCTATACCAGTGCGCCGGGGGACAGTTCGATTGCCATGAACCTGATCGTTGAGCATCTTTTCAATGAGCCGATTATTATCGATCCTGTGCGGGATGTTATTGAGACGACGGCCATCGTGCGCCGGGCCAAGAAAAACGCTGTGGTGGTGGCCGGCGGGGGCTCGCCCAAGAATTTCTATCTGCAGACCCAGCCCACCCTGGCCCAAATACTTCGTGACCACAGCAAAGGTGGCCACGACTATTTCATTCAACTGACCACTGATTCGCCGCAGTGGGGCGGGCTGTCCGGTGCCACACCGCAGGAGGCCAAGAGCTGGGGAAAGATCAAGGACGCCAATATCAACAACGTGGTGGTCTATTCCTGCGCGTCGATTACTTTTCCGATTCTGTGTCAATATGTGCTGGCGGCGAATGAGCCGCGAAAACATCGAAGACTTTACAGCCAGTTGGACGAACTGGTTAGCGAATTGAGCGCCGCGACCAAGTCGAATCCGGAATTGCTCAAAGATGTAGAGAAGATCAGGGGGCAGACGGGCGCTAAGGGCCGGTGATCTTCCGGGCGGTGCAACTGTAGATGGTTCGGCCCTGAGCTAGGTACTTGCGTTCGAAGTTTGTTCCCACCCATTCGCCGAGCCCAGCGGTATCGCAGGGTTTGAAATCGCTGAGCTGGAGTTGAACGCAGCCAGCCAATAAGGGCTCGATGATATCAAAGTATTCCTTGTGGTCGGTGACTACGTGGAGTTGGCCGTCGGGTACGAGGGCTTTGACGGCAGCGGCTACAAAGTTGCTGTCGAACAGTCGGCGCTTGTGATGGCGTTTCTTGGGCCAGGGGTCGGGGAAATATATGTGCAGGGTTTGAACGCTTTGGGGTGGTGTGTGGCGGGCGATAAAATCCTTGGCATCGCAGCGGATCATACGAATGTTGGCCAAATCCCAACGGCGGGCACGGTCGGCGGCGTACTTGTAGTATTTGTTGGCCCATTCGATGCCCAGGTAGTTGATCCGAGGGTTGGCCCGGGCTGCGTTTATCAGAAAGGTCCCTTTGCCGGTGCCTATTTCGACTTCGACGCCGTTGTCGTTGCCGAAGAGCCGGGGCCAGTCGATTGGGCCGTCGAGACAGTCGGCGGGGAGGATTATGTCTTCGATGGTCAGGGGCTCTTGGGCCATGTTTGAATTTCCTAGAGCAAGTCCAACAGCTGGGCGGGTTGGTCAATTATGTGCCCAGCATCTGCGGATTGAAGCTCCTGGCGATCTCTAAAGCCCCAGCTCACCCCTACCGAGCGGAGCTGGGCGGCTGCTGCGGTGGCTATGTCGGTTGCGGAGTCTCCCACGTACAATACATCGGCGCAGGAGAGTTCCATTTGTTCGAGAATCCCAAGCACAACGGTTGGGTCGGGCTTGGTGGGTGTGCCGTCGCGATGTCCCCTTATTATTTCAAAACGTTCCGGGCCGAATAACTCCTGCACGATTCGCCTGGTGAAGGAGTCGGGCTTGTTCGACAGCACGGCCAGACGGATATTGCGGTGGGTCAAATCATCGAGCAATTCGGTGATGCCGGGATAGGCTGAGGTCTTGTCCAGATAGTGGTCGTTATATCGACTCAGGCTCAGTTCGAGCAGCTTATCTATCAAGTCGGTGCGGTCCGGGGGGAGGGCTTTGCGGGAAAGATCGGCCGAGCCGGTGCCCACCATCATCTTGTACTGTTCTCTTGTGTGGCCGGGCAGGTGCAGTTCTTTCAGTCCGTAATTGTAGGCATCGGTGAGATCCTCGAGGGTGTCGGCCAAGGTTCCGTCAAGATCGAAAATAACCGCCTTCACTGTGGTCATAACAGCTCCTGTAACACCAATAGACAATTCAACGCTAAGCAAAGAAAATTAACTTTATGGCCATGGCCAGCATGGCTAGCAAAAGTATAATGCGAATGAATTTTTCGCCCTTCTTGACAGCGAAGTGGGTTCCGAGCCAGGCGCCCAGGGCATTGCCGGCGGCGAGAACGAGGCCCATCCACCAGATTACATCGCCTCTAAGAACGAAGACGAGCAGGGTGGGTATGGTGTAGAGGAAAATAATGAAAACTTTGTGCATGTTGGTCTTGATCAGATCCAAGCTCATCAGGCCATGGAGTACGGCTATGAGCAGGAAACCGACACCGGCCTGTATGAAGCCGCCGTAGAAGCCCACGGCGAACATGGCTAGATAGCCAAGGATCGGATGGGTTTTGGCGGTGGTGGCTTGGGTGAGCCTCTTTTTTTGGGTAATTAGTATGACCACGGCGATGACGACCAGGCCGAGAATTTTTTTGAATAAGTCATTGGTTATTTGGCCGGCGAAATGAGCTCCCAGAATAGCTCCGGGCAAAGTGAACGCGGCAAGCTTTAGGCTCACTTTGAAATTGGAGTGGCCTTTGTGTGCGAATCCGGCGACGGCGAAGATGTTCTGGATGAGGATGGCGACGCGATTGGTTCCGTTGGCAACTCGGCCTGCATTTGCAGCATAGGCTTGGCAAGCGGGGTTACCTTCGATCATGAAGATCATCATAGGTAGGGTCAGCAACGAGCCGCCACCGGCCATGACGTTTTGAAATCCAGCAATGATGCCCAGGATGAAAAGTATAGCGATGTAGATAGTGCTCATAAAATTATGCTCGTCTTGTGAAGATGATGGTTTTGCATTGGGAGGAGGTGTTCTAAGTGTGTCGGCGTCCTAGCTTACGCAGGAGTGAGGTGAGTTTTTTGTAACTGACCGCTGTGCCCAGCTCTATGTCCTGAGGGTGGGGGTATTCAATCAGGGCGAAGGTCAGGGGGGATTTGTCCAAGAGGGTTATGAGTTTTTCCCAATCGATGTTTCCTTTGCCGATTGGACAGCAGTCCTGGCCATCCCAGTCGCAGAGGTGGACGTAACAGACGTATTCGGCGAGGAGCTCGAGTGCTTTTAGGGGGTCGTCACCTCGGCGGGCAAAATTGGCGGGGTTGTATACCAGGCCGATAGGATCGGCTGCGAGCTGTTCCATGATTGTCAGACACTGCTGGGCTGAGGCCAGCGGTCCGTGGCCGTTCTCGATGGCCAAGCGAATATCGAAACTGTTTGCAAACTTGGCGGCCTCCTGCAACTTGCGCAGGGCAGTCTCCAGGACCGCCGGTGGGGGTTGATTATCCGCACCGACGATGGCCCGGACGTAAGAGGCGCCAAACTCGCGGGCCAACTCAATGGTTCGCCTTATCTGGGCGACTTGGCCGTTGAGAAGGCCGGGGTTGCTCTGGATGAAATCGTTGTTGGCTGAAAGGGCAACAATCGTCAGCCCCTCGTCAGCAGCACAGTCCTGCACTTCGGCAACATCCTGCTTGTCGAAGTCAACCCAGGCGTGGTTTGGTACATCGGGGCGGCAATTGAGCTCGATGAGGGGCAGGCCCAGACGAGAGGCGGTGTCAAAGTACTCGCGGATGCTCATCTCGCGGAAGCCCCAGCCAGCCAAGCCGAGTTTTATGTTGCTCACAGCGGTTACTCCGTTTTACCTGCCGCCCGGACGGGAAGCTTGCGAGCGGTGGCGATTCCCTCGGCGGTCATTACCCCAGCCAGGATGATCAGAATGATACCAATGCCTGCGAGCAGCCAATTGCTGGCCGGCAGAAAAATACAGGTTACCTGGTATGCCAAAGCCCCGATGGTTGTGATCAACATAAAAATCGCTGGGTAGAGGGTATATTTGGCGGGTTTACCGAGGCGCAACAAGAGGACGGTAACTACTATCAAAGCCAAGGCGGCTACGAGTTGGTTGGCGGCTCCAAATACTTTCCAAATACTTTCGTAAGCACCAAAAGCCAGAAAAGCCGCAAAGACTATGATCAAAGATGTGGACATAAAGCGGTTGCTGAAGAACTTTATTCGCAGTGATTGCCCAAACAACTCCTCGCCGACGTAGCGTCCTATTCTGGTGGCTGAGTCGAGGGTAGTCATAACAAAGGTGTTGATAGTCATAATGCCTATTAGCATTCCCAATTGGAGGGTAAACTCTGGACCTCTGCCAGAGATCCAGCCCAGCAGAGGAGAGGTAATTTGTCCATATCCTTTTCCGAAAGCGACTATGGCCCCTCCTCCTTTAGGAGCCATGATTTCGGGGTAGTTCCAGCCAGGGCTGCCTTGCCAATAGAGTCCGGCACAGACGCAGAGGACCGCCAGGGCGGCAACGACGCCCTCAAAAATCATGGCCCCGTAACCGACGCGCTTGGCATGGCGTTCGTTGGCTAATTGCTTTGAGGTAGTACCGCTGGCAATTAGACTGTGAAATCCGGAGATAGCGCCGCAGGCGACCATGACAAACATCATCGGCCACATCGGGCCACTGCTGGTGGACCAGCTTATATAATGTGGGGCACGCATGGGCGGATGGGTAACAATCAGACCGACGAAGCCGAGCAATATACCGAAGTACAAGACGAAGGTGGCCAGATAATCGCGTGGCTGAAGAAGGATATTGACCGGTGTAACCGAGGCGATGTATCCGTAAATCAGCAAGATAACCGTCCAGCATTTGATGGGATGTTGGGCAAAAACTCCGCCGATCTGTGTAATGTCCAAACGGAAGTAGTAACCCAGGATGATCAGGCCCAATAATAGTCCCACACCGATGATGGTGGCCAGCAACTGGCTCATATTCCATTTGTACATCAATAAGCCGGTGAAGATTGCCACGCCGATCAAACCGAATGTGGGTATGACTATTGCGGGTTCTTTGGTAAGCGTTTTGGCCGCGGCGGCTACGAAGACGGCAATGACCAGGACCAGGGCCAGCCAGATAAAGAAGGCGAAGATTATCTTGATGCGTTTTCCCATGACGGCCTCGGCGACCTGGGCGATGGATTGGCCTTTGTGGCGGAGCGAAGCCATCAGGGCAGAAAAGTCATGGACAGCCCCGAGGAATATCGAGCCGATGACAATCCAGATCAGAGCGGGCAGCCAGCCAAAGTAGAAGCAGGCCAACACCGGCCCGATGATGGGCCCGGCCCCGGCGATGCTGCTGAAGTGATGGCCGAAGAGGACGCTCCAGTGCTTGGCAGGCACATAGTCGATGCCGTCGGGCCGCTCCATAGCGGGGGTCTTGCGGGCAGGATCGATGCCCCAGAGCCTGGCAATGAAACGGCCATAGAAGAGATATCCGAGCAGGAGGGCAGCAAGGACGAATCCGGCTACTACCAACGAGTTAGGAGGCATGTTCGTCGCTCCTTCGGTGGTCCTGCCGAGTTTGTGGGGACAGGACGCAGCCGGATCGGCAGAATTCTCAGACGCTAACACCCTATCAAAGGGCTTTGCAGGCGTCAAGTTGCCTCAAATTAGACGGCTGCATTAAAGTTTTGGCTAATCAGCATGCCAAGTCCTTTATTCAGTCCGCCATAGGCGGATTTATCCTGGGGGGCTTCCTTTCTTACTTTGTGCCTCTGTGCCTTTCTTTATCCTCGACTTATCTGCCCAGGCCGACGATGTTATAGTATAATAGGTTGGCGTTCGGCAGAAGTGTGAATCTGGAAACTGGGGCCGGAACATCTCGGCCTTTTGGGACAATTAGGTAGCGGGGATGCGCCCTGATGGGCTCGAATGAGGCGATGGACGGTCTGGCAGGCGGCGATT
Source organism: Actinomycetes bacterium (assembly GCA_030614915.1). GTDB lineage: Bacteria > Planctomycetota > Phycisphaerae > JAACET01 > JAACET01 > JAACET01. Next base: position 15,522 of record JAUXAG010000003.1, on the reverse strand, counting down.
TTCGCCGCCGGAAGCCCGTTCAGGCGGATGACATGGAATATAGTAAAACATATGTGGTAATTTTAGCTTTATTGGCAGTGCTAGGTACATCTTGGGCTGGGCAAGTCAATAAAGCAGTAGTGGACACGCCAAAAAACAAATCACAGGATAGTTATCCAAAGGAAGAATCTGATAAAAAAGAACCAAGGCTTGGTAATAATGAATATAGAGAAGCGATTGTTGCATTCATAAAAGAGATAGATAAAACATACCCATTTTTCGATTTAAAACGTATTCGGCAAGACTGGGCTATTTACAAGAGACAGGCGTTCGGAAGAATTGAATCTTGCAGCTCAGATAGTGAGTTCTACCGTTTGCTTGATGAGGCACGACGTTGTCTCAGAGATGCTCATGTCAGATTTAGGGAGGTCAAAGGCGCCGAGCTTCAAAGTAAACCCCACTTTTATCCCGGCGTAAGTTTTCACCCTGCAATAAATAAGCAAGTGGTAATTATGAGCTGCCCGAAGGAATATATGACTGAAATGCCAATAGGCACTATAGTGTCTGAAATTGATGGAAAGAACGCTCGTCGATTTCTTGACCAAGCAACTGGAGAGAGTTGGGCAAAGGGCGGATATTTTTCTAGTCCTCAACGTGCCAGATTATATGCTTATCGTATTCCACTCCAAGGCCAAGAAAATGATACTCATCGAATAACTATTATGAATGATGGGAAGCCTCAGACTATCACTCTCGTGAACAAATGGAAGGTTCGTGGATGGCCACATACATATGCTATGCCACAAAACCTCAAACGCTCCGGAAGTTGCCTTTATGGAAAGTTGGAGAGCGGCCATGGATATATTTATCTGCGACGTATTGATTCCAATCTTATAAAATCCATTGACGCTGCTCTGCGTGATTTCGAGGGCATAAAAGGATTGATTGTTGACCTACGTGGCAATGGTGGAGGGCGATATAATAGAGAAGTCTTCAAGCGATTTAATAAGAAGAATGGTCCCTCAGCTGGCATTCCGTTTTATCGGGGTAACATGGTGGTATTGATCGATGCAGGTACTTTCTCTGCTGGTGAAACCCTTGCTCGTGATCTGGTCTATTCCGCTGGTGCATATCTTATGGGTTCCACCACTGCTGGGTCATCAAGCGCAAAACGGAGTTGGCAGCTTCCTCATAAACTTGGTACTATTATCCTACCTACGCGTAGCAGAAGGGGTTTCAATAGACAGCCCATAGAATACAAAGGTATTACTCCTCATAGAACAGTTGAGATTGTCCCAGATGAACTACAACGAGGAATTAACTCCGGCATAAAACGTGCAGAAGAATATCTTAGCATAAAACGGCACTGACATAGAAGATGCAGGAGTATAATAGGTCGGCGTACGGCAGATGAGTAAGTGCAGCCAGCACATACGGAAAGGGTTCTTTGGGTAGATACCGACGTAAACGACCTCGTCCTCGGGACTTGACGCAGCGGTACGAGGCTGGTGAACTGGACGGGGATCCGCATCTGGATCGCGATGCCTTGGACGCGCCTCGGGGCAAGCCGCGGAAGGTGGGCACGACCAGCGACGATCCGCAACTGGATCGGCACGCCCGGTCGCGGGAAGGTTTGCTGGAGGGGACGGTGCTGTCGATCGGTCCGGGCTCGTGCCGAGTGCGCAGCGGCGATAAGGAATATCAATGCGTGCTGCGGGGGATACTGACAGCAAAGGATTCGCGGCGGCAGACGGTGCTGGCTGTGGGGGATAAGGTGTACTTCAGCCTGGTCGGCGAGCAGGAGGGGGCTATCGAGCAGGTGGGCGCCAGGCGGACGATTCTTACCAGGCGGGGAACGGGTCCGCGAAGGCGACTTCAGCATATTATGGCCGCTAACGTAGACCGGGTGATTGTGGTGGTCTCGACTCGCGAGCCGTCGTTTCGGCCGCGATTGATCGACAGGTATCTGGTGGCGGCTGAGTACGGAGAGCTGGAGGCGGCGGTGTGCATCAATAAAATCGATCTCGATCCGCAGGGGAGTTATGTTGAGCCTCTCGAGATGTATCGCTCGCTGGGTTACCCGGCCGTGGCAACCTCGGCCACGGAGGCTGTGGGCCTGGATGGTTTCTGCGAGCTACTGCGGGGCAAGACCTCTGTGCTGGCGGGGCAGTCGGGCGTGGGCAAGAGCTCACTGCTGACGGCTGTTGATCCGGAGTTGGTGCTGAAGACCACTAAAGTAAGTGCCAAGACGAGCAAGGGTCAGCACGCTACTAAGAACGCGTCGCTATTGAGCCTGAGCTTTGGGGGATATGTTATCGACACGCCGGGGATCAGACAGTTCAGTTTGTGGGACGTTCCAGCCGTGGATTTGGCGGGCTCGTATCCGGAGATTGCCGAGTTCGGGACCGATTGCAAGTTTCAGCCCTGCTCGCACGTTAAGGAGATTGACTGTGCGGTCAAGGCCGCCCTGGAAGCGGGGGAGATCTTTCCCACCCGCTACGAGAGCTACGTGAGCCTTTACCAGGAATTGAAGGAAGGCACAAAGGCACAGAGGCACAAAGGCACAAAGTGATGCAAAACCAGGGATAGTTACCGTTTTTTCTAGCAGAAATAGGCAACTGTCCCTAGTTTCCTTTTTCGGGGCGGCTAGATCGAGCCCGCCGGAAACAAATGAGCGGACCGTCCGCTGTTGGCTATCACCGCCTCTAATCTGCGGCCTTCCCTATGACACGGCCATCGCTGTCAAAATATACTCGGTAAAGATGCAGGCCGCGCCGCAGTGGTCGATATTCCCATGCCAAAGCCGCTTCGGGAATGTCAAGGTCTCTTCGGCTCTTCCAAGGTACTTGCAGTTTGCCTGTTGCGTCAGCAGATGCAATGAGGCCTGGTTCCCCAAGCAAGGCTTTGACCTCCGCTTTACTCATGCCATTTTGCACTTGCTGATGCGCCCTAGCCATAGACATCGTGGCATTTTGAACATGCCAAGCCCTTAGAACCCCCGCGCACAGCAATACGGCTCCCACAGCCAGGACAACAAGCCCAGTCCTGCGTTTTGCTGGGATAACCAGCCCAACTCCCACCAACAGGGCTAAAATACCCCCCGGCACCAACACCATCCAAATATCGAACATTTCAATTTCTCCTGGCATTTCCCATATCAAACGCTTGATTACATAATCAAGCCTTCCAATTCCACTATAATATCACAATCTTCCTTGAATAGAAAACTAGGGACAGTTACCGTTTTTCCTTGATATTTTGGGCAGCTTTTTCTGCGCAATCTGCTGCAAAATAATCTATATCCTCGGCTCGTGGCCCAGCTTTCGCCAGATGACGGAGACTTGGCCGTTGTGGTGGGCCTCGTGGGCAGGGATCAGGGCGAAGATTGAGCCCCAGGTTTTGAACTGCGGCGGGCCGGCCTTGACGGGGTTGTCCAAGTCGGCGGGACTGAGAGAGTCGAGGAACTTGAGGCTGTCGGCGCGGACCTCTTCGAGAGTGGCCAGGGCCTCGGCCTTGGAGGGATAGGCGCTGGGCTCGTCCACTACGGTCGAATGCATGCCGCAGGATTTGCCGAGGTGGCGCAGAGGGTTTTGAGCTTCACGGATGAATTTATTTACGGTGCCGGCTTCGCTCCAGGCCAGGTGGCTGAGTATCCAGGCCAAGTGCACGCCGTCGTCGACGGCTCGGGTGGTGATCTGCTGATCGGGTATATCTTTGACCCATTCGAGCAGCATATTCCGCACCATCTGCATCTGTCCGATGACGAATTGTTTTGCGTCCATAGCTGACTCCTTTGGCTATTCTCTTCGCCGGTTCTCTCGGTGCTCGCCCAAGAGTATACGAGCTTGCCTGACAACGCTACGGCAAACGTGCAGTAAACTAAATCGTAGGGGAGTTGGCTCGGGAAAGAGAAAATCATTTATGCGCATCTCCTGGAGGTCCTGGCCGAGCAGTTCAATGTCAGCCATTTGCGTCGCCCCGACTGCAGCTCGCTCGGCAGCGGCTAGCATGGGCACTTGGCCAGGTGGGGCATCTACAAGTTCGCAAGCTACGCGATCGACCGCTGCGGCATCGGTGGAGGCTAAGAGCAGGGCGAGTTTTCTGGGGCGACCTCTTATGGGGCCTTGACCTTCCAAGGCTACCACGGCGTCGAGGATATTCAAGACCGGCCGAACCTTCCGGTAGATACCGACGATCATATCGGTAAAGGTTTCGGGCTGGCCATAGCGAAAGTGCCAGTAGGCTTTGCGTTTGCCGACGATGGTACCGAAGGGGTTTTTCAAGGCCCCGGTGAGGAGCAGTTGTTGATGGGCCTTGAGCTTGGGCACACTGATGATCTTATCCGCCTCCAGTGCCGTCCGGTCGATGCTTACCTTCCTTGGGCCACGGGGAGTTTGGATGGTTACGCGGCGAGGGCGATTGAACTTGACCAAACGGACCCCGAGGGCATCGAGGGTTAGCTGATCGAGGCCGGCCAAGGCGGCATTTTTTCCAAGTGAGCCCCAGGCAGTGGAATCGCCGATAAGCACTTGGGCGCCGATTTGCTTGAGCTGGCGGGCAATCTCGGTTACCAGGCGGCCATCCGTCTGGGCGGGGACCTCCGGGGTCCGCGGGGCAATAAAGTTGGGCTTGATCAGGACCCGCTGGCCCGGCTGGACGAATTGATCCCAGCCGCCGAGCAGATCCAGAAGCTTACTTGTGGCCTGGTGGAGGTTGTCCTGGTGGTAATCCGGACACTTTACCAGGGCGACTTTTGCAGGCATGGGTTCCTTTCGGTGCGTTCAGGGTCTGCTGCAGTTCAGGATAATCCTTGTGGTGGTTATTGTCGAGAGGCGAGGGCAGTTGCACTTGGGGGGGTATTCGGATAACATTTTTTTACAGAGTAGCTGAGGGCAGGTTTTTTCCGGGGAGCAAAGTCAGGTGAACATAGCTCTTGTGGGCCATCCTCTCTCGGGCAAGAGCACGCTGTTTTCGGCACTGACGGGGATTGCAGCGGGTTCGAGCGGCTACAGCGAGAAGAGCCGGTTGGGCACGGTCAAGGTGCCGGACGAGCGGCTGGATTGGCTGGGCGAGCTGACCAAGGCCAAGAAGATCATCCATGCGGGCCTGGAATTCACTGATTTGCCGGGCCTATCGTTTGCCACGGCTGGTGATCAGCAGCAAAGCCTCAAGCTGATTGGGGCTATCCGTCAGGCGGATATGCTGGTGCTGGTTTTGCGGGCCTTCGAGAACCCGGCGGTGCCTGCGTATCGGGAGCGGATTGATCCGGGGGCGGACTTTGCCGAGCTGAGCAGCGAGTTTCTGTTTTGTGATTTGGAGCAGGTGAGCAAGCGGATCGAAAAGCTCGAGGTGCAGATTACCAAACCCACGCCCCAGCGGGAGCATCAGAAGCAGGAATTGGCCCTGCTGGAGCAAGGCCGGCAAAGCCTGGAAGCGGAGCGGCCTCTGTCTGAGATTATCCATACTCCGGAGCAGGCGAAGATGGTGAGCTCGTTTGGGTTTCTGACGGAAAAGCCGCTGGCTGTTCTGGTGAATGTGTCCGAAGGCCAGCGGGAGGCTCCGCCCAAGGTGCAAACTCCTGAGGATGTGCCGCAATTGGCTCTTTGTGCCAGCCTCGAGAGTGAATTGATGCAGCTGGGCGCGGAGGAACGCAGCGAATTCATGGCTGAAATGGGCGTAGAAACATTGGCGGCCCAGCGGCTGGTGGGCTGCTGCTATGAAAGGCTTGGCTTAGTGAGTTTTTTGACCTATACGCACGATGAGTGCCGGGCGTGGACGGTTCCGGGCGAGACACCGGCCGCCGAGGCTGCGGGGAAGATTCATTCGGATATGCAGCGGGGATTTATCCGGGCGGAGGTGGTGGCATTTGAGGATCTCAAGGCAGCCGGTTCCTTCAAGCAGGCCAAGGCAGACGGCAAGCTCCGCCTCGAATCCAAACAGTACCTGGTGCAGGACGGGGACGTAATCACCTTCCGCTTCAACGTCTGAGTACATCTTAACCCAATTCTCTTGCCCTGTTCATTCCGGCTTTAAAGGGCTATTTATGTTGAAGTGCAGACTTCGCTTTCTCCAGCCCTGACTTGGCCTGGGCACTGCCCGGCTCGGCATTGAGCCACATCTGGTAATACTTCACGGCCTTACCATAGTCCTTACGTTCCATGTAGACCTTCGTTAAGCCGCTGAGCGAAGCTGTGGCACCGGGCGCTGCTGTGATAGCTTTCTCCCACCAAGTGATTGCTTCATCCTTTTTACCTGCTCCATAAGCGATCCAGCCGAGTCCATTGAGAGCAGCTGCGTTACTTGGATTTATCTCAATGCATTTCTCAAAAGACTCCTTGGCGTTTAGTTTTTTGCCCTGGTTTAGTTGAGCCCAGCCAAGTCCCTGGAAGGCGTTGTCGTTGGTGGGGTCCTTTTTGATTGCCTGCTTGAATTTTTCCTCAGCTTCGGGCAGTTTACGCTGCCTCCAGAGGCGCCATCCTTCGGCGGCGAGATCTTCGGCTTGAAGTTTATTATCCACTTCGACCTTTTGTCGTGCTTCGTCGTAGGCCTTAGCACTTATCAGGTAGCATGGACCGATAGCGATTTGGTTTATGTTGTCGTTTTTTAGCCAGAAGGTAACGTTACGGTAGGAGATTCGGCCGATGTTCCCTCGGCGATACAGAACTCTCTCTTCCATATCTTTGCGAAGGTCTTCAGTTTCTTCAGTTCGTATAGGCTGACCGAAGGCTTCAAAAATCTCGCCTAGAGTGGATTCCATTGTTATTCCGTTTTCAAGGTGACCTTTGAAGCCAGGGTTGAGATGTATGGCGATCAGGTAATCGCGAAGATAAAAACCGAGTCCGTTTTGTTTCTTGTAGTCGAGATATGTCTCCGTTTCTCTGTCGGGTTTGCCAAATATGGATTTGAGGTACTCTATGGTCACCTTGCGGTCGTCTGTAGCAATTCTGTCTACGGGCAGGTCCTCAGCTATGATAACTATAGACCTCGGTATTCTGATTGTTGTGCGAACAGGTCGTTCGGGCCCAATGGCAGGTGCTGAGAGGACCGCCTGAATCATCCATTCGCCCTGGTTGAAGACTCGGGGCTTTTGTCCCGGCAAGGCGAAGAAGGAATTGCCACTGCTGCTATCATCGTAGTGGACGTAGACCCCTTTGGTTCGTTCGGGGTTGAAACCGGCACAGATTATGAAGCTTTCCGGAACGGGCGTTGGCTCTACACGTAGTGTTACCCATTTTGGCTTTCCTTTGATAAAGCGTGAGTAGGGAAAGGAAAAATCTTTGATCACCTCGAAATCTTTGTCGCAGAGCCAGATGTGGAAGTCCTCTTTAGGAGGATCATCGTAGCCGTAACGGGAGCCGTAAATGCGGACCGACTTTAGGATGCTCCCTTCACCTGGAGCCTCAAATAGTACAGCGTGACCGCCGCCGGCTATGCTGTTCCTGCCTTCACTTGACCCATCATCATAAGAGAGCTTTACTACTCTCATTCTTCGCGGCGTGACCTGCGGTTTCACTTTTGCTCTGCCTCTATATTCTTCTAGTACCTTTTGGGGAGTGGGAACAAACCACAGACCAGTCACTTTGTTGTCGCTATCATATACAACTTTCACATCCATCGGCCCCTTCTCGAATTCGCACGTGACAAAGACAATTTCAGAACCCAGAAACTTTTCCCGCCTAGTGCCCAGTTGCTGTTTGAAAATACCAGCTTGGCCGGTTGTCGTTCTCCATGTCTGGGCAAGCTTATCCGTGGGCAAAGATTTTTTCATTGCTGCATCAAATCCTTCCACGGCCTTCGAAAACTGTCCCTTAACCAATAGTTCTACGAACTCTTTAGCCATAACCTCCGGCTCTTTATTTTCCGTCTGCGACACTCCCCGTGCGTTTGTTAAAAACACGCAGCCCAAGATCGTTAAGAGAACAACCGCCATGGTTGACCAACGATATGAACCTTTTTTGAATCGTGCAATCATAGTAATTCTCCTTTTTAGTTGAGACTTGTTTTCCAGTATCCCGGCTATTCCCGGCACGTATTGCACCTGAGAGAATCCCCTTAAAAGATTAACCATCGTTGTGCCGTACCGCTCTGATTCACCAGCATGCATGGTTGACAGTACCAATCCATCGCAAGCTAATTCCCTGTCTGCCCGCATACGATGAAAAGCCAACCACACCAGCGGATTGAACCAGTGTAGTACCTGGAGGATAACCATCAACCAGCCAAGATAGATGTCACGCCGTTTGAGGTGGGCGAGTTCGTGAAGAAAAACATAACGCAGTTCCTCCTGAGTCAATGTCTCGATTATCCCTTCGGGCAGTAATAATCTGGGCCGAACAACACCGAAAAGAGCTGGGCTCTTGACTTTATCAGTGACAATAACGCCTAAAATCGTCTGGATACCCATCTCGGCCTTGCAGTCTTCTAAGGCATTGAGAATTCTCCCTTCAGTCAGCGGCCTCTGGGATCTAATAATCCTCCAGAGTTTGAAGTTGCATGCCAAAGCGGCAACTGCCAAAGCCAGTGCGACTACAAGCCATAGCAAAGATAATATGCCAATGATTTCAAGAGAAGGCGTACTGGTAGGGCTTGGGGCCGTTTGGGGCCTTGTCGCAGTAAAACTTACCTGGTCTTGGCCTTCCGGAGGTACAGTTGCTCTTGGTATTACATCCTGTGTCAGGTTCGCTGTTACGTCAACTATGGGAGCTGATGGTGTTACTTTGGCAATGTGTTCGCTAACGATGGAGCTTTTCGCCTGTGATATCAAAGTGAACACGCTAAAGCTGCTTTGGGGAGCCCAGGGCATAAGCATACGTATCAACAAGAGCAACCACAGCCAATAATGCCAGCGAACCGCCAAGCGATTGCGTATTACAGCTTTAATCGCGAGAATAAGACAAATCAGCACACTTACGTGTACAGTAGAAACTATCAACCACTTGAAGAACCAAGACAATTTTGTTGCGAAATGATCCATTATTGTGCCCTCCCTTTCTTAGCCAAAAGTTGGCGAAGCTCTTCGATCTCTTTGTCTGATAGTTGTTCCTTTTCAATAAACGCCGCAAGTATGGGTTTAAGCATTGTGGTGCCGGTACGGGCAAGAAACGAATCAGTATCAGCCTTGACGCACTTTTCCTCAGACAACAATGGATAGAAGTAATGCCGTCTGCCCTTTTTCTCAAAGCCGATTGCTTTCTTCTTTGTCAGACGATTGACCAGCGTTCTTATGGTTTCAGACTTCCAGGTAGTTTTCTTTGACAAGATTTCAATCACTTCTTTGACAGTCAGCGGTGATTTCTTCCATAAGACTCGCATGACCTGCCATTCGGCATCAGATATTCTTGGTTTGTGTGGCATAGAGATCTCCTGAAAGTTACAGCCGTAACAGAATATATTGTTACGAATGTAACATAATAGTCAAGAGAATTTTTCAGGAAAATGAAAAAAATCTTTATTGCCTATAACGTCTTCTGTGATAGATAGTTGTGGCAGGATATGATCGGTGCTTGTTCGTTCGGCAGCGTGTCCGCTTCCTCGCATTCCTGCCCCCTCCTCCCCGATTTCGCGGGAATGACAGATTGAAAGCCGGCCCCTAGTGGTGAAACAGGCGGATGCCGGAAAGGGCCATGACCATGCCGTACCCGTCCGCGGCGGCGATGACCTCGTCCTCACGAACCGAGCCGCCGGCTTGGAGGATGTACTTGACGCCGCGCTTGGAGGCCTGGTCGATACTGTCGCGGAATGGGAAAAAGGCATCGGAAGATAAGCAGACACCATCGAGACCGGTGAGCCATTGGGCTTTTTCCTCTGCGGACAGATCCGCTGGAGGGCTGGTGAAATTCTGGTTGAAAACAGCTCGTTCGGCGTCGGTCATGTCGGACTCGATATAGCGGACGCGAGCGTTGACGCGTTCCTGTCGCTTGATTTCGTCTTTGAAAGGCAATTCGAGGAGCTTGGGATGTCGGCGGAGGTACCAGGTATCGACCTTTCGGCCGGCGAGCTTGACGCAATCCACGCGAGACTGCTGCCCGGCGCCCAGGCCGATGACCTGGCCGTTGAGGCCGTAGCCGACGGAGTTGGATTGAGTGTACTTGACGGCTACGGTGGTAACGATCATGTCAATTACGGCAGAGTCAGGGATGTCTTTGTTATTGGTAACAACGTTGGCGAGAATGGATTTGTCCAGGACGACCTTGTTGTGCAGCTGGGCCAAGGTGATTCCGAATATGTCGCGGTATTCCATCCGGTCGGCCTGGTAGTCGAGGTCGATCTTTATTATCGGATAGCTTCCCTTTTTCTTGGCGGAGAGGACCTTAAGGGCAGCGGGCTCATAGTCAGGGGCGATTATGCCGTCGGAGATTACGCCGGCAATGATTTGGGCAGTGGATAAGTCCACCTTTTCGCTCAGGGCGATGAAATCACCGAAGCTGCTGAGCGGGTCGGCGCCGCGGGCACGCACGTAGGCCGTGGCCAAGGGGGAAAGCTCAAGGTCCTGGCAATCAAAGACCCGCCGGTCCAGGTCGGAGAGTTCGACGCTGACGGCGGCACCGGCCGGCGAGACGTGCTTGAAGCTGGCGGCAGCGGGCAGAGCGAGAGCGACTTTTAGTTCTTTGACCAGTTGCCAGGCATTGAGAGCATCGCAGTAATTTATATAGCCGGGATTTCCGTTGAGGACTTCGAAGGGGAGCTTGCGGCCAGGGGCAAAATATATGGCTGCCGGTTTTTGATTAGGATTACAACCATACTTCATCTCCATTTGCTTTTGGTATTGACGAGTTAGCATCTGGTCGTTGCTCATTAGTAAATCACTCCTTTGAGGGTAGCTTGTTATTTTTTCAATCCCAGAACATCCAGCATGTCATAAAGCCCGGGCGGCTGGGTAACGATCCAGGCGGCGGCGGTCAAAGCGCCGCGGGCGAATATATCGCGTGAATGGGCCTTGTGGGTAAGCTCGAGGGTTTCGCCGAGGGTGCCCAAGGCCACGGTGTGCTCGCCGACGACGTCGCCCTGTCGACGAGCGTGCATGCCAATCTTACCCGCCTGCCGTCCCGCCTGGACTCCGCTTCGGCCGTGAGTAATGCAAGTATCGAGGTCTTTCTTGGTAGCGGCGCAGATTTTCCTGGCCAACTCCAGGGCTGTGCCCGAAGGGGCATCCTTCTTGAAGCGGTGGTGGGTCTCGGTGATCTCGATGTCGTAATCATCGCCCAGGGCGGCAGCGACCTGGCCAATCAGATGAAAGAGGAGGTTAACACCCAGGCTCATGTTAGCGGCTTGCAGCACGGCGATGTCCTTGGCAGCGTCCTTGACGCTTGCGAGCTGCTCAGGACTTAGACCGGTGGTTCCGATGACCATGGGCAGGGCGTCCTTTCGGGCGGCGGCCAGAAACTCGATGGTGGCCTGGGGGGTGGTGAAGTCAATCAGTACATCGGGTTTGGCGGACCATTTGGAGCTGATGGCTAGATCGAGTTGGCCCAGGCCCAGCAGCTCGCCCAGATCGACCCCCTGGGCTGGATGGTCGGCCCGCTCGACGGCGCAAATGATGCGAAAGTTCTCGTTCTGCTGGGCCAGGGCGGTGATACGCCGGCCCATACGTCCGGCAGAACCGATGATTCCGAGTTTTATAGCCATTGTTCCAGCTCCAAAAGACACACAGGCTAAGCGAAAAATCCCAGTGTAAATTCAGTATTTAGTTCCTGTTGCGGAAAGCTGGCATCCTTATGTCACCCCTGCGAAAGCAGGGGTCCACGGCCTAAAAACTGGATTCCCGCCTTCGCGGGAATGACAAAATGTTGTTTCCGCAACAGGAACTATTTAACAGCGCCGGGCCGGGGAAGCAAAGGAATTATGCCGAACCGGGAGAACTAACCTGGCTAGCTCATGAAGAAGTGGATGCGTTGGCGCTGGTCCGGGCTGAGCTTCTGGGTGAGGAGTTTTTTTGCCTGGCGCATATCGGTTCGCCTGCTCAGGTGGGTCAGGACGATGTATTCGTTTTGCAGTTGGGGCAACAGCTCGATGAGGTCGTCAAGGTGGACGTGCTGCCCGAAGCGGGCGCGGTGCTGGTGGCCGTCCTCAAAAAAGGTGCACTCGATGATGAGGATCCCGGCCTGGCGCATCATGTCGGTCCATTTGAGGGCTTCCAGTTGGACGTCGCCAAGGTAGCAGACCAGAGGAGCCTGTGTGGTTCGAGTGATTTTTTGGCCCTTGTTTTTGAGTTCGACGATTTGCGGGCTGCTCAGGCCGAGATACTCATCGAGCAGTTTTTCCCTGCGGCTGTAGATCAGATAGCCGAGCGAGGCTGCGGTATGGGGGACGCTGAAGGCTTGGATGAGCAGGTTGCGGCGGATTTCGTATTCGTCGCCGTCGGACAGGGGCACGATCTGGCGGGGAGAGGCCTTGCCCTCGATGCGGTCCCAAGTGGCGAGCATCTGTTCGATGGGTTCGGCTATTTGCTTCGGCACCAGGGCAATGCCCGGCTGCATTCCCTGGAAATCGCGCTGGGAGAAATAATAGGCCAATGCTGCGGCGTGGTCCATATGGCCGTGGGTCAGGCAGATGTGGCCGCAGGACAGGGCGACGCGAGGGCAAAGCCCGATATCGAAGCAGACGTCAAGCTCAGGGACGGCCACGGCCGTCTGCTCGCCGGCAATACTGACGCCGCAAAGGCTCAACTCGCCACAACGCATTCCACGGCGGGATTTGTTCCTCACCTGTAACTTCCTCAAACCAAGGCAAATATTTCAAAACCCTCTGGCTGAATCCAGGAGAATGTTGACCGGACCATCGTTGAGGCTCTCGATAGCCATGTGGGCGGCGAACTTTCCTTGGGCGAGCGGGACTCCCTGATCGCGTATCTGTTGGGCCAACTCGTCGAGCAGGGGCTGGGCTTTGGCTCCTTCAGCGGCCTTGGCGAAGCTGGGGCGTCGGCCCTTGCGAGCATCGCCGTGCAGAGTGAAATTGCTGACCAGCAGGACTTGGCCGCCGGTCTGGAGGAGATTCAGATTAAAGCGTCCCGCTTGGTCGTCGAATATTCTCAGGCCGATGATCTTTTGCCCCAAGTATCGGCAATCCTGGCCAGTGTCTTCCTGGGCCACACTGACATAGACCAGCAGGCCCGGTCCAATCTCGGCGAGCTGCTGATCATCAACACTGAGCCGGGCGAATTTTACCCTCTGAACTACGGCGCGCACTACTTGGGCTTCCTCTTATATATATCAACCATGCGTTCGGCGGTCTTGGCTATGCGCTTGCGCAGCACGGCAGGAGCAATGACGCCGACTTCGGCGCCGTATCCGAGAATCCACCAGCTTATCTCGGTCAGGCCATCGACGGTTACGCGGAAAATCATGGAACCGTCCTTGAGGAACTCGATCTGCTGGGTCTTGTGCCAGAGGACCTCGGCGACGTTGCCGGCCACCTTGGAGCTGAAACGCAAGGCCACGCGGTAAACTCGGCCTTCGGGGATCATGTTCCAGGCGTAGCCGAAAAACTTATCCAGGTCGAAATCCTTGTCGCCGATGTAGAGTTTATCAAGAAACTTCAGTTGATAAATCCGCAGCAGCTTAAAGGTTCGCATAGACTGATGCAAGCTGGAGTATGCAACGACATACCAGGCTCGTTGACAAAACACCAAGCGGTAGGGGTCGAGGGTTGTCTGAATTCGTTCTCGCTCGGTAAAGGAGCGATAGACCATTTTGAGTTTTCGCTTTTGGTGAATGGCCTTTTGGATCATGGCGAAAAAGCCGCCGGTATGTTCGTGGCGGGCCAGGGGAGCGGGCCGGATGTCGATCTTACTCATCAGCTCGCTGCAGTACTGCTGAACGCCGGCGGGAAGCACGGATTCGATTTTCAAGGCGGCGCTGGAGGCGGCCTGGAGCAGCGGGACGGAAGGGCCAGAAGCACTGCGCCTGACACCTCTGCTGGCCAGTAGCAGGGCCAAGGCTTCGGTGAGGCTAAAATCCACCGGACGCAGGAGGCTTCCGGGCTTGGCGCGGTATCCGCCGGCTTGGGGGTCGTGGACAAATGTCATGCCTATTGTACGAAGGATATCAAGATAGCGAAAGACAGTGCGGCGGGATACGCCCAGTTCGCGAGCGAGGACAGGGGTATCGCAGCCTCGGCCGCTCTGCAGCAGGTCGATGAGCTTGAGCAAACGGTGAATGCGGCTGACTTGTCCAGCTCGTCCTGCGGCAGGTCTTGTCGAAGGGCGCCCAGAGCGACTCTTGGGCTTGCGGGCTTGCTTGATTGGGCTAAGCGTAGGCATTAGTGATGGTTCTCTGTGAGTTGCTGCAAGGCGAATTGAGCTATAGATAACAGAATTCTGAATGAATTGAAAGGGGCTTTTGCCCTTGTCTGCGGACAACCAGGAGAAGATAATGGGATCAACGCTGGATGTGGGTGTGGGCAAACGAGAAGAGTATGGGCAAGAATCGCTAAGCAGGAGGAGGACGAACATGTGGGGACACGTTGGCTTTTTCGGACGGATCAGTAATACCTGGAGCTTGATCGGGACCTCGTGGGACATGGTAAAAAAAGACAAGGAGATGCTGGTCTTTCCTTTGATTTCGGGTCTGTGCCTGCTGCTGTTGCTGGGGTCTTTCGGGCTGGGGATACTGGGGGGCGAGGGCCAAGGTTGGAGACCCCCGGCACGGGAAGCCCCGATGGGTGAGCAATTCAGCTACTACGGACAACTGTTCCTGTTCTACTTCTGCACGTATTTTGTGATTATGTTTTTCAACACGGGGATTATCGCCTGCGCGGTCATCCGCATGCGGGGGAGTAATCCGAGCTTGGGCGACGGTTTCAGGGTGGCCTTTTCGCGGGTGCCGCTGCTGCTGGGCTGGGCATTGATTGCGGCCACGGTGGGATTGATCCTGCGCATTATAGAGGACCGATCAAGGAGATTTGGGCAAATAGTAGCCGGTTTGCTGGGGATGGCCTGGTCGCTGACGACATTTTTCACGCTGCCGGTGCTGGTTGTGGAAGGCAAGGGGCCATTGGCAGCGATCAAGGAGTCAACAAAGATGTTGAAGAAAACGTGGGGGGAGCAGCTGATTGCCGGCTACAGTTTCGGGCTGTTGTGGTTTGTCTGCTGCCTGCCGGGGTTTTTGATATTTGCTGCGGCTCTTATGCTGGGGGCGGGGTATGTGATAGTCTGGCTGGTTCTGCTGATAGTGTACATGGTGATATTGGCTCTGGTGTTTTCTGTGCTGCAGACGGTTTTTCAGGCGGCCCTGTACTACTATGCCCGCCAGAGCGTAGCCCCGCCGGGTTGGGATGCCGGCGTGCTGGCTGGGGCTGTGGGCACGGGGCCTTCAACGGGGTAGCTTGGAAGCCGTAAATCAAAAATCAACGCGAAGCATGCTTCGTAGCAGTAATACTGCGGAGAACGGAAAGCAAACCCCCGGGGCACCCTAATCTCGAAATGGCGCGGGCAGCGGGCCGCCGATTTATGGGCGGATGGGATCCTTGATTGGGGGCCTCTCCGTAAAACCGGGGGCTAAATATGGCATAATCCACAGAACCTCTATGCACCCCGCAGGCGAAGGG
>JAUXAG010000002.1 GCA_030614915.1 Actinomycetes bacterium | reverse complement strand
AATTGACTCTCAAAGCGTCCTTGCATGGCTCACCCATAGGGATCTCCAAATCAGAAGTCCAAAAGTGGCTTGAATTGCCTCCATAAGCTCTATACTATCAAATCAGCCTCAAATGCGCCAGTCGAATATGGGAAATCCGGGTCAATATGTTTTTCCACCAGGCTCTTTTCTATCAGGCTGGCGAAGGTCAGCACCACCTCCGTCAAGTCCGCCAGGTCTTCTGAGCCCTCGTCCTTTTGGGCAAAGGCCAGCAGGCTCTTGGTAATCTTCGCCGCCCGCTCCGCCGCCTGGGCGGTCATCTGCAAGGCCCGACGCGCCGCCCGCGGATCATCGCTGCTCAAGGCATAATCCACAAAGGTGCTCACTCCGCCGAGGATATTATTAAAGTGATGGGCTACCCCGCCTGCCAGAGTTCCCAGTGAGCTCAGTCGCTCCGCCGCCGCCAGTTCACGCTCCAGCTTGCTCAGCCGCGTTATATCTTCTGCCCACACAACTCCGCCGGCCACCTTGCCCTTCTTGTCGCATAGCGGATTGACTTTCACCGACAGTTCAATAGCTTCGGTGTCTTTTCTTTGCAGCCTCAGCCTGCATTCGCCTGCCGCGTTGGCCTGCACCGCCCTTTGGCACACTTGGCCCAGTGTTTCCCTGTGTTCTTCGGGCAGAATCTGCCCAACCTTTTGGCCCAGCATGTCTTTGGACTTTATCCCGAAAGTTGCCTCCGCCGCCCCGTTCCAGGTGATGATTCGGCCCCGGCGGTCGAAGCCCACGATGGCCGTACAGGTCTGCTCGCAAAACAGTCGCCAAAAGTCTTTTGCCGGATCGCTCATTTTTCTTCGGTGCGCTTGTCAGCCTGCAAGGCTCATTCCACCTTCTCCGAGGATACCACCCTGGGGATTATCAGTAACACCGTTCTGCTCGGTTGCTGCTGGTCGGTATCGTCGAAAAATACCCGTCCAAAGGACCCTGCATCTGCCTCGGCCCCAGAGCCGATTATCAAGAACTCGTCGGAACTTACTATGGCCTCAACGGCTAGCTGTTCAAACTTGGCTACATACTTTTCCGGTTCCATCCCCGACAGCAGGGCCAGCCTCCGTAAAGATCGCACCCGTGCGCCTTCGGCCTTCAGCGCCGGAATCAACTTTATTTGTACTTGGCTTCTCGGCCGGGCTGTGGCTGTTATCACCAGCAGTTTCTGACAATCCTCATAAGTTTTGCCTGCCAGATGTCCGTCTGCCTCGTGCCAGAAAAGCGTTGGACTGCTCACCGAAGGACTCACCGCAAGTTCTGCCACCAGGCCCTCAGCCAACCAGGTTTTTGTTTGTCTAACTTTATTTGTTCTCGGCTTTTGCGTGTCCGGCCCAATCTCCAGCTTATTTACCGCCTCCGTCCAGATCGTCGCGTCACCAGAGCATATTGTAAGTCCGTTTCGTCCCAAGAGCCCTGCATTGTTCGTCAGCAGCCGTGCAGGCTTGAACAACTTCCAAAGCTCCTCGGCCTGCTTCTGATCTTGATTGCTGATTGTAACCCGCCAGATCACTACCTGCACCATTTCCTTCTGGCTGGCTTGCTCCTCGCTCTGCTGTAGTAGAGGATTCTCATCCTTCGCCCGGAACGGACCTATCACCGGTCCTCCTTGAGAAGTTCCAGCCCGAGTGTAATTCCCGTTGCAGCCGGCCAACGCACACACCGCAACCACAATGCCCGCCAACCACACCGCTCGGACTCCCTTGTCTCTCGCCCGCTTATGCTCGCTTCTCGCCATAAGCTCATCCTCCCCCTCGCTTGCCAGCCGTCCTGCTTGTTTTTCCCCCCGCCCCGGCTAATTCCGGATCCTATCTGCCCACCTCGCTCAATGCCTCTGCCAGACTCGATACGTATTCGTCCACACGGGCCACTATTGCCTCCATCCCCTTATCTTCCGCCTCGCTTATCCGTCTGATTATCGCTGAGCCCACGATTACCCCGTCGGCTACCTCGCCCACCATCGCCGCCTGTTCGGGCCTGCTGATCCCAAAACCCACGCACACTGGTTTGCCCCCCGAGACCTCCTTCAACCGCACCACGTGATCAACCAGTTCAGCCGGCAATTTGTCACGTTCGCCGGTTATCCCCATCACCGACATGTAGTAGATAAACCCGCTGCTCGACTTGGCGATTTTGTTTTGTCTCTCTACCGGTGTCGAAGGCGCTACCAGCATAATACCCGACAGCCCGGCCTCGGTTATCAGCGCCCTGATCGGTTCGGTTTCTTCCAGAGGAAGGTCTGGAATAATCAGCCCGTCTATTCCCGCTTCCACGCAGCTCTTGACGTACTCTGCCGGACCCAGCTTGTTGACGATCGAGTAACTCACCATAGCCGCAATGGGTATTTCCACCCGCTTGCGCACCTCGCCAATCATCTCGAAAATCTGCTTGCTCTTTAGCCCCTTACTCAATGCCTGCGTGTAAGAATTCTGTATTACCGGCCCGTCCGCTATCGGATCCGAGAACGGAATCCCCAACTCCAGCATGTTCGCCCCCGATTCCGGCAGCTGCTCTATCAGCGCCGCCGTCGTCGCCAAATCCGGAAACCCAGCCGTAACGTAGGGCATCAATGCCTTGCGCCCCCTACTGCCGAGCTCTTTGAACAAGGCCTCGATCCGGTTCACTTTTCTTCCTTTGCTTGGCTTGTCTGGCTGCCCAGCAGCCGGGCGACTTCCATGCAGTCTTTGTCCCCCCGCCCGGAAAGGTTTATCACCATGATCGTATCTTTCGGCAATTCACCAGCCATTTTCAGCACATAAGCCACTGCATGGGCGCTTTCCAGAGCCGGTATAAGCCCCTCGGTCTGAGCCAACATGCTGAAGGCCTCCATTGCTTCCTGGTCCGTCACCGCCACGTATTCCACTCGCCCTGTATCGTACCAGTAGCTGTGCTCGGGCCCTACTCCCGGATAATCCAGCCCCGCAGCTACCGAGTGCACCTCTTGCGTGTGCCCTTCTTCGTCTTGCAGTACATAGCTTTCCATCCCGTGCAGTATGCCCGGCTTGCCTTTCAGTAGGGCCGCTGCATGTTTGAAGGTATCCAGCCCATAGCCCCCGGCTTCCACCCCGATCATTCGCACTTTTTCATTATCTATCATTGGCGCGAACATCCCCGCTGCGTTCGAGCCACCCCCCACGCAGGCCACCAGCACATCCGGCAAGCGACCTTCAGCTTCAAGCACTTGCTCGCGTGTCTCCTTGCCGATGACAACTTGAAAATCGCGCACCATCCGCGGAAACGGATCAGGCCCCATCACCGAGCCCAAACAGTAATGGCTGTACTCTACTGAGCCCATCCAATCCCGCATAGCCTCGTTGACCGCATCTTTAAGCGTCCGCGAACCGCTGTCCACCGGAAGCACTCGTGTGCCCAGCAGCTTCATCCGATAGACATTCAGCTCCTGCCGCCGAATGTCTTCGGTCCCCATATACACATCGCATTCTAGGCCTAGGGCTGCTGCCGCCGTCGCCGTTGCCACCCCATGCTGACCCGCTCCGGTTTCGGCGATTATTCGCTTCTTGCCCATCCGCACTGTCAAGAGTCCCTGCCCCAGAGTATTATTGATCTTATGAGCTCCGGTGTGATTCAGGTCTTCCCTCTTGAAATAGACCTTGGCCCCTATTCTTTCGCTGAACCGCTTTGCATAGTACAGCGGGCTCGGCCGGCCCGCGTAGTAACGCAGATACCAAGCCAATTGCTTTTGAAACTCCGGATCCTTCCGGGCCTTCTCGTACTCAGCTTTGAGCTCTGCCAGAGCCGCCATCAGCGTTTCCGGCACATACTGGCCTCCGAATCGTCCGAATCGGCCATGCTCATCGGGCACCTTATTCGGCCCCAGCGTTTTTGGCTTTTCTTCGCTTTTCATCTGTTCTGCCACCTCGATCTGATAATCCAGTTATCATACTGGTTCGCCCGCTTTCCGGCAAGCCCGCTGGCATTTTGCCTTGTAAATAGCCCCCACGGCAATATAATAACCCGTTCGCTTAATCCGAATTACTATTCCGGATAGGCCCGTCTAGCTCCATAGCTGGAGATATGCGTTGTTCGAGACCCTCACAGACAGGTTTTCCAAGGCCATTCGCCGGCTCTCCGGACGAGGTCGAATCAGCCGCGCTAACATTGCCGAGGCCATGGGCGATGTCCGCCGGGCCCTGCTCGAAGCGGATGTTAACTATACGGTAGCAAAGGACTTCTGCGATTCCGTCGTCGAAAAAGCCATCGGTGCCAACGTCCTCGAATCTCTCCATCCCGGCCAGGTAATGGTCAAAATCGTCAATGATGAGCTCACCAGCCTCATGGGACCGGTCGATTCCCGAATTTATTTTGTCTCCCCGGGGCCTACTATCATTATGCTCGCCGGCCTCCAGGGCTCGGGCAAAACTACCACTGCCGGCAAGCTGGCCAAATTTGTCATGGCCCAGGGCAAAAAACCGCTCCTGGTCGCCGCCGACCTGCAGCGGCCTGCCGCCGTTGACCAACTGGAGATCCTGGCCCAGCAGATTAAGGTGCCTGCCTACTGTGATCGCCACGGCAAAGACGCCGTCGCCCTCTGCCGGGCCGCCGTCAAGGCCGCGTCGTCAGCCGGCCAGGATGTCGTCATCCTCGATACCG
This sequence comes from Actinomycetes bacterium, assembly GCA_030614915.1. Taxonomy (GTDB): domain Bacteria; phylum Planctomycetota; class Phycisphaerae; order JAACET01; family JAACET01; genus JAACET01. The sequence continues at coordinate 208,502 of JAUXAG010000002.1, read as the reverse complement.
CCGGTAGGCTGCACATCGACGCCGACCTCATGGCCGAGCTGCGAAATATCGTCAAGGCCGTCAACCCCCAGCAAATCTATCTCGTCTGCGACGCCATGACCGGCCAGGACGCCGTCAACTCCGCCAAGGAGTTTAATGACCAGCTCGAGCTGGACGGCGTTATCCTCAGCAAGATGGACGGTGACGCCCGTGGCGGCGCTGCCCTCAGCATCAAAGCCGTCACGGGCAAGCCCATAAAGTTCATCGGTGTCGGTGAAAAGCTCGATCGCCTCGAAGAATTCCACCCCGACCGTATGGCCGGAAGAATCCTCGGCATGGGAGATGTCGTGGGTCTGGTCGAAAAGGCCCAGCAGCACTTCGACGTCGAACAAGCTGAGAAAATGCAGGAAAAGCTCCTCTCCGACCGCTTTACCATGGACGACCTGCTCCAGCAGTTCCAGGCCATCCGTAAAATGGGTCCCCTCGGCGACATCATGAAAATGATCCCTGGAATGGGCTCCCAGATGAAAAACATGCCCGCCCTCGACGAGCGCGAACTGGACCGCACCCAGGCCATCGTCCAGTCCATGACCAAGGACGAAAGAGACGACCCGGAAATTGTGGATGCCTCTCGCCGCCGCCGCATCGCCGGCGGTTCTGGAACCGAACCCGCCGACGTTTCCGAGCTCATCAAGACCTTCGGCCGAATGCGACACATGGTCAAGGCCTTCTCCAGCCAAGGACTGCTCGGCGGCAAGGGCATGTTCGGCAAGATGAAAATGGCCAAACAACTCGGTTCTATGGATATGTTTTCCGGACAGGCCCAGTTCAAACGAAAACAACGCAGTAAGCGAAAAAAGCCGGCCCGCAAACGCCACCGGCGATAGAATAAAACTAAAGTTCGATTACAGGAGATAAAAAAGTGGCTGTTAAACTAAGGCTGAAGCGAACCGGCAGACGGCACCTGCCTTGTTACCGGCTAAACGCCGTGGATTCTCGGGCCCCGCGCGACGGCAGGGCCATTGAGGAACTCGGATTGTACGACCCCCTCCAAGAGGATCCCGACAAGCAGATTAATTTCAAACGCGAGCGCATCGAGTATTGGCTCAGTGTCGGGGCTCAACCCACCCGGACGGTCGCCAATCTGCTGGAAAAAGCCGGCATCCTCGCCCAACGCTGAACCTGTTCCGCTTCCGTCCCGCTCGCCAGGTCTGACCGATGCGCATAGATGTCCTTACTCTTTTTCCGGAGGCTTTTGAAACTATACTGAACATCAGTATAGTCCAGCGGGCCCGGCAAAAAGGCCTGCTCCAGGTCGTGCTGACCAACATCCGAGACTTCGCCCTCGACAACTACCGCAGCATCGATGACAAACCCTACGGCGGCGGGCCCGGCATGGTCATGATGTGCCAGCCCATCTTCGATTGTCTCCAGCACGTCGAGGCCGTTGACCCTCTCAAAGGCCGCAGAATCCTGCTTACTCCCCAGGGTCAGCCCTTTACCCAGTCCTTGGCTGGCGAGTTGGCTCAGGATGAACGTCTGATCCTGATCTCTGGCCGATATGAAGGCTTCGACGAACGTATTAGAATCGCTCTAAAACCTTTGGAGCTATCCATAGGAGATTACGTATTGTCTGGCGGGGAGATTCCCGCTATGGTTATTATTGACGCGGTAACAAGGCTCTTGCCCGGTGCCCTCGGCGACGAGACTTCGGTCGAGCAGGAATCTTTTACCGCCGGCCTATTGGAGTATCCGCAGTATACGCGGCCCGAGGTTTTCCGAGGCCTGCGCGTACCGGAAGTACTGCTTTCCGGTCACCACGCCAATATCCGAGACTGGCGACTGCAGCAGGCCCGCCAACGAACCGCCCAGCGCCGGCCCGATCTCTTAGTCGAGCCCTCGAACAGCAAACAGGAGAAACAAAGTGACAGCCAACATGATCGAAAAAGTTGAACAGGCCTACATCAAGAAGGACCGCCCCGAGTTCAGCGTCGGCGACACCGTCAGCGTATCCGTACGCATCGTCGAGGGCCAGAAGGAACGCACCCAGGTCTTCACCGGAACCGTTATCTCTCGTAAGGGCAAGGGCCTGAACGAAATGTTCACCGTCCGCCGCATTGTCAACAACGAGGGGGTCGAGCGCATCTTTCCGCTCAATTCTCCGCAGGTCCTGGCCGTCAAGGTCCTGCGATCCGGGCATGTCCGCCGGGCCAAGCTTTATTATCTCAGAGAACGCGTTGGCAAATCGGTCCGCTTGCCCGACAAACGCCGAGGCTTGACTCCTCAGCCCTCCGAATCCGACCAGCCAGATACCGACCAAGCCGCAGAGCAATAAACCGACAAATGGATCGGCTCCCCCATAGCGCTGCCAAGGGTCAGCAGGCACAAAAGCTGGCTGAAAAATTCCTCAGAAAGAAAGGCCTGCGCATCCTGGCCCGCAACGTCAACACCGGCCCAGCCGAGATCGACCTGGTCGCTCGCCATCGCCGCGAAGTGGTCTTCATTGAAGTCCGCAGTCGCTGGTCCGAATCCGACGTCAGGCCCGAAGAGACCGTCAACCGCTCCAAGCAGCAGCGTTTGATCCGTGGAGCTCAGGCCTTTCTCAAGTCCCGCCGCTGGGAGGACCGTCCCGTCCGATTCGACGTCGTAGCCGTTGACGCGTCCATCGACCCCCCAGACATAAGACACATCCCCGACGCCTTTTCCCTCTGACACATCAAGGAACTCGGATTACCTTGATTCGGCCCCGCTTGAGCAGTTCGCCAGCCACCCCTTCGCGGTCGCAGGATGGACTGCCCCCTTTGAGATAAGCACGATCAGCCCCGACGATCTTCGCGATTTCCAGGGCGTACCTACCCCCATTAACATGGAACATAGTAACGTCCCGGCCCGTTTCCGGCGCAACGATTCGCAGGCCTTCATCAAGGACCTGAGCTCCAGTGCCGTTGAGCGTTTCACTCGTGCGAGGTGTCGGCATCCCGCCGAGCTGTTCGGGGCAGACTGGAACCAGGATAAATCTTTTCTTGAGCCGATCTATCAGCTTATCTCGCCTCTTGGCCCGGCGACCATGCCATCGACACGGAACGCCAAGCAGGCACGCACTGATTAGAACGGGTCTGGGATAAGTAAGAAAACCATCTTGCCCAAACAGGTACGCTGTTTTGTTTGCCCGGCCGGTTTTCACCTCACCTTTGCTCCTTGATGGTCCGCTGCCAAAACCGATGGCGCCATCCCATACAAAACTTCAGACGTAGGCATTTGCCAGTGAGAAGACCACAATCTATCCTCTAATTCCGCCCGCGAGAATTAGCACTATTCCTGACGACGCACACTTTCAAGGCTGTCGAACAGGAATCGTTGTCGTCGAGCCTCCGGCTCGCCGAGCCAATCCCCGGCTATGTGGCAGGAGCCATTGGCTAAGTCACCATTTTTGCATGCGCATATGGATGTGGCGATGCCGTGCCGTTGGGCGATCTGTTTGACGCGAGCGTAGATTTTCTTTCGTATCGGTGCTGGGGGTACGATCACTGACGTCCCTGCACCGTTCATTGTCAGTATCGGGCCAGACTCATAGTGGCTCAACAAAACGTGCAACACACGCTTGTTCCGCACGTGGCCCTTGAGCATCCGAATGATGGGGGGCCTTAGGAAGGCTGTGCTAACGGCTACGTGCTTGATCCCGATACTCGCGACGGCCTTTAGCAACGCCTCTAGACCTTGGGCATCGTCCATCAGTCCCGGCAATATCGGATCGATGCGAATCCGTGTCGACACGCCAGCCTCAACAAGCATTTTCGCTTGCAACAGGCGGACCTGTGGCGGAGCAGTCCTCGGTTCAAAGACCTTTAACAGTTCCTCTCTTAATGTAGTCAGTCCGATCCCAGCCTGAACAAGCGAGGCGTTAGCACAGAGCAAGCTCATGTGCTGAGCAGGGATGCGTCCCTTCGTTAGCAAGGCTACGCCGATCTCGTTGCTGAACAAGTACTCGAAGACGTCATAGGCTAGATCGAGCACCTCTGGAACCGGCTGAAATACGTCGCTTGACGGGCTGAAATAGACAGCCTTGGGACGCTTACGCTTACGTGGCAGTTCGTCTCGAAGCTTCTCCAGCGTGTTTGCGTAGAGCGTCACTCGGCCTTGGCCTGGATTCTGGCTGTAACTGCGTGCGTAGCAGTATAGGCACTCATGCGCACAGCCGGCCGTCAGATTAATCGTCGGCAGCTTGGAAAGACACGCCAACTGTGACGGCGCCAGCACAGTTGCTTTTCGCTTGGCTTTGATGACTTCGGTCATGCTCAATGACTTAACCTCTTGAGCCAAAACTCTAACCTTAGGCAAAACAATTTTTCTATAATCGCACGTATCTGCTCACAGCACGCAATTGCATCGGCCGAGACTGGCGGTTAGGCCAAAAGTCTCGAATATAGCGTGCTCCTCTAAACAAAGACTGATGGGAAGATCACTCTGATAATTACGAATAACCGAAATAAGATGAGCATATACCCTGAGCCGTAACGACTTTGGATAACGAGTTCGACCGTCCGGTGATTTTTTTAGGCCCATGCTCAACGCTTGCGAAATCAGATTATTGCATCCCAGCTTGGCCTCCATTAACCCTAATGCGGCTGGATAACTGCATATACAGCCAAGGGTGATCCGTTCGAGCTGGACATTTTCGAGTAGTTCTGAGAGAAAATCCGCATAAACCTTCTCCCATCGCTCAACTGGGATAATCGGCATGACGACTGCCCGGATTGGATAGCCGGCGGCAGCACATTTCTTCATAGCCTTGATGCGTTCGGAAGGTAACGGAGAGTTTGCCTCGAATTCAGAGCAGATGTCGGCAGGATTAAGGCTCCAGGAAAGAATTGTATGGCCGGCGTGGTCCAGGTCCAGCAGGTTGCCCACATCGGCTGATTTGGTCAGCAGTATTTGCCTTGCATAAGGATGCTGGGCGAAGAATGGAATAATGACTCGCGAATAGCCAGTCAGCGGATCCAGGGCCAAGCCATCCTGGAGTTTGCCGAGATAAAAGGCTGTGGGCTTGGCGATTTTGTTGGCGATGCCATCAATCTGATTCAGGATGTCCATTAGATTTAGGAATATCTTCACCGTCGGCGAAAATAGCACACCCTTGGTACCGGCCAAGTAGTAGTATTTGCAGTCGTATGGGCAAAAGCCATAGGGCGAAAAATGCCAATAATTCGGGCAGGTGTTATGCTGCTCGTCGCTCAGCCGAACCGCGTTTTTGTGCTGGCCAAAGACAAGGGTCTGCTTGCCACGGTAGTGAAGCTGTAGGGAATCGCCATCAGCCAGATCGATGCGATTGTGAGGCTTGTCGAGTTCTTCAACAACCTCCCCAGCCGGGTACAGCCTGCATATTTGCTCAATAAAATCCTGCCGACGTGAGTTGCTAAGACTACCCTTAGCAAGGATAATCCGCTCAGGCTTAAAGAACTCAACGCGCCTTGGACTATAAACGCGATCAGCATTGTCGAAAAGTGATGGAGCGATTACAAACCCCCTACGTGCGCTTGACACAGTGGACTCCTACCACAGACGATGGTTTTGAACAGAAGATCAATGTAAACGACTCCGTCTCCAAAGCCCCAGCATTGATACCCTAACAAATTCCTAACACAAGTCAAGCACATTTTGAAGAATAATTGACTCACAAGAAGTGATGCTACAACAATCGTCTCTTACAGTGCGACCGATAACCTATTTTACTTCAGTAGCTACAATAGGTTACGTCACTTTTGCTGCTAACTCCAAACCCGAGCATACCCAGCAAGCATGTAACGGCTTTTGACTGGCAGCAGCCAGTCCAAACCGCTATCCTCCAGGAGCGAGCCAACGGACTATCTGTAGCTGAGGACCTCTGTGATAACTGATTCTGACCTGCATCTACCCGGCCTCACTGATTCCCACTGCCACCTTACCTCTGCCGAATTGAGTAAGGACATCCCTGCTGTCCTGGACCGCGCCCGCAGCGCTGGCCTAACCTGCCTGCTCACCGTTGGTCAGGGCCTGGACGATTCCGCTGATGCTATCGAACTGGCCCGCCGCTACCGGCAGCTTCGCGTCTCCGTGGGTTTGGGCCCTCACGGCGCAGCCAGCGTATCCAGTGACCATTTTGGAAAACTCGCCGCTCTTGCCGCCGCCCCCGAGGTAGTCGCTCTGGGCGAAGCCGGCCTCGACTACTACTACGACCACTGTCCCAGAGACATCCAACGCTCGGTCTTTGCCCAGCAAGCAGGCTTAGCCGGCGAGCTCGAATTACCCCTGATTATCCACTGCCGCGATGCCTGGGACGATTGCTTAGCCATTTTCGATCGAGTCGATCTTGGCAGCAATCCTGGCGTGTTCCATTGCTACACCGGACCGCCCGAGCTCATCCGGCAACTAATCGACCGCGGTTTCTATGTTTCCTTTGCTGGTATGGTTACTTTTCGCAACGCAGACCTCTGCAGAGCCGCCGCCAAAGAGGTCCCTCCCCAGCGGCTGCTCATCGAAACTGACGCCCCCTACCTCGCCCCCGAGCCCTTCCGCAAGACCAAGCCCAACGAGCCCGCCCTTCTGGTGCACACCGCCCGCTTTCTCGCCCAACTGCTCGGTATGCCTCCAATTGAATTAGCCCACCTCACCACCCAAAATGCTCGTGATTTGTTCAGCCTTGGTGACTATTGAGGCGGTGATGGACAAGTGACAACTCCAGCCGAAATCTGGAGGTCTTCATTTTGTCCCTCTGTCCTTGTTCTTTGCCCCCAATGACCCCGACGGGATTTGAACCCGTGTTGCAGGGTTGAAAACCCTGTGTCCTGGACCTGACTAGACGACGGGGCCCTCTGCCCATAACAATACGAGCAGCCTGATGCTGCTTGAGCCTTAATCTACTTGCCCCCACTTGCCGAATCAAGCCTTTTTCAGCCTCCCCTGCTCCGAAAATGTCTTGACCTCGAATATTCCTCTTGCTATAATGCCTGCCATCCTATCCGTACCGTTTGTAAACGTACATCAAGCGCGACCGTCTGTTTGAAGTTATTGGGCTATAACTTATCAAGGAGTTCCGCCATGATTAGAAGAGCCAAACAGTTCAGCGTATGCCTGCCCAACAAGCCCGGAACCGCCGCAAAATTCTTCGCCGCTCTAGGCAAAACCAATCTGATAGCTGTCTCTGTTGTAGACAGTGTTGACTGCTCCACCGTCCGACTGGTCCCCAGCAATGCCACCCAGGCAGCCAAAGTCCTGGCCAAGGCTCGCATCTGTGCCACTACTCAACCTGTGCTCGTTGTGGATTTACCCAATCTGCCCGGTGCCTTGCTGAAGATTTGCCGCAAGCTCGGCCGGGCCAAGGTCAACATTGAGTACTTTTATGCTTCCGCTGGGTCCAAAGCCGCCGATACCCCGGTGGTCCTCAGGGTAAGTTCCATTGCCAAGGCCGTTCAAGCCCTGAAGTAGAGACCTCGCTGCTTGATCCGTAGTAGACATTGTAAATCTAAAATTCCACTTCGGACCTAATGTCGTGCAGCCTTTTCCGAAGGACTCCCGCGGGGGGCTATCCCCTGCTATCCCTGCGCGCCACATTGGGAGTTTCACTCAAGCCGAAATGCCTGTAGTGAGCAAGTGTAAATGCAGAGCGTTTACGCTTATCGAGCTACTCGTGGTTGTGGCCATTATCGCCCTTTTGACTTCCTTGCTCGTGCCTGCCGTCCAGGCCGCCCGCGACCAGGCCAAGCTCACTCTGTGCCTGAGCAACCAGCGAAATCTCGCCGTGGCCATGCATCTCTACGTTGATTCCTTCGACGCTGCATTACCCGGCTCGCCCAATACCTCCGGCGTCGGCCCCCGCCAGGATCCACCCGACACCACCATAGCCACCAATGCCTTTGATTACGCCTCACCTTTATTGGCCTTTTTGAATACCGCTGTTCCCCCCAACCGGGCCCGTCGACAGGAACTCACCCGCCAGGGAGTCTTCAAATGCCCCGCCAACACACAACAAGCCGAGCCCTGGACCGCCTATCAGCTTATACCTGATGCCGCTGATTTTACCACCACCCAGGCTGCCAGTTATCTCACCTGCTGGAATTTTCTGCTGGCCGGCGACGCCTACGGCGGTGCCCAGATAGTCCCCGGCGTGCCCTATTGGCTCTACGGCGCTGGTTGGGCTGAAGTCGCACCAAAAGACTACCTGCCTAAGATCACCAGCATAGGTTCACCCGCCAAAAAGATATTCGTGGCCGACGCCGCTCGCTACGTCGATGAAAACGACCACTTTACTTATGACATCGGTTATGGATTCTTCGGCGCCGGCAGTTATTCCGGCTCCGGCGCCTGGTGGATTGGTTCACGCGAATATGGCCAGGACTTACCCGCCGCGGATTACTCTTATCGCCACAACGATGGCATTGCCGCCGCCTTCTACGATGGCCATTGCGAGTACATTTCCCGCGAGCAGTCCCACCGTGCCGTTTACTGGTATCCCAGCGGCACCGTCCTCACCGATGGCTCCGAAGGCGCCGGCGGTGAACCCACCGGCTACATCGTCCCTTGATGCTGTGCTGGCATTATAGAGTCTTCCGGTGTTTTGTCCGTATACTCGCCTCTCAGCCGACAAAGCCCAGTTCCTTCAGCGTTACCACGGCCTGGGGCGAGTAGCCCTGTTCGGTCGAGACCCGGTAATTGCCGAACTCCCGCCGAACCGGATAATCCTTCCGCAGACTGTCGAAATAAGTCCCCCGGTCTTGGCCTCGATACTCTATTGCCTTTTGTAACTTCTGGTGATCTTGCTGAATGTCGTATGCCTGATCCACGGCGCAGTAAAGTTGCTCAAGATAAGTAGTCCCTGCTGATGGGCTAAGCAATTCTTTTGGCTGAGCATTTAGGATGTCTATGTTGTTCGCCTGTGAAGGCCAGCCGAAATGTTCAGCCAGGGCCTCATACAGCATCAGAGTTCCAGCCACCTTCCCGTCATACGAATACCCCGCGATATGAGGCGTAGTTATGTCAGCCTGCTTTAGAGCTGTGTCTGAAACCCGCTGGGGATTCTTTTCATCCTCAAACACGTCCAGTACAATTTGTTTGACCAGCCCTTCTGCCCGCACCTGCCAAAGAGCCCCCTCATCCAGCACCCCACCACGGGCAGTGTTCAGTACCGCCATCCCCGGTTTTTTTATCCGGCTGAGCCAGTCCCGACCTATTAAATTGGCCGTGGTAAATGGCCCTTCAAAGCTTAACGGCACATGCAGCGTCAAAACATCCACCCCCAACAGATCATCCAACTCAACGAAATCCAGTTTAACTCCCTGTTGCTCCAAGGGCGGGTCATTGAGAAGAGTTTGCATACCCAGAGCCCGGCACTTGGCCGCCACTCGCGAGCCCACCTCTCCGTGCCCCACGATCCCTACCCTCTTGCCTGCCAACTCAAATCCATCTTTAACTGCCAGCCTTAGCATCGCCGCGGTTACATACTCCGCCACGGAGTTGGCATTACAGCCCGGCGCATAGGCAAACTCGATCCCCGCACCGTTTAGATACTCCTGATCCACATGATCTATCCCTGCCGTCGCCGAGCCCACGAACTCTACCTGCGTCCCCTCCAGCAGCTTGGCGTTCACCTTGGTTATACTGCGAACCAGCAATACTTCCGCACCCCCCAGCTCGCTCGCCTTCAGGCCCTGCCCCGGCCCACGCACAATCTGGGCCCGCTCGCCAAACAATTCGGTTACCAACGGCATATTCTCATCCGCAAAGATCTTCATCCATCACCTCATCGCTTCCGTTCTTGCCCTGTTCTTCCGAGCCGGGTATTATCAGCCAAACGGTAATTTCCCACAAGCAGTAACCTCGCCGTTTCTCCGGAGCCTTCCCACCATGGCCAAGCAGTGGCAAATCTGTCCGGATTGGCCCGGTCGCGACGACTTAGCTCGCCGCCTCCACATCTCCCCCCTCCTTGCCCAACTGCTCCACCACCGAAACCTCGACGACCCCGACGCCGCCCGCACCTTCCTTCAGCCCACCCTCAAGGACCTCGAAGACCCCGCCTCTCTGCCCGGCGTCTTAGCTGCTGCCGACCGCATCTGCCGCGCCGTTGATCGCCGCGAAAAAGTTTTCATCTATGGCGACTACGACGTTGACGGCCTCACCGGCACCGCCATCCTCTGGCACTGCCTCAAGTTGGCCGACGCCGACGTCCACTGCTACGTCCCTCACCGCATCGAGGAAGGCTACGGCCTGAACTGCCAGGCCATCACCGACCTCGCCGACCAGGGCGCAAAACTGATTATCTCCGTTGACTGCGGCATCAGTGCTTTTGAGCCCGCCAAACTCGCCAGCCAACTCGGCCTCGACCTGATCATCACCGATCACCACCGCCCCGATTCGGATTTGCCCGCCTGCCACACCATCGTTCATCCTGCCTTGCCCCCCGATTCCAGCTATCCCTGCCAATACCTCTCCGGCGCCGGCGTGGCCTTCAAGCTTGCCTGGTTCCTCGCCCAGCGCTTCAGCGATAGCGCCCCCCCCACATCCTCCGCTTCCGCTAACGGCCCGCCGCGCGTCTCCGATTCCTTTCGTGAGTTTCTCATATCCGCCACCGGATTGGCAGCCCTCGGCACCATTGCCGACGTCGTCCCCCTCACCGGCGAAAACCGCATCTTGGCCGCCTTCGGCCTCAAGGGCTTAGCCGGCTCCTCGTACCCTGGCATCCAGGCCCTCATCGAATCCGCAGGCCTGACCGGCTCGGCGATCGATTCCTATGACATTGGCTTCAAGCTCGCCCCCAGGATCAATGCCGCCGGTCGAATGGGCCACGCCCGTCTTGCCCTCGATCTGCTCACCGGGGCAACCAAAGCCCGCGCCGTCAAGATCGCCGCCTATCTCGAGCAGCAAAATCGACAGCGACGCAAGGTCGAAAAGGACATCACCGACCAGGCTGTTCGCCTCGTCACTGACCAGAAGCTCGACACCCCCGAGGCCCGTGCCCTCGTCTTGGCTCAGCAGGGCTGGCATGCCGGCGTCATCGGCATCGTCGCTTCACGCATCGTCGACCGCTTCCATCGACCCACCGTCATGATTGCCCTGGAGGACAGCCAAGGCCAAGGCTCCGCACGCAGCATACCCGGCTTCAACATCTTTGAGGCCTTCCACGCCTGCCGCCAGCACCTCACCACCTTTGGTGGTCACGCCATGGCCGCAGGACTCTCAATCTCCGCCGAAAATATTAAACCTTTCACCGAGGCCTTCACCCAATACGCCGCCGATCATTTAAGCCCCGCCGACCTTCAGCCCGTTCTGCGCATCGATGCCGTTGCTTCTTTGGACATGATTACCGAGGAGCTCTTGATCGACATCAATCGCCTGGCCCCCTTTGGTCAAGCCAATCCCCGCCCGCTTCTGGTTACAGAAGCCTGCACCGTCATCGGCGAGCCCCGCACCGTTGGTAAGACCAAGAAGACTCTCCAGTTCACCGTCGCCCGCGACTCTACTAGCCGCAAGTGCGTAGCCTTTGGTCAGGCCCGCTTGCTCAAGAAGCTCTCTAGTTGCCAAACCGTCTCCCTCGTCTACCGACCCATCCTCAACGAGTTCAACGGCCACCGCTCTGCTGAGCTACAAGTCGAAGACATGCACTTCAACAAGTCTGCCAAATAAGCTGCGTAATCAGCGCAATCAGCGTCTAATTCTGTATTTCTTTTGCTCTGTTGAAAGCCTCTTTCTGTCATTGCGAGGCCCCAGAGGGGCCGTGGCAATCTCGACTTCTGAGCTTTGAGATTGCTTCGCGGAGTTTATGCTGAGCGAAGCGAAGTGCTCGCAATGACCCGGCCCGACATCTTTTCAACAGAGCATATTTCTTTCTGTATTATCCGCCTCAAGCCTTACTACTCTGCGAAGCACGAGCAGGCCTCACGCCTTTCTTCAGCCAATCCTCTAGATTGGCTGCCAGTATCTCCGGCTTGCGCTGTTTCAGGATATGCTCAGCAATCTTTTTCGGCACCTTAATCTTGGCCATCGCCTTTTCCACCCGTCCCCAGAGCTGCTGGTGCTTCTTATCCGTCTTAGCTAGATACAGTTCCGTCACCAGCTCGGCCAACTTGCCAAGCGTCTGCTGGGGCAAATTATCATAATAGCGCTTGATAAGCCCCTGCTGATACGGCGAATAATCCCGCTTAGCCATCACATCTCCACTAATTCCCGCCTGCTCAAAAAGTACAGTACCTTTCGCACCTTGGCCACTTGCAAAATATCCTCGACCGCTCGGCCATACATCGCCATCTGCCATTCATACGCCTTGGCCCGCTGGGCCAGGACCTCCTTTGAAATCCTGTCCGTCTTGAAATCCACAATCGTTGCCCGTCCATCTTCGACGATCAGGGCATCGATAATCCCCCGCACTATCAGCCTGTCCTCCAGCCCGGCAGCCTCCGCTCCCTCTGCCAGTTCCCCCGGCTCAATGGTCAGCACGAACGGTAGCTCCCGATACACCCTCGCGGCTTCAGAGCGCATGGCCTTGCCGATATCAGTCGCAAAAAAACTCGCCGCCCCAGCGATATCGACCACCTCAAGAGCTTTCTCCTCCAGCAGCCCACTATCCGCCATCTCTCTGGCCTGCTTCCGCAAATCGTCCCCATCGCACCTCCGCCCCAAGTCCACCTTTTGCATAAACAAATGATTCAGCGAGCCGACCTGGCTGGCCGACATTCCCGCCTCCTTTTCTCTCACCACCTCCGCCAAGCCAGCCAGCTCTTCGCTTTGGGCGAATTCTTCAGACCGCTCCAGCTCCTCGTCAGCCCGGCCCTCAAACAGCCGTTTGCGTTCGGTCGCTGTTATCACCGCTGGCAAATTAGCCAATTCTTCGTACCGGTAAGGCTCATCCATCAGCCCCAGACTTTTCGCCAATTCCTCCCCCGGCTCAGGCAACTCTTCACTGGTCTGAAGCTCGGCAATTTGCCCCAGCGTCAAGCCCCCCCGCCGATGATGCTTACCCCTGTCTTCGGCGAAAATATCCGCCCCGAATTTCCCCGCCTCATGCACGCTCACCACGAACGTAGCTTTTCCCCTGTAAATCTGCGGATGTTCCTGCTCGCCTGCAAACTTCAGCTCATCAGCCTCCAGCGACGCCAGGGCCGGCACCAGCCAATCCAGGCGACTGCGTCCAACCCCCAGTTCAAAAGCCCGCGGCCGATTAGCCCCGCTCAGCTCTGACTCTTTAGCTCCCACTCCAAAAGGCGCCAGCTTATTAGCCCTGCCCGAACCGATCAGAATCAAGTGCTCTCTCGCCCTTGTTAGCCCCACATAAAGCAGCCGCATCTCCTCCGCCCTCACCTGCCGTTCGATATTATCCTTGGCCAGCATATACCCCAGCGTCGGATAAAAAATCTCCCGTCCGGCATCTATGCACTGCATCCCCAAATACCGCTGGCGATCGAAAATAATCTTGCCTTGGGCGTCACGGAAAATGAACCCTTGGCTCAGCCTCGGCAAAATCACCACCGGAAACTCCAGCCCCTTACTCTTATGTACGCTCATTATCCGCACTACGTTTTCTACTTCGCTTAACCCCGGTGCCATCCCCAGGTCCCCTTCCCGCTCTTTCAGATCGTTCAGGAACTGCAGGAACCGCCTCAGCCCCGTCCGGGCAAAATCACCGAACTGTCTGGCCCGCTCGTACAACTTCAGCAGATTCGCCGCTCGCCCCCGCCCGCCGTTCAAACCTCGCACGTACTGCAGATACCCCGTCTGCTGATAGATTTCCCAGATGGCCTGGGCCAAGGGCACCTCCCGCACCAGCCGCCGCCAGCTGCCCAGCCGCTCCCAGAATTCACTCAACCGCTCAGCCAATTCCCCCCTGCCTTTCCCCGCCGTGGCCAATTCAAGAACCACCTCGTGAAATACCGTCCCCTTGTCAGCCAACCTCATCCGCGCCAGCTCATCCGCCTCGAACCCGCCCAGTGGACTCCGCAGCACCGCCGCCAACGGTATGTCTTGTAGCGGATTGTCCAGAATCTCCAAAAGCGCCAGCACGTCCTGTATCTCAGTTGTCGCGAAGTAACCCGTCTCCGCATCGCTGTACACCGGAATATCCATTTGCCGCAGCACCCGGGCAAAACTCTCCGCATGTTTGCTCATCACCCGCAGCAAAACCGCAATATCCCGATACTCAATCGGCCGCAGGCGGACCTGTCCCGTCTCCGGGTCCTTATCCATCACCTCCACCCGCTCAGCCGTTTCATCCAACCCCATCAGATGCCTTATCCGCCTCCCCACCAGCACCGCTTCCTGCTGGACCTGTTCCAGCTCAGCCTCCGATGCCTCCGCCTCGACCTCCTCCTCGCGCCCTTCTTCGCTCCCGCCTTTCTTGCCCTTTCTCTGCTGACTTAGAAGATGCACCTCCACCGCAGGACCTGCCAGCGTCCGCTCTCCTGCCCCGTCAAGTTCGGCATATCCTTTTTGACCCAATCTCAATCGGGCATGATCGTCGTAAACCACACCCCCCAGCTGGGCATCCATCAAACGTTCGAATAGCAGATTCACCCCCTTGATCAGCCCCGCTCGGCAGCGGAAGTTGCTCTGCAGATCAATTATCCCACCGCCGTGCTCCCCACCTCGGCTCAGCCTGGCCGTGAAAATCCCAGGTTCCGCCAGACGAAACCGATAAATGCTCTGCTTAACATCACCTACCGCAAAAAGATTATCCTCCTTCTGCGAATCCAGCTCCCGGCTGACCAGCAGCAAAATCGCATTCTGCAGCGGATTGATATCCTGATACTCATCCACCAGCACATAGTGGTACCGCTCCTGCAGCTCCTTTGCCACCGCCGAGGCCACTAGTTCCTCACCTTCCCCATCGTTTAGCAACTCAAAACACTTCCGCTCCAGATCACCGAAGTCCAGCCGGTTCTCTCGCTGTTTGGCCCGTTCGTATTTGGCTCCCAGCCTTTTAGCCAACTCCAAAATCATCCGCCCATAAGGCCCGCTCTGCTCCAGGGCCTTTCCCTGCTCTTCCAGCGACACCGCTACCAATTCCAGCAACTTCTCTTCGCTGGGCGTCGGCGCTGCCTCGCGGAAAACCTTTTTCAGCCGGGCCACGATTACCTTGACCTGCTCGTCCTTTGGCATAAACATTTTGGCTGGTTTCTTGGGTAGCGATCTGATTCCCTCGGCCAACTGATTGAATTCACCCGCCTCAGTTTTCTTGATCAGCGTCTCCCACCCCTCGATCAGTTCCTCCAGCACACTTGCGAACTGCTTTAGCCCGCCATATTTCTCAATGTCCAACGGCACCAGCTCTGGTCGTTTCAGCAGCTCGGCGATCTCCTGCGACTTGTGCCGACACAGACTTATCCGCTGCTCAAATTTCGCTATCAACAGTTCCCCATAAGCCCTCAACATTTCTCCGCTCGGCCTGCCCTGCTGCGTCTGTAACCACCGCCGAGCTTTCTGACACCATTGCTCCGGCCCCACCACGCTGCCCAAAAAGTCGCTCAATTTCATTACCACCTGGCCCAGCCTGCCGTCATCGCCGCCCCCATACAAATCCACCAGCTCCGCAAAAACCTCCCCCTCCTCCCCCCTGTCCAGGTATAGTTCTTCAAAAACCTCTTCCATCGCCGCACTTTTCACCAGCAGCGCCTCGTCTGCATCGATAATCGTAAACAGCGGATCAAGTCCTGCTTGGGCAAAGTTCTGCCGTAAAACCATCTGGCAGAATGAATGAATAGTCGAGATCGCCGCCGTCGAAACCCGCGCCGCCTGCCTCGCCAGGTGTTTATCTCCCGGCTGTTGCTCGGCCATTTCCCGGATAATCCGCCCGATACGCTGGCGCATCTGGGCCGCCGCAGCCTCCGTAAAGGTCACCACCAGCAGCTCATCTATCCCGCAGGCCCCCTCCCTTCTGCTCAGCAGTTCCGCGCAGTGCCTCGCCAGTACCTCTGTCTTACCCGCACCCGCCGCTGCCGATACCAGCACACTGCTGCCCTCGTGCCGGATGGCCTCCAGCTGCTGGAGAGTCCACTGTATCGGCTCAGATTTGTTCAAATCCGATTCGCTCATTTATCCTGCCACATCTTTTCCAGTGCTTCCTGGTCGTTGGTTATCACCAGCTCTTTATGCCTATCAACCAGTGGATCAATTCGGCAAACCGGCCGGTACTCGCAATAAGTGCAAGGCACGTTTCCCCTGCGCCGATAAGGCTCAACCCGAATCTTCCCCGACAATATCTCATGCCCCAGTCGGCGTATCTCCTTCTTCCCATAGGCCAACACCGTCTCAAAATCTTCCGGCTGAAGCCCATCACTACCACGTTTGCTCAAGCCGCCGTCCCTTTTCAACTCTCCATGAACCGCCCGCAGTTTTCCCGTTTCAGTTTTGTCAATCAGGGCCAGCTTGTCCGCTCGAAACACACCCCGAGGCCGCGACCTGCCCAGCAGCTCCTCTTCGTCGTATTTTTCGTCGGGCTCGCCTTTCTTGACCCCCGCCCCTTTGAGCGAAACATAGAATCCGCCTATCGGATCGATTACTCCCCCACCCAGTGCCTCCGGGCCAAGCTCCCGCACTGCCATCAGATAAATCAGCAACTGCAGGTCCAGTCCATAATAAGCTGCACTTAACTGAAATTTCTTTTCCCGACTGCGCTTGTAGTCGTACACCACCGCGTAGCGCCGTCCCCCATTTATCTGCCCACCTTGGGCCAATTCCAGCAAATCGATAATCCCCCGCAGTTCCATCGCCTGACCCCTCCCCAGACCAAACACAAGCCCCGGCCAACTGTCATCCCCAAAGCCGAACTTCTGCTCCACGGCCGCCGGATACAATTCGCCCAGCCCGCTGCGATACTGCCCCCCCGCCACCGCCTCGCTCAGGTGGCGATGCATGTAGCCCGCCAGAAACTGATTGCGACCGCTCCGCAGTGCCGGCTCGCTCTGAGCCAGCTCCTCAATCAACTCGCCCGATATCGCCACGATGCGTTCTCTCGCCCCTTCTCGGCTCATCCCCGCCAGCCGAGAACTCCGCTCAATCAATTCCCGTCCTAGTATCTCCATCGCCTTGTGGTACAGCCTGCCCAGGTCCACATCCTTAAGTTCCGCATCCTCACGCTCCTGCAGTTTCAGCAGTCGCCGGGCAAAATGCTGGAACGGACACGACGCAAAACTCTCCAAACCCGTTTTACTGGTTCGCACCGTCTGTCCCAAAAGCTCCCCCCGCGTCTGGACCTCCAAATACGGGCTGTTTTTGTAGACCAGGCTCGACAGAATCTTTTTTACCTTATCTGATTCACCGTGTCGGCTTAGCCAGTGATAAGCGCCCAACCAGCGTCGCCTTATGTCTTCCGGCAAATCTTCCAGACCCGTCCGAAATTGCCACGCCAGTTTTCCTGCCAACTGCTCCGGCGTAGTCGCCAGACGAGGATCATCATTTCCCTCTGGCCCACCCGACCGTCCGACATCTAATCCCGGCAATGCCCGCACCACCTCGGCCACAAACGGCGAGACATTCAGAGCCTTACCTCTCTGGTCCGCCGCCGCGTACGATATCCACAGGTAATCCCTCGCCCGGGTCAGGGCAATGTAGGCCAACATTCGCTCTCGATAGAACAACTCCTCGGCCGTCGGCCCCAATCTCAGCCCCTGATTCTCCAGCAGTCTCCGCTGGCGATCCGACAGCACCGAATCCTCCCCCCCAGACCGCGGAAACACCCCTTCGTTCATTCCGATCACAAACACTGC
Organism: Actinomycetes bacterium; assembly: GCA_030614915.1. Classification (GTDB taxonomy): domain Bacteria; phylum Planctomycetota; class Phycisphaerae; order JAACET01; family JAACET01; genus JAACET01. Next base: position 190,800 of record JAUXAG010000002.1, on the reverse strand, counting down.
CCGCAACGCCGGGTGCCTGCTCCGCTGGACCGTCCCCACCAGCACCTGATCCAGTTTCGGCGGCACCAGGCCCAGCGTAAAATCCGCCATCCCTGCCTCTAGAATATCCTTTAATTCTCCCAGCCCGATTTGCTCCTCCCCCAGCACCGCCACCATTTGCCCCAGCAGCTCGCCCAAACACTCCCACACCCGCCGATGCTGCTGGGCCAATTCCGCCCGTCCTTCCCTCTCGGCCCGCTGCGCCCAACTGCTCAACTGCTCCGGCACCCGCAAATGCTCCAACAACTCCACGATCGCCCCCACCCAATCCTTCACCATCTTCTTTTGAGCCCCACTGCCAGCCCACTCGCACCAGCGTCCCACCCGCTCCAGAAGTTCCCGCCGCGTCGCATTAATCTGGGCCAATCCCTCCTCTGGCCCTCCCTCGGCATCCTCCGCATCCCTAGGCAAAACCATGTGCCCCCCAAAGCTCCAATCATCCCCCTGCCAGCCCCGCGACCCCTTGATCCCGTGGGCCAATATGTAATTCTCCAGCCGGTCTGATTGCTGCTGTTCGATCCCTACCAGACCTGTTTTCATCAAGGCCCGCACCGCCTGCCCCGAAAAATCCTCTTCCATCAAGGCCAGCGCATTCCGCACCAGCTCCACCAGCCCATGATGAGCCAGGCTGTATCGCCGGTCGATAAAGAACGGTATCCCCTGTTCCCCCAGACTCCCCGCCAACAAATCGTCATAAGCCGACAGATCCCGCACAATCACCGCCATATCCCGGTAGCGCAGAGCATCCTTCCCCGCCCTGCTCAGCCGCACTATTTCCCGCACCACCGCTTCAACTTCACTTCGCCGATCTCCCGCCTCTCTCAGTGTTACCTTGGATACTGTCTTGCTCTTAGCCTGTCCCCGTCCAAAAAGATGCTCTTCCAGCCCCGCCAGCTCAGCATCACTTGCCCGGCTCGCCCTGCTCAGCCGCAACGGATCTTCTATTTCCACCCCAGCCTCTCCCAGGGCCGCCAGCACTTGTCCGTAGGTCTGTTCGGTCTGCCTAAACAGTCGCAAAGGATCGTCAATTTGGGATTTTGCCTTGCTTGGCTTGTAGTCCGGCTCCAGCAGCAGACAGATATCCATATGCTCGCTGCACCGGGCCAGCTCCACCAGCACCGCCATTTCCTGACCAGTAAAACCGGCAAATCCGTCCACCCAAACCCTGGCCCCCGCCAACCACTCTGTCTGTTCGATCCTATCGCCAAGCTCATCCAGAGCTGCCGCCCGTTCCAGACCGCACCTGCCTACGTACTCCTGATACGCCTCGAGCAGAATGGCCAAGTCACTTAGCTTATCGCTTAGCTCCCGATTGCCGACCCGCTCGGCCGCTTCCAGCAACTCGCCCGGCTCAGTTCGCTCGCCCAGCAGTTCCTTCAGATTCTCCAGCAGTTTTCGCACCAGCCCCGCTCGCCCCACAACTGCCCCATAAACCTTCAATCGTCCTGCTTGCTCAGCCAGTACGTGCCGCAGGATCATCCGCTCTCCCGCCGGCGGGATTATCCCCTGCCTTTGCCCAGCCCCGCCCAGCACCTTATAGGCCAACCGCCTAAAGCTCAGCACTTGGGCCCGAAATGTCCCTTTGAGTTCTCCCCCTGCCAAAAGCGCCCGTTCCATCTGTGCCGCCGCCTGCTCCGGCACCAGCAGAATCAACCCCGCACCCAGCGCACATTCAGCCAGTTCCGCCCGGATGCTCTCCAGACAGTGATGTGTCTTACCCGCCCCCGCTCTGCCTAATACAAAACGCACGGACATGGTTCTGCCCTTCGTGCCTTTCAGCCTTCGCAGCCGAAGCTGCTTCGGCGAAGTAGGCTCGTAGTGAATAATTTGCGTCTTCGCTTGAATCCGAAAGAAGTAATCCTATCCGCCCAACGCACCCCCGGTCAAGGTACGCTCAGTTTCTCCTTCGTCTCCCACCAAAAAAAGCGGGCTAACCGCCAGGCTAGCCCGCATGCAACTACACCAATTTATCTAACCATTACCTCCCGGCAATTTGCCTGACCTTGGCAATTACCTGCTGGGTCCCCAGACCGACGTAATCGAGGACCTCATCGCCCGACTTGCCTGATTTCGGGAACCTCCCCACGTACATGCAATCAACACGGCAATTGTCCAGCCCCGCCGCTATTTCCGCCACCGCCGAGCCCAGCCCGCCCGTGTAATTGTCCTCCACACACAGCAGCCTGCCCGAGCCCGTGCCGGTCGCCTCGATAACCGTCTGGGCTCTCAGCGGAAAGCTGTAGCAGTCCATCAGCCCTGCCTTGATCCCCTCTTGGGCCAGCGCCGCCACCACCTTCTTGCCCAGATGCGCCATATACCCGCTGGCCATGATCGTCAGATCTGCCCCCACCGCCAGCGTCTTAGCCCCACCCAGTTCGAATTCCGTATCCGTGCTGTAAAGCAGCGGAAGATCGCTCCGCAGCGTCCTCAGGTAGCACATCCCCGGATGATCGACCATCAATTGCGTGCACTTGTAAGCCCCCACCCCGTCCGACGGAAAGAAAAACGCCATCGCCGGCTCACCGTCACCCTCCGGGTCTGCCGGGAACGACCGGAAAAAGGCCACATCCGTCACCGCCATCTGGCTCGGCCCGTCAGGCCCAAGCGTTATCCCCGCGTGAGAGCCCACCAACTTAACACCATGGCCCGAAATCACCGCCATCTCAATTTGGTCGAACGCTCGCGACAAAAACTTCGCAAAAGAGCTTACAAAAGGAATCTTCCCCGCCGCCGCCAGGCCCACCGCTGCCGACACCATGTTCTGCTCGGCAATCCGGGCCTCAAAATAACGTTCAGGAAATTCCTTCGCGAAATACTCCGTAAACGTCGAGTTCTTCACGTCTCCGTCCAAAGCCACGATCCGCTCGTCCATCTTCCCCAGCTCCCGAAGGGCCAGCCCGTATGCCCGCCGAGTGCTCATCAGCCCATTTTCAAATTTAGACAGGTACTTATCTCCCGCCAGCAATGCCCCAAAATCCGGGTCGCCCAGCCGCCTGCCGCTGCCCCGCGATCCCTCCCCAATCCCCCCGCCTGCTGGCATCGGCGGTACCATCTGCTCAGCCGCTTCCCCACTGACCCCCAGCTTCTGGGCCTCCCGCTCAATATTCTTCAAAGCCTTGCCCAATTGCTTCTGCGTCAAAGGCTTGCCGTGATAAGTATGCTTTTTCAGTTCCCTTACCCCCCAGCCCTTGACCGTCTTGGCCACAATCGCTACCGGCACCTCTGAAACTGCCGCCTCTTCCAGCGCCGAAAGTATTGACTCCAGATCGTGTCCTTTAATCCTCAGCACCTTGAAACCGAAGGCCCGCAGCTTCTTCGCCAGGCTCGCAGCATTCTGCTGGACCGACACATAGTCGCTCTGCCCCTGCCCATTGCAGTTGAAAATCACCGTTACGTTGTTCAGTTTATGATCGATGACAAAATCGCACGCCTCCCATACTTGCCCTTCCCTGCTCTCTCCGTCGCCGACCAGCACAAATACCCTTCGCGGGCTCTTGTCCAGCCTGGCTGCCAAGCCCAATCCTGCCCCCGTCGAAAGCCCCTGCCCCAGAGAGCCCGTTGCCGAGTCGAAAAACGCCACTCCCACCCGCGGATTCGGGTGCCCGTCCAACGGTGAGCCGATTTCCCTCAGCTCCAGCAGCGACTGGGCCGTCACCACCTCCGCCGACTCCTTCTTTTTGCCTACTACTGCCCCCAACTCCGCCATAGCTGCATACACCACCGGCACCGAATGCCCCTCGCTAAGCACCAGCCGATCCGCCACCGGATTCCAGGGGTCCTTCGGGTCCCAGCGCATCTGCTTGCCCATCAGAGCCGCCACGATATGCACTAGGCTCAAGGCCGACGACGGATGCCCAGACCCTGCCGCTGTGGTCATATTCACGATATGCTTGGCCATGGCCACGATCATGCCGTTGAGTTTGTTCATCTCGTCCATTTACAGCTTTTTCCTTCCTTTTTGTTCAGCTATTTGAAAATACAGGCCCAGCTATTGCCGAGCCTTCCGTCCGAACAAAAATACCGGCTTTTGTCCCTATTTACAAGCCTTTTTCTCCCCCGTAACAACCGAGCTAAAACCGCTCCACCGCCCTTCGGGCAATCCGCCTGCCCAGCAGACAAGTAATCTCGTAGGCAATAGTATCCGCCATCTGGGCCAAGGTCTCCACCGAGTTCGGATCCTCCCGTTTTTCCGATATCACTGTAACTACGTCTCCTGTCTTCACCTGGGGTTGATCCGTAAGGTCCACAATCGTCTGGTCCATGGAAACCCGTCCTATCACTGGCACAGCACAACGCCCGATCAGCATCACGGTCTTATTGGAAAAGCTCCTTCGATAGCCGTCTTCGTAGCCCACTGGAACGATCCCCACCCGGGTTGGCCTCTGCGCCCCAAAGGTCCGCCCATACCCGCACGTATGCCCCGCCGGCAGCTCCTTGATCAGCACGATACGACTCTCGACCCGTAGAATCGGCCTCAAGCCTTCCAAAATCTTTATCCCCGCCATGTCTCTGCTCGGCCAATAACCGTAGGTAGAAATACCAGGGCGAACCATCGTGAAGTGTGAATCCGCCATCCTAAGCAGGGCAGCACTGTTGGCTGCGTGTATCAAGCCCACTTCACCAGCCACATCCTGTCCAGCCCGTATAAACTCCTCGAAACACCGCAATTGCTCCCGAGCAAACGATACATCCGTTTCGTCTGCCGTCGCAAAGTGCGTGTACAGACCCTCCAAGCGCAGCGGGCCCTGCCTGCTGACGAATCTTACCAGTTCCAGCCCCGGCCCAGGCAAAACCCCCATTCGCCCCATCCCCGTATCCACTTTTACATGTACCCGCCCCACGACCCCAGCTGCTCTGGCTGCCTCTGCCAAAGCCCTCGCCCCCTTCAGATCCGCAATTGTAAGATGATAGTTGCCCTGCAGGGCCTCAGACAGATCTGTCCTCGCCCAGCTCTGCCCTTGCACCGGGCCGAATACCAGGATTTCCTTACCAGGAACAATCTTGGCCAACTCATTTGCTTCAGCTATGTTAGCCACCGCAAACATGTCAGCCCCCGCCTCAGCAAGCACGGGGGCCACGATGGACACCCCGTGCCCGTAAGCATTGGCCTTCACCGCCGGACATATCTTCACCCCCGTCCCACACTGCTTCCGAAAAACCTCGAAGTTGCCCCGCAGGGCCGCCTCGGAGATGCTCGCCACCGTTGGATAGCTTTTCGAGAATTCCAGGGTCAATTCTGCCCACCTCCCCCGCACCTCGCCAAGATACGTTCTGCCAGAGCCTCACCGCCTACTTTTTTACCTGAAGTTGCCCGAATTTATCGGCCACCCAACGGGCCATTTCCTCATCCGAGATGCCCGTCGTTCGGCCCTGCTCGTATTCAAGCTTTATCAAGTCGTAAATGCTCGTCAGGCGATGATCGCTCTTCTTCAGCGGCTCTACCTCATAGCGTTGCTCAATCCAGTGCTTGATGCCGGCCACACCGGACTTGTCCGTTATCATTACCCTGGGCGGCCTCTTTAATAACCTCTTGGTATCAAAGATGTTATATATCTCCTCGTTCTTAAGGAGCCCATCGGCGTGGATCCCCGCACGCGTAACATTGAAGTCCCGCCCGACCAGGGGGTAATTTGCCGGGATGGCTTGGCCCAGTTCCTTGCTGAAATACTCGGCTATCTCAGTGATTACCGAGTAATCTATCTTGGCCGATTGGCTCATCAATTGCCCCTGCTCCACCACCAAGGCCTCCAGCGGGGCGTTGCCCGTGCGCTCCCCGATACCCAGCAGGCTGCAGTTGCAGGCCGCGCAGCCGTAAAGCCAAGCCGAAACCGAGTTTGCCACGACCTTATGCAGATCGTTATGACCGTGAAACTCCAGTTGCTCTGCCCCTAGGCCCAGCTCGTGCCGTAAGGCGTGGATGATCTTTGGGACACTCCGCGGCAGCGCCGCCTGCGCCCAAGGCAAACCCACACCCATCGTATCGCACATCCGCATCTTGACTCTCACGTCATACTTTTGTCCCAGCTTGACCAGCTCACTGGCCAACGGCAAAACAAATCCGTAGAGGTCAGCTCTGGTTACATCTTCAAAATGACATCTCGGCTGGACCGCCGCGTCCAGGCAGGCCCTGACCGTATCCAGATACATGGCCAGCGCGGCTGAGCGCGTCTTGCGAAGCTTCAGAAACAGGTGATAGTCGGAACAGCTCGTTAGAATCCCCGTTTCCTTCAGGCCCATCTCCTTGACCAGACGAAAATCGCTCTTAACCGCCCGAATCCACCCTGTTACCTGCGGAAACTTATAATCCCTTTCTTGGCATTTTCTCACGGCCTGGCGGTCTTTCTGCGAGTACAGGAAAAACTCCGACTGGCGAATTACGCCCGTCCCACCGTCCAGTTTGTGCATAAGATCATATAAATGCAGCACTTGTTCAATGGTATAGGGCGCCCTGGCCTGTTGACCGTCTCGGAAGGTCGTATCGGTTAGCCAGATATCCTCCGGGATGTCCAGTGGTACCGACTGATTGTCGAAAAATGCCCGCGGGAGTTCTTCATACGGAAAAGTCCCCCGATACAGATTGGGCTCAGGGACCTCCTGTAACTCCCAACCACCGCCTGCCGCGGACAACTTGGGTTTCTTGTTCAATTTAGTGTTGTGTTCCATATTACAGCCTACTTCTCCATAAGCTCTGTATTCCGCAAGTCCTAAGCCAGTATCAAGGTGAGGCGCCAGGGGATCTGTGGTTCGGAGACCGCAACGATCCCAGCTCAACACCTTAACCATCATTGGCCAGTCGGTCGGCCAAATGCTCTTCTCTCTGTGTTTAGTGTTGCTCTGCTCTGGAGTACCGCTCTGCCTGACCTAAAGCAGAGCCACCAGATGGGAACAGTAGCTCCCAGTAATCCCAACCCTTATGAGGTCATCATGGACCATGGCCCCGGACCTGGCGTCTCTTTGTAGTTGTCTAAGCCACTGTGTTAGCAGATTATACAGTTTTCGCCCAAGAAAGCAAGCCTTTATCTGAGGTGCTGAGCCTGTCGGAGCGTTATCAACGACATGTTTATCCAAGGTGGGTCTGGGATTGTGTGACGGCCGGAAGGTGCCCTACAACGTCACAAATTCCCTTTTTGTCAGGGAGAAGGTCCGGGAGGATCGGGGCAGCTCAGGTGACTGCCCAATGGCCTCGCAGGGCTGGGGCTGTCTTTGCATCCGTGAATACCTTTCGAGTGCTCAGCCGGCTAGAGGGTCTTGCCTCTAATAGAGATATATTCTCATTAGCACATACGAAAATGTATATAAGGGCTCTTTTCAACTCAGGGGTTTTTTGGAATACCTGCTTGAGGCGAGTGGGGCTTATCGGGTGTAGACGGAGCTGGACGCGAGTTAGGATAGGTCGCCTGGAGGGCGACAGGAAGGATGGGATCAGGCCTACCGTGGAGGCTAGTGCCCGGGGGGTTGGGGTGGCCGGGGAATCAATTCCGTGCTGGGGGGCAAGTCCGAGGGGGGATGTGCTGAGGGCAGGAGGCGGAAGATTGGGAAGTTTTTTCTGGACGCGCTTGAGGGTGAGGATTATCTTGGCGCGCATGAGATGACACCTGCTGCGCCTTAGCCCGCGTCGGGCTGGTAGATGGCTTGGGGTCATCCGCAAGCGAAACCTAATCCCGGAATGTTCCACGTGGAACATTACAAACTCAGCATAGGAGAAGACCATGGCCTCCCCAAAATCACGCCTCGGCCGAGGCCTCGATTCCCTCATCTCAGCCGAATCCTTGGCACCGGCTCCTGCTCATCTCCCCGCTGCCGAGGCCCCCGCCAGACCAGGGTCTGTCCAATTCATTCCGCTCGACCAGATTAGGCCCAATCCCCTTCAGCCCCGCTCAGCCATCGACCCCGCCAGCCTGGCTGGTTTGGTCGATTCCTTGCGGACCTCCGGCCTGCTCCAGCCCATTCTCGTCCGCCGGCATAACGATGCCTTCCAGATAATAGCTGGCGAGCGTCGTTGGCGTGCCGCCAAGCAGGCCGGCCTCAACTCCATCCCCGCCATCGTCCGCGAGGCCTCCGAACGCGACATGCTCGAGATAGCCCTGATCGAAAATCTCCAGCGAACCGACCTCGCCCCCATTGACCGCGCCGCCGCTTATGCCGCCTACATGTCTGGCCTTTCCCTCACTCAGGCCCAGGCCAGCCACCGCCTTGGACAGGACCGGGCCACCATCGCCAACTACGTCCGCCTCCTAGACCTCGACAAAGACGTTCGCGAGTTCCTGATTCAGGGCAAGATTTCTATGGGCCATGCCCGGGCCCTGCTAGCCCTGTCCGAACCGGTCGACCAGCGAAAGCTCGCTAGGCTCATTGCCGAGAAAAACCTTTCCGTCCGCCGCACCGAGGCCCTCGTTCGCCAGACCACGCAGACCTCCTCCCCCACCCCTGTCAGCGTGGAAGACTTGGCCAAGCGGGCCAATCTGCGCGAGCTCGAGGACAGACTCTCCCGCCGCCTCGGCCGCAGAGTCCGCATCCGGTCCCGGGCCTCCGGCGAGAAAGGCGAGATCATAATTAACTTTGGTTCGCTGGATGAGTTTGACGAGTTGGTTGCCAAGCTCTGCGCGAGCTGAGGACTCTTCTTCTATATTTCTTACGTCTCTGTTTTGGGTCCCGGTAGGCTCGATCCAGGCTGACGCTGGGCCCGCTCGATCTCGGTGATCAGTTTACCACCGCGCCATATGCGCACCGCGCCGGTAGATTGGCTCACTGTGATGGCGATTGATCTCGTTGAGGCCGTTATGCCCGCTGCCGCGGTGTGGCGGGCTCCCAAGCCCTGCGGCAGTTCCTCCCCAGCCACACCAGGCCGCAGGTACGTCCCCGCCGAGACGACCACGCCATTGCCCTTGATTATGAAGGCCCCGTCCAGGGCACTGTATTCCTTGATGGTCTCAGCCATGTCTGAATCGAGAATCTGACGCTGCTTCTCGGAGTAGCCGTGAAAAGGGTTCAGGATCATCTGCTGCGAGGCCTTGAGCACCTCGCTTGTATCACCGATCACAAACAGGCCGCCGATGGCTTTACCTTCCCTGCCCTCTGCGGCCAGACTGGTCGCCAGATTGAGAACCCGCTGAAAAACTGCGCGGCGGACATGTTCCGTAAGTGCTGGCTGGCCAACGGTTTGCAGCAATTCAAACTCTCTACCCATGGTCATCACTACGATCGTGTCCAGTTGGGCCCCTGCAACCCCGGTTACAAATACAAAGCGCTCGTCAGTTAAAAGGACACCCTGGGAAAAGCTTAGCACCGTGGCCATCTTCACTAGGCCCATTCGCGTCAGGTTGACCTTTGGGAGGCGCACCAGGTACCGGCCTCGGCCGCGAGGTTGCGTATTGGGATCCTTTTTCTGGGTCACAAGGATCGTTTTATAGGACTCTCCCGGCCCCGCTTTGAGGTCACTGTCTGTTTGGCACAGATCGGCATATACCAGCAGGGCGTCGGCTTTGGTCTGCGTGGTTACGGCAATAGCCGCCGCCAGCATAACTGAAGATGTTGCTTGGTTTATACCCGCTGCCATATGTGTGCTCCTCGAAGCGTCCATGGCCTACATCCTATTATAGGCAGAGCAGGCGAGTCTCTGCGCTCGCCACAGGTCACATAATTCATAACCAATTGTCTCAACTGCAGTTAGGGCGCCCGCCGTCTGCGGGCCTTGTACATCCGCCCAATTCGTTGCCTGGCCAGGCCGCTGCTGCTGTTGTATCGGTAATCGCCAGGCGGTTCGTGAAGGCGGCGCGGTCATATTGTTGGCCGGTTGCTGCGATTTTTTCGGGGCACCATAGTTAAAGAGGGCCTTTAGTTGGGCCGATATCTACGGCGGAACCAGCATTCTCGCCGGTCCATGGATAGCCTTGGGAGATAGCAGAGCATGTTTTTGAGAAATCGCACAGCTAGGCAGCAGGTGCTCGAGCCTCCGAATTCACCGCGGCAGGAACGGCGATCCGAGCAAAGGCTCAGGTATTTCTGGCCCGTTTGGTACAGCTCCGACGGAAGCGTCGATATTGAGCAGGGGCGGATGGTCGATCTCTGCAGCGGAGGCGTCAGTTTCCTTGCCCCGCCCGGAACCTACCCGGAGCAGGGGAATCAGATTTGGCTCCGCAGCAGTTATCCACTTATTGAAGAGGGGGCCTTTGGTATGGCTTCCTTCACTACCATCGGACGCGTGTTGCGCGACGAGACCGTCGGGCCGTTGCAGCGCCGGGTCGCGGTGAAGTTCGATGCCCCTTTGGAGCATTCCCCAGCCGAGGTCGCAGGCCACGCCGTGGGCGGAATTGGCGCCGAGAACTGAGGCGCATTCAGACGGCTCAGGCCTTGCGGAGCTTTAGAATTTCCAACATCAGTCGCCTGGAGGAGAGATCGGGGCCTTTAGAGGGGTATTTCTATTAGTCGGTAGCGGATTGGGTGTGCGAGCCGCTGAAGATGCTCAGCCGAGCGTACTTCCTCTGGCTGCGTTTCTGTCGTAAAATATCGAGCATGAGAATAGTCCAGCTCATAACCCGCCTGATCATCGGCGGTGCTCAGCAGAACGTTCTGCTCACCTGTCGCGGTCTGCTCCGGCGGGGCCACGACGTGACGCTGCTGACCGGGCCCGAGACAGGCGTCGAAGGGGCCATGTTCGATGTGGCTCAGGATTATGGAATCCGTGTGGAGCTCGTCAATAACCTACGTCGTAACATACTACCGCTCAAGGACCTATGCGCTATACCCGAGCTTATCAGGGCCCTGCGCCGGTTGAAGCCCGATATCGTTCACACCCACAGTTCAAAGGCCGGAATTCTCGGTCGATTCACCGCCCGGCTGGCCGGCGTGCCGGTCGTGATACACACGATTCATGGCCTGCCGTTCTTCAGGGGCCAGAACACCCTGGTGAATCGGGCCTACATATTGGCCGAGCGCCTTGCAGCGACGCAGGCCGACCGAATTGTCGCCGTTGCCCAGGCCATGGTTAGCCAGGCTGTGGCTGCTGGCCTAGCCAGACCGGAGAAGTTCACCACCGTGTGCGCCGGGTTCGATACCGAGTCATTTTTTCCTAACCCTCGCCGGGGAGCGAGCGTTCGCAAGGAGCTGGGCATACCGTCAGAGGCCTTTGTTGTCGGAAAGGTAGCTCGGCTGGCCCCGAACAAAGGCCACCAGTTCCTGCTCGAGGCCCTGGGGCCCCTGATGGAACGACACCGGAATCTTTGGTGCCTCTTGGTCGGCGACGGCCTGCTTCGATCGGCCATTGAGACCACGATAAAACAGATGGGAATCGACCAGAGGGTGCGACTGGCCGGATTGGTCAGTCCAGCCCGCGTCCGGGAGATGCTCTGGGCCATGGATATGTTGGTGCATGCCTCCGAGCACGAGGGCCTGCCCTTAGTCCTTGTGCAGGGCTTATTGGCCGGGCTGCCCGTCGCGGCCTTTGACCTCGACGGAGCCCGGGAGGTTATTGTGCCGGATAAGACCGGCTACCTGGTTAAGGCTGGCTCAGTTGACCAGCTTGCCGGGACCATCGAAGCCACAATTACCGCTACAGGGCCGGTAAAACCCCTCTCCAACCAGGCCCGGGCCCGCTTAGCCGAGTGCTTTTCCTGGGTTCCAATGGTGGACAGGCTCGAGAAACTCTACAGCTCCCTGCTGCACCGAAGTGGTCCTGGCACGCACTGACCAAAACCCCCAGGGTCGGCAAAAAACGCCCACCCGAATCTGCGGCCCGATCAATTGAGTATGGCATGAACCGGTGATGCTAGCTGTTCGAACGCATAAATCCTGTCTGCACTGAGCAGATCAAACCCGTCCAGCAGCTGCCAATCCGCGTCACCGGGAACAGCTACTTTGATGATCTCTTGTCCCGAAAAACGCGCCGAAATTGCCGAAAGAGGGCCGACTGTAAAGCCATCCACGCTCTGGTTGCGGACCGTTACCCAATGCAAAGGTACCCCTTCGAGCGCGTGAAAGGCAATGAGAGCCGGCAGCCCAGAGTTGTCCAGGAATTCCATCGGCAGGTTATACCGGCTGGCGAACATCTCCAGGCTCAGCGGTTGATCTTTGCGCCAGAGCAGGCCCTGCTCCAGCAACTCCCCAATGGCACCGCGCAGGCGGTCGGCTTTTCCCCACACGCCGCTTGCGTCCCCGCGCAGACCGGAAACATCGCCGATCAACCTCCCATCGACCACACCGGTTATCCCTGAAATGTTACCTCGCAGGCGGCTCAGCTCTCCGCTGAGCCCCTCACAAGAGCCGGTCAGGCCCGTCAAGCACCCTTGCAGCCCCGTCACATCGCCGCTGATAAAGGATCGGCCCCAAACGCTGGTACAATTGCCGGAAATTGTATTAAGATTACCGCTTAGTTTTCCGTGTGCCCCTGCGATTTCGCTGGCGTCCTCACTATGCCAAAGATTCATCCTTGCACCTCCTTGCACTTCTTGCAGCCAGCCCCGAGCGAACGGAACTGCACAGGGCAGTGGTGCTGGCCCCCGGCATGTCGCCAGCCGCTGATGGTGGTTGCTCGGCCGGTAGCCCCCGCCGCGCGGCAGACTAAACTGCCCGCAATGACAGCGCCCTGGAGCTTGGCGTCCGCTCTCGTGCTGCTACTCGCGCGTGAACTTAATCAGCCCCACACCCATGCGGGATTTGCAGCAATCATCTATACTGCTTCAGCACCACAAAGTCAAGGACATTTTCAGTATTGAGGTAGAAAAAATCTGCGATTCCCGCCGCCGGCCCGGCAACTACTCTTGCCAGCTCAGCGGGCTTTTTTTAGACTCTCCCAGGGCCCTTTTTGGATGCTGCCATGGAGCAAACTCGCCTCATTATTGATCAGCCTCGCGATGGGGCCACTAACATGGCCATTGATGAGGCCATTCTCACGGCCGTAGGCCGCGCCCAGGCCCGGCCCACCCTGCGTTTTTATCGTTGGTCGGGCCCCACAATCTCCCTCGGCCACTTCCAGAAGCATGCCCAGGTTGCCCGGCTTCCCCAACCTTTCAGCTCCTTGCCCCTCGTCAGGCGAATCACCGGTGGCGGGGCAATTCTCCACCATGCCGAGCTCACCTACAGTCTGATCTTCCCCACTGACCATCACTTGGTTAAGAACCGTGCGCCCGCCACCCTTTACCAGGCTGTCCACGAGGCTTTGGTCGTTGTCTTGGCATCGTGCGGGTTGTCGGCCCAGCTTCGCCGGGGACCTACTCCGGCCAGCCGCCAGCGCGGGCCTTTCTTCTGCTTCCAGCGGGCCAACCCCTCCGACGTAATGGCTAACGCCAAGAAGATCGCCGGATCCGCCCAGCGTAGAACCCTCAAGAGCCTCCTTCAGCATGGTTCGTTGATGCTCGACAACCCCCTCGGCCAGCCTGGCCTGGCCACCATTGCCGACTTTCAGCTTGCCAATCCACCTGATGCCGATGCCTTAGCCGCAGCCTGGGCCCAGCAGTTGGCCTCCAGCCTGCAACTGGAGTTAGTTGCTGACCAGCTAAATGACACTGAAATGGCTTTGCTTGATTCGCTAAGGCTCAAGTATGCCTCGGACCACTGGACCAAACGCCGCTGAGGGCCATTCGAAGGCTCTCAGGCCCGGGGCGAATACCCCACCGCGTGGGTGATAAACCTGTCGATCTCCTCTGCCAGCTGTCCCATGTCCTCGATGGCGAAAACCTCTTCGTGTCCTGGCTGATACGTACCGTCTTCGAGTTTTTCCGAAACCTTCACCCAGAACGTGCTGCGGCTCGTGCCCTTGGCATAGTCTTTGGATATCTGCTCGTTTATTTCCACTCGCCACTGCTGCGAGATGCACACCAGCGATCGGCCCGTAAACACCGTCGGTAGCGGCAGCCTCTCACGCAACTGGTTCAATCTTTCACTCATAGTCCTGTCACTATTTGCCCAATTCCGCCGAGCGCTTAGCCCCAGCCAACACTGCCCGCCTGATTATCTCGCCCAGCTTGGCCTCGTCCATTATTTCCAGGGCCGCCTCCGTTGTCCCCCCCTTGCTCGTAACTTGCCGCCGAAGCTCAGCTGGCTCTTCGGGTCTGGCCAACAGCGTCCGCGCCGCCCCCAGGCAGGTCTGCTTCGCCAGCAGCTTCGCCTGCTCGGCGCTCAATCCAGCCTCTTTTGCCGCCTTAATCATGGCCTCGACAAAGTAAAAGAAGTACGCCGGGCCACTGCCCGACACGGCCGTCACTGCGTGCATCTGCTCTTCATCCACCAGCACCGTTTGACCGCAGGCCCGGAACAGTTTCTCCACCAGACCTACATTTTGGTCGCTGGCCCGCGCACCTGGGCAAATAGCCGTCATCCCCGCCCCCACCGACAGCGCCAAATTCGGCATCGCCCGCACCACCGCCACATTTGCCCCTAGAATCCCTTCGACACTCGCCGTCGACGCCCCAGCCATTATCGAAACTATCAACTGCCCCGCGCCCGCCAGCCCAGCCAATGGCTCCAGCACCTGCCGCGCCTGCTGCGGCTTGACGGCCAATATTACCGTCTGTGCCTCCTCGACTATTTGACGGTTATCATCCACAACTGCGGCCTTGAGTTTCTCGTCAAAAAGCTCCCGCCTCTCAGCCGCAATATCCGAGCCGATCAACTCCGAACCGTCATACAATCCCGCTTTGACCACCCCGCAGGCAATTGCCCAGGCCATGTTCCCAGCCCCGATAAATCCCAGCTTGTACCTGTAGCTCATGATTCGCTCTGTCCTTTTTCAGGAACCTGTAATTTGCCGATAATTGCCACCGGCGCGCTCATGTCCCGCTCTGCCAAGTATCTCCTCAACTCCTCGGCCAGGATCGCCGGTGTATTCGGCTCCACAAAAAGAGCCGTACCCACCCCCACCGCCGTCGCCCCAGCCAACAGAAACTCGATGGCGTCGGTGCCGAACTGCACCCCACCCATCCCGATAATCGGTATGCCTGCATCCCGGCAAAGTTCAGTGTACACCCGATGCACCATATACAAGGCAATTGGTTTGATAGCCGGCCCGCTCAACCCCCCGGTAACATTCGCCAGCACCGGCTTCTGCTGCTCGATGTCGATTGCCAGGCTGGTAAACGTGTTCACCAGGCTCAGACACTGGGCCCCAGCCTCCACCGCCGCACGGGCCGGCTCTAAAATATCCGTAACATTCGGGGAAAGCTTCACCACCAGAGTGCACCTTTTGACGACCTGCCTCACCGCCGACACAACTTGGCTCACTTGCTTGGCATCCGTGCCGAAACTTATCCCCCCCTCCTTAACGTTCGGACACGATATATTCACTTCCAGCCCCGAAATCTCCTCCACCTCATCCAGTCGCTCAGCTACTTCCCTGTATTCGTCGATAGTCCGCCCCGCCACGTTCACGAACACTGGACAAGGTATCCGCTTCAACTGCGGAACCTTCTCCTCGATGAACCGCTCCAGGCCCACGTTCGCCAGCCCGATCGCATTGAGCAGCCCCGCCCGGGTCTCCACCACGCGTGGCGGCGGATTGCCCTTTCGCTCTTCCAGGGTGATCGACTTGGTGAAAAACGCTCCCACAGCCGAAAAGTCCGTCAGCCCGGCATACTCCAGACCGTACCCACTGGTCCCCGAACAGGTAACAATCGGCGTGGCCAGCCCCACCGAGCCCAGCTTCACCTGTAAATCTACGTCTTGTTTTTTTACCATAGGATACTCTGCCCGTCGAAAACAGGCCCATCGTTGCAGACCAGCTTGTACTCCCAGCCGTCCTCACTCCGCTCGGATTTCTGCCTGCAGACACACGACTGGCATGCCCCTACCCCGCAGGCCATATAACGCTCCATGCAGACTTGGCACGGCAGCTGATGGACTTGAGTAGTCTGGACAACCTTGCTCATCATCGCTTCTGGCCCACAAGTATACACCACGCTGCCGGTTTGGCATAGCTCCCGGTGACGCGACAGATAATCCGCCAGACTGTCGCTCAGCAGCCCCAATCTGCCCGCCGAACCATCGTCTGTAGCTATACCAACCTTTACCTCCAGCTCGGTAAAAGACTCACAGCAGAAGCTCGGTTCACCCTCCTCATCTATCACTGCACCTGCGGTTATCTCCAAGGGCAGAAGCTCTCTAGTCTTAGCCCCCGCCAGCAGCACCACCTCGGTGCCCATTCGTCTGAGCTGCCTGGCCAGAAACAGCATCGGGGCCATCCCCATGCCCCCCGCCGCCAGCACCGCCTGTCGAACACCCTCCATCCTGAATCCCTTGCCCAAAGGCCCGACCAAACGCAGCTGGGCTCCAACTTGGGCCTTTTCTGCCAGCCAACTCGTCCCCGGACCCAGAACGCGAAATTGCAATGCTAATCGAGAGCCATTGGCTCCGTCGACCATATCAGCTATGCTAAATGGCCGGTGTACCAAGGCTACTCTGTTTCGCAGCTCCGCCGACTTCGCCCTCGGCCAATCCCCCGAATCCTCCCAGGCCCGCCCTGCCACGTAATCCGACTCGTCGGCACAGTGGACTACTACGAATTGTCCAGGCCCGGCTCCGGCGAACCCCGCCGCTTCCAGCTCAATCCACAGGAACTGCGCCGAAAACTCTCGCCGGTTCACCACCCGCCCCCGGTATTGTCTGGGCGCCCGTTCGCTGCTGGGTGTAGTTTTTTCTCCGCGGGTCATCTTTGCATTCCGCTCCATCTGCTCCACACTATTAGTTCGGCCGCCATTATACCTCCTGTCCGCAGCTCTGGCATCTGTCCCCGGCAAAAAAAGATGCCGAGTCCCTGTTATGCTCCAATACAACAGGGTTGCTCGGCATCAGCATTAGAAGAACGACACCTCGACTTCACAGGTGTCTTCACTAGGTCTAGATTTGCAGGTCCTCCAGCAACCGTTCTACCGCGATATCCATTTTCTCCGGCGTGATATATGTCCCCGCCTCAATCTGGGCCCTGACCTGAGCTATCTTCTCAGCTCGCACCTCCGGTAGCAACGAGACCTCGCTCATCAGTCGAGCGATCTGAGAGATCTCCACCCGGTCCACTGGAATACTGTTGGGGATCGCCCCGCCCGGTTTTATGCCGTCCAGCCTCGGCCCGCTTATCGGCTGCATTCCACCTGGAGCTTGTATTGGTCCAACATTCACCATTTCAGATGTCCTTGTCCCTTTGGAGAGGAATTCCCGCCAAGGCACCTCCCCAAGATGTTGTATAGCCCTCGGAAAACAAGCATCCGTGCACGCGGCCTTTTCAGTATTGCTAGGCAGCTTGCTTCCCTGCTTGCCTGTTGTTCTTATCGACCGCTGGGCCTTCATCTCTTGAGAACTGCCGCCAAAAACTCCTATTACGCAGGACCCTTTCAATAAAGGACTTACCTTGGCCCGCCGCGATAGGGGGCAAAATTATCGAAAAATTTTTCTCCCCGAGCAGACGGCAAAAAACGCCCTAGTTTGCCTAAATTGCCCCATCTAACAGAGGGTCCCCAACCTGTTGTGGTCCGAATAACTACATATTGTGTTACGCTCCACGAGGTTACCGGACCGGACGCTCGATTCTGCCTCACCTGATCTGTTGACCCCGGCAGGGCAGCCTTGTCTTTGGCTGGCACTCCGTGTAGATTGGCCGCTCTCGGGGTCAAAAGCTTCCTGGCGGGTTTGGAAAATGCTCGGTTTGCTTACATCCTTGTCGCAGGACTTCCAGGCCTGGTACACTGGCTTGTCCGATCCCCAGGCCGTAGCCTTCCTCTTCGCATCCCTGATAGCCTGTTTCATCATCCTGACCAAAGGGGCCGACTTCTTGGTCGATGGTGCCGTCGGCTTGGCCGGCAATCTCGGCGTGCCCAAAATCATCATCGGGGCCACCGTCGTTTCCCTCGGAACCACCCTACCCGAAGCCACCGCTTCGGTGATTGCCAGCCTACAAGGCCAGGGCGGAATAGCTGCCGGAAACGCGGTAGGTTCTATCATTTGCAACGCCGGCCTGGTCTTCGGGCTCTGTTGTGTCATCACCAGACTCCCCGTCAACCGCTTCACCTTGAGTCGAAACGCCTGGTTCCAGATCGGAGGCGTAGTCCTCTTGTTCGTCCTCTATCTGCTCTCCAGCCAGACCACAGCAGCTGATGGGACAAGAATCTTTGGCCGTACCTTTGGCATCATCCTGCTCATCGGTTTGTTTGCTTACACCCTGTTCTCTATAAAATGGGCCAGACAGAGCGCTGCCACCAACAATGAGCAAAACGGCTCGGCGGCTCTTTCGGCCAAGCTCAGCAAACCCATCTTCCTGACAGTCATAGGTTTTGTGTTGGTAATTATTGCTGCCAAAGGGCTGGTGATGGTTATCGAAGAGCTCGCCCTCAAGCTCGGCGTCCCCGCTCACGTCGTCTCTGTAACCCTTCTCGCTCTGGGCACCTCCATCCCTGAGTTCGCCACCGGCCTCATGAGTCTAATCAAGGGGCACAAGGAACTGCTCGTCGGCAACGTTATTGGCGCTAATATCCTCAATGTCTTTTTCGTCTTCGGTGCCGCAGCTACAGTTGGCCCATTGGCCATACCACATCGCTTCTTGTGGCTGAATTTCCCCGTCATGCTCATAATAATCGCCCTGTTCCACCTGAACATCTGGACCAGTAAGAAACAGCTCAGCCGTTGGCTCAGCCTGGGCATGCTGATCATCTATCTTATCTTCGTAGTGGTTGTTTACATTTTGTAGAGGTTTGATTGGCGAATCTGCGTGGCCCCGATGAATCTAGCCGGCATTGAGTGCACCGGTATCTTCGGCACCTTTTTTGCCCCCGCTGATCGGCCGCCGGCTGGATAATAAACGAAGGCAAATAGCACTAGTGCCCCCGAGATCACCAGCAATATGCTGCGAGTATCCCGCTGGACGAACGCCCCCAGCCAAGGCGGGCCGAGGCCAGCTTGTTCTGCGGCCGCCGGCTCGGCCTGGCCTTCTTGAACGTAGCTTGCTAACAGGATTTGCTCGCCCGGCCGTTGGTAGTTCAACTCCTCGATGAGCAGCCTCTCGTTGAAGGCCACACTGTGCTGGGCCGCTTCGATGGCTTCCTGGTCTGCCATCGCCCCCAAACGATACTCTGCCAGCCGCTCGCTCAGTGCTCGGCTCTGACCCGCCAGAACCTGACAGTTCATCCATAGCGGTACTACCATGCAGGCCCCCAGAACAGCCATTCCCGCACCAAGCAGCAGCCAGAAGACCGCCGGCGAAAAGTCCCTCTGCGCCTCACCTCCCCTTCGTATATCCCTTTGTTTTCGACGCTCAAGAACCATAGGCATAACCTTGTTATCGTCTAAAAATTGTTGATCCGTACACCGCTTGCTCGCCCAGCTCACGTTCGATTCGTAGCAGTTGATTGTATTTGCAGACCCGCTCGGATCGGCACGGGGCTCCCGTTTTGATCTGGCCCGTATTAGCCGCCACTACCAGATCGGCAATGGTCGTGTCCTCAGTCTCACCGCTGCGGTGCGAGACTACCGCTGTCCAGCCGTTATCCATGGCCATGTGGATGGCTTCAAACGTCTCGCTCAGCGTACCGATCTGGTTGACCTTGATCAGAATCGAGTTGGCCGCGTCCAGCTCCAAACCCTTGGCCAGCCGCTTGGTATTGGTCACGAACAAATCATCGCCCACTAGTTGGATCTTATCGCCTATCTTTTTCTTCAGGCCCACCCAGCCGTCCCAATCGTCCTCCGCCATGCCGTCTTCTATGCTGGTAATGGGGTATTTCTCCACCAGTTTCACATAGTAATCCGCCATCTCCACCGAGCTCAGCGTGCGATTCTCGCTCCGCAGCAGGTATTTTCCATCCTCGTAAATCTCGCTGCTGGCGGGGTCCAGGCAGATGCAGATATCCTTGCCCGGCTCATATCCCGCCGCCGATATAGCCTCCATGATTAGCTCAATCGCCTCGGCATTAGCCTTTAGAGCGGGTGCAAACCCGCCTTCATCGCCCACCCCCGTGTTATATCCTTTTGCCTTGAGTACTTTCTTCAGAGCCTGATAGACCTCTGCCCCCATCCGCAGGGCCTCGCGAAAGTTTTCCGCCCCTAGTGGCTGGATCATGAATTCCTGCAGGTCGATATTGAAGTCCCCGTGACGCCCGCCGTTGAGGATATTCATCATCGGCACCGGCAAAATGTTCGCCGCCGTACCACCCAGATACCTGTACAGCGGCAGGCCACACGCCTCGGCCGCTGCCCGAGCCACCGCCATCGACACCCCTAATATGGCATTGGCCCCCAGATTGGCCTTATTTTCCGTGCCGTCCAGCTCGATCATTGTCTGATCGATCAGCTTTTGTTCGCGGGCGTCCAGTCCCTCGATGGCCTCGGCGATTTTCTCATTCACGTTGGCCACGGCCTTGAGCACGCCCTTGCCGTTATAGCGCTTCTCGTCGGCGTCCCGCAGTTCCACCGCCTCGTGGGCCCCCGTGCTGGCTCCCGACGGCACCGCGGCTCGGCCCAGGGTCCCGTCGGCCAACATCACCTCCACCTCCACCGTCGGGTTCCCACGGCTGTCCATGATCTCCAAAGCTTCAACTTGTTCGATACTAGTACTCATACTGGTCCTCGCTTTCCGTACACTCTTGATATCGGCCCGTCGGGCCCGGATTCTACAATCTTTGGCCCGGTCTTCCCGAACCGGCCTCTAACCACGAAACTAACTTCTCAAAAGGGGACTTTTCTACGTGCTTTCGCTAAGACGTGCCTTGATATCCTTGTAAGCCTGCTTCAATGCCACACTGATGTTTTCCGGTGAAGGCCCGCCCCCCTGGGCCAGCGACGCCTTGCCTCCGCCTTTACCGCCCAGCACCTTCGCCGCCGACTCGATCCACTCCGACGCCGAAAGTCCCCGCTTCACCAAATCCTCGCTCAGGGCCGCTGTCAGCAGGGCCTTGCCCCCAACCTTGCTGGCCAGCATTACCGCTACCGAGTCCAGCTCCTTTCGCAGCCAATCCGCTGTCGTCCGCATCCATTCCGGACGCTCGTTGGCCGGGGCCTCGGCTATCACCACCGCCGTAGAGCCTAGCCGCACCGCATTGGCCGCCAACTCTGCTCTGAAGCTCTTGACGGGCCCAGCTCCACCGCCACCGCTGCCGGCCAGTCGGCTGTTCAAATCCTTTACCTGCTTCTGCAGAGCCGCTATCCGCTCGGCGATCCTCTCCGGCCCGGTCTTCAGCAGCTCGCTCACCTGTTCTACAGTCTCTTCCAGACTCACCAGTTCTTCATAGGCCCTTTCCCCCGTAACCGCCGTGATCCGCCGAATCCCCTTGGCCACCGATTCTTCGCCGATAATCTTGAACAGCCCTATCTGACCCGTCCGCTCCAGGTGCGTTCCCCCGCAAAGCTCCCGGCAGTTACCGTCTTCCAACTCCACTACCCGTACCACATCGCCGTATTTCTCGCCGAAGAAGGCCCGCAGTCCCTCCAGGTTCTTGGCCTGGGCTAACGGCATCTCTCGCGTAATCACCGCCAGGTCCGAACGCACCTTTTCGTTCACCAGCCGCTCCACCATCCGCAGCTCATCCTTGCTCACCGGCTGCAAATGGTCGAAGTCAAAACGCAGGCTCTGGGGACCCACTCGTGAACCCCGCTGCCTAACCTGCTCGCCCAGCACCTCCCGCAGGGCCTGATGCAGCAGGTGCGTAGCCGTGTGATTTCGCGCCGTATCCAGCCGCACGCTGCTTACCTGAAGCTTGGCCTGCTGGCCCACGGATATTTGCCCACCCTCGAGCTGCCCCACGTGTATCAGCCCACCTGCGGCCAGTTGCGTGTCACTTACTGCAAACCGCCCCGTTTCAGTCTGAATGCTCCCCCTATCGCCGACCTGCCCGCCCTGCTCGACGTAGAAACAGGTCCTGTCCAGCACCAGCCCAACCTGCTTCTTGCCCGACAGCTTGCCCTCATCTACAAACGTCCCTTCCTTAACCCAGCCCAGAATGTTCCCCCTCGTCGAAAGCCCTTCGTACTTGTCCGTATCGATGGTTTGCGGCAAACTCGCCTCCACCGCCACCAGATGCGTCGTCTTACCCGCCGCCCGGGCCTTTTTCCGGGCTTCGGCCATCAGCTTCTCAAAGGCCCCGATGTCAACTTTCAAGCCCTGCTCTTGGGCCATCAGATTCGTCAAGTCCACGGGGAACCCGAACGTGTCGTGCAGCTTGAACGCATCTTCACCGCTGATGGGCTCATTCTTTTTCTTCGCCCGCTCCGCCGCCTCTTGAAAAATTTCTATCCCTCGGTCAAGGGTTCGCCCAAAACTTTCTTCCTCCGAACGGATCACCTGCTCAGCCAACTCCGCCTTGGCCGTTATCTCCTCAAACGCCCCCCCCAGTGTATTCACCACCGGCTCAACCAGCCGATAGATGAACGGCTCATGCATGTCCAGCTTCCGACCGTACCTTGCCGCCCGCCGAAGGATCCGCCGAAGTACATAGCCACGCCCTTCATTGCTCGGCAGGGCACCGTCGGCGGCAGCAACCACCAGCGAGCGGATGTGATCGGCAATCACCCGAAAGGCTATCTCCGTTTGCCCGTCGGCTTCGCTGTCGTATTGCTTGGAAGTTAGCCGTTCAATCTCCGCAAAGATCTCCGTAAACAAATCCGTGTCGTAATTGCTTCCCTTGCCCCCTAACACCCTGACCGTGCGCTCCAGTCCCAGCCCGGTGTCCACGTGCTTGGCCGACAAATCATGTAGCTTGCCTTGGCGGTCGCGGTTGAATTCGATGAACACCAGGTTCCACAGTTCCAGAAACCGTGAACACTTGCCCAACTTGTCCTCCACGTTAACCCCGCAGGCTCCGTGGTGTTTTCCTTCGCACGATCCCTCACCAAGATCGATGTGCAACTCACTGCACGGCCCGCAAGGCCCCGCATCCCCCATCTCCCAAAAGTTATCCTTCTTGCCGAACGCCAGGACCCGTTTGCTCGGCAGCCCAATTACCTTCTGCCAAATCTGGGCTGATTCGTCATCTCTGGCCAAACCGTCCTTCTCATCCCCCCCGAAAACGCCCGCCCACATACGATCCGCCTCCAGGCCCCATTCCTTCACCAGCAGTTCCCAGGCCCACTCGATTGCCTCTTTCTTGAAGTAATCCCCGAACGACCAGTTCCCCAGCATCTCGAAGAAGGTGTGGTGATACCCGTCCTTGCCCACCTCTTCCAGGTCGTTGTGTTTGCCTGAGACCCGAATACACTTCTGGCTGTTGGCTGCCCGCAGGTAGTCCGGCTTGCGCGTCCCCAGAAAGATATCCTTGAACTGGTTCATCCCCGCATTGATGAACATCAGCGTCGGATCATCTACCGGCACCACCGACGCGCTGGGTACGATCTTATGGCCCCGGGCCGCGAAAAAGTCCACAAACCCTTGCCGGATTGCCTTGCTTGTAGCTTCCACTGCCACCGCAAACCCTCAAGTCAATTACTCGTGCACTCATCAAGCATAAGCTGCGAGTTGGTTATTGTCGCTATTTGCTCGTCGGTGTCAACCGTCGAACTCCCAGCCCGCCAAAAGCATCTTGCAGCTTTCTTGCCCGTTCATCATAATGTCGGCACGGCAATCCTGTAACCTTGCCGCCAACTCCGAATACTTCCTTGGCAAAGGAGACCTCCCGATGCCGGACCTACCCGACTACCACGACAAAAGAGCCGACTTCTTCAAAGCTCACTTCGCCAAGGCCCTCAACTACCAGGATTATTTGGCCACTGGCCAGGAGACCTACCAGCAACGATGGAACCAGCACTACCAGGCCATCCAGCTCACCGGTCAACAGCAAGAGCTGATTAAGAGTTTCGTTCGCAAGTTGAATATCGTGTTTATGTCCGGCATATGGTGTGGAGACTGCGTTCGCCAGGGCCCGCTCATCCAGCACATCGCCCAGGCCAACGACTTCATTGATCTGCGTTTCATTGACAACAAGGAGAATCCCGAATTGGCCGAGGAACTGCGCATCAACGGGGCCTCAAAGGTCCCCGTAGCCGTATTCCTCTCCGAAGACTTCTTTGAGCTGGGCCGCTTCGGCGATCGGCACCTACCGATTTACCGAGCCAAGTTGGCCACCGAGCTGGGTCCTGCCTGCGCCAGCGGCCTTGCCCCACCCGAGCAAAATGTCCTCAAGCAGGACTTGCAAGATTGGCTCGACCTGGTTGAACGCTCCCAGGCCATGCTCAGACTCGCTCCCCTCTTGCGGCACAGATATAATGATTGACCATGATTGAACCTTTAACCGTGGACATCCCAACGGAATGCTTGCATGGCCCATTTTGAGCTGTCCCCATCGCTGCCCAAGGATGAGCTGGAGCCTCCAGCGACTTTGCCCGGACAGATCGGTTCGGAGGTAGCCGTCCGGAGTGTCCTTTGGTTTATTACCCTGCGCTGGATTGTGGTGGGCGTTTTTTTGGCCGTGGAGATTGCCGCCGTAGTCATCGGCCCAGGTTTGCGGAATCGCTACGGTATCGAGGTGCCCAGCCGATGGCCCTGGATCCTCGCCTTGGTACTCGGTTTGGCTAATCTCTGTTTTCTCATTCATGCCCGAAAGCTCACTGCCTGTGCCCCCTCCAGGCCTAGCGCCTATTTGAACATCTGGACCCAGATCGTGATCGACCTGTTCACCTTGACCATCGTCGTTCACTACCTCGGCAGCCTCAACACCTTCATCTGTTTCGCCTACCTCTTTCACACCGTCTTGGCTTGCATCTTTTTCCCCCCCAGATCCAGCTTGGCTGTTACCTTTATGGTCTGCCTGCTCTACATCGGCTGCGTCGGGGCCGAGTTGACCGGTATTATTCCTCCGGCGGGCATATATGCCGAGCAGATAAACCGTGCACTTCGGGCGCACTTCTTGAATTCGCCGCTTAGGCTCAGCCTCCACGTCGGCTCGGCCGTGGGAATATTCCTGGTGGTCTGGTATTTGGCCAGCAACCTCTCCTCAGCCGTCCGCCAAAGGGATCGCCAGTTGCTCGTCGTCAATGAACGTCTCCTGGCCGCCGATCGCGAACGCACTCAGCACATGCTCCACACCACCCACGAGCTCAAAGCCCCCTTTGCCGCCATACAGTCTTATGTCCAACTCTTGATGAAGGGTTACTGCGGCCCGCTCACCGAAGACTCCCGCCAAGTCTTGGCCAAGATTGACGCCCGCAGCCAGAGGTTATCCAATCAAATCCGCGAGATGCTTCAGTTGGCCAATTTGCGTTCCGCTGCCGGTGTTCGTCCCTCCGAGCAGCTGGACGTGGCTCAGCTCTTGTCCCGGGCCGTTGTTGCCAGTCAGGCCCAGGCCCAGGCCCGCGACATATCCTTCCAATCCGACTTGCACGAAGCAACTGTCCGAGGCGTGGCCGATCAGTTGGAAATGATGTTGGCCAACATCCTGGCCAACGCCGTGCAGTATTCTCACCCCGCCGGTACCGTAACGGTTAGCTCCCGCCGGCTCGAAGATGGCTCAGGACGAGTGCAGATTACCGACCGGGGCATTGGCATCCGTGAAGACGCCTTGCCCCGCATTTTCCAGGAGTATTATCGTTCTAAGGAGGCCGCCCAGCACAACCCCATGTGTACCGGCCTGGGCCTGGCCATCGTCAAGCACATTGCCCAGACCCACCACATCTCCCTTCGCGTCGACAGCCAGATCGGCCAAGGCACCACCTTCACCCTGACCTTCCCCTCCGTCAAAAACCCTCACTTCCACACCGACAATCCAACAGAGCATTGACCATCCCGGTTATGTTGGATGGACCACCCACGAAATACACCCTTATAGTACTAGCACCTAAAGCGCCACAATAGGCGCATAAAAAAAAAGAGGCCGCCCGCCAAGTAAAACCCTTTGGGTAGCCTCGTCTGTCATGTTTCGTCAGATTCAGTTTCGCCGTGGTTGACAGTGGCAGCGGTGTATCGCTCGTGAAGCTCGATTAAGGGTTTAAGGTTATACTTGTTGGCCTCCTTGAGGGCTGCGATATATTCTTGCCGAATTGGACTCTCACCGCCAGCCAATCCTGTTTCGGGCCAGTAGGTCAAGGCATGGCCGTGTTGTCGTAGCCATATGTTAGCCAACAACCGCGCCCAACGACCGTTGCCGTTTTGAAATGGATGTATTTTGACAGCCCTGTAATGCAGTGTTGCTGCCTGCTCTAGTAAAGTCATATTCGATTCTTGCCAACAATGAATGTCAGCAAAGAGTTTATGAAACTCCGTCTGTACCTTTTCTGCGGGTATTCCGATCGTCACATCGAACGTGCGAAATGTTCCTGACCAAGTCCATACCTTGCCGAACATTTCCTTGTGGACTTTCAAGGCCCATTTCTCGGTGAACGGTACTTTGCTGCGACTGGGCATGCTTGCCAAGTACTTCTTAATTACAATTCTAATGTTTTGGGCCTCATAGGGAATGAGTTCGTCTCGGTTATGAACTCTCCCCCTTAAACTGCGCCTTAGGCCAGAGGGGTCTATCGGCGTTTCCCCCGGTATGGCTTTCCACGTTGTCACATACTCGCCCATAATTGAGATCGGGGACCACACAGCAACTCGTTGATTGTGGTTTCAATCATAAGCTTTTTGTACTGGTCACTGACAGCTTGGCCCTCAAGGGCCGAAGTGCCCTGAACCATGCCTACAAGCTTCCTTGCCTTCAGGGCTGCTTGAAGCTGTCGCATTTTCTCTGGTGGTCGAGCGTCGTCGAAGTTGAGGCATAGCACTCCCAGCGCATCCCCTATCGCCGTGACCGCTTCGAGCCGTGCCCCATGTCCTCCACCAAGGACACGTCGGACTGTGCTGAGAGACACGTTGGCGCGCCTGCTCAGTTCGTTTAGTGGCATTCCCAAGGTACGCCTGCGCTCATCAAGCTTACTGGAAATGTAGTCTATACTGGTCATGTTAATCACCTCCATCTACCACAATTATAGCCACCATCAGAGCTATCGGCAAGAAAAAAGTGTCAGATTTGACCTTTTTTTCTTAAAAAATGAGTCATATATGAACTATAAAACAGGCTCTTGCGTCATAAGAGCCTATAGAATAGAGCGTTATGTTTTACCCCGAGGGCCGTGTACACAAATCAGAGACGGAGCAGCCCCTATATTGGCCCTAAATCCAGTAAAGGTCCGGTAAATACCCCCTCACCCTGCTGGCGGTTTGACAGAGCGGCAACCGTTTTCCCAGCCACCGACAAGGAACGCCACTCCGACCGTCTTTTGGGAATTTTCTCTTTTGGGCAGTCTAAAAAGGCGGCTCGCTCGAGTAACTCAGCAGGCCATTGACCGGCATGCTAGCGGGGGGTAAACTCTGTGTTCCAATGTCGTTGTAACCGCGGAATTGTTGATCTGGCCTCCGCGGGCGTAGCTCAATGGTAGAGCATCGGCCTTCCAAGCCGACTACCCCATTTCTAACCCCTTGCCAGCACTAGACTAACAATCTGCAATATATGAACTTGTGGCACTGCCGGGGTACTCGCGGCGCACTCTCGGAGCAGGCTAATCGCACCCAGTGCGCCACAATAGCGCCACAATAGGCGTCTAAAAAAAAGAAGCTGCTCAGGCCGGGCGGCTTCGACTGTAAGACCGTTCTCTCAAATATCACGAAAAAAATGCAATTTTATCGAGCTTGAACCGTCACGCCCAGCATCCTGATCCCGTCTAACTTTTTGAAGGAAGCGGAAAAAAGCAGATTCAGCGAGCGCGACACTAGGCCTGCTGGCTCTGGGATGCTTGCTATGTCTGCGGCAGCGAAAAAATAGCTTTTGTAGGTTAGTTCGGCGCGATGGGCCGTGAATGTGACGGCACCACGCAAAAGTAACTCAAATCAGAAAGGACAAAACCATGAAAAGCCTAGCAAAGACAACAGTTGTTGCACTGCTAATGTGTCTGGTCAGCGGGTACACCTGTGTAGAAGCAACTTTATTGGACAACATGTACGGAATGAGTTCATCAAATACAAACGTCTATCAAATAGACCCTGTGGCAGGTACTGTTACTGTCGTAAGTACCACAGCGCTGTTTCCGACCACCGGCATAGCCTTTGACGGAATGGATCTATATTACTGGGAATTTCCAGGATCTGGAGGAGTCCAGGGCTTCGCTAAATGGGATCCCGTTAGCGGTACGCATACTCTCATAAACAGCTCAGACTCCATGGAACACAATGCGACGGTGGACATAGACGGTGATCTTCTACTGGTTGGCGAGAATACCGACGATTTATACAGCGTGGACAAGGGTACAGGTGCGCGGACGAAGATTGACGATATTTCCGGTAACACACTACAGTTTCAATTTGGAGACATCTCCTGCAGCCCCGATGATAAGCTCTATATCACCACGGGTAACGTTGATGCGGGCTACGACACAAAGAACAACTATATATGGGACTCTGGTACTGGCGTTCTTACCAAATTTGACGGTCCCAAATACAACGGTCTTGCGTGGTACAGCGGCAAACTCTACGGGTCAAGAAACGCCACAGGTACAGTTTTTGAGCTCAACCCGACAGACTTTTCGGAAGTATCTCAAGTCGCGGCAGCCACGGAGGGAGTGCCTCTTACCGATCTCGGAGCCCTAGTTCCCGAACCAGCCACCTTGGCGTTCCTACTGGTGACCGGTAGTTTGGGTCTAATAATAAGGCGGCGGAGGCCGTAGGGCCGACTTGGCGTATCTGAAAATGCTGATTCTGGTCAAAGGGGCTGGCTTGACGGCCGGTCCCTTTTGCTATGGACAGATACCGGCCACCGTGGTGCACTCAACAGAGTCGGTCGTAGGCTTTATTGGCGGACCACTGGACTTGCGAAAGACGATAGAACCCTTGAATTTCGGCGCATAAAAAAAAGAGGCCGCCCGCCAAGTAAAACCCTTTGGGTAGCCGTCCTTTGGGCATTTCCTCTTTCGAACGCCCCAAAAAGGCGGCTCGCTCAAGTAACTCAGGAGGCCATTGACCGGCATGCTAGCGGGGGGTAAACTCTGTGTTCCAATGTCGTTGTAGCTGCGGAATTGTTGATCTGGCCTCTGCGGGCGTAGCTCAATGGTAGAGCATCGGCCTTCCAAGCCGGCTATGTGGGTTCGATTCCCATCGCCCGCTCTTGTTATTTTCAGCGTTTCCTGAGAAAACCCCCGCTATTTGATGTCTGCACCCCAATCAGCGCAAGCTACGTGTGCCGCTCGACGACAAACCCAGCCATCTTTTTCAAGGCCTCCCTCTCAGTCCCGGCCGGCAGAACGGTCAGCTTTTCCACAGCCCGCTCAATATATTCCTGCGCCGTTTGGTACACCGAATCCAGCCCCCCGCAATCGCTTACTATATCGCGTATCCGGTCCAGATCCTCAGCCCGGGCCCGCCGCAGAAGCTCCAGCAGTTCCCTTCGGCTACCACCGTTTAACCGTTCCCGGGCTCTAATTAACGGCAAGGTTAGTTTCCCCTGCAGAAAGTCCCGCCCCAGGGTTTTGCCCACCACCGGTTC
Source organism: Actinomycetes bacterium (assembly GCA_030614915.1). Classification (GTDB taxonomy): domain Bacteria; phylum Planctomycetota; class Phycisphaerae; order JAACET01; family JAACET01; genus JAACET01. Next base: position 161,353 of record JAUXAG010000002.1, on the reverse strand, counting down.
GCTGCCCACCAGGTCCAGCAAATCGTCCGTGATTTGAAATGCCATCCCCAGAGCACAGCCGTAATCATCCATCGCCCGGGCCAGCTCGCCCGACCCCGCCGAGCACTCCACCCCCAGTCGGCAGCAAGTCCCACACAGGCTCGCCGTCTTCCGCGAGATAATCTCCAGATATTCCTCTTCCGTCAGTTGGCGGTCCCCTTTGTGAGCCACCTGCATTATCTCACCTTCGCACACCATGTTGGTAGTTGACGCGATTACGCTGCACAGCCGTTGCGACCTTAATTGGCTGCAAAGCCCGAACGCGTGGCTCAGAAGAAAATCCCCCGCCAATATTGCCGTCTCATTGCCGTAAAGTTCATTCAGCGTAGCTCCCCGCCTACGGACCTGGGACTCATCAAGAACGTCGTCGTGAACTAGGGCCGCCATGTGAATCATCTCCACCGCCGCCGCCACGACATGATGGCTATGACTCACTTCCCCGCATGCCCGACCGCAAAGCAATACCAGGCAAGGACGAAGCATCTTTCCCCGAAATTTCCCCACCTGTTCAATCCGCTCGTTGACCACCGGCAGATCGCTCAGCAGTTCCCCAGCGAACAGCTCACGCACCGTCTCAATGTCCTCCGCTAGAACATCGTACATCTGCAGAGCCACCGGGGTATACGACATCAGTCTATCGGTCGATTCCTTGCTCATTTCTCATTTTTCTAATAGTTACCACCATCCGCTCAAATCAAGCCATATAGACCATATTCTAGGCTAACCAGCCGAGACTCTCAAGCTCGCACCTCGTCCCAGCTCGCACCCGCCCGTCTCCCCAAGATTTTTCCTCTTGACCTTCGTCTGCCTGACCGATAGAATCCTTTGGATTCTGGGAGTATGATTATGAAGAAAGATATCCATCCCAAGTATGTAGGAGCCACCGTAACTTGTGGCTGTGGCGAGACTTTCGTTACTCGCTCCACCAAGGAAAAGATTGTCATCGAGGTCTGCGGCAAGTGCCACCCTTTCTACACCGGCAAGCAGAAATACGTTGACTCCGCCGGCCGGATCGAAAAGTTCCAGCGCAAGTACAACTGGAAAGGTGTTTCCCCCGCCGCTAAAGACCCAGAAAAAACCGACGAAAAGGCCCAATCCAAAGACAAAAAGTAGATACCGTCACCCTATCTCACGCCGCGGCTCTGGTTTGATCTCCTGACCGTGGCGTCTTTGTTTTGCCTTATGTCCCGGACACCGGGCTCTTCTGCTCGATCGGAGTGTGGATATGACCACCGAATTGCTGGCTGAAAACCTCGTAGCTCGCCTGGAAGAACTATCCGCCCGCCACGCCGAGCTTGAGCTTCAGATGGCCAAACCTGAGGTGGCCTCTGACCATCTCCGTCTGATCGAGCTTTCCAAAGAGCGAGGCCGGCTCGACAAGCTCGTCGAGTCCTACCGCAACTACAAACAGGCCGCCCAGGCCCTTGAAGAGGCCCGCCAAATCACCGACAGCGAAAACCCCGACCCCGAGCTACTCCAGTTAGCCCGCGAAGAATTGCCCCAGCTTCAAGCTCAGGCCGCCCAGGCCGCCGAACAGGTCAAGCAAGCCCTGATCACCGACGAGCAGTTGGACGTCGATTCCTGCATCATGGAAGTCCGGGCCGGAACCGGTGGTGAGGAAGCCGCCCTCTTCGCTAGAGACCTCTACCAGATGTACACTCGCTATGCCGAGAGCCAGTCCTGGAAAACCGAGCTCATCCATTTTTCTCCCACCGATCTGGGCGGATTCCGCGAAGTCATCTTTTCCGTTACTGGTCGAGGTGCTTATAAGCGATTAGCCTTCGAAGGTGGTGGCCACCGTGTTCAGCGCGTCCCGGTCACCGAGGCCCAGGGCCGAATCCACACCTCCGCCGCCACCGTTGCCGTCCTGCCCGAACCCGAAAAGCTTGATATCGATATCAAGCCCGACGAAGTCCGCGAGGATGTCTTCCGGGCCAGCGGTCCCGGGGGACAGAACGTCAATAAAGTCTCCTCCGCCATCAGGCTCACCCACCTGCCCACCGGAATCACTGTTTCTATGCAGGATGAAAAATCCCAGCACAAGAATCGGGCCAAGGCCTGGAGAATCCTCAAATCACGACTCTTCGATCACTTCGAATCCATAAAGCGAGCCCAGCGCGAATCCACCCGCCGCAATATGATTGGCTCCGGCGACCGCTCCCAGCGAATCCGAACCTACAATTTCCCGCAGAACCGCCTCAGTGACCACCGCATCAATCTCGATCTCTACAGCCTCGACCGCATCATCACCGGCGAGCTCGATACTCTCCTGGACGCCCTCGAGGCCCACGACCGCCAGCAGCGACTGGAGAACCTCTGACCGCAAACACAAAAGATTCATAAAACGCATTGTCCGCAAAGCTCGCCAACGAGGCTTCAAAGACATCAACACAGCGGACTATTAGTACCGGGCTACCATGGATAATAGTCAATTGAAACTCTTACCGCCCACGTTTGAGCCCTGGACTGCCCAGCCCTCCGCCAAACAAATTGCCGTTCTCATGAGCGGCGGCGTCGATAGCTCCGTCACCGCCATGCTCCTCAAGGACGCTGGCTGGGACGTCCTTGGGATCACCATGAAAATCCCCCTCGCCCAACAGTGCAACCACCCCAGCCCCTGTTGCGGAACCCAGGCCGCCTTTATCTGTGACCAACTCGACATCCCCCATTATTTCCTCGACGTCGAGCAGGCCTTCCACAAATTCGTCATCGAACCCTTCCGCCGTGCATACAACCAAGGCTGGACCCCCTGCCCCTGTGTCGACTGCAACACCTTCCTAAAGTTCACTCTGGTCTGGGACTTCCTGGAAGCTACCTTCGGCATCCGCCATTTAGCCACCGGTCACTATGCCCGCCTCATCCAGTCCAACGGTCATTCCTGCCTTGTTCGCTCCAATGACAACTCCAGAGACCAAAGCTACTTTCTCCACGGCATCTCTGCCCACCGCCTCGGCCGGCTCGTCCTGCCTCTTGGAGAGCTCACCAAACAAAAGGTTCGCAGCTTGGCCCGCACAAGAGGACTTAATGTTGCCGACAAGCCCGACAGCATGGAGTTGTGTTTCGCCGGCCAGGGCAACTACCGAGACGCCCTCGGCCAAGAAGCCGTTCCCCATCCCGGCCCCATACTTGATTCGGACGGCAAGGTCCTCGGCCAACACCAAGGCATCTTCAATTACACCCTTGGCCAGCGCCGCGGACTCGGCATCGCATTCACCGAGCCCCTTTACGTAACCCGCATCTGCCCCGGCGATAACAGCGTTATCCTCGGAACCCGCCAAGAAGCCCTCCGCCGCCATGTATCCATGAGCAGCGTAAACACCTTTTTGCCCGACGAGCTCCAGCTCGGCCGGCAGTTGTTCGGCCAAATCCGCTCTCCCGGACAAGCCTGCCCGTGCACCGTTCTCCAAGTCGGCCCCCAAACAATGGTCAAATTCAATGAGCCCCAATTTGCCCCTTGTCCTGGCCAGCGACTGGTCCTCTACAACCACTGCCAAACCGTTGTCGCCGGCGGAACTATCACTTATCTTAATGGCCCCCCGACCTCCTCACGGACCGATTCCTTGGGAACTGCATAATGTCCACAAAAGAAAAAACACTACTACCCATTGCGCTCAAAAAGCTCCCCCGCTGGCTCAAAATCTTACTGATCGCCCTGGCCGCAGTCTTGGTCCTTATCGCTCTGGGTCCGACCATCGTTTCCACTTCGCCGTTCCGCAAATTAGCCCTGCGGCAGATTAATCAGCGTATCAATGGGCGGCTATCCATCGACTCCTGGTCCATCGGCTGGTTCACTGGCGTCGATATCCAGGGACTATCTCTCGAAGACGAAGACTCGGAGCCCGTCGCTGAAATCAAAAACCTTTCCCTCAATCCGTCCTACTTCTCGCTTCTGGGCCAAAACCCTCGCCTGGGTAAAATCAATCTGGGCAGCCTTCGCTTGGATATTCGCTTCGACCGCCAGTGGCATACGAGCCTGGAAAAGATTGCTGCACCTTCCCGCGGGCCCGCCAGCCCGAGCTCCACCCAACCTTCCTTTGACCTGCAGATTACTGAGGGTGTCGTGCGCATCCACAGACCCGACGCCCCCCCCTTATCCATTCACAATATCGACGCTTCCGTGCAAGTGTCCCCCTCTGGGCAGCCGGTCAGCTTTAAGCTCAACTGCGATTTGACCGACGCTCGGGGCCAAGGCAAAATCGAGGCTGAGGGAACCATTCCTCGCCGAGACGACGGTGGCTTTGTACCGGAGTTAGTAAAGGCAAGTGCAAAGGTCAGTGTCAAACAGCTTGGTTTGCGATTGTTGTCACCGCTTTTACAGCGAGCGGGACTCAAGCTGGAAACTGCGGGTCTATTGGATCTCCGGGGGCATGTCCGAATGGATGGGCTTGAGAATATTAAACTCGAATGTCAAGCTAACTCGGCTGACATTAGACTCACCGGTAAGCTTTTCAAGAGCGACGAATTACATCTGCGCGATTTTTCCCTCAGCGCCCAGGCCCACCACCGCGATACTCTGCTGACCCTCGACGAATTAATTCTGGCCTCCGACCTAATCAACATCCAAACCAGCGGCACCATGCATTTGGCCTCCACCGACAAATTGCCCGAACTGGGTTCGGCTCGCTTGGATGGCCGGCTAAGTGCCGACTTGCCCAAGATACTCAATCAATTGCCGGCTACCTTGCACCTTCAACCCGAGCTAAAAATTACTGGTGGCGATCTAATTGCCAACTACACTATTACCACCGCTGACGGCAGCACCCAACTGATCGGCACCGCTGCCTTGCAGAATATGCAAGGCTCTACGCCAAAAAGGAACATCCAACTCGACGAACCCGTCGAATTCAGCTTTGACCTTGTCCGCACCAAAGAGCAGGACCTTCAGATTCGCCGGATATCTGCCAACAGCGGCTTCGGCAGCCTCTCCGCCACCGGAAAAGCAAACGACCTCACTCTCCAGGCCGACCTCGACCTCGCCAAGCTCAATATTCAGTTGGCTCGATTCATAGACCTTGGCGACAGTAGCTTCGCCGGACAGCTCCTCTGCGATGCAAAGCTCACCACCGCCCCACGGCACTTGGACTTCCAGCTCGACCTTACCGGAACCGACCTCTTCCTCCACGGGCTGACACCCCGCGACCTTCGTGAGCCCCAGATTAGATTGAACCTCCAAGGTTCTCTCACCTTGGCCCAGGATAAGCAAATCGCTGCGGTCTCCATTGAACGGGCCCAACTCCTCGCCGACGAGACCCAGCTTCAATTCGCCGGCAGTTGCAATCTCCAGCCTTTGACCGTCTCTGGTCGGATGCAATTGGAAACCGATTTATCCAGGGCGAATAGCTACCTGTCCCAATTCATCGACCTCGGCAAACTCGACCTCGCCGGCCAGCTCCTCTGTAATGCCGACATCACCACCCAGGACCGCCGGTTAAACTGCCAGGCCGACCTGACCGCCACCGATCTCTTTATCACTGGCCTGGCAAGACGCGATCTCCGCGAGCCACACCTTCAACTGATCCTCGACGGTTCTCTTACCCGTACCGACAATAATCAAATAGCTGCCCTTTCCTTCAAACAGGCCCAGTTCCTAACCGAGCGCACTCAGCTTCAATTCTCCGGGCAAATCGATCCCAAGCCACTAGCGGTCACCGGCCAAATCAAATTAAAAAGTGATTTGTCTACCTTGCAAACCTATTTGGCCCAATTCGCCGACCTCGGCAAACTCGACCTCGACGGCCAGCTCCTCTGTAACGCCGACATCACCACCCAGGACCACCGGATCAATTTCCTCACCGAGTTGACTGCCGACAATCTTCTCATTGCTGGCTTGGCCCAGCGCGACCTTCGCGAGCCCCACCTTCGACTAATCCTCGACGGTTCTCTCACTCGCACCGAGAACAATCAAATAGCTGCTCTTTCCTTCAAACAAGCCCAGCTCCTCACCGACCGCACCGAGCTTCAATTCTCCGGGCAAATCGATCCCAAGCCACTGGCCGTCACCGGCCAGGCCCAAATCACAGCCGACCTGGCCCGATTGCAGGAGCTTACCCTAGCCTTCGGTTCTTCACCCCAGGACTTCCAGCTACAGGGCACGCTCGACAGCGCCCTGACCTTCGCCGCCCCCCGTCCTCAAATCATCGCTTGTGATGGAGCAACCACCCTCCAGGACCTTCGTATCACCTACGAAGACGGCCGGACTCTGCTTGAGCCCCGCGTCACTCTTGAGCACAAGCTGCTATACGATCTCAACTCTCGAACCCTGGATGGCGAATTGCCGCAGCTCAAATTAGCTGGCCTGACCGCCCGCTTCCAAAAGCTAACCCTCGCCCGGCAACCGGACGGCAAGTTTGACATCCATACCCAGGCCGACTTCCAGGGCGACCTCCGCCGGCTCAACCCCTGGTTGGTCACCTTCGCCAAGCTCGATCCCAAAACCGAGCTCGCCGGACAGTTGGCCGGCCAAGCCTCCTATTCCCGGCAAACTCAGCAGGAAAGTTTTACACTCGACTCGCAGATTCTCAATCTGAAGCTTCGCCCACCCGGCCGACCAGTCTTCGCCGAACCGAAAATCTCTCTGCAGATCGAAGGTTCTGCCGACCGCGCCGCCAAGACCCTCGAGCTGAGCCGCTTGGATGTCTCTTCCGATTTCCTCCAGGTCAATGCTCAAGTAACAACAGGCCTCTCCTCTCCAGCCTCACCTGCCAAGATCACCCTCCAGGTACACTCTGACCTCCAGCGACTCAGTCGCGTCATGCAGCCTTGGTTTAGCAATTGGCCTGAGCTCACCGGCTCGGGCAGTGCCAATATGACTCTCACCGGCACACCAGGCAGCACGGATTGGCTTGCTTCGCTCAGTGGGCCGGCTGCGTTGCACATCGACCGGCAGGAGCTTGCAGGCGTGACCCTCGGACCTGCCGACATTGACATGCATGTAAAACAGGGCCTGCTGACCATTCCCCCCAGCACCATACCAGCCAACAAGGGAAAAATTAACTTCCAGGCTCAGGTTTCTCTGGCCCGCACAAAACCGTTTCTCGTAATCTCCCAGCCCATCAACCTTGTCGAAGACGTTCAGATCAACGCCCAAATGTCCAACGCTCTGTTGAAGTTTATCAACCCCGTCTTCGCCGATAACCACCAAGTCTCCGGCACCGTCAGCTTCATCTGCAACCACCTGCTCATAGACGACCCAGCCAAATGGAGACAGACCGCCAAAATGAAGGGCCTGTTCAGCGGCAAAGACCTTCTCTTCCAGCCCAGAAAGGGGATAATGGCGGATTTGGCTTCCATACTCGATCTTGACCTCTCCAGCAAGCTTGGCGAGCTCCGCCCGGTCAGTATCGAGCTTTCCGATGGCGTCGTCAGCTACAAAGATATGCACATTGTTTTTAGCCACCTGCTGGACTTGTCATTTTCCGGCCAGGTCGGCTTGGATGAAAGCATAAGCATGCGGGTCGGCATCCCCATCTTGCCCTCCATGTTGGGCAACCGCCCCGAGCTCATCAAATTCCTCGCAGACCAGCGCATTTACCTGCCCATAACCGGCACTCTCAGCAAGCCCCGGCTCGACGTCGCCGCCTTCCCCGGGCTCCTCTTGGAGCAGATCTCCCGCGTCCTGCGAAATCAGGCCGCCAGAGAAGTCGGAAAAATCCTGGAAGGTATACTCAAGCCCATAGCCCCCCCACCGCCATAGGCACCGTCCGCCGCCTTCGCACGGGCTTCTTACAAAAAGAACTCGCCGGCGCACAAGACTCATCCAATATCCGGCCTAGTCTAGCCGATTGAAGTGTTTCTTAGCTTCGCCCACCAAGTAGAACGAACCGGTTACGCAGATCAGATCCCCCCGCGAGACAGCCGCGTAGGCCTGACGCAGAGCCTCCGGGAAAGAATCAGTCGCTTGGCACATCCCCCCCAGCGACGAATACATATTGGCCAGCTCTTCCGGATCCGCACTGCGCGGGCTCGAGCTTCTGGTGAAGATAACTTTATCTGCACCTTGCCTTACCCGCCGCAGCATGCTGCTCACGTCTTTGTCCGTGCAGCACCCGAAAATCACCACCATCGAGTCGTAACTGATATTCTGCCCAATGGCCAACATCAGGGCCTCGATACTGCCCGGATTGTGGGCCCCGTCCACTATTACCCGAGGATCGCTATGCAGCAGTTCCATGCGCCCCGGCAACACCGTCCGCGACAGCCCCCGGATAGCTCGCTCATCATCTATGTCGTAGCCCAGCTCTTTGAGCTTATCCAGTAGCGCCAGCGCTAGTCCGCAGTTCACCGCCTGGTGTTCACCGGCCAGGGGAACCCGAAGGTGCTCGAATCGGCTCAAAGGTGTAGTTACGCAAACACGCGTCTGAGGTCCGCCCCCCTTGGTCGACTCAAACCGTAGAGAAAAGTCAATATCTTTGCCTGTAAACGCTACACTCGTCCCTGCCGCGCTGGCAACTTTGCGCAGGGCCTGTTCAGCCTCCGCTGCCTGAGGCACGGATACCACTGGTACCCCACGCTTGAAGATACCCGCCTTTTCCGACGCGATGCTGCCCAGCGTATCCCCCAACTGCTGGCAGTGGTCGTGGCTGATACTGGTTATACCGCAGACCTTTGGCCTGAGTACATTGGTCGAGTCCAGTCGGCCCCCCAGACCGCTTTCGATCACTGCTACGTCAACGTCTTTCTCCACAAAGTGCACAAAGGCCACCGCGGTCATTATTTCGAAAAAAGTCGGTGAGCGCCCGTTGCCCAGTTTCTTTACTGCCGTGAAAACCTTACCTAGAAGGACCCGCAATTCCGGTTCGGAGATCATTCGCCCGTTGACCTGAATCCGCTCCCGCAGTTCCACCAGGTGCGGCGAGGTGTACATCCCCACCCGAAAACCGCTACCCTGCAGCATCGCTGCCAGCATAGCCGCTGTCGAGCCTTTCCCTTTGGTCCCCGCGATATGCACCGCGTTGAGCATCCGGTGGGGAGCACCCAACTTGCCCAGCAGACGTCGCATTCGGTCCAGACTGAAGTTGTCGATGTTATATCCCCGTGGCGGGCCGCTCTGCTCGTAATCTGTGCTCGAAAACAGATACCTCAGAGCCGAATTATACGTGGGAAAAGGGCCTCGGGCACGCCGTGAGCGCGCGGGCCGGGTTTTTCGGGCGACTGTGGGGCTCATCGTCTGGACCACAAAACCGGGAAAAGGGCTTCAACTACAATACTTCGCAAATTCTAGCCGAAAACAGCCTAATGTCAAGACCCTACTCCTACAAATCGGCCTCATTAGGTCTTTTTTAGCTGTTGACAACCATACGAAATGACTGTAACATTTGTTCATACATTCGCTTAGAAACGGATGAGAAATATCGTGTATTGCTCGATAAACTTAAAAAACCCTATCGCTCCTCTTTTTGGGCGTTCGTCGAATCTGCCCCGTTTAGAGACGGCCTTGCCCGGAAGCTAAGCGGGCATGTCGATGTAACCAGCCTATTAGACTGTTGTTAGGTTAAAATGGCCTTTGTTGCGCCCTTTAGGGCACTACGTTACGCCCAAAGAGGAATATGGCAAAGATCAATGAGCCAATGGCCCATGGCGACGCTATAAGCAGTTATTTGCACCTGCATTTGACCGCTGGTGTGGGACCGACGATTTTTCGGCAGCTTCTGCAGACCTTCGGTTCCGCATCAGCCGCTCTAAAGGCAGACCGTTCAGCCCTTGCCTGTGTCGAAGGAATAGGCCGCATCCGAGCCGACGGGATAGTCTCTGCTCGCCGGCAGGTGGATGTTGACAAGGAGCTGAGCTTGGTCGCCAAGGCCGGAGTCGACCTGCTCTGCTGGGATAGTCCGTCTTACCCCGTCGGTCTGAAGAATATCTACGATCCTCCCCCCATCCTCTACGTCGATGGAGAGCTCCAGCCCGAAGATGCCACGGCCATAGCCATTGTCGGCACCAGACGCCCAAGCCGTTACGGCCTCGAGCAGGCCGAAAGATTCGCTGCCGCCTTGGCCAGGGCCGGTTTCACCATCGTATCCGGCTTGGCCCGGGGAATCGACTCCGCCGCACACCACGGTGCCCTCAAGGCCGGCGGGCGAACCATCGCCGTGCAGGGCTGCGGCCTTGGCCGCGTCTTTCCACCCGAAAACGCCGATCTCTATCGAGCCATCACCGTTCAGGGCGCGGTTATCTCTGAGTTCCCTATGCTCGCCGAGCCCCTGTCTGAAAATTTCCCCAGACGCAATCGCATCATCAGCGGTCTTTCCTTGGGTGTGCTGATTATTGAAGGTCCCCTCCGCAGCGGGGCCATGATTACTGCTCGCACAGCCGCCGAGCAGGGCCGAGAGGTTTTTGCCCTGCCCGGTCGGGTCGACAATCTCGCCGCCGGTGGTACCAACCAGCTAATAAGAGACGGCGCCTGCCTGATCAGATCCCTGGAAGACATCCTCGATGAATTAGGAGACCTTGGTCAAACCATGCGCATCGGGACCGACCACGACGATCAGCCGCCGGCCGCCCCCGCCTTGCCCGCCAATCTTTCCGACGCGGAAAAGGCTATTCTTACCGCAGCCACAGATGAGCCCATGACCGTTGACGAATTCTGCGCCGCTACTGAGCTCGCTGCTGGCCAGGTCTCCTCCGCCCTGACCATGTTGCAATTGAAGGGCCTTATCCGCCAATTGGCCGGCGCCAGATTCCTGGCCAGGAAACGTACATAAACTCGCAATCGCTTTTTTCACAAGGAACCTTGTACATGCCCCAGGCAATACCGCTTAGAGATTACGGCCGAACCGGCCTCAAGGTTTCCCGCCTGGGACTCGGAGCCATGCGCCTGCCCACCACCCCCGACGGCAAAGTCGACTTCGACCCTGCCGTCGAGCTTATCCGCCAGGCACTCGACGGCGGCATAAACATTATCGATTCTATGCTTAACTACCACGACGGCGACAGCGAGGTGGCCATCGGTCGGGCCATTCGCGGACGCCCCCGCGAAACCTTCTACATCCAAACCAAGGTCGGCCTCTACGCCGACGAAAAGCCTGACGACACCTTCCAAACCCGCCTCGATCTCGCCCTCAAACGCCTCGGCACATACATAGACTTCTACCTCATGCATTCGCTCTCCCTGGAGGCCTTCCAGAGGAACTGGCAGAAAATCCTGCTCGTTCTCGAAAGCGCCAAGGCCGCCGGACAAATCCGCCACATAGGCTTTTCCAGCCACGATACACCCGACAACGTGATCAAGCTGATTGACACCGGCCTATTCGAGTGCATTCTCCTCCAGTACAACATGATTGACCGCCGCTATAGCAAGGTCCTGGCCCACGCCCACGGCAAAGGACTCGGCGTCGGCATCATGGGCCCCGTCGCCGGCGGGCACTTGGCCGGGCCCCACGAGCTTGCCGACGGACTCCTCGAACGCAGCAGTTCCGAGGCCGTTGCTTGCCTGCGCTTCGTCTGGGACAACCAGGACATCGACGTGGCCTTTTCCGGAATGAGCTCCTCCCAGCAGCTCAACCAGAACATCCAGGCTGCCCGCTCCGCTGAGCCTCTCAGCCCTGCCGAGCGGAAAAAAATCAAAACCATGATCGAGGCCAAGGAGAAGCTCGCCGACTTGTACTGTACCAGCTGTCGGTATTGTCTGCCTTGTGAACAGGGCGTAGACATACCCGGAATCTTTCGCCTCATGAACGAATTCCGCGTTTACAACCTCCACGCCCGGGCTAGAACCCTCTACGGATGGCTCGTTTCCGGCCAGCATGATGCCTCCCAGTGCACCCAATGCCGCAACTGCCTGGAAAAGTGCCCCCAGAACATTCCCATCATCGAACAGCTCGAAGAGGCCCATCGCACCTTAGCCCCGCCCAAAGAAGAATAACTCTAGCCCCTGCTGTGCCACTTGGCCCATCCTGGACTTCTGTGCCCAAGACGATAGTATATAGCTGTTAAATTTGCTCGCTGGCCGACTGGAAATCTTCCGGATCTTTTAGGCTGCAGACGTGCTTATCAAACGCTTGCTTATTTTGCCGCTCATTCTATTGGCTGCCTGGATGATCATGGCCTTCTTCGTCGTCCGCCAGCACAACATCGCCAACAAAAAAGAGCAGCTAACTATCGGCAGCATCGGCGAGCCGGATACGCTCAACCCGATCATTTCTCAGTCGGTCTCCGCTGGTGAGGTACAGTGGTTTGTTTTTAACGCATTGGTCAAATATGACGAACATCTGAATATTGTGGGCGACTTGGCTGAGGAATATTGGATAACACAGAATTCTACAGCCTTTTTTACTTCAGCCGGTGAAGCATCCAAGGCTCTAGAAAAAATTAATGCTGCAAAAGCAAAATGGCCCGCCATGAAGTTGGTGTCGTGTAAAGCCGAAGGTAAAACGATTAAGCTGCACTTCGAAGACCCTGAAAGTGGCGTTGCTGCTGGCACGAGCTATGAGCGAGAACTATTTGACATCATAGATAGCCAAAAGCTTTTGCCGGTAACAGTGTTGACGCTCAGTCACGACCCAACGGAAAAACTCACCGACGGCCAATTAGCTACCACGGATGTGATCAGGGAGAGGTTATCCACCTTAACTGAGTCGCTGGAAGGTGTGCAGCTTTTTGAGACAGTAGTAATCAACGACCTGTTGCTGAGTGTTACCGTAGTAGGCAAGGGAACAAAGTTCAGAACAGAAATTCTCGAGGTTTTTACAGGCGAGGAGGGGTCGGCAGGAGAGATACTAGATCATCTTGACCAGGCCCTTCTGAATGAGCCGGTTATCACCTTCAAGATTCACAAAGGCGTGCGCTGGCACGACGGAGCGCCGCTGACCTCCGCTGATGCAGAGTTTACTTATCGATGTGTAGTTGATCCGCAGTACCGCTCTCGACTGGCTGGGTACTACTGGTTAGTAAAGCATGTGATAACACCCGACCCATATACTTTCATCGTCACCTATAGGGTGCCCTACGGTCTATGTTTGTCTAGCTGGGAGCCTCTACAATTAATTCCAAAGCACATCTTGGAGGGAAAAAGTGCTCAGTGGTGGGCAGATAATTATGATTCCAAGCCTATCGCTACCGGCCGATTCCGCTTCGCGGAATGGAAACACAATGAATACGTGCGTTTAGAGGCTAACCCTGACTATTTTGAAGGACCTCCCAGTCTACCAGCTGTGGTCTATCGGGTAGTTCCAGATGCCTTCGTCAATTCGATTGCTTTTGACTCTAAGGGGTTTGATACATCTGTGCTGCTCTTTTATCAGATAAAACGTTTTCAGCAGGAATCGGAAAGATTCGAGCTCTTTCGACGGTGGAGTCAAGGGTATCTTTACATAGGCTGGAATCTGAAGAACCCTCTTTTTGCGGATAGGCGGGTGCGGGTGGCCCTGGCTCATGCTGTGGATATAGATCGAATCATCAAGTACGTCTATTACGGATACGGCCGCCCGTCCAACGGGACCTTCCCCTTACAAATGTGGTTTGCTAATAAAGATATCAAGCCCTACCCCTATGATCCCGACCAGGCTCGAAAGATGCTCGCCCAGGCCGGATGGGTTGATACCGATGATGATGGCTGGCTGGACAAAGATGGGAAACGATTTGAATTTGACCTGATAACCAACCACGGCAATGTCCAGCGGGCTTTGATTCAGGTACTGGTCCAGGACGATCTGAAGAAAATAGGCATCAAAGTGAACACGGCTATGTATGAGTGGGCGGTGTTTCTCAAGAACTACATGAACACTCGTCAGTTTGACGCGATGATACTTGGCTGGTTCAGTGGTTACAGTTACGACGAGTTCGAATTATGGCACAGTTCGCAGATTGAGCCCCCAAGGTTTAACCACTGCTCCTATGTGAATCCCGAAGTTGATGAACTGCTGGTTAAGATTCGTACGACTTTCGATAGGGAGGAGATTGCCAGGCTATGTGGGCGTCTGCAGGAAATCATTTACCGGGACCAGCCGTACCTATTCTTGTTGCAAGGCTACGGGGCTTGCGCTTTGTATAGGAACATGTATGTGGTGCGGCGCCCGACTGAAGATGGTAGCTGGATTGTTGAACCGGTGCGAAATACACGGGCGGGCTATCATGGTTATGATCATTACATGCCCTGGTGGGCCCCGGCTTCTCTGGCGCCCGAGATGGCCCGGTAAGGAACTGCTGGTATGCTGACCTTCATCATTCGACGATTGCTTATATCCATTCCTTTGCTGCTGGGCATTACGGTAATAACCTTCTTCCTCATAAACCTGGCCCCCGGCGGGCAGGCCACCTTGCCGGGTGTGGAGATGAATCCCGGACTAAGCCCGATTGTTCAGGAAATGATCGCCAAGCAGTTTCATTTCGATAAGCCCTTGCATGTGCAATACCTTCTGACCATGCGGGATATGTTCACCGGCCGACTGGTCAGCTTCAAGGACAACCAGTCCGCTATACTCAAGGTCCTGGACCGATTGCCCGCCACGCTGGCCCTGGGGCTGATGACCTTTATTATCAGCTTTAGTGGCTCGTTGCCTCTAGGTATCTATGCCTCCCAACATCGCGGCCGATGGCAGGACCGTCTGGTAAGCGTGGCCAGCTTTGGGCTGATTTCTTTACCGGCCTTCTGGGTAGCTTATATGTTGATTTTGTTCTTGGTGCGTTTCTGGCATGTTCCGGTCATTGGTACGCACACCTTCGGCGTCGAATTTAGCAGTCCTTTTACGGCCTTGGTTGATTTTACTTGGCACGTTTTCTTACCGGCTCTGACCTTGTCGCTTAGTCTTGTTGCCATCCAGAGCCGTTATATACGGGCCTCTATGGTCGAGGCCATGAATGAGGATTACATCCGCACCGCCCGAGCTAAGGGACTGCCCGAATCAAAGGTGGCCTACAAACATGCTCTTCGGAACAGCCTAAGGCCCATAATCACTTATATAGGTTACCTGCTGCCGGAGTTTTTGGGTGGCGCTGTCATTATCGAGCAGATCTTCGGTTATCCCGGCATGGGCCGTTTGACCTTTCAGGCCCTGTTGGAGCGTGATATGCCCATCATCATGGTTTCGCTTACTATTTCCTCGATACTGGTGGTTTTGGGTAACTTGATAGCTGATGTACTTTACGCGGTTGTCGATCCACGCGTCAGACTTGGCTAGGATTCTAACCATGGCAGAAGCAACTATTGACACGTCTGAATCAACGCCTGTGCCCACAGTCGTGGGTTCGAGTTTCTGGCGGCGCTTTCGAAAGAACATTCCGAGCCTTATTGCTTTGGTGGTTTTGATCCTGTTGTTCGCCGTGGGTCTGAGTTATTGGATTTTACATCTTTCCGGAGTACATTGGCCCGCCGATCCGAATCAACCCGACCCTCCTGCACAATTTACGCCCCCATCAGTCGGACACCCTCTGGGCACTGACGATTTAGGTCGCGATGTGTTGGCTCGAGTTCTGTTGGCCACCCACATTTCTCTGCTGATCGGATTTATAGCCGTCGGCATAAGCGTAGTTATTGGTGTTACCCTGGGCAGCATAAGCGGCTACTTCGGCGGTTGGATAGATGCAATCATTATGCGATTTGTGGACATCATGTTGTCCATCCCCACATTCTTTCTGGTATTGACCGTCGCAGCTCTGGTTAGACCGAATATTTGGTATATTGCTATTGTCATAGGCCTAACCCGCTGGATGGCCACCAGTCGTCTGGTTCGCGCTGAATTTCTCACCCTTCGGGAAACGGATTACGTCCAGGCCGCCCGGGCCACCGGCGCCCCCCACTTGCGCATTATTTTCCGACACATCCTGCCCAATGCCCTGCCGCCCGTCTTCGTCAGTGCCGTCCTCGGCGTGGCCGGAGCAATTCTGTACGAGGCCTCGCTGAGTTATCTTGGCTTTGGCGTTCAGCCACCAGACCCCAGTTGGGGAAATATCATTGCCGGCGGAAAACAATACATTCTTGATGCCTGGTGGCTCATTGTCTTCCCCGGCATGGCTATCTTTATCACCACCTTGGCCTTCTACCTCACCGGCGAGGGTATGCGCATTGCCCTGGATCCCAAAGAAACTAAACAGATATGAATGAGTCTCTACTCACAGTAAAAAATCTCTCCACCCACTTTCGCACAGAGAACGGGCTAGTCCGGGCCGTCGATGACGTCTGCTGGCAGGTTAACCCTGCACAAACCCTCGGCATCGTCGGTGAAAGCGGCTGCGGAAAAAGCGTCTGTGCCCTGAGCGTTATGCGCCTGGTCCCTTCACCGCCCGGAAAAATCGTCGCTGGCCAAGTCCTCTTCAAAGGCCGGGACCTGCTCAGACTCCCCCAAAGACAAATGCGCCAAATTCGCGGCAACGAAATCGCCATGATCTTCCAGGAGCCCATGACCAGCCTCAACCCCGTCTTCACCGTCGGCAATCAAATCGTCGAAGCCATCAAGCTCCACCAAAACCTCAGCACCGCCCAGGCCCGCGAGCTGGCCGTCGAATCTCTCCGCCGCGTCGGCATCCGCGCCCCCGCCCAACGCCTTTACGCTTATCCCCACCAGCTCAGCGGCGGCCTCCGCCAACGCGTCATGATCGCCATGGCCCTTTCCTGCCGCCCCGCCGTGCTTATCGCCGACGAGCCCACCACTGCTCTCGACGTAACCATCCAAGCCCAGATCCTCGACCTTCTCCGCCAGCTCCAGGCCTCTCAGCAGATGGCCATCGTGCTGATCACTCACGACCTCGCCGTCATCGCCCAGATCGCCCACACCGTTGCCGTCATGTACGCCAGCAAAATCGTCGAGTACACCTCCGTCGAAACCCTCTTTGACCAACCCTGCCATCCATACACCCAGGGCCTGTTCCGTTCTCTGCCGCGTCTGGGTCAGAAAAAGCGCCGACTCGAAGCCATCGGTGGAAACGTCCCCAACCCCCTGGCCTTTCCCACCGGCTGCAAGTTCCACCCCCGCTGCCCGCTCGGCCGAGAGGACAAGCGCTGCCAAACCGCCGAGCCTCAACTCCGCCAGGTCCAGCCCAGCCACACCGTCGCCTGCTGGAAAGCCCCCGACTATGAGCACGCCCCTCCTTGTGACATCCCTTCGCAGCCAAGTTCAGAGGAGGTGCCCACCCATGACTAACACCAACGGACACATCATGCAAATCCGCGGCCTCAAAACCTACTTCCCCATTCGCCGAGGAGTCTTTTCTCGCGTCCGCGGCTGGGTCCGCGCCGTCGATGATATCGACCTCGACATCCCCCGTGGCCAAACCCTCGGCCTGGTCGGCGAAAGCGGATGCGGAAAGACCACCCTCGGCCGAACCATCCTTCGGCTCATCCCCGCCACCGCCGGCGAAGTCCATTTTGACGGCCAATCCGTCTTCGATGCCGACCGCCGCAGCCTGAGAAACCTCCGCCGACAGATGCAGATCATCTTCCAGGATCCCGTCGGCTCACTAAACCCCCGCATGACCGTAGAGGCCATCGTCGGCGAACCACTCAAGGTCCACCGCCTAGCCCGCGGCCGAGCCTTGCGCCAAAAGGTCGCCGACCTGCTCCAGCGCGTCGGTCTGAGCCCCCGATATCTCAATCGCTATCCACACGAGTTCTCCGGCGGTCAGCGACAACGCATCGGAATCGCCCGGGCCCTGGCCCTCGAGCCCCGCCTTATCGTCTGCGACGAACCCGTCTCCTCCCTCGACGTTTCTATCCAAGCCCAAATACTAAACCTCTTAGCCGACCTCCAGGATCAGCTCGGACTGAGTTACCTCTTCATCGCCCACAACCTCGCCGTCGTCGAGCACTTCTCCGCCCAGGTGGCCGTCATGTATCTGGGCCAAATTGTCGAGCGGGCCTGGGCCGACGAGCTCTACCGCAACCCCGCCCATCCCTATACCCGCACCTTGCTCTCAGCCATACCCCTGCCCGACCCCCACATCCGCCGCGACCGCCTCAGCGTGCCCGATGAAATCTCCCCAGCTCCACCGGCTGGCTGCCCCTTCTATCCTCGCTGTCCACAATCCCAGGACCACTGCCGCGTGCACCGGCCCTCGCTGCAGGAAATCTCCCCCGGCCACTTCCTCGCCTGCCCGCTCGAAAAGTGATAATTCGCCGCTGTGGTTTTTATCTTTTTGATTTTTTATCTGTAATTTTGATATTTGACTTTTGCAATTTGATTTTGCTATGGCAATGTCGTCTGGGCCACTATCCTCGGCAAAGGAATAGCCGCCAGAGTCGTGCCCTGCGGCCGAAGACAAAACGACCTGTCCACAATCGCCATCGTCCGCAGCGTAGCCGTAGGATTAGTAAACTTCCCATCCCGATCGCTGGCCTGGATGGTTATATACACCACAAACACATCCGACCGCACGCTTATCAGATTAGCCACGTTTCTAAAGTGGAATAGCTTTTCTTCGTTGTCCACGGTAATACCGTCCGGCGAACCGACAGTTGAATCTTCATCTTTACTAAGGTCAGCAGGTGTTATGGGTATGGGTAAATCAGGTGGTACGGGAGTGTAAGTTTCAGTGGCAATTTTGTTGGCTACACTACCCAGAGTAGTAAAGGGGCGTTTTCTCCATATAAACTGAGCAATATCGTTTTGCGCCGACTGATAGTAGTAGTGAAGTGCCTGGAGAACTCCATAAGGAGCCGTATTGACATTGATCAGGCCGGGTACGCGTGCCTCCGGGACAATTTCCTTGGCTGTGGCGGAGGTGCCGTCGATGATCTTAACGTCGTCCCTATAGCCGTCGCCGTCATTGTCAGCATTATCATATAGGCCTGTGCGGAGAGTGAAATATTGCAGAATCTTGCGACCAGCGGCGCCGCTGGGGTCCAGGCGATAGGTTGAATCACCGTCCGGCTGGGCTTCCATAGCCAGGATCAGTGAAGCATTGGCCCCGTTATAAGCTACGCGCAGTACATAGAAAAGCTCGCCGAGACTATGCAGTTGGCCATCGGAAATAGCAGGAAACACAAGCTGGCCACCAGCGCCACTGTTATTAATTGTAGGAAAGGTTCCCAAAGTGATGTTTGGCAAACCATCCTGAAAAACAGCAATAGCAGGTATCAAATCACCATCATAATTATTACCAGGCCGTTGAAAATCCATTAGGACAGTCTCAATAAGATTGCCGACATAGAGTGGCACCTGGCCGAAATTTTCTTCACATCTATCTACTACAACCAGGTTCCCTGCACCTCCCGGGCCCTGGCGCGCCAATTCAATAAGCTGTTCGCCCGTGCCTATAGCAAAAGGAGTAGGAGCACTTGGTGGTGTGAGAACCAGCTTCGGGTCCGGGATGCTATTAGGTAAGTGGTCAGCATCGTGAGAAGTTATGGTCCAGAATCCGCCTGCTGCTATGGTTCCACTGAGATCATAAGAAGTAGTTTGAAGATCCAATACCCAGCCGCTTAGGTTAATATCCACTCCCGTAGGATTATACAATTCGACGGCATATCTGCTTTCGTTATCATTTATTACGAAAGTGTAATTGCCGCTACCTGGAGGTACTTCCGTCCAATCATAGTATCTATAGCTATAGACTTCCGAGATGATGGGCTGGCTATCCGTACCGTAAGCAATTTTGGCTGCAAAAGGTTTGGCGGGGGCTGTAGGCCATGCTCCAAAATCTATTAGGCTATTAG
Source organism: Actinomycetes bacterium (assembly GCA_030614915.1). Classification (GTDB taxonomy): domain Bacteria; phylum Planctomycetota; class Phycisphaerae; order JAACET01; family JAACET01; genus JAACET01. The sequence goes on along the minus strand of JAUXAG010000002.1, from coordinate 141,735 downwards.
CACTCGAGTCGATTACCGAAATATCCGGAAGATCATCTGAGAAATCGTCGTAATCGATATAGTCCATCAGACTGACGAAAAACTCAGTTGCGTCGTCTTCCGCGTTAACTAAGTTCATACCGCTATCTAACAATGCAGCAACTAGACCCAAATAGACGGCCCGGCGAGCATTTTTCCTAACCAGCGCATCGCTGTCGAAAAGATGTTCAAGTGGTATTTTGCATGGGCCGGGAAAGCCGAGAGCCGTTAGCTCATCCTCAATAGCTTGACTGCTAGATGGTCGAATCTGCATCGTCCAGGAATAAGCCGTCAATAGCCTGCTATTAGTGCTAAACGAAGCCAACAGGCTCCCCAATCGCCCGTTCAAATCTGTGCCCGGCCCAGCCATCATTCGCAGGGCCAACTCCTCCGCCGCATCAAATGGCCGAATGTAGTCCTGTGGCGGCGCGAGACTGCCCAAATCAGTGTAATTATTGTTTGCCAAATGTGGATATAGCTCATAAGTCAAGGCTGTAAACGGATCGGAAGATCGCCCCGAGATCCGCCCAGGTACAGCACCTCCGCTGTCCAGAGATGATCCTGCGCCCATGCCACGCAAATCCAAGTAGCACGGATATTGACTGTCCCACAAACGAGTATTCTGTTCTGGCCACGAGCCATCAACACTGGCTGCCCCGATGTTAATGTTCGCCAGGGCGTTGGTGTCGACAATGCGAATGGCAACGCGGTATTGAGTGCCATCGGGGGCGGTTATGTTGGTAAATGGAAAACTGGAATTGGCTGGTATCCACCAGGCGTCACGTACACGGTCACCATCGGTATCCGTGCTATCGTCAGGGATACCGACAAGAATGGCTGGAGTAACGTTTTGGTAAGGCCTCGTTGGATCGGAATCGCCGGTTATGTTGGACAGATACCGCCAGCCAGCAATTCCGGAATCCCAGTGGGAGCCTAGCCAGGGGTCCAGGCGTATGCCCACTACAGGGTCAATGCCGGGGGAGTCGTAAGGCTCGGCGCTGCCGGTCAGGAATTGGGCGTTGCCGGAAACATCAGCCGTGACAATGTCTTCCAGCAGCAGCGTGCGGACGTAGGCCAGGCTCATCTGCCTGACCTGCTCGAGCTGATCGGCTCTGCTCAGCGCTCGCGAGCTGGCCCTTTGGGTATGGCTGAGGATCACAAAGGTCGAGGCCACCAGCCCCAGGATCACCAGCAGGGCCACGCACAGAATCAGCACCGTCCCCCGAGGCTCTTTCTTTGGATGTATTTTGTGGCTAATCATGTATGATCCGTTCATAGATGCTTTTGTTTTTCAATTCGCAATCCGCGATTCGAAACCTTCTTTTCCTCAAGCCTCAAGCCTGCTTTGTTATCGGCTCGGCAAATTCACCCGATATCTACTCGTATATCCTTCTTGCAGCCGATTGTTCGAATCCCGCAGCACTATCTCAAACTCTATCCACGCCGGCTTGGGATCCGTAGGAGTAAATGTCATATGCGTTCCCGCAGGCCATTCGGTCGAGTCATACTCGATTGGCTCGGTATCGCCAGCCATGTAATACTGGATAATCTTAAAGCTTGTAACATTACCCACCAAATAAGTAGGCAGTTGAGTTGCGTCAGTGAACAAGTAGCGGCCAGAGGCTGAATCATAGTAAAAGTCAGGTTTGGTCCAACCTGCGTTCCATGCCGCTTGTCCCGCTACATCATTAGCTATCAGGCCAGCAAAGGAAGACTGCTTAATATCTGCTCCACCAGTTGAATCGCCTACGATGAGTGTGCCCCGGCGAGTAAAGACCCATTCGTAGGGATCATTTAGGGAAGCATTATTAGTAATACTGTCAGGGCCATACAGAATGATAGCCAGACTGGCGCTATTGGATGTACGCATGGAGGGTATGTCGCCGGAAATTAGAAAACACGCCTGATCAATTCTCGTGTTCCCCCCGCCAAAGTTTTTTTCCTGTGGATACAAAACCAAAGGTCCATCGAGTCGGATGCGGGCGAAGTCCCGATCCAGCCAGGAGTATAAAACCCGCAGCTTGCTGTTGATTTGGGTATTGGCCTGGGAGCTGCCCACGGCCTGCGTAGCCAGCGAGAAAACCCCCGCGGCCGCTACCACCAGCATCACCCCCATCCCCACAGCCACCAGCATCTCCGCCAGCGTAAAACCACTCGCCCTGCCTGAGTTAAAATTTCTGTATGAATTGCCCATTATTTTCACTTCGTGTCCTTCGTGGTGAGGTCTTTCTTTTCACGGCAAATACAGCATGGCCTGAAAAACCCGAATCGCCGGCGACTTCCGACCGTAATTGGTCCCGTCATAAGGCCCCGGAACCACCCAGAAGTTTCCCGTTGCGCCGCTCGGCGGAGTACTCAAAGTCATAACCTTCTTGCTGCCTTCATCCCACGAGACTATGATATAAGCCGTCCCAGTAGTTTCATCGATTATGTAGCCGCCATTCGGCACCATGCTAGAACCTGTGCCTATTGTCAGTGTCCGAGCATCAGGCTCCGAGCCCGTACAATTCACGCTTTGTAAGTCTGGAAGTAGCACATTGCCACTGGTATCTTTTTTGATTTTCTGGCGGGAAACAACTACGACGACTTGGCAGAGATTCCCCATCGGGCCTGTATTGCTGTCGTCAAGCGGCCGCACTAGGGCCGCCCAGGAAAACGGACTCGTATCAGTCAACTGCCGCGACTCCAGGATTTCCTCCTCGGTCGTTCCAAGTACATTATAGTCAACAACGGTTAACGGGTTAGGCGCAACGGCAGCAATACCACTGCTGCTCAGATTGGCTTTGATCTCTGCCAGGGCCTTTTGGAAAACTGCTTGGGATGTGGTCTCATCGCTGACGGCTATACTCATGGCCACGCCTGCCGGAAAGGCCGCCCCGATCAGCATCATCGTTACCCCCAGAATCCCAATAGCTATCAGCAGCTCCACTAAACTAAGACCAGGCTTTAGGCTGTAGGCCGTAGGCTGCAGCAAGAAAGGCGAAAGGCGGAGGGAAGGTAATTGTCTGTGAGATTCGCTAGTCATTGTTCTATCACCGTCCCCGTGTAATAGTTAATAGATAGATGGTCCAGCTCTTTGGGATTGTCGCTGTCAACATAATCATAAATGTAGAACTCCGTCACCGAGCCATCCATTGTGGTCAGTTGACCTGTCGGCAAGAAACACATCTCCACCGAGCGAGTACCTAAAAGAGGCGGATGGATGACTATATTATCGGGTAGGTGCGTAGTCTTTCGGCCGGGTACGGAAGTAGTTTCCCAGGCCGCGCTGGGAGTATGCTCGATCAGGACCATTGATGTCCGCACAAGCTTACCTTTATCATCCCCCCTGAACACCAGGGCCGTAGTTACATTATTCGCCACCGCATAATTTCTGGCCCCGGCCAGATGAGCCGATATCAGATTGCGGGCGTCAGGGCCCCGGGCGCTGTCGAAGAAGCCCCCCAAGGCCGGCAAAAGCGCCCCCAGAGCCAACGCCACAATGCCCACCACCACCAGTAGCTCAACAAGCGTAAAAGCGGAACTAAGAAGGCTTGAGGCTTGCTCGTGCTTCGCAGCGAAGCGCCGCTTCGCAGAGTAGTAAGGCTTGAGGCTTGAGACTCCGGTCTCCGGCCTCCGGCCTGAAAAAGATGTATTCAGCCTAGTCTGCATTGCTTATGTTATCCTCTGTGGTCGCAAGATCACCATCCGGCCCACCGGATTGAATTACCGGATAACTACCCGACGTGTCGTAATCGAGCGGCTCGCCCCATGGGTCCACAATTGAGCGCAGATAAGGCGTAGGGTTCGTCTGACCAGCCAATGTAACCGTGATTAGGTTGTTGCTGGGATCGAGGGGCTTGGCCAGCAGTTGATTCGGCAGCTTGGAAATGATCTCCCGCGTCTGCGGCAAAAGACTCAACTGCAAATACAGGAGTTCGTCCGGAGCCGGATTCCTGGTCCCACCGGTTTTGACAGCATTATAAATACGGCAAGTGCTATCCGTGCTAGTGACAGTCCAGTTATCTACCGGATAATGTCCCGTAATATCATAAAACTCCGCCACGGCTGTGCTCAGAAGCTCCACGCATTTTTCTGTCAGGGCAATGCTGCTTTGGGTCTGCAGATAGCCGCTCACTCCCACCAGCCCAACCGCCACCACCGCCAGGATAGCCACTACTATCAGGACTTCTACCAGAGTGAAAGCAGGCTTTAGGCCGGTTGATTTCGAATTTCGAATTTTGAGTTTCGAATTTCGCATGTTTTGTGCTTCTAATCCCTCTTGTCCGCTCGTTGGTACATCTTCATCGCTCCTGGCCCAATCTCCACCGCCCAAACCCCACGATTGAAAACTACTCTCGTTGTTCAAAATTAAACACATCGTCCTCATTGCCGTAGATTCCGTCCCTGCCGGCACTGACCAGAATGAAAGTGTCCGGGTTATACGGCAGAGGGGCACCGGGAAGCTGCGGATCTGTGATATACTCAAAGAATTCGCCATACTGGCCATAGCCGGGCGTGGGGGCACTGTCGGCCAAAGGATCAGTGTCCAGTCCGGTACGTCCCGTATAATCCCTAATAAACTGGTCATTGTCCCGCGCGCGGTAGATAACGGCTATACCGTCCCTCAGCGTCGTCCCGGGCGCAGCCCTGTAGTAGAGAATAGGCGAGCCCCACTTACACTTCATAATATAGGTCCCACCATACGCTTCAAACTCAACTGTTCCCAGCTTGATGTACGGTCCGCGCCTGGGGTTGTCTGGATCAAAGCCTAGTCCTGATACTGGATCGTATAATGGGTCGTAGCCTCTGAGGTCTAAGCCCATCAGAAAATCGCACAATAACTGGGCCCCCGATTTGTCCGGACTATCAGCCACAATATCGCTCGGCGGGTAATAGCCAGCACCTGCCACTGTATCATGCTTGAACATTTCCAGACCCACCTGGATGTTATGCAATTGGGTTCCGACCACCCCGTCTTTGGCGACGTTCATGGCGTTCTGGACGGCCGGGACCATGATGCTTACCAACAGGGCGATAATCGCCACCACCACCAGCAGCTCAATCAGCGTGAATGCTTTTCGATTTTGTTTGCCAAACATAGTTTCATCCTTTCTTGAAAGAACCTCAAAAAAACTCATTGCACTGCCTCTTTAGCCGAGTCCCCTATAAAAACCGCCTGCAGACCCTCGGCATAGATATCGTCTGCCGGATCATCCGGGTCTGGGCCCTGCGATTTCAATTCGGGCCTTTGCCCCGCTCCACCGTCAAAAACATATCGCAAAGGCCTGCCCCAACCGTCCAATATCTCCGGGCCCCTGCTCGTAGTATCAAAAACGTGCTCTGCCATCTCCTCCAGGCGCTGCTGGGCTGGGGGCACCGACTTCAAGTATTTCACCAGCTCGGCACTGCTGGAAACCGTCGGCGGAAATTCTCCCTCCGCCTGTCTGTAGGCAACCAATGCCTCCCCCAGGGCATTTAGGCATTGGCGGGTCAACTTCTGCCGGCCCGATTGCCTCGCCCAGTTCGCCGCTGCCACTACCCCCACCAGCAGAATAACCAAAAAGCCCAGCCATCCCATCAGCCCCAGCAGACCCAAACCCCTTGGCTCCGGCTCCTCGGCCGCAAGAGCCCCTTTGCAGTTCCGGCCCCAAGCTTGTCGGCTTTTTCCAGACATTGCTGTCTTTCCCATACGCCAAAAACTCTTGGCCCCTATCTACCACCAGCCGCGCCGGTGGCGCCTTCAATCATCTTCGGCAGCGGTAAAAAGATGCCCAGCACGATGAAACCCACGATTACCCCCAGCGCCACCACCATAATCGGCTCAATCACCGAAACCATCGCCGTTACTGTTGCGTCAACCTCTTCGTCGTAGTTGTCCGCCACTTTCAGAAGCATCTTATCCAGATCCCCCGTTTCTTCCCCCACGTCCACCATGTTGACCACGATAGGATCGCAGACCTTCGAAGCACGCAAAGGATCCGCAAAGGTCTCACCCTCACGCACAGAGTCGTGCACTTCACCTATCGCCCGGGCGAAAACTTCGTTGCCCGATGTGTTCCGGGTGATGTTCAAAGCCTCCAGGATCGGAACACCAGCCTCGATCAGCGTTCCCAGAGTTCTCGTAAAACGGGCTACGGCTGTCTTGGACAGAATCTTGCCCACCAGCGGAATCCGCAGCTTTATCTTGTCGGTCAGCATTCGCCCGCCCCGGCTCAAACGCAAAATCCGTGAAAGAATAAAAACCCCCAAGGGCGCAAATAACACCACCAGCCAACCGCCACGGGCAAACCACCGAGACATACCCAGCAGCATTAGCGTGACCTTTGGCAGATCCGTTCCCATATCCTCGAAAATCGACTCAAACTCCGGAATCACTTTGACCATGATCCCCGTAACGATCAACGCCGCCACCACGATCACCGCTATGGGATAGATCATCGCCCCGATTACCCGCCGACGGAGCCACTGGGCTTTTTCCAGAAAATCAGCCAGACGCGAGAGAATCGTGTCCAGCACTCCGCCGGTCTCCCCAGCCGCTACCATGTTCACGTACAAACGGTCGAAAGCTTTCGGATGCCGACCCATTGCTTCGGACAAGCTCGCACCACCTTCCACGTCTTCCCGCGTCCGCCGTAGCGTTACCCGAAGTACCCCCGGCTTTTGCTGCTGTTCCAGAATGGTCAGACACCGCAGAATCGGTAAACCGGCATCGATCAAAGTTGACAATTGCCGCGTGAACTGCGTCAGTTGCTTCTGTGAGACTCGACCCATGGGGGTCGAAACCTTCTTGGTAGGCACCCCAGCCACGGCCTCCACCTTCCGCGCCGAAACCTGCTGCGGTTCTTTGGTCAGGAACAGGCCCATGTTCCGCACCTTGCTGATTGCTTCCTCGCCCGAAGTCGCCTGGATTTCCCCCTTGACTTCCTGACCGCTGGCATTCATCGATTCATATTTGTAAGTAGGCATAACGACCTCCTGCCGGATGACCGTCGAATAACGACGGTGGTTGCTTATCAATCATTAGCTAAGTCTCCATTACCGTTGCTCGGACCACCTCGTCGATGGTCGTCACCCCGTCGTAGATACTCAGTAACCCGCCTTCTCTCAGTGTTCGCATCCCCATCTTCCGGGCTTCGCTGCGAAGTACGTTCGTTGAGACCTGCCTAATTACCAGGTCCCGCAGATCGTCATTGAGCAGCATTATCTCGAAAATCGCCATTCGCCCCCGGTACCCGCTGTTCATGCAATTATCACAACCTCGCCCCCGGTAAAAAGTCCTGCCCTCTACGTCCTCAGGAGTCAGTTCCAGCTCCATCAGCATCTCTTCGGTGGGTGTGAATTCTTCCTTGCATTTGGGGCAGATCCTGCGGATCAAACGTTGGCCAACTACACCTTCCATGGTCGCGGCGATTAGGTACGATTCCAGCCCCAAATCCAGCAGACGGGCAATGGTGCTCGGAGAATCCGTCGTGTGAACGGTCGTAAATACGATGTGACCGGTCAGAGAAGCCTGCACAGCCATCTCCGCTGTTACTAAGTCGCGAATCTCCCCCACCAGAACGATATCCGGGTCTTGCCGGAGAATGTGGCGCAGACAACGATCGAACGTCAGACCTATCTCCGGCCTGATGTTCACCTGGATTAAGCCGTCGATATCGTATTCCACCGGGTTTTCCGTGGTGATGATTTTCACCCCCACGTTGTTCAGCTCCGAAAGAGCCGCATACAGTGTCGTCGTCTTGCCGCTGCCCGTCGGACCGGTCACCACGATAATCCCGTTCGGACGGTGCGTCAGTTGCCGGAATACGTGCAGGTCGTCATCTCGCATCCCCAGTTTTTCCAGGTCCAAGGCCAGATTACTGCGGTCCAGCACCCGCATCACCACGCTTTCGCCGAACATGGTCGGCAGTACCGACACCCGCAAGTCCACAGGCCTGTTACCCACGGTCAGCGCTATTCGCCCGTCTTGAGGCATCCGTCGTTCGGCAATGTTCAACTTGGCCATCACCTTAATACGCGAGGAAATTGCCATGGCAATGTGCCGTGGCGGAGGAACAAGCTCGTACAGCACGTTATCAATGCGGTAACGCATCTTGTACTCGTTCTCGAACGGCTCAAAGTGAATGTCCGAAGCCCTTTCTCGAATCGCCTGCATTAGAACCATGTTCACCAGCTTCTTGATCGGATTCGACTCGGCCATTTGTATCAGCTGGTCCAGGTCGATGCTTTCCCCGCGATCCGCAAATTCGCTCAGCTCACCTAAACTGCTGATCTCCTGGATCAACTCCCCTACCGACTCCTCCGCCTGCTGGTAATGTTTGGATAACATCTTTTCCAGGGGCCCCTCCTCCGCCAGCACCGTTTCGATGTTGAAGCCCATCAGCGTTTTCAGCGAGTCTGTTGCTTGGAAGTTGTCCGGGTCGGTCACCGCCACCGTCAGCAGGTTGTCTTCTTTGACGTAGCTGACCGGGAAAACCTTGTAGGTGTTGGCCATCTCCGCCGGTATCAGCTTCAAGGCCTCGGTGTCCACCTCCAGATCAAGCAGGTCCACCGAACACATCCCCCGCTGGGCCGCCAAACCCTCCCGAAGAGCATCGGCGGTAATATATTTCAAATCTATCAGGATTTGCCCGATTCGCTCCGGCCTCTTCTTCTGTATCTCCAAAGCCTCGTGGACCTTATCACGTGTTAGCTTGCCCATTTTGACCAGAATCCGGCCAATGGGCCTGCCTCTAAGCTGTTCCAGAGCGGACTGTGACAGCGCCATACCAAGCTCCTTCCTTTACATTATATCTTAGGGTCAATAGCCAAGGCGGGCCGGGACCATGCAAACGCTCTACTGGGCTGGCCGTGCCGGCTCCTCTTCATCTGCAACTGCTGTCAGCACCTCCGGTATCCCCGCCTGTGCGCGGTCCAGTCGCTCCTGCACGCTCAGCGGGTGCCGGACCACGTCCATCATGTCCTCTAGCGATACCACCCCCTCGTTGTAAAGCTCCCAGAGGTGATCGTCCAGCAACTGCATCCCATAACGCTTGCCGGTCTGAATATTCGAGTCTATCCGGAAGGTCTTGTTCTCCCGGATCAAATTGGCGATAGCCGGAGTCATCACCAGAAATTCGAACACCGCTATCCGCCCGACTTCTCTCTGGTTCGTCAGCAGTAACTGGCTCAGTATCGCGATCAGCGAAGTGCTCAACTGCACCCGCATCTGCTCCTGCTGATTCACCGGAAAGGCATCGATGATTCGGTTAATCGTTCCCTGAGCCCCCGTAGTGTGCACCGTTCCGAACACCAGGTGCCCGGTCTCTGCCGCTCGAACCGCTGCCTCCATCGTCTCTAGGTCACGCAGCTCACCCACCAGGATTACATCCGGGTCCATACGCAGTACCCGACGCAGAGCCTCCGCGAAACTGGGAACGTCAACACCCACCTCACGCTGGCTCACTATCGATTTCTTGTGGGCGTGGTAGTATTCGATCGGGTCTTCAATCGTAATGATATGGTGATCTATCTGCTCGTTTATAAAGTTAATCATCGTTGCCAGAGTCGTCGTCTTACCCGACCCGGTTGGCCCAGTAACCAGAAAAAGCCCCCTTGGACGCCGTAAAAGGTCCTTTACGATTGCCGGCAGCCCGATTTCCTCGAAACTCATCAACCGCGAAGGGATCAGCCGCAACGACAGAGATACATTGCCTCGCTGCCGGTAGATCGAGACCCTGAATCGCCCCTTGTCTCCAAAGGCAAAACCGAAGTCCGAACCTCCTTCCTCCTGCAGTTCCTGTTGGCACCGTTCCGGGGCCACGCTCTTCATCAGGGCCACCGTGTCAGCCGGTTCCAGCACTTGGGTCTTCAGTGCTCGCAGCCGGCCGTGTATTCTCAGGGTTGGCGGTCGCCCAACGTGAAGGTGCAAGTCGGAGGCATTTCGTTTTACGCACGTCTCCAAAAGTCGGTCTATGTGAATAGCCATCTTTTTCTCCCAGCAACAGCCCTGCCGTCCCCCCCCAGCCCGGCTTACTCGTTCAGTCCGTTTCGCTCTCTACCACTTCTATATCCTGCACGGTAACCCTGGTCACTTCCTCGGGCGTCGTTACACCGCTGACCACTTTCCGTCGCCCGTCATCCAGCAGCGTTCTCATCCCCGTGGCCTTTGCTGCCCGTTTGAGCTCGCTTAGAGGCGCCCGGTTGAAGGCCAGTTCCCGCAGCTCACTGTTCATGGCACATAGTTCGAATATCCCCTGACGCCCATGGTAGCCGCTATTGTTGCACTTCTCACAGCCCGCCCCGTGTTGAAATCTCCCTGTTGCCACCTCCTGCTCTGAAAACCCCAGCACTTTCAGGAACTTCGGGTCCGGGTTTTTATATTCTTCCCGGCAATTATCGCAAATCTTCCGAATCAGACGCTGGGCCATGATCGCCTGCACCGCCGAAGAGACCAAAAACGGCTTTATACCTATGTCTAGCAAACGAGTTATGGCACTGGGAGCATCGTTTGTATGTAGCGTACTGAAAACCAGGTGTCCAGTTAATGCGGCGGCCATGGCGACATCCGCGACTTCATAATCACGAATTTCGCCCACGAGAATGATGTTTGGCGCCTGCCGAAGCATTGACCTGAGAATTATCGGAAAAGTCCGGCCAATTTCCTCCTGCACCTCGCACTGGTTCATCCCCGGGAAGTTGTACTCCACCGGATCCTCGGCGGTAATAATCTTTACGTCAGGACGGTTCAGGGTGTTCAAGGCCGCATAAAGGGTTGTCGTCTTGCCCGAACCGGTGGGTCCGGTAACCAGAAATATCCCATTGGGTCGGCGGATAATCCGCTCAAAACGCTCGTGGTCGTCAGGCTCGAAGCCCAGGGCCTCAATGCCCAGCTGAGCCGTCTCGGGACGCAAAATACGAAGTACTAGGCTTTCACCGTGATAGCCGGGCAGTGCCGAAACGCGGAAATCTATCTCCTCGGCCCCAACCGCCAGTTTAATTCGCCCGTCCTGGGGTAGCCGCTTGGTCGCTATGTCCATACCTGACATAATCTTCAGACGGCTGATAACCGAGTTCTGCATCCGTTTGGGAATACTCTCCCGCTCCAGACAGACTCCATCGATACGGTAGCGAACCCGCACCCTGTCAGCCATCGGTTCAATGTGAATATCGGACGACCGCGACTGCACCGCCGAGCTGATAATTGCCGTCACCAGCTTCACGATTGGTGCTGACGACTCCTCTTCGCCCATCCCCAGCCGCCCCGCAGACTGCACGTCAGCCCCCATCAGCGTTTCGCTCATCTGGGTGCCCATTTGAGTCAGGTCCGAAATCGTCCCGTCCAGGGTATCTTTTTGCTGATCCTGAAAGTGGGCCTGGACCACCGCCTTGACCTTGGACAGCGCTGCCAGCGAGCATTCCAGGTCAACATTCAGCCTAAACCTCAGTGAATCAAGGGTTTCCAGGTCCAGCGGGTCTGTGATAATCACCTTGAGGTGGCTGTCACGTCGTTCCACGGGAAGGACGAAATGGCGCCTGATGATATCCTCCGGTATCAGCGAAATGGCCGACGCGTCGATTGGATGGCGTTCCAGGTCCCTATATTCCAGGTCAAACTGGCTGGCCAGCGCCTTGGCAACGTCATCCTCCGAAACGCTCCCCAGGGCTACCAGGGCCTCTCCCAGTCGCATCTGGTTACGCGAGGCGTACTCCAGAGCCGCCGTTATCGCTGAAGGCTCTACCAGCCCCCAGTCGACCATAATCTCCCCTAAACGTTTTTTTCGCTTAGCCATAGGTGCTTTTTGTTTGCCAGATAGCTCTGGACCTCAGCAAGTGACGCTAAAATAAGAGCTTACACTTTCCTAGTCCTTACAGCCAACCTCCGGCTCCACCAGCCGAAAAACCACCCTGCCGCTTGATAAAACCGTGCCGAAAGGCCTATCGGCTCACAGGATTGGCCCCCTTAAGCATATACGCTTTTGCCCTGCTGGTCAAGCCCGAGTCCCTCGCGGACGCTTTGCCATAGAGCTCTGCCCGGCCTAAGGACAGGTATTGGGCGACCTTATGGCCGAATCACCGTCAAAGCCAGCCAAAATATTTAGCTAGAGTAGTGTTTGATGATTAGAACCGCGTTGTGTCCGCCGAAACCGAACGAGTTAGTCATCCCTACTTTCACCTTTTTCTGACGGGCCGTCAAGGGCACGTAGTCCAGGTCACATTTAGGGTCCGGCGTTTCCAGGTTAATAGTCGGCGGGATGACTCCCCGCTCCAATGTCAGAGCAAGGGCCACCATTTCAACCCCCCCCGAGGCACCAAGCAAATGTCCAAGTTGGCTCTTGGTCGAGCTGATTGGCACCTTATAGGCCGATGGCCCGAAGACGTTCTTGATAGCGACGGTCTCAGAGATATCTCCAGCCTGTGTGGCTGTACCGTGGGCGTTGATGTAGTCTATCTGGTCAGAGTTAAGCTTAGCGTCGTCCAGAGCCAGACGCATGGCCTGCGAAGCCCCTAGGCCCTGCGGGTCCGGCGCGGTTATGTGGTATCCGTCCCCGCTCATCCCGTAGCCGATTACCTCGGCATAGATCTTGCACTCACGCCGCTCGGCGTGCTCTAGTTCCTCGAATACCACGATGCCTGCCCCTTCGGACAGCACAAATCCATCCCGATCCGAATCAAAAGGTCGGCTCGCACGCGCCGGTTCGTTATTCCGACGAGACAACGCCTTTAGAGCACAGAAGCTCGCCAAACCGATCTCTGTCAACGCCGCCTCTGCACCGCCGGCAATCATGACATCTGCTTCATCTCGCTGGATTACCCGCAACGCGTCCCCCATGGCATTGGTCCCCGAAGCGCACGCTGTCGCCGTTGCCGAGTTCGGACCCTTGATCCTGTATTCTATCGAAATATTCCCCGCACTGGCGTTGACCATCAGCCGAGGTATCGTAAACGGTGAAACCCGCTTGGGGCCGTATGTCAGCAGACGTTTGTGCTGGGTTTCCAGCTCTTCTAGACCCCCGATCCCTGACCCTACGATCACCCCCGCACGAAACGGGTCTTCCTTTGAGAAATCCAGCCCCGAATCCGCCACCGCCTCTCGCGCTGCTATCAAGGCAAACTGTGTTACCCGGTCGACCCGCCTGGCCTGCTTACTGCCCATGTATTTCGTCGGCTCGAAGTCGGTCAATTCTCCACCTATGTGGCAGGAGTATCTTTCGGCTTCAAAGCGACGTACTGGCACAATGCCGCTGCGACCTGCACAGAGCCCCTCCCACAGGGTCTCGACCTCTTTCCCCAGGGAAGTGATTGCCCCGAGACCCGTGATTACTACTCGACGAGGCGGCATGGATTAGGGATCCCCTACTTCTCTTTACGGTGTTCCACGATGTAGTCTATGGTTTGGCCGATGGTGCGGATTTTCTCCGCCTCCTCGTCTGGGATACTCAACTCGAACTCGTCTTCGAATTCCATGACCAATTCTACCGTATCCAGCGAATCGGCGTTCAGATCATCCACAAACGATGTGTCCCGAGCCAGCTCAGACTTATCAATACCCATCTGTTCGCTGACGATTTGATATACCTTTTCTTCGATTTCTGCTTCTGTAGGCACTGTCCATCTCCTTGTCGCGGCTAAAGAACCCCTTTTTCAGATCAGTCTATTCCTCAAACGGCTATTTCTAAGGCCCGACAATATAACCTTCGCCTCCAGGGCCTGCAACTGTTTTCTCACAACAATTACATCCGCAATCCCCCGTCCACTATCAGCACCTGCCCAGTGATGTAGCTGGCCTCGTCGCTGGCCAAAAAGGCCACTACTGAGGCCACCTCCTCAGCCTCCCCCAGACGCCTCAGGGCTATCAATGGCTTGACCGCTTCGGTTAGGCGTTCCGGAAGGGCCCGAGTCATCTCTGTATCTATAAACCCTGGCGCCACTGCATTTACCGTAATATTCTTCCGACCCAGCTCCTTGGCCGCCGTCTTGGTAAGACCGATAACTCCAGCCTTGCTCGCTGCGTAATTGGCCTGCCCCGGATTGCCCATCACCCCCGAAACGCTCGCCATATTCACAATTCGGCCGTACTTCGCACGCATCATAGGCCGCGAAACCGCTTGAATACCGATGAAAACCCCCTTCAGGTTCACATTTATCACCTGGTCCCATTGCTTTTCATCCATAGTCAATAAAAGCCCGTCGCGAGTTATCCCCGCATTATTGACCATTATATCCACTTTGCCGAATTTTTCGACCACCCCTTTCACCATTTCCTTCATTGCCCCGGCGTCGGTTACATTGGTCGATTTGCCCGTAGCCTTGATCCCCTTGTCCTTCAGCTCCTTGACCGTCTGGGCCAGTTCCTCTTCCAGAAGGTCCACCCCCACAATGTCGGCCCCGCGGCCGGCAAGTTTCAGGCATATTTCTCGGCCAATGCCTCGGGCCGCTCCCGTTACAATAGCCACCCGACCTTTCATGTCTTGCTCCTACGTCTCCTATGTCTTGTCAAATCCACTTGGATCATTAATGCTTTTCACTTTGACTTTTCGGCTAATCCTCCGCCCCAGACCCGCCAGCACTTTACCCGGCCCGATCTCGTAGTATTGTTCGATACCGTCGGCGATCATTGTTTCCATGCATTTTTGCCAACGTATTGGGTTATCCACCTGCCTGGCCAGCTTCTCGCGCACTTCTTCGCTGTTACGGTAATACCGGCCCGATATGTTACAGGCCACCGGGATTTGTGGTTCTTTCAGGTTGACTTCTGCCAGGGCTTCGGCCAAACGTTCCCTTGCTGGACTCATTAGTTTACTGTGAAAGGCCCCGGCTACCCGCAGCTCAATGGTTGCAATCTGCTGCTGTTGGGCCAGTTCCGCCAAGCGCCCGCAGGCCGTCTTGCTCCCCGAGGCCACTATTTGCCCCGGACAGTTGTAGTTAGCCGGCCATAACACCTCACCGTCGCTGGCCTGTCTGCAAAGGTCCTCTACCGTTTGTTCGTCGGCTCCTCGCAGTACCACCATCGTCCCCGGGTTCGCCTCAGATGCAGCTTGCATGTATTGACCGCGTTTCTGAACCAGTTTGACTGCTTCGTCGAACTCCAGAACACCTGCCACACACAGGGCCGTATACTCGCCCAGGCTCAGCCCCCCCATAGCGGCAATGCCATCGCCCGCCAGGGCCCCGCTTTCCTCGCCCGCCCGAAGCAAGGCCATGCTCGTCGTTAGCATAGCCACCTGGCTGACGTCCGTGGCATTGAGCCGATCAGCCGGGCCCTTGAAACACACCTCTGCCAGGTCAATCCCGCTCAGATCGCTGGCTTGCTCGAAGATCTCCCGGGCACAATCATAACCTTGGTACACATCTTGGCCCATCCCTATCTCTTGGGCACCTTGACCCGGAAATATATAGCCTACTTTCTCAGCCATGTTACATCACGCTCTGGGCCAATTCTTGCCAGCAGTTTCCAATCCTGAATCCGCGATCTTCCGTGTTGGTGCGGACTATAATCTCACTACTGCCGAACCCCAGGTAAGTCCCCCGCCAAAAGCCACCATGATAATCGTATCCCCCGCCACCAGCTTACCTTCTCGCCGGGCCTCATCCAGAGCTATGGGAACCGATGCCGAAGATGTATTCCCGCAGCGATCTATGTTGATGTATGCCTTCTCCGCCGGAAAGCCCAATTTTTTCATGGCCGAGTCAATAATTCGTCGATTCACCTGGTGCGGCACCACCATTTTCACGTCATCTATTGACAAATCGCAGTTCTTCATGGCATCAACTATCAATTCCTGCATCGAGTTCACCGCAAACTTGTATATTGCCCGGCCCTGAATTTTCATGTATTGCATCCGCTTGTCCAGAACCTCTTGGCTGGCTGGATATCGTGATCCGCATCCCGGCAATTGCAGCATATCCCATTTATGCCCGTCCGATTTCAAGTTCGTATAGATAATCCCTTCTTGCCGGTTGTTGCTCGCCTTTAGCACGGCTGTACCAGCCCCGTCACCGAACAGAATGCACGTGCTCCGGTCTTGGTAATCGGTGATCCGGCTCAGCGTTTCACTGCCCACCAGCAGTACATGCTCGTACCGCCCGCTCTCGATGAACATTTTGCTTATCTCTAGACCATAGATAAACCCGCTGCACGCTGCCGCGATGTCAAATGCTGATGCCTGCTCCGCTCCCAGCTTGTCCTGGATAAAACACGCCGTCGCCGGCAAAGGCATCTCCGGGGTAATTGTTGCACAGATTATGGCATCGATTTGTTCAGCCCCCACCCCCGCATCTTCCAAAGCCCTCTCTGATGCCGTTATCGCCATGCTCGCCGTCGTTTCCCCCTCACCGGCGATGTGTCGCTCTTTGATACCCGTCCGCACCGTGATCCATTCGTCCGAAGTATCCACCAGTTTTGTCAGATCAAAATTCGTAAGCACCTTTTCAGGTATATAGCTTCCTGTCCCGGCAATCACCGCACCCGGTTTGTCCGTCATGTTTCCTGCCTGATTATTTGTTGAGTCGTTCGACTATTTGTTCGTTCAAGTGGTCGTAGGCCAAGTTTCGAGCCACCCGGATCGCATTCTTCACCGCCTGACGATTGCTCGAACCGTGGCATTTTATGCTCAGTTTCTGCAGGCCCAGCAGCGGGGCACCACCATACTCCGAATGGTCGTAACGGCACTGTATGCCACGCGTTATGGGAACAAGAGCCGCCGCCGTCTCCGGTATCTGCTCCCGGGCTATTGCTTGTACGGTTTCCATCAGATTACCCACCAGAGCTTCCACAACCTTCAGCAGGACATTGCCCACGAAGCCTTCGCAGATCATCACCTCGCAGATTCCCCCGAAAATGTCCCGTCCTTCAATATTGCCCACGAAGTTCATCTTCTCATCTGCTTTACACAGCTCATGGGCTTCCCGCACCAGCTGGTTGCCTTTTGATTCCTCTTCTCCCACTGACAGCAGCCCTACCCGCGGATCTTTCTTGTGAAACAGCTTCTCGTAATACACCGAAGCCATCACCGCATATTGGTAAAGGTTCTGGGGCCGGCATGAGACGTTGGCCCCCACATCCGCCACTACACTGACACCGCTGGCATGCGGAATAGCCACCGCTATCCCCGGACGCAAAACCCCCGGAAGCGTCTTCATTCGTAACTGACAGGCCGCTACGTATGCACCCGTATTCCCCGCCGAAATCACTGCATCCACCTGCCCCGATGCCCCCAACTCCACCAGCCGATTGATCGATGAGTCTTTTTTCTGCCGCACCGAGCTTATCGGAGAATCCCCCATCTCGATAACCTCCTCCGCATGGAGTATCTCCACCCGCCCTCGCCAGCCGTTATCCCCCGACAGCTGCTCCATGATAGATGCTTCTCTGCCCACCAGGACCACCTTGTCGTCTCCCAGGAACTCCAGAGCGTCCAATACCCCGCAAACTACTTCGCCTGGAGCCTGGTCTCCACCCATGGCATCTACTGCTAGCTTCATCGAGCTATTTCCCTTTCTCGGCCACTTTCAGAGATACTCGACGGTTGAGGAGTCCGCAGTTTTCACAGACCGCGTGCGGCAGCTTAGCTGAGCCGCATTTGGGACACAATACGTAGCCGACCCGCTTGAGCCTATGGTGGCTTCGGCGGGTGCGGGTCTTTGATTTGCTTTTCTTTTGTACTGGCAACATGGCTGGCAAAACCCTCTGGCTGGCCGATCTTTCAGCCGTCCGATTTCCAACACCTTTTGCATACGCCCAAACGAGCTAACAAACTACGTACAGCGCTCCTGCCCAGCGCCAACGTGCTGGCCTATTATCTACCCAACAAGCTGAGCAAGTTAACGGCCCACTCAGGCCCTGTCAAGCAAAATAAACCTTTATCCCCCTCTGGCTGATTTCTTCTCATTTGCTGCTACTTGGGATGATCCCTCTCTTCGGCAATAACCCCCTTTGACCAGCTAATCTCAGAATTCAGGCCGTACGTAGATGTTCCTGTTGGCCCGCCGCCGGCTGACCGCCAAGTGGTACGCCCGCAGATACTGATCTGTCACAACTTCCCAACTGACCGTACCTTCCAGATATTTCTTCAGATTATTCCCCAGTTCTAACCGTAGCCTTTCGCTGTTGGCTAGGCGCAGCACCTGACGCCGCAAGCCCGCTTTGGTCGTAAACAGCAGCCCTCCCCCGCTGTCCACCGTCTGCGATGTCAGACCTTCCAACGGGGCTGTCGTTATATACGGCTTGTTCAAGGAGATTATTCGAGCCAGGGTCCCCGATTGGGTCTCGTCCAGCGACGGCAGAACAATGAAATCGCAAATGGCCATCACCTTGTAGTACATTTCCCCACGAGGAATAAACTGGAAGTAATGGGCCATCCCCTCTTGTTCCAGCAGTTTCACCTCCCCCACATACTTCTCGTACTGGCGCTTGTGGTTCGGATCACGCAGATCCCCCGCCGCAAACAAAGACCACTGCTGCCCGGTTCGCTCACGAATCTCATGATAGATATCCTCCCACATTTCGGTCAGGATATCCCAGGCCTTGTTGTTCTGAATCCAGCCCACCAGCCCCACTATGTGCTTGCCCACAAACTGCCCAAGGCCCAAATCTTTTTTGAGTTCATCCACTTGATCGATTCGGTACCGCCGGTCCGGACGCGCCCCGTGGGGAATGACTATGATGTTGTGTGGTATTTCCCAGCCTTTGTTGCGGAAGGTCCACTCCAGCCGCCATTTCTGATAGGAGCATTTGAACACCAGAATCGAGCACTTATTGGCCAACGCCCGCACGAAGTCCTCCTCCGCATCCTTCATCCGACCGTGGATGCTGTGCGGCTCGACGATGGTCGCATAATCACTGAGCATATCCAGCATCAGCAGAAAGCCGTTGTTGAAGTCCGATTCCCCTCGCTCGTTCACATAGTTGTATAGCCCGTATTCATGCTGGATATGCACCACCTCCGGATCCAGCTGTTTTACCGTTTCCACTACCGGCAGATACCACTGCGGATCAGTCATGTCGATGACTGGATGAACCTTCTCACCTTGCCCGTCCGTATGGCTGATAATGTGGATATCCCGACGAGGCTGGGCTCGCTGAAGAAACGCCACCGCCTCTTCAGCAAAAGTCCCTATCCCGCAAAGCCGCGGCGGCCAACTGGATATCATCACTATTGGTTTGCTGGACATACTTCACATCTCCTCGATACTACTGGGAACGTCCCTTGCCTCCTCGGCTCGCATAGCTCTCGCTCACGCAAATCAGGGCACTGAGAAAACTCAGCAGACTCTCCGCTCCCTGGTTGGTGTTCACCCCGTCTGCGTTTAGGCCGTCTCCGCATCCGCCCGTTGCTAAATCGTACACCGGCAATTGCAGGTCGTTGTCTCCCAGGAACCAATCGAAGGCCTTTCGCATCAGCCTCGCATACTTACCCTCGCCCGTAGCCTCATATGCTGTTCGCAGCATCCCCACCGTGCTCGACGCTTCGATGGGTTGCTGGTCGAACCGAGCCTTCTGTCCGCCCCGCGGGAACCAGCCCTTATTGCCCACAAAGGAGAAGTGGTGCCCGTCGTACGTATGTTTGAGTAAAAACTCGCAGCTCCTCACTGCCGTCTCCATAAACGTTGATTCTTCGCACACTTGCCCTGCCACGAATAAGCCCTGCACCACAGCAGCGTTGTCATAGGTCAGTTCGTCCTCAAACCAAAGCCAATCTTCCGAAGATCGCTCCTCAAAGGCCGACACCAGCATCTGGGCGTTTTTGCGCAGCAATTCTTTAATATCGGTCTCTTCGGGAAACTGCTTTAGGTAGTAGCTCAAACCCACAATGGAGTAGGCCTTTCCCCGCAGGCTCGCCACCGGCAAGTGCACTATCGCTCGCTGAAAACACTCCTTGGCAGAGGCCAAATAAGCCGGCGTGGGCGGATCTCCCACCAAGGCCCCTATCCCCAGCACCGCCCGCGGCAGAGCATCGCCCGGCACATCCGGTTCCACGAGTTTCCGCTCGAAGGTTACGAAGTTTTGGAAGCGCCCATCCACCCCTTGGGCATGATAAATAAATCCCAGGTAAATATTCAACAGCCGCAGCAATTCCTTGTCCTTCTTGTTCCGATAATACTTTATGATCATCTCCAACGCTCTGGCGTTGTCGTCCGTACAGTACCCGTGCTCCCGTGCTGGAACTATGAACCTAGCATGTTGGATAAGTCCCACCTCGTCGGTCAGCCGAATCAGATGGTCTAACTGCAGATCGGGCAAATCCACCACCGACCCGGTTTCTTCAGGCACCGGTTCATACAGAACTGCTCTGGCACGTCCCCGCCGCGCAGCTTCACCCAGAAGTTTCCAATAGCTGGCCCCCACGTTACGCCAGGTCATCGTCCTGCCCAGGGCGTACGCCCGCTTCCGCATCGCCAGGCACTTGCGCCGATTTCTCAGCAGCTCGATGATATTGGCCGCGATCCCCTGCGAATCCCCGAAGTCCACCAATCTGCCCCGACCGTCCTCCAGAAGTTCTCGGGCATACCAGTAAGGCGTGGAGATGATAGCCTTCCCGCTGCCCAAGGCGAAGGCCAACGTCCCGCTGGTCATCTGCTGTGGATAAAGATATGGCGTAACGTAGAAATCTGCCGCGCACAGCCACTGGTGCAACTCCGGGGCACTGACAAAGTGATTGTAGAAGATCACGTGCTCTTCCAAGCCAAGCTTAGCCACCAGCCGTTGCAGGCTCAGCCGATATTCTTCCCCGTCCACCTGCTTGACGTTGGGGTGTGTCACCCCCACCACCGCATACACGATCGAAGCATCCTCGGCCACGATCTCCGGCAGAGCCTTGATCATCACCTCGATACCCTTGTTCCGGCTGATAAGGCCGAAGGTCAGGATGATCTTCCGTTCTCTCAAGCCCAGCGAATGCTTGTAGTTGTTGGGATTAACCAGTGGCAGGTCCGGAATACCGTGCGGAAAATGTACCGCCTTTTTCCCGGACACATTATAAACATCCTTGAGCATGGACATTCCCTGCCGGCTCATCACTACTACCTTATAGGAAATATCGGCGATTTCAGACAAAACTTTACGTTGGGCATTGCTCGGTTTGTCCAAAACAGTGTGTAGTGTCGTTACTACTGGCACCCGTAGCCGCCGCAGAAGCAGTAGCAGGTAATTGCCTTGTTCCCCGCCGAACAGTCCGTACTCATGCTGTATGCTGACCACTTTCGCTTGACTAAAATTGATATGCTCTGCTGCCGATCGATAGTCGCCCTCAACGTTCGGCCGAATCTCAAATTTCACCGGGTCTGCATAATCCACTTTCTCTCCACCGTGCATAGCCACTACAAACGGCGAAAAATCGCCGGTGTTTGCCCTGATCGCGTTTATCAAGTCATTGGTAAAAGTTGCGATCCCGCACTTTTGCGGCAAAAACGAGGATACAAAGCAAACACTTCGCTTTGCCCCCGATTCCTTTTGAGCTCTTTGGGTCAATTCAGCTAACCTCTTTTTGTAAACTAGGTTACCACAGTCATCTCCGCGATTCGAAAGCCACACTGAACCTTCCCCCGCCTCTCTATCCACCATCTCCCTTCAGGTGGCTCGGCCTACCTAATTATATGTTAGGATATGCCGCCATTTCCGTCAACCGCCCCTTAACTCGTCCGCCGCCAGCTTTCCGTTATTCGTCAATTGGATATACTTACTCAAGCTGATCTTATAAAAGCGCGTACCCCCGGGGGGCGAGCGCTTTTATAAAATCAATTTGAGTTATCAGCACAAGTACTCGCCGATGAGCAGTTGGAGTTCTTGGCGCACTTTTTTTGGAATCCGCTGCTTGTCGGACCAGATTGCTAATTCTAAGGCCTTGCGATCGGGGCAGTCGATCTGGGCCAATTTTCCGGATCGGCTGATGGCGGCCTGAATGAGGGTCGTGGCGAATTCGGTTACCTGCTTGAGGTTGGCGATGATTTCGTTGAGAAGCTCGAGCTTCGACAGGGCCGGGTCGTGCTCTCGCCAGCAGTCGTAGTCGCTGGGCAGTGCCAGCAGGGCGTAGCAGATTTGGGCCTCTCGGGCCAGCTTGGCCTCGGGCATACAGGTCATGCCGATCAGATCGCCGCCCCAAGCTATGTGCATTCGCGACTCGGCCTGGGTGGAGAATTGGGGGCCTTCCATACACACGTAGGTTCCGCCGTCGTGGACGCTGGTTTCGACCGCCTCGGCGCAGTCGAGCAGCAGCCGGCGAAGATGCGGACAAAACGGATGGCTGAACTCGGCGTGCACGGCCAGATGATCGGCAAAGAAAGAACTCTCGCGGCCAAAGGTCTTGTCGATGACCTGATCGGGCACGACTAGGTGTCGGGGTTGGATTTTCTCTTTGAGGCTGCCGACGGCCCCGGAGGCGATTATGTGGGTAACGCCCAGGGATTTGAGGGCGTAGATGTTGGCCCGGTAGGGGACGGCCGAAGGGCTGAGCATGTGCCCTTCGCCGTGGCGGGACAGTAGGGCAACGGGTACGCCGGACCATTGAGTCAGCGTAATGGGGCCGGAGGGCTTTCCGAAGGGGGTATTGACTTCTCGCTGTTGGCCCTGGTTGTCTGCGGCAAAGGCTTGGTCGAGCCCGGTACCACCGATTACGCCGATCATCAGCTCGGGCATTGTTGGACTCCTGCTTGGTAAATCTCAAGTATTGACTGGATACTCACGAGCCAGGCACATGATAGAGTTCGAGAAGCGGCAGGTCCAGAGTGTTTTGGATGGGCATTAGTGGGCAGGTTTTTTTCTCAGCAGCTTGATAGGGATGCGGCCAGCGGATAGAATAACAGTTCACTTACGGCTTGCGGATGTGGCGGAACTGGCAGACGCGCAGGCTTCAGGTGCCTGTGCCCTTCGGGGCGTGGAGGTTCGACTCCTCTCATCCGCATTGAGCTTGCTTTGGTGGGGCTTGCGCGGGGGAGCTAATCAAGCATTTTTGAGATAGCGGTCGAAGAAGTCGAAGGCTTTGTTTCCGGCAAACTGATGCCCGCCTTCGAATAGGTCGAGTTCGAGTTTTTCAGGGACGCCGGCAGCGGTGTAAATCTTTTCTACCTCGTGGTAACAACTCATAGCAGAGGGCATGAAGAAGCAGTCGTCCTGCTTGCCGATTTCTACGAGCAAGGGGCGGGGGGCGATAAGGCCATGCAGATCCGGCACATCACAGAGGCCGAATAGGCCGGGGATGATTTGTGAGCCGCAGAAGTTGCCCCGGCCGATGGCGAAGTCGTCAAAGCGGTCGCTGTAGCAGATTATGTCGGCGGCCTTGATCCGCTGGTCGATAAGGCTTATCCAAGTGGTCATGGTACCGCCGAAGCTCAGGCCCATGGCCCCGAGGCGGTTGGGGTCAACCTCGTCGAGGCTGCAGAGGTAATCCAAAGCCCGGCGAGCGTCCCAGATGTCCAGGGCTAACAAATTGATGCCCATAATCGTGCCCCGAATAAAGTGGACGTTGCAGGGATCGCGCTCGGGGTAAACGGTGCTTCTTTTCTCGTCGCCCTCTGCCCAGCTGCGATAGTCGATAGCTATGGTAACGTAGCCTTTTTCTGCCATCTGTAGCCCATAGTCATAGTTGAGCCTTTTGATCTCTTCTTCGCGTTCGGGCTCATCGCTTTTGCGGACTCCCATGACCGAATCTTTGCCGAAATCGCCATGTCCGTGACTGCAAAGAATCGCTGGCCTTGAACCGTTCTTCGGCGCATCAGCCGGCACATACACCAGCGCTGCCACCGAGTAGTCTGCTTCGGTGTCGAGCAGGACGCAGCGCTTGAACAGGCCGTCCTCTTGACGTTCCCATTCGATCTGGGGGTTCAGATCAACCGGCTCAGGAGTCGCTCCCAAAGCTTTGCTGAGTTCGCCGAGCAAGGTCCTTTGCCACTGCTGGAAATCCTCTTTGGTCCGGCCCGCAAAGCGATATTCGGGCACCAGGGACTTTGCCCGCCGCTTAAAATACTCGACCATGGAGAAATTACGCTCGGACATGCAATTGAGGGTTTCGTTTGAGAATTATGCTAAAACAACTCAACGGCGTTTGCCTGCCTTGAAAAACTGGGGTAGATACTTTTTATTAGCCCGCAGCAGGGCGGTCCCCATCTTTTCTATCTGGGGCCAATTCAGATGGGCGCATGCCGGTTCGTTGGCCAGGGTGATAAAGGCCTTGTCCCAGTCGCCGGTCAGGCCGGCCTCGACGATCAGTTTTTGATTGAGGGCATGGGGCATAACCAGCGGGAGGATGCCTTCGGGTAAGAGTCCGGCTACGAGGGGTGTAAAACCAAGGGAATTGACTACGCCGAGTGTCTCGACAACAGTCCCGTGGGGGAGGTTGGGTATCTGGCCTTGATTGGGAAGGTTGACCACGTCGACAAACTCCCGGCCCAGCGCCACCGCAGCAATAATATCGGCGGCTGTTTCCCGTGATCGTTCCGGAGATATTTCTTCCCGGCCGGATATCTGGTCCATTACCTGCTTGAGCCGCCCGGCGCGCAATCGTTTTCGGTAGTCTATGGAAGTGCGGATCAGAGCGTATTCTCTGAGCTTGCGGATATTGGGGACGATGTAATTACTGAAAAACTCGCAGGTGTGGCGATCGCCGATATAGGGCAAATAGCCGTAGCGTTCAAAGAGCTCAGCGGCAACCTTCATTCTGCTGTGGAAGACACTGGGCAGCTGGCAGGCTTTTTCTAGGCTTGACAGAGGTTTGCCTTTAAGATGTTGCTGAAGCATTTTGTAACCATCTCGACCTTTGATCTTCAGATCCAATAGCCAGAAGAAATGGTTAAGGCCTGCGATGCGGAGGCGGACCTGCTTCTCGTCCTTGAGGCCGAAAATCTGCATGAGCAGATCGTAGAACTCGAAGAGGCCGTGGCAGAGGCCGACGGCGGGCTGATCGGTGTGCAGGCAAATGGTCCTGGTGAGAGTGCTCAAGGGGTTGGTGTAGTTGATAATGAAAGCCTGGGGGGCAAAGCGGCGGATCTTTTGCGTCAAATCGACAAATACAGGTATGTTGCGCAGAGCCCGGCTCCAGCCGCCGGGCCCGACGGTATCGCCCACGGTCTGATAGATGCCGAATTTCTCGGGTATTTTCAGGTCTCGGGCCATGGTTTCAAAGCCGCCGGTGGAGATGGTGATGGTGACAAAATCGGCACCTTTGAGGGCCACGTCCTGAGCGTCCGTGGCCGAAAAATCAGCGGAGAGATTCCAATCGGCGGCCATTTTTCGCCCCAGCCTGGCGATCCTGCGGGCCGCGGGCGGGTCGATGTCCAGCAGCCGGAAATCCCAGCTCTTGATACCTTCAATCTTCAAGATGTCGCGGATTATGGTAGGGCACCAGTTGTAGCTTCCGCCACCGATGATGGTTATTTTGACTTTCTTCTTCATCCATTAACTCTGTTAGAAAAACAACAGCTAACAGCCAGCGGGCCATGTTACCTGTTATGAGTGCTGGGCGTCAAGGGATTTTGAGTCGTCCTAGAGGAGCTCTGCTCACAGATGCTCAGCGCCAAAGCGGGAGAATTGCTCCTGGAACGACTCGCGGGTACTGGGTATACTGCGCCGGCCAATGGACGGACCCTTTTGGTCGACAACTGTGTACCGGCGAAATATCCAGAAAATGAAAAGCGACAATTATCGAAACTTGGCGGTCTTGCTCATTGTTATAGCAGCCTTTTTGCGGTTGATCTACATCTGGCAGACGCCGCTGGATTTGTCAGCCGATGAGGCTCAGTACTGGGACTGGGCCAGAAGACCCCTGCAAGCTTGTTACCTCACCAAGCCACCGATGGTGGCCTACACAATCAGCTTTTTCACCGGTTTGGGTGGGGACAGTGCCTTTTTTGTGCGCTTGGGCGCAGTAATAATCTCTGCAGCTACGTCACTTGTCGCCTACTTGCTGATAGTGGATGTATTCAAAACCGCCAGGCTTGGTTTTCTGATGGTCCTGACTTTGAATCTTGGGCCGATTTTCAACATCGGCTCGGTCATCATGACTATAGACCCGCTGGCAATGCTTTTCTGGTCATTAACTGTTTATTTCTCCTATAAGGCCCTGAGGAATCCCCACTGGTGGTATCTTGCAGGATTGAGTTTGGGTTTGGGCCTGTTGAGTAAGTTTGTGCTTATCTTTTTGCCTGTCTCGATACTCTTGTATCTACTATTTGTAAAGAAAGATAGAAGCTGCCTGAGAACAAAGGAGCCGTACCTTGCTTTGTTATTGAGTTTATTAATATACACACCGGTTTTATTGTGGAATCAAAGAAACAACTGGTGCTATTTTAACCACATGTTCTTTGATCACCTGGCCAGTGGCAAACAGTTGCCGCTTTTCCGTTTTTTTGAATTTTCACTCTCTCAACTGCTGATAATTTCTCCTCTGTTATTTATAGGTATTATCTGGAGCCTGGTCGTTGTTGTCAGAGAGAGAAAGAGAGAGTATCTTTTTCTTTTTTTCTGTACGGTGCCCATTTTACTATTCTTCTTTTTTCTCAGCTTGACTCAGAAGGTACAAGGCAATTGGCCTGCAGTAGGATACTTTGCGGGGACAGCAGTTTTTGTGGGCGTATTTGGCGGGTCAGCAAGCCCTGGGAAAAGACAGTTTATGTGGGCGGCTTTAGTCGTAGCCTTGATCTTCAGTGCTTTTGTCTACCTTGTTCCTTTCGTAGATTTGCCAAGGAAGCTGAACCCTACTGTTAAATTGGTGGGCTGGAAAGAGCTTGGCCAGAGGGTGAGCGAAGTAGCTGAGGAGATGGAAAGAAAGACAGGCCAAAGGCCTTTTATATTTAGCGATGGTTATCAGATAACGGCAGAATTGGCTTTCTATGTTCGCCATCAGCCGAAAGTCTATAATATCAATTTGGGTCGCAGGAATAATCAATACGACCTCTGGCAAGATTTCGACTCACTAATAGGGGCTGATGGTATATATATAAAACCCCACGACGCAGATATAGAGCCCGCGGTCGTCAGGGCTTTTAAAGGCGGCGAAAGATTGCCCTCGCAAAATTTTTACAGGAAGGACAAGATTATACGAAGCTTCTCGATCTTTAAATGTTACGGTTTCAAGGGGGGCCTAAACGAAGGGAAAGCTGGGGGGGATTAGTATTAATGAGCTGGGCGTGCAGGAGGAGTTTGCTGAGGTTCGCGGATCGCTCGAAGATATCCGTTCATGTAGAGCCTACGAGTCTCGATAAGGAATTACTATGAATGGCTCGTTCTTTGTAAGTCCGCCTGAACGCAATGCAATGCGTTTGGGGGCCGCGATTTTGGTCGTGGGCTTTATTTTGGCCTTGCTGCCTTTGGCGGGTAGCTACATTACGTATTATCCTGATGAGCGGCACTACAGCGACGGCGGCCTTGGGATGCTCAGGGATGGCCAGTGGCTTTGGCCTCAAACCCCCGAGGGTAGCTACCGTTTTCAAAAGCCAGTTCTGGCCTACTGGGCTGCTGCCGGCGGTATGGCTTTGCTGGGGACGAGTCCCCTGGGGGCAAGGCTCATCTTCCTTTTAGCTTCTGCGGGTTCCGTATACATTACCTATCGGATTGGGCTACTGATTTTTCAAAATCGCCGATCCGCCCTGCTGGCCGGAGCCATGATGGCTACGAATGGCGTCCTGGTGCCGACCGCTATGAGAAGCATCCCCGACGCTTTGCTCGTTTTTTTTATGGCTCTGAGCCTGCTCGGCTTTGTTGCCATTACAGTCATCCAGCGGAGCGAAGGCCGATGGTACTGGATGGCCTACATCGGAGCCGGACTCGCCCTTGCCAGCAAAGGGGGTATGGGCCTATTAGTGGTTGCATACTTTTTCGTAGTTGCCTTGGCCACACGCGGACTCCGCGGTGTCCGAGGCTTGCTCCACATACCTTCGATGATCACGGGTCTGGTTGTGGGCCTAGCTTGGTATGCCGCCGCCCTGTTTGTGCACGGATCGGATATGTGGCTCCAGTTCTGGGAAGACCAGATGGGCCGCCAAATCGTGCTAGACTGGCCCTCTCGCTTGCAAGACCTTTCCCGCTACAGCAGCTTCTACCTGCTACAGTTCCTGCCATGGCTGCTCTTTTTGCCCGAACTGTTAGTTCGCAACCGTGGCAAATTCCGGGCCCGCTCAGGCCAGCACCGTCGTGCGGATCTAGTGGCCTTGGGTTGGCTTGTTGTCATTGGAATTATCTTTGGCTTCAGCAGGAATCTGTCCGACAGATATACGCTTTCCGCTGCCCCACTTGCTGCGGTCATGTTAGCTGGTTTGTTCCACTTGGCTGAGCCCGGCAAGCGTCATTCTCAAATGGGCCGCGGGCTCAAGGTCGTCCTGGCTGTCCTGATCCTGGTCAGTACAGCTGTGGCCTGGATAAACTTCAATCTCGACCAGACGATGTTGGCTATTGGCGTGCAAGCTTTCGGTTTGCTGCTGGCGGCGGCCCTGTGGTTGGCCTCGCGAAATGAACGTTGGATTCCTCGAGGCGTGGCTATTGGACTGGCCATTCTGGCGATAATCCCCATCGTCTGTCTGGTCATTGGGCACCTCGCTCTGCCCGACCAGGGCGAACAGATCGCCACTACCCTCCGGCAGCATCAACTGCTTCGCGGGCAGTCCAACCACCAGCCAATCATGATGATAGGCAAGGGCGGCTTGGCTGCCAAAATCCGTGTCTTTACCTCCGGAGACGTTCTCCTACAACGCTACCTCGCTCTAGATACCCCGGGCGCTAGAGAGGCTGCCCGTTCTGCCGAATGGATCCTTTGCACTCAGAAAAATTTTGACGGCTTGGATCTGAGCGGATGGCAGTACCAACCAGCAACACGTGTCTTTGCCAAAACATCCGCTGGCGACATATTCCGTGCTATCCGCCAAGGTACACTCGGACAAATCCTCCGGTCCCGCCGAACCGAGATGATCCTCGCCCACCGGGAGTCACCGGTCGAACAGCCGTGACCTGACTCTCATTCAGCTTGCTACAGGAATCGCCGAGACGTCCTCGTCGGCTCTCTTGAGCTGGGGCGACAGCCCCTTCGCTTGGCAGAGCAGCAGGGTTCAGACTGAGCCAAGTTCAAGGCGAATAATAAATAGGATAAACCTTGTACGAATCATTACGCGGATTCGATACTATTGAACCCAGAATAGCAAATATCCATCTGTTTTTGCTGATTTAGTGTTTGACTCTATGAGTGAGCTGTGCTAGACTTACTTAGTTGGGATGGAGAGGGGCGACAACAGTAGTCTGGGGAGATTTAACGGGAGATGCCCCGTCCTGCCGAATCATTCCAGAGCCGGCGGCGCTGGGGCTGGTGCTGTTCGCAGGTTTAGCCTGCTGAGGTGGAGACCAAAGTAGATAAAATTTTGCCTTGCTCTCGGCGATCAGCTTGATTTCCGCCAGCGGGGCTTGTCACAGAGCTTATAAGGCCGCTTGTCACCACCACGGGTAGGTTGTCCCCCTCAGCTTACCCAAGTGGCAGGCGGTCTTTGCCATAGCTGTTGCCGATGGGCGGTCTTATTGAGGCCAAGGAACGGGACTTTTTTGGGGGGCTGCGGTCGTTCTTGTGCAAGTTCGCCCAGCGATGGCTTTGACAAATCCGCTGCGATATGTATGCTTAGGACTGGACAAGCGGTCTGTTAGCGAAAAGTCGAGTAAGCTCGTCGGTCGCGGGTGGATATTTTCAAAGGAGGGCAAATATGGCCAAGGTAATGATCGTTGACGACGATCGAGATTTCATGGATTCAATTTGCCGTGTGCTCCAGCATAGAGGTCACCAGACAACGGCTATTTATGATACGGAAGAGGTTATCGACAAGCTCGAGCGGGAGCCTCATGAGGTGCTGGTGCTGGATGTCATGTTCCCGGAAAATGCGGCGGCTGGTTTTCACCTGGCCCAGGAGATTCGCAAACACAAAACGCTGACCAGACTGCCGATTTTGATTCTTTCGGCGATCAACACCAAGTTCCCGATGGGCTTTGGACCAGGTGATATCGACGAGACCTGGATGCCGGTACAGGATTTTCTGGAAAAGCCGATCGACTTCGATGTTCTCTCAGCGAAGGTGGAGAAGCTAGCTGGGCAAAAGGCCGGCGGCCAATAGAGCGGCCCGAAGAACAGCCATTGGTACCACAGGAGTGGCGAAAAGGAGTTTCGCCAAACATGCCTATTTTTTGGTTGCGGACTCCATGAGCCTGCGCATCTGCTCGAAGCGTTGGCCGTGCGGCTCGGGCATTTGGGGAGAATAGGCGGAATAATCCTTGGCGATGATGTCTCGAACGTCTTCGATTCGTTTGCTGGTCAGGGGGTGAGTGGCAAGGAGATCGCCAAACAATCCGGGTTTGGACTGCGAAAGGCTCTGGAGCAATTCCAGCAGTTCGACCATTCCCCAGGGATTGTAGGCGGCGCGGTCCATGTATTTCAGGCCGAACTCGTCGGCTTCGGATTCATGCTCTCTGCTATAGGGAAGATTAACCATGCCGGCAACGAATAACCTGGTGGCGGCCTCTGCGCTCTGGGCGCTTTCGCCGCCAACGATAACACCGACCAGCTCGGCGAATATGGCAGCGCCCATCTGGTTCTGAAGGCTTTGAACACTGTGCTTGGCGGCAACGTGAACGGTTTCGTGGCCTAAAACGGCAGCCAACTGGCGTTCGTTGGTCATATGCCTGAACAGTCCGGCGGTAACGTATATTTTCCCTCCGGGCAGAGCAAAGGCGTTGGGAACGTCGGAACGGAGCAAAGCGTATTCATAAGGCATCGGCCGATCGGAAACAGCGGCGAGTTTGGCTCCGACCTCGGCGATGTATTGCTGGAGCTGTGGGCTGTCGACTTTTCCGCCGAATTCCTTTTCGAACTCTGGCCCAGTCCTCTCACCGAGGGCGATCTCTTCGGACGGAGGGATCAGGGTCAACTGCTTTTTGCCGGTAACTGGATTTATGGTGCAGCCCGGAGCGAAAAGTACACAGACGAGCAAGACGATAGAAACAACTCTAAGATAGGATTTCATGGCATTACCCTCCCAAGAATGGCTGGACCTTAAATATGTTATGAATAATTATATACAGGCGGGTGGCCAAATGCAATGGCTCGGTCTGGGCGATTTTGGGCGGGGCAAGTGCCGGGGGGAAAAACGGGAAGGATTTCGTGAATCCGGGGCCCGGATCGGCTAGAATTACGCCCGGGGCACAATGGGCTCAGACAAGTCATGACCGCAGCAGGAAGGGCTTGGATACCGGAGATTTACCTATGAGAACTCAGAGATTCATTAGCATTTTAACTTGTGTTTTGCTGCTGGCAAGCTGTGGCAAATCGAATGATGAGATCCAGGCCGACAAGCAAGCCCAAAGCGATGAACGCTCGTATCAGACTCCGCAAAGACGCAAGGGCGGCTGGCAGGACATGGTCAGCGATGTGGCCGGGGGGGTTTTCCTGGGAGCTGAGAAGGGGGTAATCTTTTACGCCTACGATGCCTTGAGCTATCCGAATGAGCCGGTGGAGCTGGCGGCAAAGGTGCAACTGGCGAAGATGCTGGAGGATGTACCGGGTGTGAGCGTGGGATTCTACGAGGGGTCGAAACTTATCGGCAGGGCCCGGACGGACAACCAGGGCCGAGCGGCCATTTCCTGGAAGCCGAGCAAAGCGGGGAACTATTCGCTCCAGGCCAAAATCGATGACGTGCCGAATAAGGACTACAAAGACCTGCTGGAGGTGAGTGCTGCGCCGCTGCTGGTGGCTGTGCGGGAAAAGAAGACCGCCTTTGTGGTAATCGACCTGGATCACACGGTGGTGGGGAGCAGCTTTTTTCGGGTGCTTATAGGCGGGGCCAAGCCCATGCCCGACTCGCTGAGGGTGACAAAGGCAATAGGGGAAAAATATGGGATTATCTACCTGACCCAAAGGCCGGAACTTCTGAGCCGCAAAAGCAAGCAATGGCTGAGCAAGCAGGGCTATCCGAAGGGGCCTTTACTGCTGAGTGAACTGAAGGAGGCTTTGGCCGGCAGCGGTAAGTTCAAGAGCAGTGAACTGGCCCTTACCAGAAAACGCTTTCCTGGTATCCAGATCGGTATCGGGGATAAACCCTCCGATGCCCAGGCCTACGTTGATAACGGGATGAAGGCTTATCTACTGCCACACTACAAGGAAAAGGCCAAGGATATGCGGAAAATGGCTGAGAGCATCCGAGAACTGCAGGGTCGGGGGCGATTGCAGGTGGTGAAGAATTGGGAACAAATCGAGGCCGGGATTCTCAAAGGGAAGAGGTTTCCTGCGGAGGATTTTGTGAAGTATTTGCAGGAGCGGGCAGAACGTCTGGCGTACGAGGAAAGACTGCGCGAAGAGAAGGAGGAAGAAGAGGATGACGACGATTAATCACGCTTACAGCAAAGGCATCAGGGCTGAAAGCAAGTTTAAATGCAAAAACAGGCTTTGAAAAATTTCATGGATATGCTAGAATCACCAGCGAGTGGGCCACGGGGATCGTGAGTCAAAGGTCAGGAAATCGCGTGCAAAAAGAAAGGACATTGCAATGAATGAAGGAAAACGTCCCGGCGGACTAACGGCACTGGCAGTCTTGAACTTCATCTTCTCGGGTTGGGGACTGCTCGGTATCATGGGCATGATCACCATGATTGTCGTTTTCGGGAAGCTAGCCGAGAATATGGATGAACAGGCCCGCACCCAGTTGGAAGCCATCCAGGCCATAGGTCGGCCTATGCTCATCTGTCTGCTCGCGGTGTCGGCTGTCTCAAGTATCCTTTTGCTCATCTCCGGCATCGGCTATATAAAACAGAAGAAATTCATGGGCCGCACTTTGGGTAATGCATATGCAGTACTTGCAATTATCATCGGTATCGTTTCTGCGGTGATGATGAAGCCTGAAATTGGCGGAGGATTTACCATCGGGGCTATCATCGGCTTCATCTACCCTGTACTGACCCTTATCCTGCTGAACACGACCTTCAAGGAGGACCTCACCAACTGATTACGTCGATCTACCATCCTTTTGCGGCGTATGGAGCTTGACTAGATGAGCCTGAGGGACGTCAGCGCCAGCCACATACGCCTGATCAGCTTTTACCGGACTCGTTACACGCTGCGAGGCGGGGCCGGGCTTGTGTTTCTCATGATTACATTGGTCTTCGGCCTTACCGTCGCACAGGCTGTCCTGGCCCCCATCGAGCAGGTAATGGCCCAGCAGGCCAAAGCCGGGCAGGAGCCCGATCCCAAGGAGGTCGTCGCTGAAATCGTCAAACGGGGGCGACCCGTGATCCAATGGGCATTAGGCATCGAGTCGGATGAGAACTCTCCTGCGTCCAGCGACCCGTGGACAACATTTCTACTCGACGATCGGCCCGCCCTACTCTCGGTCATATTTCTCATCCTGCTGTTCGGCATGCCCTTGCTGATTTCCTTCCTGGCCTTTAACCAGATCGCTGGCGATGTGCAAAACCGCGGTCTGCGTTACCTCCTTCTGAGAACCGAACGGGCCAATATCTTCATTGGCCGATTTCTTGGAACAGCTTTCTTCTCGACCTTGGTCATAGCAATCATCATCGCTACGATCACTTTCTATCTGGGCGTTAACATCAAAATATATTCTGCCGGACCGCTTGTTGCCTGGGCTTTGCACGGATTCCTCGCCCTATCTGTGCTCATGCTGCCGTACATTGCTATTTGCTCGTGGATTTCAGCGTCAGTCGGTTCGGCGTTTGTCTCACTGGTATTGGCCAAAGTGGTCATCGGCGGTGTCTGGCTTTTTGCCTTGCTTGGAAGCCTTGTCTGGAAGCCAGCGATATACCTCAACTACGCACTGCCCTGGGGACTTCAGAACCATCTGCTCCACCCCAAACTGACCTATTCGCTGGGGACAGCGTTGGCCTGCCTGGGATATATGCTGGTCTTTCTCTTTTTGGGCTATTACCGTTTTGAAACACGCGATCTATAGGTAAAACCTGTGGTGCACACGATACGCATTAATGGGATTTCAAAGAGCTTCGGTCGCATCCAGGCTCTCGATTCGGTAACCTTCGACGTTCCGCCGCGATCCATCTTCGGCTTGCTCGGCCCTAACGGTGCCGGCAAGACGACACTTTTTTCGCTGGTCGCCAACTTCCTCAAGGCCAATGCCGGCAGCGTCGAGGTCCTCGGCATTGATACCCGCCGCATTTCCCAGTTGCGGGGCCGCTTGAGCATCTTTCCGCAAGATGCCGCGTTTCAACGGAATGTGCCGATCCTCAATCAACTTGTGTTCTTCCGTCTGCTCGGCGGCCGCACGCGTCAGGAGGCCACAAAGGAGGTCATGCAGACCCTGGAGCTGGTCGGCCTCGAATCAGTCGCCAAACGTCGCGTCGGCACGCTGTCGCACGGAATGATCAAACGTCTCGGCATCGCTCAAGCATTCCTTGGGCACCCCGAAGTTATTCTGCTCGACGAACCGACTGCCGGCTTGGACCCCGCCAGTGCCCACCAAACCCGGGACCTTATTAAGAAACTTCAGGAATGCGCCACCATCATGGTTAGTTCTCACAACCTCACAGAGATACAGGAACTCTGCGACTACGTCGCGATCCTTGACCTGGG
Source organism: Actinomycetes bacterium (assembly GCA_030614915.1). Taxonomy (GTDB): domain Bacteria; phylum Planctomycetota; class Phycisphaerae; order JAACET01; family JAACET01; genus JAACET01. The sequence continues at coordinate 107,206 of JAUXAG010000002.1, read as the reverse complement.
CAAGCTTGTCTTCGCCGGCTCCGTTGAGGACATCACTCGGGCTGACTGCGAGTACGACCTGGAGCTGTCGCGGCCACTACAAGACGGCGAGGTGAAACGGCTGAACTCCCTCACGGGCCTGCGCGACATCAGGTCAATGGCCGTCGTCACTGCCAATGGGTCAGTGGGATCAGCGTCCTATCTGGTCACACTCGATATCTCCCATGACCAGGATGCCATCATCGGGGCTCTGCTGCGCAAACTGCTCGATATGGGTATCACCCCGCGCAAATTCACCCAAAGCCGCAGCCTCGAAAAGCACTTTCTTGAGGTTACCGGAAGCGCAGACAGTTGCTAGAATAAATCGAGGCGGGGATTCTCAAAGGGAAGAGGTTTCCTGCGGAGGATTTTGTGAAGTATTTGCAGGAGCGGGCAGAACGTCTGGCGTACGAGGAAAGACTGCGCGAAGAGGAAGAGGAGGAAGACGACGATGATGAGGAAGAAGATAAAGATGATTGAAGAGTCGCGAAAGGTTGATTGAGAAATCTAGGGTGGTTCCAGACCTAAATCCGCTAAAGCCTTGAACAACTCGGCCAAGCGAAGGTCGGGTGGGAGTTGGCCGGCGGTGGTCATGGCGCAAGTAACCGAGTTGATATAATTGAGCGAGCCGTGGGTGCTGGCCACATCCACGAAAAAGTCGAATTTGCCTTTGCCGAAGTACCAGCCGTCCTTGGCGGTTACGACGACAGCGGGGGTGTTTTGGACCAGGTCATGGAAGGCCCGCCATATGCGAGCCAGGGCGTCGGGATATTCATGGCGGCAGGTGGCGACGAACCAGTCGGCGTCGTGGGCGTAGCCGTGCTCATCCAGCAGTCCGGATTCGCCCAGCTGGGCGAGCACGGGACTGAGCTTGAGTGGGTCCCCGTGAATGCAGTGGTAACGATAACGGTTGGCCTGCCTGGTAATCAGGGCCTTGCCTGAACGGTCCAGGACGACGACGCTGCCTTGGTCGAGTTTGTACATAGCGAGGTTTATGCTCTGCATCCGGACGACGGCCGAAGCGACCTCGGCCGGGCAGAAGGTTTCGATCGAGGCGTAGGTCACCAGACCGAACTGGGGGACGACCACGTCTTTGGGCCCTTTGAGCTTACTGACTACTCTAAAACCCGATTCCTCGAGCAGGTCCTTGAGGGGCAGGGGCTTGGAGGCGATGAGATTATGTCCGTGGTCGGAAAAAACAGTGATCTTTACCTTACCTTTTGAGGCGAACATGGCGGCCTGGCAGATCTGCTCAAGCTGGAGTAGAACCTGGCGATAGCCTTCGGCGCCGTCGTTGGTGCCCAGGCAAGTGCTGGATACGCTGTATCCGGAGATGCGTTTGTTGTCGGATTCGCGGTATTTGCTGAGGATGGCCCGGAGTTCATGGTCGAGCCACCACTTAGGCCAAACGTAGGCCACGGCGTCCATCCACATGCGGCTGCGATAGTCGAGGCGTTGGTTCCAAGGCTCGTTCTTGCCACTGAGGTAGACCCTGTTGCCGTTGTGGAGTTTGGCATCGCCCCTGTCGTAGTAGCCTGCCTCGTAAGCCAATACGGGCGATAAGTCGAAGACCTCGGCGAAGGCTACGTCGGTCATTGATGGAAAGGTGCTGATCAATCGGCTGGGTCGATGGAAGAGGCGGAAATAACCCTGGTCGTACATGTCGGCGATCATCTGGTAAGGCACGCCGTCCAGGAGGATGTAGAGCTGGCGGCAATCGGCCAGGTCGAACTCGTCGAGATCGACCTGCTGGTCAATGGTGCCGTCCCGGTCCTGGTCGAAGGCCAAGCGGACTACTCTGCCGTGCTCATTGAGGTGCTGGTAGTAGTCGTCTCGGCCGTCGCGGTCGGTATCGTATGCCCGCTGCTCGAGTGTATCATTGCCGGTCGCTGTGGTGGTGTATGCGGTCGGGAATATCTGCTTGGGGGCACAACCAACCGTCCCAGCCAAACAGGCCAACAGGACAGTGAGGGCCCCGATGTGATGCGGTTGCCTTGTACGCACGTTATTCTTATCGTCCGAGCAAGCGGTAATAGAGAGCTTCGTATTTGTCGGTCATGGCGGTGGAGCTGAAATTCTGTTCGGCATTTTTTCTGCAGGCCACAGGGTCAATGGTGCTTAGCTTTTGGACGGCTTGGCAGGCCTGGTCCAAATCGGAAACGATAAAGCCGGTGCGGCCGTCCTGGACGATGTCGGGCATCGAGCCTCTGGGAAAGGCCAGGATAGCGGTGCCGGCTGCCTGGGCCTCGGCAGCGACGAGGCCGAAGGGCTCATCCCACTGGAGCAGGAACAATACCGCGGCGGCTTTTTGGTAAAGCAGAGCTACCTGCTTTTGGGTAAGCAGTCCTTCGTAGCGGATTTGCTTACCATCGAGGTAGGGAGCAATCTTTCGATCAAAGTAATCTTGATACTGGGGCTCGATCATACCGGCCAAGATGAGGGGGCGATTGGTGCGTCGGGCGAGTTCGACAGCTTCGGCGGGGCCTTTTTCCGGTGCCAATCGGCCGGCAAAGAGAAGATAGTCGTCCTTGTCGCTAACCAGGGGAAAGTTCTCCACCAAAATGCCGTTGGGTATGGTGGCCACATAGTTCAATTGGGGGAGAAAATCGCGTTCCTTGTTGGATAAGGAGACAAAGGGATAGTGCTTGCGGGCTAAGAGAGCGGGATGATTGGATTTGTTCCAGGCCACGCCGTGGAGAGTGGTGAGGATGGGGGTAGCGACCAGGTCGGCAAACTGGAGGGTGTGGGCGTGGAGGTGATTGTGGATGATGTCGAAGTGTCCGGCGGCAGCCATTTTCAGGCACTCGGCAATGTGCATCTCTTCGTAGAGGACACCATCGGGCGGCCCCTCGAGAAAACCGCTCTGAAGATTAAGGGCTTGAGGGCGAGAGGCCTCCGGCTCGGGCCAAACGTCCAGCGGATGAGGACAGGTAACGACGAGCTTGGCGGAAACCTTGGAACCGCCGGCGGCGAATACCGTGAGCTCGTGTCCGCGGCGAACGAGCTCTTCGCTGAGGTTGTAGGCCACCTGCTCCCAGGGGCCGTAGCCCTTGGGGGGCAGCGGCCAGGATATGGAGGCCAACATTGCAATCCGCAGCGGTTTTTTTTCAGCCATAAGAAGAGCCTCTGTCTTTTTCCAAGCCGATGGAGACTTTGAGCGCCGGGTTAGTCGCGTTTGATAATAATGGCGGTAAGGTCGTCAGCCTGTCTGGTGCCCTGGGCGAAGTTTCGCACCGCCTCGCGGACGGCCTGGAGAATCTGCCCAGCGGGCTGGGCAGCGTTTTCCCGGAGGATCTGTGCGGCCCGGTCGGCGCCGAACTGGTCGCCGGCGGGGTTGGTCCACTCATAAAAGCCGTCGGTGAGAAGCATAATGATATCGCCGCTGCCCAAGGGTCTGGGCTGGGCGACGGCATATTCAAAATCGGCCATGATCCCCAGGGGTATGCCGGTAACTTCGAGCTGACCAACCTCAGCGCCGTCGGCTTGATAGAACAGTACCGGGCCCTGCCCAGCACTGGCGTAAACGAGATTGTGCTGAGCGGTATCTATAATTCCCACAAAGGCCGTGGTGAAACGGTTGCCAGGCAAATCTTGGGCCAGAAGACTGTTGACCAACTTGATGATCGTTTCGATGTCGTTCGTAAGGCTCGCTGCCGAGCGGAGCAGGGCCCTGGTCTCGGCGCTGACCAGTGCGGGGCCTACACCGTGGCCGGTGGCATCGCCCAGCATGAACACCAGGCGATCCTGAGGCAGAAGGAGAAAGTCGTAACAGTCGCCGCCGGTTTCATCGCAGGGCTCAAAAGCACTGGCAATCTCATAGCCGCCTACAGTGGGATCTTCGTGGGGCAGAAGGTTGTGCTGAATATCCTTGGCAATTTCGAGGTCGCGACTCATGCGCTGCTTTTCGATGTAATGCTCAATGAGGCGGGCCCGCTGGAGAGCGACTCCGGCCTGGCTGCCGAGGGCCTCGGCTAACTGTTGGTCGTAGGTGGTGAAGGGGCCTTGCTTCTTGTTCAAGAGTTGGAGGACACCTGTAAGCTCGCCGTCGTAGCCGGTAAGCGGACAGCTTAGGATGTTGCGGGTGCGGAAGCCGGTCTTCCTGTCGATCTCCTGGTTGAAACGTTCGTCGGCATAAGCGTCGGGGACGTTTATGACCTGCATGGAACGAGCAGCGGCGCCGGCAATGCCCTTTTCTATGGAAAACCGGATGCCGGCCGCTCCAGTGGCGACGACGGAAAAGAGCTCCTTGACATCGGGGTCGTAGAGAAAGACCGAGCCGCGTTCGGCATCGAGCATGCGCATGCCGGCCTCCACGATGACCTCCAGGAGCTTCTGGAGGTCGGTGGCTGCTCCGAGGGAGCGGGTGATCTGGAGCATGAGCTCCAGGTCGGCAATACGTTTGTCCTGGTCGGACTGTTTCATCATTTAGGCCCGAAAGGCGCTAAAGCCACGTGCGCTGGGGCATAATACCATATTGGAAACTTGAAGACCACTGAGTTTTCGGCCAGGCAGTTAGAGGATGAGCATAGCGTCGCCGTAGCTGTAGAATCGATATTTCCTGGCAATGGCCTGCTGATAGGCCTCGAAGATCAGCTCGGATGTGGCAAAGGCGCAGACCAGGACCAGCAGAGTGGAACGGGGCAAATGAAAGTTGGTCAGCAGGGCGTCGGTGGCACCGAATTGATAGCCGGGCTTTATGTAGATGTCCGTCCATCCCTGCTGAGGGGTCAGTTTGCCCGGGGCGCAGGCAGCTTCGAGGACCCGCAGAGAGGTGCTGCCGACGGCTACGGTCCGCTGGTCGGCTGCCCGGGTGGTCTGGATCAGCCTGACCGCACGAGGTGAGATGCTAAAAGATTCAGCGTGCATTTGGTGCTGCTCGATGGTGTCGGTGGCAATGGGGGCGAAAGTGCCCAGGCCAACGTGGAGGGTGACGTAAGCGTGCCGGATGCCCTTGGCCTGGAGGCTTTTGAACATTCTCTGGTTGAAATGCAAACCGGCGGTGGGGGCAGCGACCGATCCGGGCCGACGTGCAAAAACGGTCTGGTAGCGCCGGCGATCGATCAGGTCGTCGCTATCGGGCTGGCGTTTGATGTAGGGGGGCAAGGGTGGTCGGCCGATCTGCTCGAGGACTTGCAGGGCCTGGGCCGGGGGCTCGGGGCGTGCAGACCACATGCCCTTGCCCAGGGATTCGGCCAGGAGCAATTTGCCGGGATAACCAGGCAACTGCAAAGATTCGCCCTCTCGCAGGCGCGATGAGGGGCGGAGCATAACCTGCCAGAGGCCTTGCGATTCAGATAGAAAAAGTCCCTGGACCTTGCCGCCGGTGAGCCGAAGGGCTTGAAAGCCAGCTGGGAGCACGCGGGAGTCGTTTAGGACCAGACAATCTCCGGGGCTAAGATGCTCGCCCAGCCGGCGAAACGCGGTATGGTGGATGGACCGGTTGGCACGCTCAAGGACCAGCAGCCGGGATTGGTCGCGCCGGGGCAGGGGCTGCTGAGCGATGAGCTCGTCCGGTAACTCGTAGTCGAACTGGCGGGTCAGCATAGTTAGTTCTCTGGACAAGGGAGAGACCATTATTAACAGAAGCACCTGGTGATTACAACCGATATTAGCACTGAGCCGTAGGAGCGAATTTGTTTATGATGGGCAAGACTATGAATACCGGTTTGAAAACTAAAAAAGGCAAGACGGTTGAGGCTGAGAGAATCGCTACAAAATTAGCGAGCATGAGTCGAACTCAACTGAAGGGGAGTCTGCGGTCGCTGAAGGCCAGGTTCAGGATGGATTTTACTGACGACTTTCTGGACTCACTGAGCAAAGACAAACTGCGCCATATTTTATTGGCCGCATTGCTCAATGGCCGCTAGTTCAGCGAGGATAGGACCTATAAAACTGTCGAGGCGGACGGCGCGGACAGCTAGAGAGAAGATTTACCATCCCAAAAGTTATTGGCCTTAGCGGACACTAGCGTTGTTAGGCCCAGAGCATCAGGCCTTGGATTTGGCGCAGACTCAGGTCGGGATGACTGGGCAAGACGCGGACGGCAAAACCGTAGCGCCCGGTGCTGGGGCAGCGGATGGCGCCGGTAAAGGCGTGGACGTCGTCTTCGATGGCTCCCTCGTGGCTCAGCTCAATGGTATCACCGGGGCCAAGGCGTCCGCGAGCGTCCAAGGGGCTGCAGTACAACTGCACTTTTATATCCTGGGGATCGATTTGGCCCAGCTGGACCTCAACGCGCACGGGCATTTCCTCGTGGAGCAGCAGTGGTTGATCGGTCTGGGCGTGTACGGCCCGGACGGAAAGCTTCGGCCAGCCGGCCTCGATGAGGTCTCTCCATGCCAGCAGCTTGCGCGTGCGCTCCAAATGGTCGGCACTTAGGGCGGTCCAGCGTTGATGAGCGGGCCGATAGGACAGTTCGGTGTACTCCTGGATCATGCGGGCGGTGTTGAAATGAGCGGGTATGGCAGCGAGAGACCTTTTCATTTTTTCAATCCATCCGGTCGGTAGCCCCCCAGCACCACGATCGTAGAAGAGAGGGACTATCTCGCGTTCGAGGATATTGTAAATGGCCTCGGATTCCACCTGGTCCTGGTAATCGTGGTCGAAGTACTCCTCTCCCTGCCCGACGGCCCAGCCGATCTGGGGATCATAAGCCTCAGCCCACCAGCCATCCAAGACGCTGAGGTTGAGGGCACCATTGACGGCGGCCTTCATTCCGCTGGTTCCGCTGGCTTCCATTGGTCTTCGTGGGGTATTGAGCCATAAATCGACGCCCTGGACCATGTAGCGAGCGATGTTGATGTCGTAGTCTTCTAAGAAGACCAGATGATGGCGGAGGCTATCCTCCTGGGCCAGGCGGATGACGTTACGGATGATTTCTTTTCCGGCGTTGTCACAGGGGTGGGCTTTTCCGGCCATGATGATTTGCACGGGGTGGTCCTTATTCAAGAGAATTTGCCGCAGCCGACCAATATCGCGCAGGACCAGGGCGCAGCGTTTGTAACTGGCGAATCGCCGGGCAATGCCAACGGTCAAAGCCTCGGGATTGAGGACCTCCATGGCTTTGGCCAACTCGTTAGCCCCGGCCCCGCGGCGCTGCAACTGTCGGCGGAGGCCCCGGCGGACGAAGGCTACCAGCCGCTCTCTGCGGCGCTCGTGGGTTCGCCAAAGTTCACTGCCGGGGATGTCTTCGATTCGTTTCCAGGGGCGGTGATCGGAAGGGTCTTCAACCCAATGGGGGCCGAGATAGCGCTCGAACAGACCGGTCATTTCGTGGCTCAACCATCCCCGGCTGTGGACACCGTTAGTGATAGAGACGACGGGGACCTCGTCTTCGGGGAGTGGAGCAAAGACGTTGGCCCACATCTTGCGGGAGACCTTTCCATGCAGGCTGCTTACTCCGTTGGCATAATCCGATAAGCGTAGGGCCAAGACGGTCATGCAGAAATCTTCCTTGTCGTTGTCGGGCTCCTGCCGGCCCAGGCCCACAAACTCCTGCCAGTTGAGTTGGAGAGTAGAGGAGTAGTCAGTAAAATACCTGCGCATCAGATCGGGGCTGAACATGTCGTTTCCGGCGGGTACGGGGGTGTGAGTGGTAAAGACATTGCCGGCGGCGGTGGCCTGGCAGGCCTGGGCAAAATTGACCTTCTCTTTTTCGATGAGTTTACGGATTCGTTCCAAGGCCAGGAAGGCTGAGTGTCCTTCGTTCATGTGAAAAACGGTGGGTTCAATTCCCAGGGCCTCAAGCATTCTAACTCCGCCAATCCCTAAGACGATTTCCTGGCGGATGCGCATCTCGCGGTCACCGCCGTAGAGCCTGCCGGTGATGCTGCGGTCGGCAGGTGTGTTCTCAGGGACGTTGGTATCCAAGAGATACAATACAACCCTGCCGACGTTTATCTGCCAGACCTGGGCGATGACGTCGCGCTGTCCGCAACGAACACAGATGCGCAATTGCTGGGCAGCTTCATTGCGTACGGGCAGGACCGGGAGGTTATAGAAATCGTTCTGGAGGTATTTCTCGTGCTGCCAGCCATCGGCGCTAAGATATTGGCGGAAGTATCCTTCTCGATAGAGCAAGCCGACAGCTACGAGGGGCAGGCCCATATCACTGGCGGCCTTGAGGTGGTCTCCGGAGAGCACTCCAAGACCTCCGGAATAGATGGGCAAAACTTCGCTGAGCCCGAACTCAGCGGAGAAGTAGGCGATCTGTAATTTGTCCAGATCGGACTGCTCGCTGAGATGGTGGTACCAACTGTGCCTGCTGAGGTGTTGCTGAAACCTTTCGATTACCGAGTCCAGGTGGGTAAGGAAGGCTTCGTCCTCAGCCAAGCGGTCCAGGGTGTTCTGCTCGAGGCGACCGAGCATAAGGACGGGATTGTGATAGCACTTTTCCCAGAGCTGGCGGTCGAGTCGCTGGAAGAGCTCGATGGCCTCGGCGTTCCAGGTCCACCAGAGATTGTAGGCCAGCCTTCGCAGTCCCTCCAGGCGGGCAGGCAGCTCGGGTACTACGGTGAAAATCCGCACGGTCTGCATGGTGTCAGCCTTTTTTGCAGTGTCGGTGGCCATAGAATGTGCTCCTGGAAGTAAATCCGAAAAGCAGAAGTCCGTCATCTATATTTTATCGGCCAAATGGGCTTGCTGCTTGCATTGCGACAATCAGTTGGATGTGGGGAAGATTTCGACCTCGACCGATAAAACCAATGATTAGAGCCTGTTAGAGAGTGCATGAGCCTTTAGTCTTGTGGTCGGAACATCGGACATCCAGGGCAGTGGGCTTTGGGGTAATTATTCGACGGTGACACTCTTGGCCAGATTGCGGGGCTTATCGACGGCACATCCCCGCCCGACGGCACAGTGATAGGCGAGCAACTGCAAGGGGATGACTACTAATAAGGGGCTCAGCGGTTCCGGCACGTCGGGTATGGTAAAGACGGCCTCGGCGTGGGTCTGGATTCGAGTGTCGTTTTCGGTGGCTACGGCCAAGACCATGCCCCCGCGTGCCCGGACCTCCTCGATATTGGAAATTACCTTCTCGTACTGTGATCCACTGGTAGCGATGAAGACGGTGGGCATACCCTTGTTGATCAGGGCAATCGGGCCGTGCTTCATCTCAGCAGCGGGCAGGCCCTCGGCGTGGGCGTAGGAGATCTCTTTGAGCTTCAAGGCACCCTCCAGGGCCAGAGGATAATTGTAACCGCGCCCCAGGAAGAGCCAGTGCTCTCGATCGAGGCAGGATTGGGCGACCTTTTGTATCTGGTCGGAGAGGCAGAGAACATTTTTGATCCTGGCGGGCATTTCGGTCAAGGACTGCAGCAGGCGTTGAGCTTGGTCGTGGTCGAGGGATCGGCGTCGTCCGAGGTATATAGCCAAGAGGGTCAGGACGGCTAATTGGCTGGTGAAGGCCTTGGTGGAGGCGACACCGATTTCCGGTCCGCAGTGCAGATATACTCCGGCGTCGGCCTCGCGGGCAATGGTCGAGCCGACCACATTGACTATGCCCAAGGCCAAGGCTCCGTGCTCCTTTGCTTCGCGGAGGGCGGCAAGGGTGTCGGCGGTCTCGCCGGACTGGCTGATGGCGATAACTACGGTGCCGGGCTCGATGATGGGATTGCGATAGCGAAATTCGCTGGCATATTCGACCTCCGTGGGGATGCGTGCCAGGTGCTCCAAGAGGAATTCGCCGACCAATCCGGAGTGCCAGGCCGTGCCGCAAGCGATGATGATGATTCGCTTGGCCTGGGCTAACTGATCCTTGACGTTTTCAAGTCCGCCGAGGATTGCCCTGCCGGCCTGAAGATCAATTCGTCCGCGAAGGGTGTTTTCCAGGGAAGTGGGCTGCTCGAAGATTTCCTTGAGCATGAAGTGGTCGTAGCCGTCGAGCTCGATTTGCTGGAGACTGAACTCGATGTTCTCCAGCTCCTTGTCGACGGTGATGTTGTCCAGAGTAATGGTTCGAAAAGCATCTGGGGTGATCACAACCATTTCGCCGTCTTCGAGATAAACGGCCCTGGTGGTGTGCTCGACGATGGCAGCGGCGTCACTGGCGACGATATGCTCATTCTCGCCGACTCCAACCAGCAGGGGGCTTCCCTTGCGTGCGGCCACGATGGTCTCGGGATGGTCGGAACTGATGACCGCTATGCCGTAAGTACCTTCGACCTCCTTGAGAGCCTTCTGGACGGCGTCAACGAGGTTGCCGCGATAGAGGAAGCTGATAAGGTTCACCAGGACCTCGGAGTCGGTCTGAGAACTGAAGTGCTTGCCCTGGCTCTGGAGCCAGGTTTTCAGGGCGGCGTAGTTTTCAATAATCCCGTTGTGGACCAGGGCGATGCGTCCGGAATCATCGAGGTGGGGGTGGGCATTGGAGGTGGTGGGGGCACCGTGGGTGGCCCAGCGGGTGTGGGCAATGCCGACAGTGCCGTGAGCGGTGGTTTCATCGAGTATTTCCTCGAGGCTGGCAATTCTTCCGGCTGCCCGCTGGAGGGCTAATTTGCCGTCCTGAATGACGGCCAGACCTGCAGAGTCGTAGCCGCGGTACTCCAGGCGTTTGATTCCTTCGATGAGAATCCTGTGGCAGGGTTTGTGGCCGGCATAAGCGACGATTCCGCACATGTGTGTATCTCCTGGGCAGGGGTCTCAATCGAAGCGGGTCAGGGGGGCAGCTCCACACCATGCTTGGCGAGCAGGGCCCTGATGGCCGAGATGCTGTTCATATCCAGGGCCTGATCCGTGGTAATAGTAATCCCGTAGGCGCTTTCCAAAGCCAATAATATACTTAGCTGCCGCAAAGAGTCCCAGGCCTGGACGTTTTCGATGGAGCTGTCATCCGATAATGACTGAGGTGATACGCCCAGTACCGAACCAATCACTTCCTCCAATGGCTCTGGCATGATTATATTCCCGCTTAGCACTCTTCGACCTGTAAATAATCGGCGTAATCGGCGGGTAACTTATCCAGGTTGCCCCGGAATTGTATTGGCCCGTCGTGGGCGGCGATTTGCTCAAAGCCCCGGCTGGAGTAGAAATCCTTGACCAGAACGTTCTTGGCCGTGGGTATATACTCACCGATGAGGCGATGAACGCCTGCTTGACGCGCCTGGCGGGCCAGATAGACCAAGAGGGCCTGCTCAACAGTTCGGCCGATAACCCGACAACTCAGCAGGAGCGAATCGATGAGCCAGTCCTTTGCCCGAGTTCGGACGATGGCCAAACCGACCAGGCCGGCATCGCCGAATCGGTCAGCGTAGCGAAGAGCGTACACAAAGGTATCCGGCGAATCCAGCATGGCTTTGATGTCGGTGGGTTGATAGCGGCGAGTCGTGAGATTGAACTGGTTGGTTTTTTGGGTCATCTGGACGATGCGGTTGAACTGGCCCGGCTGGGGCGGTCCGATTAGCAGTTTTATTTCCAGGGAGCGATAGAAGTCCTCGAGAGAGGCACCTTCGGCTCTGGCTTTGCTGCGCTGGGCCTGCTGGCGATACTGTCGGCCGCGAGCCCGGTCCTCAGCGGTGTATCCCAGCAAGTCAAAGCAGTCGAGACTTTCGAGTTTGCCGCGCAGCTTTGCAGGTTCGCCGGGCAGCTTGAGGGTCAAAACTTCGGGCAGCTCCTGGCGGACCAACTCGCATTCGAAATCGCTGTCATCCATGAAAACCATACTGTCGGTGCCGATATTAAGTTCGGCGGCAATGGTTCTGATGCTCTGGACTTTGTCCTGCCAGTTGATGTGCATGGAGGCAAAATGCTCCTGTCGGAGGATCATTTCGGGATGCTTTTGGAAGACCTCGATGGCGTCGGCTTTGTTGTTCTTGGAGGCCACGGCCAGGATCACGCCACGGTGGTAGAGATTGAGCAGGGCCTGCTGGAACTCGGCAAAGGCATTGCCGGGATAGTCGCCGCCGAGCTTTATACCCTCGAGGCCGTCTTCGCCAATGATCCCGCCCCAGAGGGTGTTGTCCAGGTCGAGGATAAGGCACTTCTTGGTTTTGGAAATCAGAGGACGAATAAAAGCGGCGTATTCTTTGGCCAACTCGGCCATGCCGGCGGAGGAGATTGGAGATTTAGCCAAGTACCAGCCGCGGAGATCATCGAATCTATCGCAACCTACGCGGGCTCTGACCTGGTCAAAATCAAGGATGTAGACATTGGGGTAATCCTGAGCCAGCCGGCGCAATTGCTGGTTCATGTGTTGGATGAGGAGTCGCTGACCGGTGGGCAGCTGGCTTTCGATGACGCCCATGGCCGGGTACGCGGGGCTGGAGAGATTGTGGACAATAACCTGATATCGGCTGTGCTTGGCCAAAGCGGAAATGATTTGCCCCATATCCTGAAGGGCTTCTTCGCTGAGCTGCTCAATCTGCTGATCCGAGAGTGAGGGGAACTGCCAGACTAATTTGGGTGACAACTCATGAAGTCTAGCGGCAAGGATTACTATTTGGGGGTCAAATTGGTGCAGGGGGCTGTTTGGATCAAGAACCTCCTGCTGGATTACATTGTAGGGGGCGAAGTAGAGCTGCGGGGTCAGGGCCAGGCGGGCACAGGCCGTGATCATAAATGGTTCGATAAGCTCCAAAGTGAAGCTGCGCAGAATGGCGATGCGGAGGGGCTTGAATCCCAAGGAGGCAGTGTCTATTTGATCGGAAATCATCTGGGCGGCGAAGTGAACCTTGTGCAAAGGCGGTCCTTCACTGAGCAAGTCCAGCAAGGCGTCCAGGGCCTGTTGATGGCGGCCCTGGGCGATGAGCTTTTTTATCTGTTCTCTGTTTGGCGACATACTTATGATGATTCCCACCAGATTTGCTGTTGGCTATGAGTTCTCACCGGCCTCGGCCGAGCCTTGTACGAACTCGACGATTTGCTGATCAGGGGTGAAGACGAAGGCAATTTTGCGATTGGCCAGGGCTGGGGCTTTGATGGGCGCGCAGATTATACGAGAGCCCTGCCGGCGGGCGAGCTCCAGGGCCTGGTCGAGGTCGCTGACCTCAAAACAGAGGTGATTGGGTCCGCCGCCTTTTTTCAAGGCCGAAGCCACGGGAGAATCGTTGCTGTCGGGGGCCAAGAGCTCCAGCCGCAAAGGTCCTAGGACTGGGCCGGCGAGAAACTGAATGTGCACCTTTTGCCCAGCGTCGTGGATAATTTTGGTCACGGGGGTGATATTCAGAAGCTTCTTGTAGAACTCGGCGCTGCGTTTGATATCAGCAACTACGACGGCCAAATGGTGCAATTTCATTTGGTTCATCGTTTCTCCAGACCTTTGATTATTCCAGTTGGGTTGCCGGCAATAAGCCTCGCTTAGCGGGTGGCCGGGACGATGACCTGATCGCCGGCTAAACGCTAACGAGAGAATTCATATAGTTTATTACGACTTCGACGTCGTCCGGTTCGGGGCCGGCCATAAGGCAAAGTGAACACAGCAGTTACATCGGCCATAAGCCACGCCCAACATAGTAGTTACATCGGCTATAAGCCCTGGGGGATTTGAGAGAATCCCAGCGTCCTCGCCCATCAGTGCGAGTTGTTGGGGTCATTGGTCTGACTCGATTCGGCTTGGGCGGTTGTTATGGGAAAGATGTAGATTTCCTCCGTAGCTTTGGATTGCTCGGCCCGGACCAACTCTTGCCTGATCAGCTCCAAGAGGGCCAGGAATAATCCGATAATTTCGCCTTTGTTTACTCGTCCTCGAAAGATATCGGTGAAGCTTAAAGAGCCTTCGGTTCCGAGGCGGTCGATGATATCGGCCTCGTAGATGTCGATGGGGGTGTCGTCGTAGATGACTTCGTGCTGGTATTTTCCGGCCAAGGTGGCAGCCATGAGTTTATCGAAGGCCTCAAGCAGGTCCCAAACAGCCACGTCCCGCAGGTCGAGTTCATGGTCGGCTTTGTCGAGGTGCAAATCGTCCTTGCGCAGGGCTGGGGGATAGCGAGAAGCGGCCAGCTGGGCGGACTGGCCCAGCTCGCTGGCGACGTCCTTGAATTGTTTGTATTCCAGTAACTGCCGGACCAGCTCGAGGCGGGGGTCCAGGGTTTCGGAGTCATCACCCTCGAGGACGGGGCGCGGCAGGAGCATTTTGGCTTTGAGCTCAATGAGGGAGGCGGCCAAGACCATGAATTCGCCGGCCAAGGTCAGGTCGATCTGTTTGAGCAAATCCACATAGGCGCAGTACTGCTCGGTGATGTGAGCGATAGGGATGTCATAGATGTCCAGCTCATCGCGCTTGATGAGATAGAGCAACAGATCCAGCGGACCGTTGTAAACGTCCAGATCGACCCTGTATTCCGTTGGCCTGCGATCTTCCATAGTAAAATCAAGAATCAAAATGTAAATATCAAAATGACATATCAAAATTCAAATATTTTGGAACGGCCTGTTCGGACATTTTCATTTTTGCATTTTGATTTGTAATTTTACATTTTGATATTTGATATTTTATTTTCCTATAGTGTGCGTTTTCCTTTGAGGTTGCACTTCTGGCGGACCTCCTCGAGGGTTTGGCCGGCAACGGGGGCGGCCTTGGCCGCACCATCCTGGAGGATTTCTTCGACTCTCTCTGGTGACTGAGCCAACTTTCGGCGCTTTTCCTGGATAGGCTGGAGGTATTCAGCGAGCCCTTCGTACATATGAGTCTTACACTCGACACAGCCCCAACCAGCGCCACTGCAGTTTGCGGCGACCTCGAGCTTTTCGTAGCGATCGGGGGCAAAGAGGCGATAGAAGGTGGCCACGTTGCAGAAGTCCGGCCGGCCGGGGTCCTTTTTGGTGCGGCGCTGGGGATCGGTGATCATGCTCAGGACCTTCTTACGCATGGTCTGAGGGTCTTCCTTGAGGTCAATGGTATTGTCGTAACTTTTGGACATTTTTCGGCGGTCCAGGCCCAGTAGCCTAGAGCCCTGCTGTTCCTTTAGTATGAGGGCATCCGGTTCAGGAAAGACATGTCCAAAGAGGCTATTGAAACGGCGAGCTATTTCGCGAGTGAGTTCGAGGTGGCTGGCCTGGTCTTCGCCGACGGGGACGGCATTGGCCTTGTAGATGAGGATGTCGGCAGCCTGGAGGCAGGGATAGCCGAGGAAGGCGTAAGTGTTGATCTCCTTGTGCTTGAGCTGCTGGAGCTGCTCTTTGTAAGTGGGCACGCGTTCGAGCCAACCAATGGGGACGATGCAAGAGAGGATCAGGTGCAGCTCGGCGTGGGCGGGTACGTCGGACTGACGGAAGATGGCGCTGCCCTGGGGGTCGAGTCCGCAAGCGAGCCAGTCGAGGACGACGTCGCTGGTGGCCTGGTCGATGATTTCGGGTTGACGGTATTCACTCATTAAAGCATGATAATCAACTATCGTGTAATAGCATTCGTATTCGTCTTGCAGTTTGGCCCAGTTGCCCAGGGCTCCTACCAAATGGCCCAGATGCAAGGGGCCGGTGGGCCTCATGCCCGAGAGGATCCGCCCTTTCTTCTTGCTTGCTTGTTCGACCATCTATTTATTCACCTTTTGTACAATCCTAACAGTTACAAAAACTCACAATGCAGCCCCAGCCAACATATCTGCTAGACGTATTAAGGGCTTGACGATGAAAAGTATAAGGCCTACGAGAATATGTGTCTGCATGTTAACAATTACAAATGCAATCAGAAGGATCGGGCCAAACCTGGTAAGCTGGGCGTAACGTAGAGCAGCTTGACCTTTGAGAATATGTCCTAACACGTGTGAGCCATCCAGGGGAGGAATGGGAATCAAATTAAACACAGCCAAGGCTATGTTTATGAACATTCCCCAGAAAGCAACCTCCTGCATTACCGATACGAATCTGTTGACTTCATTACCAGCCGCAGGTGCAGTAGTTCCTTGAGTACTCCCCAGCCATAAGAACACACCGAGTACGAGCGTCCATAATATAGCCAACAAAGCATTAGTAGTCACACCGGCCAAACTGACGATAATATCATCTCTTCGGGGCCGGCGGAAATTGGCCGGGTTTACCGGTACCGGCTTGGCCCAGCCGATGGGGCCAAAAAAAAGCATAATCGTGCCCAGCGGGTCTAGATGAACCAGTGGATTCAACGATAATCGCCCCATTCTATAGGCAGTCTCGTCGCCGGCCCGGTAGGCTGCCCAGGCGTGGGCATACTCATGGAAGGTCAGGGCTGGTATTATAGCCACAGCCCGCATCATTAATTCGTTGATGTCCGGAATTGCAAACATCTGATTCTTCCGACAGTTCCTCTTTGATTCAGTGGCCGAACACTCCTAGGATACAGAATCGCCGCTCAAAAGCAAGTTTAGATGGCTTGGCTTGGGGGTTACTGGGAATAGGCTATAATTTTATAGGCCAGCCTGGCAGCCAGGAATTCGGTTACATGACCGGCTATTTGGGGGATTACCTCAACTATATCAGCGGAGATGATTTGCTTTGTTTGCCCTACGCGGCGTAGAAGAGCGGTAACTTCATACCAATCCAAGCCTCCGGGCTCGGGCGTACCTGTGCCGGGGGCCTGGCTGGGATCGAAGACGTCGATATCGACGGAGAGGTAGACGTTATCAGACAGGCCGACCAAGACCTGGTCGGTCCACCGCTCTTGAGCGGAGCGGTCAGAGCGAGTCCGGGCTATTTGCCGAGCGGTAATCAGGGTATGGGAAGAATTGTCGAGCACGCGGCTCTCTTGGAGCGAGTAACTGCGGATTCCCACGCTTACCGTGGGCAGAGAGAGGTCCCACACCCGACGCAAGACGCAGGCGTGGGAGTACTTGCTCTGCTGGTAACTGTCTCGCAGATCGGCGTGGGCGTCCAGATGCAAAACACTCAAGTCGGGCCAACGCTCAGTGGCAGCCTTGATCAGGGCGACGCTGACGGAGTGTTCGCCGCCGAGGGCGAGCACGAATTTGCCGTCTGCCAGCAGCTTGGACGCGGCGGTGCAAATCTGCTCTTGGACCTGTTCGGGGCTGAGTGATTGACAGTCCACGGGCCCAGCAGTAAAGACCCCAGCTCCGAAGAACTCGCCTTGGAGCTCCTCGTCGAACAACTCGACCTGTGTTGAAGCCTGTATGACGGCCGCTGGTCCGCCGGCTGTGCCGGTTCCATAAGTTACGCTGCCCTCATAAGGGACCGGCAGGATAGCAAAACGGCTGGCCTGATAATCGCTGAACTGCGGCTCGAGGTCCAGAAAGTTTATTCTCGGGGGCTGGGTTTTCATTTAATCATGCTCTCTGGCAGTCGAACGTTTGCGGAGTATGAGCCAGGATGCCAGCAGGCCCAGCTCGAACAGGCCCAGCATGGGCAGGGCCAGGAGTATCTGGCTTTGCCAATCCGGCGGAGTAAGGATAGCCGCCGCCATCAGCATGGCGAGGATAACGTATCTGCGAACGCGCCGAAGTTGGCTAAGGCTGGCCAGCCCGGTAACAGCCAAAAAGATGACTATAAGCGGAGTCTGAAATCCCAGACCAAAACCCAAAGCCAGGTTGAAGACCATAGATACATAACGATCCCAGGTGTACAAAGGGCTGGCCATCCCCTGGCCGAACCTGATGAAGAATCGCAAAGTCAAGGGCAGCACGGCGAAGTAGAGGCAGAGCAGCCCGGCGATGAACAGACCCAGGGAAGCGGGGGCGAAGATGAGAACCCATTTTTTTTCTCGTTTGTACAGGCCGGCAGCCACAAAGGACCATATCTGATAAAAGATCCATGGACTGGCCAATATCAGCCCGCAGATCAAGCCTACCCGGACATAGATGCTGAAGTATTCGATGGGGCTTAGAACATTCAGGTCGGTACTATAACCGTATACAGCGAGGGACTGGGCCAAAGGCCTGCGGACAAAGTCGAGAATGGGCTCTGTGAAGTACAAGCAGACAGCGGCGGCCACGACCAGGCTGAGAAGGGCCTTGATTAGCCGACTGCGAAGCTCTTCGATGTGATCGGCCAAGCTCATGCGGCTGAGGTCACGCTCGAATCGCTCCGTGTTGCTGGTGGGCTTTGCGGTCATTTTGCGTCCGAATGCTGCGTTGCCGCCGGAGAACCAGCCAAAGAGATGGCCGCTGAAATGCTATCAGGGCGAGCCTTCATCGGGGGTCTGAGTGGGCGCTTGGTCCGTTGGAGGAGCCTCTTCTTGGGCTTGAAGATCGCGGTAGCCGGTTCGGCTGCGAATGCTGCTGCTATTCCACCAATACCTTACCAGGAGTGCATGGTGATCGCGGGCCAGTGCGCTGAGCAAGGGCTGACGGCGGCGGTGAAACTGGGCCCGGGACAAGGGCAAGTGCTTGCCGGCGGATATGACATAGCAGAGTCTCCGGCGAGGAAGTTCGATAAGTGCGCAGGGCGCTTGACCAGAGAGACGTTCAGTAAGTAAGTCGGGAGTCCTGGGGACAGCCAGTTCATCGGTGCCAGGTTGGTCTTGGCCGTCTTTCTTTTCCAACTTGAACTGCGACGGCGGAGCAGCTCTGCGCAGTAGGGTGGAACTGTCCAGGACGACGAAACAGTCGCGAAGGAACTGATTCTGCCTGTTGGCGGGAAAGATTCCCCTGAGGGTTTCACTTGTTCCAGCAGTTTCCAGACGGGCAACAAGGAAAGAACCTATTCCAGCCGCTCCGGCGGGTGTTTGGGTGAGACTGCGAGCAAAGGCAACGGCAGTCAGTGGCGAACCTGCGTGAGGTAATTGGAGGGAGAAGATTTCGCTTTGTCCAGGTTCAATGCCGCCTTTTGACAGATTTGGCGTATTGGCCAATTCCTGCTCTTGGGCGCTAATGAGCAAGTCGAACTTTCCGGCTTGGCCGGCGTCAATTCCGCGTCCGAAATATCTGAGGGTGTATCCCTGGGGTCCAGCGGGGGCGAAGTCTCCGGCATTCTTAGCCGGAGCTTGGAGAGTGAGGATTTCTGGACAGGTGAGCCTCAAGAGGCGAGGTAGATTCAGGCCGACGGCTGTTATTCTGCCTTTCGTGGCCTGGTTAGTTACCTTTACTGTCAGCATGCCCACGGACTGTCCCGATCCAGGAATTGCGAAGTCCTGCCATACTAAGTCGACTTGCCCGAGCGTTCTGCCCCGCTCATCAACCAGGAGGACTTGCTGCTCCGGGAAAGCAATGTTGGCGTTAGCGCGGGTGATCATACCGGCCTGACGAATGTTCAGGTCCTTATCGGCAAACTGGGCGAGGGCTTTTTCCAGGCCTTGCTGCTGAGCCAAGGGGAGCAGCTTGCGGGCCTGATCGAGGGCGTACTCGTAGGCCCGTCGGGCAAACAGATCGGCGGCGACCTTACGGCCCAGCTGCTGGTCATCGAGGATCTGGCTGGTGTCGAAGACTTGGTCGCGGCGCAAGCCGATGACCCGGAATAAGTATAGGTTGTTCTGGGCATCCTGCAGATTGACGCGGCAGTCTTGGCCGAGCTCGAAGGACATGGAGGCTGGGTCCTGGGAACCTGAGCCGGTCTGCCGGACTGCCGAGGCAAGGCCCCAAAACTGAAACATTGGCCTAGTGCGTGAATAGCTGGCCCCGATACCGGGTAGAGCCTCGGCCTGGTCGGCATCTATCCAGTCAGTGCGTCCATATTGGGGTTTGACGTTGAACTTTTCGTGCAATCGTTTGACAAGAGTATCTTGCTGTTCGCCAGCATAAGGATAAAGCCTTGCCAGGTCAATAGGAGCGTCCTTTTGTTCTCTTCTGAGCTGTTCCCAACGGGCTTTGCCCAACCTGCGGGCTTCACCGATGATTTCGACGGCCTTGGCCTGGGCCTGTTCCTGTAGCCAGCGGCTTTCAAGGTCCTCATAGACCTGCTCGAAAGGTTTGTATTGGCGGGGGGCGGCTGGAGTGTCCGGCTGGGCGCCGGCGTCATCTTCAAAAGGCAGCACATAAAGCTGCTTGTGTTTGTCGTAGTATTGCCGGACGCTCTCGGGGGAAGGTCTTTGCAGTTGGGCCTTGACCTTTTCCAGGTCAACCTTGAGATACTCGAGCTTGAGCACCAGGGGTCGTTTGTAACCGAAGCCGAACTCGTTGCCTGCGGTGCCGGGATATTCATCCTTGTAAGCCTCGAATTGGGCGAGGATCTCAGAGTCAGTCGGGGCCAAGACTTTAGAGGCGTAACGCCAGGCAGGAAAGCAGACATATTCAACGCCCAATTGCTCCTGAAGGTCACGAAAGGCCAGCTCCAGTTGTTTCTCCGAAGGCTGCGCCAGTCCCAGAGCTGAGTGGAAATCGCGGATTGCCCGGCCGTCTTGGCCGGGTATTATCTCGGGTTTACCGAGGATGAGCTCTTGAGCCCGGGTTACAGATATGAAGTTAGCCAGGACCCGGCGCAGGAGTTTTTCATCTATGGTGAAGTTCAACCGCTGCTGGCCGGTGAGCTTTGCGGCCAGTTGAGCCAAAGTGGAGACAGCGTTCATTTTAGCGACGGTCGTGGCTATACCTTCAGTGACCACCTCCGGGCCTGCGGGCAGTCGCATTTGCCGGGCCTCTTTCAGCAGAAGCACATAATCTATAGGGTCGGCGACAGGCCGCGGCAGACGGATGCCTTGGAGAATGGCGAGTTCCAGTGCAGCAGAGCGGACTTCGTTCAAGGTAATTGTTTTCCCGAAGGCCTCGGCGATGGGGTAATCCTTGGCACGGGAGCGGCCTCGGCAGCCCCTTTGCAGGGGACCTTGCAAGAGGAAAGCCACCATTAACAGGGAGCCGCCTACTACGAGGATTTTCCTGTTGTGTTTTCGAAACCATTTCATAGCCATGGGGCATAACTCCAAATCAGCAAAGGTATTGTAAGAAGGTCAATATATCGGCTCGCCCGGGCATTGCAAGAGCAAAGCAAGCGACTGGACAGGCGTTTGATTATTGACAGAAGGGCTGGAGTTGGCTAGTTTTTTGGCCAGTCGTCCGGGGACGGCAATAATGATTTTCTTTGTGGACGGGCCCGCTACGGGCCGATATATGCTTAGGCCCGGCAGGTTAGCCGGGGCGGAGATAACGCTGTAACTGCTTGTGATATAAGACTTAAAAGTGTTGTTGGTTCCAAAGGTCAATGGTAAAATCGCCGTCAAAAAGCTCGTCGAAAAGAGTAGTTGTGGACAAAACCAAGCTGCAGGGCAAAACTAGCAAAGCCAAGAAAAGACCGTCGGCCAAAGCGGGCAAGGCCTATGGACTGGTTATCGTGGAAAGCCCAGCTAAGGCCAAGACTATCGGCAGATACCTGGGCAGTAACTACTATAAGGTTACTGCCTGCATGGGGCACGTGCGTGATCTGCCGGCCAAGGAATACGGGGTGGACATAGAGAAGGATTTCGCTCCGACGTACCAGATACTACCCAGGCGGCGGGACCTGATCCGCAAGCTGAGCAAGATGGCGGCAGGGGCCCAGCAGGTTTTCCTGGCCACAGACTTGGACCGGGAGGGTGAGGCGATTGCCTGGCACTTGGCTGAGGCTTTGAAGCTGCCAGCGGCGAAGATTTCGCGGGTGGTGTTTAACCAGATAACCAAGCGGGCGATAACGGAGGCATTCAAGGCGGCCGGACAAATCGACCAGGATAAGGTGTCGGCCCAACAGGCCAGGAGAATACTGGACCGGATAGTGGGCTACGAGCTTTCCCCGTTGCTGTGGAAAAAGATTATGCCGGGCCTTTCGGCAGGACGTGTGCAGTCGGTGGCGGTACGGCTTCTGGTGGATCGGGAACGGCAGATCCAGGCATTCGAGGCCGAGGAGTACTGGCGGATTTCGGTACCATTGACGGTCAGTGATTCCGCGGACAGTGCCCGAGAGGCTTTTAGCAAGCTGTGGGAAAATATCCCGGAAGGTAAACAACCCGACAGAAGGGTGAAGGCGGAGGTGTACGGGCAGCACAAGATATTCCAGGCTGACGTTTTGGAGGCCGAGGGCAAGGCCTTCCGGCCGCGAAATAAGAGCCAAGCCCAGGCGGCGGTGGAGAAACTTGAGCAAGCGGCGTACGTGCTAGAGCGGCTGAAGAGCTCCAAGCGGCAGGACCGTCCGGCGGCTCCCTTTACGACGGCAAGTCTGCAACAGCAGGCGTCTGTTCGTTTGCACTTCAGGTCGTCGCGGACGATGCGGACGGCCCAGCAGCTCTATGAGGGGGTTGATATTCCGGGGCAAGGTCCGGTGGGTCTGATTACTTATATGCGTACAGACTCGACGCACCTGGCCGAGGAAGCGGTGAGAGAGGTAAGGGATTTTATCGGCCAGCACTTTGGCGGGGAGTATCTGCCGGACTCGGCCAATCGATATACCTCGGCGAGCGGGGCCCAGCAGGCCCACGAAGCGATTCGGCCGACGCATACGGCCCTGAGTCCGGAGAGCATCAAGGGGTTTTTGACATCGGATCAGTTTCGGCTGTATGAACTGATTTGGAGGCGTTTTGTGGCCTGTCAGATGAGGGCAGGGCTTTGGCAGGTAACCACGGTGGATATCAGGGCGGACGTTAGCGATAATTCGTCGTTTATGCTGCGTGCCAGCGGTCGGGCATTGGTCTTTGAGGGGCACTTGAAGGTCAGCGGGGTGCGGATTGGAGTGGATGAGCAGCTTCTGCCGTCGCTGGCGGAGGATCAGAAGCTGAGCAAGATTATGGTTCGGGCGAGCCAGCATTTCACTCAACCTCCGCCGCGGTATACGGAGGCATCGCTGGTAAAGGCGTTGGAGGCCAAGGGGATCGGCCGACCTAGTACTTATGCAGCTATCATTGATACTATAACCAAGCGCAATTATGTGGAACTGAGCGAGCG
Source organism: Actinomycetes bacterium (assembly GCA_030614915.1). GTDB lineage: Bacteria > Planctomycetota > Phycisphaerae > JAACET01 > JAACET01 > JAACET01. The sequence goes on along the minus strand of JAUXAG010000002.1, from coordinate 84,494 downwards.
GCGGTTCACAGCCACAGAGCTGGGCATGATGGTGACCGAAAAGCTGGTCGAGCAATTCCCGAAGATAATGGATGTTTCCTTTACCTCGCACATGGAAGAGCAACTGGACCATATCGAAGATGCCCACTTGAATTGGGTGAGCGTACTGCGGGAGTTTTACGATCCGTTCCGGGAAAGTCTGGATTCGGCGATGGAGAAGATGGTACACGTTCGGACCCAGTCCAAGCCGAGCAAATACAAGTGTCAGCAGTGCGGCCAGAGCATGGTGTACCGCTGGAGCAAGTCGGGGCGATACCTGGCCTGCTCGGCTTATCCGGAGTGTAAGAACACTTTGCCGGTGGACAAGGACGGTAAGCCTATCACCATGAACGGCTCGGTGAAATGCCCCAATTGCGGAAAGGACATGGTCCTTCGTCAAAGCCGATTTGGGTTGTTTTTGGGTTGCAGCGGGTATCCGGAATGTAAAACGAACATGCCCTGCAGTGAGAAGGGCGAACCACTCAAGACGGTCAAGGAAGAGGATATCAAGGAGATTTGTGAACTTTGCGGCAAGGCGATGGAGGTGAGGCGAAAGGGGAGGCGAGCGTTTTTGGGCTGCAGCGGTTATCCGGAGTGCGAGAATACCAGGCCGCTGCCGGAGGGCATTCGTTTGGCGCCCAAGCCCAAGAAGCCGGCGGTCCCGGCGGGGATCAACTGCGAGAAGTGCGGCAAACCCATGGTTATCCGCAGTGGTCGGCGGGGAAAGTTCATCGCCTGCTCGGGATTTCCGCGGTGCCGGAACACCAAACCCTTGCCCAAGAGCGATGATGAGAGCGAGGGCGAAAAGGAATCAAGTTCGTGAAGATCACCTTCCTGGGCACGGGGACGAGCACGGGGGTGCCGGCAATCGGCTGTGACTGCCCGACGTGCAAATCGAGTGATCCGCGGGACAAACGGTTCCGCTCGAGCGTTCTGCTGAGCTACGCAGGTCGAAATGTTTTGATCGACACCACGCCGGATCTACGGCTGCAGGCTTTGAACAATAACCTCAGGAAGCTGGACGCGATCCTGTTCACTCACTCACACGCCGATCACATCTTCGGGCTGGATGATGTCCGGCGATTCTGTCTGCTTCAAAACGGTGCGATCGCCTGTTACGCCTCCAGGCAGTGTGCGGCTGATATTCGGCGGGTTTTTGACTACGCCCTGGTAGAAAACGCTCATTTGCAAAACTCTTTTTGCCCGTTGATCGAACTGCACGAGGTAGATAAGGCCTTCGATTTGTTTGGACAGAAAGTTGAGCCGATACCTCTGATTCACGCCGGCGAACCGATACTGGGTTTTAGGCTGGGGAACTTTGCCTATTGCACTGACTGCTCGGAGATAGAAGCGGACAGCCTGGATAAACTGGCAGGACTGGAGGTGTTGGTTTTGGGGGCTTTGCGATCGAAACCCCATCCGGCTCATTTGAGTATCGGCCAAGCAGTGGAAGTAGCTCAAAAACTCAGGGCCCGGCAGACGTTCTTTGTTCACATGGGCCACGGTGTAAGGCACGCGACGGTCAGCGCAGAGCTGCCGGAAGGAATTTGTCTGGCCTACGATGGTTTACAAATCGAGGTAAGCGAAGCCTGAGCTGCCAGAGTTGTGCGTGGGACGGGGCGGGACAAGGGTGAACTATTCCTCGCCGATGCTGAACATGCCTTCGAGATCGTACTTGCTGTACTGGCCGAAGTCGGTGAGGGCTTGGCCAATATTGCTTGACGGCAAGACGGCATTTGGCTAATATTGTTGGTGAGGTAAGCGAGTTTTTTGGGTAGGTGCCCGAGTGGCTAAAGGGGACGGGCTGTAAACCCGTTGGCGTAAGCCTACGCAGGTTCAAATCCTGCCCTACCCATTTGGAGGTTTTTCTTCATATACACATGAGGCCGAAGATATGCAGTCCTTCCGCTTGCAGATCTGTGTTTCCCAACAGGGCTAGTTTGTCATTGGCGCTTGAGTATTATCTGGCGAAGGCTCGTATGTGCCTGGGACAATGTACCTCCGTACTTGGCTAGCCAACCTTCGACATTGTTCGGACTCACATCAAGCCAGTGAGTATCCGATCCTCTTCGGCCTCCGTGCTGCGGGATGGAATGATCCCAGGCGATATCCTTTGGAATAACCCAACAGTGCGCGTCGAACGGGCTTACCCCAAGGCAAATGACAAATTTGTAGTTCTGGTCGCGCAACTGCTGAAATTTATAACGGCCATTCTTCCAGAGAGTCGAGAACTTAATCTCAACACGCAGTCCTTCAATCAATCTGTCACACTCTGAGTCCGGAGCCTTCGTCACATCAAATTCTCTTGCCGCGCACCAGCCTGCAATGAGTTTTTCCCCTATAGCTCCCCGTTGCCTTGAAGGTTTCGTCTTTATCCATGCGAATGGACTTCCCTCCCACTGTAAGTCATCAGAGACATAATCTGCACGGAGGGAGGAGGAGATACCAGCCAGAATTTGAATATCAGGATCGCGTATTTCTCTTGCCATGTTTGGTCCAACTCTCAAAAGAGCGTCGCTTCGGCTGCAGGCATGTGTGATGGTTCAAAGTTTACGCACTTGGGTTTAGCAAAGGATAACCTACGGGCCATAATTTGCACAGCTTCGGAATTCTTGTCAATCAAAACAAACCTTCGGCCTTCTCTGGCAGCCGCCTCACCGAGTGTGCCCGCCCCAGCGAAGAAATCTAGAAGAAGATCGTCGTGTTTAGAGTGCACCTTTACGATTCGGGTGATAAGGCCTAAGGGCTTTTGCGTCGGGTAGCCCGTTTTCTCTTTACCATTAGTCGGCACAATGGTGTGCCACCAGACGTCCGTAGGCGTCTTACCCCGATCAGCCTTCTTCTGGCCGACAAGTCCAGGAGCCATATATGGAATACGATCCATCTCGTCGAAGTTGAACGTGTAGTTCTTGGGATCTTTGGCATACCAAAGAATATTGTCGTGCTTCGCCGGCCAGCGTTTCTTTGAACGGGCCCCGTAGTCGTAGGCCCAGATAATTTCATTCATGAAACAATCGCGGCCAAAGATCCGGTCCAGCAACAGTCTACAGTAATGAACTTCGCGATAGTCGATATGCAAGAAAAACGAGCCGTTTTCTGAAAGGATTCTATAGGCCTCCAAAATCCGGGGCTTAAGAAAGTCTATAAAGTCGTCGAAAGAGTCGGCGAAACCCTTCGTGCCCACAGTCTCGGTCCTGTACTTTCTCCCTTGGAAGCCGACACGATCTCCATTGGTCTCGTCACGGATGGTTCGTATTTGTGTGCGTTCCTGGACCTTACCGGTGTTAAACGGCGGGTCAATGTAGATCAGATTGACCGAACCGTCGCGAAGGCCTGGCAGAATATCCAGATTATCGCCATAGTAGATTTGGTTGTCGCTCATTCTGGTGGCTTATTATAGCAGAAGGCTATTTGATTTCCAGCATTCGTTCCAGCGCCAGTCTGGCGTCGGCGGCGGTGGCAGAATCAACCTGGATGCGGTTGATGACTTTCCTCATGGCCAAGTCTTCTTCTTAGCTTAAAAGTTTTTCCAGCCTATCTAAGCCCTTGTCGATTTGCTCGGTACTGGTGGCAAAGCACAGGCGGACGTGGGTATCCCAGCCGAAGGCTATGCCGGGCACCAGAGCTACATTGATCTTATCCAGCACAGCGTCGGCAAAGGCGACTGAGTCATTGACGCCGAGTTTCTCATAGCAGTCGGAAACATTGGGAAAACAATAAAAGGCCCCGACGGGCTTGATGCAGCTTATGCCCTTTATAGCGTTGAGACGCTGCCACATGTGTTGGCCTCGCTTGGCGAACTCGTCGCGCATTTGCCCTACGCAACTCTGGTCGCCCTGCAGAGCGGCTATGGCTGCGTACATACAGAAGGTTACCGGATTGGAGGTTTCGTGGCTTTGGAGGCGTCCCATGGCGGAGATAATTTCCTGAGGGCCGGCCGCGTAGCCGAGCCGCCAGCCGGTCATCGCGTAGGTTTTAGACAGGCTATTGAAGGTTACAGTCTTTTCAATTAATCCATTAGCTAAGGTGGCAAAGCTGACAAACTTCTGGCCTCCATAGACGAGGTTTTCATAAATCTCGTCGGAAAAAACGATGATGTCTTCATCGACCACAGCTTTGGCGATGGCTTTTAGCTCATCCGGCGTGTAAGCGAAACCGCCCGGATTACTGGGCGAGTTGAGCACCAGTACTTTGCTGCGCTCGTTGATAGCCTGGACGATCTGCTCGGGCTTTAGCTTGAAATCATTTTCTTCTTGGCCTCGCAGCTCGACCACTTTGCCGCCGGCCAATTTGATTTGCTCCCGGTAGCTCACCCAGTAGGGCGAAGGCAGGAGGACCTCGTCACCGGGTTCGACGAGCACTTGAAAGGCACCGTACAAGGCGTGTTTGCCGCCGCAACTGATTACCACTTGGCTCGGCTCATAATCCAATCCGTTCTGACGCCGCAGCTTCTCAGCAATGGCCTTCTTCAGTTCTGGCGCACCGCTGGCCGCGGTATATTTGGTCAGGCCTTTATCCAGGCCTTCTTTGGCGGCGTCTTTGATAAAGCCCGGGGTGTCAAAGTCCGGTTCGCCGGCCCCGAAACTGACCACATCGATCCCTTCAGCCTTCATTTGTTTGGCCTTGGCCGAGACCGCCAAAGTAGCCGAGGCGGCGATATTCGCCGCTCGCTTGGAAATGCGTATCATCATTACCTCCTAGTGCTCTGCTTGGATTTGTTAGTCACAACCGGCTGGTAGTTTATCGGCTCAGATTGGCCCAGTCCAGGTGGTTTTTTACAGGCTGGGGCCAGTTGGGCGCGGCGTTTGTGGCTGAGCCAGGCGAGCGCCCCCAAGCAGATGGAAGGGACTTGACAGGAGCTGGCCCAAGCGATAGGCTCAGCAAAAGCGAAAGCTATCCAGCTCGGCAAGAAAAATCTCAGGCGGAGAAATACCATGGGCAGAAATAGAATTGGCGGCGTTGCCGGGAGTCTGGTGGTAGCCTTAGGCACAGTAGTGCTGCTGTGTGGGACAGTTGCCCACGGACAGCCCACAGCAAAAACGACAAAAGCGTCGGCAGGCGGCTGGCCCAAAGGCGAGAAGATAACATACCCGGCAGAAGGTCAAGTCAGTGCCGAGAGGGTTCGGGTGCGGGCCGGGCCTGGATTGAACTATTATGTCTGCGAGACACTTTCCCAAGGCAGCAAAGTGGTGGTGCACCAAGAACGGTCCGGCTGGCTCAAGATCGATCCGCCCAAGGGAGCTTTTAGTCTGATCGCGGCGAAGTACGTGGAGAAATCCGCAAGCGACCAGGGCGTGGTAACCGGCTCAGTGGTGCGGGTCAGGGCAGGAGCGAGTGAGTCCAAACAAAACTACCAGGTTCAGTGCAAACTGAACAAAGGCGACCAGGTCCGCATTCTGGGGCAGGTTACTTCGGAGGTTGCCGGCGAAAAGCTCAGCTTCTACAAAATCAAGCCGCCGAGGGGAAAGGCATTTCTCTGGGTTTCGGCCCAATACGTGGGGTATGTCAAGCCCTACAAAGGTCAGCCCGCGGTCAGACCTGAAGATATTGTAGAAATTCCGACTGTTCCGGATATCGAAGATGTTTTGAAGATTCCAGAATCCCTAAAGGTGGCTAAGTCTGCGGATCGGACCGAGCTGAAGAACCTGGACGAAGCTTTGAGAATCGAGATGCGTCGCCCGGTGGCCCAACGCCAGTTGGCGGAGCATCTGGCCAAATACATGGGTCTTTCGGCCAAGACCAAGTCTGAGTCAATTGCAGAACTGACCCAGGGCCGAATCAAGGAAATTCGGCGACACATGGATATTCAGGCGGCACTGGAAAGATCAGCGAACATCAAGGAGAGCTACGAAGAGTCCCAGAGACGTATGCAAAAGCTGGTGAAAACCTACGCCACTGCCGGCGGCACAGCCGAGGAAAAGCTCAGAGAGGCCACCGGCCGACTGACAGCCTCTTACGTTTTCCGCAGCCGGGGGATGGAGCGCTGGCGGATGGTGGATCCATTTACAGGCAAGAATATCTGCTACCTGCTTCCGGGTGTGGTAAGCGGTGAGTCGCTCAAGAGTAAAGAGGGTAAGATTGTAACCATTTCCGGCCCGGCGGTGTTCGACCTGCGGGTGCGACTGGACTTGGTAGTGGTTAACAAGATTCTGAGCGACGACAGCTAGAGGACTCAGGAATACGGTTATCCGGCCCTGGAGCGCAAAAAGGAGGGTTTGAGCTTGCCCAACGCCCAAACCCTCGCGTGTAAGGCTGTCCGGTCCGTGTTCGAGCCGAAAACGGCACAGACCGTAAGGCTCAGAGCACAGACGGAGTCCCACAGCCTCTGAAAGGCTTATCGGCCGGTCGAGGAAGCTACTTGACCAAAGCAGTCATCCAAAAACACCCCCAACCAGCCCGAGAGTGTGCCCCAGACGTACTGGACGGTCTAAAAGCGTTGAGGTGAAATCAGCATGAAATCACGCCCGGCTAAACTGGCCCTTGAGGATGGGACGGTATACACAGGTACAGCCTTCGGGGCAGACGGCACACACAGTGCCGAAGTGGTCTTCAACACTTCCATGGCCGGCTATCAGGAGATTCTCACCGACCCGTCCTATGCAGGGCAGATAGTAACTATGACCTATCCGCAGATCGGTAATTACGGGGTAAACGCCGAGGATGTGGAGTCGGACAGGCCCTACGTGGAAGGGCTGATCGTGCGGGAGCTTTCCAGCAGGGTGAGCAACTTCCGGGCCGAGCAGAGCCTGGAAGATTATCTCAAGGCCACAGGGGTTGTGGGCCTGGAAGGTATTGACACTCGGGCCCTGACTAAAAAGTTGCGAGAGCAAGGGGTGATGAACGGAGTGCTCTCGACCGAGATTCTGGACGACGCTCAACTGGCCCGGATGGCCCGCCAGACACCGGGACTCCTGGGTAGGGACCTGGTTCGAGAAGTGTCGGGGAAGACTTCGAGTCGATGGACAAAGGGCTTTGAAAGTAAGTTTGCCATGGCCAGCCGGGGCGAGCCGACGGGTTTGAAGGTGGTAGCTATCGATTGCGGGATGAAACGCAATATCCTACGCAACTTGGTGGAGGCGGGATTCGAGGTAACGGTGGTGGCGGCTGATACGGGGCCGAACCAAATCCGCAAGCTAAAGCCGGATGGGCTGTTTGTCTCCAACGGTCCGGGCGACCCGGAGCCGGTGAGCTATACGATTGAGACTCTGCGGGAACTGATAGCGACGGGTTTGCCGATCTTCGGGATTTGCCTGGGCATGCAATTGCTGGGGCTGGCCCTGGGAGGCAAGACGTATAAGCTAAAGTTCGGTCACCGAGGTGCGAATCATCCGGTGCTCAACGTGGGCACGGGTCGGGTGGAGATTACGTCGCAGAATCACGGTTTCGCGGTGGATATCGAGTCGCTGAATCGCGAGGAGGTGGAAATTACTCATTTGAATCTGAATGACAACACTTTGGAAGGAATTGCCCACCGTAATCGGCCGATATATGCAGTGCAGTACCACCCGGAGGCCTCGCCGGGCCCGCACGACGCGAGCTACCTGTTCGACTGTTTCGCGGGGATGATCCGCACGGGCCGGGCGCCAAGTGCCCACCAGATGGCTGAAGCCCAGCGGGCCCTCCAACAAAGCCAGACTATTCGCTGACTGATAGAGCAGACCCCCCAGCCGTGGAGCTACATAGCAGAGATGAAAATATTGACAATTAACTGCGGCAGCTCGTCGATAAAATATCAGTTGTTCGACATGGCGGACGAATCAGTGCTGGCCAAGGGACTTTTGGAGCGGCTGGGCACAGAGCAGGTTTCCCTGTGCCATCAAGCGAAGGGGGCCGTGGTGCAGCCGAGTTGCTCGGCCGAGGATCACCGGGATGGGCTGGGCTTGATCCTGGCGAGCCTGGTGCATCGGGACTACGGCGTAATCGAGAGGATCGAGCAGATCAAGGCCGTGGGGCATCGGGTGGTGCATGGCGGGGAGGAATTCAGCGGGGCCGTGCGGATTGACCCGAAAGTCATCCGGGCTATTGAGAATTGTGCTCAGTTGGCCCCGTTGCATAATCGGCCGAACCTGGCGGGGATTACGGCAGCACAGATGGCGTTGGGTTCGGCGGTGCAGGTGGCGGTGTTCGACACGGCTTTTCACAGTACGCTCAAGAAAGTAGCTTTTATCTATGCTCTGCCTTACGAGTGGTATGAGCAGTACGGAATCCGGCGGTATGGTTTTCACGGGACGAGCCATCAATACGTGGCCGCCAGTGCCGCAGAAATGCTCGGCAGGCCGTTGAATGAACTGAACCTGATTACGGCCCACTTGGGCAACGGCTGCAGCATCACGGCTATCCGCAGAGGCAAGAGCGTGGACCACAGTATGGGACTGACCCCCGCCGAAGGTCTGGTCATGGGCACCCGCGGCGGAGATATGGACCCGGCCATAGTCTTTCATCTTGCGGCTAACAGTGATATGAGTCTGGAACAAATCAACGAAGCCCTCCAGCATCGTTCTGGTCTGCTGGGGATTTCGGGTCTGAGTAACGATATGCGGGACATCGTCCAGGCCGGTGAGGATGGGCAGGAGCGAGCTCGGCTGGCTCTGGAGATATTCGTGCACCGTCTCAAGAAGTACATCGGGGCTTACATGGCCCTGCTGGGTGAGGTGGATGGGCTGGTTTTCACGGGGGGGATCGGCGAAAACTCAGCTGTGGTTCGTAGCAAGGCTGTTGCAAATCTGGAAAGGTTTGGATTACGGTTGGATGGCAAGGCCAACGAGGCGGTGGCACAAGGCCAAGCGAAAGAGATATCGGCTGCGGACAGTGAGGTAAAAATCCTGGTGATACCCACCAACGAGGAATTGCTGATAGCCAGGCAGACCCTGGCGTTAGTTGGATCGTAGTCTAGAAGGGGATTTTCGAGGAGCTCAAGTCGTGGGCAAAGATACCAAGCTGCGATTATTGGTGCTGCGAGGTAGATCCTCGAAGAGCGAGGCCTTCATCGAATCACTGGCCCGCGAACACGAGGTGGTTCCGGTGGAGAGCTTCGGGCAGGCGTTGGGGCTTATCCGAGTCCAACAGTTCGATGCGGTGATATCGGAGACGGCTGATTTTCTTCCCCTGGAGCGGTCCTCGGGTATCCAACAGGCGACCACGATCCTCAATACCCTGGGAGAGGGGGTCTGCACGGTGGACCCCCACGGCAAGATGTTGTGGGCCAATCAACGAATGCGAGGCTGGCCGGAAGAAGTAGCTCAAAAGATCTGCCGGCATTCACGCCAAGCCTATGAATACTTCGCTGAAAAGTCAGCCAAGGCTGGTCCCGATGAGCAAGTCAGCTTTGGAGTGCGGAAGTTCTCTGTGACTACTTCGGACAATCGGTTCTTTCAGGTAATTATTTCTCCACTTTGTACGGAAACAGGCGCTTTGGCGCAAGTGGTGGCGGTCAGCTGGGATGAATCTCAGGCTCGACGTCTGCAACAGGGGCTTGATGCCATCGACCGGGCCGGTCGGGAGCTGGTTCGGCTGGACGCCCAGAGACTGGCAAAGATGAACATGCAGCAGCGTCTGGATCTGCTGGAAGAGAAGATCGTGCATTTCACGGAGAATTTGCTGCACTCCAAATGCTTTTCAATCCGGTTGCTGGATCGCAAAACCAACAAACTGGAGCTGGTAATTGCCGGTGGTGGGGAAGATTTGTCCCTGGATGCTGAGCTGTTCGCCTCGGTCGAGGGCTCGGGGATCAGTGGCTATGTTGCGGCGGCCGGGCGTAGCTATATTTGCCATGACGTAAGCCAGGATGATCGATATTTGCCTGGTCTGAAGGGGGCCAAGTCTTGCCTGGCGGTTCCGCTGCGGATGCACGACGAGGTGATCGGGACCTTCAACGTGGAGTCCGACGAGGTTGGAGCGTTCGGCGAAAATCACCGGCAACTGGCAGAGATTTTTGCCCGGTACGTGGCCATGGCCTTGAACATTTTAGATTTACTGATCGTAGAGCGTTACGCAGCCAGCGGTCAATTGGCCGACAGCGTGGCTGCGGATATCAGCGGTCCTTTGAACGATATCTGCACCGAAGCGAGCAGCTTGAAAGACGAGTACATCGGACAAGACGATATGCAACGGAGAATCCAGAGCATTGTAGACAACGCCGAGGCCATCCGTCAGGCCATCTCGGATGTTTCAAAGGAACGGCCGGGACTGCTGGACAAATCCAGAATCGAAATAGAACGGGATGAACGGCTAAAAGGTCGGCGAATCCTGGTCATTGATGACGAGCCCATGATTCGTCAGACCATCGGGGACTTGCTACGGCGGCTGGGCTCGGCGGTGGACGCAGTGGCAGATGGGAATGAAGCCGTGGAGATGATCAAGCAGAATGATTACGAGCTGGTCATTTCAGACATCAAGATGCCGGGTAAAAACGGCTACGAAATCTTCGCGGCGGCAAAGGATAAATCTGCGGATCTGCCGGTCATGCTGATGACGGGGTTCGGATACGACCCGAACCATTCCATCGTGCGGGCCCGTAAGGAAGGATTGGCCGCGGTGCTGTTCAAGCCCTTCAAGGTGGATCAACTGCTGGACGAAATCCGCAAGGCCCTGGGGGCCGATGCCTGAGCCGAATGTTTGGGGCTCTGGTGTCGAGTTTTACCGACGAAGAAGGCTATTTTACAAATACAAGTTGCGCTGTAGTATTAGGCTATGGCTAGCTATAAGGATTCCAAAGCCGTGCCGGTCGCTTGCCGACAGGACGATGGGGCAGGACTGAAGTTTTGGGTCGAGCCGGGCCGTCAGAGCCAACTGTTCGGGACCGAGGCACCTAATTGGACTGACCCTTCGGGGGATAAACGGGCAGAACTGATCAAGACTAACCCCAGGCGGAGGATATGGCGGGTCCGACTGGGAGAACTCGACGTTTACGTGAAACGTTACGAGCTTGGCGGACTGGTCGGGGCGGCGAAAAGCCTTTTTCGCCTGAGTCCGGTGGCGACTGAGTTCAAGAATTACCGTCTGGCCAGGTCGGCGGGGATCAATTGTCCAGAGCCTTTGGCGTTCGGACAAAAGGGGTTCCGGGGCATGGGCGGCCCGAGCGTTCTGTTGACCGCTGCGGTCTGGCCGGCTACTCCGCTGGATGTCTATCTGGCTGAGCATGGGATGGATGACGAACTGCTGAGGCTCCTGGCAGAGATTCTGGGCAGAGGCCATCGGGCTGGGCTGCTTCATCCCGACCCGCACCTGGGGAACTTTCTGCTCTGTGTCGATGCGAAAGGACAGCGGCAACTGGTGCTGACCGACCTGCAGAAACTGCAGCGAACTCGGCTGGGCCATGGAGATAAACCGGTCGCGGCGCTGGGCCGAGCGGCCCGCTGGAATCTGGCCCTGTTCTACTGCTCGGTTATCCGGCACCTGAGCAAGACACAACGCGAAAGATTCCTGGCTGAGTATCTCAGGGTCGTGCGACCCGAACAGGCCCACTTGGACAGGACAGTTGGCCAGTTGTTGGGGGAGATAGAGCGGCTGGTTTGGAAGAGACGACAGCACAAATGGGCCAAGCACGACCGCAGGTGCCGGTTCACCAACAAATACTTCGCCCTGATCCGGCTCGGGGGATATTGGAAAGGTTCGGTATTTCTGGGGCGAAAAGAAGTGATCCCCGGTAGTGTAGCTTCGGGGTCGAAGTTTACGGTGAGTCAGTGGCAGCGGGCGCTCAAGGACCTGGATGGTCTTTTTGCCGGGGGGCAAGTGGAGAAGCTGAGAGATTCAGGCGGCACGTTGCTGGTGCGGCGGTGCTTGCAGGTGGCTGAGATTAGTCTTAGCGTCTACGGCAAATTGGTGCGGGCGCAGGGTGGCCGGCTGAGCCGAGTGATGAATTTGGGCAAAGTGTTTGGTCGCCCGGCACTGCAGCGGGCGTTCGAGGTGGGCTGGGCCTTGGCCAGACGGCAGATACCGGCTATTGTACCGCTGGCTTGGCTGGCTAAAGGCAAGGGCGTAGATGCCGGTTCGGAAGTACTCATCAGCGAAGCAATAGCAGGCGGCAAGAATCTGGAAGAGTTTATCAGAAGCCAAGGTGAACAAGTATCCGGGCGGCAGAAGTATCTACTGCTGAAGGAACTGGCGGAGAAGGCTGGGCAATTGGCCGGGGCGCTCGAGCGTCATGGTTATAGACATGGTGATTTTCAGCCGCGTAAGATTCTGGTGCAGCAGTTTCTCGGCGGAGGGCAACGACTGGTATTGGCCGGGCTGGAAGAAATACGCCGAGCCCGCTGGCCCAACAAGTCAGACCGGTTGGATATGGCGGTGCGGGCGCAGTCGGCCACTCAAAACTGGGCCCAGATTAGTCGTACGCTGCGGCTGCGGTTTCTGCTGAAGTTCCTGGAGCAAATTTCTGAGCCGCGGAATAAGTGGCAATGGTATTGGCAGCAGATCGGCGAGCGGGCCAAAGGTCGAATCGCCTCTAAGGGCGCGGGCTAATTATTATCGAAACTAACATGGGGGTTGAGGTGTGAGTGCCTTAGCCAAGGCCGAGAGCTCCTCGGCTTGAGTTCGGAACTGAGCCAGGATCGCCTCGAGAGAGTCGAGATCCTGCTGTGATCGGCTGGAGCTGAGTTTATCCAGATTCTCGGCCAAGCCGGCCAAGGACTGTTCGATCTCGCGCTGAATAGTGAGCCATTCGTGGGAGTGTTGCTGGTCATCTGCTGAACTGGGCAATTGTCCTTGTTGGCTGTTCGTGGTGATGTCTTGGTGGGCTGAAGTTTTCCGGCTATGGCGCCGAACCGGCCAAACGTCCTTTTGAGTCTGGGCTGCGCGAACGAAGGCCTCGACTACTTCCGGGTCGAATTGGCTCGGCGAACAACGGGTGATCTCCGCGACGGCTGCTTGGCATTCTTTAGCGGGACGATAGATACGGTCGGAAGTAATGGCATCAAAGGCGTCGGCTACAGCTAAGATACGAGCCCCGATGGGAATTTGCTTGCCGGCCAGACCCTCAGGATAACCGCTTCCGTCAAAATGTTCGTGATGGTGTCTGACAGAAAGCACCTCGCGCTTCAAGACGGTGAGTTGTCCGAGGATTTCGGCTGATATGAGTGGGTGCTGCTTCATGAGTTCCCACTCTGAGGCACTGAGCCTGCCGACCTTCTTCAAGACCCGGTCGGGCACGCCGATTTTTCCGATATCGTGAAGAATGGCGGCATTGTGTATGTGCTGGACGAATTGTGGGGCCAGTCCCATCTCTCTGGCGATGGCCACGGCATAGTGCATGACGTTCTCGGAATGATGGGCGGAGTAGGGGTCTCTGGCCTCCAGGGCCTTGACCAGCATCCACATACTTTCCATGGCCTGCTTGCGGGATTGGGCGTTAATGGAGGCCACGCGGGTGCGCATTTGGTAAAGCTGATGAGAGACCTTGGAATCATCTGTCCAGAGATGGTCCTTGTGCGCGGCTGACCAGGCGCAGACACGATTTCTACCCTGACGTTTGGCGGCATAGAGGGCCTCGTCGGCCATGCGTACCAGGGCCTCGGCACTGGCCTTGTCGCCAGGTCCCAAGGTCGCGACACCGAAGCTGCAGGCAATCTCCACGGTGAAATCGCCGTCGCCAAAGCTGGCCTGAGACAGGTTTTGGCGAAGGCGCTCGGCCAGTTTTCTGGCATCTTTCAGGACGGTGAGCGGCAGCACAATAGCCAGCTCGTCACCGCCGTAGCGAGCCACGTAATCAGTAGGTCGAGCCATTTGACAAATAATGGCTCCCCAATCGCAGAGTATCTTGTCTCCCATCTGGTGTCCGTAAGAGTCATTGACGACCTTGAACATGTCCAGATCTGCGAGGATCAGGCTCAGAGGGTCGCTGCCCAGACGAGAGCGTTCGACCTCGCGGGAGAGTATTTCGTAGAAATATCGCCAATTGTACAGGCCGGTCAGGGCGTCGGTGCGGGCCTGGGAGGCCAGCTGGTCCTGAAGACTCTTGGTCCGCAGGGCTGAACGAATTCGGATCTCCAGCTCCGAGGGGTCGAAGGGCTTGGTGATATAATCTACGGCCCCAATGGCCATGCCCCGGACCTTGTGGTCGGTCTGTTTGCGAGCGGACAAAAAGATTATGGGAGTGGCTGAAGTGGCCGGGTCGTTTTTGAGGATACGACAAACTTCCAGACCGCTCATGCCCGGCATCATCACATCGAGCAGAATGAGGCTGGGCTGGAGCTTCTTGGCCATTTCGATGGCTTCGGGGCCGTTGCCGGCGCTGACGGAGGCCAACTTCATCCGAGCCAGATAGCTCTGGACCAAGTCTATGTTGGTTTTGCTGTCGTCGACCACCAGTATAGGGCTGGTGGTATCCTGCGAGGGCGGCTGAACCTGGGGCTCTGCCGGCCCCGCCGCGCCGGGGTGATCAAGGCCAGGGTCAGCGGGTGAGTTTGAACCGCCGGACAATTCCCCGTTCGAGGAAACAGCAAAGTTGAAAGTATCCGATTGAGTCATTGTTGTGATCCACTCTGTGGCCTTGGCTTGGCGGTCTGCATCCCCCTAACGAACCTTTATTCGGGCTTGCCTTGGACCTGGGAGAAATCCCTGTCGGGCTCTGTTTGACTATCAGGAGGCTCTTGAGGATGTTGTTTAGCCCGCCAGGCCCGATCGAGCTGGGCTGAAGGACTCTGCTGGAGGATCTCGTCAACACTAAGATCATCCATCTTGGCTCCGACCATCCGGCAGAACTCGACGATTTTCTTCAAGATGCCGGCGAAATCCTCAGACCTTTTGTACTGAGCGGCTTGCTGCATCTGGGCGGCCTGTGAAGCCAAGTCGGGGAATCCGGCTAGTCCGCTGGAGCCTTTGAGATTATGGGCCAGGCCGGCAAGAGCCTCGAAGTCTCCGTCCTGCAAAGTCTCAATCATCTTGGTAACCATCCGGGGCAGATCTTCAATGTAGCTAGCTACGACCTTCATAAGTTCGGTGTCTCCGGCCAACTGCGACTGGATCTGAGCGGTTTTAAAAGATTCCTCGACCTTCTGGGAGCCTGCCGATGCGGCTTTCTCGGCAGAGGCCGGCGGAAGCAGGTATTTTCCTATCCTCTCCAGGAGCTCGCCCTCGCGTACGGGCTTGGCCAAGTAGTCGGTGCAGCCGGCCTGCAAGCAGCGTTGGATGTCTCCCTTCATGGCCTGGGCGGTAAGGGCAACAATGGGGGTGAGGGTGTGGTGGGGTATTTCCCGAATCAGCTTTGCAGCTTCGAGTCCGTCAATGCGCGGCATCTGGATATCCAAGATAATAAGGCCAAAGCGATTTTTAGTGGCCAAGTCCACCGCTTGGGCTCCGTTGGAACAGCTGAGAATCCGGTAGCCGGCCCGTTCGAGGAGCACCTCCAGAAAGCGGCGGTTGTAAACCACGTCCTCGGCAATCAGTATCGGGCCCGTGGTGGCAGCTGAGGTACCCGGCTCCTCTGCAAGAGCGTCTGCGGAGTCGGACTGGCGGAGCGGCAGGGTCTGCTGCCCCCAGCCCTGCCAGCCTGGCTGGTCGCCCCAAAGCCGTGAGTCCGCAGTCTGACCCAACTGGGTGCGGATCTGCTCCAGGAGCTGCTGGGGGCTCAGCGAGGCCTTATGGAGGATGGCGCTGACCTGGCCGTCCAGACGCTGCTTTTCCTCGGCAGACATGCTCCTGGCCGTGACCACAATGACCGGCAGAGAAGTTCTGCCGGAGTTGCGAATGCGTTCGAGGACTTCAAAGCCGCTCATTCCGGGCATGACCAGGTCCAGCAAGACTAAACCTATCTGCGGATGGACGGCCAAGAGCTCCAGTGCTTCCCTGCCGCCACTGGCGGTAATCACCTTGAAGCCGGCCCGCTTGAGGGCGACGTCGTATAATCTGCGGACTGTGGGTTCGTCATCGACGGCCAAGATTTCGGTGGTCTTGTGCTCTATGACGGCTCTGTGAACCACCCGCAACAATTCGTTTCCGGTGAACGGCTTGTGGAGGTACTCCAAGGCTCCTAAGTTCAGGGCCTTGTCCTCGCACCGCAGCACCGAGCAAACGATCACAGGAATGGTCTCGGTGCTGGGCTTGCTCTTGAGTTCGGCCAGGATGTCCAGGCCGCTCCTACCCGGCAGGCGGAGATCAAGGATGATAGCGTCGGGTTTTGTTTGTTTTACACGCTCGATGGCTTTGTCGCCGTCGGTTTCTATCGAAACTGTATAGCCGTTGCGGGAGAGGTAGGTTTTGAAAAACTCCCCGCAGATTCGGTCGTCCTCAACCACGAGCACACGTGGTGGAGTATCTGTAGCACTGGTGCTATCGCTGGCCAAGGCCCACTGGCCTGGGCCGGCTAGGTCGGCCTGTCCGGAGGATCGCTCCGAATGCTCAAAGGGAAGCCAGACTACAAACTCCGAGCCTTCGCCGGGGATGCTGTGGAGCTTGATAGTGCCCTGCAAGGCGTCAACTAATTTGCGACAGATAGCCAGTCCCAGACCTACTCCGCCATAGGGACGGCGATCCGAACCATCGACTTGTGCAAAAGGCTCAAATATCAGATCGCTTTTTTCAGGGGCGATTCCTATACCGCTGTCGGTGATGGAAATTCTCAGGCCTTGGCGGTCCTCCCGCCAAGTGGTGCTGACATTGAGATTGACGAAACCGCGATCGGTGAACTTCACAGCATTGTTGATCATATTCAGGAGGATCTGCTGGAGGCGTTCGGGGTCTAACTGGACCCATTCGGGTACGTCCTCGGCTAGCTGCCAAATAAGTTTTATGTCCTTCTGCTCGGCCTGGTTTTGGACGAGCTCGCAGGTCTGTTCGGCGATCTGTCCGACAGAGCAGCGTTGGTGGCGGAGCTGGAGATGTCCGGCATCTATGCGGGCCAAGTCCAGCACGTCATTTATGAGGGTGAGCAAATTAGTACCGCATTTGAGAATGGTATCCACGTATTCGTGCTGGGCGCTGGTGAGGTCCTCTTGGCTGAGCAGCTCAGCAAAACCCAAAATACCGTTCATAGGTGTGCGGATTTCGTGGGACATGTTGGCCACGAACTCGTTCTTGAGACGGTCGGCCTGGGTCAGCTCTTCATTGAGGCTGGTCAACTCGGCCAAGAGGTTTTGCATATTCTGCTGGCGGTCGGCGAGCTCTGTGTTGGCCCGGGCCAGAGTGCGGGTCAACTGTTGGATTTCATCACCATGAGGACCGACCTTTGGCGCTGGCTGAGGTCCCTCGATCTCGCGGAGCAGGCTTCTGGAAAGGTCCAGCAATTTGTGGAGGCGACGGCTAACCAGCAGATGCCCCAAGACATAAAGGCCAACCAGCAGAGCGAGGCCGCCGGCAAGAGCCCAAATGAAAGTCTTGGCCTTGAGGCTGGCTATTGCCTGGTTCAAGGGTGCTTGTGGGATTGTCAGGACCAGCCGGCCCTGTTCGGGCCCCAGGAGGGTAGCTGGATAAAAGCTCAGCCATCCTTGGCGGGTTGCAAATCGCTCTCCGACAAGCTCGGCCCGAGTCGAGACGATAATGGTTCGGTCGGCATCCAGAAGGTTGATCTGTGCTTGGCTGAGACTTGTCCGCTCAAGGTGACCGAGCAGCTGGACAAGCCGGGGGGTCAACTTGGAGTCCCAGGAATAACTGGCCAATAAAGCCCCGATCGTTTCATTTTTGTGAGTAATGGGGGTGGTAACCTGCCAAAGGGCCAAAGGACTGCCGAGCGTGTCGGGTACAGGGTAAAGGCCGGAACCGGCCACCAATCGACCTTCCAGGGCCTCTTTGACCGAGTCGTTCTCCTCCAGAGCTCTGCTGAGTCTCTTGGGCCAGGCGTAACCGTTGGATCCGTTGTTGGAGCCGGGACGCTTTGCCTCGCTTGCAGCCAAGAGCTTACCGCTGCGGGACAGAACCACCAAGCTCCGGCAGGAGAGGTTCCCAGCCAAGAGGGCATCCAATCGCTGGGTAAGTTGTGCATCCTTGCCGGCAGTCGTGGCTGCTATGACAGTTTGGTCGCGGCTCCAGAGGCGTGATTGATCGGCCATGGCCTCGGCCAGGCCTGCTGTCTCGTCCTGCACGCAACGGCAGAGGAAATCCACCAGGTTCGCCGTTCGCTCTCGGATGGTTGTTACACCGGCTTGAAAAGCGAATGTCCAAACCATCAGAGAAGTAACTGCAGATAATGCCGCTGCTCCCAGGACGAGTTTAGCTTTGACTTTCATTAGTGTTAGTCCCCGTTTCTAAAAAAGGGTAGCCGCTGGGTAAAGGTACCCTTGGCCCGTCGCTGTGGAGCATTTGGATTTAGCGACGGTTGAGCGAGAGTCGATTTGCGAGCAAAGGCAATACTCGTTTGGAGTTGTTGGCGTAGCTTTGCGTTTACCCGCTGGCTGCGATCAAGTATGGCGGCCCCCACTTTTCCCATATGCATTTACCCATCTGAGCCAAATGGCGGTTGTAACCAAAGGATCTGCAATGAACTCGTCCCGACCATAACCATCCTGCTTTAGCATCGGTCAGAAGGGTTGGCGAATTTGGCGGTTTTCGCTTTCTGTTTTTACTGTAACGAGTTATCGGGCAGAAATTATCCCTACAATCCCCCGATTTGTTCTATCTGTACCTGGGATTGGACCTTCTGGGCCAGTCGGGTCTCGAAGCCGGCTGGGCTGGGTGTTTGACACGCTGCCCAAGAGACGGCCACCGCACGGGCCAAAGATGTCTGCACATCCTGGCCTTGGACGATGCCGGCCAAGAATGCTCCCAGCAAAGCGTCACCGCTGCCGACCGTATTGAGCATCTTGGTAGGCTTGGTTGGCTCTATGCGGGCCCAAATAGCTGAGTTCGGATCGATCAGCAGGGCTCCTTCTTTGCCAAGGGAGATCAGAATGTTATGGACTTGGTTTGTAAGCCGGCGTGCGGCTCGGGCCATCTGCTCAATAGATTGGCCGGAGCGTCCTGTGAGGCGGGCAAATTCTTCGCGATTGGGCTTAATCAGCCAGGCGCCCTCTCTGACAACGGCGGCCAATGCCTGGCTGGAAGTATCGACGACAGTTCGGGCGCCGTCTTCCTTACAGATGCGGAGCAATCTAACCAAGGCGGCAGGACCCAGGCCCGGCGGCAGCGAGCCGGCAAAGACCAGGACTCTGTCCTTTTCAGCCAGCAAACCGAGCTTCTTGCCCATCCTTTCCAGGTCCTGCCTGGTTACTTTCAAACCCCGCTGACGGATATGGGTATCGCTGAGTTGGGACGGATCCACGATAGTCACGTTCTGTCGGGTGCGTCCGGGCAGGACAAAGAATTGGGCGGTAACGTCGGTATCGGCCAAAGTCTGTTCAAACTCGGCCATGCTTTCCTGGCCGACAAACCCGGTGATAATCGAACGCAGGCCGAGACTGTTGAGGGTGCGGCAGACATTCAGGCCTTTGCCGGCCGGCAAAAGCTGCAATTCCCGGCCGAGCTGGTGGTGGCCGAGCTGAAAATTCGCCACCTCCAGGATAAGGTCGAAGCATGGGTTGAGACTGACAGTGACTATAGGGATATCCTGGGCTGGAGTGTCGTGCAGATTGGTCATTGTATTGGACCCTGTACTTGCTGTGAATCGATACCTCTTCGGACTGGTATTTTAGTCGATTGGTGCTAACAAGGCCAAGTCTTATCAGACTGCCGGGCTACCAGGGGGGCTGAGGGAGCGAATCAAAGCTCGCTTGGGACATTGCCACAAGGTTTGAACCGACAAGGCTAAAGCTTCAGTTAGCCCCGGTTTTGGGCCGATATCAGCTTGGAGAAGGCCCCCTGTCCAGGTTATTTCCTCGCTGTTGTGGCAGGGCACTTGATTGAACCTGGCAGAGAGGGTACAATAGATATGGTAGATGCTAATAGAACCGAGCATGGACCAGGTGGGCCGTTAGGAGTTGCTGAGAGGCTTCAGTACACTTTGTGATAAGGAAATGTAGATGTTCGAGAGATTTACGGATCGTGCCCGAAAAGTGATGGCCTTAGCCAACCAGGAAGCCCAGCGTTTCAATCACGAGTACATCGGCACCGAGCATATCCTGCTGGGCCTGGTCAAAGAAGGCGGAGGAGTCGGTGCCAACGTTCTGAAAAACCTGGATGTGGACCTGCGCAAGGTACGCCTGGAAGTGGAGAAACTGGTCAAGAGCGGACCGGACATGGTTACTATGGGTAAGCTGCCACAGACGCCGCGGGCCAAGAAGGTGATCGAATACGCTATCGAAGAGGCCCGCAGCCTCAATCACAACTACGTGGGTACCGAGCACCTGCTGCTGGGTCTGCTGCGAGAGCAAGACGGTATCGCGGCTCAGGTGCTGATGAATTTGAACCTCAAACTTGAAGATGTTCGCGAAGAGGTTCTGAATCTGCTCGGAGCAGGGGTAGAGAACGAAGAGCCGGTGGTGCCGGGCAGACCAATGCGAGCCCAACCGGGCGGCAAGAGCAAGACGCCGGCCTTGGACAGCTTTGGTCGGGACCTGACCCAGTTGGCCAAGCAAGGAGAACTGGACCCGGTGATTGGCCGTATCGAGCAGATCGAACGGGTAATCCAAATCCTTTGCCGTAAGAAAAAGAACAACCCGGTTCTGCTGGGCGAAGCCGGGGTGGGCAAGACGGCCATCGTCGAAGGGCTGGCCCAAAAGGTGGTGGGTAAGGATGTTCCCGAGCTTCTGGCCGACAGCCGTTTGGTGGTCCTGGACCTGGCGATACTGGTGGCTGGGACGAAGTATCGGGGCCAGTTCGAAGAGCGTATCAAGGCGGTCATAAACGAAGTAAAGCGGGCGAAAAACATCATCCTTTTTGTCGATGAGTTGCACACTCTGGTCGGAGCTGGCGGGGCCGAGGGGGCAATCGACGCGGCCAACGTGCTCAAGCCGGCCCTGGCCCGCGGGGAGGTGCAGTGTATCGGGGCAACAACCCTGGATGAGTACCGCAAGCACATCGAGAAGGATGGGGCTCTGGAACGGCGTTTTCAGACAGTAATCGTTGAGCCGCCCACCAATGAAGAGACGCTGGCCATCCTGCGTGGTCTGCGGGATCGCTATGAGAGTCACCATCACGTGCGAATCACGGACGCGGCCCTGGCAAGCGCGGTGGAGTTGGCCAGCCGATATATTACCGGCCGATGCATGCCGGACAAGGCCATCGACGTTATGGATGAGGCGGGGGCACGGATCCGCCTGCGCTCGATGAGCAAGCCGCCGGACCTGAGCGATTTGGAAGGACAAATCGAAAAACTCAGCAACGAGAAAGACGAAGCGGTGCGCAATGCGGCCTACGAAAAGGCAGCCGAGCTCCGCGATCAGGCCGAACGACTGCGACAGCAGTTGGACCAGACCCGCAAGGAGTGGAACGAATCCCTCAAGCAAGCCGGGGGCGTGGTTGACGAGGAGGTTGTGGCTGAGGTGGTTTCGCGAATGACGGGAGTGCCTCTGACGCGACTGGAAAAAGAAGAAGCTCAGCGTCTGCTGGAACTGGAAAAAGAACTGCACAAGGTGGTTATCAGCCAGAACGAGGCGGTCGGGGCGGTCAGCCGCAGCGTTCGCCGTTCTCGCAGCGGGCTCAAAGACCCGCGGCGGCCCATGGGCTGTTTTGTGTTCTTGGGACCTTCGGGTGTGGGCAAGACGCTTCTGGCCCGGGCTTTGGCTGAGTTTATGTTCGGCAAGGAAGAGGCCCTGATCCAAATCGACATGTCGGAGTATATGGAGAGGCACAACGTTTCAAGGCTGGTAGGCGCACCGCCGGGCTATGTGGGTTACGAAGAAGGAGGACAATTGACCGAGCGTATTCGGCGTCGACCCTTTGCCGTGGTCCTGCTGGATGAGATTGAAAAAGCCCACCCCGACGTGTTCAACATGCTCCTGCAGATCATGGAGGACGGGCAACTAACCGACAACTTCGGGCGGAGAGTCGATTTCAAAAACGTGATCTTGATCATGACCAGCAATATCGGGGCGGAGATGATCAAGAACCAGTCGGGCTTTGGGTTTTCGACGCGTTCGGCCCAGTCCAGCTACGAAAAGATGAAGGAGATGCTCAGCAAGGAAGTAGAGCGTTACTTCCGGCCGGAGTTCCTCAACCGCGTTGATGAGCTGATCGTCTTCAAGAGCCTTACCCGCGAAGACCTTTACGAGATAGTCGAGCTGGAGCTGCAGAAGGTTCGTGGGCGTTTGTTGGACCACGGCTTGAAGCTGGAGCTGACGAACCAAGCTATCGAGTTCCTCATCGACAAAGGTTACGACCCGGACTTCGGCGCCCGGCCGTTACGGCGAGCCATAGTTACACACCTCGAAGACCCCCTCAGCGAAGAGATACTCCGTGGGCATTTCAAGGGCAAGAACATCATCCGCGTAGGGGCCAAGGACGACAAGATGTTTTTCGATGCGGTCAAAGGCGACGAAGAGGTGCCCAGCGAAGCCGCCCAGAGCGGCACCGGCGATGCGACCTGAAAAACCGCCTAACCCAGAGCATCCCCGGCAGTTAACCATTATCATATCTTTGCCTAGTCAGTAAAACCTGTGGCCAAATAATTACTATGAAGCAATTTCTGCAGCAGCTTATCGAGGGGGCAGATCTGTCCCGGGAACAAACCCGTGAGGCCTTCGCGGTGATTATGAGCGGGCAGGCCAGCGATGCCCAGATTGGGGCATTTCTGGCGGCCTTGGCCTGCAAGGGGCACACGACGGAGGAGATTACCGGTGCGGCTGAGATTATGCGTGAAAAAGTTACGGTGGTGCGGGCCCCGGCAAATGTGATTGACACTTGCGGGACGGGGGGGCTGAGCAAGGGGACCTTCAATATTTCCAGTGCGGTAGCATTGGTAGCGGCAGGAGGCGGGGTGCCGGTGGCCAAGCACGGCAATCGATCGGTGACCAGCAAATCCGGGGCGGCAGAGGTTTATAGCGAACTGGGGGTGAATATCGAGGCGGATGTGGCTACGGTCCAGCGCTGCATTGCCGAGGCTAAAGTAGGTTTTTGCTTTGCTCCGCTACTGCACCCGGCCATGAAGTATGCGATCGGGCCGAGGCGAGAAATGGCCGTGCGGACGATATTCAATATCCTGGGACCTTTGACCAACCCGGCCCGGGCTAAACGACAGGTTATGGGGGTGGCCAGGCCGGAACTGACCGAGCAGTTGGCCCAAGTGCTGGCGAATCTGGGGTCGCAGTACGTTTATGTCGTGCACGGGCTGGACGGCATCGACGAGATTTCCATCAGCGGGCCGACCCAGATTTCGGTGCTGCAGAACGGTAAGATAACGACCTCGACCATTGAGCCGTCTGAGCTGGGGATCAGTGGGGCAAGCATGGATGATCTGAGGGTGGACTCGCCCGCTGAATCGGCCAAGATGATCAGAAATGTTCTGGCCGGCAAGAAGGGCCCAGCCAGGGACGCCGTGCTGGTCAATGCGGCGGCGGCTTTCTGCGTGGGGGGCAAGGCCCAAAACCTTCGCGAAGGGATGGAGTTGGCAGTAGGTTCCATCGACGCCGGCTGGGCAGCCAAGGCCCTGAAGGATCTGGTGCGGATCAGTAACAAAGAGCCTGGCGAATATCAAAAGGGCTAGGCCTGCGATTATCGATGGGATGACTTCTGAACACCTCTGGTTAGAATTAATCAAGTGCAAAAGACCATTGGCGTTGGTGAGGGCAGACGAATGCTCCTTGCTGGGGGTAAGGCAATGGTGATAATGGATAAGGATGAGTGGACTAAAAGAGAATAGCTACTGTTTGGTGCAGTCGAACCTGGACCCGATTGATCCGCGGGTACTGAAGGTGGCCTTTCGCTCGGTGGGCGAGTTGGTGGATAACGATGCTAAGATTCTCTCGGCGGACGCTTTCGGGATTTTGGCTGATGGGCTAAGCGCCGAGACGGCTCGGACGCTAGCCAACGAGCTGGGACGGGCAGGAGTCTTAGTGGAGATTGTGCAGGAGCAGCAGATCCCCCGGTTGCCGAACTCGCACACCTTGCGACGGGGCGGCTGTTATCAGGAGGCGTTCATGGCTACCGACAGCCTGGGCAGGGACGTGCCGGTAGATTGGTCGCGGGTGGTGCTGGTAGCTGCGGGGATCGTGCCTTTGCGAGAGGCTAAACGGAAGCAGACTCGCTATAAGTCCGTGCTGAGTAGTCCGGTGAGGGCAAGCGGGGGGCTTGGTCTGGCTACGGGATATTTGCGCTCGATGTACGCGATTCCGGAGCGGGATGTATCCATTCGCTATAAGAAGGTTTCGCACGGTTTACTGGATGTCATCCTGGACTGCGAGCCTTACCGGTACCGGATAGTAGCAGATAAGTTCAACTTCAGTTATCTGGGCGAGAGACGAAGCAGGAAGAAACTGGAAAACTTCGCCCAACTGGTCGCTGACATGATCATCTATGCCAAAGGCGCTGCTCTAAATCGCGGGGCAGTAGCCATCCGAGAGGATGGTTTGGAGGCCACTTTTGGTTATCCGAGCCGGCACGCCTTTGAAGAGGAAAGCATCTGGCTGTTGTATAAGTTCGGGCTTAGTCGTGGTCGGCCTTGGCCCTGGATGCGCACATGAGCCCTGGACAAAGTACGCGCAGGGCCCACAGGTGGTGATCGTCAAACCGAAAGAAGAATTGTTTTAGCCGTTCGAGCTCTTGGAGTCGAGCCCGGCAGTCAACCTGCAGCAATTCCTCGACCGTGCCTTCGAGGTCGATAATTCAAGATGTAGTTTTTTATTGCCTGACGTTTGGGGGTATCGAAGTCATGGCCAAATCGAGGCAGATTTTCCCAGACCCTCTTGTTGTTGTCACCCCGAAATTCAATTTGATAGACGGCGACCATTACACCGGTTCGGGTAACACCCTGGGCACAATGGAGCAGAATCGGGTGATTGGCCTGATCTGATACAATGTCCAGCCATTTCTCGAGCTGCTCATCGGTGGGTGGTCGGTTGCCAAGCATAGGAATATGAAAGAATTTTATCCCCCTCGCTTCACAGAAGTTTTTTTCCATTTTGTACCAATGCTCCTGCGGGGCGTCTTCATTTTTCAGTCGAAGGCTCACAA
Source organism: Actinomycetes bacterium (assembly GCA_030614915.1). GTDB lineage: Bacteria > Planctomycetota > Phycisphaerae > JAACET01 > JAACET01 > JAACET01. Next base: position 59,507 of record JAUXAG010000002.1, on the reverse strand, counting down.
TGCTCCTGATCCGATAACGATCAGCGACAAAGTCCAAATTATAATCACTCAGCGAGCCGCTGCGATACAAGACACCGGGGGTCACGGTTTTGAAATGAAAAGGGCCTAAGCTATGTCTTACAATGGCGGCACTGACAATTGCCAAGACCAGCAGAAGAACGAGTAAAACAACTTTGTTTTTTTTGATCATAACTACTGTTCGAGGCGTTTGGCTAAGGCGTCGAGCTCGGCTTTGATTTCGGCCGGGAGTCGGCGGTCGTCGAACTTGGCAAAGAACTGCTTGAGCTGGGCCAGTTCCTCGAGCCAATCCTGGCAGTCAACTCGCAGGAGCTCCTGGGCTACTTCCTCGGGCAGGTCCAGGCCGGATAAGTCCAGAGCCCCGTCGGCAGGGACGTATCCGATGGGAGTTTTGTGGGCTTTGCCCTGCCCGGCGCAGCGTTCGGTAATCCACTCCAGGACGCGGATATTTTCGCCATAGCCGGGCCAAAGGAGTTCGCCCTTCTGGTCGGTGCGGAACCAGTTGACATGGAAGATCAGGGGCGGCTGAGAAATTTTGCCTCCCATGTCCAGCCAGTGCTGGAAATAGTCGGCCATGTTGTATCCGCAGAAAGGGAGCATGGCCATGGGGTCGCGACGGACCTCACCGAGTTTGCCGTACTGAGCGGCGGTGCGCTCGGAAGCCATGGTGGCCCCGACAAAAACCCCGTGCTGGAAATCGAAGGACTGATAAACTAGGGGAGCCAGCCTGGCTCGCCGGCCGCCAAAAATGACGGCGGAGATGGGTACGCCCTGGGGGTTCTCCCACTCGGGACTAATGCAGGGACACTGACTGGCCGGAGTGGTAAAACGGGCATTAGGGTGGGCGCCGGGCTGGTCGGAATCTACCGTCCAGTGTTCGCCCTTCCAGTCGATTCCTTCTGCGGGGGTGTCGGCATCGAGACCCTCCCACCAGACCATGTTCTGTGGCGTTTTGACTACATTGGTAAAGATGGTATTCTTTCGGACGGTCTTGAGGGCGTTGGGATTTGATTTCTTGCTGGTGCCGGGGGCGACGCCGAAAAAGCCGGCTTCGGGGTTGACAGCCCAGAGCCGCCCGTCCGGGCCGATCCGCATCCAGGCGATGTCGTCGCCGACGGTCCAGACGCGATAGCCGGGCTGAGTGACCGGGGGGATGAGCATGGTCAGGTTGGTCTTGCCGCAAGCGCTGGGAAAGGCAGCAGCGATATAGGTGATTTTTCCCTTACGATCTTCGAGGCCGAGAATGAGCATGTGCTCGGCCATCCATCCTTCGCGTCGGCCCATGTGGGAGGCCAACCGCAGGGCCAGGCACTTTTTACCCAGGAGCACGTTTCCACCGTAACCCGAGCCCACACTCCAAATGGTGTTGTCCTCTGGGAAGTGACAGATGAAACGGCGGTCGAGGGAGAGGTCGGCTTTGCCGTGCAGACAGCGAGTGAAATCAGACGAGTCGCCCAGCTCGTCCCAGGCGACCCGACCCATACGGGTCATGATCCGCATGTTGAGGACAACGTAAATGCTGTCGGTGAGCTCGACACCGATTTTGTTGAATGCCGAGCCGGGCACGCCCATGATAAAAGGTATCACGTACATGGTTCGGCCGGCCATGGAGCCTTCAAAGATGGCACCGAGCTTTTTGTAAGCCTGATCTGGGGCCATCCAGTTGTTGGTCGGGCCGGCGTCTTCCTTGCCGGAGGTGCAAATGAAGGTCAGCCCCTCGGTACGGGCCACGTCGTTTTGGGCGGTGCGGTGCAATACGCAGCCCGGAAGTTTATAGGGGTCTAGGGCTTCGACTTCACCGCTGGCCAAGGCCTGGGCGGTGAGTTCGTCCTTCTCCCGCTCTGAGCCGTCACACCAGTAGATCCGGTCGGGACGGGTAAGCTCAGCAATCTGCTCTACCCAGCGGATCACGGTCCGGTTAGTGGTAACTTTGGGCTTGTCCCGGCCGGATAAGACCACAGCTAACTCCCGCTAATATTAGAGGTTATAGAACTTCTACTCAACAAACGCGCCTGGAACGCAAAGCCAAGGAAAAGCCTGGCGGCCCCGGGACAAAAAACCGCCGAGAAACTCGCTCTATCGGCGGTAAACACCATTATAGGGGCCGCGTATTCCTGTCGACTCCATCCTGGGTAAGTATTATCTGGACCCGTGGCTCAAAAATCAAGTGGAAACGCTGCCGGGATTGCGGCCGAGGCCCCTAGCTTTGCTGGCTGAGTTCGGGCAGAGAGATGGCAAAAACCTTGCGAATCTGCTTGATTTGGGCCAACTGCTGCAAGACGGCGGGGCTGGGCTGAGTGTCGATCTTGATGACCATCATGGCCAAATTGTCCTGGCGAGAAATGGTCATGTCAGCGATGTTGACTTTGTTTTTCCCAAAGGCGTCGCCGACGGCGCCAATTACCCCGGGTTTGTCGTCGTTAAAGATCAAGACCATCTGGCCGGCGGGGACCATGTTCATACGATAGCCGTCTATCCGCAGGACGCAGGGGCTGCCGTCGTTTCGCCGGGACATGACGATACTATGGGCCTCGAGACTCGAGCAAACCGAGATGCTCAAAATGGCCCCCAGCGGGTCGAGGTGTGAGGGTTTGACCTGGTTGACATCGAGGCCCCGCTCGCTGGCTATCTGCATAACGTTAATCAGATTCAAGGATTCGTCCAGGTGAGGCTGGAGCAGATCAACAAGGAAAAAGCGAGTGAGGGTTTCGGCTAACTCCTTGGCCTGATCGGTATGAAAGGTGAGAATGGCCTGCTTGATACCACCGGCGGTCAGGGGGGAAAGCATAGCCCCGGCCCGGCGAGCGAGGTCGACGATGGGACGGGTCTGCTCGTCGAGAGTAGTGACTATACCGGAGACGTTGACCACATTGGCAGCTTCACCGGTGGTGAGATAATTCATAACGGCCTTGACGGCCTCGACGGAGACGGCCAATTGGGCTTCCCTGGTGGAGGCCCCCAAGTGGGGGGTGGCGGTAATGTTCTTGGCCTCGAGCAGGGCGCGGTCAGTGGGGGGCTCGGAGGTGTAAACATCCACGGCTGCCCCGGCAATGATTCCATCGTTCAGGGCTTGGGCCAAGGCTGACTCGTCTATTATTCCGCCGCGGGCACAGTTGATAACGCAGGCAGAGGGCTTCATTTTTGCCAACTGCTCTGAGCCGATCAGACCCTTGGTCTGGGCACCACCGGGAGTGTGGACGCTAAGATAGTCCACTTGGCCCAGCAGCTCGTCGAGGTTGTCGAGCAAACGGACCTGTCCGCCAAGGGCGGAGTCGCCAAAAAAGAACGGGTCATAGCCCAGGACTTTCATTTCCATGGCCAAGGCCCGTTTGGCCACGGCCTTGCCTACCCGTCCGAGGCCTACGAGGCCCAACGTCTTACCGGCCAATTGTGTACCCACGAACTTGGAACGCTCCCATTTACCGGCCCGAAGGGAGGCGGAAGCATTTAGAACATTTCGGGACAGGGCCAGCATCAGCCCAATGGTCAACTCGGCAGTGGAGATGGTATTGGCATCGGGGGTGTTCATAACTAAAACGCCGGCCCGGGTAGCAGCGGGCAAATCGACATTGTCGACGCCGACGCCGGCCCGGGCGATGGCCTGGAGCTTGCCGGGCTTGGCCAGGGCCCCGGCGGTAACTTTGGCACCGCTGCGGATCAGCAGGCCATCATACTGACCAATGATTGAGGCCAACTCCTCCGGAGAAATTCCAACCTTTACATCGCATTGGAAACGATCGTCCTGCTCCAGGAGAGCCAAACCCTTTGGGGCGAGTTTGTCGGCCACCAAAATCCTGTACATGATCAGCACTCCGGTCTTGAAGAATAATCGAACTCTATCAAGAGGCATATGTTACACGGCCCAGGCTGGCTGGGCAAGTCTTTGTCAGATAGATGGGGATGATCACCGCCCGGATGGATGCAACCCAGCCTCTGGCGGATGCTGGGCGAGCCGGGGGAATAAACCGGGCTAGCTGAACTGCAAACCCACAACAGCCAATCCATCAAGCAGTTTGCTGACCCGGTCAACGCGGACGACCTGGGCCCTGTAGCGCTGGGAGGCCCCGGACAGCAGCGGTGAATCGGAACCGGGGCGGGGCACTTGGACCTGAATGCAACTTCCCGCGGCCAAAGGGGCAGTGAGCGGCACATTCAGGCAAGCTCCACCGTGGGACAGGTCCACGCCAGCAACGGTGAAAGTCTGGGGACGTCCGTCTATATCGAGGAGGACCTGCTGATTCAACGGGCTGCGGGGAAAAGCCCTGCGTTCGGGAAGATCAGTCATAGTAGCGTACCTGACATGCAAAAAACGGCTCTTGAATAACTAATCCATGCTACCAAAATGCAACCGTCATGTCAAGGGGCAATTAACTCTTTCCTGATCGGCCCGGACGTGCGATGCGGGCAAGGGCAATTGTGAAAGCCCCGGAATGGGGCGGCAGGGGTGGCTTATTCGTTGAGATAAACGTAAAGACTATCCAGGGCCTGATGAAGCAATTGGCGGACTCGCTCGCGGGTGAGGCCCACTTCTTGGCCGACTTGCTTTAGGGTCAGGGGCAGCTGGCCGTCGAGTCCGAAACGCAGCCTTAGTATTTTGGCCTGGCGTTCACTGATTTGGCTGAGCAAGATGGCAATGTCCTCGCCTTGAGTGGCATCAATCAAGGCCTGGTCCGGCGGCGGGGTGCGATAATCGACAAACATATCATCCGAGGCCGAATCTTCATCCGGCGAGCTTCTATGGACGACCGATCCAGCGACTTGCACCGCCGAGCGCACGATTTTAGCCTTGCTGTGGGACAAGCTCATGGCCTGAGCAACCTCCTCGCCTGTGGGCGCTCGGCCAAGACGTTCCTCCAGCCGTGTCGAGGTATTTCTCCAGCGGTTAATCAGCTCCACCATGTAGGCGGGGATGTGAATCGGCTGGCAGGCACGGACGAGGGCTCGCTTGATGGCTTGCTTGATCCACCAGGCGGCGTAAGTGCTGAAACGTACACCATACGTGGGGTCGAACCCTTCGACGGCCCGGAGCAGGCCGAGGTTGCCTTCGGCTATCAGGTCACTCAAAGACAGACCGCGGCGCATGTAATTCTTGGCGATGCTTACCACCAGTCGCAAATTCGAACGGATCATGCGGTCTCTGGCCTCGGGGTCCTGGTCTTTGATAATTCTCTCGGCTAGTTGGCACTCCTGCTGGGCGGTCAAGAGCGGTGATGCGTCGATGTCCTTCAGGTAGGTGTTCAAGGTTTCTCTGGGGCCTATGGTTGGGATGGCTGGCTCCTTTTTGTATGTGTCCGGGCCTTAACACCGGGTGCGTGCAGTTCGCCTATATAGCTGATCGGATCGGAAAAGCTTTGCCTTTAGCTATGCCAGTCAGGGCCAAAGCGAGTCTGGCTGGGTGAGAATTGGTGAACATGGTGAAGGAAGGCTGCTGGAGTGACAAGATTCGCTGCGGGCTTAACCGGCCGCGGGACACTTTGGTCTCGTTGATGCTGGGATTATGGGTCCAGACGAGTTGGACCGACCGATAAAGGCGACTACTCCGGCGATGGACTCGACTCGTCCTTCTGCTCGCCGGCAGCATCATCCGGAGCCTCGGCCGGGTTGCTTTCCGGCTGGTCGCTGGCGGCATCGTCAGCGGTGTCGCGTTCATCAGTGACGGGCTTGTCTTCCGGTTCTGACGGTTGGGGGGATTCTGCCGCTGCCTCCGAAGCAGACACTTCCGGCTCGAGCTGCTCCTCGGCAGGTGTGACCGGCTGGGACTGCGCCGCAGCAGGCTGCTCGTCGGCGGGCGGCTGCTCGGCCGGGCTAGAACCACTAAGCACACTGTAGCTGATAAGATCACTGCCCAAGTCACCGGGGCCATGCAGACCGCCGCGAAGCTGTCTGGCAGGAGCCGAAGAGACTTGCTCACCCTGGGCATCTTCCTCGGCCCAGCGGACCCTCTTTAGAGACAGCCCGATCTTGCGGTCCTCCACGTCAACGCGCAAGATTTTCACTTCCAACTCTTGGCCCATGCTGAGCAGGTCGTTGGGGTTTTCCACCTTCTGGTCGGCCAACTCTGAAATGTGGAGCAAACCCTCGAGCTCGGGCTCGAGTTCCAAAAACACGCCGAAGGTAGTAATCTTGACCACCTTGCCCTGGACGATTTGGCCAGGGACGTACTTTTCGGGAATGGCTCGCTCCCAGGGATCCTCTGTGAGCTGCTTGAGACCCAGGCCTACTCTTGATTTTTCCTGATCCACATTCAAGACCATACACTTGACGGTCTGGCCTTTCTTGAGGATCTCCGAGGGGTGAGTAATCCGCCTGGTCCAGCTCATGTCGCTGACGTGCAGCAGTCCGTCGATACCTTCCTCGACTTCGATGAAGGCGCCGTAATTGGTCAGGTTGCGGACGCGTCCTTCAATGACCGAGCCCGCCGGGTGCTTCTGGCTGATGAGGGTCCAAGGATTATCCTGGGCCTGCTTCATACCCAGGGAGATTTCCTGCTTTTCCTTGTTGGTTCCCAGAACGACAACGTCGACGTCTTCACCTAAGCTGACCATCTCGGAGGGGTGGTTCAATCGCTTGGTCCAGCTCATCTCCGAGATATGCACCAGTCCCTCGAGGCCCTCTTCGAGCTTGACAAAGACTCCGTAGCTCATGATGTTGACCACCGTTCCGCGGGTACGGGTCCCGGCAGGATACTTGGTCAAGACCTGGGACCAGGGGCTATCGGTCTTTTGCTTTAGGCCCAGACCAATCTTTTCCCTTTCAAGGTCCACCGAGAGGACCATGACCTCGATCTCCTCGTCGATTCTGAGCATATCAGAAGGATGGCCAATCCTTCCCCAACTCATGTCGGTGATGTGGAGGAGCCCGTCGACTCCGCCGAGGTCCACGAAAGCTCCAAAGTCGGCGATGTTCTTGACGGTTCCTTTGCGGATCTGGCCTGGTTGGATCTCCTTGAAGAGCTTTTCCTTGGCAACGGAGCGCTGGTCCTCAAGAAAGCGGCGGCGAGAGATGACAATGTTTCGACGTTCGGTGTCTATCTTGAGGATATTGGCGGTAATCTCCTTGCCGATAAAGCTGCCGATGTCACTCGGTCGGCGAATGTCGACCTGGCTGGCGGGCAAGAATACGGGAACCCCCACGTCGACCAGCAGGCCGCCCTTTATTTTGCGCATGACCCTGCCGGTAATCATGTCGCCCTCACTGCAAGTATTGACCAATTTTTCCCAGCCGCGGAGCCGATCGGCCTTGCGTTTGGAGAGGACTACCTGGCCGGTGTCGGACTCGACAGCTTCCAGAATGACTTCGACCTTTCGGCCGGACGTAGCCTCTTCGGGATCGTCGAACTCGGAAATGGAAACCAAACCCTCGGACTTCAAGCCCACCTCAATGACTACATCGTCACCGGCACGCCCGATGATGGTTCCGGTCAGTAAGCTACCTGGTGAAAAGTTTTTGATGGCGTCGTCGACTACGGCATCCATGTTACCCTGAATAACCTCAGGCCCGAGGGCCTCACTGAGGAAGCGGTCGATTTGCTCGTCAGAGACCTCGAATTGCCTCATTATGTTTTTGTTAACCATGAAATCGTCTCGTCCACTCGTGATAGTTTCGAAACCCAGAATAGCTCGAAGTCGCCCCGCTGGGGCTCACGTTACCCCGGCAGGTCCTTATAATTTCGAACCCAGAGCACCAATAAAGAGCACTGGCACAACCGATAAATCGGATTCCAAGTGCAGAAAACCAAACCATTAGTATAGCACGGGGAGAAATATATTCCACAGATTTTTCAAAGAAAAAGGCTGCCTGCCCCTTTTCTGTTATTTTTCCCTGAGGTTGCGGACGAATTCTTCGATGGCCCAGTCTGGCGTGGAGGCCCCGGCGGTGACCCCGGCCACGGTCTTGCCCCGGACGTATTCTTCGCTGAATTGCTTCCAGGATTCCAAGTGATAGGTGCTGACGCCCTGTGCGGCACACAACTCGGCCAAGCGGGAGGTGTTGGCGCTTTGGCGGCCGCCGAGGACGAACATGACCTGGACCTGTTTGGTGACTTCCAGGGCGGCCTGCTGGCGGGCGTGGGTGGCCTGGCATATGGTGTCAACCACTTTTACCTCGGCACATCCGGAGGAGACCACCAAGCCAACCATCCGCCCAAAAGCGGTGAGCGAGTAGGTGGTCTGAGCAATGATCCCCAAACGGCGGTGCCCGGCAATCTTGGGCAGATCCGACTGATCGCTCAGGCAAATGGCATCGGGGGCGTAGGCCATCACCCCACGAACCTCGGGATGATTGGGGTCACCGACTATCAGGACCTGATAGCCCTGCGCCTGCAACTGTTTGACTATGTTCTGGGCTCGCCTGACCAAGACACAAGTGCCGTCGATAACCTCCAGGCCGCGGCACTGGGCTTGGCGGAATATCTGGGGTGGCTCCCCGTGGGAGCGAATCAGCACGGCGGCGCCGTCTGGGACCTCGGCCAAGCTGTCGGTTACCTTGAGCCCTTGCTTTTGCAATCTCTCGACGACCTGGGGATTGTGGATTAGCGGGCCAAGGCTGTATACGCTTTTGCCCCGCTGGAGAGATTGCTCCGCCAGCTGGACGGCCCGCTTTACTCCGGCACAAAATCCTCGAGGTTCGGCTACAATTACTTTCACGACTAGACCTCAAGCGGTGGGTAAGAGTAGGGCTTTCGTTTATAATAACGGCGCAGGCGGTGCTGCATTTGTTGCTGGCGCTGGAAGATTATCTGGGCTGCAGCCTTGTCTCCGACGTCCGCTATCTGCTGGGCGGTTATGAGCTGGCCGAACATGACCCGAATAGTGCAGAAGCGCCATAACTTGCGGCTTCTAGGCCAAGCCTCAAAAGCACCGTCTATAACCACGGGAACTAAGGGGACTTTGGCCTTTCGGGCCATCATAGCCATGCCGGGCTGCAGGGGAGCAATACGCCCGTCGTGGGTTCGAGTACCTTCGCCAAAGACCAGGAGCAATTGGTGGTCTTTGAGTCGGCGAAGAGCTTCCTTAATTGCTGCCAAGTCGGCAGAGCTGCGTTTGACCGGAAAGGCGTTGAGCGAACGGATGAGCCAAGCGAACGCCGGTTGGCGAAAGAGCGAATCGCGGGCCAGGTAATGCACCTCTCGCCAGAGACCCAGGGCTGCGATCATGGGGTCAAAAAAGCTCTGATGGTTGCTGACCAGTAAGGCCCCTCCTTGGTCGGGTACGTGTTCGCGGCCGAAACAGCGGATCCCAAAGGCGGTGATGGCAACTACTTGGCAAATCCTGTGCCAACCGCTGTACCAGAGTCTGTGAGATAGCTTGTGGTAATCGCTCATTGTTTTGATTACCCTTGGTCAAGAATTGAGCGGATGCGTCGGATGTGGCGGACCAATTCGTCGACCATCTGGCTAACGCTCATGTTAGTGGTATCAATGACGATTGCTCCGGCAGGTACCTCCAGCGGGGCCGTGGGGCGGCTGCTGTCGCGAGCGTCTCTGGTTTGTATGCCGGCCAAGACCTGGTCGTAGGTGACGGCTTGGCCGCTCCGCTGGAGCTGCTGGTAACGGCGCTGGGCCCGGGTGGCAGGGTCGGCATCAAGGAAAAACTTGACTTGGGCATGGGGAAAAACGACCGTGCCTTGATCACGTCCCTCGGCGACCAAGGGGGTCAGCTTTGTGGCCAACTTCCGTTGACGCTTGACCATTTCGTCGCGGACGTCCCGCTGCGAGGCAAGAAAGTGGGCATTCTCGGTTACCTCTACGGTCCGGATCAACTCGGTGACATCCTGGCCACAGATGGTGACCTGCGTGCCATGGGCAGTGGGGACCAGGTCTAAGTCTATACCCTTGGCCAAATCGACGAGCTTGGCTGAGTCCCTGAGGTTCAGGCCCTCTTGCAAGGCCTGGAAGGTGACGGCCCGGTACATGGCTCCGGTGTCGAGGTGCGCAAAACCAAGCCGCTGGGCCAACTTGCAGGCTGCGGTGGATTTGCCGGAGCCGGAGGGCCCGTCTATGGTAATTACTTTGATGGTCTTGGCGGACGATTTAGTCATTGATTTTTACTTTTCCGAAGGACGCTACGCGTTGATTTTTGTAGCTTGGGCTTGAGAAATTGTCCGGTGTAGGATTCGCTGATTCTTGCAACTTCCTCTGGCTGTCCCAGGGCTACGACTTGTCCGCCGGCATCGCCACCTTCAGGACCCAAGTCCACAATATAATCGGCATGCTTGATTACGTCCAGATTATGCTCGATGACCACGACCGTGTTGCCTAGGTCGACCAGGCGGTTGAGGACGCTGAGCAGATTGTGAATGTCGGCGAAATGCAGGCCGGTGGTCGGCTCGTCAAGGACATAGAGGGTGTGGCCGGTGGAGGTTTTGCCCAACTCGGTGGCTAACTTGACCCGCTGGGCTTCGCCGCCACTAAGGGTGGTGGAGGACTGGCCCAGGGTCATGTATCCTAAGCCGACGTCGTTGAGAGCCCGGAGCAGCTGCTTGATTTTGGGGAAGTTTGCGAAAAAGGCCAGGGCCTCTTCAACTCGCATGTCCAGCACGTCGGCAATGTTCTTGCCCTTGTAACGAATCTCGAGGGTCTCGCGGTTGTAGCGGGAGCCTTTGCATTCCTGGCAAACCACGTAGACGTCGGGGAGGAAGTGCATCTCGATTTTGCGGGTCCCTTGGCCGCGACAAACCTCGCAACGCCCGCCCTTGACGTTGAAACTGAATCGCCCGGGTTTGTAGCCGCGAATCTTGGCCTCGCGGGTTTTGGCAAAGAGTTGGCGGATAAGATCGAATACGCCGGTATAAGTGGCTGGGTTGGAGCGTGGGGTTCGGCCAATGGGGCTTTGGTCGATTTCGATCACCTTGTCAACGGCACTGGTGCCCAGAAGTCCGGCGTGTTTTCCGGGCTTGTCGCGGGAGCCGTAAAGCCGGCGTCTAAGGGCCCGCAACAGAGTTTGGCTGACCAGGGTGCTTTTTCCCGAGCCGGATACGCCGGTAACGCAGCAGAATACGCCCAAGGGAAATTTAACATCAATATTCTTGAGGTTGTTCTCTGCGGCGGCGCGTACGGTGATAGCCCGGGTAAGGCGCACGGGACGGCGGCGGGGGGGCAGTTTGATCTGTTCTCGTCCGGAAAGATAGTTGGCGGTGGAGGATTTGCGGCAGCGGAGAATGGTTTTGAGGTCGCCTTGGGTTACGATGCGCCCGCCGTGGCTGCCGGCGCCAGGGCCCATATCGATAATATGGTCGGCAGAGCGGATGGTTTCTTCGTCGTGCTCGACGACCAGAACGGTGTTGCCGATATCGGTGAGACTGCGAAGGGTGTCGAGGAGCCTGCGATTGTCGCGCTGATGCAGGCCGATGGTGGGCTCATCGAGGACGTAACAGACACCCACCAGGCCGCTGCCCGCCTGAGTAGCCAGACGGATGCGCTGGGCCTCGCCGCCGGAAAGGGTGCTGCTGATACGGTCCAGGCTGAGATAACCGATACCCACATCGGCCATGAAACCTAAGCGGGAGCGAATCTCCTTGAGCACCTGCTGGGCGATCTTCTGCTTTTCGGCGCCCAGTTTGAGCTTCTTAAAAAACTCCCGAGCCTGCCAGATGGTCATCTTGACCAGGTCATGGATACCCACACCGTCGAGCTTAACGTTGAGAGCTTCGATGCGCAGGCGGTGGCCCTTGCATACCCGGCAGGGCTGGGCAGAAATATACCTGTGCAGGCGGGCTTTGACGTGCTCGCTGTCGGTGGAGCGCCATCTGCGGGTGAGATTGGGGATGACCCCTTCGAAGGCGACTCCATACTCGTCCTCCTGCTCTGGATCGGTGCCCTGCAGGAGTATCTGGCGTATCTGTTTGCTGAGCCGTTTGTAGGGGGTGTCGGAACTAATGCCGAATCTCCTGCAAAAACGCCGTATGAGGCGGTTGTAGAAGATGTTCATGCGCTTGCCGCCGTGGCGCCAGGCGTCGATGGCTCCGCCGGAAAGGGTGAGGTCGGTGTGGGGAACGACCAGGTCGGGGTCGAACTCGAGGATGGTGCCCAGCCCGTCGCACTCCGTGCAGGCCCCGTATGGTGAATTGAAGCTGAATAGTCGCGGAGACAACTCGGGAAGACTTACCTCGGTGTGCACGGGGCAGGCGTAACGCTCGCTATAGAGCTGGTCGGTCCAACCGTTCCTGCTCTGCGAAGCGCTACGCGAAGGACGAGTGGAATCAGTCTTGTCGGGGTCGTCTTGTTCGGAAGGCTCGCTGTTCTGCCTGGCGATGATGACCAGACCTTCGGCGAGCTTTAGGGCCACCTCCAGGGAGTCGGCTAGTCTGGAACGGACGGAGGGTTTGACGAGAAGGCGATCAACAACCACCTCGATGGTGTGCTTGCGGCGTTTGGCGAGCTCGGGGACGTCGCGGATGTCGCAGACTTGGCCGTCCACACGGACGCGGACGAAGCCCTGGCGTTGAGCGGCTCGAAAGATGTCGCGGTGCTCTCCCTTCTGCCCGCGAATCAGGGGGGAGAGGATTTGGATACGGGTGCCCTCGGGCCAAGAGAGAATGCTGTCGGTGATCTGCTCGACGGTCTGGGACTGGATCTGTCGGCGGCACTTCCAGCAATAGGGAGTGCCGACCCGGGCGAAGAGCAGACGAAGATAGTCATAGATTTCGGTGGTGGTGGCGACGGTAGAACGCGGCGAGCCGCCAGCGGAGCGCTGCTCAATGGCTATGGTGGGGGGGAGCCCTTCGATGTGGTCGACATCGGGCTTGGTCATTTGCTCGAGGAATTGGCGGGCATAAGCCGAGAGGCTCTCAACATACTTTCGCTGGCCCTCGGCATAGATGGTGTCGAAAGCCAGCGAGCTTTTGCCCGAGCCGCTCAGGCCGGTGATGACCACGAACTTGTCCCGGGGAATGACCACGTCGACGTTCTTCAGGTTGTGCTGGCGGGCACCTTGAATGTGAATGGCTCGTTCGGTCATCGGTGGCCTCTGGCAAGATTACAGGCGATAGTTGGCCCGTGGGGGTCCGGGCAGACTATCTCAAACTTACTAGTTTAGCATTGGCTGGCTGATCAGACAAGCACCACGATTGGCATATTCAAAACTGGTTGAGGAAGCGGGTCTCTATGTAGACGACATAACTTACTTTTTGAAAGAGAGTTATGCCATCTGAAGATGGGGGACCAGTCGGTTTGAGTCAGGGAGTATCGGCCGGTGGGATTCGGTCGAGTTCGGCCTGGCACATCTGGCGGGCAGGCGAGTCGGCGGGCAGGTGCTCCAAGGCGTTGGCCAAGTGCTCACGGGCCCGGTTGGGCTGGTCGAGATAACGTGTATATGCCAGTCCGAGCATGAGTTGGACCTGGGCAAGTTGCTGATAGGTGGGGTAAGATTTGAGGAAGAGCTCGTAGGCTCGGGCGGCGTTGGGGTAGTCGGCCTGGGCCATGAGCTGATTGGCCAAGTCTAATTGGGCCTGGGTGGGCAGGACCTGCTCGGGATCGCTGCCCTGAAGTTGCAGATATAACTGAACGGCCCGGGGGGTATCGTGGGCCTCTAACGAATCAAGGATTTCCTGGCGGATGGTAAGGACCTGGCGCTGCTGGGGTGTAAAATCCCGTTTGACAGTGGGTCCAGCAGCAACACTGAAACGGTAGGCCGCTCTGGAAAAAAAGGAAAGCAAATCGTAGTTGCTTCTACGGACCAGTCGAAAGAGCAACAGAAGCAGGCCGATACCAAACCCGAACAGGTAGCCCGCAATGTGGGCAGAATAGGCAATCTGCATGGGGGGCCCATACAGACCGTAAATAAGATCCTTGCTAAAGCTAAGGAATACCCACAGGAACGCGGTAACCTCAAAAGTCCCAATAAAGAATAAAAGCCAATAAAAAAGGGTGACCCGGGTGCGGGCCAGGAGAATGAGGTATAAGCCGGTCACAGCGGCAATGGCCCCGGAGGCGCCCACGGCTGGATTCTGTTCCATATAGACGTGGCCTAGGCCGGCGAAGAAGGCGGCGGCCAAGTAAAAGGCCAAGTAGCCGACGTTGCCCAGACGGTCATTGATGTTGTTGCCGAAGATGTAGAGAAAGAGCATGTTTCCGGCTAGGTGTTGCCAATTAGCGTGCAGAAAGGCATGGGTGAGGAACTGGTGCAACTGGGGATAGCTGGCCTGGAGGACATACGTGTCAAGAGCTCCGGCTGCCAAGCCGCGGCGGGTAGTAAGGAATACGGCTATGTTGGCCACCAAGAGCAGATAATTCACCACCGGCGATGAACGCAGGGGCATGTTGGTTCGAATGGGCAGAAGCATCGAAATAGCCTAAAATATCAAAAATCAAAATGCAAATATCAAAACTACATATCAAAATCCAAAAAAAAAAACCAAAGACAAGATCACTGAAAAAGCAGATGGATGAGGATGATGGCTGGGCCAACTATCCAGAGGTAGATGGTGAAGTAACTCAGGTGGGCCCGGTGAAGGGTTTTGAGCAGTACGCGCAGGGCCCAGAGGCCCACGGCAAAGGCGGTGAGCGAGCCGAGAAGGATGGCCAGCCACGGACACGAACTCAGGCTGGTTTGGTTGATGACCTTGAATAAGTGCAGGGCGAAGCCGGCCAGGATGGCAGGTGCGGCGATCAGAAAGGAAAACCTTCCGGCCCAGCCTCGCTTGATACCGCAAAGCAGAGCTGCGCAGATGGTCAGGCCGGATCGGCTAAGACCCGGCATAAGGGCCAGCCCCTGGGCCAAGCCAATGATCAGGGCGGCGTGGATGCCAAAGCTGCGCAGGCCCCGACAGGGATGTCCGAGGCGCTCGGCTAGAAGGATAATCAAGCCGGTGGCCAGAAAAGAGCCGGCGATGGCCAGGGGCTTATCGAAGAAGGCCTCCAGACGCTTGGAAAAGATGATATAGACTAAGGCCGTCGGAATACAGGCCAGGAAAGTGAGCCACACTAGGCGTACGCTGGGGGATTCTTTGACGAGCCTGCTCGACAAGCCGTACTTGGTCGGAGCCCGCAGAAGCGATCGCAGCATTCGCCCGAAAGGATGTGCGAAAACCACCAGTACCGCGGCTAAGGTCGCCACGTGAGTGGCCAAATCGAACAGCAGCATCTGGGGGCTGTCGGGAGAGAGCTTCAAGAATTTCTGGGTCAGGGCCAAGTGGCCCGAGCTGGAGATGGGCAGGAACTCGGCGATGCCCTGTATGAAGCCGAGCAGGCCGGCCTGGGGTATGGCTAAGATGTCGGCTGGGCCGGTGCCAAGTAAGACAGGTACAACCGCACGCATGAGGCACTGGCAGAGGAGATTGGCATAGAGCCCGCACATTAGATCGTCGGCCAGGATTCCCCAGCCCCCGGGCAGACGCTCGAGGCGGCGAGCCGGAGCAGGCTTTATGATGTCAAAGATACGGAAGACTATAAAAGCGCAAGCAGCGGAGTAGTAGAGGTTCACCCCGTCGATGGGCAAGAAGAGTACGGCCAGGAGATAGCCGGCCACCTCGTCAATAACCACGGGCGAGGGGTCTTTAGAGGCATAATGCGAGCAGGCCCAGGGGCCCAGAGCTACGTTCAGGATAGAAAAGAGCAGCACGCCGGCCAGGCAAATCAGAGCAGTTACCAACGGCCAAGCGCTTAGCCCGGCCAGCAGGAATATCCCCACGCCTGCCAAGGAACCCCAGGTGCCGGGAGCTATGGGAAGGTAACCGAGCCCGCCAGCAGATACCAAGACCTTGCGCATGAACTGATGAACTCCGGAGGTGAAACTTACTGATCAGGTGCTGGCTTTTGGTTTTCGTTGGGCGAGTATTTCTTCGATGGCTCGGACGATGGTCTGGGGCTCGGCCATTCGGCCGATGCCGACGTGGCCGCAGGCCTGCCATCCTGATTCCGGGCCGACGAGTATATGCCCGCGCTGCTTCAATATCTCTACGTTGTGCACGGTGGCGGGGTTTGACCACATGCGGACATTCATGGCCGGTGCGAGCAGGACGGGCCCCTCGACGGCAAGCAGGGTGGTACAGACCAAATCGTCGGCGATTCCGGCGGCCATCTTGGCCAGGATGTTGGCGGTGGCTGGGGCAACTACGACCAGGTCGGCCCGGTCGGTGAGGCTGATGTGCTCGACGTCGGCGGAAATCTCCTGAGCCCATAAGTCGGTGTGCACAGCTCGACCGGTCAGAGCACGAAAGGTGGGCGGGCCGATGAGCCTGGTGGCGCTGTCGGTCATAGCTACGGTGACGGCGGCCTTCTTCTGCACTAGGCTCGAGACAACAGTGCCAACCTTGTAGGCGGCGATGCCGCCGGTTACACAGATGAGCAACTCATACTTGTCAAGATTCTCTGGGGCCATGATAAACCGAAGCAGCTCTAAAAGGCTGGATAAGGTTATTCTTTCTCATCGGCACCGGGCGGGACCAAGGTAATCTTGTTCTCGCGGATTTCTCTGATGGCCAGCTCCAGGTCGGTCATACCCTCGCGGGGCACCAGAGGTCTAGCCCCCTGCATAAGTTCGAGCATCCTCTTTTGAATGAGGACGGCCAACTTGAAACTCCCACCAATCTTCTTGAACAGCTCTTCAGACTTGAGGTCTTCTATCATTTTGCGATTTTTCCTTTTCCTGGTTAATAATAGTTACAATCTGATTTATAGCTTCTTCAAGGTTATCGTTGACGATGGTGTAATCGTAACATCCGGATTCGCGGGCAAAGCGGACCTCGCCGTCGGCCTTGGCCAGTCGCTCGGCGATGACGGTCCGGGCGTCGCGCCGGCGGGTGTTGAGCCTGTCGGAGAGGCTGGCCGGGGCGGGCGGAAGAATAAGGAACATCTTGGCCCGATCGAAACGCTGATGAATTTGCTTTGCTCCGTTGACATCTATTTCCAGGACCACGATTCGGCCGGCTTGCAGGGCCTCCATAACGGGTCCAGTCAAGGTGCCGTAGGAGTGGCCGAACACCTGGGCGTGCTCGAGAAAGTCGCCGTCGTCCAGGTGCTGCTTGAACTGCTGGGCCGAAAGGAAAAGATAATCTTCACCGTTACGTTCTCCCGATCCGGCCGGACGAGTGGTGGCCGAAACACTCAACTGAGCCCCGAGTCGATCAACCAAGGCGTGGCAGATGGTAGTCTTGCCCACGCCGGACGGTCCGGAAATGACCACCAACAGCCCCGGGTAAAGATTACTCGACATTCTGAGCCTGCTCCTTGATACGGTCGATGGCGGTCTTGATATCAATGACGGTTTGCCCGATGATTGCGTCACAAGCCTTGGCGCCTATGGTGTTGGCCTCCCTGAGCATCTCCTGGGCAATGAAGTCCAGACGCCGACCAGCCTGGGAGTCCTCGCGGCAAATCTTGTCAAAATGGTCCAGGTGCGAACGCAAACGGACAATCTCCTCCGAGATGTCACACCTTTCAGCGAAGATGGCCACCTCGCGAGCCAGGTCACCCTCGCTGAGGGTTACCTGGGCACCGCTGAGCAGCTCAGAAACCCGCTGGGCGAGCTTGGCCTGATAAGAACGGACGACATCCGGTGCGGTCTGGGCGATTTTATCGAGCCCTGAGCGAATAGCCTGCCCCTGGCAGGTGAGATCTTCGCAGAGGGCTTGGCCCTCGCGGCGGCGCATCTGGGTCAGGGCGTCCAGGGCCTTCTTGGTCAAGTCAGCAACAAAGTCCTTCAGGCGATCGGGCTGAGTCTGGGCATATTCGGCAGGCCGAGTCAGTCCGGGCAGCTGCAATAAGCCGGCCAAGTCGATACCGAGCCCCTCGAATCCCACATCGCGCTGCATCTCCCGCAGCTCATGAAGGAAGGTCTTCATGGCCGAGTAGTTGATCTGGACTTGGGCAGAGTCCTCGGCGGGCTTGATACGCAGGGTGTAAATTAATGTGCCCCGCGATACGGCCTTGCGCAGGAGAGGATCAATTTCGGACTCCAGTTGGGTAAGCTCCTCAGACAATTTGATGGTTGGCTTGTAATAACGGTTGTTGAGGCAGCGGATTTCCACGGTGAACTCGGCACCATCCAATACGCCCTGGGCATCGCCGTAGCCGGTCATACTAGTTATCATAAGCTAGTCCTTGAGGGGTTATGAACAGTATCTGACAATTAGTGAAAAATAACCCCTTGATACTTGCACTTCCAAGGGATGCTTCGCATTGATTTTCCGAAGGACGCTCCGCGTTGCTATTTTGTCGTTATTCGTCGGGCGTTTTTTCTTGTTGCTCGGTTTCGGCAGGTACATCTTGCGGTGATTCCGGTAGTTCACCGCCTACGCTGCTGCTTTGCTGAGCGGGTTTGTCAGTAGGCTCAACCAACGTCGTCTGCGAGGGTCTGAAAGCCAAAAGGCAAGCGATAACCAGGAACAGAGCAGCCATGACTACGGTGATAACCGTAAAGACGTCGCCGGTTTTGGCTCCGAAGGCACTGGAACCGCCGGGACCGCCAAAAGCTCCGATCAAACCTCCACCTCTGCCACGCTGGACCAGAATCACTAAAATCAGCAGAACGGCAATGATCAGGAAGAGTATCGACAGAATGCCATAAAGTGTTGGGCTCATGATTTTTCTCGCGGGGAGATTCAGTTACTGGTTTAGACGGCCGTGCCGGATGTTTGGGAAGCGTTCTGTAGGCCGGCTTTTATAATCTCCAGAAAATCATCTGCCTTCAAGCTGGCTCCTCCGACCAGGGCTCCGTCCACGTCGGGTTGGGCCAGCAGGTCAGCAGCATTGGTCGGTTTGACTGACCCGCCGTATTGAATACGAATCCCGTTGGCGGCGGCTAAGCCGAACTGCCCAGCCAGGCAGGTGCGCACAAAGGCATGGGCCTGCTGGGCTTGGTCGGTGGTGGCGGTTTGACCGGTGCCGATGGCCCAAACGGGCTCGTAAGCTATAGTTATCTTTTCGGCTAAACTAGAGTGCATGTTTGCCAGTCCGGCGGTAAGCTGAGCTTCGAGGATTGACTCGGTCTGTCCCTGTTTTCGCTGGTCAAGGGTTTCGCCTATACACAAAATGACTTTCAAACCACCGGCCAAGGCCGCCAGGACCTTGCGGTTGATAAGGGCATCGTCCTCGTGGGGCTCGATGGTGTGGCGGGTTTCGGAGTGTCCGATGATTACATAGTCACAGCCGATGTCCGCAAGCATGGGCGGGGATATTTGGCCGGTAAAGGCCCCGTTGGATTCGCAATAAACGTTCTGAGCCCCGAGGCGAATTGCCGAGCCGTCCAGAGCTGCGCCAACTACAGAGAGATAAACGCAAGGCGGACAGACGGCAACTGCCACGGGCCAATCAGGCTCAACACTCCCAGCGAGTTTACTTGCCAGGGCGGTGCACTGCTCGGCGGAGAGATTCATCTTCCAGTTGCCGGTGATAAACAACTTACGAGCCATCAATCTTCTCCAAGCTAGCGGACTGCAGCAACTACAATACATCCAGGGCCTGGGGATAGGAACCGAGTACTACCAACTGGGTTGCGTGCTGGCGGGCAGCGTCCAAGGCGGCTTTCATGGCCGGCTCGTCGACGTGTCCCTGGGCATCGACGAAAAAGTTATACTCCCAGTTCTGCTTCTTATTGGGGCGCGAGTCGATGTAAGTCAGGTTGATGTTATTCTGTCGAAAGGCGTCGAGCATAGAGACCAAGGCCCCGGGTTTATGAGCGGTGGTTACCAAAATGGAAGTCTTGTCATTGCCCGTAGGTTTGGCAGGGGTCTGGGAGATTACCAAGAAGCGGGTCTCGTTGTTGGGGTAATCCTCGATGTTCTCGCAGAGGATGTTCAAGGCGTGGAGTTCGGCGGCCATGATTGAGGCAATGGCGGCACAGTTTTCTTCTTTGGCGGCGAGTTCTGCGGCCTTGGCCGAAGAGGCTACGGGTATTACATCGACGCGTTCAAAGGTTCCGCTGAGCCAATTGCGGCACTGAGCGAAGACCTCTGGACGAGAATAAACCTTCTTGACCTCCTCCAGCGGACACTTGGCCAAGAGATTGTGATGAATGGCCAAGCGAATCTCGGTACAGATTTGTACGGGCATTTCCAGGAAGGCATCGAGGGTGTCAATGACACCGCCGCCGATGGAATTCTCAATAGGCACAACGCCTACTTCAATGTGCCTTCGAGCTACGTGGTCAAAGACTGAACGGATGTCGGGCAGGGTTAAATACTCAGCCGAGGCCCCGAACTTACTGCTGGCGGCCACGTGAGAGAAGGAACCTTCCGGACCCAGACAGCCCACCCGAAGGCGGCGCTCGAGTGCGAAAGAGCCGCTCATCAGCTCCCGGTAGATGGCTACCAGACAACGGTTGGGCAAAGGGCCTTCGTTGAGCTGCTGGATGCGCTCAAGGATTTTGTGCTCGCGGTCGGGGGCATAAACCGGTGCATTCTGGGCATTCTTGACTTGGCCGACCTGGACGACGACGTTGGCCCGATCATTGAGCAGCTTGACGATCTGCTCATCAAGGGTGTCAATTTGTGCTCTAAGTTTTTCCAAATCCATACGTTAGGAACCTTGACCCCGCAGAGCTCCGCACATGTGCGCCGGCTGATTCTTCCCGAAAGGGGCACGATAGCTACTATCGGTGGAAAAATCAACCGCAAAAACGAGCGGGGCCCAACTCAAGGAGACGGGCGAGGCCGGCCAATGGCCACAGCCTCGCCCTTATCTAAGAAGCAAATCCCTGACCGACGGTACTAGTTCTGCGGCGAACGGCGATACGAAAACTTATTTCCGGACTTATTGACTGCTGTGACGGAGATGCCCTCGGCCAGGGACAGGTCGGTAAGCACATCATTGAAATCTTCAATAGTGCGGACCCTCTGTTGCTGGAGCTTGGTGATGACGTCATTTGGCTGAAGGCCCAACTGGTGAGCCAATCCATCCCGCTGGACCTTCTCGACCAGCAGGCCTTCGGTATCGGCGGGTAGGCCGATTTGCTTGGCCTTTTCGGGGGTCAATTCGCTGATCTGCAGACCCATCTTCTCAATTTTCTCAATGGTGGCCGGGGCCTGCCTCTCCGGGGCCAAGGCGGTGAGTTGCTCGTCCGGTGTTTGTTCGCCTAACTCCACGGGAATCTCCATAGTTTTCTTGTTGCGCCAAATGGTCAGCACGACCTGGCTTCGGGGCGGGTTGGCAGCGATGGTTCGCTGCAAAGTGGCCGAATCGGTGATGGTTTGTCCATCGACCGCCAAGATGACATCGCCAGCCTCCAAGCCAGCTTTGTGGGCTGGCTGGCCAGCGGGCAGTTTTAATACCATTACTCCCGGCCGGTGCTCGACGGCTAAAGACTTGAGCAGGGCAGAATCGACATCGGCCAAGTCACGCATGAAGACACCAAGATAACCCCTCTTCAGGGGCTCACCGGAGATAATGTGCTCCATCACCTTTTTGGCGTGATCGATGGGCACGGCGAAGACCACTCCGGCATAGCTGGGTGCCAGGGCCCCTTGGGGCCTGATTGCACGGTTTATGCCGATGACTTCTCCGTGGATATTGACCAGAGGTCCGCCACTGTTGCCGGGGTTTACCGCGGCATCAGTCTGGATGGCTACGGCGTCGGAAATGCGGGGATCGAGAAGGCTGCCGATACTCCTGCCTTTGGCGGAAATGATACCCTGGGTAACGGTCTGATCCAGGCCCCAGGGACTACCGATGGCCAGGACGATGTCGCCGGGCTCGGCCTGGGCGGAGCTGCCCAGCCGAGCCTGCTGAAGGTCGGGAGCGTCTATCTCGACGATGGCCAAGTCGGCGCGAGCGTCGTGGCCGAGTTCCTTGGCACCATAGCGGTAGCCGTTGTGGAGCTTGACCTGTATCTCGTCGGCGCCTTCGATGACGTGATAGTTGGTCAGGATGTAGCCCTTCTTGGCATCGACGATGACACCTGAGCCCAATCCCCTGGTCGGCCGGCGTGGCCGTATCTTCTTGGGTACTACGCGAGGACCGAAAAAGTCAAAGTCGGGCCCGAAGAACTCCCGTAACCTCCGGCGAAGCTCGTCGTACTCCTCCGGAGAACGGCGCTGGGCAGGTGGACCAGGAGCACCAAACTCAAAATCCTCAGTGCGCCGATGCGGGGGATACTTCGTGACCCGAATGCTGACCACCGAAGGCCTAACGGCCTTGGCCACTGCCCTGAAGGCTGCGGAGAGGGCCTCTATACTTTCCAGTTGCTCGGCAGTGGCCTGTAAGGGGGGCTCTTGGGCAGCATATGTCGGGCTGGGTACGGAAAATGCACCGCCCAGCGAGAGCCCCAGGCTCAAAAGAACTGCCAATATCAACCACTTTCTAGCGTTGGTCCACATAATATAGGTCTCCTTGTGTGCGGAAGTCGTCTGCCATTCGGAGCTTAGGCGTTAGTTCTATTATCCTTTTTACGGTTTTTCGGGACGGTGGTTCAAGGTTTTTCCCGAGATTATTATCGGAAAAAAGTGCCCAGCAAGATCAAAAGTAATCTTTTTGCTTGCCTGGCTGGGCAGGCGTCTATATGCTGGTGTTTTCAGTTGGGGCAGGGATAGGCATTATTGTCTCTAATACGAGGAGGTGGGATCGTGGCCAGAGTTTTGCGTCCAAATCGCGTAGGTCTAGCAGTCATAGCCGTAGCGGCGGTGGTGGTGCTGGTGGTGGTAATCCTTTGGGTCCGCGGCTGCGGAGAAGAGCCGCAGCCACAACCACCGGAGACTCCAGATAGAACATTAGAGGCTCCAATAGTCCAGGCGCCGCCGGAGAGGCCGATTAAGCCGGTGATACCGGCACCGACACCCGCCCCCAGCCCCAAGCCACCTGAGCCCAAACCCCCAGAGCCACAGCCCAAGAGCGTTTACGAACGGTGGTACGAGGCCGGACGAGAGGCCTTCGACAGTGGCGACTACATCAACGCCCGCAATCAGCTCAGCCAGGCCCTGAAGGGCTTAGAGAATCCCTCCAGACTCAACGCCAAGATACAATTGGCTACGATCGCCAATAAGTTGACCTTTAGCCGGCAGATCTTTCCGGGCGATACGACGGCCGAGTCATACCACGTCAAGCAGGGCGAAACGCCGGCCAGTGTGGTGAAAGACTTCGCTATCACAGCTGAACTGTTTATGAAGATAAATAACATTCTCGATGCAAGGTCCATGATGGCCGGCAAGAACTACAAAGTTATCAAGGGGCCCTTCAGTGTGGTCATTCACAAAAAGACCTTTGAGCTGGATGTGTTTCTGGGGGATTACTTTATCAAGAGGTACCCTATAGGTCTGGGCCGGAATAACAGCACACCGGTGGGTGAGTTTCTGGCTGGGACGAAGCTCGAAGAACCAGAATGGATTGGCGATGATAAAGAAACCGGCCGGCGCATACGGGTGCCCTACGGCGACCCGCGGAACCCACTGGGCGACCACTGGATCAGTCTTAGAGAGCTTCCCGAACCCGAAGGCGGCGGCAAGCAGACCGATTACGGGATTCACGGCACCAATGAGCCCCAGACCATCGGAGGCCAGACTTCGCGGGGATGCATCCGGATGCTCAACAAGGATATGGCCGAGCTGTTCGACCTGCTGGTCAGCGGTAAATCGCGGATTACGCTCCTGGACGACTAGAACAGGGGGGCAAAGTTAGGCTCGGGCGGTAGTATTGGTCCTGCTAAAGGGATGCCATGGAGATGGCGTCCCTTTTCTGCTGGGCGGGCAGGATTGCCGGGGGCTGGTTGGGGGTCTATAATCAATTCGATGAGCAAGAAGCAGGATAGAGAAAAGATTCACGGATTCTTTGCGGACTGTTATCGATTGCAGTGGACCGTTGCGGTTTATAAGAGCCAGTCAAGAATCGCGAGATTGGCGTTTGAGTTCTTCGGAAATGTCAGCCAGAGAAGCCTGTATCTGCTTTAATGTTGCATTTCTCGAAGCCACATAGGCGATTATAGTACAGATGATCGCGGACAAGCCAACAACGTAAATGGCGAGAATAAAAATTGGCATTGCTAGCGATGAAAGTTTCGAGCCTCGCGTCCAGGGAAGAACATTCGCAGCAAGACAAAAAACAGCCAGAAAAATCGCCGTGGCCAAAAAGATGATTTTACGTACGCGCCTGGCAA
The DNA here is from genome assembly GCA_030614915.1 of Actinomycetes bacterium. GTDB lineage: Bacteria > Planctomycetota > Phycisphaerae > JAACET01 > JAACET01 > JAACET01. The sequence continues at coordinate 35,472 of JAUXAG010000002.1, read as the reverse complement.
GCTTGGCACGCTTAATGTCTCTAGCGACCATTTGCTGTATCCGTTGCTCGATTTGCTGAGAAAGCTTCTCGGGTTCCAGCCCATTCTGTTTTAGCAGTTCGTTTGCCAACTTTCTGTCGTTACTCATTATTCATTCTCCGCATTTCTTTTTTGAGTGCCAATTTAGCGTAATAGATACGAGATTTGACGCTACCTACAGGACAATTAACTACGCAAGCAATGTCTTCGTAGGTCATTTCCTCCAGGAATCGAAGAAGTAGCACTTCCCTGTGCTTCAAAGACAAATTCTCTAAACAGGCATGAATTCTCGCGGCATCTTCAGGCAAGAACTCATCTTGGTACTCTGGCTGAACCATGGCTGGCATGTCGAGATTGTCATCAAATAGCTGAGAAATCCTTTTGGTCCGGCGGAGCCAATGAAAGGCCTTGTCTCGGGCAATGCGATAGAGCCAGACGGGAAAAGCCCGGGGGCTTCGCAGTTCCGGAAACTTTCTGAAAATGTCGAGCCAAACATTTTGAAGAACATCGTCAACAAAATTATCATCTCCAATGATTCGACGGACAAAGTATCGCAATGGGCCTTCATATAACCGAATTATTTCCTTGAATGCCGCTTCATCTCGGGTTTGGCACCTGAGAATCAACGTCTGTTCGTATAAACGAGCTTTGAGGTTCTTCATCTGGGCTCATTAAAAGGGTTGCGCCACAGTCCGGAAAGTTCAAAATTTTCCGGTTCTGTAACCGGATTTCTGGGGATGTGGCTGATTTTGCTCGGCCAGAGCGGATTGCTCAAGGCCTAAAAGCCTTCTATAATCTATCTGGTGAGCAAGAAACAGCAGACAGACAAGATCCGTCAGCAGATAGCCAAGCTGCCCAAAGGGCCTGGCGTGTATCTGATGAAAGACGCTAAGGGAGTGGTGATTTACATCGGCAAGGCCAACGACCTGCGGGGGCGGGTTTCGAGCTACTTTCAGCCGGGCGCGGATTTGGCCGGCTCGCGAGGTCCAGCCATCGTGAACATGGTGAAGCAAGTGGCGGATATCGACTTTCTGCAGACGGATTCGGAGGTGGAGGCCCTGCTGGTCGAAAGCCGCCTGATCAAGGATACCCAGCCGCGCTACAACATGCGGATGACCGATGGCAAGACCTTTCCCTATATTGAAATTAACACGGGTGAAGATTTCCCGCGGGTGAGCATTACTCGCAAGCCGGCCTCAAAGGGGGTGAGCCTGTATGGGCCTTTCACGGCCGGGGCTGAATTGCGGGTGGCATTGACGCTTCTGCAGAAGGTGTTCAGGTTCCGCACCTGCAAGCTGGATATTCGCGAAGACGACGAAAAACGGCGGTTCTTTCGGCCTTGCCTGCTGTACTCGATCAAGCAGTGTACCGCACCGTGCGCGGCCAAGGTGAGCAGGAAAGATTATCGGCTGCAAATCAAACGGCTCAAGCAGTTCCTGACCAGCAAGCGGGCCCTGGTGCTGCGGCAATTGAGCAAGGACATGGAAGCGGCAGCAAAGCGAAGGGATTACGAGCAGGCTGGGCTGCTGCGGGACCAGGTTCGGGCGTTGGAGTCGCTGGCCAAGCGAGGAAAGATTTCGGATGAATTGCAGCCGGAGAGTTTTTACCAGGACCCGAGGGCTGGGCTGGAGGAGTTGGGCAAGCTTTTGAAATTGGCCTCGCCGCCCAGGGTGATAGAAGGCATCGACGTGGCCAATATCTCCGGGCAGGAGAACTGCGGCTCATTGGTGCGCTTCATCGACGGCAAGCCGTTCAAGGCGGGATACCGGCGGTTCAAGATCAAGACGGTTGAAGGGGCGGATGATTATGCCAGCATTGCCGAGGTGCTCAGCCGGCGGTACCGTTTGGCCGGCCAAGAGCACGAACTGTATCCGGATGTAATTCTGATCGATGGGGGGCTCGGCCAGCTACACGCGGCCTTGGAGGTGCTGGATAGGATGGCTAAGAAAGCGCCGATGGTGATCTCGCTGGCCAAACGCGAAGAGCAGATTTACGTGCAAAGCAAATCCGAGCCACTGCGACTGCGGCGCAACTCGCCCGCCTTGCAGCTTTGCCAGCGAATCCGCGATGAGGCCCATCGCTTCGCTCAGCAGTATCACCATGTGCTGAGGCGGAAAAAGACCTTTGGAAAGACAATATCAAGGAGCAAAAAAAATGGCGGATGAAATTAATCACAAGATTTACGGCGACGACATGCAGCTGGTGGAGGTGGAACTGGATGCGGGCGAAGCGGTCAGGGCTGAGGCCGGGGCCATGATGTACATGGAAGAAGGAATAGAGATGCAAACCTCCACCGGCGGAGGAATATTCAAAGGATTCAAACGGATGATCACTGGAGAGAGCTTCTTTATTACCACCTTTCTGAATACGGCTAGGGATAAACAGCATGTGGCTTTCGGGGCACCTTATCCGGGGAAGATAATCCCCCTGGAGCTGACCGAACTGGGCGGGAGCTTTATGTGTCAGAAAGATGCCTTCCTCTGTGCAGCTAAGGGCATCGAGATCGAGGTGGCCTTTACCAAAAGGATGGGGGCCGGGCTGTTCGGCGGCGAAGGTTTCATACTCCAGCGCTTAGAAGGTGCGGGCAGGGCCTTTGTCCATGCTGGGGGGACGATTATTCGCCGGGATTTGCAGGCGGGCGAGACGCTGCGTGTGGATACGGGCTGTCTGGTGGCCTTTGCTCCGACGGTCAGCTATGATATTCAATTCGTGGGCGGTTTTAGAAATGCCCTGTTCGGCGGGGAAGGGTTGTTTTTGGCCAGGATGAGCGGCCCCGGACTACTGTATCTGCAGAGCCTGCCCTTCTCCCGCTTGGCCGACCGCATTACCGCAGCGGCTGGCTATCAGCAAAAGGGCGAACAGAAAGGCATCGCCGGAATCGGCGGGGGTCTGCTGGGCGGAATTCTGCAGGGCGATTAGACGCCGAGATTTCAAAAGGACTTTAGCGTGCCTTGCACCGAAGATACTCTAATGGCGAATGTCTCGCGCTCGTATTTTGGGTTCATTGGCTCTAGGAGAACCCCATCATCCCGAACGTAGACTTCTCGAAGAATCATCTCAGCTGTATTCCCCCAATTCCAGCCCCCCGATCCGGCGTGAGACCCGCCTCAGCCCACCCGCCTATGCCTCAGCAACGCCAGCCCGCCTGCGTCTGTTTCGTACACACCATCGTCGTCTAGGTCCCACAGATAGGAGGCGATGTCATTGTCATCGTTCAGGTCCATCGACCACGTGGCGTCCAACGTAAGCGTTTCCCCTACGTCGATGACATACGGTCCGCCCGGGTCAGCTCAAGGCGCCTAAGGCTTGCCATCCGGGTCAAGGATTTGCTCCGTCCTACCCCAGCACTCGATTACCTCGTTGACACGACGGATCACCTCGGGGGATTCGGCCGTAGCCATTTGCTTGGCTTTACCAAGCAGCCTTCTGATCGTTTTTACGACCTGTGGTGTATATACGAGCTTAGCCTTGGGCATACCCCACCAGACCCCGTGAAACGGAGCTGCCTCCACGGCCCTGGCGCATTCGAGGTAGAAGGAAAGCATCGGTTCGGACGCATTTCCAAAAAGCCGCTCGCAGGCCGGCCGTAAAATCTGCTCAGCCGTAAGGTCCGGATTCCACATCCCCTTTGCAACGACGTAATATAGAGGCCAGCGGATCGGCCCGTCCTCCATTACCTCTAAATGATCGCTCTGATAATACAGATACCTGATGCCATTATCTCGGTAATACCGCAGATCCCGCAATGACGCATCGCCCAGCACCAAGGGGACATTTTTCCATCCGCCATAGCTGGGCAGATAGTATTCGTAGATACCGCTGACGTCTGCGCCAGAGGCCTTCCAGCCCTGAAACAGCTGCTTCCAGTCCGTCTTTTTTGCACAGGATGCATTGTCCAGCGAATGGGCCGTACAAATATGGTTAACCACCCACACCTCCACACCCGGCTCGGCCTGTACGTCCACCGGCGCCGTATGCGTCCCGTAGTAAGCCAAAAAGGCTACGTTCTTGTCCGGATGGGTCGTACGCAACCCCCTCGCCACGATATTGGCAAAGGACAGGCTTTGTTCGCTGGGATTGGCCCCCATTTGGCTGCAGGGCTCACACTCGCAGAACCCGTGCCCGTCATTCGCCGTCAGGCTGAACATTACCTGAGACGGGTCGTTGTCAAAATGGGCACGAGCAAGTTTGATTGCTCTGGCCTGAACCTCCGAATTGGAAAAGCATATCTGCGAAGACTTCCGCTGACCGTCTACCAGGGAGTACCATTCGGGGTGGTCATCAAAGAACCGAGCCGCTGGGTACATCTGGTAGTAATTGTGCGTAATATGATACGGTGTACCGCCCAAGCCCCAGGAAGGTCCATCAAAGTCGGGATGGCTGCCGGAGTGGGGGGCCTTAAAAAAGAAAGTTGAGCGACACTCGAAGGCAGGCGAGATGTCGATGTTAATATCATCGAAGACTACTTTGTCCATCTTTGGTATCACATGCCAATTAGGATTCGGCCCAAAACATTCGCATCCCAGCTTTTCTAGAAACCTATCTACAGCGTATCTTGTGCCCTGATATATCTGAGCGTCATTGCCTGCAATCACAAGATCATTGCCGACTTTTTTCACGATGACTCGTTCACCCCCTGGGTAGGTTTGGGCAATGTCGATACCCACGGTTTGAGCTGCCCGCGGACCGAGAAGCACGCGCCCGCGATCCGCCGGGGCTTGCGACAGCGGGGCAATGGGTAAAGAAACGCCTGTTATTCTGGCAAGGAAGTGCTGAAGTCTTTTTGCTGCGGCAAGCTCCTTATCAGTTGGGCCCTCGGCGTATGCGATTGTCATACGTGCCTGGCCGTCACTGACAAGGACGAGGTCATTCGCTCCAAGGTCCTGTCCGGCAACAGGTAAAAATAAGACTTGAAAAAATGCCACTACGAGCAAAAGGAGTTTCATATTCCACGGGTGGATTTTCTTAGACATGGCTAAATATCTCCTTTCTGGGAAAAACTTCTTTATACCAACCACCAATGACTGACCAATATATCTCAGGAGTCCAATGTAAGAACTTATCGTCAAAGTATTCTGGTGCTAGTCGATCGACCGTCTCAGCGTGGCCATCAACGAAGCCGACTTCCATCATATTGTTCCCGTGCATTCTGGATGGATCTAGATTCGACCCTGATACATTGTAATCGTTCAGGCCTGTCAGTTGATCTCAGGTCGAATAGATATCTCATTACCATCGACATGCATGCACTCATAGCCCGGGTGCCCTAGGTTGATCGCGAAGGATCTCCATCATGGCTAGGAGGTTTTCCGGGGGGACATCCGGCGGCACAGCGTGGGAAGGCGAAAAAACGTAGCCGCCATCACGGCCAGCTTCGATCAGACGCTTGGTCATATCGCGTACATCGTCAGGTGTGCCCAAAGGCAGTACCTTCTGGACTCCCATGCCTCCGTGAAAAGCCAGCCGACCATGGTATTCTTTTTTCAGGGCGAAGACATCCATAACTTCCGGCTGAAATGGATTGAACATATTCAAACCGATCTCAATTAGGTCGTCGAAAAGTTCCGAGACGGCGCCGCAGGAATGCATGGAGATGTACTTGCCAGCTTCACGAATGGGGGCAAACATCCGGGCCAAGCGGGGCTTGATGAATTGCCGCCAGTGCTTGATTCCCATGATCAGGCCAGTCTGCATCCCGTAGTCATCTCCAAAGTAAATACAGTCGAAGTCAAACTCCATTGCCATGTGGATACGTCCCAGGTTGTGCTCAACGATCGCGTCCAGCAGTTCTTCGACAAACTCAGGCCGTTGAACCATGTCCATCAACAGCTCAGTCATGCCCCGCATGGACCAAGCCCGCTCATACAAGGAAAAACCTATCAAGTAGCGGCTGAACAAATCCCGGCCGGCACTAAGCTGTCCAGGGATGTCAGCGTACAGCTCCGTGTTATCCGGGTCAGGCCAGTCGTAGCGGTCCAGGTCAACGTAACTCTTTATCGGCCAATCGCTAGGCGTGCCGATATCCTTGTCTATGGTGCGGTCCCAGATTACGCCGTACACATCACGAAAGTGATTTTCATCTATCTGTTCGAAAGAGCTCAGGCGGTCGCTGCAATCTGCAAAATGTGAACCGACAAAATCCGTCAGATCGTCGGTGCCAAGGTACTTCTTCAGACGGGCCTCGCACTCGCTAGTCATCTCCCAGGCCCAGGGAACGTATGCAGGAGAACGGAATTCCAACGCGTCGATGACAACATCTTTTCTACTCAAGGCTATCTTCTTATTAAGGTTCTCTAAGCCGGAATTTCCCAAATAGACGCCCAAAAACCACGAACTTTCCCTTTCGGCCACTACGATATTACAACAAAACGCCTTGAACTATCAAGAATCTTGTTTTTCGGGTGCTTCTGTCGTTAACTGTTGGTTGACCCCGGTGTAACTGTTTGATTCCGAACAAGTTATGTTCGTGATTTGTGAGTTTTTGCCTCGTGAATTGTGCAGGTGATAGCTTTATTTTCAATGAGTTACCGCGGCCCTACCAACAGTGGATGGAACAAGCACCGAAAAAAAAGTGCCTGCAAAACAGCACGGCAGGTTTACATTGCGAAACAGATTGAGGATTTGGGGTTTTACCGCTGAGTGCGTTGCCCGGTCAGGCGGGACACTTTTACTCCGCCGTTTACACTTGAAGATAAGCGAAGCAGACTACGTTGCTGCTGCAACTGAAGAATCTGAAAAGTTGCATAACTCGTTGCATAACTCGGCCATTTCTCCCCAAAACGAAGAAACACCCGGATCCGAAGATTCAGGTGCTACAACGACTTACGACAAAGCGGGCGAGCGGATTCGAACCGCCGACGTCCAGCTTGGGAAGCTGGCACTATACTTTGCTAATCACTTGTATTTACAATCACTTACATTTCAGAGATATTCGCCTGACAGCGCCAGCGACAGCGCGCAGGTTGCAATATTGGCGGCGTGACACTGAGCTGCATTTGATTATCGAGGTGTGGCCTACATATGTCTATCTGCGGAGGTCTTTACTTAATGTTCATACAGTGTGATGCAGAAGATAGAGGCGGCTCTAGAAAACCAGCTGGATTCATGTCATACAGCACAAAGCTTTCTAAACGGCAAATCAGACATCATCATGTTGCTTTATCACATTTCTGTATTGACCGACCCCTGGAAACACACTGAGAAAAACAGTATAGTGTACACCTGAAGTGCACAGCTGTTTCTAAGGCTGGTTCCGTTTTCGAAACAGCACACTGGCGTACTGTGGCAGCAAATAGAAACCGTTTGCATCTATGAAACTGACTCGCCTCTTTTTCAAGTTCAGAATATATCTCGTAATAGCATAGGCAGTAATCGAGAAGTTTCAGATTGTCTGAGTAAACGTAGATAACTGTAGAAGAGAACTCAGCATGCACATTTCTAAACACTACTTACAACGAACTCGGGCAGAACGCTACCGAGAAGCTTTTACTGCCTACGAACGGAGATGTGCGGTACGCAATTCACTAATCCATGGCAATATTTGCGCCCGGATACATGACAGGCTCGGCGATGATATCCGACTTTTAGATATTGGTGTTGGTAATGGTTCCAGCGCCGGACTGGCCCACAGTCTCAGCAGAAGCGTACAGGTAACTGCTGTCGACATTGACCCAAATTGTTTTCCTCAAGCAGCTAGGTCTTTCATTACTGCTGGGATACATGACATGCGTTTTATGGTGGGGGATATGTGTAACACTAGGTTTATGCATGTCTTTCACAATTCTTTCGACCTAGTACTTGTAAGCAATGTACTTTACCGGCATGCGACAAATCAGGAGCTACTACTCAATCTGTGTTTATGTTGCAGGAAACAAGGGCTCCTTGTCATAGTACACGCACCGAGCTCAACACCATGGATATCGGTTCTGTCAGAATTAGACAACTGGGGCCCGCACTGCTACGGGTCGGAGCAACTCCTACTCACACTTGACAATCTTCGGGAGCACTATGATGTTGACACTGTGGAATATCCCGTTAATGTCTCTGATATTCTCGAAGCACAAGATCTTGACGAAGAACAGACAGATTTTGTTCTGTGGCTGCTCCCACGGTCTATACCACTGACCGTCGAATTAGGGCAACGTATTCGAACCATTCTGAGACGCTATTCACATGATGGGCAGGTCAGGGATAAGCGAAACATCATAGTGATAGAAAGGGGACAAAAATGATTCTGGCTGTGCTAACAGATGCGCGTTTCACTAGTGACTTCCGCAAACGGACGGAGATATGTGACTGCAAATGGAATTCGTATCCACGGTATCTACTTGGCAAAATATTGTCTTCAGAATACTTCGGTCATACCATTCAGTGTGTAGCCTACGACGCTTGTAGTATGGATAACTGCATTGATAAGGTTCAAAGTTGCGACGCCGCCATTGTACACGTTGATCTGACGGTGAGGCCGCCAGAGTTGGTCAGACTTATAGAAAGATTGAGAACTTCTATACCTGTTATGAACGCAGACTTAAACGACATTAGTAAGACATGGCTGCAAAGAGCACTGGACAGCCGGGGGATGTTGACACCCAAATTTACCTCAGGCTATAACACGGGCTGTGTTTTTGTCAAAAGTAACTACAACGCTGGTGACTCACCGCGAAGAATGTACGAACTATACAAGCATAAGGATATCCCCCCAGAACTGCAGACAAACACCTCTTTTGTCGTTCAGCGCTTTGTGGAAGAGAAAGTAGACCGGCCTTATGGACTCAGACGCTTACGGCGTTTTATTATCGTTCGCCGAGAGGTAATTCAGGTTGAGTACTTCAGCACACACCACACCATAAAGCGTGCGTCCTCAATGTGGCAATATGGTAGAGATATCAGTTGTCTTGCACATGACCAAAAACTGCTAGACGTTAGGAACATTTCGGACCTCGGTTATTACTATTTTTGCGCTACGCCCCAGGAGAGACGCACCATCTCCACGGTTGTTTCCTTGGCCAAATCAGTTGGCTTGGACTTTGGCGTAGTAGATGTTGTAACACCGAGTCGAAGCAATGCATATATTCTGGACATAAATCCAACTCCTTGGGAGCGAGGTATTCCTGATGCTCTTGTCAGATTGTTGTCTGAATCGATATCGGATTATCTTAATGATAATCAGGATTAGATGATATGAATGTTGCCTACGTTTGCGGCAATTTCTGGCCTGACTCACTAATTGGCTCTATGGTTTCAACAGATGCCTTGGCTAGAAGCCTAGCCCGTCGACATTCCGTGGATATTATCTGTGGCGATGACGGCCATTACTTAGGTAGCCGACCTTACAGGATATTACCTGTATTTAAGTTTCCGTATTTGAGTTTTCATCCCTCGGATCGCGATTGCGGCGAACGAGAAATAGCTGCTACACGTTTGCAGACATATTTTGAGGAATGTTCCCGTTTTCTCCGAGGCAAAACGTATGATGTGATTGACGCACAAGGGCCATGGTGTAGCGCCGCTACCATTGTCACTGTGAGATTTGTATATATAGAGTACCTAGAGCTATTGGCGGCGACTGAGCAAGTACAGTTTGCAGAGGATCCTTGGAGTAAGACCCTCTGCGAACTCGAAGGGAGGACTTATCAAGCTCTCGGAGTAAGGAATTACATAGCTGTTTCTGAAAAGGCCAAGGAAGAGTTGTGCAGACACTATGCAATACCAACAGAGCAGGTCTCCGTTGTCAATAATGGTGTTGACCCTCAGAAGTTCTCTCTTACTATAAGGAAGAAGTATCGCCAATATGCGCGAAGGCAATTTGGTGTTAGCGAAAAAGAGTTTGTAATAGCTTATTCTGGCAACAACTACGTAAGAAAGAATCTAAAGACATTCCTGGCAACAGTTCGACCTTATTATAGGCGTGGTGTGCGACTAGCTCTGCTGGCGGAACCAACAAGAGAGATGACCCTATTGACTAACGAAGACAGAAACAACATAGTGTTTTACAAGAAAGCAAATAGCCCCGAAATTGTGTTAGCGGGTTGCGACATGTTATTATTTCCCACTCTTTACGACACCTGCGCCAAAATCGTGTTGGAGACAATGGCGTTAGGTGTGCCTGTTGTAGTGAGTCATCAAAGTGGACTTGGAAGTGTGATTGTCAACGGGGAAAATGGTTACATTGTCAGTTCATCCACAGATGTTGCGCAATACAGGAGACTTCTGTCATTGTTACTCATACATGACGCGTTGAGAAAAGAAATCGGCTTATCAGCCGCAACCACCGTCCATTCAAAGTTGACATGGGACCATATAGCTACCAAGGTAGAGAAGATATACTCCGATTGTGGCGAGTAAGTCTACCTCAAGACTGCAATCAGAAGCCTGCCATATCTGACAAAACCACCTATTTCGACGGATCCCAATTTACTAGAACTTATTTCATAACCTCGATAGACTGTGTTTTTGACACTGGTACAGGCTACTGAGTGTTTTGAACCCTATTTGGCAGGTGGCCAGCCTACAAGGCTGGGGCTATACTTTGCTAAGTACCTGTAATTACAATCACTTACATTGCGGCTTGGTTTTCTGGGCAGCGCATGCGCAGCGCACATGGCAAAATCGTCAAATTGGCCCCAAGTTGCTGCCAATTATAAGAACCTAGCCCCGATCTTTTACAGTACAATCCTCCAGGCAGGTTTTCTGGCTTACGACCATTCCGCTGTAAAAGGAGCTTTATGCTATGGGTGAGAGCATTACCTTGAAACATCAGCAAATCTCAGCTGTTATTGCCCTTAGGCAGAAACACCTTCGGGAGTGGCGTGAGGCCGAACACGCTTTAGACGAACTAGGCCAAGCTTTTCCAGGCTGGAGCCTGAAAGAATGTTATTTGAAGGCTACGGCTCTAAACGCTTTGTACGCCACGAATGTGTTCGCTATAAACCGCATGGCTGTCTACATAGCCAAGATTATGAGCACAGACGACATTGCCATAACGAGTCTTGATCTTTCGCAAGGTCTAACCCTGCTGAAAACGATTGCCGCCTTGCCTGCTAGTAACGGAGGTCCAGCGCCGCGCAATCATAGGAGCTTTGCCTCCAAATTCTGTCACTTCTTCGTGGATGGCAAGCTGTTCCCCATGTACGACTCTTATGCACGCAAGGCGCTGCGGTTTCATTTGGGCAAGCGAGCTACGAAGGGAATAGAACAATACGATGGTTTTGTGGCTTCCGTGCAGACCCTGAAGGATCAGGCGGGCTTGTCTTGCTCGTGGCGTGAACTTGACTATTACTTATGGTTGGCGGGCATGTACCTAACCTGGAAGCAGGATTGCAATGCAAAGAAAAACAAAAAGAAAACCAAAAGGTGGCGCGATGATGAGTTTGTCCGCTTATTTAAGAAACATCCACCTGAACTGAAGGCGGTCCTGCCACTAATTCCAGACACAACCCTATAACGCCAGCAAGAAAGATAAGAGTCCAGCAAATGAATAATATCTATGTCCCCACCGAAAGTCCGGAAGACTGGAAGAAGCTGCTAGCGGAACCCGACAAACACTGGAGGAAAGGCTATTCGGCTCGCACACTTGCGTACTGTTGGCAAAATGCCAGCGGATTCCCCAGGAGCGTCAAATCGGTCTTCGACAAATCTCAGGTAAACTTGTTTAGAAATTTAGAACTGCTCTTGGCTATTCCAGAACATCAAGTATCATTGCCGGGCGGGAGGCGCCCATCTCAGAATGATATATGGGTGCTTGCGAAAGTAAATAACGAACTGGTTTCTATTGCTGTTGAGGGAAAAGTTTCTGAGCCATTTGGTCCAACTTTAGGGCAATGGCTACAAAACAGCTCCCCAGGGAAACAAGAACGCCTCAAATTCTTGTGTGAGCAATTGGGTTTATCTATGCCTTTACCTGAGAGCATTCGGTATCAGCTTCTCCACCGTATGGCCTCTGCAATTATTGAAGCTAAAAGGTTCAACGCTGCCTACGCAATGATGCTTATACATTCATTCAGCAAAATTGACGAATCCTTTGAAGATTATAACTTATTCTTGGCTTTGTTTCGGGCAAAGGGCATCAAGAATTCCGTTGTTGCCCTTCGCAGTAACACTAAGCCCTTTCTTTATTCCGTTTGGGTGGGTGACGAAGGAGACTACTAGCCAACTCAAAAAATCCTATTTCCGACTCCGGTCATTTCCAACACCATCTGGCAGGGACCAGACTGGCAGGCTGGTGCTATACTTTGCTAATCACCTGTAATTACAGTCACTTAGATTGTGGCTGAAATTCTTGAACAGCGCATGCGCAGCGCGCAGGCTAATAAATCGTCAAATTCGGTCAGAATCGGGGCAAATAATCAAATCCCATCTAGATATACCGCCCTAGATTCTGGGAGCACACCTGTTACCACTCTACAGAAAAATAGCGTGGAGGAGTACTTCCTTTACTGTAATTCAACAAATTATATGTTTTCGGTTGCGCGTTCCATATCCGAATATTCTTATTTTGCATCCAAAGAGCCCAAATCCCCAAACAGGATAATTTGGTGCTAAATGGTGCAATATCAATAGCAGTTCCCGGTGTAATGTTTTTAATAATATCGCATAAGTCCTTCAAGGTGGCATTAGGGTCGGATACATCTATTTCTTGGATTTCAAAGTTGTTTGAGCCCAAAACTCGCTCTACCGCAGTGCGATTTCGTTCATAAAACTCCACCCGCGTAGGTTTACTTCCGACGGTTAGAAATACTTGCGACGGTTCAGCCGCTGCAATTACCTTTAGAGCTCTTTCTACTTCATACCCAACTACACAAACTAAAAACCGATCTTTTGGGAAATCCAATCCACCCGCAAAACCAATTATGTTACAAGGGTCTTCGTAGTCTCTACTAAGCCAGTCGCCATAGTTTTCTGGCGGAGAGTAAGCAAATGTAATATTTATAAAGCATTCCCTACCTAATCCCGATGACCATAAAAATGGAAAGAGGTTGCCACGATTAAAACAACTAATGTCTATCAAAATGGAGTCTGACCGCGGCATTTCCCTAGCTGCTTTAACCATGGGAATTGGATTATTGTAAGATACCGGTATCTTTTGAACATTTCGACTTAGAATGCTTTCTATTGTCCCAAGGTTATCTTGTATTTGAGGCGTGCTCAGATCTTCACAATAAAACACCTTAACGCTACCACCATAACCTAGTTTAGCCAATTCGTGGGCAATACATACAGATCTTTCCTCGTATGAAGCGAACAGAATTACATCATTGATTTGCCCAATAGATTTTTCTTTTATAAATTGCATAAGGCACCTAAATATCAAATAAAACCAATTGTTTTGTATCTTCATCGATTGCACTTTGTCTTCGATTGAGAATTCTCTGAGCAAAACCGTCAGGGTCGGTTAGAGAGATTGACATTTCTGACGCACTTACTTCAAGACGACCCTGGAAGCCCGTAACATCAAGATTGAAGTGAGGACAGAGCCTTCTGTTTAATATATAACATTTCAAGTTGCGATTGCCTCTTTTCGATCTATACCATTTAACATGCAAAAATGCTTCCCTTTCTCCCAAAGCTAAAACCTTTGCCAGTTCCTCGCCAGGATCATCTTTTAACGAAATACTAATAACTCTAGGTTCTCTGCTTTTTTTGTCCATCAACCTTGCACGGAATAATGCACCAAGCCCACGAAGGAGATTCAAAAGCTCTTCTCGGATTGTTTTCTCTTCAGAGTTGGCGTCTAACCATTTGAGTTTATTTAATATTTGGGCCTGAATAAACTCATCTGAATAGGCACGAATAACTTCTTTCTGTATTAAGATAGGTATTTGTGAAGGTTCTTGGTGAGGATGTCTTTGGACATACCGCTCATACATTTGTGAGCAACAATCAATAAAGGATCGAACTATTCCAGAAGAAAGATGTACCAAGCTATCAAAGCCAGCATACGAATAATCCGCTTTGGCCGAAAGCACTTCCTGAAATAGCAGGGATGGTGCATATTTTTTAATGTAATTGTTCTTGTCCAATGGTCGTGATGTCTTATCTATTTCAAAATATCTTTTTTCGGCAAGCGTCCTTGCTTTTTGCATTGCTTCTACTTCGCTTGGATTACCGGGCAGATAATCTTTTATGGTTACATTTATGTCATTCTTTTGAAGCCGGTCACATGCAATATGTTCAAGTCTCTTGTAGTAAGCCTCTCTGTTATTTGTGTAGAGTCCATCTAAATCAAGAGTTGTATAGTCATGGGTTTCATCCACGGAACCATCAAGGGTGCAGCCAAGCAAAAAACCATTTTTTTGTGATGCTACTTTGATACATAGAAAGTTTTGACTTCTGAGAGCCAACAAAGAGTTGACACATTTTTGATGAATTTCAGCTAGTTCATTTGCTTCATCGAACAGCAAAAAAAATGGTCTGGCTAATTTAGCTTCTTTTTGTACCCATTGTAGCACTTTATGCAAATCCACTGTTAAAGTAGGCATTGTTTTAACTTCTTCGGGAAAAGAGGGAGTTGTACCAATGCTATCATAAAAGTCTTCAATTACTTGGTCCAAAATTCTAAGCCATTTTCCAGATTGTTGTTCTAGTTTTTTTATTGTGTCACCAAGAGTGGTAGTATTTGAATCGCTTATCATCTGAATCAGTCGGGGTGCATCGCTAATATTAATTGACACGTCACTAATCCAACAAATTTGCGAAAGTAGGATAGAAGTACACTTATTAATTATAACACAGGCAAGATATTTACTGAAGAATTTATAGAGTATTACTTCTGGGACATTTGGCAGAGTAGGCAAAAGACGCAATTCTTGTCTATTTACTACTCCATCCCGACAATTTATATAAATACCAATAAAAGAATTGGGCATATCTACAAACTTCTTGATATTTCCATTGAAATCTGAGTCGCGACTCCATGCTTGTGCTAAAGGTTCGAGAAACTTAAGGTGCATACTTTTGCCAGAACCTCTGCTTCCCCATATTATTGTGTGGCTGTAGGATGCCAATTTCGCATGTTCCGTATGCTCTTTGACAAATTCTGCCGCCACCTCTTGTGGCTCCATAAGCTCTGCGCTTTTTATTTTGAAAGGATTAGGCATATCAGGATTCCATTATTTCTCTTGCTTCGATTATATAGTTTATTAATCCGGAATTTCTGGGGTCAGAAATCAATTGCTCAACACCGCTTGCATCAGAAAACTCCAAGTTAAATGGTTGACCAGTCGCCGGCGATTCTGTTCGCTCATGCGTTGTTAAATGAACCTTAAAGCCGCTGATGCCTGGGTGATAATAGGATGTCCTCAAAAACCTATTACAATAATTTCGCTCATTTTCGAATTTAAGCAAACGCCGAAAGTATTCAGAGAGACACTTGACTTTTTTTCTTCCAGCCCACAATTTTCTGTCAAATTCTGATTCAGGGATGTGAGATTCTATAGTTACCCAATACGAAATGTTGTTGTCACCTGTAATAGGTTTGACTTGAATTGATGAATTAGCCTTGCAGAAATACCAAAATCTTTGGTTCTGCTTAGGAATTAACCTCATTTGATCCCATTCATCTGGTGAACTGCGGCGGTGATCTTCGTCAATTTCGTCTGCGAATCGGAGTACCGCAGCTAAGAATTGAAGATGCATTGCTTCGCGACGATAGCTTCTGGCGGCATGGGAACTGGGTATTTCATTTTCTATGGCATTTTCGCCAGAATGGGCTTGTGCAACTTGAATTACGTACTTACTCATATGTTCGTCATAAAGCCTAGGTGAAATCGCATTTAAACAGCTGCGAACTTGTCGCCCATGTTGTTTTCTACCATACATATTCCCAATATCATGCCAAACCAGTGCGTTAAGGAGTATTAAACTATCAACCCAGGTCATAACACGGTCTTCAGGTATATCCATAAGACGACCTTGAGGTCTGGGAAAGTTATGCTCTAGTATTGATTCAATATGCCATAATACTCGTTCAAGATGTAATCTTGTATGGTCATTAATAAAGGGTTCACGTGAATTGATCAAAGGCAAAAAATCGGTTGCGACTTTTTCTCGCATTGCCAAATAACAGGTAAATATCTTTAATCGGCCATCACGTGAGCTAAGAAGTGCGTGTTTTTCAAGCGGTGTAAGAGCAAGAAGATTAATTAACTCTTTTGAATTAGGCATATATTTCCCCCTTCAGGTTGTCCAAAAGTGTTTTTGTGACAGCTTGGGCCATTTGAGGCGGCACAGCATTAGCAACTTGTTGTTGTTGTGAGTGTAGATTGCCTAAAAAAACAAAACCATCGTGTATTCCTTGCAAACGAGCTGCTTCTCGCACTGTAAGAGTTCTATTTTGCCAAGGATGGATAAGCATATTCTTTCGGAAGTTATTAATTGTAACTGAAGGCTGATGTTCGTCAAGTCTTCTATAAAGCCATCTATGACAGTTTTCTGGTCGCGTATAAGTTTGAAAAAGCTCTTCTGGGATATCCTGCCAGTTACCGCCTTGTGGTACAGTTTCAAATCTTCTAATAATTAAGTCAGTATTATGTGTAGTTTTGCAATTGCCAACGAAATAACGTTTGTTTTTCCTCATACTGCTTTGATATTTGGATAAGACTGCTCCATTTAAGCGATAAGGAAGATGTTCTATGACGTTTCCATTGGACAATAACGGCAAGTCTTGCAAAGCTTGGCGAACAGAAATCGGTTTTGCATTTCTTGTCGAAATTGATCCTTCTAAAGAATTTATTCTTGAAGCCATTATAAAAACGCGTCTGCGGTGTTGGGGGACTCCGAAGTCAATAGCATCAAGATGGTATGTTTTGGAATAGTAGCCAAGTTTATTAAATTCTTTACAAATCAATTTAATAGTTTTTCCATTCCGATAAGTTGCTATGCCGCCAACATTCTCAATGACAACACCTTTGGGTTGCACATATCGAACAAAACTAATCACTGTCTTCCAAGCATGATTGTTCGGATTAGAATCATTCCTGGTTCTCAAATTAGCAATCGAAAATCCCTGGCATGGTGGGCCAGCGACAACGACATCTATGCTCTTAGGTGAAATTCCTAATGTTTTGCAAACAGAACGCACATTCCCAGGTGAGAGTTGCTGCTTAGCTACTGCGGTTTTAGAATTGTTATACTCATATGTTACAGCAGCTTTATAATCTGCTTCTATAGCATAAGCCATGTGCACACCAGCTGAGATTGCCCCTAAAGACAGTCCGCCTGCACCCGCAAACAAATCTACACCGAGTAGTATTCCATTTCTCGCAGGTTCAGCATTAGAACAATTGCTTTTCAGGGGGCAGCATCGGCACTTTGGGTTCCTCTTTGTGCATATAGTTGAGGCAAAATCAAGAACAGCGTAATTAAAATTAACAGCCTTCTTAGCTGGCAATACAGAACTAGCAAAGTTTAACAAACCCCTATCACGATGCGGTCTGGTTTGTCTTAAATGGATTCCAAAAAATCGAGAATATACACGGGCAAAGTTTACGTCTACCAAAAGAGCCCGTCTTCCAAAAGCAAAACACACAGTTGCTGCAGCAACATAGTTTCCTACACCAGGCAATCTGCGTAATTCTGCAGTGCTTTGTGGTAGTATGCCGCGATGTTTTTCAACAATTGTTAGCGCAATGTCTCTTAGGCGTTTAGCACGATAAAACAGTCCCAATGATTTCAGAAGGTTTCTCAAATCTCCTAATGAAGCTACGGCGAGACTCTCTATATTCGGAAATTTGTCAATGAACTTTTCATAAACATGCCATACCTTTTGGGAATCAGTTTGTTGCAACATAATTTCTGCAAGCAACAAATGAAATGGGTCTTTAGTATTGCGCCAAGGGAATCGCCTTGCGCACTTCCCATGCCACACCAATAAGGTTCGCCTAAAATCAATTATCTTATTCTTAGCTTCCAATATATTCCTGCATCACTTTGGATCGCCCCAGTTTATGCATCACCTTTTGTGAGTGTGTCCATTTGATACGTGCGGCGCAGGCGGTGAGGCGAAGCCGAATCTGCAAAGCCACACGTCGCAGCAAACGCCGCCGGGATCAGGTGCCCCACCAAACTGTGCGGTCGATAGTGATTATACTCCATCCGTCAGCTGTGCACAACATAATATAACTAGTTTCGGAGCTAACTGAGGCTGTCCGATAATCACTGTTCTATAAGCGAAGGGATTGCCGAAGCTTATGTATTGAAAAAGCATGAACGCTTCGGGAGGTCCAAGCTATGCTTGCTCGCGCCACAGACGACACCGGACTGGCAAAACTGGTGAAAATGGTTATTTCAATTTGTAAACAAGCTCAACGGCAGTACCCAGAATCCGTCAAGAAAGGAAGAACTTGCAAAGGGACTATCCAGCCTGAAACCAACGAGGAGAAATACCAAGAGCAGACAGTTCTGGAAGAAGGTCGGCGATGTGTTACTCAACGGCACATGACCAGTTGTTGGATGGGTACATACCCGGTTACTTAGCTGATGAGTTTATGATTTCCGAGATTCATCTTCCATTAACAACCTCTCCAGAAACCCAGAAAGTTCATGAGTTAATTACTCTGATGTTCTTTAGAATATTGCCATAAAGCTCTATCCAAATCTCTCATCGTGACCTGTGCTTCTTCGGCCGTTGTTCTGCAATATTGGGTATAGGCCCACCAAAAATCAAAGCTATATTGGTTTGGGGGTTTATCTCTACCTAGAGACCACAAAGCTCTGTAATCAAGAATTGGGTACGGCTGTCTATGGCCGAAGTGGAGCAAGACCGAGGCCGTGGGCCAGCTAACGCCATTCAGCAAGGTTAAGATTTCAATGCGCAGTTGTTCGCAGTTAGTCGATAGTGCTATTTGAGTCACTGACTTGATAAAATCTTCTGAATTCTTCTGGCAATGCTTCTTAGTCCGTGGTGACTTCCACGCACATAAATGAAGAAATTCTGTTCTTGAAAAATATCCCATATCTCTAACGTCTGGGGAGATTTCGTTTAGAATATGACTGTCCCCATCGTCAACATAGTGAGCGGCCCAATGGTTGATCTCATTGCTAGCAAATCGTAATTCGAACATTTCACGCTTTTCCGATTATCCCTGTGCGCTTAATCCCTGGGCCAGGACCAGGTCTTAGCTTTGACCGCCTGATAATTGGCGTCGAGTTGCTGCTGAAGCAAAACAAGAGCAGCTATACGCCGGGTCATTTCGGTGACGTATTCAGCCTCCTCAATCTTCAGGCCCCGACCTAACAAGGTCTTTTCCCGATAGCTGAGCCATTTCTTGATGACCTGATAGCCGCCGATGTAGTAATTCCACACCGTCAAGGGAATATTGGCCCAATAGGCCGAGTCGTTCAAATAAACGTCGAGTGTTTTGGCTCCGAACCGCTTTTTCTGCTCCTTGTCCGCGGTCTTGTGTTCGACAATCTTGCCTTTGCCGGGCATACAGACGCCGCCTTTTCCGGCGTGGCCCCATCCAGCGGTAAGGTCCAATTCCCCGGCTGCAGGATCAAGCGATCCGCCATCAACTTTGGAGATTACGGCAATCTCTTTTAGCTCCGGATGAATCTTGCTGGAGCTTTCCGTATCCAGCAGAGCAGCCACTTGCCGTCCAAGCTTTGCCGAGGCTAGCAGTGTTTCCTTTTTGGCGGGCAAGGGGATTCGTGGCCAATCCTGGCGGATACCGTCGGCATTCTCAGATAAATAGGTCGGACTGTAGCCGATGGCCAGAGCGTGCATCCAGATGAGACCCGCCGTTTCGCCGTCCGCATCAGGATTGTTGATCCCCAACTCTGCCAGATAAGCGCGAGCCATAACCGAGAGATTAGCCGCAATCTTCGACTCACTTTCATCTTCACCGAAGAAGTTGCCTTGCCCCTTATGGTCTTTACGTTTTCTGGGCTCGACCCGAAGGCGAATTGGAAAATGTCGGGCGTGACCCGAAATTGAATCATAGTCACACACGTTAGTTGAGACAAAAAAAGGTATTCCTTCCGGACTTTTGTCGGCCGTGTCTCGTGTGAGGAAATACGCGTTTGGCGCAGCGGATCGGTGGGCCAGAAGCTTAGGACTGGGCTCACTGAACAAGGGCCTGAGGTTGTCTAGATAGCACCAACGGGTGTCAAATGGTTTGAAAGGATAACGCACGATGCAACGCTCATCAAAATCGAAAGAGGATAGTAGCTTAGCTCTAGCTTCCGGGCCCACAATTCGGTTGCCTGTCATCATTAACGATGGCCAAGCTCCGGATACTTCTTCATTCGATACAGACTCGTCAAAATACAGTCTCATTCGGGCTTCAAGTGGTTGCCGGTCAATGGAAATGAGTGCCATGGCGCGGCGTTCCACTGGACCGTTGTGATGTTCCAATGCGAGTGCTGGCACCAATGGCCACTCAAGGTAATGAGCCTCAACAGCCGATGGCCGGAATAGATAGCGGTTGGCCCGGCTGGGTTTGGCGGTTTGGTAGCTGGCATCGAAGCCCTTTTCGTCCAGGCTGGCTAATACGTCTTGGCGTTTGGTTACGCCCCAATAATGCTTGAAGCGTGCCAGGGCCTTTTTATCTCGCTTGGGTTTTCGTACCATCAGGCAAATGGCTGTTCCTACCCGGATACCGACGCGGCTTTGTTCAGTGGAAAAGACGCTGGGGTCAGGGTTTCCCTCAGGGGTGAGTTTGCCGGTCTCGCGGCTGTCGCCGTTCATGCAGTCAAACCAGAGCTTGTCAAATCCTTGGAGGAACTTTTGACGCATGACTACAAAAGATGGATCGCCCAGATAGGAGAAATTGGAGATATAGCTAACCACACCCTTGCCGGTCTTGATTATGCGGCGTTCGGCAATACGGAAGAAGCGAACGTAGAGATCATCAAGATTGAATTTCTTAATGCCCCATCCACCGTCTTTCACCGCTTTGGTTAGGCCCTCCTTGTAGACTTCCACAAGGCCGCCTTCTTCGACAGGGCTGGTTCCGGCAAAGGCGTTATAAGGTGGATTGCCCAGGATTACCAGAATCGGGGCCCTTTGTTTGACACTGTCGGCAGCATCACGCTCCTGGGCTAGTTCGGGGAAAAGAGGAAGTTGTTTCTTGGGTTCTGTTGGTGGTTCCCAGCCGGTCAGGGCGTTGGTTAGATAGACACGGACCCGCTCATCGCTGTCGGGTTTTAGCGGGGCGCCCAGACGGCGGAGCATTAAGCCCAGTTGCAGGTGGGAAACGACAAAAGGGGCCGGGAGAAGTTCAAAGCCAAAGACTCGCTGCATGGCCGCCTTTTTAAGCCGTTGGGCAACCAGGGCATCACCACCTTTTTGTGCAAGTGTGTCGTGAATCTTACGTAGGCACTCGACCAGATAGGCCCCAGTGCCACAGCAAGGGTCCAGGATAACCACCTGGTCATCAGCCAGACCGTCGGCCAAACCCAACTCATCTCGCAAGACTCTGTCCACGCGCTCAACCTGATACTTGACTATCTCCGGCGGTGTGTACCAAACGCCCAGGTCCTTGCGCAACTGGGGATCGTAGGCCTTAAGGAATGGTTCATAGAAATACTGAACAGCTTGTTCTTCCTCAAAGCGTTTGAAGAATTCCGCGCCTTCAACACGATTGAGGACCAAACCCGCCCAGTCGAGCACCTCAGCCACGCGTAAAGGTTTTAGCCGAGCCGGGGTAGCTATCTGCGAAAAGAGGCTGGCGATCATAGGCACGTGCAGAGTCCAACTGGCCTCGTGCCAATTGAAACGCTCCTTTGAGCCGGGGTGCTCGCGTGTCCAAAGTACCCAGGAAGAAAAGATTCCGTAGAAAAGGGTTTGGATCAATGTGGCCTGGAAAAAGTGCTCACCTTTGTCACCTTCGAATTTCATACCCAAGGCATCTTCCAAGGCAGTGCGGAGTGCAACAAGGGCGTCGAGATTAGCGGCCTTTTCCACACGGGCTCTGGCCTCGCGAGCATAGGAAGCTAGAAACCAGGCCAGATCCTCCGGGCTGGTCAAAGGAGCCAAATGCAGCTGGGCTCGCTGCAAGAAATCCAGCAGTTGCTGGCCGTGTTCTTTGGCAGCTTTACGAGGATGAGCCAACATGGAGAGGAATTCAACCTGGGATTCAGCCAGTCGGAAAGTTTCCAGACGGACAGGCTTTGCGTCATGTGTCCGGCCGATCAGCACAAAATCACGGTAATTGGTGACCAACACCAGGCCGTAACGCTTCCAGTACTTGCTGACCTGTGTGCTCTTAGAGGTGGCGAATGAATCATCTTTCCAGGGCTTTACTTCAATAACCCCGCGTTCGGGGAGCTGCCCTGGCGATGGCTCGCGGTCTTTGCTCCGCTGAAACTGATTGGCCGTAAACAGGCCAAAATCCGGCTCGCCCGCTCCGAGGTTCTGTAGTTGGCCGATGCAGCGGACCTTGGGCTTTAGGGTTTTGCCTACTTCATTCAGCAGAGTTTCAAAACAACCATAGTAAGACTCTTCGGCAGAGCCCCCACCGGTAGAGTGGATTTGCTGCAAGCTGCTTAGATAGGCTTCGACTGGATGCATTAGTTGTATGCGAGCTCCCGACCAGATATAGATGTTATGATTATGAACCCCACAGTTTCCCCAGAATATGGATGTTTGCCTAGATGCGTAATAGTATCACAAGTTAGGCCAGAATTCCAAGCCCAAATGTTGAAAAACAGGGTTTGTAACCCAAGTCTACAATAATAGTTAGGCAATTGCGAACGGCTCCAAAACTTGGTACTTTACAAGCCACGAGCAGACGGTTATAGTATTCTAAGTCTAAACGCCATAGGAGGTTAGATTTTATGTGGCCGTGATCGCGGCCAGGACAATTAAATTGACGCGTGTGCGTCAAGTTGCTGCTTCACAGCAAACGACCAGCCTGAGCTTTTTGGCTCTTGAACAGTAGATGCAGTCACTTGGACCACGCTCCCGTTATGGGAGCGTCGGCCTTGTGCTGTTCTACTGTGCCCCCTGGTCGGGGTGTTGTGAGCGGCCTTGGTTCGGCGCTCCTTTTTTACCTTTTGGGGAACAGTCACATGAAAAAGTTACGGCGTTTCATTTACATTGTCGTAGTACCCTTGGGATTCACGGCCTTGGGGATAGTAATCAGGCCATATGTTTCTTTGGATTTCGGATCAGCCAGGGAGGTCGTTCTCAGCCCTCAGCAAAAGCTAAGGTTCGACGCATGGGAAGCTGCCACAAAGTACATAAGGGATAGTTTGAAATCACCATCTACAGCCGTTTTTCCAGAGCTACCAGCTGAAAAGGACTGGAGTCATATCCGTGACCAAAATATACCTTTGATTCTTAATCCTTCACTAAGCTTTGAGGAAGACGATAAGCATTATAGCCTAGAATCGCTGAAAAAACCGCAAGAGGAACGACAAAGAGAATATAAAAAACTTATAGGAACAGATGAAGCTCAGAACCGATTCTGGGTTCGGGGATGGGTAGATGCACAAAATGCATATGGGGCCGTTATTCGTAACCATTTTATTTTGACTATGATCCACAATGATTCCTCGCAAGAACCTTGGAAACTAGAGGAAATCCGGTTTGAGGGTGCAGATGTTGGGCTTCCCGCAAGTCGCCGCTCAGCTAAAATGCCATCAGAAAAAAGTAAGCCATCAAGAGAACTCAGTTACGATGAAGTAATAAACTGTCTCAGTAATTCTGCTCACAATCTCGTGCCGAAGGAGAATAAGGCAATTGGTGTTACCTGGTACTATCCCAGAGGATGGGATACAGCGCGAGGTCTAGTTGATCACCGGTTACAGGCAGGTTCTACCTGGCTTTACCTTTATCCGTACATCGGGTTTCGCCCAAGTGGGTATTATTGGCTAAGAATAAAGATGAGATATACCGATGGCAGTTACATTTCCGCAAACGAAGTACTGCTTATGATTGATGGGGAGAAAACTACGATCTCATTAGACAGGGATGAGGTTGATGGTAGAACCATCGACATATCGGGGGATAAGTTTCCTCTAAAAGACATCGCGAACGGATCCGAGGTTTATATCACCATACAAGGCAGACATGGCCGGGCAAGTTGGGAACTCGACAGTCAGCATCTGGAAGCTTTCAAAACCATTGTGGATTGTCTGGCTGCCCTTGATGAGCTGAAATCTTCGCCTCAGGGAGATAAATGATCTGCCAGTCGGGGCATACCATATTACCCGTAACCTACTAGTTGCGAACTAATACTTGGAAAACTGTCCGATTGATGCTATTAGTGGGGATGATCTAATTATGCTTATTCCACGGGAGGTGATACATGGCAGGTGCGTACATTCTTGTGAGCGGGGGATCGGAGGACCACCAAATCAGCCTTTCTCCTGGTCTCCCCGACGAGATCCACCACACATATTACAGATACGCCTTATTGCGTATAGCGAATATCAATCTGGCAAGGAGAGTAGTAAAAACTTTGCAGCGTGAACACGGGATGAGTCCAGATGTTTGTGAAGATTGGAGATTGTTCGAGGTTGTACCGGAAAAAGATCTTTCAGATGAGGATTTCGTACTGGCCCGCGACCTGCGAAATTCTAAACTCACGGCAAAGAGGCCTGATTGGCTGGGGCAATGTGTAGAACTGGCCAAAGAGTTGCAGAAACATGCCCAGAAGCACCCTGACAGAGATTTTGACAGCCTTCTTGAATCTCTCGGTATTCCACATGATAGAATTACGGGTAAGACTGAATCAGGTTCAGTGATTCTATGGGGGGGGCAGAACCAGCCGATTGTCAACGAGAAACGAAAAGCCAAACTGGGTACAACTACTTATAACTTGATTCTCGGACTAGTGAAAGCTGGAAAAAGGGGGATGGACAAAAACGACATAGAAGAAATTACGCCAGCCGCACGAAAGACACTGAGGGGGCTTCGTGAAGATAGAGACTGGCGAAAAGTAATCAAAATGCCTGGAAAAGCGGGTCGCAAATACCGCGTTATTTAGAGGTCCACTTTTCGTCCACCGTATCCCGTCTATTGGTCCTCTAAGGTCCACCAATACATCTCTTAGACTATCCCCATTGCAATGATGCGATGGAGATGGTCAATGATCCAGAAAACAGCCAACAGCAATTGCACAACCCCTCTTTGTGCGAAAAGTAGAGCACAGGAGTCCGGGAAGGGGTGCGCTATGATATCTCAACTCCACAAAGCTATGGATTCTATGCTTTCGCCAAGTGACCTGGCAGCGAGGCTGAATATAAGCAGAAGAACGCTGCAGAGCTGGCGATCGGCTGGGAAGCTACCCGAACCTGATCTTCATATCGGCAAAATTATTCGTTGGAAGTTAGAAAGTATCAATACTTGGTTGGCCGAAGGAGGCCACGAAAGGAGATAATTCATGGCAAAGACACCAATAGATTTTGTACTCTCAAAATTGTCAGGCGTCGCACCTAGCGGTGACGGATATATCGCAATATGCCCGGCTCACGATGACAATAATCCAAGCCTGAGCATCGCTGAGGGTGACGACGGCCGCGTACTACTAACATGCCATGCTGGTTGCAATTTCCACGACATTTACAGGGCGATAGGAGTGAAGATGGATGACCTCTTTCCCTCAAAGGCTAGACACAACCCGCGAAAAAAACGTGTCGTAGCTACGTACAGCTATATTGACCGCAGAGGTGCTTTGCGACATGAAACGGTTCGATATGAACCAAAGGGATTCAGTCAGAGACGTCCTGGTAAAAAGGGCGGTTGGACATATAATCTGCGGGGGGTTAAGCGGATACTGTACAAACTCCAAGAACTCAGCTCAGCCTCTCCGGAAACTTGGATATTTGTCGTGGAAGGTGAAAAGGATGTAGACAACCTTCTCAAAGTTGGTCTAATCGCGACAACTTGTTCCGGGGGTGCAAACAAATGGCATTTGACTAACAACAGGCCGCTACACGGTCGGCGGGTAGTTATTCTACCCGATAACGACTCAGCTGGCAAAAAACACGCCCAGCAGGTTGCCAAAAAACTTCATGGCAAGGCCAAAGAAGTCAAGATCATCGAATTGCCAGAGTTGGGGCCTAAAGAGGATGTGACGGACTGGTTAAATAAGGGAGGTACGGCAGAAAAACTCGTCGAGATGGTTGATGCGGCAAGTCTATTTGATCCAGAAGCCGTAGTTAAATCAAACCCCAACGAAACCGGTGATGAGGACACTTTGCTCCTAGACCCAGAGGATCCCTTGCGAAGTGCCGAAGCCTTTCTTGAGGAACTTTGCCTTTCCGAAAAACAGCAGAATTTGGTCTTTTATGCGTCCTCATTTTATCGATGGGAAAACTGGCATTATATGGAACTTGAAAAATCCGGCCTGCGCTCCGAATTATACAAGTTTCTTCGGGAAGCGAAGTGCATAAGAAAGGGAGAACAGGCCCCTTTCAAGCCCACCACAAAGAAAGTGAATGACATTGTGGATGCACTAGCTGCCAAGATACATCTGCCCAAAGCTAAAACACCGCCGATCTGGTTAGATAAGCACCATAAGGACCACAATCCCATTGATATATTACCGACAAAAGGTAAGCTTATCGATCTCGGTTCCGGGGCCATTCTTGATTCCACTCCCCTTTTCTTTTCCACCTATGTATTAGACTTCGAGTACAAACTTGATGCGCCAAGGCCGGAGAAGTGGCTCAAGTTTCTCCAGTCACTTTGGGAAGATGACGAAGAAACAATCGGGTTGCTTCAAGAATGGTTTGGCTATTGTCTAACTCCTGATACACGACAACATAAAATGTTGATGCTAGTTGGGCCGAAGCGAGCGGGGAAAGGCACAATAGGACGCATCTTGACAGCAATTTTGGGTGAACAGAATGTTGCAGGCCCGACATTGTCCGATCTAGCCTCAAACTTCGGCCTCTGGCCCCTCATCGGAAAGCCGTTGGCAATTATTCCCGATGCTCGCCTTTCGGGTCGCCAAAATCTAGCACAGATTACTGAAAGGCTATTGGCTATCAGCGGAGAAGATTACCTGACAATTGATCGCAAACACCAGGAACAGGTAACACTCAAATTAAAGACTAGGATCATGTTGATAACTAATGAACTGCCTTGGCTAGGTGATTCCAGCGGCGCTTTGGCAAATCGGTTCCTGATTTTGAGTTTTACGGAATCGTTCCTTGGTAAGGAAAATATAAATTTGACCGACACGCTCCTAGAGGAGTTGCCGGGCATCTTGCTGTGGGCAATTGAAGGAAGGCAGCGTCTATTGAAACGCGGTCACTTTGTGCAGCCGAAATCGGTAGCACAAGAACTAGAGGAATTGGAAGATTTGAGTAGTCCCATCCGGGTTTATGTGCGCGAGAGACTAATCATCGGCCCAGGGCACACCGTGACTGTTGATAATATCTACCAAAATTACAGGGGCTGGTGTGAGGAAAATGGGTCCAGATCGCCAAGCAGACGGGAGGTATTTTGCCGCGATCTGCGAGCGGTATTACCCAAGGGAATAGGCATAATCCACCGCAGATCAGGAAAGAAACGATTTAGGGTTTATAAAGGTATAGGCCTTAAGGATGGTCCAGCTGGAGAGTTCTAAGCATAGTGCTGTGGTACGCGGTGGCACGCGTACCACAGCTAGAACTACGTAATATATATCTAGGTTTTTACACGTTTTTACTGAGAATTTCCTTATGACTCATAAGTTATTTCACACGCGTACCACTGAGTACCACAAGCTAGTAGGCCCGGTTAGCTGCCCGGTACCCCAGCCAGCCCGACGCTGGGAGGGGTTGTGCGACCCCAGGATTCGCTATCTGGCTTTTTGGGTACATTGGGGCCCTTTTTGGCCCTGGCGACGCCCTACGGGCCACACAGGGGCTCCTGGGTCAGCGGCAATTATTTTTGCCTTGCCCATTGCACTACCAATGTGGGGCTGGTATAATTCTACTGGACAAATATGCAAGTATCTAAGGAGGCTGATTATGGCACGAAGAAGACTCAAATTCAGTGAACAGATTCGCCGAGCCATTGAGGGTTGCGGCAAAACCCGCTACCGCCTGGCTAAAGAGACGGGAATTTCAGAGTCCCTACTCTCACGTTTTGTGCGAGGTAAATCCAATCTGTCTTTGAAGCTAGTGGACAAATTGGCCCAAAATATTGGCTTTAGTGTGCAGGTACCTAAAAAGAGGAGATAATCATGGCCAGTATTTTCAAAAGGACAAAGTACAGAAAGCGCAAGGACAGGCCCTGGATGATTGCCTATACGGACGAGAACGGGCATCGCCAGGTCGTTAGAGGCAGTCCAGATAAGGCAGTAACGCGGGAAATCGCTCAGGCCCTAGAGGATAAAGTCCGCAAATTCAAAAATGGCGTGATTACTGTAGCTGATGACAGATATGTTGTGCAGGGCGATCGGCCGCTTGCCCTGCACGTGAAGGAATATCTAGACCATTGCCGACACGTCGGAATGAGCAAAGGCACACTAGGACTGAAAGAGACCCATGTAGAATCCATGATCTTGGCGACTGAAGCAAAACGTCTATCGGATTTGGAGCCGATTGTTGTAGAAAAGTTCCTGCAAGGACTCAAAACAGACGGAAAGTCAGCCCGGACCGTAAATCACTATCGGGCAGACATCGTGGCTCTTATGAATTGGGCAACGAAGACGGGTCGAATACGAAATCATTCTTTATCCATTATTCCAAAATTAAATGAGCAGGAAGATCGACGCCGGGTCCGCCGGGCATTGACTAATGAAGAATTGACTCGCCTTTTGGAAACGGCCATTGAGCAGGACGAGGCTAATAGACGTTATTTCCCTAGATATCCCGTATATCTTACAGCTGTGATGACAGGGCTTCGCCGGAATGAATTAAAGCATCTTATCTGGGCGGATGTTGATTTCGAAAAGCAGACCCTAAGAGTTCGCATGAATGTGGGCAAGGCCAAGCGGGAAGACATAATTCCTCTGCATAATCAGGTTGTAGATGTTCTGGCAAAAATAAAACCCGACAATGGCAGAGCAAACGGCAGAGTCTTCAACACTATGCCAACAATTCTGACATTCTATAAGGATATTGTTCGCGCGCGGGAGAAATGGATCAAGGAAGCAAAAGGCGACGAGGAGAAAAAACGTCGCCGGCAATCTGATTTTCTTGCCCAAAAAGATTCTGAGGGTCGGATCGTTGATCTGCATGCCATGAGGACAACGTTGGGGACTAATTTGGCTCTAAATGGCGTCGCTCCGCAGATTGCACAGCGGATCATGCGACACAGCGATTATCGTACAACTCTGGCTCATTACACTGCGCTGCAGACCGCCGATACCATCAACGCCATCAACTCGCTTGCGGGGTTTGGGCGAGTCAACTCATAATCTATAAAAATCTCCTGAAGCAACCTCAAGACGGACGAGACACCAAGCCACTGAAGTACTTGGTTAGACATTTTCCATTTGAGATCTTTCAACCTCGCAAGGAAACTTTGACAATTCTACAATTCGCCTCACGAGAAGCTCAAACCACTTTGGAGCACCTGGCGCCAATATGATAAAGTTAATGAGCTTATGCAAATTAACTCCTATATAAAGCCCAGGGTTCTCGAAATTATTCATGTTCTTGCCTGTATAATCTTTCCTAGTAAGTGGCTTTCCATTCATCCCCGCACACCAAGGAGTCTTAATGCTTATGGAAGTGATTCGGACCTCCTGCTCATGGCTATATTCTTCTTTATCCTTAAGAAACGCACGTTCATGGGCTTGCTGGGCCTTATATGTTGTCATCTCATAAGATTGGTGATCGACATATTTCACTTTGCCAATATGACTCCATTCTGGGTAAGCGTACACGTATGTAGCCAGTTTTCGGATTGTTGATTTTACCGCGACTCCTTCACTGCTCCCAACATATTCACCCCACATTCGCTCTGACTCAATCGTATTAAGGGTCCAACAATTAACGACCGTCAGCTCTCTACCATCTTTCACATTATTTGAAGGAAAAGCATCTATCTGTTTATGGTGTTCTGGAGAAGTAAATAGAGACTTCCATCCCTGATTATTTTGGTGTATTTTAGTTTCTGTCTCTGCTGGAAGTACTCCCTCATATTCGTCTTGCAGAATCTTGAGCTTTGAAAACCAAAGCGACTGATAGGTGATCAAAGAGATGAATTTCGTAAACGTTAAATATCTCAATACGCTCTGATCTAGTTCGCTTTCATCAAGATTTACGTAACGCACTATTGTCATTTATAAAATCACCATTACTGTCTTGCGGAGTTGATCTTCACCAACTTTATACCCCCTATGGAGCGGCATTGGCATTCTGCTTACAGGCCAGTTCAGCATGCTAGGCAATAAGATAACTGGTCAAGAATTAGGAATCCAAGAGTTGCGGCTTTTTCGTTGAAATTAGTGGCCGGTGTCACGCCATGAGCAATTGTGTGCCTAGAAAACCCCTGAGGATCTTGAGGATCAAATGATTCGAAAAAGACCTCTGCAAGATATTCTCGGAATCTATTCGGTAATAGTAAACACCGGGCGTGCTGTATCTTAGGATTATCATCTAACGCAGAGTCTAGCAGCTTAGTCTGTGTAATGTTCTGCTCCGGATGAGTCAGAATATGATATGTTCTCAATATACCCTCTATGCGGGGGAATAGGATAGATACCGCACTAATAAAATCCCCGTTCAAATATCTTTCCGCCGCCGTTTCAATGATAGTGACGTGTGGCTGGAAAAACGGATTATTGGTCCAGTTATTGTGGCGCGATTTAATTCTTTCTGTTACCTCTTCTCTGATTTTCCCAAGCAAATCATCTATAGACCAATCATTTCTTATGCAATTGACCATCTCAGCGATGGTTTTCCGTTTTAAAGCGATAAAAGGAAACCATTTTTGCTGGATTAATCCCTCGAATTCCGTAGCTGAGAGTTTCAGCCTACTCTGGAACGCCAAGTATGCGTGGCACTGTCCCAAGAATACTTCGATGTCGTAATCTCTTGGATTGCCTTTGCCCGGAGGGAGCGGAGACAGATCATAAAAGAGTCCCTTACGCCAAGCGCTGGACATAAGGACTATAATGCCTGCATCCCGTGGAATCTCAATTGGTGATTTATTATGAAAAAAACTAATCCTTCTGACATCGGCAATATCATCCAAGAAAACTGCTTGCCCTTTCTTTAGATCTTTCTTGGCTTGTATTTCTGCATGAATATCTAGCTCATTTATGTAGATAATTCCGGTACTATTAGGCCGTATAATAGTGAGCAAATGATCGATGCAAGAGGGTCTTATTACAGTTCGGGGTGTGATCAAAGGAAAAAGGAGCTCTGAGATTGCCTCCAGCCTCGCTACGAGCGTATCTCCATCTTCTGAGGATAAGAACTCCCTTGTACAAATACGTACCAGGCCTGGACCTTTAATCGCCTGGGTGGAAAAACCAGCCGGGAGTGAACTGAATTTAATCTTAAATGGCATAGTGTTTATTATCTTGTTTAGCGTGCCCACACGCATGATAGTAAAAGTTCACTTGGGATTCTATAGCCGTGGGTATACATCCCCCCTTGTCCCACTAGGCGCGCAGCGCATTTGACAGCGCGCAGGCCGCAAAACCACGCGCCAAGCTGCACTATGATGCAAAATGCCCCTTTCCATTCAGTATGTCCAGATTTTCCTAAATGCCTCAAAATACAGCAACTTGCGTCAAAATGCGCCATAATGCTCAAAGCGGGCGAGCGGATTCGAACCGCCGACGTCCAGCTTGGGAAGCTGTCTACGCACATTTCTAAGTCATTGCTATTCCTAGCTTTCTGATTGTCCTAAAAGCACTTACGTAACTGGATTGGAACTGGTCTGGAACTGGTTTGGGACTGTTTTCGAACTGGTTTTGTCCCAAAACTGTCCCAAAACTCAAGGCCTTAGGCTTTACTCCCACACTCGCCGCAATATGCTCCTCTGCCAAGCAGCCGGTGATCACAGACAGGGCATCTCCGGATCCAACCAGAGCGGCCTGCAGCCTCTCTAGCGGGCCTGACCAGTAGGATCAACAGGGCAACAATGATCGTGATAGCAGTCCCTGTCAGGTACTCTGTCCTGACGTATTTGGCCATATCGATCACGCCCTTGTCCTGCAGCCAGTTCATCACCAGCCACATGTTAGCCAAGAGAAATATAGATGCAACAAGAACCAAAACGATTGTCTTTCGAATACCGAGTGTCATGAGATACCACCTTTCTGGGCTAATGACCCAGGATAAAGGATAGCGCGATTTTGGGCAGCGCGCAAGTGATTTCTAAAAATTATTTCGGGAATCGACGTAAGTTAATTGTGTAGGCGCAGTTAGCGCAAAGGATCTCTTGCTGCTGTATTAGATGAAGTGAAGCAGGAGCTTTAGGAATGATAGTTGGTGTGGAAGACACGGCTCACAGCGTTTTCACCCTGCCATACTGCTATATAGCTGGGGTTCCATGTTACATCCGAGGCTATGCTGCTTCTCGCTGGTAGCTCTTGAGCAACCCGCCGAGCCGTTCCCGGCAAATGACAGGCCCGTCCCGACATGGGGCCTCCGCTGGTTCCACCGGCCGACGGTGGCCCAATCCCTTGTGAGGCCTTTCGAGATTGAAATGTTCGACGTATTGCTCGACCACGTGACGGACATGGGCTTCGCCAAAGAAGATCATTCTATTGAAACACTCTCTTTTTGCATTCTGTATCCAGGCTTCGGCGTAAGAATTTAAATTTGGCGACTGCTTGGGCATCTTAAGACATCGCACGCCCACGCTACCGAGCGTTCTCTGAAACTTCTTCGTGAAGAGCGGATCACGATCATGTATGAGCACTCGTTTGCCTTTGAGGAATCCGTCCTCAGCGTCAGTCAGATTGTGGGCCTGCTGAAGCATCCATGGTTCAGTAGGTGTATGATGAATGCCTACAAGTTTTACTCTTCTGGTAGACAGCTCGATTACAAAGAGGACAAGGAATCGTGTCAAGCCAGCTCGCGTCCAGGCCTCCAAAGTAAAAAAATCGCAGGCCGCGATGCTTTCCCAGTGCGAACGGAGGAAGTCCTTCCAGGATGTCTTTGCCTCGGGGTCAGGATCGTCCAGTAGGCCATGGTCCTTCATTACCCGCCGGACGGTCTGCCAGTGCACATCGTAGCCCAGGCCACGCAGTTCTCCGTAGATGCGGCCGTATCCCCACGTATCGTTTTCACGAGCCATCCGCAACACCAGGTCGCGGATCATCTTCCTCTTAGTTGGCGGCGGACCAGGGCGCCGCTTGCCGCTCCCGTCGTACTTACGGGCAATGAGCATGCGGTGCCATTTCAAAATCGTACCTGGGGAAAACAAGGTTCCGAATTGAGCAAGCAAAGCCCGACCAATTATCTTGCCCTTGGTCGCCAAACGGCGTTTTTGCTCGATACTCAGAAGGATGCGTTTCCGGCCAAGTTGCTCCCGCAAGATGCGGTTTTCCTCACGGAGGTAAGCTATCACCTCCTGTTGTTGCTGGCTCATCCATCCGGCAACGGCCACGGTAAATAGTGTCCATGGTTTCCAGATCATGGTGGTATTGTAGCGGGGGAAGGCTGGTGAGTAAACAGAATCCTCTTGGCAAGGCTATGGTCGCACAAAGGAATTAGACTTCGGCCGACTTTTGGGACCACACGGGATTGAAAATGGCGCGGCCACGCCATTTCCAACGCTTGATCTTGATCGTTAAAAGGCCGTGTCCAAGCAGATATTCTGGGGATCATCCCCTCAAGAGTTCCTCTATCGAAGCATATTTCGGCGATGCTACACCACCCAAGCGCATCCACTCACGCAATTTGCTCTCCTGAGTGACTAGGATCCATCCTGGTCGCCAAATGGCCATAGTCAGGTGAAGATCGTTGTAATCATTCTCACGCGGTTTGGTGTTGTCCTGGAATATTTTCAGCAAATAGCCCTGGTACGCCTTAGTAAAGTGAGTCAATATGGATAAGGCTCGTTCAAACACATCGCGGGTAGCCATCGTTGACGTAATACCATTTCGTTCAAGAACGGCACGCACCATCATCTCGTCTGCCTCGGAAAATCGGAAGAAGTGACGCAAAGCAGATAGTTCCCTTTCTTCCATTTTGACTTGCCATGTATTTTCAGTACAGACTGCACTGCGATTAAGAGATTGGATCATCCGAGTCGTGTCATTTAAGAATGCACTGCCGCAAGCCTGCCTCCATTCTTGCGCCTCTTGCACATTGAGTTTTTGAAAGATTCCCAGAGTCTCATTGGCTTTGCCTTTCACGCACTCCTCAAGGGTATTTGCAGAAATGACAATATCGATCATGAGCTGCCAGATGTCCAACTCCGCATTCTTGATGTAATACCCAATATCCCTGCGAAAGAGCCTATCGGGATCAGGCAAGAGGTTCTTCCCAGCAACCTCCCTTAGGATTCGAAGCTGAGATCTTGCTTTGCTGAAGCTAGCATCATCGACAATATCCGAAATCGTTTCTACAATGTTAAGTATCGACCCCCACAACACGTACTGCGGATTGGTAGCCAGTTGTCTGAGATCCGTTGGATTAAATAGTGTATTGGTGTCAAGAATCAGGTTAAGCATTTCTGGTTGCTCTAGATCAAAGCTTCTGGAAAAGCACCACGTTCTCACGTGACGGGTGAAGCCGTGTTGACCGGTATTGGGTCGTCACCCCTCCGACCTTCTATGAATAAAGACGATCTGTCAACAACATATCCTCAGCATAATATCGGCTCCTCTCTTGACGTTGAGCGGCTCATCCATCCAGCAACGGCCACGGTAAATAATGTCCACGGTTTCCATATCATGGTGGTATTGTAACGAGAAAATCCGGATAGTAAACAGAATTACCTTTGCCACGGCTATGCGGCTTGCGAGCAGCCTGAATACAGCATTAGATATGACTTGTGGGGTTGCGCGGTGCAAAGTCATGAAAACGTTGAGGTATGTGGCTAGCTATGGCCAGTTGATGAGGAGTCAGAACAGTCGTAGGTAGCATCTGGATTTCTCTTGACCGGACAGGGAATGTCGTATAACCTAAGTTCTAAGCGGTGGTTATCATTTCCTGGCGTATCCGCCAGAATGCCATATGAAGATGTGTTTGTAGAAATCGACAATGGTTTGCTACCCCGCTCGATTGGCTAAGAAAGAAGGTGACGTGCATCGGGCAGGCGGTCATGACAGTCGCGGTTGTACGGGATATTGGTTTGCAACCGACAGGGACGGAGTGCAGACAGATTAATGAATTACTCCGGAAGTCACCCTTTGAATGTATCCCCCTTGCCGGTTTGACAGTGTTGTGCTGACAGCCTTAGTGCAGAGGATAACGCGGTTCCGTCCAGGCCGGGATGAAACTCGATAACCTCCGGGGCATCACCCTAATGGCATTAGGATAAGCATTTCTTTCGTGCAAGATCGCGTGATATTGTTAGATATGGGTAAACCTCTGTATGGCGTCTGATTCGGCGTGGTTCCACACGGCCAGGCCGTACCGGGTTGCGGCAACGGGCTATATCAG